>NZ_CP075567.1:0-1419375 GCF_021018765.1 Pseudomonas fitomaticsae | reverse complement strand
GGGCTTGATCTTCATCACCATGCCCGGACCACCGCCAAACGGGCGATCGTCCACAGTGTGATGCCGATCCGTCGTGTAATCCCGCGGATTCCAACAGGACAGCTGCAAGAGCCCCTGTTTGACCGCACGACTGGTGATGCCGTAGTCGCCGATGGCGGAAAACATCTCGGGAAACAAACTGATCACTTCTACGCGCAAGTTAGCCACGCTTAGAAGTCCGCGTCCCAATCCACCTTCATTTCGCCCGCTGCAAGGTCAACTGCCAACACGCATTGCTCCGTATAGGGCAACAGGCGTTCGCGATCATCCAGGCTGCCAGCGCAAGGCTTGACTACCATCACATCATTGGCGCCGGTTTCCAGAAGATGATCGATTTTCCCGAGCAATTGCCCAAGTGTGTCGATGACCTTCAGACCTTCCAGCTGGTACCAGTAGTACTCGCCTTCGGTCAATTCAGCGAACAGATTGCGCGGCACGCAGATCTCGTAACCAGCCAGAAGACGAGCTTCTTCACGATCATCAAGACCCTTGAGCTTTGCGACCAGGAACTTGTCGCTCCCGCGTCCACTGACCAGCTCGACCTGTTTGACATTGCCTTCGCGCTTGAGCGTCCAGGTTTTGTACTGCAACAGGTTTTCAGTCGGATCAGTAAAGGAATAAACCTTCACTTCGCCGCGAACGCCGTGAACAGAATAAATTTTGCCAATAACGATCAAATCATCGGCAACAGCAGGCGTCGCGTTCATATTGCTCAGGCCGCAGCCTTAGCCGATTCCTTCAGCAACTGAGCAACACGCTCAGAAGGCTGTGCACCAACGCTCAGCCAGTAGGCTACGCGCTCTTGGTTCACGGACAGACGGACTTCCTGACCACGGGCAACAGGGTTGAAGAAACCAACCTGTTCTTTGTGGGAACCGTCACGCGGGTTGCGGGAGTCGGTTACGGTCAGGTGGTAAAACGGGCGCTTTTTGGAGCCGCCAAGGGCAAGACGGATTGTTAGCATGTGAACATCGTTCCTGTAGTCGGTGCTGCAAATCTAAATGCACAGCGGGCATGGGTGCCCGAAAGGCCGCATATTCTAAGGAATATCCGGACTTTTGCAAATGACTTTTTCCGGCGCCTGTGGCATGCCGTGCAGATTTGCATATGGGGCCGTCGTTCAAAACGGCCGGTCAGCTCCCGCCGAGTGCGGGTTTGCTGTGGATCCCGCTTCCTTGCGGGGTCTGCGCCGGTGCGACGACCGGCGAAGTCTTTACATCTTTGGCATGCCGCCGCCGGGCAACATTCCGCCCATGCCGCGCATCATTTTCGCCATTCCGCCCTTGGCGGAGAATTTCTTCATCATCTTCTGCATCTGCTTGTGCTGCTTGATCAAGCGACCGATGTCCTGCACCTGGGTGCCGGAACCCATGGCGATCCGGCGCTTGCGCGAGCCGCTGATCAGCTCAGGGTCGCGGCGCTCGGCCGGGGTCATGGAGTTGATGATGGCTTCCATCTGTTTGAACTGCTTCTCTGCGGCGTTCTGGGCGTTGCCCATTTGCGAGAGATTGACGCCACCGATGTTCGGCAGTTTATCCATGAGCCCGCCGAGGCCGCCCATGTTCTTCATCTGTTGCAACTGATCGCGGAAGTCTTCGAGGTCGAAGCCCTTGCCCTTCTTCAGCTTCTTGGCCAGCTTGTCGGCCTTGTCCTTGTCGAGGGTCGCTTCCGCCTGTTCGATCAGGCTGAGCACGTCGCCCATGCCGAGGATCCGCGAAGCGATACGCTCAGGGTGGAACGGATCGAGCGCTTCGCTCTTCTCGCCCATACCGATGAACTTGATCGGCTTGCCGGTGATTGCGCGAACGGACAGCGCGGCGCCGCCACGGGCATCACCGTCGACCTTGGTCAGGATCACACCGGTCAGCGGCAGTGCATCACCGAAGGCCTTGGCCGTGTTGGCCGCGTCCTGACCGGTCATGGCGTCAACCACGAACAGGGTTTCAACCGGATTGATCGCGGCGTGCAGCGCCTTGATCTCGCCCATCATCTCTTCGTCGATGTGCAGACGACCGGCGGTGTCGACGATGACCACGTCGATGAATTTCAGTTTTGCTTCTTTAATAGCTGCGCTGGCGATGTCGACCGGCTTCTGGCTCAGGTCGGACGGGAAGAACGTCACGCCGATGTCGTTGGCCAGGGTTTCCAGCTGTTTAATAGCCGCAGGACGATAGATGTCCGCCGACACGACCATGACCGACTTCTTCTTGCGCTCCTTAAGGAAGCGCGCCAGTTTGCCGGCGGTGGTGGTTTTACCCGCGCCCTGTAGACCGGCCATCAGAATGACGGCGGGCGGCACTGCGCTCAGGTTCAAGTCTTCGTTGGCCGCGCCCATCAGGCTTTCGAGTTCGGCCTGGACGATCTTCACGAACGCCTGGCCCGGCGTCAGGCTGCGCGACACCTCGGTGCCGACAGCGCGTTCCTTGACCGAATTGACGAAGTCCTTGACCACCGGCAGGGCGACGTCGGCTTCGAGCAACGCCATGCGCACTTCGCGCAGGGTGTCTTTGATATTGTCCTCGGTCAGCTTCGCCTTGCCGGTGACATGGCGCAGCGTCTGCGAGAGACGGTCGGTTAAGTTTTCAAACATTGCGCGATCCTTTCAGGCCCTGTGTAGACCGGGATAATGGCGGCCCAGACCGGAATCAACATGTGCTCGGCGAGCCTGCGGCGTGGGCAGGTCGCGGATTATAGCGAAGACTGCGTCTGGCGGACACCTCGCTGTCAGCTTGCCGGTCTTTCGTGCAATGGCGGTTCTATGCCAAACTCAGCCCCTTTCGGGCTTGCCTAACAGGATTTATGCTCCCCTTGTCACCGAGTTTGCTGACCACCCTCGCCGCCGCCCTTCTCTATGCCGCTGCGACCCTCTATCAGGGCACCCGCCTGGCCACTGGCGCCAAGGCCAACAAGCGCCTGCTGGTCTCGCTCGGCGTCCTCGCCGTGCTGGCCCACAGCGCCAGCCTGCTTACCCATTTATTGACGCCGATCGGCCTGGGCCTGGATTTCTTCAGCGCCTCGAGCCTGATTGCTGCGGCCGTCATCGCCCTCACCCTGCTGGCCTGCTCGCGGATCCCGGTGGAAAACCTGCTGGTGCTGCTGTTCCCGCTGGGTGCGATCACGGTGCTGCTGGCGCAATTCGCGCCGACCGGCACGGTGCAGGTCATCGATGAAGAACCGGGCATCCTTGCGCACATCCTGCTGTCGATCCTCGCCTACGGCATGTTCACCATCGCGGTGTTCCAGGCCTTGTTGCTGCTGGTGCAGGATCATCAGCTCAAGCACAAGCACCCGTCCGGGCTGATCAAGAACTTCCCGCCGCTGCAAACCATGGAAAGCCTGTTGTTCGGCTTCCTCTGGGCCGGCTGGACGTTGCTGTCGCTGTCGCTGATCTCCGGCTGGCTGTTCGTCGAGAACCTGTTTGCCCAGCACCTGGTGCATAAAACCCTGCTGGCCTGCCTGGCGTGGATCGTGTTCAGCGTCCTGCTGTGGGGCCGTAACCGCCTCGGCTGGCGCGGCCACAAGGCAATCCGCTGGACCCTCGCCGGTTTCTGCCTGCTGATGCTCGCGTATTTCGGCAGCAAACTGGTCCGTGAATACATCCTGCACATCTGACGGGCGGCATAAATGGACGGTTTGCCCATAGGGCCGATGCTCGCAGTATTTGTCCTGCTGATTCTCTGGTCGGGGCTGTTTACCGCCGTCGAAGCGGCGCAACAGCACCTGCTCGCGCAACGCACCGCATCGCGGGCCAGCGACAAGCCGCTGGCGAAGCTCAGCTTCCCGCTCGACAGCTTGATCCTCTGCAATACCCTGTGCCGCGCCCTCGCCGTCATTCTGGCCACCCTGCTGGCAATCTTTCTCTGTGAAGAAAACGGCCCCTGGGCGGCTTGCCTCGGCGCCGGCGCCCTGCTGCTGGTTTTTGCCGACTACTTTCCCCGCGCCCTCGCCCAGCGTTATCCGGATGCGGTGTTGGCGTTCGGCAATACGCTGCTGGCGGTCCCGCTGAAGGTGGTTTACCCGCTTGCCTGGTTGCTCAGCCGCATCAGTGGTTTGCTGATGCGCCCCTTCATCCGCAAGGCCCAAGTGGTGCAACAGAGCGAAGACGATGTGCCGGCGGAGCGTCATGACGATCCGGATCATCCAGTGCGCCCGCACCCGGTTGCAGGCATCCATGCACTGGACAACATTACGGTCAACGACATTCTGGTGCCGCGCAGCGATGTCGACGGCATCAATCTTGATGACCCGATTGAAGAGATCATCGAGCAATTGCGCCACAACAAGCGCACTCGCCTGCCGGTCTTCCACAGCGATATCAATCAGGTCGAAGCGGTGCTCAACACCCGCCAGATCCGGCACCTGCTGGACAATGGCAACCTGACCCGCGAAGCGTTGCTGGCAGCCAGTTATGAGCCGTATTTCGTCCCTGAAAGCACCCCGCTGCAACTGCAACTGCTGAACTTCCACAAGCAGCAGCGGCGTCTGGGCATGGTGGTGGACGAGTACGGCGAAGTCCTCGGTATCGTCACTCTGGAAGACATTCTCGAAGAGATCGTCGGCGAATTCGAAAGCGAACACAGCCTCGACAATCCGCATATCCACCCGCAAGCCGATGGCCGCATGGTGATCGATGGCGCCGCTTCGATCCGCGAGCTGAACAAATGTCTGGGCTGGCACCTGCCCAGCGACGGCCCCCGGACCCTGAATGGCCTGGTCACCGAAGCGCTGGAAACCATCCCGGAAAGCGCGGTCTGCCTGAAGATCGGCCGCTACCGGCTGGAAATTCTCGAAACCGAAGAGAACCGGGTGAGCAAAGTCCTGATCTGGCACACCACTTCCGTTCCGGCGCTGGTAACGGCGCGCTAGACAGCCCCTTGTTCAATCGTTAGCCACCTTCCTATAATCGCGATGCTTACCCAAGCCCCGCCGAACCGCGTGCTTACCCCGCACCCAACAAGTTCCGGCCGGTTCATCGGCAATATCCGCATCACACCGACGACTGTTCCTACCTGAAGCAGCGCTCGCGCCTCATCCCACATCCCTGGGTGTTCGACCATAATAATTCGCTCCAACGGAGCTCATGACTGTCAGGGATCACCGCATGACGACCAGTACCGCTTACAGCGACACCACGCCTGCCCAACCGGCCAACTCCGCCACCCGCGTGGCCACGGCGAGTTTCATCGGCACGGCCATCGAGTTCTACGACTTCTACGTCTACGCCACCGCCGCTGCGCTGGTGATCGGACCGGTGTTCTTCCCGCAAACCTCCGGTACGGCGCAGATGCTCTCGGCATTCCTGACCTTCGGTATCGCCTTCCTCGCCCGACCTTTGGGTTCGGCGCTGTTCGGCCACTTCGGCGACCGAATCGGGCGCAAATCGACTTTGGTCGCTTCGCTGCTGCTGATGGGTGTCTGCACCACGCTGATCGGCGTGCTTCCAGGCTACGACAGCATCGGGGCCTGGGCGCCAATCCTGCTTTGCGTGCTGCGCTTCGGCCAGGGCCTGGGATTGGGTGGCGAATGGGGCGGCGCGGCGCTGCTGGCCACCGAAAACGCCCCGAAAGGCAAACGGGCGTGGTTCGGCATGTTCCCGCAACTCGGCCCTTCGATTGGCTTTCTGGCGGCCAACGGTCTGTTCCTGACGCTGGCCATGACGCTCAATGATGAGCAATTCCGCAGCTGGGGATGGCGGATTCCGTTTCTGCTCAGTGCGGCGCTGGTGATGGTCGGGTTGTACGTGCGCCTCAAGCTCCACGAAACCCCGGTGTTCGCCAATGCCATCGCCCGTCAGGAGCGAGTGAAAGTGCCGCTGGTCGAGCTGTTCAGCCAATACTGGGCACCGACGCTGCTGGGCGCCGCCGCCATGGTGGTCTGCTATGCGCTGTTCTACATCTCGACCGTGTTTTCCCTGAGCTACGGCGTATCCACATTGGGTTACAGCCGCGAGACTTTCCTCGGATTGCTCTGTTTCGCGGTGCTGTTCATGGCAGCCGCGACGCCGCTGTCAGCCTGGGCCAGTGACCGTTACGGGCGCAAGCCGGTGCTGATCGTCGGCGGTCTGCTGGCAATTCTTTCCGGGTTTCTGATGGAGCCGCTGCTGACTCAGGGATCGACCTGGGGCGTGGCGCTATTCCTGTGCATCGAGCTGTTTCTGATGGGGGTGACATTCGCCCCGATGGGCGCGCTGCTGCCGGAACTGTTTCCGACGCATGTCCGGTATACCGGTGCATCGGCAGCCTACAACCTCGGCGGGATTGTCGGAGCCTCGGCGGCGCCGTTCTTTGCGCAGAAACTGGTGGCGATGGGTGGTTTGAGTTACGTCGGCGGGTATGTGTCGGCGGCCGCGGTGCTCAGCCTGATCGCTGTGCTGTGCCTGAAGGAAACGCGCAATAACGATTTGAATCAGGTGTCGTAAATGCCCTGATCGCTCCCGCGTGGGCGGGAGCGATCAGATGGCGTGATTACAGCTCTACAACAACAGCCTGAGAAGCACGGGTCGCCTTGGCGCGAGCGGCTTCAATCGATTCGTCACGGGCCAGCGCAACACCCATGCGGCGCTGACCATTGACTTCAGGCTTGCCGAACAGACGCAGCGCGGTATCCGGCTCGCTCAGTGCAGCGCCGAGGTTGGCGAATGCGGTCTGGGTCGACTGGCCTTCCACCAGAATCACCGCCGAGGCCGATGGGCCGAACTGACGGATCAGTGGCACCGGCAGACCGAGGATCGCCCGGGCGTGCAGTGCGAACTGCGACAGATCCTGGGAAATCAGGGTCACCAGACCGGTGTCATGCGGACGCGGCGACACTTCGCTGAACCACACCTGATCGCCCTTGATGAACAGCTCGACACCGAACAGGCCACGACCACCCAACGCTTCGGTCACGGCTTTGGCTACACGCTCGGATTCAGCCAGCGCCACCGGGCTCATGGCCTGTGGCTGCCAGGATTCCTGATAGTCGCCCTTTTCCTGACGGTGGCCGACCGGCGCACAGAACGTGGTGCCGCCAACGTGACGCACGGTCAGCAGAGTGATTTCGTAGTCGAAATCGATGAAGCCTTCGATGATCACGCGACCTTTGCCGGCGCGACCGCCCTCTTGGGCGTAATCCCAGGCTTTCTGCACGTCATCGGCGCTGCGCAGCAGGCTCTGGCCCTTGCCCGAGGAACTCATCACCGGTTTGACGACGCACGGGAAACCCAGGTCCTGAACAGCCTTGCTGTAGTCCTCGAAGGTGTCGGCGAAGTGGTACGGCGAGGTCGGCAGATCCAGCTCTTCGGCGGCCAGACGACGGATGCCTTCGCGGTTCATGGTCAGTTGCGCGGCGCGAGCGGTCGGGATCACGGTGAAGCCTTCGGCTTCCAGTTCGACCAGGGTGGCGGTGGCGATGGCTTCGATTTCCGGCACGATGAAGTGCGGTTTCTCGGCTTCGATCACGGCACGCAGGGCGGCGCCGTCGAGCATGTTGATCACATGGCTGCGATGGGCGACCTGCATGGCCGGCGCATTGGCGTAACGGTCAACGGCGATCACTTCAACGCCCAGGCGTTGCAGCTCGATCACCACTTCCTTGCCCAGCTCACCACAGCCACACAGCAATACGCGGGTCGCGGTCGGCGACAATGGAGTTCCGATACGGGTCATCTCAGGTCCTCAAAGAAGCGGATCATCGAGGAAAGCAACGCCAGACGCGCTTTCCATGGGGAGAAAGCGCGGCATTTTACATGAACCTGAGGGTTTGGCTTCAGCCGGCGACAGCCTGTTTGCGTTCACGCCAGGCCATGATCAGCCAGACCGCAGTCACACCGGCGAACTTCGAGGCCAGCGCGGTGATAAGCACCGGCGGCGTGAGCAGGTCGATCATGCCGAAGAAGATGAAGGTGTCGAGGGGAATGCTCAGCGCCGAGCTGATCCACAAGCGGTCCCGCAACGGGCGCTTGGTGATGGTGAACACCAGCCAGTCAATGCACTCGGAGACCGCGAATGCCGTGGCGCTGGCCAGCGCAATCGACGGATCGGACGTGACATAGGACAGCACCAGCGCCGCCAGCATCGCCACAATCGCGCCGTGGCCGAAGCGGATTTGCACCATGTCGCGCAGCACGAACACCAGTCCGCCCCAGGCCGACCAGATGATGTCCAGATGCGGCGCCGTGGAGAAGGCGAAGTTGATCAGCACGACGCTGCTGATGTAAGCGATGAGGAAAATCATGGGCGTGACCTGTCAATTTGGCGCACAGGTTACTTCAGCCCTTCGATGGCGCCAATCAAATCGGTTATTGCCCCGGCGTTTTGCCGATCATCCAGACCAGACCACTGGCCTTCGCCCGCTCATGACAGAGTCCGAGTACAACCCGACGTTCATCATTCGTCATCCGGCTCCAGCGAGTAATTTCCTCGACTGTGCGCTGACAACCGGTGCAAATGTCATCCTCGTCCAGCGCGCAAATGCTCACGCACGGCGAGGCGACAGGTCTTTCCGGGGTCGTCATTCTTCCTGCTCGACCAGATCGCGCGCGTAGCGCTGGGAGTTATGCACATAGTGCGCGGCACTGGCTTCGAGCATCTTCTTCTGCGGCTCGGTGAGTTCGCGCACGACCTTGCCCGGCGAGCCCATCACCAGCGAACCGTCAGGAATTTCCTTGCCTTCGCCGATCAGCGAATTGGCGCCGATGATGCAGTTCTTGCCGATCTTCGCGCCGTTGAGGATGACCGCGTTGATGCCGATCAGGCTGTAGTCGCCGACCGTGCAGCCGTGGAGCATGGCGTTATGGCCGATGGTCACGCCGGTGCCGATGGTCAGCGGATAGCCCATGTCGGTGTGCATCACCGTGCCGTCCTGCACGTTGCTGTTCTTGCCGATCAGGATCAGTTCGTTGTCGCCGCGTAGTACGGCGTTGAACCAGACGTTGGCGCCCTCTTCCAGTTTGACCTTGCCCACGAGCACGGCGTTGGGGGCGACCCAGCTCTGCGGATGGGTTTCGACACGGGCGTCGCCCAGGCGGTATTTCATCTTGTTTTCCTCAGGGCTCACGATGGCTGGCCATTCGAACGATGGCTTCAGGTATTGATAAAGCTTTTAGGCGGCTGATGCAGGCTGATTTTGGCGTCATAGAGCAGGTTGATCAACTCGACGATCATGATCGCCGTCAGCCCCCAGATCTTGTATTCGCCGTAACGATAGCTCGGCACGTACCAACTGCGACCCTGATAGTCGATGCGATGGGTGTGTTCGCGCGGATCCTTGCGGAAGAATTCCAGCGGCACACTGAACACCGCAGCGATCTCGGCATCATTGGCCTGGTATTCGACAAAATCGGGAATCACCCCGACATACGGCGTGACCTTGATGCCATGCAGGGAAATCAGCGGGCTGATCGGACCGATCACTTCGACCAGTCCCGGCGGCAGGCCGATTTCCTCTTCGGCTTCACGCAGGGCGGTGAAGATCAGGTCCGGGTCTTCCGGATCCCGCCGTCCACCGGGGAAGGCGACTTCGCCGCCGTGGGTCGAGAGCCCGCTGGCGCGCAGGGTGAGGACAAGTTCGGGTTCGTCACTGCGAGTAATCGGCACCAGGACAGCGGCCTCGGGGAAACGCGCGTCGGTCTCCAGCGTGCGCGGCGTGTGATTGCTTACCCGGTGCAGTAGCTCGTCCAGCATAAGTGTTCTCGATCGGTGCCTTACCCTGCATCATGCACCAATCATTGCGACCGCCCAAGCCCCGAACGGGCGTCATGTCGCGAAACGACAACTTGCCGACTGACACCGCTGCACGCCAAGATAGGCGCAGCATTCAGGAACCCCAGCATGAAATTTTGCAGCCAGTGCGGCAACCCGGTGACCCAGCGCATTCCCGAAGGCGACTCGCGGCTGCGATTCGTCTGCGACAGCTGTCAGACGATTCACTACCAGAACCCCAATATCGTGGCCGGTTGCGTGCCGACCTGGGGCAGCAAAGTCCTGCTGTGTCGCCGCGCCATCGAGCCACGCCTCGGTTACTGGACGCTGCCCGCCGGGTTCATGGAGAACGGCGAGACCATCGAGCAGGCCGCCATCCGCGAAACCGCCGAAGAAGCCTGCGCCCGGGTGCGCAACCTGAGCATCTACACCCTGATCGACGTGCCACACATCAGTCAGGTGCATGTGTTTTTCCGCGCCGAGCTGGCGGACCTGGATTTCGCCGCCGGCCCCGAAAGCCTGGAAGTGCAACTGTTCGACGAGGAAGACATTCCCTGGGACGAACTGGCCTTCCGCACGGTGGGCCGCACCCTGGAATGTTTCTTTGCGGACCGGCGCGTCGAAGTCTATCCGGTTCGCTCCGAATCGATCCCGCCGCTCGCGCAACCGGCCATCACTTGATTTCGACGGCGGCCGGCCGATAACCGGCTGACGCAGCCCGCGACAGCGCCTGCACACTATCTATAAATAAAGTATCTGCTTCATTTCTGGGGAATCGTTTCAATGCGCTGGTTGCTTGCCCTGTTCTGCCTGTCGTTCGTCACCGTCTCCCAAGCGTCATTCGTGACCACCGTGACGCCTTCGAACACCCCGCTCATCGAAAAAGTACTGGTGCTCAAATCGGCTCATCAACTGCAGTTGATCGCCGACGGCAAGCCACTCAAGAGCTATCGCATCTCCCTGGGCAAAGGTGCGAAAAAAGGCCCGAAACTGATTGAAGGCGACAAGCGCACACCGGAAGGTTTCTATTGGATCGACTGGCGCAAGACCAGCGACAAATTCAACCTGTCGATGCACATCTCCTACCCGAACATCAGCGACTCCGCCCGCGCCCGCCGCGAAGGCGTCGAGCCTGGCGGGATGATCATGATCCACGGCACGCCGGACTCCGAGGACAACCCGGAACAACTGTTCCACACCCTGGACTGGACCGACGGCTGCATCGCCATGCGCAACGTCGACATGCGCGAAGTCTGGAACCTGGTGCCGGACGGCACGATGATCGAAATCCGCCCCTGATTCTGTCACTTGGGAGCACGCTCCTAGCGAGGGCCGCCAAGCGGCCCTTTCTCCCGACCATTGGTCGCTCGCAAAAAATAAATTCAAAAGATCGCAGCCTGCGGCAACCTCTGAACGGTGATACCACTTTCATCCGCCAGAACTGCCGCAGACTGCGATCTTTTGCTTTCCAGCCCCCACCTCTAATACCACTTGAAACCACCCACCCTGAAACACCCGAATCCAAAGGACTACAGGCCTTTCCGACGCGTTGACATGGTATGCAAGTGGTATTAGTTTTCGCCCGACTACCGAGCGACAACAATCCTATACCAGCGCCGGAAATGCCTTACATGAATGACCTCCACGCCCTACGCCCAGACGACTCCCAGCCGACGCCGCTGTACCTGCAACTGGCGCGCAATCTGGAAGCGGCGATTCATGCCGGCCAGTGGAAAGCCGAACAGGCGATGCCGTCGGAGCGCAATCTCAGCGAAATGCTGGGGATTTCCCGGGTCACCGCCCGCAAGGCGCTGGAAGTCCTGCTCGATCAAGGTTTGATCCGCCGCCTGCAAGGTTCCGGCACCTTCATCACTCCACGCCTTGAACAACCGCTGTCGCGCCTGTCGGGGTTCAGCGAAATGCTGCGCCTCAAGGGTTTCGTGCCCAGCTCGCAATGGCTGGAGCGGGAAATCACCCTGCCGACCCACGAAGAACTGATCCGCCTCGGCCTGTCACCGAACGACAAGGTTGCGCGCATGAAACGCCTGCGCAAAGCGGACGACACCGTGATGGCCATCGAGATGAGCACCCTGCCCGCCTCGATCATGCCCAAGCCGCAAGTGGTGGGCGATTCCCTCTACGAACACCTCGATGGCATCGGCAAACCGATCGTGCGCGCCTTGCAGCACATCCAGGCAATCAACGCCTCGGACGAGTTCGCCGCACTCGTCGGCATCGCCCCCGGCACCGCGATGCTGCTGATGACCCGGGTCGGCTACCTGGAAGACAACACGCCGATCGAAGTCACCGACACCTATTGCCGCAACGACTACTACGACTTTGTTGCAGAGCTTCGCCGCTGATCAGCAGCCAGGCCAAACGAGAGAAGCGAAATGTCTGAAGACAACATCCTCACCGCTGACGGCTGGATTCGCGGCCGGCTGATCCACGAACACGGCAGAGTCGTGTCGATCGAAGGCGTGCCTTGCGATCCGGCGACCAATGACCTGCCCTATCTGCTGCCGGGTTTCATCGACCTGCACGTCCACGGCGGTGGCGGCAAGGACATCATGGAAGGCGCCAGCGCGTTCGAGACCATCACCAAGACCCACGTGCGCTTCGGCACCACCTCGCTGCTGGCCACCACCATGACCGCGCCGAGTGCCGAGATTGCCAGCGTGCTCAAGGAGGTCGGCGAGTTCTGCGAACAGCGTCCGAAAGGCGCCGCCCGGGTGCTCGGCGTTCACCTCGAAGGCCCCTACATCAATCCCGGCAAACTCGGCGCCCAACCGAACTTCGCCCACACCGCGTTGATGGCCGAGGTCGAAGACTATCTGGCACTCGCGCCGATCCGGGTAATCACCATCGCCCCGGAAATCGCCGGCCATGACGGTTTGATTCGCGAACTCAGCAGCCGTGGCATCCGCATGCAGATCGGCCACACCCTCGGCAGTTACGAGGAAGGCGTCGCCGCCCTCGAAGCCGGCGCTACCAGTTTCACCCACCTTTACAACGCCATGAGCCCGCTGCATCACCGCGAACCGGGCATCGTCGGCGCGGCGCTGGCCCATGCCAAATTCGCCGAGCTGATTCCGGACTTGCTGCACGTGCATCCTGGCGCGATCCGCGTGGCCCTGCGCTCGATCCCATGCCTGTATTGCGTCACCGACTCGACCGCCGCCGCCGGCATGCCCGACGGCGAGTACAAGCTCGGCAGCCACACCGTCACCAAATGCCTGGGCGGCGTGCGCCTGCCCGACGGCACCCTGGCCGGCAGCACCCTGACCATGGATCAGGCTCTGCGCAATCTGGTGAAGATCGGTCTGCCGATCGCCGAGGCCTCGCAACGTCTTTCGCAATTCCCCGCCGACTACCTCGGCATCACCGAACGCGGGCGCCTTGCACCTGGCGCCTGGGCCGACTGCGTGCGGCTGGATCGCTCACTCACACTGACCGCCGTCATGGTCGAAGGAGAAGACATTGACTTCAAAAATGCTTGAGGAGGCGCTGTCCTCGTTCGAGGCCGTGCAAGCCCAACTGCAACAGCTCGACCCGCAAATGATCGAGATCGCCGGACGCCTGCGCCGTCA
The DNA here is from genome assembly GCF_021018765.1 of Pseudomonas fitomaticsae. Lineage (GTDB taxonomy): Bacteria > Pseudomonadota > Gammaproteobacteria > Pseudomonadales > Pseudomonadaceae > Aquipseudomonas > Aquipseudomonas fitomaticsae. Next base: position 1,406,066 of record NZ_CP075567.1, on the reverse strand, counting down.
GCCGCCGCAAGTGGCGATGACCGTTGCCCGTGGCAGCTCCGACCATGCGGCGAGCTACTTCGCCTACCTGACCATGCAGCAACTTGGCGTGCCGGTGGCGTCGTTGCCGATGTCGGTGGTGACCATGCAACAGGCGCCGTTAAAGGTCAGCGGTCAGGTCGCGTTCGCGTTTTCCCAGTCGGGCCAGAGCCCGGATCTGGTCAATAGCCTGCGTCTGCTGCGCAAACGCGGCGCCCTCAGCGTGTCGATGGTCAACGCCGCCGATTCGCCGCTGGAGGCCGCGTGTGAATTCAGCCTGCCGTTGCTGGCCGGTACCGAAAGCAGCGTCGCCGCGACCAAGAGTTTCATCGCCACCCTCAGCGCCAGCGCCCGTCTGATCGCCCACTGGAAAGAAGACAGCGAATTGCTGGAAGCGCACAACGCCCTGCCCGAGGGCCTGCGCGAAGCTGCGCAACAGGACTGGAGCCTGGCCATCGACGCCCTGCGCGATTGCGAACGCCTGATGGTGATCGGCCGTGGCGCCGGATTCGCCATTGCCCAGGAAGCCGCGCTGAAATTCAAGGAAACCTCGGCGATCCAGGCCGAAGCCTTCAGCAGCGCTGAAGTCCGTCACGGCCCGATGGCCCTGATCGACGAACACTACCCGCTGCTTGTATTCGCCCCGCGCGGTGCCGAACAGGCCGGTCTGCTGAGCCTGGCAGCCGAGATGCGCCAGCGTGGCGCCCGCGTGCTGCTGGCTGCGCCGGACGACGTGAGCGAACGCGACCTGACCCTGAGCCGTGCCGAACACTCGGCCCTCGATCCGATCCTGGCGATCCAGAGTTTCTACGTGATGGCGGCCGGTCTGGCCGTGGCCCGTGGCATGGACCCGGATCAGCCGCGACACCTGAGCAAAGTCACTCGTACGCACTAAGTCCGAACCGAACGTTTTCCTGATGAGACCGAGCCATGCACAACAACAATAAAGAGCTGACTTTAAGCGCCCCGCTCAGCGGCCCGGTGCTCACGCTCGCCAAAGTCCCGGACGCGGTGTTCGCCAGCGGCGCGATGGGCGACGGCATTGCCATCGACCCGCTGAACGACACTTTGTACTCGCCCTGCGCCGGCGTGGTGATCCACGTCGCCCGCACCGGCCATGCACTGACCGTGCGCGCCGACAACGGCGCCGAGCTGTTGCTGCACCTGGGCCTGGACACCGTGGAGTTGCAGGGCGAAGGGTTCTCGATGCTGGTCAAGGAAGGCGCGCGGGTCAGCAATGGCCAGCCGCTGCTGCGCTATGACCTGGACAAGGTCGGCCGCCAGTGCAAAAGCCTGGTCAGCCTGCTGATCCTGACCAACAGCCAGGATTTCCAGGCGCGCCCCATCACCCTGAAAACGGTGAAGGTGGGCGAGCCACTGCTACACATCGTCGCTCGTCACACCGCAGCGGCGAACACAGAAGAACTCGGCGGCCCGGAAGTTCACGGTCACGTGCAGGTCGCCCATCGCGGCGGTCTGCATGCGCGCCCGGCGGCGTTGATCCGCCAGACCGCGCAAGGGTTCAAGAGCCAGTCGCAGCTGCATTTCGCCGGCAAATCGGCGCCGTGCAACAGCCTCATCGGTTTGATGGGCCTGGCGATTGGCGAGCAGGACGAAGTGCAGGTCAGTTGCCAGGGCCCGGACGCACAGGCGGCGTTGCAGGCCTTGCTCACCGCATTGGCCACCGCCCTGCCCGAAGATCATCACACCGCCTCACCGGTTGCCACCACTCCACGCAATCGCCCGGCAGAAGCTGGCGTGTTGCACGGTGTTTGCGCCGCACCGGGTCTGGTCGGCGGGCCGCTGTTTCGCCTGAACGCGATCAGCCTGCCGGCGGACTCCGGTAATCATCAGCCCGAGCAACAATTGCAGATCCTCGACACGGCGCTGAATCAAGTTCGCAGCGAAATCGACGGCACCCTCGCCCAGGCGAAAAAGCAGCGCAATGCCGACGAAGAAGCCATCTTCGCCGCGCACCTGGCCTTGCTGGAAGACCCGGCCCTGCTCGACGCCGCCCAGCAATCGATTGAAACCGGTACGGCGGCAACTCACGCCTGGAGCCAGTCCATCGACGCGCAATGCGAAGTGCTGCAAAACACCGGCAGCCCGCTGCTGGCCGAGCGCGCCAACGACCTGCGCGACCTCAAGCAGCGGGTGCTCCGCGCCCTGCTCGGCGAAGCCTGGCATTACGACGTGCCGGCCGGCGCCATCGTCGCCGCCCACGAACTGACGCCCTCGGATCTGCTGCAATTGAGCGCGCAAGGCGTCGCCGGTTTGTGCATGGCCGAAGGGGGCGCGACTTCCCATGTGGCGATTCTGGCCCGGGGCAAAGGCCTGCCGTGCATGGTCGCACTGGGCTCGGCGCTGCTCGACCAGGCGCAAGGCCAATCGGTGGTCCTCGACGCCGACGGCGGTCGCCTCGAACTGACGCCGAATACCGAACGACTGGCCGAAGTCCGCCAGGCGCAGATCGACCGCCAACAACGGCGCGATGCCCAGCAAGCTCAAGCCCATCTGCCGGCGGAAACCCGCAATGGCGTAGTTATCGAAGTGGTTGCCAACGTCGCCTCCAGTCACGAAGCGGCCGATGCGTTTGCCAACGGCGCCGACGGCGTCGGCCTGTTGCGCACCGAGTTCCTGTTCGTTGATCGCCACACAGCGCCGGACGTCGAAGAGCAACGCGCCGCCTATCAAGCCGTGATCGATGCCATGGGCGACACGTCGGTGATCATCCGCACCATCGACGTCGGCGGTGACAAACAACTCGACTATCTGCCCCTGCCCGTGGAAGCCAACCCGGTGCTGGGTCTGCGCGGCATTCGCCTGGCCCAGGCCCGCCCGGAAATCCTCGATCAGCAACTGCGCGCGCTGCTGCAAGTCAGTCCGTTGCAGCGCTGCCGGATCCTGTTGCCGATGGTCACGGAGGTCGACGAACTGCTGCACATCCGCCAGCGGGTCGATGCGCTGTGCCTGGAACTGGGCATCAATCAACGTCCGGAAATCGGCGTGATGATCGAAGTCCCGGCCGCCGCATTGCAGGCCGAACAACTGGCCGAGCACGCCGACTTCCTGTCCATCGGCACCAACGACCTGTCGCAATACACCCTGGCCATGGACCGCGACCACGCGGGCCTCGCCGCACGGGTCGATGCCTTGCACCCGGCGCTGCTGCGCCTGATCGCCATGACCTGCGAAGGCGCGGCGGTGCATAAACGCTGGGTCGGCGTGTGCGGCGCCCTGGCTTCCGATCCGCTGGCGACGCCAGTGTTGATCGGCCTGGGCGTGACCGAACTGTCGGTGAGCCCGGTACAGATCGGCGAAATCAAGGATCGCGTGCGCCAGTTGCACGAAGCCGAATGCCAACGCCTTGCCCGGGACTTGCTCAAGCTGAGCAGCGCCGCCGCGGTGCGTCATGCCTGTCATCAACATTGGCCTCTGCGCTAACAAAAACAACAAGGACAAACGCCATGTATCAACTTTTCATCGAAGGCCTGCAACGCCTCGGCCGGGCACTGATGCTGCCGATCGCGATCCTGCCGATCGCCGGCCTGCTGCTACGCCTGGGCGATACCGACCTCCTGAACATCGCGATCATCCACGACGCCGGTCAGGTGATCTTCGCCAACCTGGCGATGATCTTCGCCATCGGTATCGCGGTCGGCTTCGCCAAAGACAACAACGGCACCGCAGGTCTGGCCGGGGTGATCGGTTACCTGGTGATGATCTCCACGCTCAAGGTGCTCGACGCCAGCATCAACATGGGCATGCTCGCCGGGATCGTCAGCGGCCTGATGGCCGGGGCGCTGTACAACCGCTTCAAGGACATCAAGCTGCCGGAGTACCTGGCATTCTTCGGCGGCCGGCGTTTCGTGCCCATCGTCACCGGGTTCAGCGCGGTCGGCCTGGGCGTGCTGTTCGGCTACATCTGGCCGCCGATCCAGCACGGCATCAACGGCTTCGGCACTTTGCTGATGGAAAGCGGCAGCTTCGGCGCCTTCGTCTTCGGCGTGTTCAACCGCCTGCTGATCGTCACCGGCCTGCACCACATCCTCAACAACATGGCGTGGTTCGTGTTCGGCAACTTCACCGACCCGACCACCGGCGCACTGGTCACGGGTGACCTGTCCCGCTACTTCGCCGGCGACCCGAAAGGCGGCCAATTCATGACCGGCATGTTCCCGGTGATGATCTTCGGCCTCCCCGCCGCCTGCCTGGCGATGTACCGCAACGCCCTGCCGGAGCGCCGCAAAGTCATGGGCGGGATCTTCCTGTCGATGGCCCTGACCGCGTTCCTCACCGGCGTCACCGAACCCATCGAATTCGCCTTCATGTTCCTCGCACCGCTGCTGTTCCTGCTGCATGCGCTGCTGACCGGCCTGTCGATGGCAATCACCAACGCATTGAACATCCACCTGGGCTTCACCTTCTCCGGCGGTTTCATCGACATGGTGCTGGGCTGGGGACGCTCGACCAACGGCTGGCTAGTGGTACCGGTGGGCCTTGCGTATGCGGTCATCTACTACGCGGTGTTCGACTTCTGCATCCGCCGCTTCAATTTGAAAACCCCGGGACGCGAAGACGTCGCCACCGCCGACAAAGCGGTCCTGACCGAAAACGAACGCGCCGGCGCTTACATCAAGGCACTCGGCGGCGCGGAAAATCTGGTCACCGTCGGCGCGTGCACCACGCGACTGCGACTGGAAATGGTCGATCGCAACAAAGCCTCGGACGCAGACCTGAAAGCACTGGGCGCGATGGCCGTTGTGCGTCCGGGCAAGGGTGGAAGTTTGCAGGTGGTTGTCGGACCGATGGCCGACAGCATTGCCGACGAAATCCGCCTGGCGATGCCGGCATTGGGGCGAGCCGCAGCGACTACTGCTCCTGTCGCCGTCGTCGAAACCAGCGAACCCGTCGCAATCTCCACACCCCAGGCACAGCAATGGCTGACCGCCTTGGGCGGCAGCGACAACGTGCTGCAACTCGACTGCATCGCCATGAGCCGGATTCGCCTGCAACTGGCCAATGGCAAGGCGCTGTCGGAAAGCCGGTTGAAAGAGCTTGGATGTCTGGGTGTGAGCGCGCTGGAAGACGGTGTATGGCACTTGCTGGTGGGTGAGCGGGCGCAGAGTTTGAGTGCGGCGCTGGAGGGGTTGGTTAATCGGAGTGAGGTGAGTGCAAAAGTCTGATGGTTGCCATCAAGTTTCGACTTGAAGCGATTAAAAACAAGAAACCCGGCCTAGGCCGGGTTTCTTGTTTACGCGCGTTAACCTCACGACAGCTTTCCTCGCTGTTCTGCCTCGTAGTGCCGGGTCTGGAATGGCATGAGTGTCTGAACTTTCAAACCCAGACTTTCTTTCAATCCCCAAGCGACAGCCAACTCATCACAACGATTGCGTAAAGAAACCGCTTTTTGAGGTGTCACGTTCTGCTTGGGTGTTGAATGGGTGAAAAGCTCAAGCGCGTGAAGCGTTTCCATTACGCGGTTATCCGATACGCAAGCAAAACGAGTGAATCGCTCAAGCAGATAAGCCGCCCGACGGCGCTCGGTTTCATCGCAATGAAATGCGAGGAAGGTTTTGACCTCACTCTCAAGATTCGACTCTGAATACCAGACCTCTTTGGCGGCATTCACCAACGCTACGCCATCAGCCTGATCCAGAGGACTTCTGACCAAAGTGTCCAATGCGGATGAAAGGACGTGATCGTCAAATGACTTCAACATCTGATTCCTCCAGGTGGTCACTTCGTGCTGTTGTAAGTAGAGCTGACAGGCCATTTGAGACACCCCGACCACAATAGGACCGGGACTTCCGAGGGGCAACCTGAAAAGCCTGTGGGAAGTCTCGGTAAATCCCCCACATCTTTAAACATTCGAAAATGGAACGCGGAGCGTCCCGGGCGGCATTCCCACGCAGAGCGTGGGAACGATCAAAAGGAGCCCGCATTCGCTTCCCGCTTCTCACCACTCAACACGATGAGCGTTAGCTCGAGTAAGGCTCTTGATCTTTTGGCCCCATCGGCAGGCTGAGTGGAGGGATTTGTCCGGGGGTGGGCGCGCAGCGCCGTTCGACGAAGTCGAACACACCGAGAGGAGGTGCAGCGAAGCAAACCGTAGGCGGTGCCCCCCGGATGAATCCCGGAGCGAAGGAACACCGAGCCTAGGCGAGGTGCCGAACGCCGGGGCCAAGCCTTTTGCTTACTTTTTGGCGTTTGAAAAAGTGAGCCGCTGTAAGAGCGGAACCGCCAGCGGCAACACCCGAAGAAACGGATATTCACCCAACCCCAAAAACCAAAAAACCCGCTGAAATCACTCTCAGCGGGTTTCCCATTCAGCAGCCAAGGAAGATCAAAAATCCTCCAACCGCCAAACCTCATAAGCCGGCGTCTCGTAGGGATGGCTCAACTTAAGAGCCGCCACTACCGAGCGAATCAACTCATCGCCAACAACAAGCTCAACCTTCCACTCCTCGACCTGCTCAACCTGCCCAGCCTGACCAATGAACGGCTGACTCCCGTCCAGAGGCCGAAACTGACCAGATCCAAGCACCTGCCACGCACAGTGGTCATAGTCACCGATCCGCCCGCCACCGGCAGCGAATACAGCGTCCTTGACCACCTCGACATGACTGTCGGGAACAAAAAACGCGAGCTTGTACACAGCGCTTAGTTCACCCACACACGAGCATTACGGAACATACGCATCCAAGGAGCGTCCTCGTTCCAGTCTTCCGAACGCCACGAGTTCTGCACGGCGCGGAACACACGCTCCGGGTGCGGCATCATGATCGTCACGCGACCGTCGCGGCTGGTGAGGCCGGTGATCCCGCGCGGCGAACCGTTCGGGTTGGCCGGGTAGGCTTCGGTGACCTTGCCGTGGTTGTCGACGAAACGCATCGCCACGCAACCGGACAGATCGGCTTCGAGCAGTGCCTCTTCGCTTTCGAATTCGGCATGGCCTTCACCGTGCGCGATGGCGATCGGCATACGCGAACCGGCCATGCCCTGCAGGAAGATCGAGTTCGATTCCTGAACCTGAACCATCGCCACGCGCGCTTCGAACTGCTCGGAGCGGTTGCGCACGAAGTGCGGCCAGAACTCGCTGCCCGGGATCAGCTCGTGCAGGTTGGACATCATCTGGCAACCGTTGCACACGCCGAGGGTGAAGCTGTCGTTACGCTCGAAGAAGCCCTGGAACGCATCGCGGGCACGGCTGTTGAACAGCGCGGACTTGGCCCAGCCTTCACCGGCGCCGAGAACGTCGCCGTAGGAGAAACCACCGCAGGCCACCAGACCTTTGAACTCGTTCAGGTCGACACGGCCGGCCAGAATGTCGCTCATGTGCACGTCGATCGCGTTGAAACCGGCGCGGTCGAACGCCGCCGCCATTTCCACCTGACCGTTGACGCCCTGCTCACGCAGCACGGCAACCTGTGGGCGAATGCCTTTCTTGATGTAAGGCGCGGCGATGTCCTGGTTGACGTCGTAGCTCAGCTTGACGCTCAGACCCGGGTTGTCTTCTTCCAGCAGCGCATCGAACTCTTGCTCGGCGCAGTCGGCGTTGTCGCGCAGACGCTGGATCTGGTAGCTGGTCTCGGCCCACTGACGTTGCAGCAGACGGCGCTGGCCTTCGAACACGGTGTCACCGTTGAAGGTGATGTTGATCTGGCCATTGTTGATCGGCTGACCGATCACGGAAACGCAGTCGCCCAGACCGGCAGCGCTGAATTGGGCGAGGATGTCCGGAGTAGCGTCCTGGCGAACCTGGATCACGGCACCCAGTTCTTCGTTGAACAGGATGGCGGCGATTTCTGCCGAGGATTCAGCAACGCTGTCCAGGTTCAGGCTCAGACCGCAGTGACCGGCGAAGGCCATTTCCACCACGGAGGTCAGCAGACCACCGTCGGAACGGTCGTGGTACGCCAGCAGGTGACCGTCGGCATTGAGGCCCTGAATCACTGCAAAGAAGGCTTTCAGGTCTTCGGCGTCGTCGACGTCCGGAGCCTGCTTGCCGAGCTTGCCGTGAACCTGAGCCAGGATCGAGGCGCCCATACGGTTCTGGCCACGACCGAGGTCGATCAGGATCAGGTCGGTGGTGCCCTTATCCATGCGCAGTTCCGGGGTCAGGGTCTGACGGATGTCAGCCACTGGCGCGAAACCGGTCACGATCAGGGACATCGGCGAGGTGACGGTCTTGTCTTCGCCGTTGTCGTTCCAGCGGGTGGCCATGGACATCGAGTCCTTGCCCACCGGAATGGTGATGCCCAGCTCAGGGCACAGTTCCATGCCGACCGCTTTCACGGTGTCGTACAGACGCGCGTCTTCGCCCGGGTGGCCGGCAGCGGACATCCAGTTCGCCGACAGTTTGATGTCGGAGAGCTTGTTGATGCGCGAGGCGGCAATGTTGGTCAGGGTTTCGCCGATGGCCATGCGGCCCGACGCCGGAGCATCCAGCAGCGCCAGCGGAGTACGCTCGCCCATCGCCATCGCTTCACCGGTGTAGACGTCGAAACTGGTGGCGGTGACGGCAACGTCGGCCACCGGAACCTGCCATGGGCCGACCATCTGGTCACGGGCCACGAGGCCGGTGATGGTGCGGTCGCCGATGGTGATCAGGAAGCTTTTGCTCGCCACGGCCGGGTGGTGCAGGACGCGCTCGATGCTTTCGCCGATGTCGAGGCTCGACGGATCGAAGTCATCGCCCAGCTCGGCTTCGCGAACCACCGAACGGTGCATGCGCGGTGCCTTGCCCAGCAACACTTCCAGTGGCATGTCCACCGGGTTGTTGCCGAAGTGGCTATCCGTGACAGTAAGCTGCGGCTCGGCGGTGGCTTCGCCGACAACGGCAAACGGGCAACGCTCACGTTCGCAGATCGCCTTGAAGCGCTCGAAGTCGGCCGGGCCGACGGCCAGAACGTAACGTTCCTGGGATTCGTTGGACCAGATTTCGTGCGGGGCCATGCCCGGCTCGTCGTTTGGAATGTTGCGCAGTTCGAAACGGCCACCGCGGTCGCCGTCGTTGACCAGTTCCGGGAAGGCGTTGGACAGACCGCCCGCACCCACGTCGTGGATGAAGCTGATCGGGTTCTTGTCACCCAGCTGCCAGCAACGGTCGATGACTTCCTGGCAGCGACGCTCCATTTCAGGGTTTTCACGCTGAACCGAAGCGAAGTCCAGATCCGCCGAGCTGGTGCCGGTGGCCATGGAGGAAGCGGCACCGCCGCCCAGACCGATCAGCATCGCCGGGCCGCCGAGGACGATCAGCTTGGAGCCGACGACGATCTCGCCTTTCTTGACGTGTTCTTCGCGGATGTTGCCCATGCCGCCAGCGAGCATGATCGGCTTGTGGTAACCGCGAACTTCATCACCGTGCGGGGTGGTGATCGACTGTTCGAAGGTACGGAAGTAACCGGTCAGGGCCGGACGACCGAATTCGTTGTTGAACGCAGCGCCGCCCAGCGGGCCTTCGATCATGATGTCCAGCGCATTGACGATGCGCTCAGGCTTGCCGTACGGCACTTCCCACGGCTGTTCGAAGCCCGGGATCTGCAGGTTCGACACGGTGAAACCGGTCAGGCCGGCTTTCGGCTTGGCGCCACGACCGGTTGCACCTTCGTCACGGATCTCGCCACCGGAACCGGTGGACGCGCCCGGGAACGGAGCGATCGCGGTCGGGTGGTTGTGGGTTTCAACCTTCATCAGGATGTGCACCGGCTCTTGCACCGCGCCGTACTGGCGGGTTTCCGGATCCGGGAAGAAGCGGCCGGCAACGTTGCCGACGATCACCGAAGCGTTGTCCTTGTAAGCGGACAGCACGCCTTCGCTGTGCATCTGATAGGTGTTCTTGATCATGCCGAACAGGCTTTTTTCCTGGCTCTCGCCATCAATATCCCAACTGGCGTTGAAGATCTTGTGGCGGCAGTGCTCGGAGTTGGCCTGGGCGAACATCATCAGTTCGATGTCGTGCGGATTGCGCTTGAGACCATTGAAGGCGTTGACCAGGTAATCGATCTCGTCTTCGGCCAGGGCCAGGCCCAGTTCGACGTTGGCTTTTTCCAGTGCGGCGCGACCGCCGCCGAGGATGTCGATGGCGGTCAGCGGCTTCGGTTCGGCGTGGCTGAACAGACCGGCGGCCTGCTCGAGGTTGGCCAGAACGATCTGCGTCATGCGGTCATGCAGTACATCGGCAATCTGCTGCGCTTCGGTTTCGCTGAACTGGCCGGCCACGTAGAACGCGATGCCGCGCTCCAGGCGCTGGATCTTGCTCAGGCCGCAGTTGCGGGCGATGTCGCTGGCCTTGCTCGACCATGGCGAGATGGTGCCGAAACGCGGCAACACCAGGAACAGACGACCGGTCGGCTCTTGAACCGGAACGCTTGGACCGTACTTCAGAAGGCGCGCAAGCACCTGCTGTTCGTCGCCGGTCAGGACGCCGGTGACTTCGGCGAAGTGAGCGAATTCAGCATACAAGCCACTGACAGCCGGAACCTTCTGGCTCAGTTGCTCAAGGAGTTTGCTGTGGCGAAAGGCAGAAAGGGCAGGAGCGCCGCGCAGGATCAACATCTTCGGGACAGCCTCGGGAAGGGGTGTGCTTTGAGGCCGTGCATTCTAGCCTAAACCGCCCTCAACATCACCCGAAACGCTACGCACGGTTGCACCCGGATGTCGAGTGGTGTTCCTGCCTTGAGGGTCAAATTTAATGGGTATCTAAACGCAGGTTATTTTTTCTGTCACAAAATGCCTTTCGGGCCCGTTCCTGCGGGGTTTCGAGCGGTTTTGTGATCCCTAGCAGACAACCCCGCAACTGTCGAGATATGGCGCCCGTTGTCCTTTGCGTATACTGCGCACATGTTTTCCCCAACGGCTTTGCGTCCGCGGTACGCCAAATGGCTGATCGCTACCGGACTCTTCCTGATGCTCAGTGGCTGTGTTGATAAACCCAACACACTCGAGCGCGTAAAGGAGGATGGCGTGCTGCGGGTGGTCACCCGAAACAGCCCCGCCACCTACTTTCAGGATCGCAGCGGTGAAACCGGCTTCGAATACGAGCTGGTGAAGCGCTTCGCCGACGATTTGGGTGTCGAGCTGAAGATCGAAACCGCCGACAACCTCGACGACCTGTTCAACCAGATCGGCAAGCCGAACGGCCCGGTACTGGCGGCCGCCGGTCTGGTCAGCAGCGAACAGCGCAAGAAACAGGTGCGTTTCTCCCGCTCCTACCTCGAAGTCACCCCGCAGATCATCTATCGCAACGGCCAGTCACGCCCCACCGACGCCGGCGATCTGGTGGGCAAGAAGATCATGGTGCTCAAGGGCAGCACCCACGCCGAACAACTGGCGGAGCTGAAACAGAAATATCCTGGCATTCAATACGAAGAGTCCGACGCCGTTGAAGTGGTCGACCTGCTGCGCATGGTCGATGAAGGTCAGATCGACCTGACCCTGGTCGATTCCAACGAAGTGGCGATGAACCAGGTGTACTTCACCAACATCCGCGTGGCCTTCGACCTCGGCGACGCCCGCAGCCAGAGCTGGGCCGTGGCGGCCGGCGAAGACAACAGCCTGCTCAACGAGATCAACAGTTATCTGGACAAGGTGCAGAAGAACGGCACCCTGCAACGTCTGAAAGACCGTTATTACGGCCACGTCGACGTCCTCGGCTACATGGGCGCCACCACCTTCGCCCAACATTTGCAGCAGCGGCTGCCCAAATACGAACAACACTTCAAGGCCTACGCCAAGAAAGAGAAAGTCGACTGGCGCCTGCTGGCGGCCATCGGTTACCAGGAATCGCTGTGGCAACCGGCCGTCACCTCGAAGACCGGCGTGCGCGGGCTGATGATGCTGACCCAGAACACCGCCCAGGCCATGGGCGTGTCCAACCGCCTCGATCCGAAGCAGAGCATCATGGGTGGCGCCAAGTACCTGGCCTACATGAAGGATCAGCTCGACGAGTCGATCCAGGAACCGGATCGCACATGGTTTGCTCTGGCGGCCTACAACGTCGGTAGCGGTCATCTGGATGACGCGCGCAAACTGGCGGCCAAGGAAGGGTTGAACCCGGACAAGTGGCTGGATGTGAAAAAGATCCTGCCGCGCCTGTCGCAGAAGCAGTGGTACAGCAAGACACGGTACGGCTACGCCCGGGGCGGCGAACCGGTGCATTTCGTGGCGAACATCCGTCGCTACTACGACATCCTGACCTGGGTGACCCAGCCGCAGCTTGAAGGCGATCAGGTGGCCGAGGGCAACCTGCATGTGCCGGGGATCGACAAGTCGAAACCGGCTCAAGAGCCCGCCCCGCTTTAACCCATACGAAAGTGGGAGCAATTTGCTCCCACAAGATGTTGAGACTTAGTGTCTGGCAGCCGCCAGGATCAACGTCTTCATCTCCGACACCGCCGACTTGAAGCCCACGAACAACGCATGCGCCACCAGCGCATGGCCGATGTTCAGCTCGTTGATGCCCTTGATCGCGGCAACCGCCTCGACGTTGTGATAGTGCAGGCCATGGCCGGCATTGACGATCAAGCCCTGGGCCAGACCGAAGGCCACGCCGTCCGCCACACGCTTGAGCTCTTCAGCCACTTCGGTCGGTGTTTCGGCATCGGCGTAACGTCCCGTGTGCAGTTCGATGGCCGGTGCGCCGACGCGCTTCGATGCAGCAATCTGCCGCTCGTCGGCGTCGATGAACAGCGATACCTCGCTGCCGATCTTCGACAGACGCTCGACCGCCGCCCTGATCCGCTCTTCCTGCCCCGCCACATCCAGACCGCCTTCGGTGGTCAGCTCCTGACGGGTTTCCGGCACCAGGCAGATGTGCGCCGGACGGATGCGTTCGGCGAACGCCATCATTTCTTCGGTGACGCCCATTTCGAAGTTCATGCGGGTTTGCAGCACATCCTTGAGCAGCAGCACGTCGCGCTCCTGAATGTGCCGACGGTCTTCGCGCAGGTGCACGGTGATGCCGTCGGCGCCCGCCTCTTCCGCGTCCAGCGCAGCCTTGACCGGATCCGGATAGCGCGTGCCACGGGCCTGACGCAGGGTGGCGACGTGGTCGATGTTCACGCCAAGAAGAATGCGATTGCTGCTGGTCACGGATGCGCTCCTGAATGGAAAGATTCGGCGCACAGCATACACGGGGCTACGGTTTGCGAAACAGTTCGCGACTCACGAGTGGACGGCCGCCCAGGTGAACAGCCAGTGCCTGACGCATCAAGCGCTTGGCGGCGGACAACGCGCCAGGGGCCGACCAGTCGGCTTCGGCCATGGCCAGCAGTTCGATGCCGTTGAACAGACCGGGTTGCAGCAAGTAAACCCGCTCAAGTCCGGCATCCACCTGCAAGCGGTAGAGACCGTCCGCAGCGATAGGCTCGTCATTGATGTCGGTGTTCAGGGAGAAACCGTAACCAAGGTCGTCGAGCAGCCGCCATTCAAAGGAACGCAGCAGTGGCTCCAGTGGTCGGCCTTCAGCCAGTGCCAGCAAGGTCGCGGCGTAATGATCGAACACCGCCGGGTGCGGGTCTTCGGCGGGCAACAGGCGGATCAACAGTTCGTTGAGATACAGGCCGCTGAACAGCGCCTCGCCGACCATCCATGTTGCATTGCCGACACTCTCCATGCGCCCGACATTCTTCAACTCACCCTTGCCACGAAACTCGACTTCCAGCGGCACGAACGGCCGCGCCAACGTCCCGGCCTTGCCCCGCGCGCTGCGCAATACCGCCCGCAGCCGACCTTGCGGCGTGAGGAAGTCCACCAATGCGCTGGTTTCGCGGTAGGCGCGGGAGTGGAGGACGTAGGCGGGTTGGGCGGGAGGCGGGCTTTGCGACATTGAATTCTCGATGACGAAATGCAGTTTTACACACAACCCAAAACTACTGTGGGAGCGGGCTTGCCCGCGAAAGCGGTGAATCAGTCAACGTATATGTCGACTGATACTACGCATTCGCGAGCAAGCCCGCTCCCACAGGGGGTTCTCTGGTGTAGCAGAAAACCGGTGTTACAGGTCGCCGTAACCCAGCGAACGCAGCGCGCGCTCGTCGTCGGACCAGCCGCCCTTCACCTTGACCCACAGGTTGAGCATGATCTTGGAGTCGAACAGCAGCTCCATGTCCTTGCGCGCCTCAGTGCCGATGCGCTTGATGCGCTCGCCCTTGTCGCCAATGATGATTTTCTTCTGGCCGTCACGCTCGACGAGGATCAGCGCATGGATATGCAGCGTCGCACCCTGCTGCTTGAACTCTTCGATTTCCACGGTGATCTGGTACGGCAGCTCGGCGCCGAGCTGGCGCATGATCTTCTCGCGCACCAGTTCGGCGGCGAGGAAGCGGCTGCTGCGGTCAGTGATCTGGTCTTCCGGGAAGAAGTGATCGTTCTCCGGCAGATGGTCGGCGATGACCTTTTCCAGCGCGTCGAGGTTGTGCCCTTGTTGCGCCGAAATCGGAATGATCTGCGCGTTCGGCAGTTGTTCCTGCAACCACGACAGGTGCGGCATCAGCTCGGCCTTGTCTTCGATGCGGTCGGTCTTGTTCAGGGCGACGATCAGCGGGCCGGTCACGTACTGCACGCGCTCCAGCACCATCTGGTCTTCTTCGGTCCACTTGGTGCGATCGACCACGAAGATCACCACGTCGACGTCTTTCAACGCCGCCGAAGCGGTCTTGTTCATGTAGCGGTTCAGGGCCTTTTCGCCACCCTTGTGCATGCCGGGGGTGTCGACGTAGATCGCCTGCACGTCGCCCTCGGTCTTGATCCCGAGCATGTTGTGGCGAGTGGTCTGCGGCTTGCGCGAGGTGATCGCGAGCTTCTGGCCGAGGATGTGGTTCAGCAGCGTGGACTTGCCCACGTTGGGACGGCCGACGATGGCAACATAGCCACAGCGCGTTGCGTTTGTATCAGTCATTGCCATTCTCCACACCCAGGGCAATCAGTGCTGCGGCGGCCGCTACCTGTTCGGCAATACGACGGCTCACACCCTGACCCCGGCTTTTTTCATTCAATAGGACAACTTCGCACTCGACGAAGAAGGTACGGCAGTGCGGCTCGCCCTGGATATCCACCACTTCATAGCGCGGCAGTTCGCAGCCGCGCGATTGCAGGAATTCCTGCAGGCGGGTCTTCGGATCCTTGTTGGTATCGACCAGCGTCAGGCCTTCGAACTCGCCGGCCAGCCAGGCCAGTACGCGCTCGCGGGCGACTTCCATGCCGGCGTCGAGGTAGATCGCACCGATCAGCGCTTCAAGGGCGTCGGCCAGAATCGACTCGCGACGGAATCCGCCACTCTTCAACTCGCCGGAACCCAGACGCAGGTAATCGCCCAGATCGAAACCGCGGGCCAGCACCGCCAGCGTCTCACCTTTTACCAGTCGTGCGCGCAAACGCGACAACTGGCCTTCGCGAGCCAGCGGGAAACGGTCGAACAAGGCTTCGCCGGCAACAAAGTTGAGGATTGCATCGCCGAGGAATTCCAGACGCTCGTTGTTGCGTCCGGCAAAGCTGCGGTGCGTAAGGGCCAGGACCATCAGTTCCTGGTCCTTGAAGGTGTAACCGAGCTGACGCTCGAGACGGCTTAGAGAAACGCTCACGGTTTACCCACGCTGAGTTCGTGGCTGGATTCCACTGCCATCGCCGGGATACGGCGCAGGCCTGGGACAATTAACGCTGTGTTCAAAAATGACGTCCTGAATATCGTGGCTTCATGCCCCGGAGCCGGTTGTGCCGACGCCAGAAATGCATTCGGCGCTGTGGTCAACAGCGCCGTGTTTGTTTACTTGATCAGGCCGACCCGCGAGAAGTTCGGCAGGTGGCTGAGTTTCGGTTCCGGCCAGCTCATCCAGACCGCGAAGGCCTTGCCGACGATGTTCTGGTCGGGAACCATGCCCAGCAGATCCTTGGGAATGTTCGGATCATCCCAGTAGCGACTGTCGTTCGAGTTGTCGCGGTTGTCGCCCATCATGAAGTAGTGCCCGGCCGGCACGGTCCAGGTATGGTCCGGCGTGGCGCGGTAGCGGCTCATTTCCTTGCGGATCAGGTGCTCGGCGACGCCGAGTTTTTCCTTGTAGAGTTCCGCGCTGCCCAGCGTGCCCGGCTCGGAGCCGACCAGTTGCTCGGCAATCGACTCGCCATTGACGAACAGGCGCTTGTCGGCGGTGTACCGCACGGTGTCGCCCGGCAGGCCGACCACACGCTTGATGTAGTTGACGTTCGGGTCGCTCGGGTAGCGGAACACCATCACATCGCCGCGTTGCGGGTCACCGACTTCGATGATCTTCTTGTCGATCACCGGCAGGCGGATCCCGTAGGAAAACTTGTTCACCAGAATGAAGTCGCCAACGTCCAGGGTCGGTTTCATCGAGCCGGACGGAATCTGGAACGGCTCCACCAGGAACGAACGCAGCACCAGCACGATGAACAGCACCGGGAAGAACGACTTGCCGTACTCGACCAGCAGCGGTTCCTTGCTCAGCTTCTCGACCACCACCACATCAGGCTGACTGACGCTGCCCTGATAGGAGGCGATGGCGGCACGCCGACGCGGTGCCAGGATCAACAGATCGAGCAACGCCAACAGACCGCAGACGAACACGGCAATGACCAGCAACAGCGGGAAATTTAGTGACATAGGACCTGACTATTCCAACCTGAGCACGGCGAGGAAGGCTTCTTGTGGAATTTCCACGTTGCCGACCTGTTTCATGCGTTTCTTACCGGCCTTCTGCTTCTCAAGCAGTTTTTTCTTACGGCTGACGTCGCCGCCGTAGCACTTGGCCAATACGTTCTTTCTGAGTGCCTTGACGGTTGTCCGGGCGACGATCTGACCGCCAATGGCAGCCTGGATGGCCACGTCGAACATCTGACGAGGAATCAGTTCTTTCATCTTCTCGGTCAACTGGCGACCTTTGAAGTGCGAATTGTCACGGTGCACGATCAACGCCAGAGCGTCGACCTTGTCACCGTTGATCAGCACGTCCAGTTTCACCAGATTAGCCGATTGGTAGCGATCGAAATGGTAGTCCAGCGAAGCATAGCCGCGGCTGGTGGATTTCAGACGGTCGAAGAAGTCCAGGACCACTTCGTTCATCGGCAGGTCGTAGGTCACTTGCACCTGATTGCCGAGGAACAGCATGTCGACCTGCACACCGCGTTTTTCGATGCACAGAGTGATGACGTTGCCCAGGTGTTCCTGCGGTACCAGGATGTTGGCGCGCACGATCGGCTCGCGCATGTCTTCGATCGACGAGA
Source organism: Pseudomonas fitomaticsae (assembly GCF_021018765.1). Lineage (GTDB taxonomy): Bacteria > Pseudomonadota > Gammaproteobacteria > Pseudomonadales > Pseudomonadaceae > Aquipseudomonas > Aquipseudomonas fitomaticsae. The sequence goes on along the minus strand of NZ_CP075567.1, from coordinate 1,388,807 downwards.
CGTCCGGCAGCTTCGACGGGTTGTCGACATAAATCGTTTCACCGGTTTTCAGCACCAGTTCGAAGATTACGGTTGGCGCCGTGGTGATCAGGTCCAGGTCGTATTCGCGCTCCAGGCGCTCCTGGATGATCTCCATGTGCAGCATGCCGAGGAAGCCGCAACGGAAGCCGAAGCCCAGTGCGTCGGAGCTTTCCGGGGTGTACTGCAGCGACGAGTCGTTCAGGGTCAGTTTCTGCAGCGCTTCGCGGAAGTCCTCGAAGTCGTCGGAGCTGACCGGGAACAGACCGGCGTAAACCTGCGGCTGGATGCGTTTGAAACCTGGCAGCACCGGAACGTCCGGGGTGGAGCTCAGGGTCAGGGTGTCACCGACCGGCGCACCGTGAATGTCCTTGATGCTGGCGATGATGAAGCCCACTTCGCCGGCCTTCAGGTCAGCGGTAGCGGTGTGTTTCGGGTTGAACACGCCCACGCTGTCGACCAGATGCACCTTGCCGGTGGACTTGACGAGGATCTTGTCGCCCTTCTTCACGCGGCCGTGACGCACGCGCACCAGGGAGACAACGCCCAGGTAGTTGTCGAACCAGGAGTCGATGATCAATGCTTGCAGCGGATCTTCGATGTTGCCGGTCGGCGCAGGAATGGTAGCGACCAGACGCTCGAGCACTTCGTCGACACCCAGCCCGGTCTTGGCGCTGCAGGTGACGGCGTCGGTGGCGTCGATGCCGATGATCTTCTCGATCTCGTCCTTGACGCGGTCAGGCTCGGCCTGTGGCAGGTCGATCTTGTTCAGGACCGGCATGACCTCGAGGCCCTGCTCGATGGCGGTGTAGCAGTTGGCCACGGACTGGGCTTCAACACCCTGACCCGCATCGACCACCAGCAACGCGCCTTCACAGGCCGCCAGGGAACGGCTGACTTCGTAGGTGAAGTCGACGTGGCCCGGGGTGTCAATGAAGTTCAGCTGGTAGGTGACGCCGTCTTTGGCCTTGTAATAGAGGGTAACGCTGTGGGCCTTGATGGTGATCCCGCGTTCGCGCTCCAGATCCATGGAATCCAGTACCTGGGCTTCCATTTCACGCTCGGCCAGGCCACCGCACATCTGGATGAAACGGTCAGCCAGCGTCGACTTGCCATGGTCAATGTGGGCGATGATGGAGAAATTGCGGATATGACTCAAATCACTCACGGATCAACACTCAAAAAGGCTGCAGGCTTGGCCCGCCGAAAAATAGCCGGGAATTGTACCTGATACACGGCGCAAGCGTCACGTTCGCCTGTCACCCGGATTGCATGCAAAAACGCCCCGATCTGGCGACCGGGGCGTTTTCAAGGCTAAAGCGTGGGTGAAACCTTGTTCATCAACCGGCTCGACGCAACAGCCAGACACCCGCCAGCGCACACACGCCAGCCGGCACCAGCACCGCGAACAGCGGCGAGAAGCCGAATACCAGACTGGATGGACCCAGCAGATCCTGAACGATGCGGAAGGTGAAACCCACCAGCACACCGGTGAACACCCGCTGACCGAGGGTCACCGAACGCAACGGACCGAAGATGAAGGAGATCGCCATTAGCACCAGCGCAGCGGTCACCAGCGGTTGCAACACCTTGACCCAAAATGCCAGCCAGTAACGGCCGTTGCTCAGGCCCTGATCGGCCAGATAGTGGATATAACCCCACAGACCGGTGATCGAGAGCGATTCCGGCGCCATCACCACAGTGCTCAGCAATTGCGGGCTCAGCGAGACATCCCAGCGTTCCACAGGCGTATTGACCACTTCGGTGCTGCGCTCGTGGAATTTGGTGGTGGTCACGTCGGTCAGCTGCCAGTGATCGGTGTCGAACTCGCCGCGCTTGGCGAAGCTCGAACTGAGCAGGTGGCGCTCCTTGTCGAAGTGATAGCGGGTCACGCCGTACAGGCGACCGTTGGGTTGCACGGAGTTGATGTGAATGAACTCCTCGCCCTGACGGTGCCACATGCCGTGCTTGGCGCTCTGCGCGTCGCCGCTGCCTTGCGCCAGCGAACGATTGGCCTGGGCCATGCTTTCGGTGGCCGGCGCCACGTACTCGCCGATCAGCACGCCGGCCAGCATCAGTACCAGCATCGGCTTCATCACCGCCCAGACGATGCGCCCGATGGACACACCGGCAGCGCGCATAACGGTCAGCTCGCTGCTGCTCGCCAGACTGCCGAGGCCGATCAGGCAGCCGATCAGCGCCGCCATCGGCAGCATGTCGTACATGCGGCGCGGTGCGGTCAGCAGCACGAAGCTCAGAACATCGACCAGAGTGTAGGTGTCACTGACGTCACCCATCTCGTCGATGAAAGCAAACAACGTGGCCAGGCCGAGAATGATCGCCAGCACTGCGATGATCGCCATGAACACGCTGCTGCCGATGTAGCGGTCGAGTTTAACCACGGGCCACCTCCAGCGCTGCGCTGCGACGACTGGCCAGCTTCAGGCGCAGAGGCTCCCAGTACAGCAGGCCGAGACCGATGACCAGGAAGATCGCGTGCACCCACCACAAGCCAAGCGCCGGTGGAATCTTGCCTTTCTCGAGGGCGCCGCGGGCGGCAATCAGGATGGTCAGGTAAGCCATATAAAGAAGAATCGCCGGCAGCAGCTTGAGGAAACGCCCCTGACGCGGGTTGACCCGCGACAGCGGCACCGCCATCAGGGTCACGATGAACACCAGCAACGGCAGCGACAGGCGCCATTGCAGTTCGGTTTTCGAGCGAATGTCGTCGCTACCCAGCAGGGACGAGGTCGGCATGGCGTCACGGTCGGTGACTTCCTCACTGACATCCGGCTTGGGCAGCAGCACGCCGTAGGTTTCGTAGTGGATGGCGCGGTAGTTGGCCTGACCCGGGCTGCCGTCGTAGCGGTAGCCGTTGTCGAGGATCAGGTAGCGGTTGCCGTCGGGACGCACTTCCTGACGGCCCTTTTCCGCCACCAGCACGGAAATCCCGCGATCTTTCTGGTTCGCGCCGAGGTTCTTCTGCGAGATGAATACGCTGCCGAGGTTGACCCGGTCATCGCTCAGGGTTTCTGTGTAGGTCACCCGTGTACCGTCGCGCAGGGCCTGGAAACGGCCAGGTTCGAGGGTGTCGAATTCGGTCAGGGCGTCCTGCTTGTTAAGCAGCAATTGGAACTGGTTGGCGCCTTGCGGGGCCAGGCTCAGGCTCAGCCACGCCACCACCAGTGCCACCAGGGTGGCCGGGAACAGGGTCATGCGAAACAGACGCTGCTGACTCATGCCGGTGGCAGACAGCACGGTCATCTCGCTTTCCAGGTACAACCGGCCGTACGCCAGCAGGATCCCGAGAAACAGGCCCAGCGGCAGGATCAGTTGCAGGAAGCCCGGCAGACGGAAGCCCATGATCAGGAACAGCGATCCCGGATCGAGCTGGCCCGCGGCGGCCTGGGCAAGGTATTTGATGAAGCGACCGCTCATGATGATGACCAGCAGCACGGCGCTCACCGCACTCAGGGTCAACAGGACTTCGCGGGACAGATAACGGAAGACGATCAAACCAGACACTCCAGGGTTGTCAGGCTAAGGCGGCCAAACAAGCAAACGTATCGACGGGCCCGCAAGGCAGAGCCGTCGAAAAAAGATGCGGCATTATCCTGTGATTGAGGGCGCCTGTCACTGCGCACACTCACGCAAGCGTGCATTCCGTTGAAGATCGTACAGCCGAGGGTTGTCAGGCGCGGTGAGCGAGGTTCAAACTGCCGCCTCTGTCGCAGGCACTGGCCTGCGCCTCTTCTCTCTATAAGCAGGCGACGGCGGACACGTCGAACGCCTGCGTGTTGACCATTCATTCAGGGATCCGGACATGGAACTGGTTGTAAAAAGCGTTAGCCCAGAAACGTTGAAAACCGCCACCCTGGTGGTTGCCGTCGGCGAAGGCCGCAAACTCGGTGTTGCCGCCAGGCAGGTCGACGAACTGAGCGGCGGCGCCATCAGCGCCGTGCTCAAGCGTGGCGACCTGGCCGGCAAGGTCGGCCAGAGCCTGTTGCTGCACAGCCTGCCGAACCTGAAAGCCGAACGCGTGCTGCTGGTCGGCGTGGGCAAGGATGAAGAACTGGGCGACCGTCCGTTCCGCAAGATCGTCGCCGGCATCCTCAACACGCTTAAAGGCCTGGGCGGCAGCGACGCCGTGCTGGCGCTCGATGAAGTCATCGTCAAAAACCGCGACAGCTACGGCAAGACCCGTCTGCTGGCCGAAACCCTGGTCGACGGCGAATACACCTTCGACCAGTTCAAGAGCCAGAAAGCCGAACCGCGCGCCCTGAAGAAAATCACCCTGCTGACCATCAAGGCCGCTCAGGCCGAAGTGCAACGCGCCGTTAACCACGCCACCGCGATCGCCAACGGCATGGCGTTCACCCGCAACCTGGGCAACCTGCCACCGAACATCTGCCACCCGACCTTCCTGGGCGAGCAAGCCAAGAACCTCGGCAAAGAGTTCAAGGATCTGAAAGTCGAAGTCCTCGACGAGAAGAAGATCAAGTCGCTGGGCATGGGTTCGTTCTACGCCGTCGGCCAGGGCAGCGCCCAGCCGCCGCGCCTGATCGTCATGCAATACAACGGCGGCAAGAAATCCGAGAAGCCGTACGCACTGGTCGGCAAAGGCATCACCTTCGACACTGGCGGCATCAGCCTGAAGCCGGGCGCCGGCATGGACGAGATGAAGTACGACATGGGCGGTGCCGCCAGCGTGTTCGGTACCCTGCGCGCCGTGCTGGAACTGAAACTGCCGATCAACCTGGTGTGCATCCTGGCTTGCGCCGAGAACATGCCGAGCGGCAACGCCTCGCGTCCGGGCGACATCGTCACCACCATGAGCGGCCAGACCGTGGAAATCCTCAACACCGACGCCGAAGGCCGTCTGGTGCTGTGCGACGCCCTGACCTACTCCGAGCGCTTCAAGCCGCAGGCAGTCATCGACATCGCCACCCTGACCGGTGCCTGCGTCGTTGCTCTGGGCGCCCACACGTCGGGCCTGCTGGGCAACAACGACGAGCTGATCGAGCAACTGCTGAGCGCCGGCAAGGCTGCCGACGACCGCGCCTGGCAACTGCCGCTGTTCGATGAATACCAGGAGCAACTGGACAGCCCGTTCGCCGACATCGCCAACATCGGCGGGCCGAAGGCCGGCACCATCACCGCCGCGTGCTTCCTGTCGCGCTTCACCAAGAACCTGAACTGGGCGCACCTGGACATCGCAGGCACCGCCTGGACCAGCGGCGGCAAGGACAAGGGCGCCACCGGCCGTCCGGTTCCGCTGCTGACCCAGTACCTGCTGGACCGCGCCAAAGCCTGAAACCGATGACTGCGAGCGGCGCCTCTCTTGAGGGGCGCTGCTTGCAGCTCAGGAACCGCAATGACCAAAGTCGACTTTTATATCCTGCCCAGCGCCGATCCTTCGGCGCGCCTGGATTTTGCCTGCAAGCTCACCGATAAGGCCTGGCGCATGGGCCATCGCATCTACCTGCATTGCAGCGATGCCGCCCAGCGTGATGACCTCGATGCGCGATTGTGGGCGTTCAAGGGCGAAACCTTCGTGCCTCACGGCCCGGCTGAAAGCGAACCGGAAGGCTCGATCGTGTTGGGACTGGGCGAGGACTGTGGCCAACACACGGACCTGCTGGTCAACCTCGACCTGAAAGTCCCGGTTTTCGCCAACCAATTCGCCCGGGTGGCGGAGGTTGTGGTGGAAGATCCGGCGATCCGCACTGCGGCGCGGGAGAGTTTCCGTTTCTACCGCGAACAGGGCTATCCTCTGCAAGACCACCGTTTACAGCGACTCTGAGTACGCCGATGGACACTCCAAAACCGCTGCAAAAACCCGCGCACCTGCTGGATGACCTCGAGTCGATCCGCCAGCTGCTCGGCGATGACAACCTGCAACCGCCGCTGTTGACCGACACGGTCGATGATGGCGAACAGGAACAGATTCCGATGTTGTTCGATTCGGTCGACAACACACCGCAAGCCGTCGAGGCTGCACCCGCGCCGACGCCAGCCCCGCAACCTGCCGCTGCGCCTGTGGATAAAGGCCCCGACGCCCTGCTGCACCTGAACAGCGAACTGCGCGCCGCCGCACAACTGATCATGCAGGACGTGATCGACGATTTCGCGCCGCACATCGAAACCGAAATCAAACGTCGCCTCGAGGCGCGGATGGAACGGCTTCTCGGCCAGTACGAATAATTCCCTGATTTCCTGTGGGAGCTGGCCTGCCAGCGATAGCATCACTGTGGCTTTCCTGAAAAACCGCGGCGCCTGCATCGCTGGCAAGCCAGCTCCCACATTTAAGTCTCCACCCGGCCCGCCCCGCTCGCCCTGCGCCCCATGCCCCGCTATACTTCCCGGCTTTTCCTGAATAAATGCCAATAGGGTCCCGCCGCGCATGGATAAGACCTACCAGCCGCACGCCATTGAAACTTCCTGGTACAACACCTGGGAGTCCGAGAACTACTTCGCCCCGCAAGGCGCGGGCGACTCCTACACCATCATGATCCCGCCGCCGAACGTCACCGGCAGCCTGCACATGGGTCACGGTTTCAACAACGCGATCATGGACGCCCTGATCCGTTTCCGTCGCATGCAGGGTCGCAACACCCTGTGGCAGCCGGGCACCGACCACGCCGGTATCGCCACGCAGATGCTGGTGGAGCGTCAACTGGAAGCCCAGGGCCAGAACCGCCACGATCTGGGCCGCGAAAAATTCCTCGAGAAAGTCTGGGAATGGAAGGATCAGTCCGGCGGCAACATCAGCCGGCAGATCCGCCGTCTCGGCTCGTCCGTGGACTGGAGCCGCGAGCGCTTCACCATGGACGACGGCCTCTCGGAAGCCGTTAAGGAAGCCTTCGTGCGCCTGCACGAAGACGGTCTGATCTATCGCGGCAAGCGCTTGGTCAACTGGGACACCAAGCTGCACACGGCGATTTCCGACCTCGAAGTGGAAAACCACGACGAGAAAGGTTTCCTGTGGAACCTGAAGTACCCGCTGGCCGACGGCGCGAAAACCGCTGAAGGCAACGATTTCCTGATCGTCGCGACCACCCGTCCGGAAACCATGCTCGGCGACTCCGCCGTCGCGGTGAACCCGAACGACGAGCGCTACAAAGCCCTGATCGGCAAGTTTGTCGAGCTGCCGCTGGTCGGCCGCCGCATCCCGATCATCGCCGACGATTACTGCGATCCTGAATTCGGCACCGGCTGCGTGAAAATCACCCCGGCCCACGATTTCAACGACTACGAAGTCGGCAAGCGCCACAACCTGCCGCTGCTGAACATCTTCGACAAGAACGCCAACGTGCTGCCGGCAGCGCAGGTGTTCAACCTCGACGGCACGCTGAACGACAGCATCGACGGCAAGATTCCGGCCGAGTACGCCGGTCTCGAGCGTTTCGAAGCGCGCAAGCAGATCGTTGCCGCGTTCGACGCGGCCGGCCTGCTGGTCAGCGTCGACGACCACAACCTGAAAGTGCCGAAAGGCGACCGCTCCGGCACCGTCATCGAGCCGTGGCTGACCGACCAGTGGTACGTGTCCACCAAGCCGCTGGCCGAGCCTGCGATTGCTGCCGTTGAAGACGGCCGTATCCAGTTCGTGCCGAAGCAGTACGAAAACATGTACTTCTCGTGGATGCGCGACATCCAGGACTGGTGCATCAGCCGTCAGCTGTGGTGGGGCCACCGGATTCCGGCCTGGTACGACGAGTCGGGCAAGGTCTACGTCGGTCGCGACGAAGCCGAAGTGCGCGCCAAGCACAACTTGGGTGCCGACGTTGCGCTGCAACAGGACAACGACGTTCTCGACACCTGGTTCAGTTCGGGCCTGTGGACCTTCTCCACCCTGGGCTGGCCGGAAAAGACCGAGTTCCTGAAGAAATTCCACTCCACCGACGTGCTGGTCACCGGTTTCGACATCATTTTCTTCTGGGTTGCCCGGATGATCATGCTGACGATGCACCTGATCAAGAACGAGGACGGCACGCCGCAGGTTCCGTTCAAGACCGTTTACGTGCACGGTCTGGTGCGTGATGGCCAGGGCCAGAAGATGTCCAAGTCCAAGGGCAACGTCCTGGACCCGCTGGACATCATCGACGGCATCGAGCTCGAAACCCTGGTGCAGAAACGCACTTCCGGTCTGATGCAGCCGAAACTGGCGAAGAAGATCGAGAAGCAGACCCGCGACGAGTTCGCCGACGGCATCGCCAGCTACGGCACCGACGCCCTGCGCTTCACCTTCTGCTCGCTGGCGTCCACCGGTCGCGACATCAAGTTCGACATGGGCCGCGTCGAAGGCTATCGCAACTTCTGCAACAAGATCTGGAACGCCGCGCGTTATGTTCTGGACAAGGGCGAAGACTGCGGCCAGAACGGCGAAGCCTACGAGCTGTCGCTGGCGGATCGCTGGATCATCTCGCAGCTGCAACGCACCGAAGCCGAAGTGACCCGCCAACTGGACCAGTTCCGTTTCGACCTGGCGGCGCAAGCGCTGTACGAGTTCATCTGGAACCAGTACTGCGACTGGTACCTGGAATTGTCCAAGCCAGTGCTGTGGGACGAAAACGCGCCGGTCGAGCGTCAGCGCGGCACTCGCCGCACGCTGGTGCGCGTACTGGAAGTGGCGCTGCGTCTGGCGCATCCGTTCATGCCGTTCATCACTGAAGAAATCTGGCAGCGCATCGCGCCGCTGGCCGGCATTCAGGGCAAGACGATCATGCTGCAAGCGTGGCCGGTGGCCAACGAAGAGCGCATCGATCCGGCGGCCGAAGACGACATCGAATGGCTCAAGGGCCTGATGCTCGGCACGCGTAACATCCGTGGCGAAATGAACATCGGCCCGGGCAAACCGCTGCCGATCTACCTGAAAAACGTCACCGCTGAAGACCAGCGCCGCCTGACCGAGAACGAAGCGCTGCTGAAGAAGCTGGCGCGTCTGGAATCGATCACCGTACTGGCGGCCGGCGAAGAAGCTCCGCTGTCCGCCACCGCACTGGTTGGCGAGATGGAAGTGCTGGTGCCGATGGCTGGCCTGATCGACAAGAACGCCGAGCTGGCGCGTCTGGACAAGGAAATCCTGCGTCTGCAGGGCGAAGTCCAGCGCGTTGGCGGCAAGCTGTCCAACGCCGGTTTCGTTGACAAGGCCCCGGCCGAAGTCATCGAGAAGGAACGCGCCAAACTGGCCGAAGCCGAACAGGCGCTGGCCAAGCTGGCCGAGCAGCACGCGCGGATTGCCAGTCTGTAACGGCAAATCGCACTGAAAAAGGGAGGCCCGCAACGGCCTCCCTTTTTTGTGCCCGGCACTTTTCCGGCCAACAACACGGCTCCCTGTGGGACAATGGCCGCCACTTTCAGCCCTACCCGAATCGACCACGCCCATGAACGCCCCACGTACACCGAAACCTGCGCGCAAGAAGCCTGACTCCGCCACCCCGGCCAAACCCGTGGAGCCGCGTAAAGAAGCCAGCCTGCACCCGCGCAATCGCCATCAGGGTCGTTACGACTTCCCGGCGCTGATCAAGACCACGCCGGAACTGGCGAAATTCGTGATCACCAACCCGTACGGCAAGGAAAGCATCGATTTCGCCAGTCCCGATGCGGTGCGTGTGTTCAACCGGGCGCTGCTCAAGTCCTTCTACGGCATCCAGCATTGGGACATCCCGGCCGATTATCTGTGCCCGCCGGTGCCGGGCCGCGCTGACTACATCCATTTCCTGGCTGACCTGCTGGCCAGCAACAACGACGGCGTGGTTCCGCGCGGCGCCATCGTCAATGTGCTGGATATCGGCATGGGCGCCAACTGCGTGTATCCGCTGATCGGCAACAGCGAATATCGCTGGCACTTCCTGGGCTCGGAGATCGATCCGACCGCCGTAGCCGCCGCCAAGGCCATCGTCCAGTCCAACGACCTGAACAAGGTCATCCAGCTGCGCCAGCAGGAAAACCGCAAGCACATCCTGATCGGTCTGCTGGAGCCTGGCGAGCGCTTTGACCTGACCATGTGCAACCCGCCGTTCCACGCGTCGATGGAAGAGGCCACCAAGGGCAGCGAGCGCAAATGGCGAGCCCTGGGCAAGGCCGACCCGAAGCGCAAACTGCCGGTGCTGAACTTCGGCGGTCAGTCGGCCGAGCTGTGGTGTGAAGGCGGCGAAGCGCGTTTCGTGACGCAACTGATCGCCGAAAGTGCGAACTTTGCGCACAAGGTGTTGTGGTTCAGCACCCTGGTCTCGAAAGCCTCGAACCTGCCCGCCATCGAAACTGCACTTAAGAAGGCCGGCGCACTGGAAAGCCAGGTGGTGGAAATGTCCCAGGGGCAGAAGCAGAGCCGCTTCGTCGCCTGGACCTTCCAGACCAAGTCCGAGCAGCAGATCTGGCGGCGCGAGCGCTGGGTGCGCAAGTAACACGTTTCAACCGGGGCGGCGCTTGAGCGAAAAGCAGCCGCCGCTACTGCTGAAACACAAACAGCAGGCACAAAAAAAACCGTGCCCGGATCACTCCGGTGCACGGTTTTTTTTATCGCTGCGTCTTACTTGTTCACAGCGTCGGTCAGGCCTTTGGCCACAACCAGCTTGATCACTTTCTTGGCAGGGATTTCGATGGCAGCGCCAGTCGATGGGTTACGGCCAGTGCGGGCAGGACGCTCGGTCACTTTCAGCTTGCCGATACCTGGCAAAGTGATTTCGGCACCGTTTTCCAGCTGATCGGCAACGATTTGGCCCAGTTGGTCCAGAGCGGCACGCGCGGTGGTTTTCGGCGCGTCGATAGCTTCGGCGATGTCGGCGATCAGTTGGTCTTTAGTAAGAGCCATGTAGTGTTCCTTCCCTATCAAATTCATATGGATTGCAGAGTGCAGTGTCAGCCATCGAGCCCGATCTTCTGGATCTGGCACCCTCGGCGATAACCACGACGAGTCGGGGTTATAGATGCCGAAATCAAGGTTTGGTTCGACCTGACAAAAGCTGAATGCATGCTTGTCGCGGTGACTTCGCACAAGACCGGGCAAAACTAGCACAGAGACAAGGAAATATCCGCCTCTAGCTAGCCAAATGGTCAGGTTTATTGCGCTAAATCGGTAAATAAATGCATAAGGACCGTCGGGTGACCCGGATTTGCCCTTCACCCCGCGCCAAATCCAGTGGTTGCGGTACACTGAGCGCTTTTTCGGGGGAGCCCGCCCTCCTCCCTTCCACCAGCCGAGAAGCCTATGCCGATCCGTCATTGCATCGTCCATTTGATCGACAAAAAACCCGACGGCACACCCGCAGTCCTGCACGCCCGTGACTCCGAACTGGCTGAGTCCGCCGCCATCGAGAACATGCTCGCCGATCTCAACGAGAGCTATAACGCCAAACAGGGCAAAGCCTGGGGGTTGTTCCATCCGGAGTCCGGCGCGTTCCCGTTCAGCGGCTGGCTGAAGGAATACATGGAAGGCGGCAAGGACTTCACCGCGTTCAGCAAGGTCGCGGTCGAGCACCTGCAAAAGCTGATGGAAGAGTCGAACCTGTCGGTCGGCGGCCACGTGCTGTTCGCCCATTATCAGCAAGGCATGACCGATTACCTGGCCATCGCCCTGCTGCACCACAGCGAAGGCGTGGCCGTGACCGACCAACTGGACGTGACCCCGTCGCGTCACCTGGACCTCGGTCAACTGCACCTGGCGGCGCGGATCAACGTTTCCGAGTGGCAGAACAACAAGCAGTCCAAGCAGTACATCTCGTTCATCAAAGGCAAGAACGGCAAAAAGGTTTCGGAGTACTTCCGCGACTTCATCGGCTGCCAGGAAGGGGTCGACGGCCCGGGCGAGACCCGCACCCTGCTCAAGGCCTTCAGCGACTTCGTCGAGAGCGAAGACCTGCCGGAAGATTCCGCCCGCGAAAAGACCAAGACCCTGGTCGACTACGCCAGCAGCCAGGCCAAGCTCGGCGAGCCCATGGGCCTGGAAGAACTCTCGGAGCTGATCGACGAAGAACGCCCGAAAGCCTTCTACGATCACATCCGCAACAAGGATTACGGCCTGTCGCCGGAAATCCCGGCGGATAAGCGCACGCTCAACCAGTTCCGCCGCTTCACCGGTCGCGCCGAAGGCCTGTCGATCAGCTTCGAAGCGCACCTGCTGGGCTCGAAGATCGAATACGACGAAGAGGCCGGAACGCTGGTCATCAAGGGCCTGCCGACCTCGCTCACCGATCAGTTGAAGCGTCGCAACTGATGCTCGGCAATGTGCTGAAAAAGGTTCTGCTGGTTCTGCTGGTGGTCGTGGTCTATCAGAACTGGGGCAAGATCGAGCGGGTGTTCAACCCGTCGCAGATGGCGTCCGAGCAGGTCCGCGCCAACGCCCATGTCGTGCTGTACGCCACGGACTGGTGCGGCTACTGCAAGCAGACCAAGCGTTTTCTCGATCAGAAAGGCATTGCGTTCAAGGAATTCGATATCGAGAAGGACGCCGAGGCACGCAAGGCGTATGAAGCGCTGGGCGGACGCGGGATTCCGCTGATCGACGTCAATGGCACGTTGATTCGAGGGTTTGATCCGGACGAGATTCTCGCTGCACTGAAATGAAAGAGGGAGCCAATCGGCTCCCTCAGTTGTTTCAGCGCTTCTCGATTCGGAAACCGAAACGCGGGAAATGCACATGCACCAACCCGCCACGTTCGTCTTCACGGCGCAGGATCAGCTCCTCGCGACCGGCAAATACCAGTTCGCCGGCGACCGGATCAACGCCGTAGTCTGTCGCTGCAATCAGCACCTGCTGACCTGCCACGAACCCGTTCGGATCAGTGAACGCTTCGTCCGGCAACGCCGCCGGCGTCGAGTTGCGCGCGATCTCCAGGGCTTCCTCCGAGCTCATCTCGCTGGCCGCGCCATGGCCAAAACCGAGCACACGCCCCAGCCACGCCGACACCGCCGGATAAGCATCCACCAAGGGCGCCGTCACGTGCGTGGCCTTGAGGAACCACAGCGGATGCGCCATGGCGAAGTCGGCAACCGACGGCTCGCCGAACAGGAAGTCACCGTCTTCACGCTGCAACTGTTGCTCCAGACGCGCCATGAGGGTCGGCCAGTTGTGTTTGGCCTGCTCGGCCGACAGCCTGGTCGCGCTGCCACCACTGAACAGTCCGGCCCGATCGGCGAGGAAGGCCTTGATCGCTTCCGGCGGCAGCTTGCCGAAACGCACCGCAACCGATTCCGGCTGGAACACCAGGCTCACCGCATGCTGGAACACCACCGAATCGGCCCAGGCGGCGAAACTGGCGGCGATCATTTCCTGACCTTCCGGGAAGAACGAAGGCTGGGCCTTTTCCTGCTCGAGGCGACGGGCGATCAGTGCAGTGTCGCAGTAGATGTCGGCGCCGATCTGCAGCACTGGAGTCTTGCGGTAGCCACCGGTCAGGGCGGTCAGATCCGGTTTCGGCATCACAGGTGAAATGTGCACCGAGCGCCAGGACAAGCCCTTGAAACCTAACAGTAGCCGGGCCTTTTCGGCGAATGGAGAGGTCGGGTAATGATGCAGAATCAACTCGGACATGCTCGGCTCCGCCGCACAGAAAGTGAGCCAGCAGCTTAGCGCGCAATTCGTTCGCAGCCTACGGATCCGGCTGATGGGAACTGATCAGTCAGGATGATAAGGCACTAAAAAACCGCCTCAGCCAAGGCTGAGACGGCTTCCCACATCAATGACCCTACATCAGGTCATCGAAGTGATCTCGCAGGAACTCGTAAAAGCGAAACGCTTTGAACGACCTCCATACGAGGCTCAGAGTACGTAGCAAAAGCTTCATACATTTTGGCCTCCGGTTGGGGGCCAAACCTCCAGCGTGCTTACCGGACCACGTACGCCTTCGGAATACACGCCAGTATATTCAGTGAGGCGGCCGACCAAGATCCCTCCGCACAATCATTCCGGCACGGGAGCAACCCCGTGTCAGAGGGCGTGAAATCGTTTCGCCGATCGACCAGACCTCAGTAGCTGCACTGGCATGCGAGCAAACGGATAGTAATCAGGTTTTTGCAGCGCCGTTTAAACAAATGGATCCAGAACAGCTTTTTTCGAAAGCGATGTTTCAAAGCTTGCTCGGTGGCACAAAGGCGAATAATCTTCAGCCACGCCAGTGTATTCAGTGAGATGCACCAAGCTCGGCCGCAAACCGATGCTTGCCGAAAAAACCGCCCCGCAAAGGCGGTTTTTTTTCGTCTGTCATTTGTCAGAACGCGCAGCTTCGACGTACAGACATTTCTAACGTTCGCACCTGATCAATCAGGCCGATAAGACGCCACCAGACACTCCTTCGCACTCTTCCTGAGCTTCTTGATCAACCGCTCCTGACGCAACGCATCACTTTTGTCGCGACAACGCTCGGTGTAGACCAGCGCCATCGCCGGGCTTGAGAGAAAGAACCGTGCGCCTTTGCCGCTCTGGTGCTTGGCGAAACGGCGCACGGGATCATCGCTGATCCCGCAGTAAAGCGAACCGTTGGCGGCGCGTACGAGGTAGACGAACCAGGACTTGCTCACTGGAACGTCGGCATCGGGAGGATTTTCGCTGAGGCTGGTCACGGGACAATTCAGGCGTAAGGAAAACAGGTCGCGATCTTATCAGCGACTCGCCTGAAATGCCTTCAGCCCTTTCAGCGCCTGGGCGCGGACGGCGTTGCGCACCAGTGGCGTCCAGCCCAGTAGCAGACCTTTGAAACCCAGTGCCTGGCGCGACCAGCGCCACAGGTCGAAGTGGTCGTGGTGTTCACAGATCTTGCCGTCACGGAAAACGAAGCGCGCCTGGATGTCGTTGATCACGACATTGCCGGTCTGGCTGAACAGGTAGGTCGCCACCCAGTGGGCGCCGCCGCTGCGCTCGTCGGCGCGGACATTGTCGAAGGTCAGGGAGAAGTCCTTGGCGCGCGTGGTGAGCATGCGCCACATGTCGCCGGCATCGCGGCCGCGCAGCTCGCCGAATGCAGGATCGCTGAACACCACGTCATCGGTGTAGCAGGCGGCCATGGCCTCGGCGTCGAGGCGCTGGAAAGCCTGGTAGAAACGGGTGATCAGGGCGCTGTGGGCTTCTTCACTCATGGGCAATCTCCAGGAAAGGTACAGATTGCCAGCACGATAATCCGCAAATGCCCGAAACACTATCGGCATTCGCATTCCGAATACCGACAGTGTGTGCACATCAGACCTTTTCGCTGACCACCTGCACGTACAGCGCACGTCCGGCACCGAGGCCGGCAAGGATTGCCCCGGCACCGATGATGCCGAAGATCCAGCCCACGGCGTTCCAGCCGCCGGTCCAGTCGTGCACCACGCCAACCGCGAACGGCCCCATGGACGCGAGGGTGTAGCCGAAGCCCTGGGACATGCTCGACAGGTTCGCCGCCACGTGGGAATCCCGCGAGCGAAGCACGATCAGGGTCAGCGCCAGGCTGAACGTACCGCCCTGCCCCAGGCCCAGCAGGATCGCCCAGCCCCACAGGCCGTCGATCGGCGCGTACAGACAACCGAACAGGCCGCCGAGGGTCAGCGCCATCACCACCACGATCGCCAGCCGCTGATCCTTGCCGCGCGTGGCCAGCCACGGCGCCGCCAGAGAGCTGGCGAGTTGGATGATCACCGAACCGGACAGCACCAGCCCGGCCTGGGTCGGCGTCAGCCCGCGACCGATAAGGATCGACGGCAACCAGCCGAACACGATGTAGGCCAGCGACGATTGCAGGCCCATGTACAAGGTCACCTGCCAGGCCAGCGGATCACGCAACAGACCACGCACTCGATACGCGACATTGTGCGCGCCGTGCTTCTGGCCGATTTGCGGCAGCCAGAACACTGCCGCCACCAGCGCCGGAATCACCCAGAAACCCAGGCCCATGGCCCAGCTGTGGTCGAAGTGCTCGCTCAGCGGCACGCTGGAGCCCGCCGCCATCGCCGCGCCCAGGCACAGGGCCATGGTGTAGACGCCGGTCATGGTGCCGGCATGTTTGGCGAAGTCGCGCTTGACGATGCCCGGCAGCAACACGCCGATGATGCCGATGCTCGCGCCGCCCAGCACGCTGCCGGCGAACAGACCGATTTCACCGAAGTTACTGCGCAGGATAATGCCGCCGGCCAGTGTCAGAAGAATCCCCAGCACCACCCGCTCGGCACCGAAACGCCGCGCGAGCACTGGTGCCAGTGGAGCAAACAGACCGAGGCAAAGGACTGGCAACGTCGTCAGCAATCCCGCCTGAGCAGCTGACAAACCAAGGCTTTTCGACACGTCACTGAGCAGCGGCGCCATGCTCGACAGCGCCGGGCGCAGGTTCAACGCCACCAGAATCAACCCCAGCAGCAACAGCCACGGGCGCCGCACCAGCGGATGGCTTTGCTGCACCTGCTCGTCATCGGCTTCGGCGTCGATCAACAACTCTTCGAGCTCGGCCTTGCGCACGAGTGCTGTGGAGGCTTCTGGGCGGGACATGGTTTTCTCGGTTTCAAGGTTCATTGATCAACTGCCTCGACAGGGCTTTGGCCCGCTCCGGATCGCGCTGCTCGACGGCCTCAAGCAAGGCGACGTGCAAATCGAAGACTTCCTGTCGACGGGGGACGATGTTCAGGGTCTGGCGCAATTGCGCGCCGACGATGCTGGAAAAATAGCGATACAGCTCGCTGAGGGTCGGGTTGTGCGCGGCGTCCACCAGACGGCGGTGGAACACCAGATCGCAACGGATGTAACTGTCGAGGTCGCCGTGATAGTGGCTGCCGGCGACACCCAGCGCCTCGCGCAACGCGACGAGATCTTCATCGGTCCGGCGCAAGGCCGCCAGGCCGATGGCCTCGACTTCAAGGATGTGCCGGGTTTCCCGGGCCTGATCCAGCGAGCACTTGGACAGCGCCTTGAGCGTGTCCATCGGATCGACCACCGCCCGCAAGTAACTGCCGTCACCCTGACGGATCTCGATCAACCCGGAAAACGCCAGCACCCGCATCGCCTCGCGCACGGTGTTGCGGCTGATGCCGAGTTCGGCGCACAGCTCGGGCTCGGTCGGCAAACGCTGACCGACCTGCCACGTGCCGTCGGTGATGCGCTGACGCAATTGATCCAGGGCCTGATCGACCAGGGATCGCTTAATAAGTGGAGAAATGTCTGACATAGAATTCGCCCTTTCATCCAATCATGGGATGAATTTTCTGACATGTTAGTCAGCTCCGTGTAGGACGGCAACCACCTAGGTTGATTGGGAGGTAAATGGAGCGGGATTTTCGATTGGTCAAAATTACCCTTTAAGGGTAATTTCAGGGACAGGGTTTTGGTTTCTTATGGAAAAGAACACACCCCATTACGACTTGGTGGTGATCAAGGCGGATGTCAGGCGACTCGGTTGGAAAGCATTCACGCACACGGCGAGAAAGACGGGGACTGCACTCGAACTGAGTCTCGCAGAAATGCAGGAAATCGTTCTCAAACTGCAGCGCGGCATGCTGTACAAGTCGATGACGACTTATGACGACCATCGTATTTGGCAAGACGTCTATCACATCCAATCACATGGTTTGGAGATTTACATCAAGGTGTCCTATCACTACGACAGGCGCCCACCCGTGATCTCCTTCAAGGAGAACAATTCATGAACACGCAGCAGTGTTTCAGTTGCGGCGCCCCGGAAGGCATGGTGCATTTCAAAGGTCGCGGCGAAACCTTGAGCGCCAAGGGAATGGAGCGTCGCATCGACGACATGTCGGGCTGGGAGTGCCAGAAGTGCGGCGAGGTCGAATTGGATGATGAGTGCGGGCAGCGCTATTCGGATGCATGCGATGAACTCGTTCTCGCCTGTAGAAAAATGATAGGTAACGAAATGAAAAGGATCCGCCGCAAACTGCATCTGACGCAAAAGGAAACGGTGCAATTGCTTTCAGGAGGCGGGCACAACGCATTTTCACGATACGAACGCGGCGAGGTACTTCCGCCTAAAGCATTGATGCTACTCATGCGTCTGCTGGATCGTTATCCACACTTGCTTGCCGATGCGAGAAACCTGGCCGAAGGGGCTGATTTGAGAGGGGCTTTCAAGTTCACCGAGCACAAAGAACAAGAAGCTCTCACCACCTCCTGACCCACAAAAAACAAACCCGGCACAAGGCCGGGTTTGTTTTACCCATCTGATATCAATGCAGAATCTGACTCAGGAACAGCTTCGTCCGATCATTCTGCGGATTGTCGAAGAAGTCGTTCGGTGCCGCCTGTTCAACGATTTCGCCCTTGTCCATGAAGATCACGCGGTTGGCCACGGTGCGGGCGAAGCCCATCTCGTGGGTTACGCAGAGCATGGTCATGCCGTCTTCGGCCAGGCCGATCATGGTGTCGAGTACTTCTTTCACCATCTCCGGGTCGAGTGCCGAAGTCGGTTCGTCGAACAGCATGATTTTCGGTTTCATGCACAGCGCGCGGGCGATCGCCACACGCTGTTGCTGACCGCCGGACAGCTGCCCCGGGTACTTGTGCGCCTGCTCCGGAATGCGTACGCGTTCCAAGTAATGCATGGCGATTTCCTCGGCCTTGCGCTTGGGCATCTTGCGTACCCACATCGGCGCCAGGGTGCAGTTCTGCAGGATGGTCAGGTGCGGGAACAGGTTGAAGTGCTGGAACACCATGCCGACTTCACGGCGGATCGCTTCGATCTGCTTGAGGTCGTTGGTCAGCTCCACGCCATCGACCACGATGCGGCCCTGCTGGTGCTCTTCCAGACGGTTGAGGCAGCGGATGGTCGTGGACTTGCCGGAACCCGACGGGCCGCACAGCACGATACGTTCGCCCTGACGCACGTTGAGGTTGATATCTTTCAGCACGTGGAACTGGCCGTACCACTTGTTCACGCCCTGCATCTGAATGATGCCTTCAGGGCCCACTGGCTTTTTGATTGCTTCGCTCATCGAAAAAACTCCTAACGCTTGTGGCCAGTGTCGAGCTTGCGTTCCAGATGCATGGAATAGCGCGACATACCAAAACAGAAAATCCAGAACACCAGGGCGGCGAACACGTAGCCTTCGGTGGCCATGCCCAGCCATTTCGGATCGGCAGCGGCTTGCTTGACGCTGTTGAGCAGGTCAAAGAGGCCGATGATGATCACCAGGCTGGTGTCCTTGAACAGCGCGATGAAAGTGTTGACGATGCCGGGAATCACCAGCTTCAGGGCTTGCGGCAGAATCACCAGGCCCATGGCGCGCCAGTAACCGAGGCCCATCGCGGCCGCGGCTTCGTACTGACCTTTGGGGATCGCTTGCAGACCGCCGCGCACCACTTCGGCGACGTACGCCGACTGGAACAGGATCACGCCGATCAGCGCCCGCAGCAGCTTGTCGAAGTTCATGCCTTCGGGCAGGAACAGCGGCAGCATCACCGAGGACATGAACAGCACCGTGATCAACGGCACGCCGCGCCAGAACTCGATGAAGGTCACGCAGACCACACGGATCGCCGGCATGTTCGAGCGTCGGCCCAGCGCCAGGACAATCCCCAGCGGCAACGCACCGGCGATGCCGACAGTGGCGATCACCAGGGTCAGCATCAGACCGCCCCACTGGCTGGTCGCCACGGTGTCGAGGCCGAAGACGCCACCATGCAGCAGGCACCAGGCAACGATCGGGTAAACCACCAGGAAGCTCAGGCCGTACACCGCCTTGTGCGCCACGCGCTTGATGAACAGCGGCGCCACGCCGATGACCGCCAGCCACACGGTCAGGTCGACGCGCCAGCGCAGTTCCGGCGGGTAGTAGCCGTACATGAACTGGCCGAAACGCTGCTGGATGAAGACCCAGCAGGCGCCGTCCTTGGTGCAGTCGGCGCGGGTGGTGCCGACCCAGTTGGCATCGAGGATCGCCCAGCTGAGGATCGGCGGTACCACCAGGTAGATCAGGTAGAACGCAAACAGGGTCAGCAGGGTGTTGAGCCAGCTGGAGAACATGTTCGCGCGGATCCACGCCATCGGGCCGAAGACCTTGGCCGGCGGTGGCATGTCGGGTTTGAAAGTATGAGTACTCATGCGCTATTCCTTACCGCTCGATCAGCGCGATGCGCTTGTTGTACCAGTTCATCAGCAGGGAAATGCTGATACTGATCGCCAGGTACACGCTCATGGTGATGGCAATGACTTCGATCGCCTGACCGGTCTGGTTCAGCACGGTGCCGGCGAACAGCGAAACCATCTCCGGATAACCGATACCGGCCGCCAGCGAGGAGTTCTTCGCCAGGTTCAGGTATTGGCTGGTCAGCGGCGGGATGATGACCCGCAGCGCTTGCGGAATGATCACCTTGCGCAGGGTCGGGCCGTTGCGCAGCCCGAGCGAATGCGCCGCCTCGGTCTGGCCGTGGCTGACCGACTTGATGCCCGAACGCACGATCTCGGCGATGAACGCGGCGGTGTACACCGTCAGCGCCAGCGTCAAGGCCAGCAGTTCCGGAATCAGCACCCAGCCACCGACGAAGTTGAAGCCTTGCAGCTTCGGCATTTCCCAGTGCACAGGTGCACCGAAGATCAGCGCGCACACCGCCGGGATCACCAGAAACAGCGCCAGGCCGGCCCAGAACTTGTGGAACGGCTCGCCGGTTGCCTCAAAGCGCTTGTTGGCCCAGCGGCTCATCAGCACGATGGCGACAATGGCCACCACGATGCTGACCACGAACGCCCAGAAACCGTCGGCCATTTGCGCGGCCGGCATGTTCAGGCCACGGCTGCTGACGAAGAAGGTATCGCCGAAGTTGTGGCTGTTGCGCGGCCCCGGCATGGTCAGGAACACCGCGAAGTACCAGAACAGGATCTGCAGCAGTGGCGGGATGTTGCGGAACACCTCCACGTACACCGTTGCCAGTTTGGCAATGATCCAGTTCTTCGACAGGCGCGCCACGCCGACGATGAAGCCGAGGATCGTGGCCAGGATCACACCGATGAAAGTCACCAGCAGCGTGTTGAGCAGGCCGATGACAAACACCCGGGCATAGCTGTCCGCTTCGGTGTAGGAGATCAGGTGTTGAGCGATGCCGAACCCGGCACTGCGCTCCAGAAAGTCGAACCCCGAAGTGATACCCCGGTGTTGCAGGTTGGTCTGGGTGTTATCGAACAGATACCAGCCCAGGGAGACCACCGCCACGATGGTGATGATCTGAAATACCCACGCACGCACTCGTGGATCGCTGAGGCTGAGCCTCTGCTTTGGTGCGCCGATTGAATTTTGCATGAAGTGCCCCGGAAATAATGGAACAGAACGTCACCCGGCAGTTGGCCTGCCGGGTGACAGAACCATCAGCGCACTGGTGGTGCGTATTGAATGCCGCCGTTGTTCCACAGCGCGTTCAGGCCGCGGTCGATTTCCAGCGGAGTGCTCTTGCCGAGGTTTTTCTCGAAGATTTCGCCGTAGTTGCCGACTTGCTTGACGATCTGTACGACCCAGTCCTTCGGCAGTTTCAGGTCTTTGCCGTATTCGCCGTCTGCACCGAGCATACGAGCGACATCCGGGTTCTTGGTCGCTTTGGCTTCCGCTTCGACGTTCTTCGAAGAGATGCCTGCTTCTTCGGTGTTCAGCAGCGCGTAGCCAACCCAACGCACGATGGCCAGCCACTCGTCGTCGCCGTTACGCACGACCGGGCCCAGTGGTTCCTTGGAAATGG
This sequence comes from Pseudomonas fitomaticsae, assembly GCF_021018765.1. Taxonomy (GTDB): domain Bacteria; phylum Pseudomonadota; class Gammaproteobacteria; order Pseudomonadales; family Pseudomonadaceae; genus Aquipseudomonas; species Aquipseudomonas fitomaticsae. Next base: position 1,367,155 of record NZ_CP075567.1, on the reverse strand, counting down.
TTTCCGGCAGAACTACATAATCCTTCGGCGAAGCCAGCTTGCTGCGCTGGGCGAACAGCTGGGACTTGTCGGAGGTCAGCACGTCGCAACGACCGGATTCCAGCGACTTGGCGCTTTCATCGGAGGTGTCGAAAGTGATCGGGGTGTATTTCAGACCGTTGCCGCGGAAGTAGTCGGAAACGTTCAGCTCGGTGGTGGTACCGGCCTGGATGCAGATGGTTGCGCCGTCCAGCTCTTTGGCACTCTTCACGCCCAGCTTGTTGTTTACCAGGAAGCCGATGCCGTCGTAATAGGTAATGAAGCCCGGGAATTTCAGACCCATGCCCGCGTCACGGGAACTGGTCATGGTGGTGTTGCGCGACAGAATGTCGATCTCGCCGGACTGCAGAGCGGTGAAGCGCTCCTTGGCGTTCAACTGACTGAACTTGACCTTGGTCGCATCGCCGAACACGGCAGCGGCCACGGCGCGGCAGACGTCAGCATCGATACCCACGATCTTGCCGGTGGAATCCGGAACCGAGAAGCCCGGCAAGCCATCGCTGACGCCGCACTGCACGAATCCTTTCTTCTTCACTGCATCCAGGGTTGCACCCGCCTGAGCGAACCCGCTGACACCCAGTACTGCAGCAGCAGTCACGATCGCCAGAGTGGATTTCAACATCTTCATTCAAACCTCCAGTTTTGCTCTTGTTGTGTCGGAGCTTGAGTCCAGTCGCACCCTTTTGAGGCGTTGTTGACCCGTGTTGGCTTTTTTGGGGGTCAACCGACGCAGGACCTTCGCTATGAGTCTAGTAGGAGAAAATCCACATCATGGACAACTCACTTCTCACCAGTCGGCCGAACGGGCGGTAGCCCTTTCACGTTCGCTAAGCCCGTTGCGGCCATTGGCGAACATCCATCACCGGATTCTTTGCTATCCCGTCGCCAGGCGTTCACTGATAGTGTTACCGCCAGGCGCGAGATCGATTGCACGACTACCTCATAGCAAAGCCCGTACCACACCGGCAGCTGAAGCGATTGAGTGACAGGTCAATAGCAAAACTTGCACCCTTGCGACATCTTCTTAACGGATCAACCGGGCGCGCACGCAAATCACGCACTCAATGAGAGCGCCCGCACACAATTGGAGCAGCCATGACCGAGCCCTTGATTCTTCAGCCTGTTAAGCCCGCAGACGCCTGCGTGATCTGGCTGCACGGCCTCGGCGCCGACCGCTACGACTTTCTGCCGGTGGCCGAAGCGCTTCAGGAAAGCCTGCTGAGCACGCGTTTCGTCCTGCCCCAGGCACCGACCCGTCCGGTGACGATAAATGGCGGATATGCCATGCCGAGCTGGTACGACATCAAAGCCATGAGCCCGGCACGGGCGATCGACCGCGACGAGCTGGAAGCCTCCGCCGACCGCATCATCGAATTGATCGAAGAACAGCGAAGCAGCGGAATAGACGCCTCGCGAATTTTCCTCGCCGGTTTTTCCCAGGGCGGCGCCGTGGTCTATCACACCGCATTTCTGAAATGGCAGGGGCCGTTGGGCGGGGTGCTGGCATTATCGACATACGCGCCGACGTTCAGCGATGAACTGGAGTTGTCCGCCAGCCAGCAGCGGATTCCGGTGCTGTCGCTGCACGGCCAGTTCGACAACGTGGTGCAGAACTCGATGGGACGCACGGCTTATGAGTATCTCAAGGCCCATGGTGTCACCGTGACATGGCAGGAATACCCAATGGAGCACGAAGTGTTACCCGAAGAAATTCGCGACATCGGCACATGGTTGAGCGAACGCCTGCGCTGACAATTGCGACAGGGGTCGCCCTTTGATCATCCCACTACGCCGCGCCCGTTTCTTGCATTACACTGGCCGGCGTACATTCCTTAACCAATTGATGAGATGACCGTGCTCAAAGCACTCAAGAAAATGTTCGGTAAAAGCGAGGCTGAGCAGCTCGCGCCAGTCCCCACTGCGCCGTCGCACGCCCCCGGTCATCGCAGCGATGCCAGCCAGGCCGACCGCCAGACGCCCGTTACCACGCCCAAACGCGAACCGAAACCCGCTCCAGCTGCCGCGCCCGCCACCGAGCCGGCCCGCAGCGAAGCACCGAAACCGGCCAGACCACGTCGCGAACCCAAGCCCAAGGCGCCGGTGATTCCCTGGAAACTCGAAGACTTTGTCGTCGAGCCGCAGGAAGGCAAGACCCGCTTCCACGATTTCAAGCTCGCCCCGGAACTGATGCACGCCATCCACGACCTGGGTTTCCCGTATTGCACGCCGATCCAGGCCCAGGTGCTGGGTTATACCCTCGCCGGCAAAGACGCCATCGGCCGCGCCCAGACCGGCACCGGCAAGACCGCCGCGTTCCTGATCTCGATCATCACCCAGCTGCTGCAGACCCCGCCGCCGAAAGAACGCTACATGGGCGAGCCACGGGCGCTGATCATCGCGCCGACCCGCGAGCTGGTGGTGCAGATCGCCAAGGACGCCGCCGACCTGACCAAGTACACCGGCCTCAACGTCATGACGTTCGTTGGCGGGATGGACTTCGACAAGCAGCTCAAGCACCTCGAAGCGCGCCATTGCGACATCCTCGTCGCAACCCCGGGCCGCCTGCTCGACTTCAACCAGCGCGGCGACGTGCACCTGGACATGGTCGAAGTGATGGTGCTGGACGAAGCCGACCGCATGCTCGACATGGGCTTCATCCCGCAGGTTCGTCAGATCATTCGCCAGACCCCGCCGAAAAGCGAGCGCCAGACCCTGCTGTTCTCCGCGACCTTCACCGATGACGTGATGAACCTCGCCAAGCAGTGGACCACCGATCCTGCGATCGTCGAAATCGAAGTCACCAACGTGGCCAACGAAAACGTCGAACAGCACATCTACGCGGTGGCCGGGGCCGACAAATACAAACTGCTCTTCAACCTGGTCAACGACAACGGCTGGGAGCGTGTCATCGTGTTTGCCAACCGCAAGGACGAAGTGCGTCGCATCGAAGAACGCCTGGTGCGTGACGGCATCAACGCCGCGCAGCTGTCCGGCGACGTGCCGCAGCACAAGCGGATCAAGACGCTCGAAGGCTTCCGCGAAGGCAAGATCCGGGTGCTGGTCGCCACCGACGTCGCCGGTCGCGGTATCCACATCGACGGCATCAGCCACGTGATCAACTTCACCCTGCCGGAAGTCCCGGACGACTACGTGCACCGCATCGGCCGTACCGGTCGTGCTGGCGCCGACGGCGTGTCGATCAGCTTCGCCGGTGAAGACGACTCCTATCAGTTGCCGTCCATCGAAGAAAAACTCGGTCGCAAGATCAGTTGCGAAACGCCGCCGACCCATCTGTTGCGGGCGGTTGAGCGCAAGCGTCCACAGTAAGCGACGCCATAAAGAGAAGCGCAGCCGGCAACGGACTGCGCTTTTTTTTCGCCCGGATATTGTTCAACAAAACTAAAAGTCCATAATGGACAAATTAGTTTAGAAACAATCTCCGGAGTCCGACATGTCCACTACGCCTTACGTGATCGACCAAACCCAGGCCCGCGAGCTGTTGGCCCGGATCGATGTACCGCAGATCCTGCGCAAGCTGTTCCGCGACCTGGCGGCCGGACATGCGGTGCAACCGGCGCAGCAACTGGTGGAATTCCCGCAGGGTGCCGGGGACTTCATCAACTATCTGGGCGTGCTGGCCGAAGACGGCGTGTACGGGGTTAAAACCTCGCCTTATATCGTTCGCGAACAAGGCCCGCTGGTAACAGCGTGGACACTGCTGATGTCGATGCAGACCGGCCAGCCGCTGCTGCTCTGCGATGCCGGCGAACTGACCACCGCCCGAACCGCTGCGACCACCGCCGTCGCGGTCGATGCCCTCGCCCCGTTGAAGGCCGCGCATCTGGCAATCATCGGCAGCGGCAAGGTCGCCCAGGCGCACCTGCATTACGTCAAAACCTTACGCGACTGGCAGAGCATCAGTGTGTACTCGCCCACCTTGAGCGAAGACCCGGCAACCGCCAGCCTGCTGCAAAACCTCGACCCGCGCGTGAACATTGCCGACAGCCGCGAAGCTGCCATCGCCGAAGCCGATGTGATCATGCTCTGCACCTCGTCCGCCGGCCCCGTGATCGACCCGGCAACCCTGAGCAAACCGGCGCTGATCACCTCGATCAGCACCAACGCACCACGCGCCCACGAAGTGCCGCCACAAAGCCTCAACGACATGCAGGTGTTCTGCGACTATCGTCTGACCACCCCGGGCTCGGCCGGCGAGATGCTGATCGCCCGCGAACGACATGGCTGGGACACCAGCGCGATCATCGGTGACCTGGCGGATCTGTTGAGCGAAAAAGTGCAGCGCCCCGATTACAACCGTCACGTGTTTTTCCGCTCCATCGGTCTGGGCCTGGAAGACATCGCCCTGGCCAACGCCGTCTATCAATTGCAGTGCTGACACCGGAGATTTTCATGAGTCATGCAGATTTCATCATCATCGGCGGCGGGATTGCCGGCGCTTCCACCGGTTTCTGGCTGTCGCAGCACGGCAAGGTTGTGGTGCTGGAGCGCGAGTCGCACCCGGCCTATCACTCGACCGGGCGCTCGGCTGCGCTGTTCACTGCTGCTTATGGCACTGCGCAGGTCCGGGCGCTGACCCAGGCCAGCCGCGAATTCTTCGACCATCCGCCCAGCGGTTTCTGCGAGCACCCGCTGCTGACTCCACGCGGCGAAATGACCGTGGATTTCACCGGCGACGCCGCCGAGCTGAACAATCAATACCTCAGCGCCAAGGCCACGGTGCCGGAGATGCAATTGCTCAGCGCGGATGAAGCCTGCGCCCGACTGCCGATCCTGCGCCGGGAGAAAGTCCATGGCGCGATCTACGATCCGACCGCCAGCGACATCGACACCGACGCCCTGCATCAGGGTTACCTGCGCGGTATCCGTCGCAACAACGGCCAGGTGCAGACCGATTGCGAAGTGCTCGGACTGAGCCGCGACGCCGACGGCATCTGGCAAGTCCAGACCAACGGCCAGACCTTCAGCGCGCCCGTCGTGATCAACGCAGCAGGCGCCTGGGCCGACAGGATCGGTGCCCTGGCTGGCGCCCGGCCGCTGGGTCTGCAACCGAAACGCCGCGCCGCGTTCATTTTCGCTGGCCCTGAAGGCGTGGATATTCACCACTGGCCGATGCTGGTCAGCCTCGACGAATCGTTCTACATGAAGCCCGACGCCGGTATGTTCCTCGGCTCACCGGCCAATGCCGACCCGGTCGAACCCCACGACGTGCAGCCGGAAGAACTGGACATCGCCATGGGCATCTACCAGATCGAGGAAGCGACGACCCTGACCATCCGCCGCCCGACCCGCACCTGGGCCGGTCTGCGCAGTTTCGTCGCCGACGGTGATTTGCTGTCCGGGTTCGATCCGCAGGTGCCGGGGCTGTTCTGGGTCGCGGCCCAGGGCGGCTACGGCATCCAGACCTCACCCGCCATGGGCATGGCCAGCGCAGCGCTGGTGCGCGGTGAATCGTTGCCGGAACACCTCAAGCAGTTCGGCCTGACCGCCGCCATGCTCGCCCCTGCCCGCCTGGCCTGACCGTCCACCCGGATGACGCGCCCGACGGATTGCGGCACACTCGCAACGCCCCCGGATCACGGGGGCGTTGACGTTGCCTGGAGCTCCACAGTTATGACCGCCCCCGAACACACGCCCGAGCTGCATGACGCCGCGCTGGACAACTACCACGCCATCGCCGACGCCATCGCCACGCTGTTCTTTCCCCATGCCGAAGTGGTGCTGCATGATCTGCGCACGCAGAAGGTCGACTACATCGCCAACAACCTGTCGAAACGGGTGATCGGCGATGAATCGTCGCTGGAAGACATGCTCAGCGACGACGTCAGCGAACGGAACATCGGCCCGTACGAAAAGCTCAATTGGGACGGCCAGAAGATTCGCAGCCTGAGCACCGTGCTGCGCGACAGCGAAGGTCATCCGCTGGCGGTGCTGTGCATCAACCTGAATATTTCGCTGTTCGAGAATGCCAAGGCTGCGCTGGACCTGTTCCTCTCGCCGAGCAAACTGATCCCGCAACCGGACTCGCTGTTTCGCGATGACTGGCAGGAGCGCATCAACACTTTCCTGCACGCCTGGCTACGGGAACGGCAACTGAGCCTGAACCTGCTGACCCGCGATCACAAACGCGAACTGGTGCTGGCGCTGCACGCCGAAGGGGCGTTCAAGGGCAAGAGCGCCTCGAACTATGTGGCCAATGTGCTGAACATGGGGCGGGCGACGGTGTACAAGCATTTGAAGGAATTGAAGGGCTGAAAGCGTGCAGCCTGCGATGGCAGGCTGCACATTTTGAAACTCAGTCGCCGTAGATGTCCGACTTGAAGTACTTCTCGGAAATCTTCTGGTATTCGCCACTGGCGCGAATGCCGTCGATGGCAGTGTTCAACTGGCTGACCAGTTCGGTGTTGCCCTTGCGCACCGCAATCCCGGCGCCCTCGCCCACGTATTTCGGATCCTTCAGCTCAGGCCCGACAAACGCGTAACCCTTGCCGCGCGGCATCGACAGGAAGTCGGTCAGCGGGATGGTGTCGGCGAAGATCGCATCGAGACGCCCGGCCGCCAGGTCCATGTAGATTTCTTCGTTGTTGCCGTAACGCTTGACGTTGATGCCCTTGGGCTCGAACACCTCGGTGGCATAACGGTCGGTGGTGGTCGCACGCTGCACGCCGACGGTCTTGCCCTTGAGGCTGGCGTACTGATCATCCACCGTGGCGCCTTCCTTCATTACCAGCCGCGACGAGGTGAAATAGTACTTGCGGGTGAAGTCCACCGACTTCTTGCGGTCTTCGTTGATGGTCATGGACGACAGCGCCATGTCGATTTTCTTCACTTTAAGGGAAGGAATCAGACCGTCGAACTCGCCCTCGACCCACACACACTTGACCTGCATCTGCGCGCACAGGGCATTGCCGATGTCGTAGTCGAAACCGACGATTTCACCCTTGTCGGTCTTCGAGGCGAAAGGCGGATACGCTGCTTCGATACCGATGCGCAGGGTTTTCTCGGCGGCGAACGCGCTGCTGCACGCCAACAGGCTCAGTGCCAGACCGGTGATGAGGGGGAATTTCTTCATGTTCGTTCTCTCGCGGGTTGTTGTTGGTTTGGCAAGACAGAAGAAAAAGCTGAAACGGGGCAAAGACCTTTTTTGTACTTGTAAATCCATACTGGACTTTTACGTACAAACCGTCAATTGGACAAACGCCATCGGCGTCAGCCGATGGTCGGGAGTCGAGGGGGATTGATCGGGGAGAGGAATTACTTTTTCCAGCGATCCGCCGCCGCATGATCGCTGTCACGGCCTTCGACCCAGCGCGGGCCGTCGCTGGTGTTCTCTTTCTTCCAGAACGGCGCGCGGGTTTTCAGGTAATCCATGACGAAGGCGCAGGCGTCGAATGCTGCCTGGCGATGGGCACTGGCGGCGGCGACAAACACGATCGGCTCACCCGGTTCCAGCGCGCCGATGCGGTGCAGCACTTCCAGCTTCAACAGCGGCCAACGCTGCTCGGCCTCAACAGCAATCTTGCCGAGGGCCTTTTCGGTCATGCCCGGATAGTGTTCGAGAAACATCCCGGCGACATCCAGCCCATCGTTGAAGTCACGCACGTAGCCGACAAAACTCACCACCGCGCCGACGCCGACATTGGCCGCGTGCATCGCGTTGACTTCAGCGCCCGGATCGAACGGTTCGCACTGCACCCGAATGCCCATGGCTCAGCCTCCGGTCACAGTGGGGAAAAACGCCACTTCGTCGCCATCGACCACCGGCTCGTCGAGCTGGCAGAGGTCTTCGTTGCGCGCGCACATCAGGTTCTGCTCGCTGAGCACCTCGGCGCCGTCACGCTGCGCCAGCAACGCGCGAACGTCATCGACGGTGGCGAAATCACCCTCGACCTTCACCGAATCCACGCCCAGCGCTTCGCGGTAACGGGCGAAAAACTTCACGGTCAGGTTCATGGCTGCTCCGCCTGGAAATGCCCGCTCTTGCCGCCAACCTTCTCCAGCAGGCGCACGCTTTCGATGGTCATGCCTCGGTCCACGGCCTTGCACATGTCGTAGATGGTCAGGGCGGCAACGCTGGCGGCGGTCAGTGCTTCCATCTCGACGCCGGTCTGCCCGGACAGTTTGCAGCGAGCCACAATGCGTACCGTGTCATCGCCTTCGGCACTGAGCTCGACCTTGACGCCGGTCAGCATCAACGGATGGCACAGGGGAATCAGGTCACTGGTTTTCTTCGCCGCCTGAATGCCGGCAATGCGCGCCACGGCGAACACGTCGCCCTTGGGATGGCCGCCGCTGACGATCATCTGCAGGGTGTCGGGCAACATGCGCACCAGCGCTTGGGCCGTCGCCTCACGGAACGTCACGGCTTTTTCGGTGACGTCGACCATGTTGGCGCGACCTTGGGAATCGAGATGAGTCAGCACGGGATTACTCCTGATCAGGAGCGTCGATTGTAAACCTGGGGGTCAGAATTGCGCACATAAAAAACCGGGCGACGTTGCAGTCGCCCGGTTCGATTTGACGGTTACAGATGCGATTCGGCGTATTCGGCCAGGATCGAGCGAGGCACCCCTTGCAGGGTGATGTGCACACCGTTGGGGAAATCCTTGAAGCGTTCGGTCAGGTAGGTCAGCCCGGAGCTGGTCGCGGACAGGTAAGGGGTGTCGATCTGTGCCAGGTTGCCCAGGCACACCACTTTGGAACCGGCGCCGGCCCGGGTGATGATGGTTTTCATCTGGTGCGGCGTGAGGTTCTGGCATTCGTCGATCAGGATCAGGCTCTGCTGGAAGCTGCGACCGCGAATGTAGTTGAGCGATTTGAACTGCAACGGCACTTTGCTGAGGATGTAGTCGACGCTGCCATGGGTGTTTTCGTCATCCATGTGCAAGGCTTCGAGGTTGTCGGTGATAGCGCCGAGCCACGGCTCCATTTTTTCCGCCTCGGTGCCGGGCAGGAAGCCGATTTCCTGGTCCAGACCCTGCACGCTGCGGGTGGCGATGATGCGGCGATAACGCTTGCTGACCATGGTCTGCTCGATCGCCGCGGCCAGCGCCAGAATGGTTTTACCCGAACCGGCGGCGCCGGACAGGTTGACCAGGTGAATATCCGGATCCAGCAGCGCGTACAGCGCCAGGCTCTGGTAGATGTCCCGTGGCTTGAGGCCCCAGGCTTCCTGGTGCAGCAGCGGTTCCTGGTGCAGGTCGAGGATCAGCAGCTTGTCCTCTTCGATCTCCTTGATCCAGCCGACGAAGCCCTGCTCATCGATGATGAACTCATTGATGTGCACGGCGGGCAGGTTGTCGATCAGCTGTACCTGATGCCAGGTGCGGCCGTGGTCCTGACGGGTTTCGACCTTGCTCACGCGGTCCCAGAAGGAGCCGGTCATGTTGTGATAGCCGTTGGGCAGCAGGGACACGTCGTCGACCAACTGGTCGGTGCTGTAGTCCTCGGCGTCGATCCCGCAGGCACGCGCCTTGAGGCGCATGTTGATGTCTTTGGTGACCAGCACCACCGGTTTTTTCGGGTCCCGGGTGTGCAGGTCGATCAGTTGGTTGATGATTTTGTTGTCGTTCAGATGCTCGGGCAGAATCAGGTTCGATTCGGCCTGCTTGCTCATCAGAATCGACAGCAGGCCCTTCGGGCCGCCCTTGCCGCGCTGGATCGGCACGCCCTGTTCGACATCATCGGGTGAGGCATCGCCCAGGGTCTTGTCGATCAGCCGGATCGCCTGACGGCATTCGGCGGCCACGCTGTGATGCCCGCTCTTGAGCTTGTCCAGCTCTTCAAGCACGGTCATCGGGATCGCGACGTGGTGTTCTTCGAAATTCAGCAGGGCGTTCGGATCGTGAATCAGTACGTTGGTATCGAGTACATAAAGGATTGGCTGGTTGGAGGAAGGGCTACGTCCGTGATCATCCATACTCGGTCACCTTTGTGGGAGCCATTCGACGCAATACCTCGGCGGTGCTGCGCCTCGAAGTGACTGCCGAATCCACCTGCACAGCTTTTGTCGGGATAGCAGGTGAATCGCACACAAAATGGGTCTTGGAAGACGCCACCTGTGTTGCAGGTTTCGGCGGTCTGACTTCGTAATACTCCAAAACCCGTGACAGAAAAAAGCACTTTGACGCTTTTTTGAAGTTTATTTTGCAAAGTGACGAAAAGCCCTTGGCGGACTGCCCTGCCCCCGTTAGAGTCGGAAGTCCGCCTGCATCGAATTCTGCAAAAAATTCACCTCAAGCCCAATGTTTCCGGGCTCTTGCCGCTTTTTCAGCGGAACGCGTCCTGACAGTCTTCCCAGCCGATACCGCTTTGCGCGGTTTGCGTGATCAGCCACGGCAACGCGGTCTTCACCGCATCCTGTTTCATGTTGAAATTGATCACCCCATGACGCCACAACAGCATCAAGGTCAGCACCCGCTGCGCACTCGGATTGCCCTTGAGTTTGCCGGCACCGTCCTGGGCATCGATGTCCCACAGCGCCACTTGCAGGCCCTGACTGTTGAAGAAGCTACGGGCATCACTTCGACGTTGCCCTTCCGGCGGACGGAACAGCGGCACGTAGTTTTCCGGAAGCTTGTTGCGGACCAGATCGGCACTGCGCCGCACCGAATCCTGCCAATCCTGCCAGTGGCTGTGGGAACGGAACTCCCAGCCCTGCACGCCGACGCACTGCTGCGAAAACGCCGCTTGCAGACTGCTGACGGAACGGTCGGCCAGCCGCGCCTGAACATCCTTGCCCAACATGAAGAAGGTGCCGCTCAGGTTCGACTTGCGCAGGTACTCGGTGAGCCAGTCGGTGTTGTCCGGTTGCAGGTTGGCAGCGCTGTCGAAACTCAGCAGAAACAGGCGATCGTGCATGTCGTCGCCGTTGCGCTCGTAGTCGCCGAAATGATCGAGTTCGCTGCTGGTCTGCGGCGACAGCGCAGCCTTGCGCATCAGCTCATCCAGGTATTGAAGATGGAAGACCCGGCTCGGTTCGGCCCACCTGGTGTAATAACTTTCGTCGCTGACCACGAATTTGGCGGCCTGCTCGCGCAGGGTCGGCAGGTCTTCGACGAGGAAGCAGAACGAGGCGTCCTGATCGCAGCTTTGCTGGGCAAAGTTGTAGTTGGCCAGCAGACGCTGCCACAGGCGCTCGCGCAGGCTGTTGATTGCGTCCAGATTGACCGTGCGCAGCCCCAGACGCTGGGCCAGCGCCGCTTCATCCAGCGCTTCGGTGCCGAGCAGGCCGCGGGCGAACATCAGGATTTCCGCCCGCGAGGCGACGTCGAACAGGGTCGGATTGTCGAGTTTTTCCGGCCATGTGCTGCGATCCAGCGTCGCGATATCGCCCGGCGCCGCAACGGCACCGACGCTCAACAGCCACGCGGTGAAAAAAAGAACAATGCGCAAAGGGTGTCTCCATAACAAAACCCGCGCCGCACTATAGCCGATCCGGCTGGTAAACCGCCGATCACCTATGGACGCGATAGCTGGAGTCATCCGCCCCAACCCCCTAGAATCGCCCCCACGATTAAAGGAGACGACTTCATGCTGATGGTGATTTCCCCCGCCAAGACCCTCGATTACGAAACACCGCCGGCGACCCAGCGTTTCACCCAGCCGCAATACCTCGACCACTCCCAGGAACTGATCCAGCAACTGCGCGAACTGAGCCCGGCGCAGATCAGCGAACTGATGCACGTGTCCGACAAGATCGGCGGCCTCAACGCCGCGCGTTTCGGCAGCTGGACACCGGCGTTCACCCCGGAAAACGCCAAACAGGCATTGCTGGCCTTCAAGGGCGACGTCTACACCGGACTCGACGCCCAGAGCTTCAGCGAAGCCGATTTCGATTACGCGCAACAGCACCTGCGCATGCTCTCCGGCCTTTACGGCTTGCTGCGTCCGCTCGACCTGATGCAGCCGTATCGCCTGGAAATGGGCACCAAACTGGCCAACGCCCGTGGCAAGGACTTGTACGCCTTCTGGGGCACGCGCATCAGCGAATGGCTGAACGAAGCGCTGGCCGATCAGGGCGACGACGTGCTGCTGAATCTGGCGTCCAACGAATACTTCTCGGCGGTCAAACGCACGGCCCTGAACGCGCGGATCATCAATACCGAGTTCAAGGACCTGAAGAACGGCCAGTACAAGATCATCAGTTTCTACGCCAAAAAAGCCCGGGGCCTGATGAGCCGCTTCGTGATCCAGGAAAAAATCAACGATCCAGCCCTGCTCAAGCAGTTCGATGTGCAGGGTTATCGCTACAGCGCCGAGCAATCGAAACCGGATAATCTGGTGTTTCTACGCGATCACGCCCCCGAATAAAGCATGCCTAATGCACGACTCTTTATATGAAGAGTCGTGCAGCTCGCACGATGTCAAAAAACCCTCGCCATATTTCGCCATTTTACTGGCGCCAGAAAAACCTCCCCGTCTTTTCTAAGATTAGTTTCACTCGACACTGATCATTTTTTTCAGTAGTGGCACCTAAATTTTTTCACCGTAGTGGCACAAAACTATCTAACGTGATTTTTCGCCTGTTATTAAAGGTCGAAAACGAAATTGCTATCAAATTGATACTGGTGCCATCTCCGACAATATTTCAAGAAATTTCAGATTTCACGATGAGCGGACAGGAACTTCGTCCGAATGCATAGCTCATACCACCGGTAACGATTCTCGCCGAGTTTGTACGAGATAACTTACGCGGAGCAGATAGCCATGTAACCAAGTTGTCACAGCAACTTGCCTAGATGACTAACTAGTCTCAAATCAGACGATGGACAGGAGATACGCACCATTAATATCCCCTACAAAGGCCATGGCCACGCCCTTATAAACGTGCTCGCCTGAGCACCCAACCGCTTGATTTACTGGACTTTAATCCTGACATCGAGCGCGCAAGACGATTGCACAAGAGTCTTCTCCAAAGAAGATCGGCTGCATAACAGGGCACGTCATAACAACAAGGCCTGGTTACGCACATCTTGAGTGCACTTATTTAGACACTCGGAACTTAAGTATGCCTGCACACGGCATTGTGACGCCTGCAAGTCACACTTTCGAGTGCACTAATGAACGCTGAACACCATTAACTCCGGCCCTCTAAGGCCTGATATATACAGAGGTAATTGCGATGCGCATCAGCATATTTGGTTTGGGTTACGTTGGCGCAGTATGTGCCGGTTGCCTGTCTGCACGGGGCCATGACGTGGTTGGCGTCGATGTTGCCAAAGACAAGATCGACATGATCAACGCTGGCAAATCTCCCATTGTCGAACCGGGCCTGGGCGAGTTGCTGGCACAAGGTATCCAGACCGGTCGTCTGCGCGGCACGACCAACTTCGCCGAAGCGATTCGCGACACCGACCTGTCAATGATCTGCGTCGGCACGCCGAGCAAGAAGAACGGCGACCTGGAACTGAACTACATCGAAGCGGTGTGCCGCGAGATCGGTTTTGTCCTGCGTGAAAAGTCCACCCGTCACACCATCGTCGTGCGCAGCACCGTTCTGCCGGGTACCGTGGCAAACGTTGTCATCCCGATCCTCGAAGACTGCTCCGGCAAGAAAGCCGGCGTTGATTTCGGTGTCGCCGTGAACCCTGAGTTCCTGCGTGAATCCACCGCGATCGCCGACTACGACCTGCCACCGATGACCGTCATCGGCGAGTTCGACAAGGCGTCGGGCGACGTTCTGCAATCGCTGTACGAAGAACTCGACGCACCGATCATCCGCAAGGACATCGCCGTCGCCGAGATGATCAAGTACACCTGCAACGTCTGGCACGCGACCAAAGTGACCTTCGCCAACGAGATCGGCAACATCGCCAAAGCGGTGGGCGTCGATGGTCGCGAAGTGATGGACGTGGTCTGCCAGGACAAAACCCTCAACCTTTCCCAGTACTACATGCGCCCGGGCTTCGCTTTCGGCGGTTCGTGCCTGCCCAAAGACGTGCGCGCCCTGACCTACCGCGCCGGTTCCCTGGACGTCGAAGCGCCGCTGCTCAACTCGCTGATGCGCAGCAACGAATCGCAAGTGCAGAACGCCTTCGACATCGTTGAAAGCCACGACAAACGCAAAGTCGCCCTGCTCGGCCTGAGCTTCAAGGCCGGCACCGACGACCTGCGCGAGAGCCCACTGGTGGAACTGGCCGAGATGCTGATCGGCAAGGGTTACGACCTGAGCATCTACGACAGCAACGTCCAGTACGCCCGTGTCCACGGCGCGAACAAGGACTACATCGAGTCGAAGATCCCGCATGTGTCGTCCCTGCTCAACGCGGACTTCGATTCGGTGATCGACAACTCCGACGTGATCATCCTCGGCAACCGCGACGAGAAGTTCCGCGCCCTCGCCGAAGAAGCGCCGCAGGGCAAGCAGGTGATCGACCTGGTGGGCTTCATGTCCAAGGCCACCAGCGCCGGTAGCCGCACCGAAGGGATCTGCTGGTAACGCAGCAGCAAGCCTCGAGCTTCAGGCCGCACGCCGTGAATCGGCGGGCGGCTTGAAGCCCCCATCACCTTCGGATGACGGTCATGTCCAAGCTCAAACATTTTTTTCTGCAATCCGCCGGCTGGCTTTTGTTTCTGAGCCTGCTGATGGGCCTGGCCCTGATGCTGCCCACGTCCACATTCGACTCCGAGTCGAAGGACTTCATTTTCCTGATTGGCGCCGTGGGTATCTGGCGCTATTCGATGGGTGCCACGCACTTTGTACGCGGCATGATTTTTCTCTACATCGTCTACCCGCACCTGCGCCGCAAGGTTCGCAAGCTGGGTAAGGCGGCGGACCCGTCCCATGTGTTTCTGATGGTCACCAGCTTCCGCATCGACGCGTTGACCACCGCGCAGGTCTACAGCTCGGTGATCCGCGAAGCCATCGACTGCGAACTGCCGACCACCGTGGTCTGCTCCATCGTCGAAATGTCCGATGAGCTGCTGGTCAAGGCGCTGTGGGCGCGGATGAATCCGCCAGACCGGGTGAAGCTCGACTTCGTGCGCATCCCCGGCACCGGCAAGCGCGATGGCCTGGCGTTCGGTTTCCGCGCGATCTCCCGTCACCTGCCGGACGACCGCGCCGTGGTAGCCGTGATCGACGGCGACACCGTGCTCGGCGAAGGCGTAGTGCGCAAAACCGTGCCGTGGTTCCAGATGTTCGGCAACGTCGGCGGCCTGACCACCAACGAGTTCTGCGAAGTACGCGGCGGCTACATCATGAGCGAGTGGCACAAGCTGCGTTTCGCCCAACGCCACATCAACATGTGCTCGATGGCCCTGTCCAAACGCGTGCTGACCATGACCGGGCGCATGTCGGTGTTCCGCGCCACCGTGGTCACCAACCCGGAATTCATCGCCGACGTTGAAAGCGACTCGCTGCAACACTGGCGTCTGGGCCGTTTCAAGTTCCTCACCGGCGACGACAAGTCGAGCTGGTTCAGCCTGATGCGTCTGGGCTACGACACCTTTTACGTGCCGGATGCGGCGATCAACACCGTTGAACACCCGCCGGAAAAGAGCTTCATCAAGGCCAGCCGCAAACTGATGTTCCGTTGGTACGGCAACAACCTGCGGCAGAACTCCCGAGCGCTGGGCCTGGGTGTAAAACGTCTCGGCGCCTTCACCTCGGTGGTGCTGTTCGACCAGCGCGTATCGATGTGGACTTCGCTGCTCGGCCTGACCGTGGCAATCATCGCCAGCTTCAAGTACGGCACCGCGTTCATCCTGGTTTACCTGCTGTGGATCGGCATCACCCGGCTGATTCTGACGCTACTGCTGTCCTGCTCGGGCCACCGGATCGGTCCGGCTTACCCGGCGATTCTCTATTACAACCAGATCGTCGGCGCGCTGGTGAAGATCTACGTGTTCTTCCGCCTCGACCAACAATCCTGGACCCGACAACCCACTTCCCTGACCCGTGATCTCGCCAGCTTTCAACGTTGGTTCAACACCTGGTCGTCTCGGACCATGACCTTCTCCGCCGGCAGCATTTTCGTCGCCGTGCTGCTGATGATGGTCTGACCCGCCCCCTCTTGAATTAACAAGGAAATCGCCCCTATGAATACCGCCGTCAACGTCAACGTAGTGCATGAATCCGAAGCCCAGCGTCAGCACGCCCGGGTCAAAATCCCGGCCAAGCTGCGGTTCTTCGGCCCTGACCGGACGCCCGTCGATGCGCGGGTCATCGACCTGTCTGCCGGTGGCCTGGCGTTCAATGCCGGTCAACTGCCGCTGACCGTCGGCGAGGTGTACAAGGCGCGTCTGCAATTCGTCATCGACAACCTCGGCCTGGCCATGGACGTGGAGCTGCAGGTGCGTTCCTTCGACCGCCAGACCGGCCGCGCCGGTTGCCAGTTCCAGAACCTCGAACCGCAGGACATTTCGACCCTGCGCCACCTGATCACTTCGCACCTGGCCGGCGACATCGTCAGCATCGGCGAAGTGCTGGCGACCCTGCAGCGCGACAACTTCACCAAGGCGCGCAAGGTCAAGGACGGCGGCCACGGCATGACCCCGTTCGGTCGCCTGAAAGCCGTGACCTTCAGCGCCGGTGTCTTCGCTGTCGGCCTGGTGGCGGCGGGGTTCATTTTCAAATCGGTGTACAGCATGTACTTCGTCAGCCATGCCCAGGCCGGTCTGGTCAGCGTGCCGGGGATGAACATCACCATGCCGCGCGACGGCACCGTGCAGAGCCTGGTGAAATCCGACGGTGTTGCCGCCAAGGGCGCACCGCTGGCGACGTTCAGCACCAGCATGCTCGACGTACTCAAAGGTCATCTGGAAGAAGATCAACTGTCCCCGGCCAAGGTTGAAGAACTGTTCGGCAAGCAAATGACCGGCACCCTGACCTCGCCATGCGATTGCACCGTGGCCCAGCAACTGGTGGCTGACGGTCAATACGCGAGCAAAGGTGATGTGATCTTCTCGCTGGTGCCGCGCAACACCCAGGCCACCGTCGATGCGCGCTTCTCCTATCGCCAGTTCGGCGACGTGCGTCCGGGCACCCCGGTGAGCTTCCAGATCGCCGGCGAAGACAAGACCCGCACCGGCAAGATCGTCAGCAGCACCAGCCTGAAAAGTGCCGACCTGTCCTCCGACATCCGTGTGCAGATCCAGCCTGACGAGCCGCTGGACAGCCGCTTCGCCGGCCGCCCGGTGGAAGTCAACAGCGACCGTGGTCCGAACCTGAACTGGCTGATCGACAAAGCCATGGCTGCCGGTCTTTAAGTCGAGGACATGCCTGTGACGATTCCTACTCCTTTGAACACGCCGCAGCCCTTGTGGGAGCGGGCTTGCTCGCGAATGCGGTTCAACATTCAAAATCAGTGTGGGCTGACACACCGCCTTCGCGAGCAAGCCCGCTCCCACATGGGTCCTCTGTGTGCAGTTGCATTGGCAGTGAGTCTGGCCGGTTGCGCCGGCCTGCCCGACCAGCGTCTGGCCAACGAAGCGCTCAAGCGCGGTGACACCGCGACCGCCGCGCAGAACTACCGTGCGCTGGCCGATCTGGGTTACAGCGAAGCCCAGGTGGGCCTCGCCGATATTCAGGTCGACAGCCGCGACCCGGAACAAATGAAACAGGCCGAAGCCACCTACCGCGCCGCCGCCAGTGTTTCGCCGCGTGCCCAGGCCCGACTCGGCCGCTTGCTGGTGGCCAAGCCCGGTTCCACCGAGGCCGAGCATCAGGAGGCCGAAAGCCTGCTGAAGAAAGCCGCCGCCAGTGGCGAAGGCAACACGCTGATCCCGCTCGCGATGCTGTACCTGCAATACCCGCACAGCTTCCCGAACATCAACGCCCAGCAGCAGATCGACCAGTGGCGCAAATCCGGTTATCCGGAAGCCGGTCTCGCCCAGGTGCTGCTGTATCGCACCCAGGGCACTTACGACCAGCATCTGAATGACGTGGAAAAAATCTGCAAGGCCGCGCTCAACACCACCGACATCTGCTACGTCGAGCTGGCCACGGTCTATCAGAAACGTGGCGCGCCGGAGCAACAGGCCGAGCTGATCAAGCAACTGCAGGCCGGTTACAGCCGCGGCACCGTCAGTGCTCAGCGGGTGGATTCGGTGGCCCGTGTGCTGGCCGATTCGACCCTGGGCAAGACCGACGAAAAAACCGCGCAGTCGCTGCTCGAACCGATCGCTCCGGGCTACCCGGCGTCGTGGGTCACCCTCGCACAACTGCTGTATGACTTCCCGGAACTGGGCGACACCGACCAGATGATGAAGTACCTGGACAACGGCCGCGCCGCCGACCAGCCGCGCGCCGAACTGTTGCTGGGCAAGCTCTACTACGAAGGCAAACTGGTCCCGGCCGACGCGAAAGTCGCCGAGGAACATTTCCAGAAAGCCGTCGGCCGCGAAGTCGCCGCCGATTACTACCTCGGCCAGATCTACCGCCGTGGCTACCTGGGCAAGGTCTATCCGCAGAAGGCCCTCGACCATCTGCTGACCGCTGCGCGCAACGGCCAGAACAGCGCCGACTTCGCCATCGCCCAGCTGTTTTCCCAAGGCAAGGGCACCAGGCCCGACCCGCTCAACGCCTACGTGTTCAGCCAGTTGGCCAAGGCGCAAAACACGCCGCAAGCCGATGAGCTGGCGACCACCCTCGCCGCGCAACTGCCGCCCGAGCGCCTGGCCGAAGCCCAGCGCCTGCTGCAACAGGAACAGGCGACCCGTGGCGCCCTGAGCCAGAACACGCTGCAACTGCACGCCCTGCAAGAAGAAGACGGCGAGGAAAAATTATGAAATTGAATCCCTTTGTGAAGGCCGGCATTGGCCTCACGTTCGCGCTGATCTGGTCTTGCCCGACCCTGGCCGCGATGACTGAATCGAAGAACTTCGGCCTCGAAGTGAAAATCACCGGCCAGTCCGAAGACGACCGCGACCTCGGCACCGCCAGCGGCGGCGACGTCAACGGCGTCGGCCTCGACCTGCGTCCGTGGGTCTACGGCGAAAGCGGCGCGTGGAGCGCCTACGCCATGGGCCAGGCTGTGACCTCGACCGACATCATCGAGACCGACACCCTGCAGCAGTCCGACAGCGACGGCACCCAGACCACCGACAACGGCGACCGCAAGACCAAGAAAAACTACCTGGCGATGCGCGAGTTCTGGGTCGGCTACAGCGGCCTGACGCCCTACCCCGGCGAGATCCTCAAGTTCGGTCGCCAGCGCCTGCGCAACGACGACGGCCAGTGGCGCGACACCAACATCGAAGCGCTGAACTGGACCTTCGACACCACCCTGCTGCGCGCCAACGCCGGTGTTGCCGAACGCTTCAGCGAATACCGCACCGACCTGAAAGAACTGGCACCGAAAGACAAGGATCGCCTGCACGCCTACGCCGATGCCGCTTACCAGTGGACACCGGGTAACTGGGTCGGCATTCGCGGCCACCACACCCACGACGACGGTAAGCTCGACTATCCGGAGCCAGGAGTGGCCGGCGATTCGCTGGACAAGAAAGAAAACGGCGACATCAGCTGGCTCGGCCTGACCGCTGACAGCGACGCCTACAACTGGCGCAACACCAACACCGTCAACTACTGGGGCAGCATCACCGGCATGAGCGGCGACCGCGACACGGTCAACGCCCTCAACGCCGACGGCACCCGCCCGGCCCAGGCCAAGCGCAGCGACAACGTCGACGGCTGGGCCACCGACATCGGTGTGCGTCTGCGCCTCGATCCGCAATGGCAGGTCGGTGCGGCGTATGCCCGTGCCAGCGCCGATTACGAACAGAACGGCCTGGAAAGCAACCGCTCGAACTACACCGGTACTCGCTCGCGCGTTCACCGTTTCGGCGAGGCGTTCCGTGGCGAAATGAACAACATGCAGACCGCCACCCTGTTCGGTTCGTGGATGCTCAACGACCAGTACGACGCCAGCCTGATCTACCACAAGTTCTGGCGCGTGGACGGCAACAAGCCGGTGGGCAGCAACGGCATCAACGCCGTGGAAAACAACACCGACGACGTCACCGGCGCGATCCTCTCCAGCACTTCCTTGCCACTGCAGGACGGCAACAAGGATCTGGGCCAGGAAATGGATCTGGTGGTCACCAAGTACTTCAAGCAAGGCTTGCTGCCGGCGGCGTTGAGCCAGTCGATCGACGAGCCTTCGGCGCTGGTGCGTTTCCGTGGCGGCGTGTTCAAACCGGGTGATGCCTATGGCAGCCAGGTCGATTCGTACATGCACCGCGCGTTCATCGACGTGATCTGGCGCTTCTGATGCTGACCGCCAAGGGAGTGCCCGACATGAACAGTGCCCGCAAAGGCTCACTCAGCCTGCTGGCCGGCGCGATGCTGCTGGCCTCGGCTGGCGCCTTCGCGAACGTGGAACCGGCCAAGCCTGTGACCACCGCGAAGGAGCTGCAACAGGCCAAGACCTACACCGTCAGCAGCGCGCCGACCGAAGCGCTGGAACTGGCCAAGCCGAAATTGCCCGACCTCTCCGGCTACACCGCCGAAGCCGCCGCCGCGAAAATCGTGCGCAGCAAACCGGGCAAGATCAGCGTGCGCCGGATGATGCAGGAAGACGCCCTGAAGGACTTCATCGGCGGCGACAACAAGATGGCCGAATGGGTAGTGCGCCAGCACGGCATCCCGCAGGCGATCTTCGTCGACGACGGCTACATGAACCTGAAGGAGCTGGCGCAGAAGCTGCCCAAGCAGTACTTCAGCGAAACCTCGCCGGGCGTGTATCTGGCCAAATTGCCGATCGTCGTGGGCCGCAAAGGCATCCTCGAAATCGACGGTCAGACCCAGGAGTTGCGCCTGTCCCAGGAGGCCGGTTCGTTCCTGGTCAACGACGGCCAGTTGTTCGTGCGTGACACCAAGGTCACCGGCTGGCGCGAGAAAGACAACGGCCCGGCGACCTTCCGTTCGCCGAAGGAATTCCGCCCGTTCCTGCTGGCCTGGGGCGGCACCGAGACCTACATCGTCAACAGCAAGATGGCCAGCTTCGGCTACGCCAACAGTAAGTCCTACGGCGTGAGTATTTCCCAGTACACGCCGAACATGGCCAAGGTGCTCAAGCGTCCCGAGCCGACCGGCTGGATCGTCGGCTCCGAGTTCTCGGACATGTGGTACGGCTTCTACTGCTACGAGACCCGCGACTTCGTGGTCAAGGGCAACACCTACAAGGACAACATCGTCTACGGCATCGACCCCCACGACCGTTCCCACGGTCTGATCATTGCCGAGAACACGGTGTACGGCACGAAGAAGAAGCACGGGATCATCATTTCCCGTGAGGTCAACGACAGCTTCATCTTCAACAACAAAAGCTACGACAACCACCTCTCGGGGCTGGTGATCGACCGTAACAGCGTCAACAACATCATTGCCTACAACGAGATCTACAAGAACCACACCGACGGCATCACCCTCTACGAGTCCGCCGACAACCTGCTGTGGGGCAACAAGGTCATCAGCAACAAGCGCCACGGCATCCGCATTCGTAACAGCGTGAACATCCGCCTCTACGAAAACGTCGCCATGGCCAACGGCCTGACCGGCGTCTACGGGCACATCAAGGACCTGACCGACACCGACCGTGACATCAAGCTCGACCCGTTCGACGCCCAGGTCTCGCTGATCGTGGTCGGCGGTGAACTGGCGGCCAACGGCAGCGGCCCGCTGTCGATCGATTCGCCCCTGAGTGTCGAGCTGTATCGCGTGTCGATGCTGGCGCCGACCAAATCCAGCGGCATCAGCTTCAACGGCATCCTCGGCGAGCGCCAGGATGAAATTCTCGACCTGCTGGTGCGCCAGCAGAAAGCCGTGCTGATCGACCCTGTCGAACGCCAGACCGAACTGCGGGACTGAGGACAAATTTATGCACCCACACCTGATCAAATTACTCAGCCTGTCGGCCCTGACCGTGGGCATTCTGGCGGCCAGCAACGGCGCCCGCGCCGATGAAGTCCAGCCGCCGAAATTCACGGCCGAGCCTTGCTGCAGCCTGTGCCCGGCCGCCCACGACGCGAAGAACTACACCACCCGCTACCAGCAGAACTTCACCACCCTGGTGCAGGCGCAGGGCGACTGGCTGTTCCGGACCCAGGAAGATTTGCGCACCGAGTTCAACACCACCCCGGCCGGCTACAAACGCCTGCAACAGCTGCACGATGCGTTCAAGGCCAAAGGCGTCGAACTGGTGATCGTCTACCAGCCGACCCGTGGTCTGGTGAATCGCAACAAGCTCAACCCGGCAGAAAAAGCCGCGTTCGATTACGAGAAAGCGCTGGGCAATTACAAGACCATGCTCGGCCGTTTCGCCAAGATGGGTTACGTGGTGCCGGACCTGTCGCCGCTGACCAACGAGTCGCTGCCGGACACCCTGCCCGCTCACGATTTCTACTTCCGCGGTGACCAGCACTGGACGCCATACGGCGCCCAGCGCACAGCGAAAATCGTCGCCGAGAAGGTCAAGCAGATCCCGGCTTTCGCCGACATTCCCAAGCGTGAGTTCGAAACCAAACGCTCCGGGCGCATGGGCAAGACCGGCACCCTGCACAACATGGCCGGGCAACTGTGCGGCACCAGTTACGCGATCCAGTACATGGATCAGTTCACCACCGAGCCGAAAGGCGAAGCGGGTGACGGCGATCTGTTCGGTGATTCCGGCAATCCGCAAATTACCCTCGTGGGTACTTCGCACAGCGGCAAGAACTACAACTTCGCCGGTTTCCTCGAAGAAGCCATCGGCGCCGACATTCTCAACGTCGCCTTCCCCGGCGGCGGTCTGGAGGGTTCGATGTTGCAGTACCTGGGCAGCGACGAATTCCAGAAGACGCCGCCGAAAATCCTCATCTGGGAATTCTCGCCGCTGTACCGCCTCGACCAGGAAACCATCTATCGCCAGATGATGGCGCTGCTCGACAACGGCTGCGAAGGCAAAGACGCGCAGATGTCCGCCAGCACCACGCTCAAGCCGGGCAGCAAACAAGAACTGTTGGTCAACAGCAAGAACCTGAACCTGCAGAACAGCAGCCACCAGGTCGACATCCGCTTCGCCGACACCTCGGTGAAAACCCTGCAAGCCACCCTCTGGTACATGAACGGTCGCCACGAGGACATCAAGATCGAGAAACCGGAAACCTCCGACACCGACGGTCGTTTCGCCTTTGAGCTGCGCACGGACGAAGACTGGGCCTCGCAAAACCTGCTGGCCGTCGAAGTCCAGGGCCCGGAAGCGGGCACCGCGCCACAGAAAGTCGAAGCGAAAATCTGCAAACGCAACGTATTCCCGGGCGCTGGGCCACAAACCGCTCAGGTCGGGCAATGAGGTCTGCTATGCGAAATCCGAAACTGAAAACTCTCTTGGCGCCGACGCTGCTCGGGCTGGCGATCTTCGCCGGCACCGCGCAGGCCGCCGCGCCGCTGCGTCCTCCACAGGGCTACTTTGCGCCTGTGGATAAATTCAAGACCGGTGACAAGAGCGAAGGCTGCGATGCGATGCCGGCGCCCTACACCGGGCCGCTGCAATTTCGCAGCAAATACGAAGGCTCGGACAAGGCCCGCGCCACGCTGAACGTGCAGTCGGAAAAAGCCTTCCGCGACACCACCAAAGACATCACAACGCTGGAGCGCGGCACCGCCAAACGGGTGATGCAGTTCATGCGCGACGGTCGTCCGGAACAGCTCGATTGCACGCTCAACTGGCTCACCGCTTGGGCCAAGGCCGACGCGTTGATGTCGAAAGACTTCAACCACACCGGCAAGTCGATGCGCAAATGGGCGCTGGGCAGCATGGCCTCGTCGTACATTCGCCTGAAGTTCTCCGACTCCCATCCGCTGGCCCAGCACCAGCAGGAAGCGCAGTTGATCGAGGCCTGGTTCAGCAAGATGGCCGATCAGGTGGTCAGCGACTGGGACAACCTGCCGCTGGAAAAAACCAACAACCACTCGTACTGGGCGGCCTGGTCGGTGATGGCGACATCGGTCGCGACCAACCGCCGCGACCTGTTCGATTGGGCGGTCAAGGAATACAAGGTCGGGGTCAATCAGGTCGATGCCGACGGTTACCTGCCGAACGAACTCAAGCGCCAGCAACGCGCCCTCGCCTATCACAACTACGCCCTGCCGCCGCTGGCGATGATCGCCAGTTTTGCCCAGGTCAACGGTGTCGATCTGCGTCAGGAAAACAACGGTGCGCTGAAACGTCTGGGTGATCGGGTGCTGGCCGGGGTGAAAGATCCCGAGGACTTCGAGAAAAAGAACGGCAAGGAACAGGACATGACCGATTTGAAAGAGGACATGAAATTCGCCTGGCTCGAACCGTTCTGCACCCTCTACACCTGCTCGCCGGATGTGATCGAGAAGAAGCACGGGATGCAGCCGTTCAAGACGTTTCGACTGGGCGGCGACCTGACCAAGGTCTACGACCCGTCCCACGAAAAGGGCAACAAAGGTTCCTGAGGACACTGATAAACCCTGTGGGAGCGGGCTTGCTCGCGAATGCGGTCTGACATTCAAAAAATATGTCGACTGGCACTCCGCTTTCGCGAGCAAGCCCGCTCCCACAGTGAAGTGATGTCGCCCTCTTAATTTTTGTGGGGGGTTTGGGGGGGCTTTGGCCCTTGACTGTTGGTTCAAACATGGAGAGATCGGGATGGTATTTTCATCCAACGTGTTCCTGTTTCTGTTCTTGCCGATCTTTCTCGGCTTGTACTACCTGAGCGGGCAACGCTATCGCAATCTGCTGCTGCTGATCGCCAGCTACGTGTTCTACGCGTGGTGGCGGGTGGACTTCCTGGCGCTGTTCGCCGGCGTCACCCTGTGGAACTACTGGATCGGCCTGAAAGTCGGCGCCGCCGGCGTGCGCACCAAACCGGCCCAGCGCTGGCTGCTGCTCGGGGTGGCGGTGGACCTGTGCATCCTCGGCTACTTCAAGTACGCCAACTTCGGTGTCGACAGCATCAACGCGATGATGACGTCGGTCGGTCTCGAGCCGTTCATCCTGACCCACGTGCTGTTGCCGATCGGTATCTCGTTCTACATCTTCGAGTCGATCAGCTACATCATCGACGTCTACCGCGGCGACACCCCGGCCACCCGCAACCTGATCGACTTCGCAGCGTTCGTGGCGATCTTCCCGCACCTGATCGCAGGTCCCGTGCTGCGCTTTCGTGACCTGGCTGACCAGTTCAACAACCGCACCCACACCCTCGACAAGTTCTCCGAGGGCTGCACGCGGTTCATGCAGGGTTTCATCAAGAAGGTGTTCATCGCCGACACCCTCGCCGTGGTGGCCGACCATTGCTTCGCCTTGCAAAACCCGACCACGGGCGATGCCTGGCTCGGCGCGCTGGCCTACACCGCGCAGCTGTATTTCGACTTCTCCGGTTACAGCGACATGGCCATCGGCCTGGGCCTGATGATGGGTTTCCGCTTCATGGAAAACTTCAAGCAGCCGTACATCAGCCAGTCGATCACCGAGTTCTGGCGCCGCTGGCACATCAGCCTGTCGACCTGGCTGCGCGACTACCTCTACATCACCCTCGGCGGCAACCGCAAAGGCACGCTGATGACCTATCGCAACCTGTTCCTGACCATGCTGCTCGGTGGTCTGTGGCATGGCGCGAACATCACCTACATCGTCTGGGGTGCGTGGCACGGCATGTGGCTGGCGATCGAAAAAATGCTCGGCCTCAACACCGCGCCGCGCAGCCTCAACCCGATCCGCTGGGCGCTGACGTTCCTGCTGGTGGTGATGGGCTGGGTGATCTTCCGCGCCGAGAACCTGCACGTTGCCGGCCGCATGTACGGCGCGATGTTCAGCTTCGGCGACTGGTCGCTGTCGGAACTCAACCAGGCCAGCCTCACCGGCCTGCAAGTCGCGACCCTCGTTGTGGCTTACGTGACCCTGGCGTTCTTCGGCCTGCGTGATCTGTACACCAACCAGCCTCCGGTGAAGACCAAACCTGTGGTCAACGTCGAGAGCGACGGCCCTGCCGGTGCGCAACCGGGCCTGATCAAGGCAGCACCTGGCGAAAACCCGGCAAGCATCCACGAGCCTGGCTACACCGTCGGCGTCGACGCCCAGGTGCAACCGGCGTACTGGACGGCGGACTGGTCGCGCTACGTGATGCGCGGGCTGATCCTGCTGCTGTTCATCGCCTCGATTCTCAAACTCTCGGCGCAAAGCTTCTCGCCGTTCCTTTACTTCCAGTTCTGAGGGATCTGACATGACCCGCTCATTACGCATCTTCTACATCGCGCTGTTTCTGGTGACCCTGCTGGTGCTCGGTCTGTGGTCGGTGCGCAGCTTCTTCGGCTTCAGCACCAACGCCGATGCGACGGTGCTCAACGGCCGCTGGACCAAAGCCGTGGAAACCCACTATGACGACGAATTCCCGATCAAGCGCCTGGGCACCAACCTCTGGGCCGCGCTGGACTTCAAATTGTTCAACGAAGGTCGTCCGGGCGTGGTGCTCGGTCGCGATCAGTGGTTGTACAGCGATGAGGAATTCAACCCGATCGTCAACGAAGAGCTGAACCTGCAAGGCAACTACGCGCTGGTCGAAGGCGTGCGCCAGACCCTGAAAGAGAAAGGCGTGAAACTGGTGATGGCGATCGTGCCGGCCAAGGTTCGCCTGTACCCGGAACACCTGGGTGAAGTGAAACCGGCGAGCATCCACGCCAACCTTTATCAGGACTTCCATGCCCGTGTCGCGGCGGACAAGATCCTCGCCCCCGACCTGCTCGGCCCGCTGCAAGCCGCCAAGCAGAACGGTCAGCAAGTGTTCCTGCGCACCGACACCCACTGGACCCCGGAAGGCGCGGAAATCGCCGCCAACACCCTGGCCAGAACCATCGCCGACAAGTTCCCGCTCAGCGGCGAGCCGCAGCGCTTCGTCACCACCCCGGCGGAGAAGGTCACGCACAAGGGCGACCTGCGTCTGTTCCTGCCGCTGGATCCGCTGTTCGAAAACCTGATGCCGGCGCAAGAGCCGCTGCAAAAGCGCAACACCGTGGCCGCCGCCGAGCAGCCTGCCGGTGACGACGCGCTGTTCGCCAACAGCGAAGTGCCGGTCGCGCTCATTGGTACCAGCTACAGCGCCAACCCCAACTGGAACTTCGTCGGTGCGCTCAAGCAAGCGCTGCACAGTGACGTCGTCAACTACGCCGAAGACGGCCACGGCCCGATCCTGCCGATGCTCAGCTACCTGAAAAGCGATGACTTCAAGAACAGCCCGCCACAGGTGCTGATCTGGGAGTTTCCTGAACGATATCTGCCTGTGAACAACGAAATCGGCGACGCCGACCCGCAGTGGGTCGCAGAGCTTAAACAAGCCGGCGCGCGCCAACAAAACGTAGCCATCAACACTAAATCCGAGACGCCCGATCGGGCGCAAAACTGAAAGAGAGGTACACCATGACTTTCACTACTACTCCTCGTCGTCTCGCTAAACGCATCGCTCTGGTTGCGGGTCTGAGCGTGCTGTCGGTCCAGGCCTTCGCCGGTGGCGACGCTGCGCTGTACGGCCCGACCGCACCGAAAGGCTCGACCTTCGTGCGCGTCTACAACGCCAGCAACGCTGAAGTCAGCGCCACCGTCGGCAGCACCAATCTGAGCGACGTCGCGCCACTGGCCAGCAGCGATTTCAGCTTCATGCCGGGCGGCGACTACAGCGCCAAGGTCGGCAGTCAGACCCTGCCGGTGAAACTCGCCGGTGACCACTACTACACCCTGGTCAACAACGCTTCCGGCGCGCCGCAACTGATCGAAGAACCGCCGTTCAAGAACAAGCAGAAATCCCTGGTACGCGTACAGAACCTCAGCGACAAGCCGCTGACCCTGAAGACCGCCGACGGCAAGACCGACGTGGTGCCGAACGTGGCCGCCAAGGGCCGTGGCGAGCGTGAAATCAACCCGGTGAAAGTCAGCCTCGCGCTGTTTGATGGCGACAAGAAAGTCGGCGACGTGAAACCGGTCGCCCTGGAGCGCGGTGAGGCAGCAGTGCTGTACGTCACCGGCAACGGCAGCAACCTGTCGCCGGTCTGGGTGAAACGCCCGGTGTCGACTCGCTAAGCACATGAAACCGGGCAGCCGTCGCTGCCCGGTACGGAACAACAACAAGAGTGAAACGACACAGCGTTCGTGCCTCTAACCAATCGATTTTATGGAGTAAACAATATGATTCCGGTGATCTTGTCAGGTGGTAGCGGCTCACGTCTTTGGCCGCTTTCGCGCAAGCAGTTTCCCAAGCAGTTCCTCGCCCTGACCGGCGAACACACACTGTTCCAGCAAACCCTCGAGCGTCTGGTGTTCGAAGGCATGGACACCCCGATCGTGGTCTGCAACAAGGATCACCGCTTCATCGTCAACGAGCAGTTGGCCAGCCGCAATCTGGAATGCCAGCGCATCCTGATGGAACCGTTCGGCCGCAACACCGCGCCGGCCGTGGCGCTGACCGCGATGATGCTGGTCAATGAAGGTCGCGACGAGCTGATGCTGGTGCTGCCGGCCGACCACGTTCTGGAAGACCAGAAAGCCCTGCAACGCGCCCTGGCCCTGGCCACCGTCGCTGCTGAAAACGGCGAGATGGTGCTGTTCGGCGTACCGGCCACCAAACCGGAAACCGGTTACGGCTACATCAAGTCCACCGGCGATTCGCTGCTGCCGGAAGGCGTCAGCCGCGTCTCGCACTTCGTGGAAAAACCCGACGTCAAACGCGCCACCGAATACGTCGAGTCCGGCGGTTACTACTGGAACAGCGGCATGTTCCTGTTCCGCGCCAGCCGCTTTCTCGAAGAGCTGAAAAAGCACGATCCTGACATCTACGACACCTGCCTGCTGACCCTCGAGCGCAGCCAGCAGGATGCCGACACCGTCACCCTGGACGAAGCCACCTTCGCCTGCTGCCCGGACAACTCCATCGACTACTCCGTGATGGAAAAAACCCAGCGCGCCTGCGTGGTGCCGCTGACCGCCGGCTGGAGCGATGTCGGCTGCTGGTCGTCGCTGTGGGAAGTCAATGAGAAGGACGCCAACGGCAACGTCAGCAAAGGCGATGTGGTGATCCAGGACAGCAAGAACTGCATGATCCACGGCAACGGCAAACTGGTGTCGGTGATCGGTCTGGAAAACATCGTGGTGGTCGAAACCAAGGACGCCATGATGATCGCCCACAAGGACAAGGTCCAAGGCGTCAAGCAGATGGTCAACACTCTCAATGAGCAGGGCCGCAGCGAAACCCAGAACCACTGCGAGGTCTACCGCCCGTGGGGTTCCTACGACTCGGTGGACATGGGCGGGCGCTTCCAGGTCAAGCACATCTCGGTCAAACCGGGCGCGTGCCTGTCGCTGCAGATGCACCACCACCGCGCCGAGCACTGGATCGTGGTCAGCGGCACCGCCGAAGTGACCTGCGACGAGAACGTGTTTCTGCTCACTGAAAACCAGTCGACCTACATCCCGATCGCCTCGGTCCATCGCCTGCGCAACCCGGGCAAGATCCCGCTGGAAATCATCGAAGTGCAGTCGGGATCGTACCTGGGCGAAGACGATATCGAGCGCTTCGAGGATATCTACGGTCGCTCGACCCCGGTCGAACGCGGCGTGTCGGTGAAAACCATCGCGCAGTGATCGCTCCGTAACAAGAAGCCCCCGTCCAGCTCGCTGCGTCCCCTATCCGCAGCGGGTTGGGCGGGGCTTTTGATATTTAACCGCGAGACAATCTTCTGCTCGGACCAGATTGCATCTGCCCCGGGGGTGACGCGCGTCTTGTACGTACTCCACTGGAAGCCTTTGAGGCAAACGCTACCGCGTACAAGGTCCGGGCCAAATCGCTAGGCGGATTGTCCCCAGACTCAGCCTGCGACGACGGTGATTCGGTAACCATGACAGGTCTCACCGGCTGCTCAAATGCTGTGCGTTGCGCAGTGAGCATCACGGCACCAGACTCCGGTGTCGCAGACAACATTCTGTGCTGGGTGACAGTTGCGGATTCCGACACCCTCATCGCATTGCCCATCGCCATGCTCACAGCCCCGACCACCCGCACTGCCGGCCGGCTGGAGCGAAACGCCGCCCTGCCCGCTCCGACAAAACCGGAGGCCACAGTGTCGCGCCTTGCTGCCAACACTTGCGGATCCTCTACAGGGCTGTTGAACGCCACAGACAGTGGCCCCATGATGCGGCTCGTGGCCTGTTCGCCTATGACCGTGCTGATGACGGCAGACATCATTTCACCCGAGTGATACAGCACCGCTCCGGAAGGCGAGGCGGTCCGGGTCCGTACGGCGGCAACAACATGTGCCTGATGGGTGTTGAGCAACCGCGTATTGTCATTTGCACTCAACTCTTCCAGAGCACGGGGAATTTCCCGTCGGTAGGCTTGCACGTTCGGGTCTTCACTGTGTTCAAAAAAGTTGCGGATCGGTTGCATGCCTGCGGCTTGCCAGCCCTCGATTTTCCCCTGTTGCGCCAGGTCGTGATAAACCTGATCGGGCGCCTGCGTCGAAGACGTTCTGTTGGGTGCCCGCCCATCGTTATCCACATAGACGACTGGACTGTTGCGCATCGCCCGAAACCGGTTATGCCCATCGATCGCACCCGCCGGGTCAGGATTCAGCCAGCGCTGCAGCCACGGGATGAAATAGCGAAAGCCGTAGTAGTACAGCCCGGTCGCATCACGCTCTTTACCTGAGTAACGGACGAATTTGTAGCTGGATTCACCGTTCTGCCAGGCACGGGTGCCGTATGGGTGAAACGTTTCCTGGCTGATCATCGCACCGTCATCGGCGGTTTCCAGACTGACCGAACCCAGGTGATCGGCATGTTGGTATCGATACCGGTTGTTGAGTCCCGAAGGCGGCGGGCTCTCCCAGTGCTGTACCCGAGCGTTGTCGGCAATGATGATCTGCAACCGTTCACCGGTTCCGTTGTCGGTACGCAGTTCCAACCCGGGCAAATAGCGCACCTCGGCAACCACGGTGCGTGCACTGGTCTGTAACGAGCGGATCTTGCGCACCCGCTGGTAACCGCCATCGTAGAGATAGGTTTCGCTGTCACTGGCACCGGAGGCACGCTCCACCGGGCTCACCGATTGCAGTTGGTTGCGCAGGTTCCAGCTCGGCAGCCGTCCCGGTTCCAGCTGCAACAGGTTGCCTCTGCGGTCGTAGGCGGCGTCGATTTCCGGATTGCCGGGAATGACGTCCTTGTAAGGCAAAGAGCGGTTGCTGTAACTCGCCGGTTGCAGTTTGCGCCCATGAATTTGCGGGCCGATATGAATCAGGTTGCGCAGGTTGCCGCCGGGATCATATTCGTAAGTCTGCTGATAGTTGCTGACCGCCGCAGGGTCGATGCGCCCCATCGATTGCGGGCCCTGACTGACAGTGCCGGCTTCCCAGCCGGACGCCATGATCAACTGGTAAAGACTGTCGTAGACAAAGCGGCTGACCGGCTCGATGCGCTGGTTGGCGAAATAGCGAATCGGCAGTGCCCTGTCTTCGATACTCAGGACATTGCCCATCCTGTCGTATTCATAATTGAGGTGCTGCAGCACTCGACCATGGGCATCTTCGGTCCGGAGGACCATCAGGCGACCGTCTTCGGGGCGATAGGTCCGGGTAGTTTGCACACCGTTGCCAGCAGTTTCCTGCTCGATACTGCCGTAAGCGTTGTAGTGAATGTCAGTGACCAGGATCTGCTCAGGCTCCCCCTTCAACTGCAAGCGGCGTTCGTGCAAGCGCCCATCGACGGTCAGTGCGAATGTATGCCGGTTGTCTCGGGCATCCGTCTGCTCGAGCACATCGCCGAGTGCACCATGGCGCCACTGCGATGTCGCACCGGCGCCAGGCTCCAACAGTTGCGGGCGATCCGCCTCCAACTCCGGCCAGTCGGGTGTCAGCGGATCCAGCGTGAAGTGGCGGGTGTCTTCGGTGCACGGGCCGATGATTGCAAACGCGTTGAACAGCACGCTGCCGGCTGGATGGTCATGACGAATCAGCTGACCGAACTGGTTACGCGACTGGTCCCCGCTGCCGGGATGACCGTAGGTCAGGCGCTCGACACAACGCCGAGACTCCCCTGCCCCCTGTTCGAATATCGCGACAGGGCGCAGCAAATTGTCGTGCTTGATCTCGCGCTGCGTCTGACGACTGTCCCAACTGAACAACGTTTGTGCAGCGAGTCCCTTCAACTCGATTTGCGCACCGGCATCGACGCTGTCCGAGCGAATCACCGTGGCGTCCAGAGCAAACACCTGCGTCAGGTTGGCCGGCGTCAGCGGGTCGCCTGCTTGCAACAGCCAAAGCCGCGGGTCCCACTGTTTCACTGCATTCCCTGCCGGATCGCGAAGCGTGCGGTTGATCCGGGGCTCGACGGGGGCACCCTCGACGGTTCGACAATAGTCGACCGTGCGGACCAACAAGCCGCGCGAGTCGAACACAGACATCCTCGGCGTATTGATGTGCAAGCTCATTAACCGTGCTTCCCCGCGCGACCGGCGTTCTTTGTACCTCGGGCATCTGAGCAAGCTCAGCGCCGGTTCGGCTACTGCCAGAAATTACAGTCCCGACCGACGGCACCTTCGCTCAATCCGCGAATGTCCATTCCCGCGCCCCTTCGGTAGGATGGCATTCACGAGTTCAAGGAGCGTTCGAACATGTTCATCGGCGTCTTGCTGGTCATCACCTGGCTGATCCTGCTGTTGCGCTACCCGGCCAAGGCCTTGCCGGTGTCGATGGCTGCCGCCGTCGGCCTCGGGTTGGTGGCGATGTGGGTGGTGTGGCTGGACAACCGCGAGGTCAAGCAACTGGCGCGGCTTGAGCTGCGCATCGTCTATGCCCCCGAACACTGCCCTGCCGACCGCCCGCTGCTGCTCAAGATGAACAACGGCAACGACGTGCCGCTGACCGAACTGCGCTGGCGCATCGCGGCGTACGCGCCGGGCGACACCGTGAATCTGGCCGACAATCAATACGCCGCCCCGCGCTATCGCGGCCCCGGCGAATTGCAGGCCGGCGGCAACTGGGAAGACTGTTTACCGATGCCGCCGTTGCGTCCCGGTTATCGCCCGCAAACCCTGGAGTTTCGCGCCGAGCGATTGCAGGGTAGTTTCTCCGACTGATCCCCTCTCCCACTCTTTTGCACAAGGAATGCGCCATGCCCGTTGCGTTGATTACCGGTTGTTCCAGCGGCATCGGCCGCGCCCTCGCCGATGCCTTCAAAAACGCTGGCTACGAGGTCTGGGCCAGCGCGCGCAAGGCTGAAGATGTCGCGGCACTCGCCACTGCCGGGTTCACGGCCGTGCAGCTCGACGTCAATGACAATGCGGCGCTGGAACAGCTCGCCGAGCGGATCAACCAGCAACACGGCGGCCTCGACGTGCTGATCAACAACGCCGGTTACGGCGCCATGGGCCCGCTGCTCGATGGCGGCGTTCCGGCCATGCAGCGCCAGTTCGAAACCAACGTGTTTTCGATTGTCGGCGTGACCCGTGCGCTGTTCCCGGTGCTGCGCCGGGCCAAGGGATTGGTGGTGAACGTCGGTAGCGTCTCCGGGGTGCTGGTCACGCCATTTGCCGGCGCCTATTGCGCGTCGAAAGCAGCGGTGCATGCGTTGAGCGATGCGTTGCGCATGGAGCTGGCGCCGTTCGGGATTCGCGTGCTGGAAGTGCAGCCGGGGGCGATTCAATCGAGCTTCGCCAAGAATGCCGGGCATGAGGCCGAACAACTGATCAACGAACAATCGCCGTGGTTTCCGTTGCGTGAAGGCATCAGGGCGAGGGCCAAGGCGTCCCAGGACAAACCGACGCCGGCCAGCGAATTTGCCGTCGAATTGCTCAAGGCTGCGCAGCAGAGCAAACCGCCACGGCTGATCCGCATCGGCAATGGCAGCCGGGCGTTGCCGTTGCTGGCGACCTTGCTGCCGAAAGGGTTGCTGGAGTCGACGTTGATGAAGCGGTTCGGGTTGCGCGGGCAACTCTGAGACCGAGTCAGCCCCAGCCCTTCATGAAATCAATGAACGCCCGCACCTTCAGCGGCAGGTGCCGGGTGTCCGGGTACAGCGCGTAAACGCCTTGCCGGGCGAAGCGGTAATCCGGTAACAGACGCTGCAATCGCCCGGCGTCGAGGTCTTCCTGAATCAGCCATTGCGGCAAAATCGCCACGCCTTGCCCGGTCAGTGCAAAGGCACGCAGGGTCGCCGAGTTGTCGGCGACGATGGCGGTGGTTCCCGGTTTTGGCTGGTAGATATGCTCGGTGCCGGCCGGGTCTCTGACCGTCATTTCCGGCACTCGCCCATGCCCCAGCGTCGGCATCGACTCCAGCACCGACAGCGTATCGACCGGCGAAAATCGCTCAATCAGCCCCGGCGCCGACACGGCAAACACCTCGAACGTCGACAGCTGCACCGCCCGCAGATTGGAGTCGTGCATGCGGCCCAGACGAATTGCCATGTCAAAGCGTTCGGAGATCAGATCGGCATGGGTCGAGGACGTGGACAAGTGAATATTCAGTTGCGGTTGCTGTTGTCGAAACACTTCCAGCGCCGGCACCACCTGCGCCAGCGCGAACTCCACGGTCGTGGTGATGCGCAGCGTGCCCTTGAGCTGCGAGTGTTCCGAGCGCGCTTCCTCGATGGCCAGCCGTGCTTCGTCCAGCGTGCGCAGACAGCGTCGGTAAAAGCGTTCGCCGGCATCGGTCAGGGCCAGTTGCCGGGTGTTGCGGGTCAGCAAGGTGACGCCTAACTCTTCTTCCAGCCGCTTGAGGTTGAAGCTCACCACCGCCCGCGTTTGCCCCAGCGTGTCAGCGGCGGCGGTCAGCGAGCCGGCCTCGACCACGGCTTTGAAGGTATCGAATCGATCCAGGCTGACCATGTTCGCAGCGCTCCGGTGTCAAAATAATTTTGACAAACTAGCAGCCAAACCAGCGTATTTCTATTGCGGCCAGCGCCCTACCCTGCACGCCTCATCACAGGGAAGCTGCCATGGCCTATCGCTCGAAAGTCGCGCTGGTGTATCTGTTGGGGTTCGCCCTCGACCTGCTGAACATGTTCGCCGCCAGCATCGCCTACCCGGACATTGCCGCGCAGTTGCACGCCTCGGTGCCGCAACTGGCGTGGATCACCAACGCCTACATGCTCGGGCTGACGCTGATCATTCCGATGAGCGTGTGGCTGGCTGCACGGGTGGGCGAGCGGCGGCTGATCCTCGGTTCGCTGCTGGTGTTCGGGATTGCGTCCGGGCTTATCGCTCAGGCGAGCTCGATTGAAAGCCTGATCGGCTGGCGACTGCTGCAAGGACTGGGTGGCGGATTGCTGCTGCCGGTCGGTCAGGCGCTGGCCTATCGAGAGTTTCCGGCGACACAACGCGCGCACTTCACCGGTGTGGTTTTGCTGGTGGCGCTGATGGTGCCGGCCCTGTCGCCGGCGGCTGGAGGCTTGATCGTTGAGGCATTGTCGTGGCGCTGGATTTTCCTTCTGAACATGCCGGTGGCGCTTTTCGCTTTCGGTCTGGGTCTGCTCTGGTTGAAAGCGGATCAGTCAGCGAGTGAACGCCCGACACTGGACGCCCGCGGCTTGCTGCTGGCGGTGGCAGCGCTGAGTCTGTTGCTGATGGCCGTCAGTCTGGCGAGTGCCCCCGCAACCCGACATCTCGCGGGCGGTGTCCTGCTGCTCAGCGTCATCACCTTGTGGATCTACCTGCGCGATGGCTGGAACAAACCGGGTGCAGTCCTTGATCTGCAACTGATCAAGAACCCTTCGTTGCGCCTGGCGATGCTGATCTATCTGTTTGTGCCCGGCCTCTTTACCGGCACCAACATGATTGCCGTGTTGTACCTGCACGACCTCGGCTTCGGCGCGGCGCAAACCGGGGCGCTGATGCTGTCCTGGGCGGTGGCCTCGGGCGTGGCGATCATGCTGGGCAAACGCAGCTTCAACCGGATCGGTCCCAAGCCATTGCTGATCGCCGGCATGCTGTTGCAATGCCTTGGCATCGCCGTGCTGATGCAGATTGATCAACCCGCCAGCGGCCCGTTGATCCTTGCCTACACCCTGATGGGACTGGGCGGCAGTCTGTGCAGCGTCACCGCGCAGACCCTGGCGTTTGTCGGTATCACGCCAGACAAAATGGGCCACTCCAGCGCTCTGTGGAATATCAATCGCCAACTCGGTTTCTGCCTCGGCGCGGCACTGCTCAGTTCTCTGCTGGGCGCGTTGGGGGCCAACGGTTTCAAATACTGCTTTCTCGCCGCTGCACTGCTCACGCTGTTGCCGATGGCGGCCGTGCTGCGTTTCGACTCGACAAAATTACTCGCCCTACTGCGCTCACCTCACCTTCAGGAAAAATCCACATGACTGACTACACCGACTATTTTGACGAAGTGATCCGGGCCCACGAGGCCATCGAACGATGGTTTGCCGTGGAGGAAGACGAGGCGGCATTGGAGCGATTGATGACGCGGTTTTCGCCACGGTTTTCCATGGTGACGCCGCTGGGGCGAGTGCTGGATTTCCAGGCCTTGCGTGCGCTGTTTCAAATGGCGGGTGGCAAGAAGAGCGGGTTCAGGATCGAGCTCGGCGAGCTTCAAGGGATTGCCTTGCATGGACGCGGCGCGACGGTGAGTTATCGCGAACAGCAGACCGATGCGAGCGGGTTGCACACGGATCGACGTTCAACCGTGGTGTTTGAAAAAAACGAATCCGGGCGGGTGATCTGGCGGCATTTGCATGAGACGTTTTGCCAGGGCTGACACCGTCCGGTTCTGGCGAGGGAGCCTGCTCCCTCGCCAACGGATTACTCGACAGCGTCCTGCTTCACAACAACGGTGCAGGTAATCCCCGCTGCCAGCAACACACCTTCCGGCACTTCATCGATGTGAATCCGCACCGGCACCCGTTGCGCCAGGCGCACCCAGTTGAACGTCGGGTTCACATCGGCAATCAGCTCGCGGCTTTCCGGGTTGTCGCGGTCGTAGATGCCGCGGGAAATGCTCTCCACGTGGCCCTTGAGGACTTCGCCGCTCATCAGTTGCATATCGGCTTTGTCGCCGACCCGCACGTGAGGCAGTTTGGTTTCTTCGAAGAAGCCGTAGACCCAGAACGAGTTCATGTCGACCACGGCCATTTTCGCTTCGCCGATGCGTGCGTAGTCGCCGCGATGGACGTTGAGGTTGGTCACGTAACCGTCCACCGCCGCGCGCACTTCCGTGCGTTTGAGGTTGAGTTCGGCGGCTTCCAGTTGCGCCTGGGCCTGTTGATAATCGGCCAGTGCCGAGTCGGCGATGTTGCTGGCGTCGTCGCGGTTTTCCCTGGAGATCACCAGGTTGTCGAGGTCGGCGCGGCGATGGGCGTTGACCTTGCGCATCTCCCAGGTGGCCTTGCGCGAAGCCACCAGCGACTGCGCCTGTTTCACCGCGAGGCGATAGTGCTCGGGGTCGATCTGCATCAGCAGATCACCTTTCTTCACCAACTGGTTGTCACGGACCGGCACGTCGACCACTTCACCGGTGACGTCGGCCGCGACGTTGATGATGTCGGCGCGCACCCGGCCGTCGCGGGTCCAGGGGGTGTTCATGTAGTGCTCCCACAACGTGCGGCCGATCCACAGCGCCAGGGCCAGCACCAGCAGGGTCGCGAGCAGGCTGAAAAACTTTTTCATCAGAACGTTCTCAACGGTAGACAGTCAGCGCCATCGCGCCGAACAGACAGGTAAAGAGGCTCAGGCGCAGCAGCGCCGGGTGCCAGAAGAAGCGGTACAGATCGAACCCCGACAGAAACCGGTCCAGCGCCCAGGCCAGTGCCGCGGCGACGAAAAACATCAGGGTCATGGTCGGCATGTACACGCCGTGGAAGGCGATTTCACGAGGCATGGGCAAGTCCTTCGGGCTTGGCGATGGCGTAGGCAGCAAGGGGCGATTGCGGGTCGAGCAACGAGGTGCGGATGAAGTGCAGGTAGCTTTTCACCCGCCGCAGGGCCGAGGTATCGAAGTGCGGGGCGAACGGCTCGTCAGTGGCCGCGACGCGGCTGATTGCGTGATCGACCGCGACCAGTGCGCGTTCCAGATTGCTCGAATTGGGTTGCAGGAACAGCCGCACCAGCGAGCGCCCCATGACCCGGATCGCCTGACGCCATGGCTGGGATTCGGCATACGCCGGATGCACCGGCAGGATCGCCTGTTCCTTGCGCAGCTCGATGATCGCGTGACCGACTTCCAGCACCACGAACATCCAGCGCAGCAGGTTTTTCTGCACCAGCGGCTGACCGGCCGCCAGGCCATAAGCCTGATGCATCAAGTCGCGGGTACGGCTTTCGAAACTCGACGCCAGGCCCTTGAGTTTGCCGCTGATCGCGTACACCACTTGCCCGCGCAAATCCTGTTCCAGACGCTGCCACAACCAGCGACTGTTCGGCGGCAGAATGATCGCCCCCGCCGCCGCGCAGACCAACATGCCCATGACCATGGCGATGTAGTCGTTGATGAAGGTGTAGGGGTTGTAGATGGTCAGGTTGTCCGGCACGGATCCGGTGCTGAAAAAGATCAGCAGACCGAGGCCAACGCCGGCGTATTGCGGCCGCGAAGCGAGGAACGAACCGAGCACGATCACCGGCGCGAGCATCACGCACAGCAACGGAAAACCGTCGATCCACGGGAAGATGAAAAACATCTCGACGAAGCCGATCAACGCCCCAAGGAACGTGCCGCACGCCATCTGGAACGCCATGCGTTTCGGGTTCGGCGTGGCGGCGGACAGACCGACGGTGGCGGCAGCGATCAGGGTCATGGTCGCGCCGCTCGGCCATGCGGTGGCGACCCAGTAACTGCCGAGCACGACGAGGATGAACGCAGCCCGAATCCCCGAAGCTGCCGCTGCCCACCAACTGGTTTGCGGGGTGAACGGCTCGTCCCAGCGCTCGCGTTCGTGGCTGTGATCGGCCAGCGAAGCGTGGGTCTGTGCATAACTGTGCAGGTCATCCACGAAGCGATAGAGCAGTTCATACGCCGTGTGGAAATCCAGCAGCTCGGCGTCGCTCGGCTCGCTCTCCTGGAAGGCTGCCCGCAGACTGCGCACCCGCGCCGGCAAGCCTTCCTTGTAAGCCGTCAGCGCCGTCACCAGACGCGCCGCATCCGGGCTGGTCAGGGCACGACCGCTGAAGCCGTCGAGCACTTCAGCCAGATCCAACAGGCCCGGTTTGATCGCCGCCACGACATGCTCTTCGTCATTGACGCGCAGGCGTTCAAGTAACTGGTGCAAGGCGTTGAACCGGGTGGTGATGCCCATGAATTCGCTGTTCAGGCGACTGAGCCGGCCGTTGCGTCGACGCATGTGCGGGTCCTCGAACACGGTCACGCTGCGCAGCCCTTCCAGGCCCACCGCTTCGGCGATGAAGCGCACGTTGCTGGCCTCGAACGATTCAGGTTTGCTGCGCCCACGCAGGCCATCGGTGACGAACAGGGCGAACACACCGAAGCGCTGATACAAGGCGTTGCGCATCGCCGCGCTGGCGGTTTGTGGCAGGATCGCGGCGCTGACCAGGGTCGAGCAGAGAATCCCCAGCGAGATCTCCAGCACCCGCCACACCGCCGCCATGAACGCACCGTCAGGATGGGCGAGCGCCGGCAGGCCGACCATCGCGGCGGTGTACCCGGCCAGCACAAAACCGTACGCACGAAAGTTGCGGCAGCGGGCGGCGCCGGCCGAGCAGATGCCGACCCAGATCGCCAGCGAACCGAGGAACAGTTCGGTGTTCTGGGCGAACAGTGAAATGAGCGTGACCATCATCGCCGACCCGGCCAGGGTGCCGAGGAAGCGATAGAAACTCTTGGCGAACACCTGGCCGCTCTGCGGCTGCATGACGATGAACACGGTGATCATCGCCGTGCGCGGTTGCGGCAATTCCAGGCGCATCGCCAGCCACAGGGTCAGGAACGCGGCAATCAACACCTTGAAGATGTAGACCCAGGTCACGCCGTCGCTGCGCGCCCAGTCGAAGAAACCCCGGCGCCATTCCAGGGAGTAGAGCCAACGCAAAGGTGCGGGCAGGTGAGTCATTTGGT
Source organism: Pseudomonas fitomaticsae (assembly GCF_021018765.1). Lineage (GTDB taxonomy): Bacteria > Pseudomonadota > Gammaproteobacteria > Pseudomonadales > Pseudomonadaceae > Aquipseudomonas > Aquipseudomonas fitomaticsae. The sequence goes on along the minus strand of NZ_CP075567.1, from coordinate 1,327,098 downwards.
CTTGCTCAAAAAGTCAGTCGAACCGGAGAAACTGTGGGAGCGGGCTTGCTCGCGAATGCGCTGTGTCAGACAGCAAATGGGCTGCCTGACACTCCCTCTTCGCGAGCAAGCCCGCTCCCACAGGGGTTGTGTGTTCAACGCAGGAGGGCCGGGGTTTTCGGTGCGGCGGTCTGCTCGGCGGTCGGCACGTCTTTACCCGCGCCAAGACCACCGCCCAATGCCGTCACCAGTTCCGCATGGGCGCTCAAACGCGCCGCCTGCACCTGCTGCTGAACCTGCTGCTGTTTGAACAGCAGGGTCTGGGCGTTGAGCACGTTGAGGTAATCGGTGAGGCCGCGCTGGTAGGCGATCATCGCGATGTCGTAAGTCTTCTGCGCCGTGGCCACGGATTCGGCGGCGAACGTCTGCTGCTTGTCCATCGACTCGCGGCGGATCAACTGGTCGGAGATGTTCTTCAGCGCATTGACCAGGGTCTGGTTGTAATGCGCGACGGCGATGTCATAACCCGCCGAGGCTTCACCGAGTTCGGCGCGCAGTCGCCCGCCGTCGAAGATCGGCAGCGAGATCGCCGGCCCGACGTTGTAGTTGAGTTTCTTGCCGGTCAGGAACTCCAGCGCCCCGCCACCGGTGGCCATGTAGCCGAGGCTGCCGACCAGATCGACGTTGGGGTAAAACCCGGCATGCGCGACCTCGATCCCGCGCGCCTGCGCCGCCACCTGCCAGCGACTGGCGACCACGTCCGGACGCTGGCCGAGCAGTTCGGCGGGCAATGCCGACGGCAGTTTCAGTGCCGCGCCGAGGGACAGGGTCGGACGCTGCAACTGCGCACCGGCGCCCGGGCCTTTGCCGGCCAGTGCGGCGATCTGGTTGCGGCTCAGGGCGATTTCTTCGTCCAGCGCATCCAGTTGCCGATGGGTTTCCGGCAGCGGGGTTTCGGCCTGGCTGACTTCGAAGTGCGTGCCGATTCCGCCGTTCAGGCGTTTCTGCGCCAGCTCGAGAATCTGCTGTTGCTGCTTGAGCGTCGCCGCGACGATGTCGCGCTGGGCGTAGTGCAGCGACAACTCGATGTAGGCGCGCACGATGTTGTTCTGCAATTCAAGCTGCGCCTGGCGCGCCTCGGCAGCGCTCATGTGCGCCAGATCGACGGCCCGCTCGGTGCTGTTGCTTTCACGGCCCCAGAGGTCGAGGGCGTAACTGAAACCCAGTGCGGCGTTGTTGTCCCAGGTGGTGCTGTTGGCCAGCTCACCGGGACCGTAGAACTGATCGGTCGGCCAGTTGTGGCGCTTGAGGGTCGAATCGCCATTGATCTGCAACGACTCGGCGGCTTCGGCGACACCGGCCATGGACCGGGCCTGACGCACTCGCGCGGCAGCCATGGCCAGGGTCGGGCTGCCTTGCACGGCAAGGTCGATCCAATGATTGAGTTGCGGGTCGCCGTAGGCTTGCCACCATTGGGCGGCGGGCCAGTTTGCGTCACGGGCGGCGTGGGCGATGGCCTCGTCGGTGGCCAGTTCATTGGCCTCCAGAGCCTTGCCCTGCGGGGCAATCCCTCCGGTTCCGATGCAGCCGCCAAGACCTAACGAAAAAGCCAGAACACTGAGCGGCAAAAGCGCTCTGTTGATGCGACGCGGCACTGCTGCGAATTCCTGAGGTGGGAGATGTTTCGAGGTGGGCGCAATTCTAGGGGGGCGCCATTACGGCGATAAGCTGGGAATCCTGTGAATCTTTGTTACCGTTAACGAGATAATCCCTTGGTCGGGGGTTCAGCCCCTGAAACTTCGTGTCACAATTTGCCATCTCCCTTGAGAGCACCCCATGGACACTTTGCAAAACATGCGCGCCTTCAGTTGTGTGGCCGAAGCCGGCAGCTTCACCGCCGCCGCCGTGCAACTCGACACCACCACCGCCAACGTCTCGCGCGCGGTCTCCAACCTTGAGGCCCACCTGCAAACCCGCCTGCTCAACCGCACGACCCGGCGCATCGCGCTCACCGAAGCCGGCAAGCGCTACCTGCTGCGCTGCGAGCAGATCCTCGCCTACGTCGAAGAGGCCGAAGCCGAAGCCAGCGAAGCCCACGCCCGCCCGGCCGGACAATTGAAAGTGCACACCATGACCGGCATCGGCCAGCACTTCGTGATCGACGCCATCGCCCGCTACCGCAAGACCCACCCGGACGTGACCTTCGACCTGACCATGGCCAACCGCGTGCCGGACCTGCTCGACGAAGGCTACGACGTGTCCATCGTCCTGGCCCGCGAACTGCCGGACTCGGGTTTCGTTTCGCAACGCCTGGGCATCACCTACAGCATCGTCTGCGCCTCCCCGGCCTACGTGAAAGCCAACGGCTGCGCACAAAAACCCAGCGACCTGCTGAACCACGCCTGCCTGCGCCTGGTGAGCCCGGTGATCCCCCTGGAAAAATGGGCCTTCGACGGCCCTGACGGCCAGGAAATGGTCACCATCAACAGCTCGCCCTTCCTGGTGAACTCCGCCGACGCGATGAAAAGCGCGATCACCAGTGGGATGGGGGTCGGTGTACTGCCGGTGTATGCCGCAATTGAAGGCTTGCGCAACGGCTCGCTGGTGCGGGTCATGCCGAACTACCGCTCGCAGGAACTGAACCTGTATGCGATCTACCCGTCGCGGCAGTATCTGGATGCGAAGATCAAGACTTGGGTTGAATACCTGCGTGGATCGTTACCGGAGATATTGGCGGGGCATCAGGCGGAACTGGCGGCTTATGAGATGAGTGGGAGCCTGGCGGGGGTGCGGGTGGCCAACTGATTCATGGCCACACGACTTGAAACGGATAGTTCGGCTATAGCAATTTGTTCTAAAAAACTGTCATTTATGACAGTGGTCAAAAAAACTCCTTCGAATTAAAACTCTGTGACGTCATTTCACAGTTCATTCGAAGGAGCACTACCATGTTCGCTGATATCAAAACAGTTGCAGACGTTGGCACAGTGGCGGCTAAGATTCACAATAATTTCGAGCTAGCAGATTTTAAGGGCCCCGTTACGTTCTTTTTCCATGCATCCGCGATGAATAAGATTTATTTACTCGCCAAGCATAAAATCAGCGATACGGAATGGTACGAACTAAGTACCGTTTTTCTGAGCGACATTCAGGTGAAACACTACGAATTGCCGAATCCAGCATTTCCTCTTTCATTGAGCTTAAGAAAAACATGGGTGGATGACACCGGAGAAACCCACTCCAAAAATTTTGTCACTGACAAAAATATCGGCTATGTGACCGTTGAAGCTTTCGACATCGAAGTCGGAATTTTTGAAGCAGGTTTTAATTTCACAATCTTGAGCGGAGGTAAATCCCATCAAATGATCGGGAACGCAAAAGTCACGCAATGGAGTGATGTGACCAAGTAAGTGAAGCACAAACCAATGAACCCCCACCGCTCTCTCAAAACGCTTTTGACGATGCGGTGGGGTTCAGTGGCACTCGCCTAACCCTCGACAAGAATGTTAGCTTGCTTGGCATCCAGCCGCCCGACGAGCTCTCCTTCAATGAAAAAAACCGTCCTCGCCTTCAGCCGCATCACTCCCCCCATGATCGAACGCCTGCAACAGGACTTCGACGTCATCGTCCCCAACCCGAAAAACGGCGACATCAACGCCCAGTTCAACGAAGCCCTGCCCCACGCCCACGGCCTGATCGGCGTCGGTCGCAAACTCGGCAAAGCCCAACTGGAAAACGCCGCAAAACTTGAAGTGGTCTCCAGCGTCTCCGTCGGCTACGACAACTACGACCTCGCCTACTTCAACGAACGCGGGATCATGCTCACCAACACCCCGGACGTCCTCACCGAAAGCACCGCTGACCTGGCCTTCGCCCTCATCATGAGCAGCGCCCGCCGCGTCGCCGAACTGGACGCCTGGACCAAGGCCGGCCAATGGCAGGCCAGCGTCGGCGCACCACTGTTCGGTTGCGACGTACACGGCAAGACCCTGGGCATCGTCGGCATGGGCAACATCGGCGCCGCTGTCGCTCGACGCGGGCGCTTGGGCTTCAACATGCCGATCCTCTACAGCGGCAACAGCCGCAAGACCGCACTGGAACAGGAACTCGGCGCGCAATTTCGCAGCCTTGACCAACTGCTGGCCGAAGCCGATTTCGTCTGCCTGGTGGTGCCGCTCAGCGACAAGACCCGCCACTTGATCAGCCATCGCGAACTGGCGCTGATGAAGCCGGACGCAATCCTGGTGAACATCTCTCGTGGCCCGGTGGTCGACGAACCGGCCTTGATCGAAGCGTTGCAGAACAACCGCATTCGCGGTGCCGGCCTCGACGTCTACGAGAAAGAACCGTTGGCCGAATCGCCGCTGTTCCAGCTGAAAAACGCAGTGACCTTGCCGCACATCGGTTCGGCCACCAATGAAACCCGCGAAGCCATGGCCAACCGCGCGCTGGCCAACTTGCGCAGCGCCCTGCTCGGCGAGCGCCCTCAGGATCTGGTGAATCCGCAAGTCTGGAAAGACTGAATACAACAAAGGCTGGACACAAGTTTGTCCAGCCTTTGTTGTTTTATATTAGCGACCCGACAATCAAGTTATTTGCGACACATTCAAAAGTTACACAAATTGAAAATGACTCTTTGCCCGCTCATCTTCTGCGAGCTATAGAATCCCGTCACAACCTGCCAAGAGACAGGTTCAATTGACGGAGAAAACAAATGACGAATCTGACAACAGCTCAATTGATTCGAAGAAGCAAAGTAGCAATAGTTTTCATGGTGGGTGTTTTGGGCACGCTGATCGTTTACAGCAATGCAACCGACTATAACTCCAACTATATCTATCTTGGCCATATCCTCAGCATGGACACGACAGACAGTCATTTGATGTATCGCTCCATCAATTCGGAAATCATGCATCACCGGATCTACTGGATGATCATGACACTCGAGACGATTTTTACTTCGGCCTGTCTGTTGGGTGGCTATCAACTTGCCAGAAACATCAATTCATCGGAACAGCAATTTCACGAAGCCAAGAAATACGCCGTACTGGGTTTTCTGGTAGCACTGTTTGTTTATTATTTCTGCCTGCAAGTCGTAGGCAATGAATGGTTCGACATGGACCAGTCAAAAGACTGGAACGCCATGTCCTGGGCACAAAGTATTGTCGACTTCCTTCTCCCGGCACTTATATTCCTGGTCATGAAAATCGACAGTTGAGTGCTCAATGTGCGGGTTTAGCGATCATTTCAATAACGGGTTTAGGTTTACGAAATACCATTACATTACCCAGCATCACCAGCACCAGTCCCGCCAACGCCGGCGCCGTCCATTGATAGCCTTCGGCAAAGGCCGAAACGTTCAACGCCACCACCGGGAACAGCACCGTGCAATACGCTGCGCGCTCCGGGCCCATACGACCGACGAGCGTAAGGTACGCGGTGAAGCCGATCACCGAACCGGGGATGACCAGGTACAACAGCGCGCCGATGTAACGCGACGTCCATTCCATCTCGAACGGAATGCCTTTGACCAGGCACCACACCGACAGCATCGCCGCGCCGTAGGCCATGCCCCAGGCGTTGGTGGTCAACGGTTTGAGGCCGGCCTTCTGTTGCAGGCTGGAGAGCATGTTGCCCGCCGAGAAACACAGGGTGCCGCAGAGCGCCAGGCCGAGGCCGAGCAAGGTTTGCGGAGTGGCGTGATGCCCGGCCAGCTCCGGCCAGAACAACAGGCCCAGACCGCCCAGCCCCAACGCCCCGCCCATCAACACGTTGCGCGCGATACGCTGGCCGAAGAACACCCGCGCATTCAGCGCGTTCCACAACGTTGCGGTGGAAAACACCACCGCCACCAGACCGCTGGGGATCCACTGGCTGGCGGTCAGGAAACACATGAAGTTGACGCAAAACAGGCACAAGCCCTGCGCCACGCAGATCAGATGCCCGCGACGGTTCATCGGTTGCAGACGACGGCTGAGCAGCAACAACGCAAACAACACCAGGGCGGCGAGACCGAAGCGATAGACGATCGACACCGGAATCGCCACCACGCCCAGTTGCCACTTCAGGGCAATCCAGGTGGTGCCCCAGATCAGCACGGTCAACAAATACAACGACAGGTTCATGGCAGACACTCCTTGATTGGGTTTCAGTGTCCGCCTGCGCCCTCGCCCCTCGCTTGCATAAACTTGCGCTTTTGTCGGCGCGCAGGCTGGCAGCGCGAAATCTACGGAGTAGGATGCAAGGCGTTGAAGAGAACCGACCATGGCCGCCATCGATACCCTGCAAGTCTTTCAAGCCCTCAACAACTCGCCCAATGCACGCCTTGTGCACAGCGCCGAGTTGGGTGACGGCTTGTCCGCTGCTTTGTGGACCAATCACCACGACGCCCAGGAATACGAAGCGCCGAGCCATCACACCCTCTCCTGCTACATCGCCGGTGGCACCGGCACCTTCCGCCGAGGCGAGCCCGGTAACAAGGGCGGCCCGGACAAGTTGTGCATCCTGCCGGCCGATCATGAATCAGGGTGGGTCATCAACGGTGATATTCGTCTGGCCCACCTGTATTTCAGCGCTGAACAATTTGCACTGGGCTGCGTCACGCTGCTTGATCGCGAGCCCCGGGAAATGCAGCTGCGCGAACAGACTTTTCTGGAAGATCCACAACAGGCACGACGGTTTCGCCAGTTACTGACCCTGAACTGGGACGAGCCCGGTGAGCGTCTGCTGACCAGCAGCCTGGCTCACGAACTGATCAGTCATACCTTGCTCAGCCAGGTCGGGGTGCGTCAGGGTTTGCGCCTGAAGGGTGGGCTGGCGCCGCATCAACGTCGGCATCTGGTGGAGTTCATCGACAGTCAATTGGCCGAGCCGATCAGCCTCGGGCAACTGGCGGGGTTGTGTGCGTTGTCGGAATACCACTTTGCGCGGATGTTCCGGGTGAGCTTCGGCCTGCCGCCGCATCAGTATGTGCTGGCGCGACGTTTGAGCCGGGCCCGGGAGTTGTTGCGGGGCACGGCGTTGCCGTTGGGGGAGATTGCCCTGGCGTGCGGATTTGCCAGTGCCAGCCACTTCACCAACCGCTTTCGCCAGGTGCTGGGTGGAACGCCCGGCGAGTATCGCCAGGCGTTTTTGCGCTGATCAGAACTCCAGCGTGCTCGACAACGAAATCTGCCGCGAGTCGCCCATCGATACGAAGAAGCGGCTCGCCGCCGAGGTGTAGTAAGTGCGGTCGAACAGGTTCTTCACGTTGAGCTGGAACTTGACCTTCTGCCCTTCAACCTTGGTGTCGTATGTGGCGAACGCATCGGCCACGGTGTAGCTCGGCAGATCGAAATCATTCACCGCGTTACCCGCTCGCTCACCGACATACCGCGCACCGGCGCCGACCCGCAGTTGATCGCCGCCGATCACGCTGCCGAAGTCATAGACCGCCGACAACGAGCCGGTATTTTTCGCCACGTTTTGCAGCTTGTTGCCTTTGTAGTCCGGATCTTCCGTGACCTCGGCGTCGGTGTAGGCGTAGCTGCCGATCATGCTCCAGCGGTCGCTGAGCTGGCCGGTGAGATCCACTTCCAGACCACGGGAACGCACTTCGCCGGCGGCGCTGTAAATCGTGGTCGGGCCTTCGGCATTGGCCACCAGCACGTTGCGTTTCTTGATGTCGAACAGCGCAATGTTGCCGGTGACACGCCCCGGAATATCGAGGCGCGCGCCCAGCTCCCAGGATTTGGCTTCTTCCGGCGCAATGCTGCCGTCGAGCACGGTACTGCTGCCGCTGAGCGGGGCGATGGTCGAGTTGGGTTTGAACGATTCGGTGTAGCTGCCGTAGAACGACAACGCGTCGGTGTAGCGATACACCAGACCCGCGCGCGGCACCCACTTCTGGCCGTTGCTGTCGGTGTTGGCCTTGAACGGCACGCCTTTGCCGGCGTACTGGTCGTACTCCTGGAAGCGCACGCCGGCCACCAGAATCCACTGGTCATTGAGGTGGATCGAGTCCTGCAGGAACACCGAATCGCTGCGCAGCAGATCGGTTTGCGCACTGTCCGCCGGGCTGACGGTGGTGCCTTCGACTTCGCGGCCGTAAACCGGGTTGACGTAGCTGAAGGTGCTCAGGCTTTTCTGGCGGATCAGGTCGGCACGGTAGATCTTGCGGTACTCGTCGTCGACGCCGAACACCAGGTCATGCTGCATGCCCAGCACGTTGACCTTGCCTTCGAGGCTGGCGGTGGTGAAACGGTCGGTGCTGATCGCGCCCTGGGTGCCGTCCATGCTGCGGGTCAAGGTGCCTTTCTTGGTGTCGATCGCGGTTACGCGGACCTGGCTGGCGTCGTAGGTTTCGCGGTTCCAGCTGTAGCCGAAATGGGCTTTCCAGTCGTCGTTGAGCTCGTGATCGGCCTCGAAGTGATAGAGGTCCGAGCGCCCTTCCATGTCGTTGAATTTCTCGTCGAGCCGCTCATTGCGCGAGATGTCCAGCGGATGGTTGGTGCGTGGATCGATCAGGGTTCCACGATCAAACGGGGTCAGGAATTCACGGTGCTCATAAGCGAACAGCAACTTGGTGCGCTCGCCGTACCAGGCCAGCGACGGCGCGATCAGGGTTTCACGATGCGTGCCGAAGTTGCGCCAGTAATCTTCGTCTTCGTGGTCCAGCACCATGCGATAGGCGAGGCCGGAATCCCCCAGCGCACCGGTGCTGTCGAACGAGCCGCCGCTGCCATTCTTGCCGTCGCCATAGGTCGAGCCGCGCAGGGTCAGGGCGTTGTACTGGGTCAGTTCAGGCTTCTTGCTGACCATGTTGACCACGCCGCCCGGGTCCTGAATGCCGTAGAGCAGCGAGGCCGGGCCCTTGAGCACTTCGACGCGATCCACAGTCGCGTTCATGCCACGGCCCTGCACCACCGGCATGCCGTCGCGCATGATCGAGCCGTTGCGGTTGTCGCCGAAGCCGCGGGTCATCACCGAATCCTGGGTGCTGCCCAAAGTGTTGCCCTGGGTGATGCCGCTGACGTTGGCCAGTGCATCATCAAGATTGCGCGGTGCCTGATCGCGAATGACCTGGGCCGGAATCACGTTGACGGTCTGGGGGATTTCCTGAAGCGAAGCGGAAGAGCGCATCACCGAACTGGTTTCCGGTGGCTGGTAGCTCATCGGCTGGTTGACCACCGAAGTGATGTTGGTCGCGCCGAGGTTCAACGCACCTGCGGTCGGTTGCGGTTCGAGCGCCAGAGTGTGGCTGTCGGTGCGGCGGAAGGTCAGGCCGGAGCCGGTGAGTAGACGTTGCAGCGCCTGTTCGGCACTCATCTGGCCGTTGATCGCAGGTGCGGTCAGGCCATACGGCGCCTCATCGGTGTAGACCACGCTCTGCCCGGTGACGCGGCTGAAGTCGCTCAGGGCCTGAGGCAACGGCTTGGCGGACAGGGAAAAACTGAACTGCTTTTGCGGCTGACTGCTGACGGATTCAGCGGCCAGCGCCACGCTCATCGGCAACAGGGCCAATGCCGAAAAACTCAAGGCCGAAACGCCTAACCACTGTTTGACCGAACCCGATTTTGCCCTGGACTTCATTGCTCATGACCTGTGTAGAACCGCAACGGATGCGAATGACTCGCAGTTTCAGTCACTACACGGATGGCATCCGGGTTTACCTCACCACAAAGTTGAAAATATTTTCAGCGCAGGATGATCAGCTTGCCCAAGACCTGATGCTGCTCGAATCCCAACACCCCTTGCAGCGAGTTCAATACGGCTTGCGGATCCTTGCTCGGAAAGCTGCCGCTGACCTTGCGCGCGCCCAGTTCGTTGTTGAGCAACACGATCCGTCCGGGGTAATAACGCCGCAGATCCTGTACCACATCGGCCAGTGTCGACTTGTAGTAAGTCAGCCAGCCCTGCCGCCACGCCAGTTGCGCTTCGCTGTCCACGGTATGCAGTTTTTCCGCAGTGCCTGCGCCGTACGCCACTTGCTGGCCGGCGGTGAGAATCTGCTGCTCGGCATCAGGAGCCGCCGTCACACCGACGCGCCCTGACAGTACGGTGACTTGTGCGCCATGAGGTTGCAGGCGCACTTCGAACTGCGTGCCAAGCACTCGCGCCTGACCTTTCTCGGCCTCGACCACAAAGGGATCGCCCGTGTGAGTCACGCTGAAAAATCCGGCCCCTCGGCGCAATTGCACATGCCGCTCGCCGTGACTGAAATCCACGGCGATGGCGCTGTCGGCGTCCAGTGTCACCTGCGATTGATCGGCCAGGGTCACGGTGCGGATCTCGCCTGGTGCCGACACGTAATCGGCGCCCAGATCATCGATCCAGCGCTGCGGCTGCCAACCGTTGCCGAGGCTGATCATCAACAACAGACAGGCCGCCATGGCCAGTGCTCCGGCCCAACGCCGGACCTGCGGACGACGCGGTCGATCCATCGCATCGAGCAACCCCTGCAACGCCAGCGCGTCTTCATCGGCCAAGGTGCGCGCCGGCCCTTCGCTCAACTCCCACACCACTTGCGCCTGGGCATAGGCCTCGGCGTGAGCTGGATCGGCGTGCAGCCATTGACTGAAAGTCAGTTGATCACCGGTGCTGGGGCGGTCATGCAGCAGGCTCAGCCAGGCGAAAGCGGCCTGTTCCTGGGCGGGCGTCGGAATGACGCGGTCGGTGTGATTCACGGTGCTTTCCCTGGCGTGCGTGGCGCGGGTTCGCGCAGGCTGGCCTTGCAGGCCTCGAGGGCGCGCATCATATGTTTTTCCACGGCGCTTTGGGACAGGCCCATGGCCTTGGCGATCTCGGCGTACTTGCGCCCGTGGATGCGATTGAGCAAAAAGATCTGCCGCGTGCGCTCGGGCAACGCGCGCAAGGCCGCTTCGACATGACGCAAATCGTTGCCCGCTTCGAGCGCGGCCTGCGGTTCGCTGGCGCTGCTGTCCGGCTCGTCCGGTTGCCAACCTTCGTTGACCCGCACCCGCGCACCTTCGCTGCGCAAATGATCGATGGCGATATTGCCGGCGCAACGCAAAAGATACGTGCTGAGCTCTTCGACCTGCACCAGCGGCCGACGCCAGAAACGCAGGAACAGGTCCTGCACCAGATCCGCCGCCGTCGCCCGGCAACCGACGCGCCGATTCACCAGCGCTTCCATCTGCGAACGCTGGGACAGGAACACCTGAAGAAAATGCGCACGGGCGCCATGGGGTTCGTCGTCGCGGTGCTCGGGAGGAAGGCCGATCAGCATGTCAGTTCAAGGCCCACGCAGCGACCGGACTGGCGAGCAGGCTCAGCCCGGCCATGGTCAATGCCAGGCGTGGGCGATAGGGCAGCAACAGCACCAGAGTCAGCGCGCTGAGCATCAACACCGCGCACCAGTCGACCAGGCCGAAGCTCCAGCCCTTCTCGGAAATCGCCGCCCAGAGCGACAGCCCCAGCAACAGCCAGCCCGAGAGTTTCAGACCCTGCCGACGGCGAGCCGAAGGTTTGTGACCCAGTAGTTCTTCGTGATGCCGGGGCATCGCCAGGCACAGCGCCGTGAATGCGCAATAGCAGAGCAGTAGCGCCAGCAGCATTCAGTTCGCCCCTTGCTCGAGGGTGATTGGCCGAGCCTTTTCACGGGCAGGCTTTTTCACGTTGACGGTGTGCCCGGCGCGCTGCATTTTCCGGGCGACCCAGGCGAGGAAGATGCCGCTGCCCAGACACGTCAGGTCGAAACCGGCCAAGGCCCAGTCGCCTTCAGGCACTGTCACGCCGAGGTGATAAGGGGTGGTCAGTCCATTGAGAACCGGCACCGCGACAAACAGTGCAGCCCCCAGCGACAACTGTTCGACCCAGGCCTTGCGCCCCGGTCGCAATATGGCGTGCAGAACGCTCAGTCCCCAGGCGATGAAAAACGCGTTCACTTCCCAGTCGTCACGCCCGGCCAGACTCACCGGCAGCAGGCGATTGGCCCAGAAGAACACCGCGACCGCCGCTACCAGTCCGGCCATGCTGGCAATGTTCAGCACTTCCACCAGCCGCAACTCGAAAGGCATCACACCGGTCTTGGCATGCTTGAGTTGACGCTTGCCGAGCCAGATCACCAGCCCGGTGCCGATCATCGCCGTGCCCGCCAGACCACAGATGAAATACAGCCAACGCAACACCGGTCCGGCAAAGTGGCCCATGTGCAAGCCGTAAAAACTGCCGGCAACCGCCATCGCCATCGGCTGATCAGGCACGCTGCCAATGACTTGCCCGCTGACACCGTTGAAGGTCACGGCGCTGCCGGAATCGTTCACCACACGATCGGAACCCGCGCGGGACATCACCACCGAGGCGTTGGCGTCGCCCGGATTGTTCACGCTGATACGCCCGACATGCCCGCCCGACCACTGCTCGCTGGCCGCCAGCAACAGGGGCGCCAGCGGTGCCAGTGTCGCCGGTTGATTGGCACGCTCGGGAATGTTGGAGGCGGGAAATACCTCGTCGTAAAACGCCCGGACGTTGTTGCCGTACGAAGCCAGAATGCTCGCCGGCATCACCATCGACATGAAAATCACCAGGCTGCTGTAGGTGATCATCAGATGAAACGGCAGCACCAGCACCCCCACCACATTGTGCCCGTCGAGCCACGAACGCTGGCCCTTGCGCGGGCGGAAGGTGAAGAAGTCCTTGAAAATTTTCTTGTGGGTGATGATCCCGGTGATCAGCGCGACGAACATCACCATCGCGGCGATCGTGGAGAGCCAGCGGCCCCACGGATAAGGCATCTGCAGCTGGAAATGGAAGCGGTAGAAGAACTCGCCGCCCATGCTTTCACGGGCCTGTACTTCGGCACCGGTCTGCGCGTCGAGGGTCTTGCGAGTGAATGCGCCGCGCTCGCCGGGCTTGGCTGGCACCTGTTGCCAGCCCACGCTCAGGCCGGGATCGCGGGCGTCGGGCAGGCCAATGATCCAGCGTGACGCGTCGGGGGCCTGTTGTTGCAGATACTGCTGGGCCAGCGCCAGGCTTTTTTCGGCATTCAATGGGTGGGCGGTGATCTCAGGCTGCATCCAGTGACTGATCTCGTCCTTGAAATAGGCCAGGGTCCCGGTCAGAAAAATCGCGAACAACAGCCAGCCGAAGATCAGCCCGGTCCAGGTGTGCAGCCAGGCCATCGCCTGACGAAAGCCCTCTTTCATGCCAGCCCCAGACCGCGTGCAGCCCCGGAAACGGTCGCCAGAATCACGCTCGGCACCAGCAGACCGACCCACGCCGACCACGCCGTGCGACAGGCGAAACACCAGAGCACCGCCACCAGATAGACCAGAAACGAGACGGTCATGCCGGTCACTACCGCTTCCGCGCGGTTCAACGGCAGCCACAGGGTCAGCGTAACGCTGGCCAGCGCCGCGACCAGATAGCCGCCGAACACCGCCGCAAGCACTCGCGAAGTGACGGCCAGACGATAGGACATGGGGAGAGTGGCGAGTTTGGCTTTCATGTTTCGACCCTGAAACGGTTAACGCCCGATCAACAGATCGAGACGACAGGCATGCGATATTAATGATAAATATTCTCATACGCAAAAGAGTCTGATTGCCGGGCATCACTCGCAGCCCTACAATGCGAACCATTCTTGTTCTCTAACGCATCCCGCATGCGCCCGGAGTGATGCCGTTGTCGTCCGCCCATCCTGTCGAATCGCTCTACCAGGCCCACCACAGCTGGCTCACCGGCTGGCTGCGGCGCAAACTCGGCTGCCCCGACAGCGCCGCCGATCTCGCTCAGGACACCTTCATCCGGGTGCTGACCGCCCGCGAGCCTCCGGTGATCATCGAACCGCGCGCATTTCTCACCACCCTGGCCAAGCGCGTGCTGTTCAATCATTACCGCCGCCAGGATCTGGAACGCGCCTACCTCGACACCCTCGCGCAGATGCCGGAAATGGTTGCGCCTTCGGAAGAAGAAAAAGCCATCATCCTGCAAACCCTGATGGAGCTGGATCAGTTGCTCGACGGTCTGCCGCGCGCAGTCAAACGTGCATTTCTGCTGGCGCAGGTCGATGGCCTGACCTATCTGCAGATCGCCGCTGAACTGGGCATTTCCGTGGCCACGGTCAAACGTCACTTGAACAAAGCGGCGATGCGCTGCTACTTCGCCCTGTGAACCCGTCGATGGATTTTTCCGCGCAGGTCGCCGAACAGGCGGTGCACTGGTTGCTGGAAATGCAGCAGGGCCAATTGAGCCCGCGTCAGCAACAAGCCTGGCAACAATGGATCGATGCCCACAGCGAACACCGCCGCGCGTGGGAGCACATTCAGCGGGTCAATTCGCGATTGCGCGGATTGTCGTCGCCACTGGCCCACGCCGCGTTGAATGCGCCGAAGTCCGGCAGCCGTCGTCAGGCACTCAAATTGTTGCTGATTCTCGGCGCCGGCTCGGCGGTCACCTGGGGCATGCGCGAGCACAATCCATTGCCATCGCTGCTGGCCGATTACCGCAGCCCGTTCGGTCAGCGACGCAAGATATCACTCGGTGCCGGCGGCCAGTTGCAGCTCAACACCGCGAGTGCGGCGGATGTCCGGGGCGATGGCTTGATCCGTCTGCTCGAAGGCGAAATGCTGCTGACCGCCACTCAATCCTTCGAAGTACAAACCGCCCAAGGCGTGCTGAAAACCCAGGGCGCGCGAATAAACGTGCGTCAGTTTGCCGACCGCACGCAGATCGCACTGTTTGAAGGTCGGGTCGAATTGAACGCACAAGGTCGCGCGCCGATGCTGCTGCAGGTCGCCCGACAACTGAGTTTCAGCAGCACCGGCGTCAGCCCGGCAAAACCGCTGGACGCCAACAGCGGTGCCTGGGCCGACGGCATGCTGGTGGCCGCGCACATGCGTCTGGGCGACTTCCTCGACGAACTCGGCCGCTACCGTCGCGGGCAGCTCAATTGCGATGCGAAAGTCGCTGATTTGCTGGTCTCCGGGACTTATCCACTGGACGACAGCGAGCGGATTCTCGATATGCTGGAAATCAGCCTGCCTGTGAAAGTTAAGCGTTTTACTCGCTACTGGGTGACGGTCGAAGCCAAGGTTTGATCAGTCGCAAAAATAAATGAGCCGTTTTTCAGATCTGGCGTGACAGAGAAGGAAAGCCCCCTTGATTCAACCTTCTCAGGACCGTCCTCCATGCACCCCACCCGCCTCACGCCGCTGGCCCGAAGCCTGCGCAACCTCGTCCTCGGCGCCAGCCTGAGCTTCAGCGCCCTGCCCCTTGCGCAGGCTGCCGACACCAAGGCTTATCACATCGCCCCGTCGTCGCTGGAAAACGCCCTCAACCAGTTCGGCCGTGAAGCCGGTGTGCTGATATCGTTCGGCTCGCAAGTTACCAGCGGCGTGCAAAGCCGTGGCCTCGAAGGCAACTACACAGCGGAGCAAGGTTTGAACGCACTGCTTGAAGGCACCGGCCTGCAAGCCCGCGCCGAGGGCGGCAATGCCTTCAGCCTGCAACCGTCGAATGACAACGCCCTGGAGCTGGACACTTCGAAAGTGGTCGGTGACTGGCTGGGCGAGGCCGCGCAGGTCAACATCTTCGAACATCCCGGCGCCCGTGACGTGATCCGCCGCGAAGAATTCGAACGCCAGGGCGCGACCCAGGCCCGTGACGTGCTCAACCGCATTCCCGGCGTCAACGCCCCGGAAAACAACGGCACCGGCAGTCACGACATGGCGCTGAACTTTGGCATTCGCGGTCTCAACCCGCGTCTGGCTGCACGTTCGACGGTGTTGATGGACGGCATTCCCGTGCCGTTTGCGCCTTACGGTCAGCCGCAGTTGTCGTTCGCGCCGATCAGCATGGGCAACATGGACGCCGTGGACGTGGTGCGTGGTGGCGGCGCCGTGCGTTACGGCCCGCAGAACGTCGGCGGCGTGGTCAACTTCGTGACTCGGGCGATTCCGGACGAACCGACTGTCAATGGCGGGTTCCAGACTGAAACCAGCCCTTCGTCCAGCCATGACGGCTTCAAGACCAGCGCCAACCTGCTGGCCGGTGGCACCAACGCCAGTGGCCTGGGCGGCGCGTTGCTGTACTCCGGCACTCGCGGTGGCGACTGGCGCGAACACAGCGACACGGAAATCGACGACCTGATCCTGAAGGGCAAATATCAGCTCGACGAAGCCAACAGCTTCAACGCCATGGCCCAGTATTACGAAGGCAAGGCCGACATGCCCGGCGGTCTGAACGTCGCCGACTACGATGCCGATCCGTATCAGTCGACCCGGCCGAAAGACCAGTTCTGGGGCCGTCGCACGATGTTCAATTTCGGCTATCGCTATCAGGAGGATCGTCGCGAATTCACCGCCAACACTTTCTTCACCAAGACCCTGCGCAGCGGTTATCTGGATCAGGGCACGTTCCTGTCGCTGTCGCCGCGCGAATACTGGGTTCGCGGTCTGGAAACCCGCTTCGCCCAAGGCTTCGACCTCGGCGCCACCAGCCATGAAGTCGGCGTCGGCTATCGCTACATCAACGAAGCCGGCCACGAATTGCGCTATCGCACACCAATCGCCAGCAACGAGTACCCGACCACCAACAGCCGCAATGACCGCGACACCCGCGGCGGCACCGAAGCCAATGCGTTCTTCGTCGATGACCGGATCGACATCGGCAAGTGGACGATCACCCCGGGCGTGCGCTACGAGATGATCGAATCGCAACAGACCAACAACCTGACCAACGTCAAATACAAGGGCGACTACAACACCGCGCTGCCGGCGTTGAACGTGCTGTATCACCTGACCGACAGCTGGAATCTGTACGCCAACACCGAAGGTTCGTTCGGCAGCGTGCAATACAGCCAGATGCCCAACCGCGTCAGCAGCGGCGAAGTGAAACCGGAGAAGGCCCGCACCTGGGAAGTCGGCACCCGTTACGACAACGGTGCGCTGCGAGCGGAGATCGGCGCGTTCCTGATCAACTTCGACAACCAGTACGAAAGCAACCAGACCAACGACTCGGTGATCGCCCGTGGCGAAACCCGCCATCAGGGTATCGAGACCAGCGTCAATTACGCGCTCGACGACCTGAGTCCGGCGCTGGCCGGCTTCGATGTCTACGCCACTTACGCCTATGTCGACGCGACTATCCGCGAAGACGGGCCGAACAAGGGCAATCGTGTGCCGTTCTCGTCGAAACACAAAGGCACGATCGGCGTCGGTTACACCGAAGGGCCATGGAAGCTCAACCTGGACAGCAGCTTCCAGAGCGACCAGTTCGCCGACAACGCCAACACCTCGAAAGAAAGCGCCGACGGCAGCACCGGCAAGATCCCGGGCTACATGCTGTTCAGCAGCCGCGCCGGTTATGACTTCGGCCCGCAACTGTCGGACCTGAACGTGGCGGTGGGGTTGAAAAACATCTTCAACACCCAGTACTTCACCCGTTCGTTCGATGACAACAACAAGGGCAAGTATGTCGGTGAGCCGCGCACGGTGTACGTGCAGACCTCCGTCGCGTTCTGATCCCTGCTGAAAACAGAAAGGGCCTGCAATTGCAGGCCCTTTCTCATTGGGTGGCTTGGAAAATCAGCGCATCAACTGTTGATCGCTGCCTGTTCGTTCTCGTCAAACTCTTCCGCCAACAGTTTGTCATTGGCTTTGCTTGTGAATGGCACCACAGCGGCTCGCGGTTTGCCGCGCAGTTTGCCAAACAGGTGCTCCAGCGCGTGCTCCAGTTTTTCGGCTGCACCATCGATCGCCTGTTCCAGCGAATCGGCTTTGTGGGTGACGGAAATCGGTTGATGGCCTTTTGGCCGCGCTTCCAGTTGGCAGCGCAAGTCATGGGGACCCGGCTTTTCACCGTTCTCGTCGCTCAGATGGACTTCGACACGGGTCAGGTCTTCCTCATAACGGTCGAGCGTGCTCTCAATTGTGGTGCGTACCCACTCCTCCAGTCGTTTGCTGCTTTGAATATGGTTGTCGCTGTTGACTTGGATTTGCATAGTTCATCCCTTATTTCAGCTAGCTCGCAAGAGGCCTGGAACAGGATTTCGTGACCTCTTGATTACAACAATCGGCCCGCCGGACGAACATTTCAACCCCTTAAAAAAGATAAATATTCATACGCAAAAAAAGCCGGACAACCGAGTAAAGCGCTGGTAAGGTCGGGAGTTGGGTCGCCCCGCCGCCCCGAAAAATCTGCTCACAATTGGCCATCACCCAACGGGTGCAGGCTGCGGAAAATCCCCGCCTCTTCCACCAGCCAGTCATGCACCGCACGCACGCCCGGATGGCTCAACGCCCCCGGCGCGTAAAGCAGGACATAGCGCTTGTGATTGGGCACCGAAATCCCGAAAGGCACGATCAACGTCCCTCGCTCCAGCTCGTCGTTGAGCAACGTGCGCCGGGCAATCGCCACGCCCATGCCGGCAATCGCTGCTTCGATGGTCAGGTGGTTGCGATTGAACGTGTGCCCGCGCCGCACATCGGCGCCCTCGAAACCGATGGCATTCAGATAAAATTCCCACTCCGCGTATTCATAGCTGCCGCGCCAGGCAGTGATGTCGTGCAGCAGCGGGAAATGCACCAGATCCGCCGGCCCGTGCAGCGGCGGCCGTCCGCGCAGCAGGCCCGGCGCGCACACCGGGAAAATCTGCTCATCGAGCAAGGCTGTGGATAACAGTCCCGGATAACTGCCGTCGTTCAGGTCGATGGCCAGGTCGAAATCCCCTTCATGCAACGGCACGCTGCTGTCCTCGGCCACCAGCCGCAGCTGGATGTCCGGGTAACGTTGTTGCAGGCGCGGCAGGCGCGGGGTCAGCCATTTGCTGAGGAACGATGGAATCGAACGGACTCGCAGAATCCCGCTGATCATCCCCGCATCCAGCCGACGCAATTCCGCATCGATACTGCCGTAGGCCTCGTTGACCGTGATCGCCAGTCGCTGCCCTTCCGCACTCAGCTCCACACCCCGCGCGCGGCGGTGAAACAGACGAAAGCCCAGGCGCTCTTCCAGCTGTCGGATTTGCTGACTCACCGCCCCCGGCGTGATGTGCAGTTCTTCGGCACAACGGGTGAACGACAGGTGCCGCGCGGCACAGGAAAACACCTGCAGCCAGACGTAAGTCTGGGCATGCAATTGACGACTCATGGTTTAGTCCTGCTAAAGGCTTACTTAGGAAGTTTCGTTAGTCACGTTGAAGCGAGGTAGGCAGTATCGCCGACATTGCGCTTGTCCTACAAAAAATGGCAGCGATTCCTACTCCATTGCTTGTAAGGGTTTAGCATGGCTATCAGTGTTTTCGATCTATTCAAAGTCGGCATCGGCCCGTCCAGTTCCCACACCGTCGGCCCGATGCGTGCCGCTGCGACCTTCGCCCAGGCCCTGATCGACCAGCATTTGCTGAACGATGTGCAGCGGGTGGAAATCCGTTTGTACGGCTCGCTCTCGGCCACCGGTGTCGGCCACGCCACTGATCGTGCGACGGTGATGGGTTTGATGGGCGAATGGCCGGACAGCATCGATCCGTCGACCATCGAGCCACGCATCCTGCAACTGCGCGAAACCGGCCAACTGTCGCTGGCCGGTGAGCGTTCGATTGCCTTCAACTGGCAGCACGATCTCCTGTTGCTGGACGAGAGCCTGCCCTACCACCCGAACGCCATGTCGCTGACGGCTTTTGGCGCATCCGGCCAACTGTTCGAGCAGACGTACTACTCGGTCGGCGGCGGTTTCATCATCGAAGCGGCCGAAGCCGAATCCGGCGTAGCGCCGGCCGGCGACGTCAAGTTGCCTTACGAGTTTTCCAGCGCCGTCGAACTGCTGGCGCTGTGCAAGCAGCACAACCTGCGGGTTTCCGAACTGATGATGGCCAACGAACGGGCCTGGCGCAGCGACGCCGAGATCCGTCAGGGCCTGCTGCACATCTGGTCGGTGATGCGCGAATGCGTCGAGCAAGGCCTGCGTCACGAAGGCGTCCTGCCCGGCGGTCTGAATGTTCCGCGTCGTGCGGCGAAATTGCACCGCAGCCTGCTGGAAATCGGCAAGCCGAACGTCATCAGTTCGACGCTGTCGGCGATGGAGTGGGTCAACCTGTTCGCCCTCGCCGTCAACGAAGAGAACGCCGCCGGCGGGCGCATGGTGACTGCGCCGACCAACGGGGCCGCCGGGATCATCCCGGCCGTCCTGCACTACTACATGAAATTCAATCCGGACGCGTCCGACGATGACGTGGTCGCGTTCTTCCTCGGCGCCGCTGCCGTCGGCATTCTGTGCAAGAAAAACGCCTCGATCTCCGGTGCCGAAGTCGGCTGCCAGGGCGAAGTCGGTTCGGCCTGCGCGATGGCCGCTGCAGGTCTGGCCGATGTACTTGGCGCCACCCCGGAGCAACTGGAAAACGCCGCCGAAATCGGCCTGGAACACAACCTCGGCCTGACCTGCGACCCGGTCGGCGGACTCGTGCAGGTGCCGTGCATCGAGCGCAACGCCATCGCCGCCGTGAAGGCGATCAATGCCACGCAAATGGCCCTGCGCGGCGACGGCAAACACTTCATTTCCCTCGACCGGGTGATCCGCACCATGCGCGATACCGGCGCCGACATGCATGACAAATACAAAGAGACTTCACGGGGCGGCCTGGCCGTGAGCTGGGTGGAGTGCTGAGGAGCACTCCCTGACCGCCCGTAACACGTGAGCCCGAGCAAGAATAATAACGAGGCAAAAACGATGACCGATGTACGCACACCTGCTGCCGAAAATCCCGCTGTAGACCGCACACGCAATACCGAAACCGCCCACAAGGGCTGGAGCAAATTCGACACCACCTGGATGCTCGGCCTGTACGGCACTGCCATCGGTGCCGGCACCTTGTTCCTGCCGATCAACGCCGGTGTCGGCGGCTTCTGGCCGTTGCTGATCCTGGCGTTGCTGGCGTTCCCGATGACCTTCTTCGCGCACCGGGGCCTGACCCGTTTCGTGCTGTCGGGCCGCTCCGGAGACATCACCGAAGTGGTGGAAGAACACTTCGGCATCGGCGCTGGCAAGCTGATCACGCTGCTGTATTTCTTCGCGATCTTCCCGATCCTGCTGGTGTACAGCGTGGCGCTGACCAACACCCTCAGCAGCTTCCTTGAACATCAATTGCACATCGCCCCGCCGCCGCGAGCGGTGCTGTCGCTGGCGCTGATCCTCGGTCTGATGGCCATCGTCCGCTGCGGTCAGAGCGTGATCGTCAAGGCCATGAGCGTGCTGGTGTATCCGTTCGTCGCCGCGTTGCTGTTGCTCGGCATCAGCCTGATTCCGAACTGGAACGGCGCATTCTTCGCCAGTGCTCAAGAACCGATGGAAATGTCGGTGTTCCTCAAGACCCTGTGGCTGGCGATCCCGGTGATGGTGTTCTCGTTCAATCATTCGCCGATCATTTCCGCCTTCGCCGTCGAGCAGAAACAACGCTATGGCGAGCAGGCCGAACGCAAGAGCAGCGGCATCCTCGCCATGGCCCACGGCATGATGGTGGTGACGGTGATGTTCTTCTGCTTCAGTTGCGTGCTGGCGCTGTCGCCGGCGGATCTGGCAGCGGCCAAGGCGCAGAATATTTCGATCCTGTCGTACCTGGCCAACCACTTCCAGACCCCGGTCATCGCTTACGCCGCGCCGCTGATCGCGCTGGTGGCGATCACCAAATCCTTCCTCGGCCACTACATCGGCGCCAGCGAAGGCTTCCAGGGCATGATCGTCAAAAGCCTGCGCAGCCGTGGCCGGGTGATGTCGGCGAGCTGGCTGAACCGTGCGACCGCGCTGTTCATGATCCTCAGCTGCTGGGCCGTGGCGACCTTCAACCCGAGCATCCTCGGCATGATCGAAACCCTCGGCGGGCCGGTGATTGCCTGTCTGTTGTTCCTGATGCCGATGTACGCGATCCGCCGCGTGCCGGCCTTGCGCCAGTATTCGGGCCAGGTGTCCAACGTATTCGTGGTGCTGATCGGCCTGATTGCACTGTCAGCGATCATCTACTCGGTTCTGCCCTGAAACGGGCCGCAAACAAAGAAGGCGAGCCATGGGCTCGCCTTCTTTTTGGCCGGTTTCATTGTTCGACAATATTCCCGGCATGTCCCTTGCTACATCGCTGAAGGAGACAGGACCACGGAAGGGCCGACGGTCAGGTTCGGCGAACCAACCCGATCAAGGCCGGTCAACAACTGCACGTTCAATCAGGCGGTGACGCATCATGGACAATCCTTTTCAGATCATTACCGATGCCTTCGCGCCGGACTATCAGATCAACCTGAGCATTCAGGGCCTCGACGGCAGCATCATGCTGACCCTCTCCAACGGCGGCCGGATCGTCGCCAAACGGATGATCAGCGCCGAACAGCGCAATGATCCCAAGCGCCTGAAGCGCCTGGTTCAGAGCATTCAATTCGGCATCGCCATCGAGCAGGGCCACAGCGCCATGGCGATCCTCGATGCCATGACCCGCGGCGACGCAATCACTCCGCCACCGCGTCAGGCCAAACATCAGCCCCGGCCAGCCGCCGGCCTTTAAAGTTCGCCCTTCTCCACTTCCGGATGTTCACTGGAACCCGTGCCGATCTTGCGGTGCGGGTTCTCGATTTTCACCGAAGGGAATTGCGACGAGGCGTAACGCACCACCAGAATCGAGAACGCCAGCAGCAGAATCCCGCCGCACAGGTAGATGATGCCCATGTCCGGTGGGTTGTGGTGCGAGACGTTGGAGATCAGCAGGCGTGTCAGTGCGGTGATCGCCACGTAGATCAGGAAGCGCACAGGCATGTGGTTGGTCTTGAAGTAAATCCCGACCATCGCCCCCAGTTCCAGATAGATGAACAGCAACAGAATGTCATCGATCTTGATGTGCCCTTCCTCGAGCATCCCGAGAAATTCCATCACCGCCGCCCACGCGGTCACCGCACCAATGGCGAACAGCGCCAGATAGTGGAAGGTCTCGACGAACAGGTTGCCCAGGGACTCGGCCAGTTGATGCACGTTTTGCCGCAGTTTCTCGGCCCAGTTGATTTTCACGATGAAGGTTCCTTAGCCCGGTTCGAGCGGATGTTGCGTGCTGGACGTGACGGTTATTGCGCACGTACGCAGAAGCATGCAGAAAAGAGGCCACGCCATCATGGCGAGCCGCCGCGAAACCCGCGCCGTGGCGTTTGGTCGCACCTGCGTGCAGACGTCGGGCTGACAAAATCCGAATCCGGTCTACATTGAAAAGCCACTACCCAAAGCGCAGGGATTCGCTTATCCTTTTCGCTGTATATAGATACAGTAGTCGCAAAGACAACTTAATGTGAAGGCATGTGAGGTGGTGAATGGCCGTCGAAGTGGTATACCGCAGCAGCCGAGATCTGGAGCGCTTGTTCATGGATAAAGCCGAAGCTGACCGTCATGACAAAATGCTCGAACTGGCCGAACTGTTGGCCGAAGTGCTGGAAAAAGCCGTTCCATCGTTGAGCGAGCAGCAAGTGGAAGAAGTCGGGATCTTCATGGCGAAGAACCGCGATGTGTTCGCCCGGGCGTTCAAGAGCCAGCCTGACGCATTGTCGGAGCTGATCAACGCACCGGCGGCACCGGTTGCGGCAACCGAGCCAGCAGACGTGGCTGAACCGGCAGAAGCGCCAGCCAAACCTGCAAAAGCGGCGAAGGCTGCAAAGTAAGCGACACTTGAATTGAATAGCCCCTGAGTTGAAAGACTCAGGGGCTTTTTCATGTCCGGGAAATCTTCAGCGGTACAACACCTTCTCCGCCAGCTCGTCCGCCACCCGCGCGGGTGAACGTTTTTCCGCTTGGGCGTGGGCAAACACTTCGGTCAGGCGCGAACTGATTTTCGACAGGTGCGCGGTGATGGTCGTCAGCTCTTCGCCCCGATGCTTGAGGGAAACGTAGATCAGCCCGCCGGCATTGATCACATAATCCGGCGCATACAGGATGCCGCGCCGCTCCAGTTGATCGGCAACATCCAGATGCGTCAGCTGATTGTTGGCCGAGCCCGCCACCGCCGAGCAGCGCAACTGGGTGACCGAGTGACTGTTGAGCACCCCGCCGAGACCACACGGCGCGAGGATGTCGCACGGCGTGCTGAGCAATGCGTCGTTGGCAATCGGATGGGCATTGAGCTGTTCCATTGCCAGTTGCACCTTGCCGTGGTCGATGTCGCTGACCAGCAGTTCAGCGCCGGCGGCGTGCAGCTGTTCGGCCAGTGCGTAACCGACATTGCCCAGCCCCTGAATCGCCACGCGCAAGCCTTCGAGATTGTCGCTGCCCAGCCGCGCCATGGCGGTGGCGCGAATCCCGGTGAACACACCCATCGCCGCATGCGGCGCGGGGTCGCCGGCCGAGGTGGTGCTGGTGACATGCTGGGTTTGCTGGGCGATGCAATCCATGTCCGCCACCGAAGTGCCGCTGTCGATGGCGGTGATGTAGCGCCCGTCGAGCTGATCGATGCAACGTCCGAAGGCTTCGAACAAGGCGCCGCGGTTTTCCACATGGGCCGGCCGCACGATCACGGCCACCCCGCCGCCCTGGGCCAGGCCGGCCAGCGCGGCCTTGTAGCTCATGCCCTGGGCCAGGCGTATGGCGTCCTCGACCGCGGATTCGTCGTTCGGGTAGGCAAGATAACGGCACCCGCCCAGGGCTGGCCCGAGGCGACTGTTATGAATGGCAATGACCGCCTTCAATCCGGACACCGGATCAACGCTAAGGTGCAGCGATTCCAGGCGAGTGCTTTGCATGAGAGCGAACATCGGCAGGCTCCCGAATCACTTCTGGTAGACGCCAGTATAGGCTTGCGCCTGAAAATTGCTGAAGCGCGCCGGAATAAGCGCCGCCACCGATCAAAGGGTTGTGCATAACCCGATGGCAGAGCGGCCCGGCACTGGACGAATGGCAAAGACGGGGCTAAAACGAGGCATGCCCCGGAGATTTAGATGAGTCCGCGCCAACGTTTCTTCGAGTGTCTGCACCGTTCACCGCCCGCGCTGTTCGAAGCCGCGTTGTGGATGGCCGCCGAACACGACAAACAGGCCGATCCCGAAGCGCTGTTGCAGGAATTCAAGGAACTGCAACAGCGGGTCAGCTATGGCTTGCCGTTGCTGCCGGTCAGCGAGCTGGCGCAACCGCTGCTGCGGCGCATGGCCGACCTCGGTTTTGCCCAGGATGATTTCGTACCGCTGCGTCCGCAGGCCGCGATGGTGCACAAAGTCATGCAGAACAAGCGCGGCCAGCCGCTGGCGCTGGCACTGATCGCCCTGGAACTGGCCCGTGGCCTGGAAATTCCGCTGGTGGGCGTCAACTTTCCCGGGCATTTCCTGCTGAAGGTTCCCGGGGCCGATCACCTGCTCGATCCGTGCGGCGGACGGCGCCTGTATCCGAACGATTGCCGCGAACTGCTGCATCGCCAGTACGGCCATCAGATGAAACTCAACGCCGATCACCTGCTGACTGCCGAACCGGTGCAGATGCTTCAGCGTCTGTCACGCAATCTGCGCCAGCTGCACCTGACCCACGACGACTTCATCGCGGCGCTGATCGATGCCGAGCGCGTGCTCGAACTGGGCAATGCCAGCGCCGCCGACTACCTGGCTCGGGCCAGTCTGTACCAGCGCCTCGATTGCCCGAACGCCGAGCGTTTCGATCTGGAGCACGCGCTATTGCTCAGTGACGACCCGATTCAGCGACTTCGCCTGACGGAACGGCTGGGGCATCTGCCGCCGAACGCGGTTGTGCACTGAACAGCGCAGTGGCTGGCGAACGCACCTGAATGATCAGCAACGCCGCAATCACCGCCGGAATCGCGCAGAAGAAGAAAATCTGCTCCACCGGAATGTGCATCGCCAGCAACAGGCTGCCGAACAGCGGCCCGAGAATCGAGCCGAACCGTCCTACTCCCAACGCCCAGCCGGTGCCGGTGGCGCGCACGTGTGCCGGATAGAAATTGCTGGCGAACGCATTGAGCGTCAGCTGCCCGCCGATGATGCAGAACCCCGCCGCGAACACACAGGCCACCAGATAACGCGGATTGTCGTGATTCAGGCCTAACAAAATCGTGCATACCGCTGCACCAGCCAGCACGCCGGACAGCAGCCGCACCTTGCTTTTCAAACGGTCGGCGAACCACGCCATGCAGATTGCGCCCAGCGTGCCGGCGAACAGGAACATCGACGTCACCAGGTTCGCTTCGTTGAGTTTCAGGCCACTTTCCAGCAGCAGCGACGGCAGCCAGCTGATCATGAAATACAGCAGGATCAGGCTGACGAAAAACGTCGACCAGATCAGCAAGGTCGGGCGTGCGTAACCGTTGCGGAACAACTCCACCACGGTCAGTTTGCTGCCCTGCTCGCGTTCGTTCTGCTCGACCGAAGCGGCGGGCGGCTGCCAGTCTGGCAGCATTCGCGCGGTGACTTTGCGCAGGCGCGCGTAGGGTGGCGCATCACGTAGCAGACGTGGCAAGGATTCGGGCAGCATCCACCAGAGGAACGGAAACAGCAGCAATGGCGTGACACCACCTGCAAGGAACACTGCTTGCCAACCGAAACGGTCGATGAAGCCGGCCGCAACAAAACCACCCGCCGCACCGCCGAATGAAAAGCCGCAGGCCGCCAGCGTGACCATCAACGTGCGCAGGCGTGGCGGTGAATATTCCGACATCAGCGCCATGGCGCTGGGCATCGCGCCGCCCATGCCGATGCCGCAGATGAAGCGCGCGATCATCAGGGTATTCAAGGAATCGGCGAACACCATCAGCACGGTGAGGCTGGCGTAAATCAGCACGCAGGCGAGCAGAATCCGTCGAACGCCGAAGCGGTCGGCCAGTGGCGTCACAGCGAGCGAGCCAAGCGTCAGACCCAGCAGGTTGGCGCTGAACACCGGGCCGAATGCGGATTTTTCCAGACCCCAGTCCTGCGCCAGCGCCGGCACCACGTAACCAAGCACCTGGGCGTCATAGCCGTCGGTGACCAGCAGCAAGGCGAGAAGAATCAGGAGCAACCACTGAAAGCGGGACACAGGACGGGCGTCGAGTGCCGCCCGGAAGCTGGCAATCTGGCTGTGCATCGCAAGGTACCTGTTTTGTTTTTATGATTTTTTTGCGGGTAACCGGAATGGCTCCCGTGCGCTGCACGGGAGCCATCAAATGCTACTTCGGCGTGTCCGGCTGATTCGCCGGATGCGCCGCAATGAACGCCGGATGCTCAGCGGCCAACGCGGCCACCCGACGAATCCGTGGATACGCCTCCAGCGAAACATTGAAACGCTCGGCCGCGTACAACTGTGGAATCAGGTACACGTCCGCCACACACGGCCACTCGCCGAAACAGAAACCGCTGTCGCCGATCAACTGCTCCACCGTCGCCAGCCCCTGACTGATCCAGTGGCCGATCCACTCGTTGACCTGCGGCTCGTCATGCCCCAGACCGCGCAGGCGATTGAGCACGCTGACGTTGTGCAGCGGATGCACATCGCAGCCGATCACCGCCGCGACGCCGCGTACCTGGGCACGGGCAACGAGGTCTTCGGGCAGCAGCGGCACCTGTGGATAACGTTCCTCCAGGTACTCGATGATCGCCGGTGACTGAATCAGCAACTTGCCTTCGTCAGTACGCAGTGCCGGCACCCGGCCCTGGGGATTGATCGCCAGGTATGCCGGTTGCCGATGTTCTCCGCCGGGCGGTGCGATCAGATTGACCGGCAATGCCTGATAGTCGAGCCCCTTGAGCGCGAGCGCGATCCGCACCCGGTACGACGAGGTGGAACGGTAATAGGTGTAGAAATCCATGAGCCACTCCTGTCAGCGCGCCGCCAGCACGGTGCCACGGCATTCGCCGAAACCGATCGAGGCAAAGCCTTCACGGGCGCAACGGGCGCGCAGGATGATTTCGTCGCCGTCTTCGAGGAATTTGCGCACTTCGCCGGACGCCAGCTCGATCGGCTTTTTGCCGCCCTCGGTGATTTCCAGCAGGCTGCCGAACTGACCGCTTTCAGGGCCGGACAAGGTGCCCGAACCGAACAGGTCACCGGCCTGCAACTGGCAACCGTTGACGCTGTGGTGCGCAACCATTTGCGCGACGGTCCAGTACATGTAGCGGGTGTTGCTCAGGGTCAGGCGATGGGCCGGCAGGTTCTGTTCGCGCATTTTCTCGGTGAGCAGCAACACTTCCAGCTCGATGTCGAAACCACCGCCATCCTGATCGCGTTTGTCGAGCAGGTACGGCAGCGGCTGCGGATCACCTTGTGGTCGCGCCGGTTGCGCGGTGCGGAATGGCGCCAGCGCTTCGGCAGTCACCACCCACGGCGAAACGCTGGTGATAAAGCTCTTGGACAGGAACGGGCCGAGTGGCTGGTATTCCCAGGCCTGGATATCACGGGCCGACCAGTCGTTGAGCAGGCAGAAACCGGCAATGTGTTCAGCGGCGTCACCAATGGCAATCGACTCGCCCATTTCGTTGCCCTGACCGATCCAGATCCCCAGTTCCAGCTCATAGTCCAATCGAGCGCATGGACCGAAGGTCGGCTCGGTCGCACCGGCCGGCAAGGTCTGGCCTTTCGGGCGGCGCACGTCGGCACCGGAGACGCGCACGGTGGACGCACGACCGTGGTAGCCGATCGGTACGTGTTTGTAGTTCGGCAGCAGGGGGTTGTCCGGACGGAACAGTTTGCCGACGTTCTGCGCGTGCTCGATGCCGACGTAGAAGTCGGTGTAATCGCTGATGCGCGCCGGCAGGTGCAGCTGGCAATCGGCGGCCAATGGCAGCAATTTTGCGCCTTGGGCTTCGATGTTGCCGCGATGAGTGCTGCCTTCGCTGAACAGTTCCAGCAGTCGTTCGCGCAAGGCAACGCGGGCATCGCGGCCGAGCTCGAAGAAGGCGTTCAACTGACCGCCGCGCATGGCTTCGACTGCGCTACGCGCGATGCCGTCGAACAGACCAGCCTCCAGCGCCACTTGCAGATCAAAGATGTGTTCGCCAATCGCCACGCCCGCGCGCGGCGCCGAGCCGTTGAGGCTGAACACGCCCAGCGGCAGATTCTGCAGCGGGAATTCGGTGTGGCCGTTGGCCGAAGCGACCCAACTGCGGGTGATGGAATTCTGAGTCATGGGTTATCTCCGGGTCGGGTCGAACGTGGCGGGCAGCGTGGCCCAGCAGGCGTCGTAAGTGGATTGCAATTGCGGGCAGTCGAGGGCGAAGCGGCTTGGGCGCAGCACCTGGCTGGTCTCGAACATGAAGGCCATGGTGTTGTCGATCTTCGCCGGCTTGAGGTCCGCGCTGATGGCTTTGGTGCAGGTCTCGCCGTCCGGGCCGTGGGCGCTCATGCAGCTGTGCAGGGACGCGCCGCCTGGCAGAAAGCCTTCGGCCTTGGCGTCGTACTCGCCCTGGATCAGGCCCATGAATTCATTCATCAGGTTGCGGTGGAACCACGGCGGACGGAAGGTGTTCTCGGCCACCATCCAGCGCGGCGGGAAGATCACGAAGTCGAGGTTGGCCAGACCGTGGACGCTGGTCGGCGACGTCAGCACGGTGAAGATCGACGGATCCGGATGATCGAAGCTGACGGTGCCGATGGTGTTGAAACGGCGCAGGTCATATTTGTACGGCACGTTGTTGCCGTGCCAGGCGACCACGTTCAGCGGCGAGTGATTGAGTTCGGTGCCCCACAACTGGCCGAGGAATTTCTGCACCAGAGTGGTCGGTTGTTGCAGGTTTTCGTAGGCGGCGACCGGGGTCAGGAAATCCCGCGGATTGGCCAGACCGTTGCTGCCGATCGGCCCCAGATCCGGCAGGCGCAGCGGCGCACCGTGGTTCTCGGCGACGTAACCGCGCGCTTGCGGGTCGAGCAGCTCGACGCGGAATTTCAAACCCCGTGGCAACACGGCGATTTCCAGCGGCGCCACTTCCAGCACACCCAGTTCGGTGGCGATGCGCAGGCGACCCAATTGCGGCACCAGCAGCAGCTCGCCGTCGGCGTTGAAGAAAACGCGCTCCATCGAACGGTTGGCGCAGTAGTGATAGATGCTGATGCCGGCCGGTTTTTCGGCGCCGGAGTTGGCCGCCATGCTCACCAGACCGTCGATGAAATCGGTCGGTTCGGCCGGGATCTCCAGCGGGTTCCAGCGCAGGCGATTGGGGGTCACTTCACCCAATGGTCCGCCCGCCAGTTGCCGCTCCAGTTTGACGAATGCCGGGTGATTGGCCGACGGCTGGATCCGGTACATCCAGGTGCGCCGCGCTTCGCTGCGGGTCATGGTGAACGCGGTGCCGGAGAACAGTTCGGTGTACAGACCGTACGGGGCTTTCTGCGGGGAGTTCTGGCCGACGGGCAGTGCGCCGGGCAACGCTTCGGAGCTGAATTCGTTGCCGAAACCGGACTGGTAAGCCAGGGCTGAATCGAGGTTCATGGAGCCTCCTGAACAGGGAGTCGGCATGGCCGGACGCTCTGGATCAGAGGTCTTGGCACGCCGGGGTTATTTTTATCGTAATTCAATTACGCATAACGTAATTTGCTCGCTATCCAGCGTCAAGCTATAAAGACGCCCATTCGTTCCGGGACACGGCAGCACCATGGAAAAAACCAGCGACAGCAACGGCAAACAGAAAGTCCGCTCCGCCGAAGTCGGCACCGACATCCTCAAGGCCCTGGCCGAGTTGTCGCCGTCCACTTCGCTGTCGCGCCTGGCCGAACATGTGCAGATGCCGGCGAGCAAGGTTCACCGTTATCTGCAGGCCTTGATTGCCTCGGGCTTTGCCGAACAGAACACCGCCACCAACCACTACGGCCTCGGCCGTGAAGCGCTGCGCGTGGGCCTCGCTGCTCTGAACAGTATGGACGTGCTGAAAGTCGCCGCCCTGCCCCTGGCCGAGTTGCGCGACGAACTCAACGAAACCTGTTTCCTCGCGGTGTGGGGCAATCAGGGCGCGACCGTGGTGCACATCGAA
This sequence comes from Pseudomonas fitomaticsae, assembly GCF_021018765.1. Taxonomy (GTDB): domain Bacteria; phylum Pseudomonadota; class Gammaproteobacteria; order Pseudomonadales; family Pseudomonadaceae; genus Aquipseudomonas; species Aquipseudomonas fitomaticsae. The sequence goes on along the minus strand of NZ_CP075567.1, from coordinate 1,296,232 downwards.
CCGGCGGTGCGCGCGGTGACGGTGGTGACGCAACTGGGCTCGGTGTTACCGCTACTCAGTTCCTCCACCGGTCTGGTCTTCGGCGCGTACCTGCCGCATCGGGAAACCGACGAATTGCGCGAACAGGAAATCGCCGTCAGCGGCCATCCGCTGGCAGACGAAAAAGCCTATGCGGCGTTGTGCGAACAGATCCGCGATCGCGGTCTGCATCATGTACACGGCTTGCTGATGCCCGGAGTCGATGCCCTGTCGGCACCGGTGTTCAACGCCCTCGGGCAGATCGCGGCAGTGTTGACCATCGTCGGCCCGACCTCGCTGTTCCACGCCGATGAAAACGGCCCGGCGGCTCAGCGGTTGCTGGCGGCGACGCGGGCCGTGAGCTGGCGGATGGGTTATCAGCCAGCGTAAATGCTCATCGGCACAAACCGAGCATTCTCGCCCGCGCCACAGCGTGAGTCCGGCGCTCGACACCCAGTTTGGCGTGAATGCGCCGGACATGGGTTTTGACCGTGTGCAACGAGATGAACAACGTGTCCGCAATTTGCTGATTGGAGCTTCCGGACGCGATCAATCCAAGGACCTGAGACTCTCTCAAGCTCAGTGAACCTTCGTTATCCCCCTCCTCAAGAAGCGGGGCAGACAGCGTTGAGCCGGGCCAAAGGTTCAGCGCCTTCTGATCAAACTTCATCGACAGACGCTGCAAGTTGAAATGACTGGCCAACGTTCGCCCGCTGTCGAAGTACCCCCGGGCAGACTCCGGCTCATCCAGCTTCCAGGCCACCTCGCTCATGACCCACAGCAATTCGGCTTCCAGCGCGATCATCCGGCTGGAGTGGGCGTACTCAAGCAAATTCTGCAGACGCGCCATCGGCTGCTGTGCCTGACCCAATCGGATCTCGGCCAGAATCAGCAAACACTCGATGCGCGGAATCAGTTCCAGCGTTGCCGGCGGGGCCTGCCGTGCGCGCGGGCCACGATAGTGCCTGAGCACCCGACTCAACGCTTCGCGAGCCAGTTCGGGCCGCCCTTGTTGCAGCCAGAATTCACTGCTGACCTGCAGCAGGACGCCGCGATAAACGGTGTCCGGGATCTGCCGCTGTTGCATCAACCGTTCGGCATCACGCAGACGCATGAACGCCTGTGGGTAATCACCTTGATCGGCAGCCAGTTGTGCCTGCCCCAGAAAGCCATAAAGCACTCGCTTGTCAAAGCTGCGCAGGCAATCGTCGAGCCCTTGTTGAAACAATCCAGACGCCCGGTCCTGCTGGCCCATGTTCAATGCCAGCCGGCCGCGACGCAGGGCAATACGGCCCAGCAACGGTGTCGGCCGCTCGACAGACGCGTCGAGCATGTCGCAAAGATTGGCCAGCAATTCTTCGGCGCGAGCCGATGCGCCTCGCTGCTCCAGCAGTTGGGCATGATCCAGTTCCAGCAACGCCTCGAACAGCAATGAGCCCTCAGCCCGGGCCAGGCAAAGCGCTTCACGATTGATTGAGTGAGCCAACTCCAGATCACCGCACAGCAACGCCTGCTGAGTGCGGCCCGACAAACACAGCAGACGCGCCGTCCAGGCCTGCGGCGACAGATCGTTCAAGGCTTGCTCGAAATGTTCGCGCGCCTCGCCCATGTGCCCTTGCAAGTGCAACAGCCAGCCTTGCTGTGCCTGCCAGCGGGCGATCAATTGCCGTTGCTGGCCAGCCGACGGTGGCGGCAAAAAACGCGACAGTTGCCCGATGCAATCCGCCGCTTGAGCAAATCGTCCGGCGAACAGCAGCGCTGCCGTGACCAGGCCGACCAACTGGGCAGACCCGAGTAGCAGTTCCTCGCCGCGTTGTTCATAGAGACGCAACAACAGCACGACCGTCTGCTCCTCGAACAGATGCTCGAAAGTAAAGTGCTGCAGCAGGCTCACCGCGACCTCGTACTCTTCGGCCAGCAACGCCTGTTCGAAGGCGCATTTCCAATGCTGTCCGGCGGCAAACCACTGACAGGCCCGGCGATGCCAGGAACGTCCGGCCGACCAGGGTTCGTCACGCATCAGACGCGACAGCGGAGTGCACACTTGCAACCAGTCCGGCGATCCTTGCCAGGGCTCGATAAAACACCCGAGCAATTGCAGCGTGCGCATCCATTGCGCGCCTTCGCCGGCACCGAACAGGTGATCGCAGAGGCTGGCGTTGAACCGCGGCAAATGCGCCAGCACCCGCCAGGCCTCGGCCAGCTCCGGGCTCAAACCACTGAACAGTTCGTGTTGCAGGTAGTCCAGCAGCGTGTCCATGCGTTGCTGCGGCAAGGTCTTTTGCGACCAGTCGCATTTTTGCATCAACAGTATCCGCACCCCGGCGCACCACCCTCCGCTGCGCTGGAGGATTCGCCCGGCCACGTCGTCGGCCTGGGCTGGCGACAGGTGCCGCAACAGTTGCGCGATCTCGCCGCGACTCAACGCCAGCGCCGCGCTTTCGCACTCGTACAAGGCATCATCGAGCAGCAGGCGCGGCCAGTTGCATGGCGGGCGTCGACGCGTACCGATCCACCAGGTGACGGCGGGACTGGCAAGCGCCAGCATCCGGTCGAGCAGCGCATCCAGCGCAGGCTCTTCAACACGGCAGTAATCGTCGAGAAACACCCACACCGGCGAGGAAAGGCGCGCCAACTCATACAGCAATGACGACTCATCCACAGCCGCCAGCCCCAGTGCCTGCGCCAGCCGCTCGCAAAATACCGCGACACTCATCGACATGCCCGCCAACGGCAGCCAGCACACCGTGCATTCGACGGGCGCCTGCAAAAGACATTCGGTGAACAGCGTGCTCTTGCCACTGCCAGCCGGCGCGCAGATCAACCGCACCCGTGCCGAAGACTCGAGCAGCGATGCCGTCAGGCGTGGACGTTGGAGGTGATGAGCGGACAGTCTGGGCAAAAATCCCGGACGATCCGGAACGTGAGTCATGGCGGTCATGGGGTACGCCTTCTTATCGTTGTACGCTCACCCTAGCCCTCTCCCCGACGCTTGTTGACGAGTATTCAGTACGCTGATTGGCGCCCATAAAAAAGGCGACCGTGCGGTCGCCTTTTGCCTTGCCCATGTATCGAAACCCTTACCGGACGCCCTCGGCACGCAGGGCTGACGGCGTGTAGTCGGCGGCCTTGGCTTCGAAGCCGAATTCGAAGCTGTGCTTCTCTTCGTTCTTCATCCCCAGGGCAATGTACCGGCCGGCGATGATGTCGTAGAGCGCTTCGAGGGTGTAGGCCTGGGCCTGGTGATCGTAGTAGTACTGGGCGTGCCCCTCGGCCACTCGCCACAGTTGTCCGCGACCGTCGTAGTGGTCGGCCAGCGCCACTTGCCAGCTGTCCTCGTCGATGTACATGTGGCGCTTGGCGTAGATGTGCCGCTCGTTCGGTTTGACTGTGCCGACCACTTCCCAGACCCGGTGCAGCTCATAACGGGTCAGGTCCTGATTAATGTGCCCGGCCTTGACGATGTCGTCGTACTTGAGGCTCGGCGAGTCGAGCTTGTAGCTGTTGTACGGAATGTACATTTCCTTCTTGCCGATCAGTTTCCAGTCGTAGCGGTCCGGCGCGCCGGAGAACATGTCGAAGTTGTCCGAAGTGCGCAGGCCGTCGGCCGCAGTGCCCGGCCCATCATAGGCGACTTGCGGCGCACGGCGCACCCGACGCTGGCCGGCGTTGTAGATCCATGCCAGGCGCGGCTCCTTCACCTGATCCAGCGTCTCGTGCACCAGCAGCACGTTACCGGCCAGACGCGCCGGGGCGGTCACCGATTGCTTGAAGAAAGTCAGAACGTTGGCGGCTTTTTCTGGATCGAGATCCTTCATCAGTTGCGGCACGGCGATCTCTTCTTCGAAGCGGATCGGCGTATAGCTGCCGTTGGTCTGCGGCGTCACCTGGGTGATGATCCGCCGCAGGTTGCCGCCGTGATATCGGGTGATGTGGTTCCACAGCACCTCGACGCCGTTCTTCGGAATCGGGAACGCGTAGTAACGGTTACCGGTGAAGTTGGCCAGACCGTTGCCGTCATTGATGCTGGTGACGTTCAGCGCACTGCGCTTGGCCGACTCGTAGATTTCCGGCGGTACGGCCACGGTGCGATGCGTCGGGTAGACCGGGATCTTGTAGGTTTCCGGATAACGCTTGAACATCGCCACCTGGCCGTCGGACAGCTTGTCCTTGTACTTGTCGACGTTAGCGGCGGTGATGGTGAACAGCGGTTTTTCGCTGGCGAACGGGTCAGCCAGGAAGCCCTTGCTGTCGACCGCACCGGCGTTTTTCGGGATACCGCCAGTCCAGGCCGGAATCGAGCCGTCGGCGTTGCCGGCCTTCTCGGCCCCCAGCGGCGTCAGGCTGGTGCCGAGCTTGTTGGCTTCGTCCGGCGACACCGCCGCGATCACGTTGGCGGCCAGCAGGCTCAGGGCCAGGACACCGCATTGCAGAATCATCTTGCGCATTGCATTCATCCTTCTCGGGCAGATCAGAAGTTCACACCGAAGCTCAGGGCCACGAAGTCACGGTCTTCGAGGGTGTTGTAGTCACCGCCGAAAAAATCGGTGTAACTCAGGCTCGCGGTATAGGTGTTGCGGTAGTCGGCATCGACCCCGACGCTGACGGCCTTGGCGCCTTCGTTGAACAGACCGTTGGGGCCATAACCGGCGACGTCGTGGGACCAGGACAGGTTGGGCTTGAGGTTGATCCCGCCGATCACGTTGGCGTAATCGAGGATCGCCCGGGCGCGGTAGCCCCAGGACGTGGAAGTGACGAAACCGTCGGTGTCACCGCCGAAACCGTACTGGCCGTAGACCGAGTCACGGCCGTAGCGCAGTTTGCTGCGCGACTCCAGGCCGCCGACCCGCACGACTGCGGCCTCGCCCACCAGGGTCAGACGCTGCGCCCCCCAGACCTGATCGAAAAAGTGCGTCAGCGTGCTCTGGATCTGCGTCACTTCCTTGCGCCGGTAGCCCTTGTTGTCGGCACCCGGCGAGGTGACCAGCGGCGAAGCGGCACCGCCAGCAATCGGATTGAGCAGTGCCAGGGTCAGGTCGTTGGTGTTGACCTGCACCGGCGCGTTGGGCCGATAGCTGATCTCGCCGGTCCAGGCGGTGCCGGTCGGCAGCGTGGTGGAGAAACTTGCGCCATACAGGCGGATGTCTTCTGGGTACTCGAGGTAGTACTGGCCGCGCCCGAGCATCACGCTTTGCGCCAGTCCCGAACCGCTGCCGGGCGCCAGGCCGTTAGCAATCCCTACCATGCCCGGCAGCGCCGCAAGGGTCGACAGGCCGGCGGTGCTGGTACCCACGGTCGGCGTGCGGCTGTGGTAATTCATGAAATAGAGGCCGTACTCGGTGTCATCGCCGAGCCAGCGCAGTGCCGTACCCCATTGCCCGGAATCCCGCGCATCGCGGTCGCCACCACGGGGCACGACCACGCCTTCGCGGGTCACCTGAATCGGCTGACCAAAGGCTGCTGTCAGCGGCGCCAACGGAGCGATCGCCGGGCTGCCGACGGTGTAACCGTTGTTGCAGCCGTCCGCCGCCACATCGACGCCGAAGAAGGTCCCGCAGTTATCAAGAACGGTCTGATCCCATTCCAGTTGATAGAAACCCTCGACCGTCAATTGATCGGTCAAACCCTGAGAGGCGAACACCATGTTCACCGGGATCAGCCCTTCCTTGATCTCCGCACCTGGCCGGCGGAACGCCGAGACGTCGATCGGGTTGATGCTGTTGATCGAGTTGCCGATGAAGGTGCTTTCGCCCCAGCTCACCACCTGCTTGCCGGCGCGCACGGTGCCCGGCAGATCGGCGATGGAGTAGTTGTGATAGACGAACGCATCGAGAATCTGCGCGCCGGAAGACTTCGCGCCCTCCTTGCGGCCCTTGTCACTGATCTGTTTGAACTCGCGGTCTTCGTCCTTGAGTTCGAAGTCGTACCAGTACTTGCCGCGCACGAACACACCGGTGTCGCCGTACTTCAGTTCGAGGTCGTGGATGCCCTTGAAGATCTTGGAAAAGGTCTCGCCCTTCTTGAAGTTCAAACGTCCGTCATCACCGGTGGACGACTGGCCCGTCCCGCCGTTGACCGTACCCACCAGCGACTTGTCGGCATCGCGCATGCCCCAGCTCGCACCGACCGACAGCGACGAGTCGAAGGTGCCTTCGATTTCCCCGATATTGAAAGCGACCGCGTGCGCCTGGGCACAGCAACCCAAGGCCACCGCAGCGGCGAGCGCCTGCGGTGTGAAGATGGCGCGCATTGTTGTTTTTGTCATGCGTCTTCCCCGGTGAGTGACAGAAGGCCCCACCCTACTGCCGCCACACGGGAACGATAAGCGCACCAAGGAGGTATTCACGCTGTCGCTCGAAAGGATGAATCCCCGCCTGCGACAAGGCTTTGCGCCCGCCATGAACAGGCTGGATGAACCACTATCAACGCAACGGATGATGGCCCTTCGAATCGCCGCACTGTTACATGCCCCGTAACAGTGCATGTCCGGAATCGCTATTTTTCCCCGAGGCGCCAGCCCTTATTCTGAGCGGGCTTTCACGGCGCACCGCCACGAAGCACGAAGTCCGCGACCGAGTCGTCGGCAATGATTTCTGATGGACCGAAGCGTTTTTCGATCCCTCGCCCCGGTGTTCACTGACGTTGATTTGTAGCTCCTTGATCCAACGTCTTACCTTGGCCGCTGCGTTTGCAGCGGCCTTTTTTATGGGCGGTGTTTTAGCTGGAAGTCAGCGGCAGAGGCTCACCAGGCGAGCACTCAAAGGGGAAAGCAGGACTCGGGCAAGTCCTGCCGAATAACCCAGGGAATCAGAGCGAATACTTCTGCAGATTCCCCATCATTTCCTTCAGCGCCTCGATGTTGTCCTTAGGATGCGCCGCGCCTTCGAAATCACAGATCTGCTGCCAGTGCGCCGCGACGTCTTCCGGGGAAAACCCGACGCGCGGATCGAACCCGGCGCCGAGGCTGCGCTCCCAGCGCACCTTGCCCATCCAGCCGCCGCCGACTTCGAACAGACCGGAAGTTTCCTGGCATTGTTCGCTGGCCAGGTACACCACCAGCGGGCTGACCAGCTCCGGTTTGAGTTGTTCGAACACTTGCGGCGGAATCAAGCCTTCGGTCATGCGCGTACCGCCGGTGGGGGCGATGGCGTTGACCAGGATGTTGTTCTTGCGACCTTCGATGGCCAGGGTGCGGGTCAGACCGTAGAGCCCCAGTTTGGCCATGCCGTAGTTGGACTGGCCGAAGTTGCCGTAGATGCCCGAGGTCGATGCGGTGAAGATCACTCGCCCATAATTTTGCTCACGCAAGTGCGGCCACGCGGCGCGGGTCACCTTGTAGGCGCCTTCGACGTGGACGCGGTAGACCAGATCCCAATCGGCGTCTTCCATTTTGTGGAAGGTCTTGTCGCGCAGGATCCCGGCGTTGTTGACCACCACATCGACACGACCGAATACATCGAGCGCGTTCTGCACCAGTTTGTCGCCATCGGTGACGGAATCATGGTTGGCTTCGGCGATGCCGCCGGCCTCGCGGATTTCCGCTACCACGCGATCAGCGGCCGAAGCGTTGGCGCCTTCGCCCTGGGTCGAGCCGCCGAGGTCGTTGACCAGCACTTTGGCGCCCTGTTTGGCGAACAGCAAAGCGTGAGCGCGTCCCAGGCCACCACCGGCTCCGGTGACGATCACGACTTTATCTTCGAAACGCACAGACTCATTCATCGGGGGCAACTCCAGCAGGCCTGAGGGACAGTGTCCCTGAGTGTCAGGCACGACGCGTCTGGTCACAACGAACACGGCTGGGGCTGAATGGTGCGCGATAAGGCTGGGGGATGATGAAAACGTGCCGAGGCGCCAGGGGCCCGCGGCACGAACTCAGGAGCACGCCACCTTGCGCGGCGGCAACACGAAGTGATCGCGAAATTCGAGGTAGTGCTTGAGCACCTGCACCGGCGCTTCGGTTTGCGGGTAGTGGCCGATGCCCGGCAACAGCACGGTGTCCGCGTCGGGAATCAGCTCGCGATAACGCTCGACCATGTGCGCGCCGGAAATCGGATCGACTTCGCCATCGATCACTCGCAGCGGCACCTCGCCGCGCTGCATCGCCGCGACCCAGCGATCACGCTGAACCCGGCGCTCGGGAATGTAGTGAATCAGTTTGTGCATGACTCGCGGCCCGCGATTGCATTCGATCAGGCTCCAGAAATCATCCATTTCGCTTTCGCTGGGCCGGGTGTCCGGGCCGAAAATCTGATGGAAACTTTTCACCAGCGCATCGCGGGTGAAGACCCGGCCGATCATCCAGCCCAAAGGGCTGAGCAGCAGTTTTTGCGTCAGCAGCGGCCGATGGGTTTCCGGGAACAGGCCACCGTTGAGGAATACGCAACTGGCAACGTCGATCAGATCTTCGTAATGCCGGGCCAGCAATTCCTGGGCAACACTGTCGCCGTAGTCGTGGGCCAGAAAGTGCACCGCTTGCTCGACCTGCAAATGCGCCAGCAAGGCCTGTTGCAGATCGGCCTGCTCCAGCAGGCTATAGGTGTGGTTCAGCGGTTTGGCCGAGTCGCCGAAGCCGAGCATGTCACAGGCAATCACCCGGTAGCGCTGGGATAGCGGCTGCCACAGGTAATGCCAGTCCCAACTGGCCGTCGGGAAGCCATGGATCAGCAGCAGCGGTTCGCCCTGCCCGGCCGTCCAGTAGCGGATCGGCTGACCACGGAAGACAAACGTCTGGCTGCGTTTGCGCCAGGCACTCAGAGGGATCTCGGCGAGAGGCATTAAAGTTTATACCCCGGGTCTTGTTTATCGAGTTTGCGCAGCAGCGCCGGCCAGGCCAGCGCGCCACCCATGCCTTGAGCACTTTTGGTGACGCCCGCGATCATCGCCTTGGCGCCTGCCAGAATCTGCGGTTCGATGGCGATCAGTTCGGCACCGCCGGTCTGCGCCATGACCTGGATGTCGCAGGCGCGCTGGAAGGTAAACATCATCAGGAACGTGTCGGCGATGGTGCCGCCACAGGTCAGCAGACCGTGGTTGTGCAGCATCAGGAAATTGTTGTCACCGAGATCCGTCTGCAACCGCGCTTTCTCTTCATGATTAAGCGCTACACCTTCATAGGCATGAAAGGCCAGGCTCGACAGCACAAACAGCGATTGCTGACTGATCGGCAACACGCCCTGCTTCTGCGCCGATACCGCGACACCGGAAGCGGTGTGAGTGTGCAGCACGCAGGCCACGTCGTGCCGCACTTCGTGCACGGCGCTGTGGATGGTGTAGCCGGCGGGATTGATTTCGTATGGGCTGTCCATGAGTTTGTTGCCGGCCTGATCGACCTTCACCAGGCTCGAGGCGGTGATCTCATGGAACATCAGGCCGAACGGGTTGATCAGGAAATCTTCGGTGCCGGGCACCTTGGCGGAAATGTGGGTGAAGATCAGATCGTCCCAGCCATGCAGCGCGACCAGACGATAACAGGCGGCCAGATCGACCCGGGTCTGCCATTCCGCGGCACTGACCTGGTCTTTGACGTTCACGGACGAAGGGACGGGGGCTACGTTCACTGTATGCACCTCTGCGTTCTTATTGTTTTTGCGTGTGTCAGCAGTCTAGTCAGCCCCGGACGGTCGCGTAGTTGCATTGGCAGCCAGCTTGATGACTGAACGAGTCAGGTACGCAAACAGCTTGGATCCATGTCAAAGCAACGACGCCAACAAAGGTGCGGCGAACAGATTGAGCAGCCCGGTCAGCACCATCACCAGCCCCGCGACCGAGCCTTCTTCACCGCCCACTTCATGGGCTCGACTGACGCCCGCACCATGAGCGCCCACACCAAACAATGCACCGCGCGCCAGGGCGCTGCGCAATGGCAGCCATTTGAGCAACACGCCACCGAGCATGGCACCGAACACCCCGGTGAACATCACGAACACCGCCGTCAGTTCCGGCACGCCACCGAGGTCCTGCGCCAGCGGCATGGCAAACGGCGTGGTGATCGAGCGCGGCACCAGCGACAGCGTCACCGAACTGTCCAGCGCCAGCGCTTTCGCGAGGCCGAACGAAGTGGCGATCGACGCTGCACTGCCGGCCAGCATGCCCAGCAACAACGCCGACCAATGCCGCGCCAGCAAACGTCGCTGTTGCCAGATCGGCACAGCAAACGCCACGGTGACCGGGCCGAGCACCAGCATCAGCCAGTGGGTGTTGCTGGAGTACTCGGCGTAAGCCGTATGCATCGGCACCGCGAGCGCCAACAGCAAGGCGGGGACCAGAATCAGCGGCGACAACAGGTAACGCCCGGTCCGGCGATACAGCCAGCGGCTGAACAGATAAGCCAGCAACGTGAACGCCAGCCAGAACATCGGCATCAGTTCAAGCTTCATGGGACCGCCTCAGGCGCACGGCCGATTCCACGGTGAAAGCGGTCACCAGCATCACCATCAGCGTACTGGCCGCGATCACCAACAAGATCCGCCAACCGTCATCGCGCAGCAATGCGCCATAATCCAGCAGGCTCATCAGCGCCGGAATGAAAAACAGCAGCATCTCGGCCATCAACAATCCTGCGCCCATTTGCAGCGCCGCCGTTTTGACCCAGCCGAACGCAAAACCCAGCAGCAACAGCGCCATGCCGATCACACCGCCGGGAATCGGCCAGGCCAGCCACGCTGCGATCTGGCAGCCCAGCAGGTAGAGAGCGAGCAGCACGGCCAGTTCAGCCAGCAGGCGAGAGAGGTATTTAAGGGTCGAGGCTTTCATCGGGGGCTCCTTTCAGGTGCCTATTTTACGAACCCGACTGCCATCTCCGAAGCGAATTGTTAGACTCAAAGCCATTCCAATCTGGAATCAGGCCATGGAATTCAAACAACTCAAAAGTTTCGTCGAAGTCATGCATCAGGGCGGTTTCACTCAAGCCGCGAAAACCCTGCACATCAGTCAGTCCGCCGTAAGCAAGCAGATCGCCCAGCTCGAACAGAGCCTCGGCACCCCATTGCTCGAACGACTGGGCTCGCAGATACGCCTGACCGCCGCCGGCAGCGTGGTGCTGCAACGGGCCGAAGGCATGCTGCGGTTGCGCAATGAATTGCTCAGCGAACTGGATGACCTCAGCCATCTGGCACGCGGCGAGTTACGTCTCGGGCTGCCATTACTCGGCAGCGATGCGTTGTTTGCCGGGCTGTTCGCCGAGTACCGACGGCGCTACCCGAACATCAGCGTGCAGTTGCTTGAAGGCGGCAGTCGCAATATCGAACAGGCGGTGCTCAGCGGGGAGCTGGAGTTGGGTGGCAGCCTGCTGCCGAAAGATCCGCAGTTCGACTTTCAGCCGTTCTGCGATGAACCGCTCGATGCGCTGCTACCGGTGGATCATCCACTGGCGGCAAAAGCTGAAATCGGTCTGGAGGATCTGGCCGAAACGCCGTTCCTGTTGTATCAGCGCAGTTTCGTGCTCAATGATCGATTGCTTCAGGCGTGCAAGCAGATGGGCTTCACTCCGAAGGAAGGCGGGCGCAGCGGGCAGGCGGATTTTCTCGCGGCGCTGGTCGCGGCCGGGCAAGGCGTGGTGTTGCTGCCCAGCGTGGTGGCGCGCGGTCTGGTGCGGCCAGGCGTGGTGCGCCTGACCCTGAACGCGCCGGATTACTTGCGCTGGGACATCGCTTTCATCTGGCGCCGAGGCGCCTATCTGTCAAAGGCTGCGCAGGCCTGGCTGGCGCTGTTGCGTGAACGCGGGATCAGCCCTTGAGCGTGGCGATCAACTGTTCCAGCCAAGGCTCGGCGTCGGTTTCCGGGGTGACGCTTTCGCTGGCGTCGATGCGCAGCATGTCCTGCACTTCGTGCACGCCCAGTTCGCCGAACAACTCGCGCAATTGCTCGCCGCCGCCGCAGAAGGTGTCGCCGTAGCTGGCGTCGCCCAAAGCGATCACAGCGCCGGGCAAACCGCGCCAGGCCGCCGGCAATTGGTCGCGAATGGCCGAATACAACGGTTGCAGATTGTCCGGCAGCTCGCCCATGCCGGTGGTCGAGGTCACGGCGAGCAAGGCTTCAGGGCCAAAAGCCTGAAGATCGGCAAGGCTGGCGCGCGAGTTATAGAAGGTTTCAAAACCGGCGGCGTTCAACAGGCTCTGAGCGTGGCGAGCGACTTCTTCGGCCGTGCCGTACACCGAGCCGGAGAGGATGGCGACTTTCATCAATCTGATCCTGAAACTGAAAAAAAGAGCGGCGATAGTAACAGCCAGCGACGCCCTGTTGCGATTGGCTCTCGATAAGTGCTGATGGCCAGTAGACAGCGCTGGGCGATCTTCTAGAATGCCAGCGGTCGATAACCTTGAAAGGATTCAAAGATGATCAATGCCAGCCTGCTGCAAATGGTGATCAACGCGTCGAACGACGGCATCGTGGTGGCCGAACGGGAAGGTAAGGAAGACAACATCCTTATCTACGTGAATCCGGCTTTCGAACGCCTGACCGGCTACACCAGTGAAGAAATTCTGTATCAGGATTGCCGCTTCCTCCAATCGGGTGATCGGGATCAGGAAAACCTGGCCCTGATTCGCGAGGCGCTGCGCAACAACGGTTCATGCCGGGAAATCCTGCGCAACTACCGCAAGGACGGCACGCCATTCTGGAACGAGCTGTCCCTGTCGACGGTAAAAAATGCCGATGACGGACAGACCTACTTCGTCGGCGTGCAAAAAGACGTGACGGTTCAGGTCAAGGCCCAGCAACGGGTTGTGCAACTGGAAGCCCAGGTTGCGGCACTCGAAGCAGAACTCGCCGCCTTGAAAGCGACGAACGGCGCAAACAAAACAGCGAACTAACTGTCATTAACTACAATCACCAATGACTTTGTAATTATTCATTTCGAGTTAGCCATGCAGCGCGACGCCCTCCTGACCCAGGATGAGCTGGATTTCATCCAGACCATGCAACACAACCCGCAACTCAATGTGCGGGATGCGACGTCGAGCCTGCTGGTCAATGGTGGTTCGCAGATCCGTGATCTGCTCACGCGCCTGGCGGCCCATGAGCAAGTCACCATCCAGGCCAATTTCGAAAATCAGCAGATGACGTTTCCGCTGCATCTGGTGGAGGACGAGTTTCACGCCCTGCATTTGCGTCTTGGGGTGCCGAGCATCTATGAAGACGGGCCGATGGTGCGTCCATGGCGCCTGACCCTGGAAGAACCGGTGGCACTGGAGAATGCCAAGGGCCAGCCGGGCACACTGTGGGTTCACGAGGTTTCGCACAAAGGTGTGCTGCTGGAGGTGCGCAACAAGACCAAACCGCCGAAGCATTTTGCCTTGTGGTTCAGCCCGTCGGGCTACGAGCGGATTTCCCTGCGCGGGACGTTCGAGCGGGAAACCGAAAGCGGCTTTTATGCTTACGAATTAAGCCAGAGCGATGCCGACGAAACCGAACGCCTGCGCCAGTTCATCCTGCAACAGCATCGACTGACGCACCCTGCCCTGCACACCTGAGCCTCAGGTATCCAGCGTTCCCGCGAGAAACTGATTCATGCGCTGGCGCATGGTCGCCCCCTCATTGCCCAGACAGCCGACCGATGATCCGGCCAGGCTGTCCTGCGCCAGATCGGCAGCATCGCCCGCCAGCATCAACTGACAATCCAGACTCAGCGCCAACCGGTTCAGACGCCTTGGCAGCTCCGGTGTCGGTGCATGATTGGAAAACAGCACCAGGGCCTGTGGTTTGATCTTCTCGCACACCAGCGTCAGCTCATCGAACGGCTGACCGGTGGTCAACACGCGAACCCCGGCCTCATGACCGCTGAGAAAAAGCGCCGCCACCAGCAATTCGAGTTCACGACATTGACCGGCCAGCGCGCTGACGATCACCTTGCGCGGTTGCGAACCCCGCAGCACGACGATGCGCTGCAGCACCTTCGCCCGCAGGAATCCATCGAAGAACAGCCATTCGCTGGTTTGCCCGAACGCGTCCTGACGCTGCAGCATTTGCAGCCACAGCGGCATCAGGATGTCCTGGAACACCACAGGCAAGGCATAGGAGGAAAAAATCTGACCATAGACCCGGTCGAGTTCCTGATCATCGAATGAATTGACCGCCCGCTGAACCTGTTCCTGCCACTGGATGTAATCGGCCTGCACCAGATCATCGGGGATAAGGTGGGCGAGCGTTTTCATGGGTTCGGTCTTGGCCAGTATCTTGCCGACCTTGCTCACGGCCACACCGCGATCGATCCAGTCGACGATGCTGCGAACACGCTCGATATCGGTCATGGAATACAGACGATGCCCACTTTCGGTGCGGGTCGGCTGGATCAAACCATAACGACGCTCCCACGCGCGCAATGTGACCGGGTTGACCCCGGTCAGACGCGCCACTTCACGTATGGGGAAAAGCTCTTCGCGCTCCAGCGCAACAGATGCCGGCAAAGCAGGGCGAACGTCTGTGATCACAGGCATTGGTGCGGACACGTCCTTGTTGGCGTTGTTGGATCCCATTCTACTCCTGATGCCCCATGTGGGTTCAAGCGATGAAATGGGACGAACGTTTCTGGCTTAATCGCGAAAATCAGGAATAATCCTTGCTTGTCGAAAAACGCAGCCCTCTACCCCGGCGCTGCGTCAGGCGAAACTCCTACCCGGAGCGACGCAAATGCAATACGGAGATACACAATGTCTACTTCCCCCGTCACGCTGATGGTTGCGCGTCGTGTCGCCAATGGTCGTTATCAGGATCTGATCGCCTGGTTGCGAGAAGGCGAACAACTGGCCACCGACTTCCCCGGTTATCTCGGCTCCGGCGTACTGGCCCCGCCTCCCGGCGACGATGAATTCCAGATCATTTTCCGTTTCGTCGATGAACAGACCCTGTACGCCTGGGAACACTCGGCCTCGCGCACCGCATGGCTGGCCCGTGGCAGCGATCTGTTTGCCCACCCGACGGAACATCGGGTCAGCGGGATCGAAGGCTGGTTCGGTGCCGCCGGCGCGCGTCCTCCACGCTGGAAACAGGCCGTGGCGATCTGGCTGGCGTTCTTCCCGGTGTCGCTGCTGTTCAATTTCGTTCTGGGCCCGCTGCTCGCTGAAATGAGCCTGTTGCCGAAGGTCTTCATCAGCACGCTGTGCCTGACCCCGTTGATGGTCTACTTCTTCATTCCGCTGTCGACCCGCCTGCTGGCCGGCTGGCTCAACCCGGTGCCTGCACGCCCGCTGCCGGCCGCACCCTCCACGCAAAATCGCTGAAGCCGTCGCTCGCGTCGCTGTTATAGTTTTTGCTCTGACCTCGCCGCGAGCCGCACATGACTTCTCCCACAACTCCCATCCTCATCACCGGCGCCGGCCAGCGAGTCGGCCTGCATTGTGCGCAGCGTCTGCTGGAAGACGGACATCGGGTGATCTTCACCTACCGCAGCGAACGGCCGGGTGTGAAGGCATTGCGGGATCTGGGCGCCATCGGGCTGCACGCGGACTTTTCCAGTGAAGCCTCGATCCTCGCGTTCATCACTGAACTCAAGACTCACACCGACAGCCTGCGCGCCATCGTGCACAACGCCTCGGAGTGGCTGGCGGAAACCGACGACGGTGAAGCCGAAGCCTTCAGCCGCATGTTCAACATTCACATGCTGGCGCCTTACCTGATCAACCTGCATTGCGCCGAATTGCTGCAGCGTTCGAGCCCTGCCGACATCATCCACATCAGCGATGACGTCACCCGCAAGGGCAGCAGCAAACACATCGGCTATTGCGCCAGCAAGGCCGGGCTCGACAGTCTCACGTTGTCCTTCGCCGCGCGCTACGCGCCGTCAATCAAGGTCAACGGCATCGCACCAGCCCTGCTATTGTTCAATCCCGACGACGACGCGGCGTACCGCGCCAAGGCGCTGGCCAAGTCCGCGCTGGGCATCGAACCCGGCAGCGAAGTGATTTATCAGAGCCTGCGTTATCTGCTCGACAACCCGTATGTCACCGGCACCACCCTGACCGTCAACGGCGGGCGACACGTCAAGTAATACGCCCTCGCGAGGATGCTCCATGACCCGTTCCCTGCCCGAGAATTACCGCGAGATCCTGATCGGTCTCGGTGAAAACCCTGACCGCGAAGGACTGCTCGACACGCCTGTGCGGGCGGCCAAGGCCATGCAGTACCTGTGTCACGGCTACGAACAGAGCGTCGACGAGATCGTCAATGGCGCGCTGTTTGCCTCCGACACCGACGAGATGATCATCGTCGCCGACATCGAGCTCTATTCGTTGTGCGAACATCACCTGCTGCCCTTCATCGGCAAGGCCCATGTGGCTTATATTCCGACGGGCAAGGTGCTGGGGCTGTCGAAGATCGCAAGGCTGGTGGACATGTTCGCCCGCCGCCTGCAGATCCAGGAAAACCTCACCCGCCAGATCGCCGAGGCGGTCCAGCAAGTCACCGATGCCGCCGGTGTCGCGGTGGTCATCGAAGCCCGGCACATGTGCATGATGATGCGCGGTGTCGAGAAACAGAATTCGACCATGAATACCTCGGTCATGCTCGGCGCTTTCCGCGAGTCGAGCAACACCCGCCAGGAGTTCCTGCAATTGATTGGACGGAGCAAGTAAATGCCACAACTTCAACCGGGAATGGCGCGCATCCGGGTCAAGGATCTGCGCCTGCGCACCTTTATCGGGATCAACGAGGACGAAATCCTCAACAAGCAGGATGTGCTGATCAACCTGACCATCCTGTACGCCGCGCAGGAAGCGGTGCGTGACAACGACATCGACCACGCGCTGAACTACCGCACCATCACCAAGGCGATCATCGCCCACGTGGAAGGCAATCGCTTCGCGCTGCTCGAACGCCTGACCCAGGAGCTGCTGGATCTGGTGATGGCCAACGAATCGGTGCTGTACGCCGAAGTCGAAGTCGACAAGCCACATGCCTTGCGTTTTGCCGAGTCGGTGTCGATCACCCTCGCCGCCAGCCGCTGAACGTGTCTGGCGCTCCGGGCGTCAGACTTTTATCATTCGCGCCACGATTTGACTGCACAGAGCCCATCATGACCGAGCAACAACGCCTCGAACTCGAAGCCGCCGCCTTCCGCCGGCTGGTCGCCCATCTGGACAGCCGCAAGGACGTGCAGAACATCGACCTGATGAACCTCGCCGGGTTCTGCCGCAACTGCCTGTCCAAGTGGTACAAGGCCGAGGCCGACGAGCGCCGGATCGAGGTCAGCCTCGACGATGCCCGTGAAGTGGTTTACGGCATGCCGTACGCCGACTGGAAAGCCCAATATCAGCAAGAAGCCAGCGCCGAACAGCAAGCGGCGTTCGCCAAAGGAAAACCCAATGAGTGATCTGAACACCCTGCGCGCCAGCCTCAAAAGCGGCGAACACGTTTTTGCCGACACCCTGGCCTTCATCGCCGCCGGTTACGACTACCAGCCTCAGGCGTTCAACAACGGCGGCGTGGAAAACGCGGCCGGGCAGAACGAAGGTTCGTGCAAGACTTTGGGTCTGGCGCTGCTGGAAGGTTTGAGCGATGAAGAAGCGTTGCTGGCGTTCGGCGAACACTACCGTTCGGTCGTGGCAACGCCTGAAGGCAGCGATCACGGCAATATCCGTGCGCTGATCCAGCACGGTCTGGCGGGCGTGAAATTCGAAGCGCAACCGCTGATCCGCCGCTGATTTCGAGCGAATCGCAGGCATGAAAAAACCGGCCAATTGGCCGGTTTTTTTGTGTCTGCGATCTTAGAACGAAGCGTTCTGCAAACCGTCCAGGTAACGCTCGGTGTCCAGTGCCGCCATGCAGCCGGCGCCGGCCGAGGTGATGGCCTGACGGTAAACGTGGTCGGCCACGTCGCCGGCAGCGAAGATGCCTTCGACGCTGGTCGCGGTGGCGTTGCCTTCACGGCCACCCTGAACCACGAGGTAGCCGTCCTTCAGCTCAAGCTGACCTTCGAACAGCGAGGTGTTCGGGGTGTGGCCGATCGCGATGAACACGCCGTCGACCTTGACTTCGTCGAAGCTGCCGTCGTTGTTCTTCAGACGCGCGCCGGTCACGCCCATGTTGTCGCCCAGTACTTCGTCCAGGGTCGCGTTCAGTTTCAGCTCGATCTTGCCTTCGGCCACGCGGGCGTTGAGCTTGTCGATCAGGATCTTCTCGGCGCGGAAGGTTTCGCGACGGTGGATCAGGGTGACCTTGCTGGCGATGTTGGCCAGGTACAGGGCCTCTTCGACAGCGGTGTTGCCGCCACCGACCACGGCCACCGGCTTGTTGCGATAGAAGAAACCGTCGCAAGTCGCGCAGGCCGAAACGCCCTTGCCCATGAACGCTTCTTCCGACGGCAGGCCCAGGTAACGAGCGCTGGCGCCGGTGGCGATGATCAGCGCGTCACAGGTGTAAGTGCCGCTATCGCCGGTCAGGCTGTATGGCTTGGAAGCGAAGTCCACGGCGTTGATGTGATCGAAGACGATCTCGGTTTCAAAACGCTCGGCGTGCTCGCGCATGCGCTCCATCAGCACCGGGCCGGTCAGACCGTGGACGTCGCCCGGCCAATTGTCGACTTCGGTGGTGGTGGTCAGTTGACCGCCGGCCTGCATGCCGGTGATCAGCAGCGGCTTGAGGTTGGCACGGGCAGCGTAGACGGCAGCGCTGTAACCGGCAGGGCCGGAACCGAGGATGATCACTCGCGAATGACGGACTTCAGACATGAACCTGCTCCTGTTGACCGGCCAAGACACCTGGCCGGACGCCGGACTGCCGGCGGGAATAAAAAAGGACTGTGGATAACCTTGGGGAAGGCGTGAGCTCGACAGTCCTGTAAAAAGTTGGGTGCAGCGTATCGAGGGGGGCAAGATTAAGGAAATACGGTTTAACAATCCAGCTCATAGGTGGTCTCTATGCCGACACACTGACGAGATGGACGTCTTTGTTACAGTGAATGTCGATCCCGCTGCCGCGCTTTCACAGGTTCTGCAAAGTCGGTAAGGTCGGCGCGTTTTCCCTTGCTCGGAGCACTTTATGCCTGCCCCTGTTCTGTCCGGCCCGCAATACCTGCGCGAAGGCCTCAAACTGGTCTTGAGCCCGGGCCTGCGCCTGTTCGTGCTGCTGCCGCTGGCCATCAACCTGGTGCTGTTCGTCGGATTGATCTATCTGGCCGGCCACCAGTTCAGCCTGTGGGTCGACACGCTGATGCCGTCGCTGCCCGAATGGCTGAGTTTCCTCAGTTACATCCTGTGGCCGCTGTTTGTGGTGCTGGTGGTGTTGATGGTGTTTTTCACCTTCACCATGCTGGCCAACGTGATCGCCGCCCCCTTCAACGGCTTTCTTGCGGAAAAGGTTGAAGTGGTGGTGCGCGGCACCGACGACTTCCCGGCCTTCAGCTGGGGCGAACTGATCGCCATGGTCCCGCGCACTTTCGCGCGGGAAATGCGCAAGCTCGGTTACTTCCTGCCCCGGGCGATCGGCCTGTTCATCCTCTCGTTCATCCCGGTGGTGAACATCGTCGCCGCGCCGCTGTGGCTGCTGTTCGGGGTGTGGATGATGGCGATCCAGTACATCGACTACCCGGCGGACAATCACAAGCTGGGCTGGAACGAAATGCTCGCCTGGCTGCGCCAGAAGCGCTGGCAGAGCATGAGCTTCGGCGGCATCGTTTATCTGGTGCTGCTGGTGCCGGTGGTCAACATCCTGATGATGCCGGCGGCCGTGGCTGGCGCGACACTGTTCTGGGTGCGTGAACGCGGGGCCGAGAATCTGGTGACGCAAGGCTGAGGCCGCGTCACAAATCCATCATCCGAACGTCACAACCACGACATGGCCTCAGCCGACACTGAGGCCATGACGACAGCTCTACATATCACCCTCATCAGCGAAACCTTCCCACCGGAAATCAACGGCGTGGCCAATACCCTTGGCCGCTTGTGCGACGGTTTGCGCGCACGCGGGCATCGGGTGGAACTGGTGCGACCGCGTCAGGCTGACGATCCACAGCGCACTGAAGACGAATCGCTGCTGCTGTGCCGGGGCTGGCCGTTGCCGGGTTATCCGGGGTTGCAATGGGGGCAGTCGTCGATGCACAAACTGTTGCGACGCTGGACGCGCCAGCGCCCGGACGTGCTCTATATCGCCACCGAAGGTCCGCTCGGGCTGTCGGCTTTGCGCGCGGCACGGCGCCTGGGGATTGCCGTGGTCAGCGGCTTTCACACCAATTTCCAGCAATACACCCACCAGTACGGACTGGGTTTGCTGACGCGCTTGCTCACCCACTATCTGCGCTGGTTTCACAACCGTTCGGCGCTAACGCTGGTGCCGAGCGTCAGCCAGCGCCTGGAGCTGGAGCGCCGGCATTTCGAACGCCTGGCGCTGCTGTCGCGGGGTGTCGACAGCCAGTTGTTTCACCCGGCCAAACGCCTGAATGCCTTGCGTGAGCAATGGGGTCTCGGCGAGCGGGACATTGCGGTCATTCACGTAGGACGCCTGGCGCCGGAGAAAAACCTCGGCCTGCTCAAACGCAGTTTCGAAAAGCTCGCCAGCACTTATCCACAGCGCAACCTGAAGCTGATCGTGGTCGGCGACGGGCCGCAACGAATGGCACTGGAAAAGGAACTGCCCGAGGCGATTTTCTGCGGCTCGCAACGTGGCGAAGCGCTGGCGGCGCACTACGCGTCGGGGGATGTTTTTCTGTTTCCGAGCCTGACCGAAACCTTCGGCAACGTCGTGCTGGAGGCGCTGGCCTCAGGTCTGGGGGTAGTGGCTTACGATCAGGCCGCTGCGGCCCAGCATATTCGCCATGGCTACAACGGCGTGCTGGCGATGCCCGGCGATGAAGAGGCGTTCTGCGAAGCAGCGGCGTGGCTGCTGGAGGAAGACGAAAGGTTGCGCTGCGTACGCCTGAACGCACGCCAACACGCCAGCCGCCAGGGTTGGGCGGCCATCGTCGAACAGTTTGAAAACCATTTGCTGGGGGCTTGCCGCGACCTGCGCGACAAGCCGCCCACGGCGATCAAACCAGCGTCATCAACGCCTCACGGCTGAAGGGCAGAATGTCCTGCTCGCGGCCTTCGCGCACTTTCTGCGCCCAGTCCGGATCGACCAGCAGCGCACGCCCCACCGCCACCAGATCGAACTCGTCGTTGTTCAGACGCTCCAGCAGTTTTTCCAGGCTGGCCGGCTGCGCGACCTTGTCAGTGTTGACCATGAACTGCAGGAACTCGCCATCGAGGCCGACGCTGCCGACGGTGATGGTCGGTTTGCCGGTCAGCTTGCGGGTCCAGCCGGCCAGGTTCAGGTCGGAACCGTCGAATTCCGGCTCCCAGAAACGGCGCGTCGAGCAGTGGAAAATGTCCACACCGGCGTCGGACAACGGCTTGAGGAATTCGCCCAGTGCTTCGGCTGTTTGCACCAGACGCGCGGTGTAGTCCTGCTGTTTCCACTGCGAGAAACGGAAGATGATCGGGAAGCCTTCGCCCACCGCCGCACGTACCGCCTGGATCAGCTCGATGGCGAAACGCGAACGGTTGGCCAGGCTGCCACCGTATTCGTCGGTGCGCTGGTTGCTGCCTTCCCAGAAGAACTGGTCGATCAGGTAACCGTGGGCGCCGTGGATTTCCACGCCGTCCATGCCGATGCTTTGGGCATCTTTCGCCGCTTGGGCGAAGGCTGCGATGACGTCCTGGATGTCCTGTTTGGTCATGCCGTGCACCACGACCTGACCGTCCTTGAGTTTTTCCGACGGGCCGTAACCCGGCACGCTCGCGTCCGGCTCGGTGCCGATGCGGCGCACATTGCCGACGTGCCACAGTTGCGGAACGATCTTGCCGCCTTCGGCGTGTACCGCATCCACGACCTTCTTCCAGCCGGCCAGCGCGGCTTCACCGTAGAAGTGCGGCACGTTCGGGTAACCGTTGGAAGCCTGGTGACCGACGGTGGTGCCTTCGGTGATGATCAGGCCGACACCGGCCGCCGCGCGACGACGGTAGTATTCGATCACTTTGGAATTGGGCACACCGCCCGGGGAAAACGAGCGGGTCATCGGCGCCATGACCACGCGGGTCGGCAGTTCGAGGGCACCAAGCTGGAACGGTTTGAACAGGGCTTGCACGGGCATGGGAGGCTCCACGAAAAATTGATCGACGGGCATGCGATTCATATGACGGCGATAATATGCGGAGTTTCAAACGGCCGATAGCACTATTGATCTGAATGATTAAGGGTCAAAAGGCAGGCGAAAAAAATCGCAGCTCAAAGGCTGCGATCTTTGTGTTTCAGCTCAGGGCTTTTTCAATCGCCGTAATCACCGAAGGATCATCCGGCGCCGTGCGCGGCGAGAAGCGGGCCAGCACCCGACCGTCCTTGCCGAGCAGGAATTTCTCGAAATTCCAGGTGATGTCACCGGGAAATTCGGCGCCCTCGCCCGCCAGCAGACGGTACAGCTGATGACGGTCGTGACCGTTGACTTCGAGCTTTTTCGACAACGGAAAACTCACGCCATAGTTGAGGCTGCAGAATTCCTGGATCTCCTGCTCACTGCCCGGTTCCTGACCGGCAAACTGGTTGCACGGCAGGCCCAGCACACTGAAGCCTTTGCCTTTGTATTGCTGATAAAGGTTTTCCAGCGCCGCGTACTGTGGGGTCAAGCCGCATTTGGAGGCGACGTTGACCACCAGCACGACTTGGCCCTTGAAGGGTGCCAGCGGTAGCTCCTGACCATCCAGGGCTGTCAACTTAAGGTCGTGAAAAGCACTCATGACGAACTCCAGATTCCCGTTTTCTACTCGAAACAGCCACTTGGCGAGGCCACCAAGGACAGCCGCGGACTAAAAAGGCGCCCTCGGGCGCCTCTCCAGTACTCGAAAGCTTAGCGCAGAAAATCAGTGGTGATGGCCACCTTCGCCATGGACGTGACCATGAGCGATTTCTTCCTGGCTGGCGTCACGGATGGCAACGACCTTCACTTTGAAGTTCAGGCGCTGACCGGCCAGCGGGTGGTTGCCGTCGACGGTGACGTCGTCGCCGTCCAGGTCACGGATGGTGACGATCTGCATCTGGCCGTCCGGCGCCGAAGCGTGGAACTGCATGCCGACTTCCAGCTCGTCAACGCCTTCGAACATGCTGCGGCTCAGGGTGCTGACCAGTTCAGCGGCGTATTCGCCATAGGCATCTTCCGGCTCGACGGACACTTCCAGTTCGTTGCCGACTTCTTTACCTTCCAGGGCTTTTTCCAGGCCCGGGATGATGTTGCCTGCGCCATGCAGGTAGACCAGCGGAGCGCCGCCGGCGGAGCTGTCGATGACCTCACCAGCGTCGTTGGTCAGGGTATAGTCGATGGAGACAGCCTTATTGGCGGCGATCAGCATGGGGCGAGACCTTTTGCATAAGAATGAAGAACGGACAAGTCTAAACAAGGATTTGCCCGAAAGCGAACAGAACCCGGACAGACGGGACGGATTGGCGCCCGTGACCGTCACCGGATTCCATCAGGACGAGGACGGCCACTGGGTCGCCGAGCTGTCCTGCGGCCACACCCAGCACCTGCGCCACCTCCCGCCCTGGCAGTCCCGGGCATGGGTCCTGGACGCGGCGCAACGTATTGAAAAAATAGGCCAACCCTTTGCTTGCGGTTGGTGCGCTCAAGGCTCGGTTAGCGATAACCTTGGCGACTGAAATTCGGCAGATCGGCACACAGAGACGATCGCCATTGCCATGCACCCTTAGAGAATCCGCATGCAAACTTTTTTTATCGCACCCACCGACTTTGGTGTGGGTCTGACCTCCATCAGCCTCGGGCTGGTGCGGACGCTGGAGCGGGCCGGGCTGAAAGTCGGCTTCTTCAAACCGATTGCCCAGCCACATCCGGGCGACACCGGCCCTGAGCGCTCCACCGAACTGGTGGCCCGCACCCACGGCCTGAAACCGCCGCAGCCACTGGGCCTGGCCCACGTCGAGCGGATGCTCGGCGACGGTCAGCTCGACGAGTTGCTCGAAGAAATCATCACCCTCTATCAGCAGGCCGCCATCGGCAAAGACGTGCTGGTTGTCGAAGGCATGGTGCCGACCCGCAGCGCCAGCTACGCCGCGCGGGTCAACCTGCACCTGGCCAAGAGCCTGGATGCCGAAGTGATTCTGGTCTCGGCCCCGGAAAACGAAGTGCTGACCGAACTGTCCGGTCGCGTCGAGTTGCAGGCGCAACTGTTCGGCGGTCCGAAAGACCCGAAAGTCCTCGGTGTGATCCTCAACAAGGTCAAGACCGACGAAAGCATGGATGCCTTCGCCGCGCGTCTGAAAGAGCATTCACCGTTGCTGCGCACCGGTGATTTCCGTCTGCTCGGCTGCATTCCGTTCCAGCCCGAACTCAACGCTCCGCGCACCCGCGACGTCGCCGATCTGATGGGCGCCCAGGTGCTCAACGCCGGCGACTACGAAACCCGGCGCATGACCAAGACCATCATTTGCGCGCGCACCATGCGCAACACCGTGGACCTGCTCAAGCCCGGCGTGCTGGTGGTGACCCCCGGCGATCGCGACGACATCATCCTCGCCGTCAGCCTCGCGGCCATCAACGGTGTACCACTGGCCGGTCTGCTGCTGACCAGCGACACCCTGCCCGATCCGCGCATCATGGATCTGTGCCGTGGTGCGTTGCAGGCCGGTCTGCCGGTGTTGTCGGTGAGCACCGGCTCCTACGACACCGCCAACCTGCTCAACGGCCTGAACAAGGAAATTCCCGTCGATGACCGCGAGCGCGCCGAGATCATCACCGACTTCGTCGCCAGCCATCTGGATGCCAACTGGCTGCACCAGCGCTGCGGTACGCCACGGGAAATGCGCCTGTCGCCAGCCGTGTTCCGTTATCAATTGATTCAACGCGCCCAGGCCGCCAACAAACGCATCGTCCTGCCCGAGGGCAGCGAGCCGTTCACCGTACAGGCGGCGGCGATCTGTCAGGAGCGCGGGATTGCCCGTTGCGTGCTGCTGGCCAAACCGGCAGACGTCGAAGCCGTCGCCCGGGCCCAGGGCATCGTGCTGCCGCCGGGGCTGGAAATCCTCGATCCGGACCTGATCCGCGAGCGCTACGTCGAGCCGATGGTCGCCCTGCGCAAGAGCAAAAGCCTCAACGCGCCGATGGCCGAGCAACAACTGGAAGACACCGTGGTGATCGGCACCATGATGCTGGCGCTGGATGAAGTCGACGGCCTGGTCTCCGGCATCATCAACACCACCGCCAACACCATCCGCCCGGCCTTGCAGCTGATTAAAACCGCGCCGGGCTGCACGCTGGTGTCGTCGGTGTTCTTCATGCTGTTCCCCGAAGAAGTGCTGGTCTACGGCGACTGCGTGATGAACCCGCACCCGAGCGCCAGCGAACTGGCCGAAATCGCCCTGCAAAGCGCCGACTCGGCCGCCGCGTTCGGCATCACCCCGCGCGTGGCGATGATCAGCTACTCCAGCGGCGAATCGGCCACCGGCGAGGAGGTCGAAAAAGTCCGTGAAGCCACCCTGCTCGCCCACGAACAACAGCACTCGCTGCTGATCGACGGCCCGTTGCAGTACGACGCCGCCGCCAACGAAACCGTCGCCCGACAACTGGCGCCGAACAGCCAGGTGGCCGGTCGCGCCACAGTGTTCGTGTTCCCCGACCTGAACACCGGCAACACCACCCACAAAGCCGTGCAGCGCAGCGCCGATTGCGTCAGCCTCGGCCCGATGCTGCAAGGCCTGCGCAAACCGGTGAACGATCTGCCGCGCGGCGCGCAGGTCGACGACATCGTCTACACCATCGCCCTGACCGCGATTCAGGCTGCCAACCGACCTCTGGATATCTGACCCGATGCTGGCTTTTCTCCCTGCCCCTCTGCGCGGCGTGATCGCCGCGCTGCTGCTGGCGCTGAACACGATCCTGCTGTGCTCGTTCCTGTTTCTCGTGGCGCTGATCAAAGTGCTGCCGTTCGACCTCGCACGCCGCGCCTCGCGCTGGCTGATGAGCCACACCCACGAAGCCTGGATCAGCAACAACAAAGGCTGGATGAACCTGGTCCGCCGCACCCGCTGGCACCTCAGCGGTCTGCAAGGCCTGGACTATCAGCACTCGTACCTGATCACCAGCAACCACCAGAGCTGGGTCGACATTCTGGTGCTGCAATACGTGCTCAACCGACGCATCCAGCCGCTGAAGTTTTTTCTCAAGCAGGAACTGATCTGGGTGCCGATCATCGGTCTGGCATGGTGGACACTGGGCTTCCCGTTCATGAAACGCTATTCGAAGGTGTACCTGGAAAAGCACCCGGAAAAGAAAGGCAAAGACCTGGAAACCACCCGCAAGACCTGCGCGAAATTCCGCGACAACCCGGTAGGCATCTTCAACTTCGTCGAAGGCACACGCTTCACCGAAGGCAAGCACGCACAGCAGCAATCGCCGTTCAAATACCTGCTCAAGCCCAAGGCCGGCGGCATTGCCTTCGTACTGGATGCGATGGGCGAACAACTGGAATCGATCGTCAACGTCACCATCCACTATCCGGGCGGGCGTCCTGGCTTCTGGGATCTGCTGTGCGGCAACGTCCGAGACGTAGTGGTGCACTTCGAAGAACTGAAAATCCCGCCGCAGTTCATCGGCAAGAACTACGACCAGGACGGCGAGTATCGCCTGCAATTCCAGGGCTGGATCAATCAGCTGTGGCAGGACAAGGATGCGCTGCTTGCGCAGATGCACCGCGAATACCCGAACCGCCGCTAACGATCACAGCCAAATAAAAAGCCCGCCGATGATCACTCATCGGCGGGCTTTTCATTTCCGCTCAGCGCTTAGATCGCGCCACGTTTACGCAGCAGATCCAGCACCTGCTTCACGCTTTCATCCAGCGACAGCGACTGGGTGTCGATCACCAGATCAGCATCCAGCGGCACGTCATACGGGAAAGACTCACCCGGAATGTTGTCGCCACCCGCCGCATACAACCCTTGCGGATCACGCTCGGCGCACACAGTCGGCGAGGCCTGGACATAAACCGTCAGCAGACGCTCCTTGCCAATCAGATCCTTCGCCTGCTCACGACCTTCGGCACTCGGCGCCACGAACGCCGCAAGCGTCAGCAGGCCCGCTTCGTTGAACTGACGCGCCACGTGTGCGGCACGACGCCAGTTCTCGGTGCGACCGGCGCGATCCTGCGGCAGCCCCTTGTTGAGATCGTGACGCAGGTTCTGGCCATCCAGCACAAACACCGCCCGACCCAGATCGAACAGCTTGCGCTCGACCGCGTAAGCCAAGGTGCTCTTGCCAGCGCCCGACAGGCCGCTGAACAGCACGGTGGCCGGTTGCTGACCGAAACGCTGAGCGCGCTCTTGGGTTGCTACATGGGCCAGTTTGCCGTGGTGCATGGCCGTGCCATGGGTCACCGGCTGAGCGACGATCATGCCGGCGCCGACGGTGCCGTTGGTCAAACGGTCGATGACGATGAACGCGCCAGTGGTGCGGTTACTGTCGTAACCGTCGAGGGCGATCGGCGCATCGAGCGCAATCTTCACCTTGCCGATTTCGTTGAGCTGCAACGCGCTCGCCGGGCCTTCTTCGAGGGTGTTGAAGTCGACCTTGTTGACGATGCTGGCAATGGAGCCCGGCACGTAACTGGTAGCGCGCTTGATGTCGTATTTCTTGCCCGGCAGCATCGGCTCTTCGGCCATCCACACCAGCATCGCTTCGAAGCTGTCGGTCACCGGCGGAACGTTGTCGGCGTGTACCAGCAGATCACCACGAGAGATGTCGATCTCGTCTTCCATGGTCAGCGTTACCGCCTGGCCAGGGCCTGCGTGTTCCAGTTCACCTTCGAAGGTGACGATGGATTTCACGCGGCTGCTCTTGCCCGACGGCAGGACCACGACTTCGTCGCCCTTCTTGACGATGCCGCTGGCGAGGGTGCCGGCGAAACCGCGGAAGTTCAGGTTCGGACGGTTGACGTACTGCACCGGGAAACGCAGATCGGTGAAGTTGCGATCGCCCGCCACTTCCACGGTCTCGAGAATTTCCATCAGCGACTGGCCGGTGTACCACGGCGAGCGCTCGGACTTGTTCACCACGTTGTCGCCCTTCAGGGCAGACATCGGCACGAAGTGCATGCTCGTCGGCTTCATCTTCAAGCCTTCGGCGAACTTCAGGTAGTCGGCCTTGATCGACTCGAACACGCCCTGATCGAAGCCCTTGAGGTCCATCTTGTTGATGGCGACAACGATGTGTTTGATGCCCAGCAACGAGGCGATGAAACTGTGGCGACGGGTCTGGGTCTGCACGCCGTAACGGGCATCGACCAGGATGATCGCCAGGTCACAGGTGGACGCACCGGTGGCCATGTTGCGGGTGTACTGCTCATGGCCGGGGGTGTCGGCGATGATGAATTTGCGCTTGGCGGTGGAGAAATAGCGGTAGGCGACATCGATGGTGATGCCCTGCTCGCGCTCGGCCTGCAGGCCGTCGACCAGCAATGCCAAGTCGATGTCGTCACCGGTGGTGCCGACTTTCTTCGAATCGCGGGTGATGGCTTCGAGGTGATCTTCGTAGATCATCTTCGAGTCGTGCAGCAGGCGCCCGATCAGGGTGCTCTTGCCGTCATCGACGTTACCGCAGGTCAAAAAGCGCAGCAGCTCTTTACGTTCGTGCTGGCCCAGGTAGGCGAGGATGTCCTCGCTGATCAAATCAGATGCGTGCGACATGACAACCCCTTAGAAATAACCCTGACGTTTCTTGTCTTCCATCGAGCCTGCGCCATCGTGGTCGATGACCCGGCCCTGGCGCTCGGAAGTTCGCGTCAGGAGCATTTCCTGAATGATGTCCGTCAGGCTTTCGGCCTCGGACTCCACCGCGCCCGTCAACGGGTAGCAGCCAAGGGTACGGAAACGCACTTTCTTTTTGACGATGCGCGCCTTGTCCTCGTCGGACAGGTGCTCGAGGATGCGCTCGTCGTCGATCATGATCAGCGTGCCGTTCTTCTCGATCACTTCGCGTTCGGCCGCAAAGTACAGCGGTACGATCGGGATGCCTTCGAGGTAGATGTACTGCCAGATGTCCAGCTCGGTCCAGTTCGACAACGGGAATACGCGGATGGATTCGCCCTTGTTGACCTTGCCGTTGTAGACGTTCCACAGCTCCGGACGCTGGTTCTTCGGGTCCCAGCGGTGTTTGCTGTCACGGAACGAGTAGACACGCTCCTTGGCGCGGGACTTCTCTTCATCGCGACGGGCACCGCCGAAAGCGGCGTCGAAACCATGCTTGTCGAGTGCCTGCTTCAGGCCCTCGGTTTTCATGATGTCGGTGTGCTTGGCGCTGCCGTGGGTGAACGGGTTGATGCCCTGCGCAACGCCATCCGGGTTGACGTGGGTGATCAGGTCCAGGCCCAGTTCTTCGACCATCTTGTCGCGGAACTTGTACATCTCCTGGAATTTCCAGCGGGTGTCGACGTGCATCACCGGAAACGGCAGTTTGCCCGGGAAGAACGCCTTGCGTGCCAGATGCAGCATCACGGCGGAGTCTTTACCGATGGAGTACAGCATCACCGGGTTGTCGAACTCGGCGGCCACCTCGCGGATGATGTGGATGCTTTCCGCCTCCAGCTGTTTCAGATGCGTCAGTTTGTCGACCATGGCTACTCACGAAAGCTTTCTTATGAACGGCCAGCGGGCCGTGTTCGAGCGAGGAATCCTAGCACAGCAACCTCTTCTAATCAGGACGCCAACTAGATCGAAAGGGTATATGAATATGCCCGCCCGTTCGGGTGCTTTCAGGGAAAAGTCAGATCGGATTCGGGCAGTCGATGAAGATGTGCTCGAGAGCAAAACGCTTCGCCAGATAGTCGCCCAGCGCCTGCACGCCATAGCGTTCGGTAGCGTGGTGGCCGGCGGCGATGAAGCTGATGTCGTTTTCCCGAGCGCTGTGGAATGTCTGCTCGGAGGCTTCGCCGCTGAGGAACAGATCGACGCCCGCCGCGATGGCGTTGTCGATGTAACCCTGACCGCCACCGGTGCACCAGCCGACCCGGCGGATCATCGCGCCGCCTTCGACCAGCAGCGGCTCGCGCCCCATGATTTCCTGCACTTTGCGGGCGAAGTCACGCGGGGTCATCGGCTCGCTCAACGAACCGACCAGACCGACGATCTTCAGGTTGTCCGGATCCAGCGGTCCTTCGACGGTGATGTCCAACTGACGGGCCAGTTGCACGTTGTTGCCGACGTCCGGGTGCAGATCCAGTGGCAGGTGATAGCCGAGCAGGCTGATGTCGTGCTTGAGCAGCGTCTTCAGACGGCGCTGCTTCATGCCGGTGATGCACGGGTTCTCGCCCTTCCAGAAATAACCGTGATGCACCAGTACCAGATCGGCTTCGGCCTCGACGGCGGCGTCGAGCAATGCCTGGCTGGCGGTGACGCCGCTGACGATGCGCATTACCTGCGGACGGCCCTCGACCTGCAGGCCGTTGGGGCAATAATCGGCAATTTTCGCACTGCCGAGGTAACGGTCGGCTTCTTCGACCAGGGTACTGAGGGCAACGGCCATGAAAGACTCCTGAAAATCCCGTTCAGAGGCACGCGCGGCCTCGTATAATGCGCGACATTATGGGCGGTCTGACCCCGCCTGCAACTTTTCCAGGACGTGCTTAATGCTCAAGGCGCTGCGTTTTTTCGGCTGGCCGCTGTTGGCCGGCGTGCTTATCGCTCTGTTGATTATTCAGCGTTACCCGCAGTGGGTCGGGCTTCCGAGCCTCGACGTCAACCTGCAACAGGCCCCGCAGACCACCAGCGTGCAGCAGGGGCCTGTGTCCTATGCGGACGCGGTGACCATCGCCGCGCCGTCGGTGGTGAACCTCTACACCACCAAAGTCATCGCAAAACCGGCGCATCCGTTGTTCGAAGATCCGCAGTTCCGCCGCTTCTTCGGTGACAATTCGCCGAAGCAGAAGCGCATGGAGTCGAGCCTCGGCTCCGGCGTGATCATGAGTCCGGAAGGCTACATCCTGACCAACAACCACGTCACCAGCGGCGCCGACCAGATCGTCGTGGCGCTCAAGGACGGTCGCGAAACCCTCGCTCGAGTGATCGGCAGCGACCCGGAAACCGACCTCGCGGTCCTGAAGATCGACCTGAAAACCCTGCCTTCGATCACCGTCGGCCGCTCCGACAACATCCGCATCGGCGACGTCGCACTGGCCATCGGCAACCCGTTCGGCGTCGGCCAGACCGTGACCATGGGCATCATCAGCGCCACCGGCCGCAATCAGTTGGGCCTGAACAACTACGAAGACTTCATCCAGACCGACGCGGCGATCAACCCGGGCAACTCCGGCGGTGCGCTGGTCGACGCCAACGGCAACCTCACCGGCATCAACACCGCGATCTTCTCCAAGTCCGGCGGCTCCCAAGGCATCGGCTTCGCGATTCCGGTGAAGCTGGCGATGGAGGTGATGAAGTCGATCATCGAGCACGGTCAGGTCATTCGCGGCTGGCTGGGCATTGAAGTGCAACCGTTGACCCAGGAACTGGCCGAGTCGTTTGGCCTGTCCGGGCGTCCGGGAATCGTGGTGGCGGGGATTTTCCGCGATGGCCCGGCCCAGAAGGCTGGCCTGCAACTGGGCGACGTGATCCTGAGCATCGACGGCGAACCGGCCGGTGATGGCCGCAAGTCGATGAACCAGGTGGCGCGAATCAAGCCGACCGACAAGGTCACGATTCAGGTGATGCGCAATGGCAAGGAGTTGAAGCTGACCGCCGAGATCGGTCTGCGTCCGCCGCCGGCTCCGGTGCAGGAAAAAGAAGGCTAAGACGCTTTTCGCGACAGAAGCGCGAATAGCAGACATTCTCAACAGGCATGTTATATTGTTTCAATTAATACATTGGAACAACATAACATGTCGTCTCGAAAAAAGGCCTCGCTCCTCGGCCTGACCCTTGGCTTGCTGGGCGATCCCGCGTTTGCCGATGAACCGCAAACACTTGAACTCGACACCATCAGCGTCACCTCCGATTACGAATCCCCTACCGGCCCGATTAAAGGCTATCGAGCCACGCGCTCGTCCAGCGCCACCAAAACCGACACCGCCATCCGTGACATCCCCCAAGCCATCAACGTGGTGCCCGCCAGCGTGCTCAAAGATCTGGGCAGCACCAGCGTCGAACGTGCGCTGGATTTCGCCGGTGGCGTGTCCAAGCAAAACAACTTCGGTGGCCTGACGCTGTACGAATACAGCGTGCGCGGTTTCACCACCTCGGAGTTTTACCAGGACGGCTTCAGCGCCAACCGCGGTTACCCGAGCACACCCGACGCCGCCAACATCGAGCGCATCGAAGTGCTCAAGGGACCTGCCGCCAGCCTGTACGGCCGAGGCGATCCGGGGGGCACGGTGAACATCGTCACCAAGAAACCGCAGCCCGAAGCGTTCACTACCCTGCAAACCAGTGCTGGCAGTTGGGATCGTTATCGCACCGCGCTGGACGTCAACACGCCGCTGGATGATCAGGGTGATGTGCTGTCGCGAATCAACCTCGCAGTCGAGGACAACAACAGCTTTCGCGATCACGTCGACAGCAAACGCGTCTTCGTCGCCCCCTCTTTCAGTTGGCAGTTGAACCCGGACACCAGCCTGCTGGTGGAGAGCGAATTCGTGCGTCATAGCTCGACCTTCGACCGCGGCATCGTTGCGCCAAACAATAAATGGAGCGGCGTCTCGCGCTCGACATTCCTGGGTGAGCCGAACGACGGCAACATCGACAACCACAACAACAGACTGCAAGCCACGCTTGAGCACCACCTCAACGATGCCTGGAAACTGCGCCTGGCCAGCCATTACAAGGAAGGCAAGCTCTGGGGTTTTGCCTCCGAAAACCGCCCGTTGAACGCCGATGGCCACACAGTCAACCGCCGCTATCGCGAACGCGATACCAACTGGCACGACAGCATCACCCAGCTGGAACTGCGCGGTCTGTTCGACGTCGGCACCTGGCAGCACGAACTGCTGATCGGCAGCGAGTACGAGAACTTCCGCAAGAACGAGCGCGTCACCACCATCGCCGGCGGGCCTTACGCCATCGATATCTATAACCCGGTATACGGCCAGCCCAAACCCAACGGCGCACGCTCCGGCACAGATTTCTTCGAACACGTCGAAAGCCATGCGCTGAACCTGCAGGATCAAATCGTCTTCAGCGAAAAACTGCGCGGGATGATCGGGGCGCGATTCGAGCACTTTGAGCAAAACATCGATGACCACAGCCGCAACAGCACCAGCCGCCAGACCCACGATGCGCTCACTCAACGTGCCGGCCTGCTCTATCAACTGACCCCGGACACCGGCCTGTTCGCCAACGCCTCGACCTCATTCAAACCGAACAACGGTCTCGATGCGGCTGGCAAATCCTTCGATCCGGAGGAAGGTGTGGGTTACGAAATCGGCATCAAGAACGAGCTGTTCGACGAACGGTTAAGCAGCACTCTCGCCTTCTTCCATATCGACAAGGAAAACGTCCTCGCCCTCGACCCGGGCACCGACACCAGCCGCGCCATGGGCAAGGCCCGCAGCCGGGGTTTCGATCTGCAAGTCACCGGGCAAGTCACCGACGCCGTCAGGGTGATCGGCGCCTTCGCCTGGATCGACGCCGAAGTCACCAAGGGTGATGCCGCGATCCCCGCCGGTAGCCGCATCCTCGGGGTGGCCAAACGCAGCGGCAGCCTGCTGGGTGTCTATGAGTTTCAGGACGGCCGCTTGCGCGGCTCGGATATCGGCGCGGCGTTCACCTACGTCGGTGACCGCTCAGGTGAGTCCGGAAGCGATTTCGAGCTGCCGGCCTATCACACCGTCGACCTGCTGGCCCATTACAAGGCCAGCGACACCGTCACCGTCGGCCTGAACCTGAACAACCTGTTCGACGAAAAGTATTACGAGCGCTCGTACAGCAACTACTGGGTAAACCCCGGCGAGCCGCGCAATTTCACGGTCAGCCTGACACTCAACCTGTAAAAGGACGTCACCATGCATTACGGCAAATCCCTGCTGCTCATCGCCGCGCTGTTCGCCACTCACGCCTCGGCCCACGGTTTGTGGACCGAACAACGACGCGGCAATATCGAAGTCGTCTACGGCCACGGTGCCGAGGACAATGCGTTCAAAGCACAAAAAGTCAGCGGGGCGTGGGCCTTTGACACGAGCGGCAAGATGATTCCCGTCAGTGTGCAGCGCCTGGCGGATCACGCCCGCCTGCAACCGTTGAAACCGCCGGCGGTGATGGCCGTGGCCCTGAACAATGGCATGTGGTCGCAAACCGCCGACAAGAAATGGATCAACGAGGGACGCAGCAAAGTCCAGGGCGCCATCGAGTCGACCGAGACCTTTAAATACAGCCTGGCGATTTATCAGCCGGGAGCGAAGCTGCCCAGACTGGATCAGATCAAATTGTTGATCCTGCCAGAGGTCGACCCACTGACCGTCGGGCCGGGGAAATCATTGCCGGTGCGGGTGTTGCTGGATGGCAAACCGGCAGCGGGCGTGAAGTTGATCGGTGACTACCGCAGCGCGCCGAATACCTTGAGCACTGAAACCGACAAGGACGGCCGCGCTCAGGTGCTGGTGCGTAATGAGGGATTGAATGTGATTGCGGCGCAGGTGGAAGTGCCGGTGAAGGACAGTGCGGAAGTGAGCAGTCGGGGGTTGTTCAGTTCGTTGACGTTCCTGGGCGAACCGCATCACGAATAAACCGACGCTGATCCCTGCGGGACGGAACCCACAGGGATCAGTGTCGTTTCAGAGCTCGCCGAGACCGTCGATCAACGCCTGATTCTGCTCCGGCGTGCCGATCGAGATCCGCAGGAACTGGGCAATCCGCTCCTGCTTGAAGTGGCGCACGATCACGCCCTGTTCACGCAGTTTGGCCGCCAGCCCTGCCGCATCGTGTTGCGGATGCCGGGCGAAGATGAAATTCGCGGCCGATGGCAGCACTTCGAAGCCCTTGGCCTGCAACTGCGCAACCACCCATTCGCGGCTCTCGATGACCAGTGCGCAGGTCTTGTCGAAGTACTCGCGATCCTCGAACGCCGCCGCCGCGCCGACATTGGCCATGCGATCGATCGGGTAGGAGTTGAAGCTGTTCTTGATCCGCTCCAGCGCCTCGATCAGGTCCGGATGGCCGACCGCCAGACCGACCCGCAGGCCCGCCAGTGAACGGGACTTGGACAGGGTCTGGGTCACCAGCAGGTTCGGATAACGGTCCACCAGACTGATCGCGGTTTCGCCGCCGAAGTCGATGTAGGCTTCGTCGACGACCACCACCGAATCCGGGCTGGCCTTGAGAATCTGCTCGACCGCTTCCAGCGCCAGCAGGCAACCGGTTGGTGCGTTCGGGTTAGGGAAGATGATCCCGCCGTTCGGCTTGGCGTAGTCCGCCGGGTTGATCTGGAACTGCGCATCCAGCGGCACCGCATCGAACTTGATGCCGTAAAGGCCGCAGTAGACCGGATAAAAGCTGTAGCTGATGTCCGGGAACAGGATCGGTTGATCGTGTTGCAGCAGACCGTGGAAGATGTGCGCCAGCACTTCGTCCGAACCGTTGCCGAGGAACACCTGATTGCTTTGTACGCCGTAGTACCTGGCGACGGCGTTTTTCAGCAGATCGCTGTTCGGGTCCGGGTACAGGCGCAGGTTGTCGTTGAGTTCGGTCTGCATCGCCGCCAGTGCTTTTGGTGACGGGCCGTACGGGTTTTCGTTGGTATTGAGCTTGACCAGGCGGGTCAGCTTCGGCTGCTCGCCCGGCACGTAAGGCACCAGATCCTTGACGAACGGGCTCCAGAATTTACTCATGTTCAGTTCCCCTTCACGTCGTCTTTGATGCGGTATTCGGCGCTGCGCGCGTGGGCGCTCAGCGATTCGCCACGGGCCAGGATCGATGCAGTCTTGCCGAGTTCGGAAGCACCGGCCTCGGAGCAGAAGATGATCGACGAGCGCTTCTGGAAGTCATACACGCCCAGCGGCGAGGAGAAACGCGCGGTGCCGGACGTCGGCAGCACGTGGTTCGGACCGGCGCAGTAGTCGCCCAGCGCTTCGGAAGTGTGACGGCCCATGAAGATCGCGCCGGCGTGGCGAATCTGCGGCAACCAGGCCTGCGGGTCGGCAACCGACAGTTCAAGGTGTTCCGGTGCGATACGGTTGGCGACTTCGATGGCCTGGGCCATGTCGCGCACGTGAATCAGGGCACCACGGCCGTTGATCGAAGTTTCGATGATGGTGGCGCGATCCATGGTTGGCAGCAATTTGTCGATGCTCGCGGCGACCTTGTCGAGGAACTCGGCGTCCGGGCTGACCAGAATCGCCTGGGCGTCTTCGTCGTGCTCGGCCTGGGAGAACAGGTCCATGGCGATCCAGTCCGGATCGGTCTGGCCGTCGCACACTACGAGGATTTCCGACGGGCCGGCGATCATGTCGATGCCGACCTGACCGAACACGTGACGCTTGGCGGTGGCGACATAGATGTTGCCCGGACCGACGACCTTGTCCACCTGCGGCACGCTTTCGGTGCCATAGGCCAACGCGGCAACGGCTTGTGCGCCACCGATGGTGAACACCCGGTCGACGCCGGCGATGCACGCCGCCGCCAGCACCAGCTCGTTGACCTCACCGCGCGGGGTCGGCACCACCATGACCACTTCAGTCACGCCAGCGACCTTGGCCGGAATCGCGTTCATCAATACCGACGACGGGTACGACGCCTTGCCGCCCGGCACGTACAGACCGGCGCGATCCAGTGGCGTGACTTTCTGGCCCAGCACCGTGCCGTCGGCTTCGGTGTAGCTCCAGGAGTCCTGCTTCTGTTTTTCGTGGTAGCTGCGCACGCGGGCGGCGGCTTTTTCCAGCGCTTCGCGTTGCGCCACGGTGATGCGGGTCAGGGCCAGTTCCAGACGCTCGCGCGGCAGGATCAGGTCCGCCATCGAGGCGACTTCGAGGCCGTCGAATTTCTGGGTGAACTCGACCAGCGCCGCGTCACCGCGCTCGCGCACAGCCTTGATGATGTCCAGCACGCGCTGATTGACCGAGTCGTCAGACACACTTTCCCAGCTCAGCAGATGATCCAGATGATGCGCGAAATCCGGGTCAGCAGCGTTGAGTCGGCGAATTGCAGTCGGTGCGGTCATAGCGAGAGCCTCATAGGAATGGCAAAAACTCAGGCGCCCTAACTTAGCAGTCGTTTCCGCTTGGGCACCTGAGATTCTGGCTATGAGGCGGATAGACGGGCGCGACTTAGCGTCGCGCAGGTACATCAGCCGCGGTGTCGAGACTCCACTGCCTTGCGCAGGGTGTCGATCAACGCCTGGATTCGGGCGTGTTGCATTTTCATCGAAGCTTTATTGACCACCAGACGCGAGCTGATCGTGGCGATCAGTTCCTGGGGTTCCAGACCGTTGGCACGCAGGGTGTTGCCGGTGTCGACCACGTCAATGATCTTGTCGGCCAGACCGATCAGCGGTGCCAGTTCCATCGAGCCGTACAGCTTGATGATGTCGACCTGACGGCCCTGCTCGGCGTAGTAACGCTTGGCGACGTTGACGAACTTGGTGGCGACGCGCAGGCGGCCCTTGGGCTCCACCGCGCCGACCTTGCCGGCGGTCATCAGCTTGCACTGGGCAATCTGCAGGTCCAGCGGCTCGTACAGGCCTTGCCCTGTGTATTCCATCAGCACGTCTTTACCGGCAACGCCGAGGTCGGCCGCGCCATGCTCGACATAGGTCGGCACGTCAGTGGCCCGCACGATCAACAGGCGAACGTCTTCCTGGGTCGTAGGGATGATCAGCTTGCGGCTCTTGTCCGGATTCTCGGTCGGCACGATGCCCGCTTCGGCGAGAAGCGGCAGGGTGTCGTCAAGGATGCGGCCCTTGGACAGTGCGATGGTCAACATGGGAAACGTCAGTCCTTATCAAGGTACTCATGTCCGGTCGCAATCGGCGCCGGACATACTTCGAGGGCGTTGCCACCCCCGATCAAAACGAATTCAACGGACACTTCCCTGTGTCCAGATGCAGCGATTAGCCCGGAACGCGACGGATCTTGGCGCCCAGCATCTGCAGTTTTTCCTCGATGCACTCGTAACCACGGTCGATGTGGTAGATGCGGTCGATCAGGGTATCGCCCTGTGCCACCAGTGCCGAAATCACCAGGCTCGCCGAAGCACGCAGGTCGGTTGCCATCACTGGCGCGCCCTTGAGTGTTTCGATGCCGGTCACGATGGCGGTGTTGCCTTCGACCTGGATGTGCGCGCCCATGCGGTGCAGTTCGTACACGTGCATGAAACGGTTTTCGAAGATCGTCTCGATGACCGCACCAGTGCCTTCGGCAATGGCGTTGAGCGAGATGAACTGCGCCTGCATGTCGGTCGGGAACGCCGGGTACGGCGCGGTGCGCACGTTGACCGCTTTCGGGCGCTTGCCGTGCATGTTCAGCTCGATCCAGTCTTCACCGGTGGTGATTTCTGCGCCGGATTCACGGAGTTTTTCCAGAACGGCTTCGAGGATGGTCGGATCGGTGTCCTTGACCTTCACGCGGCCGCCGGTTACCGCAGCGGCCACCAGGTAGGTGCCGGTTTCGATACGGTCAGGCATGACCTTGTAGAAAGCCGAACCCAGACGCTCGACGCCATCGATGGTGATGGTGTCGGTGCCGGCACCGGAAACCTTGGCACCCATGGCGTTCAGGAAGTTAGCCAGGTCGACCACTTCAGGTTCACGGGCGGCGTTCTGCAACACGCTGCGGCCCTTGGCCAGAGCGGCAGCCATCATGATGTTCTCGGTACCGGTCACGCTGACGGTATCGAAGAAGAAGTGCGCGCCGCGCAGGCCGCCTTCAGGTGCCTTGGCCTTGATGTAGCCGCCTTCGACGTCGATGACCGCGCCCATGGCTTCCAGGCCACGGATGTGCAGGTCGACCGGACGCGAACCGATGGCGCAACCGCCAGGCAGTGCGACTTCGGCTTCACCGAAACGTGCAACCATCGGACCCAGCACCAGGATCGACGCACGCATGGTTTTCACCAGTTCGTACGGAGCGATCAGGGTCTTGATGGTGCGCGGGTCGATTTCGACGCTGAGCTTCTCGTCGATCACCGGCTCGATGCCCATGCGACCGAACAGCTCGATCATGGTGGTGATGTCGTGCAGGTGCGGCAGGTTGCCAACGGTAACCGGGCCATCGCACAGCAGGGTGGCGGCCAGGATCGGCAGGGCGGAGTTCTTCGCCCCGGAGATGCGGATCTCGCCATCAAGACGAGCGCCACCGGTAATAATCAATTTATCCATAAGAATCTCGACGCCCTAGGGCTCAGGTGCGCTCGGCCCAGGCCGCGCTGCTGAAAAATTTCATAGTGACCGCGTGGATGCTGCCATCGGCGATCCAAGGGTTCAAATGGGCATAGATGCTTTGCTGACGCTTGACCGGGCTCAACGCCGCCAGTTCATCACTAATCACGTTCAGCTGAAAGTTGCAGCCTTCGCCTTCAACTTCCACCAGCGTTCCTGGCAGCTTTCCTTCAAGGAAGCTCTTCACTTCTACGGCCTGCATGCTCAACCTCAATCGGCGCCCTGTGCGCACGGGTCGGACATCATACAAAAAAGCCCCGCGCCTGCGAACCCCGCTGCGCAGGACTCTGACGGGGGGCTTCTCTATTGATGCGGGTTCAGGGTTGCGCCAACAGCTCGGTCAGTTCGCTGACCTGAGCAATTTCGCGCATGTCTTCGGGCATCCCGCGGATGCTGACCGCCTTGCCGGCCGCCTTTGCATCGCGAATGAAGCACAACAGCAGCGACAGACCGACGCTGCTGGACTTCTCCACCGCCGAACAATCGATCACCAATGCCGGGGCATTGCACGACTTGATCAGCGCCCGCCCCTGCTCGCGCAGGTCAGGGCCGGTGCGGTAATCCAGCACACCGCTGAGTTGCAGCTCGCTGGCTTCGTCCAGACGAATGGCCGACTCGGTCATTGGGCTGGTTTCTCGTTCTGCTCGGCCGACTGCTTGGCCTTGGCGACTTCCCCGGCCCAGCCATTGATGGTCTTGTCCAGATCATTGCCATTGCGCTGCATTGCGTCTGCGAACTGGTCACGGAACAGCTTGCCGATATTGATGCCGTTGATGATCACGTTACGCAGTTTCCACTCGCCGTTGATCTTCTCCAGCGTGTAGGAAACCGGATAGATCGCGCCGTTGCTGCCCCGGACGGTCATGCCGACACTGGTGCGGTCGCCCGACTCGTCCTTGGCCGGATCGACGGTGATGCCCTGGTTGTTGTACTCGAGCAGCGCGTTGCCGTAGAACTGGAACAGGCCGCGCTTGAAGTTTTCCTCGAAGGTCTTCATCTGCGCCGGGGTTGCCTTGCGCGAATACTTGACCGTCATGATGCTCTTGGAAATGCCCTCGGCATCCACGACCGGCCCGACGATGGTGTTCAACGCGGTGTAGAAGTCAGCCGGATCCTGCTTGTACTTCTCTTTGTTGGCGGCCAGATCAGCCAGCATCCGGTTAGTGGTGTCCTGAACCAGGTCATGCGCCGAAGGCGCCGCCACGGCGTTGGCCACCAGCGGCAGCGCCGCAAGCAACACCAACAGGCCACGTCGCAAGGTAGAGATCATTCAAAAGCTCCTCATTTGGCGTCTTTGCTAACGGTATTGAGCAGGAATTTACCGATCAGGTCTTCCAGTACCAGAGACGACTGCGTGTCGTGAATGGTTCCACCATCCTTCAGGCGGGTGTCTTCCCCGCCCACGCTGATGCCGATGTATTTCTCGCCCAGCAGACCCGCTGTCAGGATAGATGCTGTGGAGTCGGTCGGCAGGTTGTCGACGCTTTTATCCACTTGCAGGGTCACCCGACCGGTGAAGCTGTCGCGGTCCAGATCGATCGCGGTGACCTTGCCGATGGTCACACCGGCCATGGTCACTTTGGCTCTGACCGTCAGACCGGCGATATTGTCGAAATACGCGTAAAGTTTGTAGGTATCGGTGGTCGAAGTCGGAGACAGGCCACTGACCCGCAGAGCAAGCAGCAGCAAAGCCAGGATCCCTGCCAGCAGGAACAGGCCGACACCGATTTCCAGGGTGCGGTTTTGCATCAGAAATCTCCAAACATCAAAGCGGTCAGAATAAAGTCCAGGCCGAGGACTGCCAGCGAGGCGTAAACCACGGTCTTGGTGGTGGCACGGCTGATCCCCTCGGAAGTGGGTTCGCAGTCATAGCCTTGAAATACGGCGATCCAGGTGACGACAAAAGCGAATACTGCACTTTTGATGATGCCGTTGAGCACATCGTCACCGAAGCTCACGCTGTTCTGCATGTTCGACCAGTAGGAACCTTCGTAGACGCCCAGCCAGTCGACGGCTACCCACGAACCGCCCCAGATGCCGACCACGCTGAAGATCATCGCCAGCACAGGCAGGGAAATGAAGCCGGCCCACAGACGCGGGGCGATGATGTACTTGAGCGGGTCGACCCCGATCATTTCCAGGCTGGACAGCTGTTCGGTGGATTTCATGTTGCCGATTTCCGCCGTCAGCGCCGAACCGGCACGCCCGGCGAACAACAGCGCGGTCACCACCGGCCCCAGCTCACGCAACAGGGTCAGCGCCACCATCTGCCCGACGGCCTGCTCCGAGCCGTAGCTCGACAGGATGTTGAAGCCTTGCAGCGCCAGCACCATGCCGATGAAGATCCCGGACACCACGATGATCACCAGCGACATCACGCCGACGGAATGCAACTGCTTGACCAGCAGGCCAAATCCGCCACCGATGCCGCCACGCCCGAGCAAGGCATGAAACAGGAACAGGGTCGAACGCCCAAACACCGCGACGCTGTCGATCCCGGCCTGGCCGAAACGACGCACACGCTCCATTAATGTAATTCTGCGCATCAGCGACGCTTCCCCAGAAGATCGGCGCGGTAATCCGGCGCTGGAAAGTGATACGGCACCGGGCCGTCGGGTTCACCGGTCATGAACTGACGGATACGCGGATCGTCCGAGCTCATCAGTTCGTCCGGCGTGCCCTGCCCCAATACCTGGCCATCACCGACCACATAGATGTAGTCGGCAATGCTCGCGGTTTCGGCGAGGTCGTGGGACACCACGATGCTGGTGATTCCCAGGGCATCGTTGAGCAGGCGGATCAGGCGAACCAGCACGCCCATGGCGATCGGGTCCTGGCCGACGAACGGTTCGTCGTACATGAGGATCTGCGGATCGAGGGCAATGGCCCGGGCCAGGGCGACGCGGCGTTTCATGCCGCCGGACAGCTCGTCAGGCATCAATTCGATGGCACCGCGCAGGCCCACCGCCTGCAACTTGAGCAGCACGATATCGCGAATCATCTCGTCCGGCAGGTCGGTATGAACACGCAGCGGGAAGGCGACGTTCTCGAACACATCGAGATCGGTGAACAGGGCACCGCTCTGAAACAGCACGCCCATGTGCTTGCGCGCATCGAACAGATCGCTGCGCGACAGCTTCGGCAGGTTCTGGCCGTTGACCCAGACCTCGCCTTTGGATGGCCGCAACTGCGCGCCCATCAGGCGCAACAGTGTCGTCTTGCCACACCCGGAAGGCCCCATGATGCCGGTGACCTTGCCACGGGGTATGCGGATATCGACGTTATTGAAAATGCTCCGCGCACCGCGCTTGAAGGAGACTCCCTTCAGCTCGACCGCGTAGGCGTTATCGGCACTCATCTAAACTCCTTGCGATGCAGCCTCTCACTCGGACGCCTGGCTTTCTTGAGAAAGCCCCTACATCCCGGGCAGGCCGAACTGGCGGCGAACTATATCACTGCAAAGGGCAAGCGCCCAAGGCCTGCACCGGTCCGCATTCGGCGAGTTGAAGGGCTTGAGGCCTTATTTGCAGAGTTTTGGTAACGAGGAATGACAAAGCACGACGAACTTGCGTGAGGCTTTTCAACATAACCGCTATAATCGCCGCCTTTTCATCGGGCTATACGATTTCTGACATGAGCCAAACCAGCGACCTGATTCAATCGGCACAACGCACCATCCGCCTCGAAGTGGAAGCCGTACAAGGCTTGTTGCCCCATATCGACGCCGATTTCGTACGCGCTTGCGAGATGATTCTGGCCAGCAAGGGCCGTGTGGTCGTGGTCGGCATGGGCAAATCCGGGCACATCGGCAACAAGATTGCCGCGACCCTGGCCAGCACCGGCACCCCGGCGTTTTTCGTACACCCGGCCGAGGCCAGCCACGGCGACATGGGCATGATCACCCGTGACGACGTGATTCTGGCCCTGTCAAATTCCGGCTCCACCAACGAAATCGTCACCCTGCTGCCACTGATCAAGCGCCTGGGCATCCAGCTGATCAGCGTCACCGGCAACCCGCAATCGCCGCTGGCCAAGGCCGCCGAGGTCAACCTCAACGTTCACGTCGAGCACGAAGCCTGCCCGCTGAACCTGGCACCGACCTCCTCGACCACCGCCGCACTGGTCATGGGCGATGCCCTGGCCGTGGCGCTGCTGGAGGCGCGCGGCTTCACTGCCGAAGATTTCGCCTTTTCCCACCCGGGCGGCGCCCTTGGCCGACGTCTTCTGCTGAAAGTGGAAAATGTCATGCACGCCGGCCAGGAACTGCCGCAGGTACAGCGCGGCACCCTGCTCAAGGACGCGTTGATGGAAATGACCCGCAAGGGTCTGGGCATGACCGTCATTCTGGAAGCCGACGGCAAACTGGCCGGGATCTTCACTGACGGCGACCTGCGCCGCACCCTGGATCGCAGCATCGATATCCACAGCGCCACCATCGACCAGGTAATGACCGTGCACGGCAAGACCGCCCGCGCCGAAATGCTCGCCGCCGAAGCCCTGAAAATCATGGAAGACCACCGAATCAACGCACTGGTTGTCGTGGATGAAGAAGACCGCCCGATCGGCGCCTTCAACCTCTCCGATCTGCTGCGCGCAGGAGTGATGTAAATGAGCACCGATCTGCTGCAACGCGGCAAAGCCATCAAACTGGCAGTTTTCGACGTCGACGGTGTCCTCACCGACGGGCGCCTGTACTTCCTGGAAGACGGCAGCGAGTTCAAGACTTTCAATACGCTCGACGGTCAGGGCATCAAGATGCTGATGAATGCCGGCGTACAGACAGCCATCATCAGCGGTCGCAAGACCCCGGTGGTCGAGCGTCGGGCAAAGAATCTGGGGATCCCGCATCTGTTTCAGGGCCGCGAAGACAAACTGGTCGTTCTCGACGGTCTTCTGGAGCAACTGGGCCTAAGCTATGAGCAAGTGGCTTACCTCGGCGACGACCTGCCGGATCTGCCGGTAATCCGCCGTGTGGGGCTGGGCATGGCCGTAGCCAACGCCGCCGCCTTTGTACGCGAACACGCTCACGGCGTGACCCAGGCCCGTGGCGGCGAAGGTGCCGCCCGCGAATTCTGCGAACTGATCCTGCGCGCCCAAGGCAGCCTCGATGCCGCCAACAACGCGTACCTGTGAGTCCAACCATGTTTAGCAAAAAGTTTCGCAACATCCTGCTGTTCGGTTGCATCGCAGCGATTTTCGGTGCGGTCGGCTACTGGAACATCAGCCCGGAACGCTTCCTCGACAAACCGCCGGTTTCGGCAGAGGAAAGCCCGATCGACTGGTATGCGACCAATACCCACACGATCCAGTACCTCGAAGACGGCAAAGTGCAGTACGAAATGACGTCCGACAAGGCCGAGCACGTCAAGGCGACCGACATTACACTGGTCACCAAACCTGATCTGAACATGTTCCGTGGCACCGATTTCCCATGGCACG
The DNA here is from genome assembly GCF_021018765.1 of Pseudomonas fitomaticsae. GTDB lineage: Bacteria > Pseudomonadota > Gammaproteobacteria > Pseudomonadales > Pseudomonadaceae > Aquipseudomonas > Aquipseudomonas fitomaticsae. Next base: position 1,251,462 of record NZ_CP075567.1, on the reverse strand, counting down.
TGACCAGTGAACGCGGTGAAGTGAACTCCGGCGGCACCGAGGTCGAGCTGATCGACTCGGTACGCGTCAAGCGCACCGACGAAAAGAACCGCGACACCCTGATCACCTCCACTCGCATGACGGTGTTCCCGCAGCAGCAATATGCGCAGACCCAGCAACCCGTTAGAATCGACGGCGCTGGCGGTGTATCGACTGGCGTAGGAATGAAAGCGTATTTGAAGGAAAGCAGGATACACCTGCTATCGAACGTAAGAGGACAGTATGAGGCTCGTTAAAACCCTCCCTATTTTGCTCAGTCTGGGCGCAGCACTGGGAAGCGTGAGCGCCTGGGCTCTGCCGAACGATCAAGAGCAGCCAATCCGCATTCAGGCCGACGATGCCCAGCTGGACGACAAGAACGGCGTTGCCACTTATAAAGGCGACGTGATCATCACCCAGGGTTCGATGATCGTCAAAGGCAACACCGTGACCATGACCCGCGCGCCGAACGGCGACATCGACGTCGTGACCTCGGTGGGCAACCTCGCCTACTTCGAACAGTTGCAGACTGCCGGCGACACCAAACCCGTTCAGGGCTGGGGTGTGACCATCCAGTACCACGCTGCGCAGAACCGCGTCGTGCTGATCGACAAGGCCAAAGTCGTCGACAAGGACAACAACACCACTCAGGGCGAGAAAATCGTCTATGACACGGTGAAGAAACTGGCCAGTGCCGGTCGAGCCACTGGCAGCAAGGTCACCGAAGCGCGTCCGCGCATCGACATGGTGATCCAGCCGAAGAAGAAAACCGACGAGAAAACCCAGTAATGGCAACTCTGAAAGCTCAGCACCTGGCCAAGGCCTATAAAAGCCGCCAGGTTGTGCGCGACGTCAGCCTGTCGATCGACAGCGGTCAGATCGTCGGCCTGCTCGGCCCGAACGGCGCCGGCAAGACCACTTGCTTCTACATGATCGTCGGCCTGGTCCAGGCCGATCAGGGTCGCGTGCTGATCGACGACCTGGACGTCAGCCACCAGCCGATGCATGGTCGCGCCAAGGCCGGTATCGGCTATCTGCCGCAAGAAGCGTCGATCTTCCGCAAACTGTCGGTAGCCGACAACATCATGGCCATCCTCGAGACCCGCCAGGAGCTCGACAAGGCCGGTCGTCGCAAGGAGCTGGAAAGCCTGTTGCAGGAATTCCACATCAGCCACATCCGCGACAACCTCGGCATGAGCCTGTCCGGTGGTGAGCGCCGCCGCGTGGAGATCGCCCGCGCACTGGCCACGGCACCGAAGTTCATCCTGCTCGACGAACCGTTCGCCGGTGTCGACCCGATCTCGGTCGGTGACATCAAGCAGATCATCCACCACCTCAAGGCCAAGGGCATCGGTGTACTGATCACCGACCACAACGTCCGTGAGACGCTGGATATCTGCGAGACCGCCTACATCGTCAACGACGGCCAGCTGATCGCCGAAGGTGACTCCGAAACCATCCTCGCCAACGATCTGGTGAAGGAAGTCTATCTGGGTCACGAGTTCCGCCTGTAAGCACGACGGCATTCGACCAGCCGTCCGGGTGCTGTAACGTTGAAGCTCATTTTTATACGCTTTTATTGTTACAGCGCTCTAGGCAAACACGACAGTTTCAGGCATATAATTTGCTTAAGTTTGGCGCCCCGGCGCCCTGTAGTGGATGGCGCATAGCGCCGGCGAATAAGGTGTTAAGCCCCTGCCATGAAACCATCGCTAGTCTTGAGAATGGGCCAGCAGCTGACGATGACACCGCAGCTGCAACAGGCCATCCGCCTGCTCCAATTGTCGACCCTGGATCTGCAACAGGAAATCCAGGAGGCTCTGGAATCCAATCCGATGCTCGAACGCCAGGAAGACGGCGACGACTTCGACAACTCCGATCCCATGGCCGACAACGCCGAACAGAAGCCCAACACCGAGATCCAGGAACCCTCCTATCAGGAGACCGCGCCGACAGTCGACAACCTCGAAGACGGCGAATGGAACGAGCGAATCCCCAACGAACTGCCCGTCGACACCGCCTGGGAAGACGTCTATCAGACCAGCGCCAGCAGCCTGCCCAGCAGCGACGATGACGAGTGGGATTTCACTACCCGCACCTCCGCCGGCGAGAGCCTGCAAAGCCACCTTTTGTGGCAGTTGAACCTGGCACCGATGTCCGACACCGATCGCCTGATCGCCGTCACCCTGATCGATTGCATCAACAATCAGGGCTACCTCGACGAAACCCTCGAAGAAATCCTCGACGCCTTCGATCCGGAACTCGACATCGAGCTGGACGAGATCGAAGCCGTCCTGCACCGCATCCAGCAATTCGAACCGGCCGGCATCGGCGCACGCAACCTGGGCGAATGCCTGCTGCTGCAATTGCGCCAGCTGTCGGCCAGGACCCCTTGGCTGACCGAGGCCAAGCGTCTGGTCACCGATTACATCGATTTGCTCGGCAGCCGCGACTACAGCCAGCTGATGCGCCGCATGAAGCTCAAGGAAGACGAACTGCGCCAGGTCATCGAACTGGTACAGAGCCTCAACCCGCGTCCCGGTTCGCAGATCGAATCCACCGAAGCCGAATACGTGGTACCTGACGTCATCGTGCGCAAGGACAACGAGCGCTGGCTGGTCGAACTGAACCAGGAGTCGGTGCCGCGTCTGCGGGTCAACGCCCAGTACGCCGGTTTCGTGCGGCGTGCCGACACCAGCGCCGACAACACCTTCATGCGCAATCAGTTGCAGGAAGCCCGCTGGTTCATCAAGAGCCTGCAGAGCCGCAACGAAACCCTGATGAAAGTGGCCACCCAGATCGTCGAGCATCAGCGCGGTTTTCTGGAGTACGGCGACGAAGCCATGAAGCCGCTGGTCCTGCATGACATCGCTGAAGCCGTGGGCATGCACGAGTCGACGATTTCCCGGGTGACCACACAGAAATTCATGCATACCCCACGGGGCATATATGAACTGAAATACTTTTTCTCCAGCCATGTGAGCACTTCCGAAGGCGGTGAATGCTCGTCCACGGCGATCCGCGCGATCATCAAGAAACTGGTTGCCGCGGAAAATCAGAAAAAGCCGTTGAGTGACAGCAAGATCGCTGGTTTACTGGAGGCACAAGGCATTCAGGTGGCTCGCCGCACCGTCGCCAAGTACCGCGAATCCCTCGGGATCGCGCCTTCGAGCGAACGCAAGCGGTTGATGTAAGCCACGTTACAGCGTTCCAGTGGCAGGCTCTTCGGCCTGCCGCTTTATGCACTGGCAACGAAGGAGAAGCTGTATGCAAGTCAACATCAGTGGACACCAACTGGAAGTTACCCAACCTCTCCGTGAGTACGTTGAGCAAAAGCTCAAGAGGCTTGAGGGACATTTCGACAAGATCACCAACGTGCAAGTCACGATGTGCGTCGAAAAGCTGAAGCAGAAAATCGAAGCCACGCTGCATATTCCCGGCAATGAGGTCGTCGCAAACGCGGAACATACCGATATGTACGCTGCGATCGACGCGCTGACCGACAAGCTTGATAAACAACTCAAAAAGCATAAGGAAAAGACCCAGAGCCTGCTTCAGGGCGCTACCGGTCGATAACCCCCACCCCCATGATCCGACTTGAAAGTATCCTGACCCCCGGCCGTTCCCTGGTGAACGTGCCGGGCGGCAGTAAAAAGAAAGCCCTCGAACAAATTGCCAACCTGATCGCCCGGGAAGTTCCGGATCTGGAGATGCAAGATGTCTTCGAGGCATTGATTGCCCGTGAAAAACTGGGTTCCACCGGTTTTGGCAACGGCATCGCCATTCCCCACTGCCGCCTCAAGGGCTGCGAAGCGCCGATCAGTGCGCTGATGCACCTTGATGCCCCTATCGATTTCGACGCTATCGACGGCGCGCCTGTGGACCTGCTGTTCGTCCTGCTGGTGCCGGAAGCCGCCACCGATGCGCACCTGGAGCTGTTACGCCAGATCGCCAGCATGCTCGACCGCAAGGACGTGCGCGACAGACTGCGCAGCGCGCCAAGCAACGAAGCCTTGTACCAGGTTGTACTGGAAGAACAGAACAGGCCGTAACCATGCGCTTGATCATCGTCAGTGGCCGTTCCGGCTCGGGTAAAAGTACCGCCCTGGATGTCCTTGAGGACAACGGTTACTACTGCATCGATAACCTGCCGGCCGGTCTACTGCCGGAACTGGCCGAACGCGCCCTGATTCACACCGAGCTGGCGCAGCCATTGGTGGCGGTATCGATCGATGCACGCAATTTGCCGAGCCATCTGACCCGATTTCCGGAATTGCTTGAAGACGCCCGTGCCAAGCATATTCAATGCGATGTCCTGTACCTGGATGCCGACGAAGAAACTCTGCTCAAGCGTTTCTCTGAAACTCGCCGCCGCCACCCACTGAGCAATGCCAATCGTTCGCTGGCAGAGGCCATTCAGGATGAAAGCGCCCTGCTCGGCCCCATTGCCGATCTCGCCGACCTGAAAATCAACACCACCAATCTCAACCTGTACCAGTTGCGCGATACCATCAAGCTGCGACTGCTGAACCAGCCGGAGCCGGGCACGGCGTTTCTGGTGGAGTCGTTCGGTTTCAAACGCGGCATGCCGGTGGATGCGGACCTGGTGTTCGATGTACGCTGCCTGCCGAACCCTTACTGGAAACCGGAGTTGCGCGCACAATCCGGTCTCGATCAGCCGGTCGCCGAGTATCTCGCGGCGCAGCCTGAGGTCGAGGAGATGTACCAGGATATTTACGCTTATCTGCACAAATGGTTGCCGCGCTTTGCGGCGAGCAACCGCGCTTACGTCACCATTGCAATCGGCTGCACCGGCGGGCATCACCGTTCCGTTTACCTGACCGAACGTCTTGGCCAGGCGCTGCAGAAGACCCTGAAGAACGTCCAGGTTCGCCACCGCGACCTCAGCTAAAGGATTCACACCGCGATGCCTGCTCGGGAAATAGAAATCATCAACAAGCTGGGCCTGCACGCCCGTGCATCGGCAAAATTCGTCGGCGTGGCGGGCCAGTTTCCCGATTGCACGATCAGAGTGGGCCGCACCCCGGAAACCACGGTTGACGGTAAAAGCATCATGGCGATGATGATGCTCGCGGCGGGCAAGGGCACCAAAATCCACCTGAGCACCGATGGCCACCAGGAACAGGAAGCCATGGACGCGCTGGTGACACTGATCAACAACTACTTCGACGAAGGTGGTTGAAAACGCTCGAGACGAGGGAGCGCGCTCCCTCCTCCTGGTTCAGCCCAACGCCGTATCCATCACCATCATCAGACAGAAGCCAATCAACAATCCGAGGCTTGCCAGCTTCTCGTGGCCATTGCGTCGCGACTCCGGAATGACCTCGTGAGTCACCACCAACAACATGGCCCCCGCCGCCAGTGCCAATCCCAGGGGCAGCAACAATTCGGCGAGGCTGACCAGCCACGCACAGAGCAATGCAAACACCGGTTCGACCAGACCTGACGCTGCGCCAATCAAAAACGCCTTGACCCGCGACATCCCGGCACCGGCCAGTACCAGTGCAATCACCAGCCCTTCCGGCACATCCTGCAAGGCAATGCCCATCGCCAGACTGTCAGCGTCCGGCATTCCACCCCCAGCCGAGACACCGACCGCCATGCCTTCCGGGATGTTATGGGCAATGATGGCGAACACGAACAACCAGATCCGCGGCGGAATCACCGGATGCTCGACGGTGCCGATGAGCATTTCCGGCGAGGCGCCCGACACCCGGCGATCAACCAGATACAGGCCGAACGCCCCAAGCATGATGCCGAAACAGATCAGGCCACTGGCGCCCCATGGGCTCAGGCCCAGACTTTCGGCAGCGGCAATCCCGGGCACGATCAGCGAAAACGCGGTCGCCGCCAGCATCACACCGGCGCCAAAACCCAGCAGCGTATCGCCCAGCGCCTGGGGCATGTTGCGGATCACCAGCACCGGAACCGCGCCGAGCGCGGTGCCGAGGGCGCAGATTGCGCCACCCTGCAACGCACGCGATAGCCTCGGTTCCAGATTCAGCCATTCGAGTCCGTGGGCGACCAGCAAGGTCATGCCCGCCAACAGCAGCAGCGATCCAATTGCGTAACGAAACATACGCCCACTTCCGATCGCCAGTGTTTCAGTGCCCATAGTCAGCCTTGGATTGTTTTTATAGGAGACTTAAACCAGCGCGGCCTGATAGCGCGCAGCGACTTCCGGCCAGTTGATCACGTTGTAGAACGCGCTGATGTATTCCGGCCGACGGTTCTGATAGCGCAGATAGTAGGCGTGCTCCCACACGTCGAGGCCGAGAATCGGCGTGTTGCCGTTCATCAACGGGCTGTCCTGATTACCGCTGCTTTCCACCATCAGTTTCTTTTCCGGGGTGACGCTGAGCCACGCCCAGCCACTGCCGAAGCGGTTCAGCGCGGCTTTGGTGAAGGCCTCTTTGAAACTGTCGAGGCCACCCAGTTGCTCATCGATCGCCTTGGCCAGCGCGCCGTCCGGCTTGCCGCCACCGCCGGGCACCATCACTTCCCAGAACAGCGAATGGTTGGCGTGACCGCCGCCCTGATTGATCACCGCCGCACGAAGTTTTTCCGGCAGTTGCTGGACGCTGGCGACCAGTTTTTCCACCGGCCACTCCGCGAATTCGGTGCCCTCCACCGCAGCATTCAGATTGTTGATGTAGGTCTGGTGATGCTTGGTGTAGTGGATCTCCATGGTTTGCGCATCGATGTGCGGCTCCAGTGCGTCGTAGGCGTAAGGCAAGGCTGGCAGGGTAAAAGCCATTTCAATGGACTCCATGGTGATGTGGGGCAGGCGCGCGACGCGCATTGCCGGTATCCGGGTGCAGCAAGCGCTGAGTGCGCGGGTATTCGCCGTGTTCACTGATGAAATTGAGCAGCTCGACGTAGGTCTTGCTGCTCTGGCGAAGTGCTGCTTCACGCAGCGCCGGGCGCAGGCGCTCGTCCTGCATGGTCTGCAACAGCCGTTGATGGATCGCGCAGAGGTACTCGGCGCTCTCCTCCGGCTGGTTCAGACGCAGGTGCAGATCGGCCAGGTTGTGGTGGGAAATGACGCAGGCCGCCACCGCTTCGTCGGCATCGGCCCAGCGCTCGAACAACACCTGCGCCAGGGCCAGGGCTTGCAGATAAGCCTCGCGGGCATCGATCAGCTCGCCCAGCATGAAGCAGCGATTGGCCCGTTCGATCGTGCGTTTCCAGTGCTCCATGGTGAACCTCCAAAGCGGTTGCGGTGCTTACACGCCGCCGGCGGTGAGTTTCTCGGGATTGAGCAACTCTTCCAGCTGGCTGCGCGACAGGTCGGTGTGTTCCAGCGCAACGTCGATCACCGGACGGCCCTGTTTGTAGGCCTGCTTGGCGATCTCGGCGGCTTTCTGGTAACCGATGATCGGGTTGAGCGCGGTCACCAGAATCGGGTTGCGCGACAGCGCTTCCTTGAGGCGCGACTCGTTGACCTTGAAGCTGGCAATCGCCTTGTCGCCCAGCAGACGGCTGGAGTTGGCCAGCAACTCGATGCTGCTCAGCAGGTTCTGGGCGATGATCGGCAGCATCACGTTCAGTTCGAAATTGCCCGACTGCCCGGCGATGGTGATCACCGAATCGTTGCCGATCACTTGCGCGGCGACCATGGCGGTGGCTTCCGGAATCACCGGATTGACCTTGCCCGGCATGATCGACGACCCCGGTTGCAAACCTTCCAGCTCGATTTCACCGAGACCGGCAAGCGGGCCGGAGTTCATCCAGCGTAGGTCGTTGGCGATTTTCATCAGCGACACGGCGGTGGCCTTGAGCTGACCCGACACTGCGACGGCGGTGTCCTGCGAGCCGATCAGCGCAAAAAGATCCTTGCCCGGGGTGAATTGCACGTTGGTCAGTTGACTGAGCTGACGACTGAAACGCGCAGCGAATTCCGGATGTGCGTTGATTCCGGTGCCAACCGCCGTACCGCCCTGGGCCAGGGATTGCAGGCTTGGCAGCAAATCCTGCAAGTGACCGATATTGGCCTTGAGCTGCTGCGCCCAACCGTTGAGCACTTGGCTCATGCGCACCGGCATGGCATCCATCAAGTGAGTGCGGCCGGTCTTGACGTGGTGATGAACTTGTTCGGACTTGCGCTCGATCACCTGCACCAGATGCAGCAGCGCCGGCAGCAATTGTTCGTGCAAAGCCAACGCGGCGCTGACGTGGATGGTGGTCGGGATGATGTCGTTGCTGCTCTGCCCGCAGTTGACGTGATCGTTGGCATTCACCGGTTCTTCGAGCAGACGGCTGGCCAGCGTGGCGATCACTTCGTTGGCGTTCATGTTGGAGCTGGTGCCGGAGCCGGTCTGGAAGATGTCCACCGGGAAATGCTGCATGAAGTCGCCCTCCAGCAGCCCTTGGGCGGCATCGCTGATGGCTTTGCCTTGTGCGGCACTGATCTGGTTGAGTTCGACGTTGGCGCGGGCGGCGGCTGCTTTCGCCAGAATCAGGGCGCGGATGAACTGGGTCGGCATCGGCTTGCCGCTGATCGGGAAGTTATCCACTGCGCGCTGGGTCTGCGCGCCGTAGAGAGCGTCCACCGGCACCTGCAGTTCGCCCATGCTGTCGCGCTCAATACGTGTCTTGGTCATCGGTAAATCCTTGGACTAATTCAATGAGAGGAATCGAGGGTTGCAACTCGCAGGTGGCGAGCTGCCAGGTGTAGCTTTGCCAGCGCTTGAGCCGGCATTTGCACAGTGACAGGCGCTCCATTTCACGCAGCGGGCGCCAGGCTTGATCGAGACAGAGGCTGCGCCAGTGCCACGGCAACGCGATGTCGGTGGCCGTGTCGAGCAGCAGACGGAAAGAGGTTTCGGCGACCGTCCAGGACGAGGTCGCCGTACAGCACGCCAGGTATCGGCCTTCGGCCAGGTAATGCTCGATCAGGCGCGGTTCGTCGGGATCCATGGCGCAACGGATCTGGCGACTCATCCAACGCCAGCTTTCGAGGTACGGCTGCTCGTGCAAGGCAGAACTCATGATCCTGGGCTCATCCGATAATGAGATTTATTATTAGATGATAATGAGAACCGAAACAAGAGTAGCGTTTCCGCTGCCCTCATCAGCCCGGAAAATTTGCGGACACAAAAAAGGCGCGCCACCCAATCGGGTGACACGCCTTTTTTGTACCTGCCTGGGGCTTAGCTGCCCGCGACAGTCATCTTCTCGATCAACACCGAGCCGGTGCGGATGTTGCTGCGCAACTCCAGATCGTTACCCACCGCGACGATCTGCTTGAACATATCGCGCATGTTGCCGGCGATGGTGACTTCCTGAACCGCGAACTGAATTTCACCGTTCTCGACCCAGAAACCCGCCGCACCGCGCGAGTAATCACCGGTCACCATGTTCAGACCATGGCCCATCAACTCGGTGACCAGCAGGCCACGCCCCATGCGCCGCAGCAAGGCAGCCTGGTCTTCATCGCCATGAGTGACGAACAGGTTATGCACGCCGCCCGCGTTGGCGGTGCTAGGCATGCCGAGTTTGCGACCGGAATAAGTGCCAAGGATGTACGAGACCAACTCGCCTTTCTCGACGAACGGTTTGGCATAGGTCGCCAGGCCGTCACCATCGTAGGAAGCACTGCCCATGGCGCGCATCAGGTGCGGACGCTCGTCGATGGTCAGCCATTCCGGGAACAGCTTCTGCCCCAGAGTGCCTTCAAGGAACGACGATTTGCGATACAGACTGCCGCCGGATATCGCCGACAGGAAGCTGCCGAACAACCCGCCCGCCAACTCCGCGGAAAACAGCACCGGCACTTCGCAGGTCGGCACCGGACGCGCACCCAGACGGCTCGCTGCACGCTGTGCCGCGCGCTGACCAATGCTCACAGGATCCGCCAGCAAGCTGCCCTGGCGGTTCACGTCATACCAGTAATCGCGCTGCATCTGGCCATCGGCCTCGGCAATCATCACGCAGCTCAGGCTGTGTCGGGTCGAGGCGTAACCACCAATGAAACCGTGGCTGTTGCCGTACACGCGGCAGCCCTGATGAGTGCTCAACGTGGTGCCATCGGCATTCTTGATGCGGGCATCGGAGTCGAACGCGGCGGCTTCGCAGAGCAGCGCCTTCTCGATGGCCTGCTCCGGGGTGATGTCCCACTGGTGGAACAGGTCGAAATCCTGAATATCCCTGGCCATCAGCGCGGCATCGGCCAGCCCCGAGGCTTCGTCTTCGGAGGTGTGCTTGGCAATTGCCAGCGCCGCAGCGACGGTCTCGCGAATCGCATCAGGCCCGGTCGCGGAAGTGCTGGCCGAACCCTTGCGCTGGCCGACATACAACGTGATGCCAAAACCCTGATCGCGGTTGAACTCGACCGTCTCGACTTCACGTTGACGCACCGACGTCGACAGGCCCTGCTCCAGCGACACCGCCACTTCGCAGGCACTGGCACCCTGACGCTTGGCTTCGGCGATGATCTGCTCGACCTGTTCCTGCAGTGCCGGCAATGCCTGTGGGCCGACGCTTTCAACTGCACTCATGCTCATCTCCACTCAAATTCTGCTTTCGGCTGGGGCCTTCGAGCGACCGGGCCGGACAAGCGGCCCCCGACTGGTTATCATGGCGGCGTTTCTTTGCGGACTGCCACCATGGTTGATTCTTACGACGACTCCCTCGATACGGGAGAAAAAAGCAAATCCCAGGTCAAACGCGAGCTGCATGCTCTGGTTGACCTTGGCGAGCGCCTTACAACGCTCAAGCCCGACTTGCAGGCAAAACTGCCATTGACCGACGCCTTGCGCCGGGCTCTGGCCGATGCGCCCAAGCACACCGCGAACATCGCGCGTAAACGGCATTTGCAGTTCATCGGCAAACTGATGCGCGATCAGGACACTGACGCGATTCTCACCCTGCTCGATCAACTCGATGCCTCTACCCGTCAGTACAACGAGCGTTTCCACAACCTCGAACGCTGGCGTGACCGCCTGATCGCCGGTGACGATGCCGTGCTGGAGAAATTCGTCGTCGATTACCCGGACGCCGACCGCCAGCAACTGCGTTCCCTGATCCGTCAGGCCCAGCACGAGGTTGCGCAAAACAAACCTCCTGCCTCGAGCCGCAAGATCTTCAAGTACATCCGTGAGCTGGACGAGACTCAACGCGGTCTGCGTTGATATTCGCCACCGGGTGGCCGCACCGCGCGCCACCCGAAGCTCCATTCCTTCTTATGCGCCCGTGCCACCCACGGTGATCGCATCGATTTTCAGCGTCGGTTGACCGACACCCACCGGCACCGACTGCCCGTCCTTGCCGCAAGTCCCCACACCGCTGTCCAGCGCCAGATCGTTACCGACCATCGACACCCGGCTCATCGCTTCCGGACCATTGCCGATCAACGTTGCGCCTTTGACCGGCGCAGTGATCTTGCCGTCCTCGATCAGATACGCCTCGCTGGTGGAGAACACGAACTTGCCGCTGGTGATATCGACCTGACCGCCGCCGAGGTTGGCGCAGTAGATGCCCTTCTTCACCGACGCGATGATTTCCGCCGGATCGCTCTGGCCACCGAGCATGTAAGTGTTGGTCATCCGAGGCATCGGCAAGTGCGCGTAGGATTCGCGACGACCGTTGCCCGTGCGGGCCACGCCCATCAGCCGCGCATTGAGCTTGTCCTGCATGTAGCCCTTGAGTACGCCGTTTTCGATCAGCGTGGTGCACTCGGTCGGGGTGCCTTCGTCGTCGACGCTCAGGGAACCGCGACGACCGCTCAGAGTGCCGTCATCGACGATGGTGCAGAGTTTCGAGGCAACCATTTCGCCCATGCGCCCGCTGTAGGCAGAACTGCCCTTGCGGTTGAAGTCACCTTCCAGACCGTGACCGACCGCTTCGTGCAACAGCACGCCGGACCAGCCCGAGCCCAGAACAACCGGCAACGTGCCGGCCGGAGCCGGAATCGCTTCCAGATTCACCAGCGCCTGACGCAACGCCTCACGGGCATAACCCATGGCACGGTCTTCGGCGAGGAAATAGCGGTAGTCGGTACGCCCGCCGCCGCCGTGACCACCACGCTCGCGACGGCCGTTCTGCTCGACGATCACGCTCACATTGAAACGTACCAGCGGACGCACATCGGCGGCCAGGCCACCGTCGGTCGAAGCTACCAGAATGCGTTCCCAGACCCCGGCCATGCTGACGCTGACCTGCTGGATACGCGGGTCGAGGGCGCGGGTCGCAACGTCGATGCGCTTGAGCAGTTCGACTTTTTCAGCGCGGCTCAGCACTTCCAGCGGGTTATCCGGCGCGTACAACTGGGCGACGTCCTGGGTGCTGAACGCCTGCACCGTGCCGTTCTGCCCGGCGCGGGAAATAGAACGGGCCGCACGGGCCGCCGCGCCGAGGGCTTCGAGGGTGATCGCGTTGCTGTAGGCGAAACCGGTTTTCTCACCGGACTGCGCCCGCACGCCGACACCCTGGTCGAGGTTGAAACTGCCTTCCTTGACGATGCCGTCTTCCAGCGACCAGGACTCGGAAATCTGCCCCTGGAAATACAGGTCGGCCGCATCGATGCCTGGACCCGCCAGATCACCGAGCACGCCTTGCAGGCTCTCGATCGTCACGCCGCCGGGCGCCAACAGGTGATCACTGACTGAGGACAACAACTCTCTCATAGGTTTTACGCCTTAAATTCGTGTTCTGAAGCAGGTCGCTGTGCGCCCTGCGAAAAAAACCGCCGATGACCCGTCACCGGCATTCGCGCCCGGATGGACGCCTGTTCGTTGCTGTCGCGTTCAGCCAGCAATACGGCTTCGCCTTGTTCCTGCTGCACCAGAATCCGCCCCCAAGGGTCGACAATCGCCCCGTGGCCAAAGGTTTCCCGCGGCCCCGGATGCGTTCCGCCCTGAGCGGCCGCCAGCACATAGCACTGGGTTTCAATGGCCCGTGCGCGGATCAGTACATCCCAGTGCGCCGCCCCCGTCACTGCGGTGAAGGCCGACGGTGCGGTTATCAGTTCAGCCCCGGCCGCACGCAATTCGCTGTACAGCTCCGGGAAGCGCAGGTCGTAACACACCGTCAGGCCCAGTCGCCCGACCGGTGTGTCCGCGACCACCACGCCACTGCCATAAGCATAGTCATCGGATTCGCGGTAACGGCCGCGATTGTCCGCCACGTCGACATCGAACAGGTGCAACTTGTCATAGCGTGCAACGATTTCGCCCTGATCGTTCACCAGCAGCGAGCAGGCATGGGACTTGGCCTCGGGCTGCCCCACAGGCGGCAACGGCAACGTGCCGGCCACTATCCATAACCTGAGGTCGCGGGCGGTCTGTTTCAACCACGGCAGGATCGGGCCTTCGCCGAGCGCTTCGGCGCGGCCGATATCGGCGATGTCACGACGGCCCATGGCCGCGAAGTTTTCCGGCAGCACGGCCAGCTTCGCACCGGCATGGGCCGCTTGTTCGAGCAAACGTCGGGCATCGCGCAGATTGGCCAGCACATCGCTCTGGCTGACCATTTGAATCACCGCTAAAGACATGGCGCACTCCGCAAGAGGTATGCGGCCATGCTACTCCATCGGTTCAGGGGCTGGCTGTTCAAAAAGGCTTGTCGAAGGTGATTTTCGGCTCTTTCCACGGGCCTTTGACGGTGTATTTGACGCTGGCGAACCGTGCCACGCGATCACCGATCAGCTTGTCGATCAGGAACAAAGCGCCGCCGACTGCCGGCGCGCCGACAATCAGCGCGGCAATCGGCAGGTTGTTGGTCACCGGCAAAGTCACCAGCAATTTGGCATCCACCTTGTCGCCCACCAGATCCAGCGTGCCGTCCAGTTCAAGATTGCTCGAAGGACCGGTCAGCTTGATCGGCTCTTTCGTCACATACACGCCGTTGGTCGCCACCAGCAATCCCTTGACCCGGTCATAGCTCAAGCCCTTGCCGAACAGGTCGGAGAAGTCGAGACGCAAACGCCGGCCGATCGAGTTGAAGTTGAGCAGACCGAACACCCGCAGTGCCTGGGCGCCGCCCTCCACTTCAACAAACTGGCCCTTGTTCAACGAGGCGTCGAGGGTACCGGAGAAACGCTTGGTCGCCAGCCACGCCGGCGAGCCCGGCCAGCGGCCATCGACATCCATGTGGAATTCTTCGCTGGTCACGCTCGGCGCAAACCCCCAGCCCTTGAGCACATCGGCAAGGTTTTTGCCGCCGATCCGCCCCTTGTACCAACTGGTCGTGGCACCGGGCGTACCTTCCCAGCCGCCGCTGCCCTGCAAGAGGATGCCCTTGAGGCCCAGATCGAGGTTATTCAGGGCGATACCCTTGGCGGTCGGCCGAACCTTGAGCGACCAGCCGCCAACCAGATCCTGGCCCTGGAACAATTGATTGATGGTGATATCCAGCGCCGGAATCTTGCTCGGATCGACCGACGCCAGAGGGTCTGGCGCGTTCTCGTCGGCCTGCACCGTCGGATCCGGTGCCGGCAACCGCACGTATTGCAGGTTCACCGCAATCGACGCGCCCTTGGCGTCGGGAATGCCGGCCGTGCCTTTGGCCTGCTGACTGTCGAGGGCCAAAGCCCAGGTGCCAGGCTTGCGATTCACCTGCACTGCCGCCTGATCCAGCGTGGTGCCGAAGGCCGTGAGTTTGCCGATCTTGAAATCCGCGCTGCTGAGCAACTGCTTGGCGTTGCCGCCCGGGTCCTGGCCGGCGTACTTGTCCAGCAGATCCTGCCAGGGTTTGACGTCCAGCTCGGACAACACGCCGCGTATCCGCAAGCCCTTGTTACCCGGCAACACCGCTTCGCCCGCACCGAGGAACAACTCGCCCCGACCATCAGCGAAATTGCCCGGTGGCGCGGCGAAGGTGAAGTTGGCCAGTTGATCGTAATTGACCCAATAACGCCGCTCCTGCCCCTGCAAGGTCATGCGGAACACCGTGTCACGCCCGACATCGGCCGCCATGCCGAACGGCGCCGGCAGGTCCACCGCCACGCCTTTCATGCTGGAACTGACCATCAATTGGCTGTCGGTGCCGTCCAGATTCACCTGCAACTGATAGGGAATGGTGCCGGACACCGGCAACGGCTGAGTCACGCCCAGCCAGTCGGTGAGTTTCTTGACCTCGACCTGCCCCGACGCTGCTACCCGGGTCTTGAGCTTGCCGGGGCCGCCGTCGGCGAAGATCTGCGCGGTGACCGGCTTGTCGAAGGCCCGGGCACTGATGTTCTGCCCGCTCAGGCCCTTGGCGCTGTCGAAGCGGAAATCACCCTTGAGCTGGCTCAGTTCGAGCTTCGGCTCCGCCAGTTTCAATCGCGCATTGGCGGTTTTGAAGTCGACAAGGATTTTCGGCTGATCGCCCTTGGCCAACGGCACATCGAGCTTGAGCTTGCCCTGCAGATCACCCTCGCCCTCCCAGCCGGCAAAGGTGTCGGCGGTGCCGATCGGCGCTTCCTGAAGAATCTTCAAGCCATCGCCCAGCCCGCCGGCAAAGCTGCCGTCGAGGAACATATGGCTGTGCTCGCCACTCGGCACATGGGGAATATTGACGAAGACGTCGCTGACCTGGGTGTCGAGCAACTGGCCCCTGCTGGCGAGAATTCGCACGCCGCTGTCTTCGATGAACACGTCACCGCTGACCTTGCTCACGTGCGGCCAGCCCGGCTGGAACGCCAGCTCGGCGTCGTGCACCTTGAAGAACAGACTGATGCTGCGATCCGCTTCACCGGCGTTCTTGTTCAGCGAACCCTGATACTGGAAGAAGCCCTGATCCACCGCACCCTTGAGAATCGCCGTGCGCAGCCATTCATCGAGGGCCGGGCTCAGGACCTCCGGCAGGTACTTGGCGGTGTAACGACCGTCGCCATCCACCAGGCCGACCCGCAGGTCCATGTAGTCTTCCTGGCTGTGATCGAAATGCAGGCGGATCAGGAAGTCGCCGGCAATCTTGCCTTCCTCGCCGAGCACCTTAAGGTACGGCGCGATCAGGGTGAAACCTTCTTTATCAAGCTTCCAGGTCAACCGGGCGTTGGCCTGAATGTATTGCCACGGCTTGGCGAAAATCGGATCGAGGTGCAGGACGAAATCCTTGCTGTCCATGCGCAGCTCGCCGCCGCCCAGATTGCCGCTGAGACTGCCGCTGACATTCCGGGCTGCCGGCGCGCCGTGATAGGCGTCGAAGCCGACTTGATCAAGGTTGGCGGCGAAGCTGAATTTGCTGTCGTCGGTGGCGTTCGGTCGGAAATCCAGCAGCACGTTACGCAGACCGCCGGTCACCTTCAGACGTTCGACCACGGTGGCGAAGCCTTGTGGCAACGGGCCGAGGGCATTGAGCAAAGGCGTGATCGGGGTCAGGTCGAGCCGGTCGGCCTGCAAATGCCAGAGTTCTTCGGTCTTGTCGGTGGCGGCGGTCTGTTTGACCTGGACATGTGATTCCCAGCGGGTTTCGCCGAAATTCATCGCCAGCGAATCAAGCGTAACCGTGGCCCCTTCGGCACTGCGCTGGAAGTAGCCGTTGAGCGCCAGATTGTTGATCCGGATCGGCTTGCGTTCGGCGTAGGCGCCGTTCAGTTGCGGCGCATTGAGACGGATCGCGGCACTCTGCAACGCCCCCTCGCGCCAGTTGACCCACAGCTCGCCACCGGCCTTGATCTCGGAGAAATTCCATTGCTGGGTCAGGCGCTCGGGCAGCCATTTCGACCAGTCGCTCTGCGGCAGGCTGACATACCCTTCCACTTCGCTGTTCTGCCACTCACTCGGACGAATCCGCGTGCGCAGGCTCAGCGCCACAGGCTGGCCGTCAGGCAAGGTCAATCGCGTATCGAGGCGCTGGCGGCTGGTGCCGGTCTTGAGATTGAGGCCGACATACGTGAGGGTCAGCGGTGCCTGCTCTCGCGGCTGCAAGGTCACTTGGCTGTCGAGCACCGACAGTTGCTGAATCATTTGCATACGGTTGAACAGTTGCTCGGGATCCATGGGCTGATCCTGCTGCACCGGCAAGCCTTCCAGCGCCCACTTTCCGTCTTCGCCTTCCTTGAGGCTGATCTTCAGACCGTTGAGTTCAAGATGGGCAATGCGCACTTCGCGAGCCAGCAGACTGGCCCACAGATCCGGCACTGCGCGCACCCGATCCAGGCGCAAGGCGTTTGCGCCACTGCCAACCATCACGTCATGGGCCAGCAGGATCGGCGCAAATCCACTCCAGTTGCCTTCCAGCTCGCCGATCTGCAGCGGCATGCCCAAGGCAGCACTGGCTTTGTCCTCGATATCCGCGCGGTATTCGGCCACCAGTGGCGTGAGTTCCCGGCCGAGACTGACGTACAACGCCATCAATACCAGAACCAACGCGCACAGGCCCAGACCCCGGCGGGTCAGTGCGGCCAAAATGCGTGTCAGACGTTCCATGTCAGTTGGCTCCCATGGCAAAAATACTGCAAAAAGCTGAGGCCAGCCGCTTCAGGAAAAGGGTGACGCAGGGGTTCAGAGCAGCACCACGTCATATTGTTCCTGGGAATACATGGTTTCTACCTGGAAGCGTATGGTGCGCCCGATGAAACCTTCAAGTTCGGCCACGTTACCGGACTCTTCATCAAGCAGACGATCCACGACTTTCTGGTTCGCCAGCACCCGATAACCCTCGGCCTGATAGGCCCGGGCTTCACGCAGGATCTCGCGGAAAATCTCGTAGCAAATGGTTTCCGGGGTTTTCAGCTTGCCCCGGCCCTGACAGCTGCTGCACGGTTCGCACAGCACTTGTTCGAGGCTTTCGCGGGTGCGCTTGCGCGTCATCTGCACCAGGCCCAACTCGGTGATGCCGATGATGTTGGTCTTGGCGTGATCGCGCTCCAGTTGTTTCTCCAGGGTACGCAGCACCTGACGCTGGTGCTCTTCGTCTTCCATGTCGATGAAGTCGATGATGATGATCCCGCCCAGGTTGCGCAGGCGCATCTGCCGGGCAATCGCGGTTGCGGCTTCGAGGTTGGTCTTGAAGATGGTTTCTTCGAGGTTGCGATGACCGACGAACGCCCCGGTGTTCACATCGATGGTGGTCATGGCTTCCGCCGGATCGATCACCAGATAACCACCGGACTTCAGCGGCACCTTGCGCTCCAGGGCTTTCTGGATTTCGTCTTCGACGCCATACAGGTCGAAAATCGGTCGTTCACCCGGGTAGTGTTCCAGACGATCGGCGATTTCCGGCATCAGTTCGGCGACGAACTGCGTGGTCTTCTGGAAGGTTTCCCGGGAGTCGATGCGGATCTTCTCGATCTTCGGGCTGACCAGATCGCGCAGGGTGCGCAGCGCCAGGCCGAGGTCTTCGTAGATCACGCTCGGTGCGCCGATGGTCTTGATCTGCTCGTTGATCTGATCCCACAGGCGGCGCAGGTAGCGGATGTCCATCAGGATCTCGTCGGCCCCGGCACCTTCGGCGGCGGTGCGCAGAATGAAGCCGCCGGCCTCCTTGATGCCTTCTTTGGCCACGCAATCGCTGACCACCTGCTTGAGGCGTTCGCGTTCGGCTTCGTCTTCGATCTTCAGGGAAATGCCGACGTGGGCGGTGCGCGGCATGTACACCAGATAGCGCGACGGAATCGACAGCTGCGTGGTCAGCCGCGCTCCTTTGGAACCGATCGGATCCTTGGTCACCTGCACCACCAGGCTCTGGCCTTCGTGCACGAGGGAACTGATGCTTTCCACCGCCGGGCCTTCGCGCAGGGAAATTTCCGAGGCATGAATGAAGGCTGCGCGATCCAGGCCGATGTCGACGAATGCCGCCTGCATGCCCGGCAGAACCCGCACCACCTTGCCTTTATAGATGTTGCCGACGATCCCGCGTTTTTGCGTACGCTCGACGTGCACTTCTTGCAGCACACCGTTTTCGACCACCGCCACGCGCGATTCCATCGGCGTGATGTTGATCAGAATCTCTTCACTCATGGCAGGGTCTCGTTCAGGCATGTTCACGATAATGGCCGCATCTTGTCCGTTCGACGCTTATTGCGCGTTCAGGGTTTGCCAACAGGGTATGCCGAAATGGCCGAGCAGTTCTGCGCTTTCGCACACCGGCAGGCCGACGACCGCCGAGTAACTGCCATCGAGGCCGGCGACGAACACCGCGCCGAGCCCCTGAATGCCGTAGCCACCCGCCTTGTCCCGGGGTTCGCCGCTGGCCCAGTAGGCGGCGGCTTCTTCGCGGCTGATCGACCGGAACCGCACCAGACTGCGCACCACCCGCGACTCGCAGCGCTCGCCGTCGAGCACGGCAATCGCCGTCAGCACTTCATGCTCCTTGCCGGACAACATCATCAGCATGGCGCATGCGTCGGCTTCGTCCACCGGTTTGCCAAGAATTTTGCCGTCCAGCACCACGGCGGTGTCGGCGCCCAGTACGCAAAACGCTACGTCGCAAACGACGGTGCGCCGCCCGGCCTCGGCCTTGCCGCGCGCCAGGCGCTCGACGTAGGCCGATGGGGATTCATGGGCGAGAGGGGTTTCATCGATATCCGCGCTGATGGCGGTAAACGGAATGCCGATCTGCGTGAGCAATTCACGCCGACGCGGCGATCCTGAGGCGAGGTAAAGCTTTTTCATCAAGACATCTCCCTGTCGAGGTGCGGGCAAATGCCTGACCGAATCAGTTGATTTTGTAGCGCCGGCGCAGTCCACGCAAAGCGAAGCTGACCCATGGCCAGAGCAAGGCACTGACCAGTGCCGGCAGGACCAGCGCGAGGGTCGGCTGACGGTTGCCGGTCAAGGCACTGAGCCAGAGTTGTACGAGCTGGGCGAGGCCGAAGATCACCAGGATCACCAGGCTCTGCTGCCACATCGGGAACATTCGCAGGCGTTGCTGCAATGACAGCACCAGGAACGTGATCAGCGTCAGGATCAAGGCATTCTGACCGAGCAGATCGCCCTGCAGAACATCTTCGGCCAGTCCCAGGCAGAAAGCCGTGACCATGCCGACGGTGTGCGGCAAATACAAAGCCCAGAAAGTCAGGAGCAAGGCCAGCCACAGCGGGCGCAGGATTTCCATGAAAATGGGCAGTGGCGATACGCTGAGCAGAATGCCGACAATAAACGTCAGCCAGACAATCCAGCCGTTACGCGATGCGGTAGCCCCGACCATTATTCTTGCCTCCCGGTGGTAGCCGGCGCAGTGACAGGCGGTTTGGCCGCTGGTCGAGCCGCCGGCTGATTCGCCGGTGGCTTGCTGGCCGCTGGTGTGGCTGCAGGCGGTTTGCTTGCAGCGGGTTTGGCCGGCGTGGTGCTGGCAGCAGGCGTCGCCGTGGCTGGAGTTGCTGCCGCGGCAGGCGGGGTGACGATTTTCGGCACCGCGGACGGAATCACAGGACCGCCACCAAAGGCATCGAGGTTTTCCTGAGCCTGCGCAGCATCGTTGGCACGTTCTTCGGCAGTGCGGTTGTCACTGAATACCAGCAGCAGGTAACGGCTGCGGTTCAATGCAGCGGTCGGCACGGCGCGAACAATGGCAAATGGCTGGCCGGAATCGTGGATCACTTCCTTGACCGTCGCCACCGGATAACCGGCCGGGAAACGCTGACCCAGGCCGGAGCTGACCAGCAGATCACCTTCCTTGATGTCGGCAGTGTCCGCCACGTGGCGCAGTTCCAGACGCTCGGGGTTACCGGTGCCGCTGGCAATCGCCCGCAGACCGTTACGGTTCACCTGCACGGGAATGCTGTGGGTCGAGTCGGTCAGCAGCAATACACGGGAGGTGTACGGCATCAGTTCGACCACCTGCCCCATCAGGCCGCGAGCATCGAGCACCGGCTGACCGAGCACCACGCCATCACGCTCACCTTTATTGATGATGATGCGATGGGTGAAGGGGTTGGGGTCCATGCCGATCAGCTCGGCCACTTCGACCTTCTCGTTGACCAGCGCGGAGGAATTGAGCAACTCGCGCAGACGGACGTTCTGCTCGGTGAGGGCGGCGAGCTTCTGCATGCGACCCTGCAACAGCAGGTTCTCCGACTTGAGTTTTTCATTTTCGGCAACGAGTTCGGTGCGACTGCCGAACTGGCTGGCGATACCGTCCCACAGCCGTCCGGGCAGGTCAGTGATCCAGTAGGCGTCCATCAGCACCAGCGAGGCCTGGCTGCGTACGGGTTTAAGCAGGCTGAAGCGCGCGTCAACGACCATCAGCGCGACCGACAGTACGGCCAGCACCAACAAGCGCACGCCCAGTGAGGGGCCCTTGGCGAAAAGCGGTTTAATAAGCCGCTCCTCCCAGGCAAATGTTCTGTTTATTCATACGGCATCAAACCGGCCTGGATGAAGACTGACAGAAGATAAACGCCAACAGGCAGCACTGCAAAGTGCTGCCTGTGCGCTCACCCACGTATTGCACCCGGCGATTATTCGCTGGAGAGCAGGTCCATGGTGTGCTTGTCCATCATTTCCAATGCACGGCCACCGCCGCGAGCGACGCAGGTCAGCGGATCTTCGGCAACGATCACCGGCAGGCCGGTTTCCTGGGCCAGCAGCTTGTCGAGGTCACGCAACAGCGCGCCACCACCGGTCAGCACCAGGCCACGCTCGGCGATGTCGGAAGCCAGTTCCGGCGGCGATTGCTCCAGAGCGCTTTTCACGGCCTGAACGATGGTAGCCAGGGACTCTTGCAGAGCTTCCAGCACTTCGTTGGAGTTCAGGGTGAATGCGCGTGGAACACCTTCGGCCAGGTTGCGACCGCGAACGTCGACTTCGCGAACTTCGCCGCCCGGGTAGGCCGTACCGATTTCCTGCTTGATGCGCTCGGCGGTGGATTCGCCGATCAGGCTGCCGTAGTTGCGGCGCACGTAGGTGATGATCGCTTCGTCGAAGCGGTCGCCGCCAACGCGTACGGATTCGGCATAGACCACACCGTTCAGGGAGATCAGCGCGATTTCGGTAGTACCACCACCGATATCCACGACCATCGAACCGCGTGCTTCTTCAACCGGCAGGCCGGCACCGATCGCAGCCGCCATCGGCTCTTCGATCAGGAATACTTCACGGGCACCGGCGCCAAGGGCCGATTCACGGATGGCACGACGCTCAACCTGGGTGGACTTGCATGGAACGCAGATCAGCACACGAGGGCTGGGCTGCAGAAAGCTGTTTTCGTGAACCTTGTTGATAAAGTATTGCAGCATCTTTTCGCAGACGCTGAAGTCGGCGATCACGCCGTCCTTCATCGGACGAATGGCAGCAATGTTGCCCGGCGTACGGCCGAGCATGCGCTTGGCCTCGGTGCCGACAGCGACGACACTTTTCTGGTTACCGTGTGTCCGAATGGCCACAACCGATGGTTCATTCAGGACGATACCGCGCTCGCGCACGTAAATAAGGGTGTTGGCAGTGCCCAGGTCAATGGAAAGATCGCTGGAAAACATGCCACGCAGTTTCTTGAACATGGGAAAGGGACCCTAGGCAACGCGTGGGTAAAAAAGTGCGGCAAACTCTAACAACGACAGGGATTTTGGGCAAGGCGCCAATATGTTAAATTGGCCGCTTTTCTGTGCACCAAGCCCCACAATCGCGGCCTTATGACCGTAGAAGTGCGGTAGTGTTCCGACAATCTAACACACGGACGCCGTCCGTCCTGTTTTCCACTGGAGAAACCCGATGGCGCTAGAACGCTCCGACGTGGAAAAAATCGCTCATCTGGCCAGCCTTGGCCTCAATGATGCCGATCTTCCACACATCACTTCGGCCCTCAACAGCATTCTCGGGCTGGTCGACGAAATGCAGGCGGTCAATACCGACGGTATCGAGCCGCTGGCCCACCCGCTGGAAGCCAGTCAGCGCCTGCGCGCCGACGTCGTGACCGAAAGCAATAACCGCGAGGCTTATCAGTCCATCGCACCAGCGGTCGAAAACGGCCTGTACCTGGTTCCGAAAGTCATCGACTAAAGGGAAAGAGCCTGCAATGCATCAATTGACTCTGGCCGAGATCGCCCGCGGTCTCGCCGATAAAAAGTTTTCTTCCGAAGAGCTGACCAAAGTCCTGCTGGCGCGCATTACCCAGCTTGATCCGCAGCTCAACAGTTTTATCAGCCTCACCGAAGAGCTGGCCCTCGAGCAGGCGAAAGCCGCCGACGTGCGTCGGGCCAACGGTGAGAGCGGCGCGCTGCTGGGTGCGCCGATCGCCCACAAAGACCTGTTCTGCACCCAGGGCATCCGCACCAGCTGCGGCTCGAAGATGCTCGACAACTTCAAGGCCCCGTACGACGCCACCGTGGTGTCGAAGCTGGCCGCCGCCGGCACCGTGACTCTGGGCAAGACCAACATGGACGAATTCGCCATGGGTTCGGCCAACGAGTCGAGCTGGTACGGCGCGGTGAAAAACCCGTGGAACCTGGAACACGTACCGGGCGGTTCGTCAGGTGGTTCGGCGGCCGCTGTTGCCGCTCGTCTGTTGCCAGCCGCAACAGCCACCGACACCGGCGGTTCGATCCGTCAGCCGGCCGCGTTCACCAACCTCACCGGCCTGAAACCGACCTACGGTCGCGTGTCGCGCTGGGGCATGATTGCTTACGCCTCCAGCCTCGATCAGGGCGGCCCTCTGGCTCGCACCGCCGAAGACTGCGCGATATTGTTGCAAGGTATGGCCGGCTTTGATCCGAACGACTCCACCAGCATCGATGAGCCAGTGCCGGACTACGCCGCCGGTCTGAACGGTTCGCTGCAAGGCCTGCGCATCGGCGTGCCGAAGGAGTACTTCGGCGCTGGTCTCGACCCGCGCATCGCCGACCTGATCCAGAACAGCATCAAAGAGCTGCAAAAGCTCGGTGCCGTGATCAAGGAAATCAGCCTGCCGAACATGCAGCACGCGATTCCTGCGTACTACGTGATCGCCCCGGCAGAAGCATCCTCCAACCTGTCGCGTTTCGACGGCGTGCGCTTCGGCCACCGCTGCGAAGATCCGAAAAACCTGGAAGACCTGTACAAGCGCTCCCGTGGCGAGGGCTTCGGGCCTGAAGTACAGCGCCGGATCATGGTCGGTGCCTACGCGCTTTCCGCCGGTTACTACGACGCCTACTACCTGAAAGCGCAGAAGATCCGTCGCCTGGTGAAGAACGACTTCATGGCTGCCTTTAATGAAGTCGACATCATCCTCGGCCCGACCACGCCAAACCCGGCCTGGAAACTCGGTGCCAAGAACAGCGACCCGGTCGCTGCCTATCTGGAAGACGTCTACACCATCACCGCCAACCTCGCGGGCCTGCCGGGCCTGTCGATGCCGGCCGGTTTTGTCGACGGTCTGCCGGTTGGCGTACAGCTGCTCGCGCCGTATTTCCAGGAAGGCCGTTTGCTCAACGTTGCGCACCAGTATCAGTTGAACACTGACTGGCACACCCGCACCCCAACCGGCTTCTGAGGAGACACACATGCAATGGGAAGTCGTGATCGGGCTGGAGATTCACACTCAGCTCACCACCCGGTCGAAAATCTTTTCCGGTAGTTCCACCACGTTCGGCTCCGAGCCGAACACCCAGGCCAGCCTGATCGACCTGGGCATGCCCGGCGTGTTGCCGGTGCTCAACCAGGAAGCGGTGCGCATGGCGGTGATGTTCGGTCTGGCGATTGACGCCGAGATCGGCCAGCACAACGTGTTCGCCCGTAAAAACTATTTCTACCCGGACCTGCCGAAGGGCTACCAGATCAGCCAGATGGAATTGCCGATCGTCGGCAAGGGCCACCTGGACATCGCCCTGGAAGACGGCACGGTCAAACGCGTCGGCATCACCCGCGCGCACCTGGAAGAAGACGCCGGCAAGAGCCTGCACGAAGAATTCAGCGGTGCCACCGGCATCGACCTGAACCGTGCCGGCACGCCGTTGCTGGAAATCGTGTCCGAGCCTGACATGCGCAGCGCCAAGGAAGCCGTGGCCTACGTCAAGGCGATCCACGCGCTGGTACGTTACCTGGGCATCTGCGACGGCAACATGGCCGAAGGCTCGCTGCGTTGCGACTGCAACGTGTCGATCCGACCGAAAGGCCAGGCCGAGTTCGGCACCCGCTGCGAAATCAAGAACGTCAACTCGTTCCGTTTCATCGAGAAGGCGATCAACTCCGAGATCCAGCGTCAGATCGACCTGATCGAAGACGGCGGCAAAGTGATCCAGCAGACCCGTCTGTACGATCCGAACAAGGACGAGACCCGTCCGATGCGCAGCAAAGAGGAAGCCAACGACTACCGTTACTTCCCCGATCCGGACCTGCTGCCGGTGGTCATCGAGGACTCGTTCCTCAACGACGTGCGCGCCACCCTGCCGGAGCTGCCACCGCAGAAACGCGAGCGCTTCCAGAGTGCGTTCGGTCTGTCGGCCTATGACGCCAACGTGCTGGCCACCAGCCGTGAGCAGGCGGACTACTTCGAGAAGGTCGCAGCCATCGGCGGCGACGCCAAACTGGCGGCGAACTGGGTGATGGTCGAGTTGGGCAGCCTGCTCAACAAGCAGAACCTGGACATCGAGGACTCGCCGGTTTCCGCCGAGCAACTGGGCGGCATGCTGCAGCGCATCAAGGACAACACCATCTCCGGCAAGATCGCCAAGGTGGTGTTCGAAGCGATGGCCAACGGCGAAGGCAGCGCAGACGAGATCATCGAGAAGCGCGGCCTGAAGCAGGTTACCGACAGCGGCGCAATCTCGGCGGTACTGGACGAAATGCTCGCGGCCAACGCCGAGCAGGTCGAGCAATACCGTGCGGCAGACGAAGCCAAGCGCGGCAAGATGTTCGGCTTCTTCGTCGGTCAGGCCATGAAAGCCTCCAAAGGCAAGGCCAACCCGCAGCAAGTGAACGAACTGCTGAAAAGCAAGCTCGAAGGCTGACCACAATGGAGCCAGATTTCAAACCTGGCTCTGATCCCTGTGGGAGCGAGCATGCTCGCGATAGCGCAATTTCAGACACCACAAAGGTGACTGCAAGACCGCCATCGCGAGCAGGTCGGAGCGCCGAACCGTCGCTCCCACAATGGTTTCGGGAAACCTTTGAATGAAGCGTCTACTCATCAGCTGCGCCCTGCTCTCTTTGCTGGCCGGTTGCGCCAGCACCGACACCATCGACCCGCACGGTTACGACCAGACCGGCGTCGCCTCCTATTACGGTGCCAAGCACCACGGTAAACGCACCGCCAGCGGCGAAGCGTTCAACCAGAATGCCCTGACCGCCGCCCACCGCCAGTTGCCGTTCGGCACCCGGGTGAAGGTCACCAACCTGAAAAACGATGAATCCGTCGTGGTCCGCATCAACGACCGTGGCCCGCACACCCGTGGCCGCCTGATCGATGTTTCACGGGCGGCAGCCGAACAGCTCGGTATGCTGCGCAGTGGAACCGCCCGGGTCCGGATCCAGGCCCTCGACGACTGATGGAGCGTCCACCATTTTCGGACTGACCGACTTACCCCTGATCAGCGTGATCGAATTGCTCAGCGGGCTGTTCCTGCTGATCGCCGGCGCCGAGCTGATGGTGCGCGCCGCCGTGCGCCTGGCCGCGCGCCTGCATGTACGACCGCTGATCATCGGCCTGACCATCGTCGCCCTCGGCAGCAGCGCCCCGCAAATGGCCGTCAGCCTGCAAGCTGTTAAAGCGCATACGCCGGACATCGCCGTCAGCAGCGTGATCGGCAGCAGCATTTTCAACATTCTCGTCACCCTCGGCCTGTCGGCGCTCATCATTCCGCTGCGGGTGTCGCGGCAATTGGTGCGTCTCGACATCCCGTTGATGATCGGCGCCAGCCTGCTGGTATTCGTGCTGGCGTGGAATGAAGAGCTCGGGCGCTTCGACGGCATTCTGCTGCTCGGCGCCCTTGCCCTATATCTCGGGTTGCTGCTGCGCCAGTCGCGACACTCCACCCGCCCGCATTCCGATCAACCGCACAATGCGCAGGCACCGTGGTTCACCAGCCTGCTGATGATTGTCGGCGGTCTGGGCATGCTGGTGTTCGCCGGGCATCTGCTGCTGGGTGCGGCCGTAGTCGTGGCCACCGATCTGGGGTTCTCCGAGCGGGTAATCGGCCTGACGGTGGTCGCGGTCGGCACCTCACTGCCGGAGCTCGCCACCTCGCTGATCGCCGCGCTGCGCGGCCAAAGGGACATTGCTGTGGGCAACGTGATCGGCGCCAATCTGTTCAACCTGCTTGGGGTGCTGGGCCTCACCGCACTGATCGCGCCGACACCGCTGTCGGTGTCGCCGAACGCGCTGGATTTCGACCTGCCGGTGATGCTCGGCGTCGCGGCGCTGTGTCTGCCGGTGTTCTATTCCGGTTACCGCGTGACCCGGGCCGAAGGCTTGTTGCTGCTCGGCTTGTACCTGGCGTACGGGCTGCACGTGGTGTCGTTCACCACCGGCATGCCACTGGCCGGCAAACTCGAGCGATTGATGCTGTTTTATGTGCTGCCGACGCTGCTGACATTTCTGTTTTTCACGTCCGTGCGCGCCTGGCGCCGCCAACACCACAAGAGGGATGTGCCATGACCGAATCGAAGAAATCCGGGGTTGAAGTCCGCCGTCAGGTAATGGGCGACGCGTTTGTCGACCGTGCGCTGGGCAACGCCACTGAATTCACACAACCGTTGCAGGATTTCGTCAACGAACACGCCTGGGGCGGTGTGTGGAATCGCGAAGGTTTGCCGCTGAAAACCCGCAGCCTGATCACCCTCGCCGCGCTGACCGCGCTGAAGTGCCCGCAGGAATTGAAGGGCCACGTGCGCGGCGCGTTGAACAATGGCTGCACCGTTGAAGAGATCCGCGAAGCGCTGCTGCATTGCGCCGTGTATGCCGGGGTGCCGGCGGCGATTGATGCGTTTCGTGCGGCGCAGGAAGTGATCGACAGTTATCAGAAGCCTGAGTAACCGCTGGCCTCAGATCCACCCGCCCCACTGCAAGAAAAAGATCCCGATGTTGGTGGTGATCGCCGCCATCAACGTGGTCAGCACGATGATCGCCGCTGCCAGTTCATGGTTGCCCTGCGCCGCACGGGCCATGACAAAACTGGCGGCGGCGGTCGGGCTGCCGAAGTACAGGAACAGAATCCCCAGCTCCGCCCCGCGAAATCCCCACAGCCATGCGCCCAGCGTGGCGATCACCGGCAGGCCGACCATCTTTACCAGACTGGAACTGAGCGCCATGTTGCCGCTCTTGCGCAGCGCCGCCAGCGACAGCGTGCCGCCAATGCAAATCAGCGCCAGCGGCAGCGTGGTCTGCGCCAGGTACTGGCCGGAGGTTTCCAGCCAGCCCGGCAGACCGATCTTGAAATAAGCGAACGGCGCCGCCGCGATCACGCTGATGATCAGCGGATTGCTGACCACGCTTTTGCAGATGCTCCACGGATCGGACTTGATAACCGGGCTGTACACCGCCAGCACGATGGTCGACAGGGTGTTGTAGAACAGGATCACCAGCGCCGCGAGAATCGCCCCGAGGGAAATCCCGTAGTCGCCGTACATGCTCGCCGCCAACGCCAGACCGATCACCCCGTTGTTGCCGCGAAACGCGCCTTGGGTGTAGATGCCGCGATCTTCACGCGGACAACGGAAAATCGCCCAGCCCCAGGCCAGGGCAAAACTGACCAGCGTGGCCAGTGCGAAATAGATCAGGAGTGCCGGTTGCAGCGCGGCGTGCAGGTCGGCATGCAGAATGCCGAGAAACAGCAGCGCCGGCATGGTGACGTTGAACACCAGCGACGAGGCCGTGTGGATGAAGTTGTCGTTGATCCAGTCGATGCGCTTGAGCAGCACACCGAGAAACAGCATGGCAAACACCGGCGCGGTGATGTTCAGGGTTTCGAGGAAAATTGCCAGCATGCCGGGGAGCCTTGGAGGTGAGCGTCGTTAGGGGGCTAATGATAAGCCACTTTCACCCCGTTCGTTCCCACGCTATGCGTGGGAACGATCAACATACTCAGGTGATAGGCGCCGGATTGAACAACGTAATGTCGTTATGCAGCTTGTGCTTCTCCGCCCACGTCTGCTGCTTGCCGCTCGCCACATCCAGGTAGTAGTGGAACAACTCCCAGCCCAACTCCTCGATGCTCGCGCGCCCGGTAGCAATCCGCCCGGCATCGATGTCGATCAGATCCGGCCAGCGCTGCGCCAGCTCCGTACGGGTCGATACCTTCACCACCGGCGCCATGGCCAGACCATAAGGCGTACCACGCCCGGTAGTGAACACATGCAGGTTCATCCCCGCCGCCAGCTGCAACGTACCGCAGACAAAATCACTCGCCGGCGTCGCACAGAAAATCAAACCCTTCTGCTTGAAACGCTCCCCCGGGCCGAGTACACCACTGATCGCGCTGCTGCCGGACTTCACGATCGAGCCCAAGGACTTCTCGACAATGTTCGACAACCCGCCCTTCTTGTTGCCCGGCGTGGTGTTGGCGCTGCGATCCGCTTCGCCCTTGGCCAGGTAACGGTCGTACCAGTCCATCTCACGCACCAGTTCCTCGGCAACGGTTTTGGTCTGCGCCCGTGAAGTCAGCAGGTAGATCGCGTCGCGCACTTCGGTGACTTCGGAAAACATCACCGTTGCCCCCGCCCGCAGCAGCAAGTCCGACGCATAACCGAGCGCCGGGTTGGCGGTGATCCCGGAAAACGCATCACTGCCGCCGCACTGCATGCCGAGGATCAGCTCGGACGCCGGCACAGTTTCCCGGCGGCGCTGGTCGAGTTTCTTCAGGCGGGTCTCGGCCAGTTCCATGATCTGCTCGATCATCTCGGTGAAACCGTGACTGGAATCCTGCAAGCGATACAGCCACGGCTCGCTCAGATCCACCGACGCGTCGTCCTCGTGCATCACCTGCCCGGCCTGCAACTTCTCGCAGCCCAGACTGATCACCAGCGCCTCGCCACCCAGGTTCGGGTTGCGCGCCAGATTGCGCACGGTGCGGATCGGGATGTAGGCATCGGTGGCCGTGATGGCCACGCCGCAACCGTAACTGTGGGTCAGCGCCACCACGTCATCAACGTGAGGGTACTTGGGCAACAGTTCATCCTTGATCCGCTTCACCGCGTGATCCAGCACCCCGGTGACGCATTGCACGGTAGTAGTGATCCCGAGGATGTTGCGCGTACCGACGGTGCCGTCGGCGTTGCGATAACCCTCGAACGTGAAGCCTTCCAGCGGTGTCTGCGCGGCCGGCACATCGGTGGACAGCGGAAGGCTGTCCAGCGGTGGCGCGGTCGGCATGCGCAGTTGATCTTCCTTGACCCAACTGCCACGGGGAATCGGCTGCAACGCGTAGCCAATGATCTGGCCGTAGCGAATCACCGTGCCGCCCTCTGGAATATCCACGAGGCTGACCTTGTGACTCTGCGGCACAAAATCCACCGTCACCAGGCCATCGGCAAATGCGGTGCCGGCCGGAACGCCCTGGTCATTGACCACAACCACTACGTTGTCCCGCTCGTGCAGGCGGATGTAGCGCGGCGAGTCGGAATGTTCAATCAACTGCATGACGCCGCTCCTCAGGAATGCGCTTGAGACAATTTACCAGCCGCTTCGGAACCACCGTTGGTTGGCGGCTCTTTGAGTACCACACGTTTGATCGGGCCGACGATCACCAGGTAGCTGAACACCGCCACCAGCGCGTTGGCGCCGACGAACACCAGCGCCCATTTGAACGAACCGGTGGAGCTGATGATGTAGCCGATGACGATCGGCGTAGTGATCGACGCGATGTTGCCAAAGGTGTTGAACAGGCCGCCACTCAGACCGGCGATCTGTTTTGGCGAAGTGTCGGACACCACCGCCCAGCCCAGCGCGCCCACGCCTTTGCCGAAGAATGCCAGGGCCATGAAGCCGACCACCATCCATTCAACGTCGACATAGTTGCAGGCCACGATGCTGCTCGAAACCAGCAGACCGGCGATGATCGGCGCCTTGCGGGCGAAGGTCAGCGAATGGCCCTTGCGCAGCAGGTAATCGGAAATCACCCCGCCGAGGACGCCGCCGATAAAGCCGCAGATCGCCGGCAGCGAGGCAATGAAACCGGCCTTGAGGATGGTCATGCCGCGCTCCTGCACCAGGTACACCGGGAACCAGGTCAGGAAGAAATAGGTGATGCCGTTGATGCAGTACTGGCCCAGGTAAACACCGAGCATCATGCGGTTGGTGAGCAACTGACGGATGTAATCCCATTTCGGGCCGTCAGCCTTCTTGCCTTGTTTCTGGTCCATGTCGACCATGCCGCCGTTGTCGGCGATGAACTTCACTTCCGCTTCGTTGGCCATCGGATGTTGGCGCGGGCTGTGGATAACCTTCAGCCAGACCAGCGAGAACACGATGCCGAGCAGGCCCATGACGATGAACACGTGCTCCCAGCCAAAGGTGTAAACGATCCAGCCCATCAGCGGTGCGAACAGCACGGTCGCAAAGTATTGCGCCGAGTTGAAGATCGCCGAAGCGGTGCCGCGTTCAGCGGTCGGGAACCAGGCCGCGACGATGCGGGCGTTGCCGGGGAATGATGGCGCTTCAGCCAGGCCCACCAGAAAGCGCAGCATGAACAGCGCGACGATGGCCGTGGACATGCCGAATTCACCGACGAAGCCTTGCAGCACGGTGAACAGCGACCAGGTGAAGATGCTCAGGGCGTAGACTTTTTTCGAGCCGAAACGATCGAGCAGCCAGCCGCCGGGAATTTGCCCGGCCACGTAGGCCCAACCGAAAGCAGAGAAGATGTAGCCGAGGGTGACCGCGTCGATACCGAGGTCTTTTTGCAGGCTGGAACCGGCGATCGCGATGGTGGCGCGGTCGGCGTAGTTGATCGTGGTCACCAGGAACAGCATGAGCAGGATCAAATAGCGGACGTGAGTCGGCTTGGACGATTGCATGTAGATGTACTCCCACTGATTATTTTTATGCGCGGGTGGATCTTCTTTGGTCTTTGTGGGAGCTGGCTTGCCAGCGATGCAGGCGACTCGTTGTATCAGTCACTCCGCGGTGATGCTATCGCTGCGATGCGGCGACCCGACAAGCCAGCTCCCACAGGTATTGCGTGGATCAGGAACCGATGTAGCTGGTCTTCACGACCGTGTAGAACTCTTGCGCATAGCGGCCTTGCTCACGTGAGCCATAGGATGAACCCTTACGGCCACCGAACGGAACGTGGTAATCGACACCGGCGGTCGGCAGGTTGACCATCACCATCCCGGCCTGGGAATGACGCTTGAAGTGGTTGGCGTACTTCAGCGACGTGGTGGCGATACCCGCCGACAGACCGAATTCGGTGTCGTTGGCCATGGCCAGTGCTGCCTCGTAATCCGCCACGCGGACGATGTTGGCCACCGGGCCGAAGATTTCTTCACGGCTGATGCGCATCGACGCTTCGCTGTCGGCGAACAGGGTCGGAGCGAGGAAGTAGCCTTCGGTGTCACAGGTCACCAGACCACCGCCGCTGACCACGCGCGCACCTTCGGACTGGCCTATGTCGATGTATTTCAGATCCTGTTCAAGCTGCGCTTGCGAGACCACCGGACCGATGTCGGTGCCGGCCTTCAGCGCGTGGCCGACCTTGATCGACTTCATGCGCTCGGCCATGGCTTCGACGAACTTGTCGTGAATCCCGGCGGTAACGATCAGTCGGCTCGATGCGGTGCAGCGCTGGCCGGTGGAGTAGAACGCACTCTGCACCGACAGCTCGACCGCCTGCTTGAGGTCGGCGTCGTCGAGAATGATCTGTGGGTTTTTGCCACCCATCTCCAGCTGAACCTTGGCCTGGCGCGACACGCAATTGACCGCGATCTGACGCCCCACACCGACGGAGCCGGTGAAGCTGATGCCATCGACTTTCGGGCTGTTGACCAGCGCTTCGCCCACAACGCGACCGCTGCCCATCACCAGGTTGAACACACCGGCCGGGAAGCCTGCACGGGAGATGATTTCGGCCAGCGCCCAGGCGCAACCCGGCACCAGATCCGCCGGTTTCAACACCACGCAGTTGCCGTAAGCCAGAGCCGGGGCGATTTTCCACGACGGGATGGCAATCGGGAAGTTCCACGGGGTGATCAGTCCGACCACGCCGAGGGCTTCGCGGGTGACTTCAACGTTGACGCCCGGGCGCACCGACGGCACGTAGTCGCCGGACAGACGCAGGCATTCACCAGCGAAGAACTTGAAGATGTTGCCGGCGCGGGTCACTTCGCCGATGGCTTCGGGCAGGGTCTTGCCCTCTTCCCGGGCCAGCAGGGTGCCGAGTTCTTCGCGGCGGGCGAGGATTTCAGTGCCGACTTTGTCCAGCGAGTCGTGGCGGGCCTGAATGCCAGAGGTCGACCACGCCGGGAACGCGGCACGCGCGGCATCGATGGCGGCGTTGACCTGAGCCAGGTCAGCCTTGGCGTAATCGCCGATGGTGTCGCTCAGCTCGGACGGGTTGATGTTGACCGAGTAATCGTTGCCGGCGACCCATTCACCGTTGATGTAGTTGTCATAGCGCTTGGTCACGAATCATTCTCCTGACGCAAAAGGCCGCTGATTGCTCAGCGGCCTTGTTTATAGAGTTGTGTTACTGCGCACCTTGCTTGTCGATCAGCGCGGCGAGCATTTCGTACTCTTCGCGGGTCAGGTCGGTCAGCGGCGCCCGCACCGGGCCTGCGTCATAGCCGGCGATTTTGGCGCCTGCCTTGACGATGCTCACGGCGTAACCGGCCTTGCGGTTGCGGATGTCCAGGTACGGCAGGAAGAAGTCGTCGATGATCTTGCCGACGGTGGCGTGATCTTCGCGGGCAATCGCGTGGTAGAAGTCCATCGCGGTTTTCGGGATGAAGTTGAACACCGCCGACGAGTAGACCGGCACGCCCAGGGCCTTGTAGGCCGCGGCGTAGACTTCGGCGGTCGGCAGACCACCGAGGTAGCTGAAGCGATCACCGAGGCGACGACGGATCGACACCATCAGCTCGATATCGCCCAGACCGTCCTTGTAACCGATCAGGTTCGGGCAGCGCTCGGCCAGACGTTCCAGCAGCGGCGCGGTCAGGCGGCAGACGTTGCGGTTGTACACAACCACGCCGATGTTGACCGATTTGCACACCGCCTCAACGTGGGCGGCAACACCGTCCTGGCTGGCTTCGGTCAGGTAGTGCGGCAGCAGCAACAGACCTTTGGCGCCCAGACGCTCGGCTTCCTGAGCGTATTCGATGGCCTGGCGGGTCGAACCACCGACACCGGCGAGGATCGGCACGCTGCTGGCGCAGGTGTCGACGGCAGTCTTGATGATTTCCGAGTATTCGCTGGCAGCCAGGGAGAAGAATTCACCGGTGCCACCGGCGGCGAACAGGGCTGAAGCACCGTACGGGGCCAGCCATTCCAGGCGTTTGATGTAGCCAGCGCGGTTGAAATCGCCCTGGGCATTGAAATCGGTCACCGGGAACGACAGCAGGCCGGCGGAGAGGATGGACTTCAGTTCTTGTGGATTCATTATTCGAACACCCTGGTAGCAACGTTTTTTTGTGAGTGGACCGTTCAGCCTTCGCCGAAGTTGTAGGTCATCGTACAACTTAAAAGATAACCGTCAACTGCATTTCATCGCTGCGGGGCATTTTTTGTCGGACAAGATTTCTTTTTGACGTAGGAGATTTCTCGACTAGGCTCGTTTTAACTGTATATACATACAGCTAAACAAGAATTCACCGACGACATATCAAGGAGAAAGAAATGTCCGGTCTACAACCAAAATGCCTTGAAAAAACCATACCGGTCATCGCCCGATTCGATGATCTTTTCACCCCCGGAGGCATCGCCTTCAGTGCTGAAAATCCGCACCTGTTGCTGCATATCGCCGACTCGCACAGCGATGTCGAACCCGTGACCGCCCTGCCCGCTCAAGCCTTGAAAGGCAAACCGCAGTTGCGCTTCGAGGGCGTGGAACACACGGCTATCGGCGATAACACCCGGCTGCGCTTCGTTGAAAATGCCGAGCCGGTACTTGCGCAAAATGTGCCGCTGCATCTGCCGAACGGGTTGGCACTGACCTATGGCCAGGTGCTCGCGCTGGGTGGTGATTTCTATGGAATCGTCGACCGGCCGATCAACGAAGGATCGACCCCGTCTGATCGCCTTCAGCGCTTCATCGCAGCCTTCGACACCCTCGCCGCGCTGCCCACTTCAAAAGTTGAGGCGACGCAAATTCTCGCGATCATGCAAAAAGAGATCGACGCGGTTAAACAGGCGATCAAGGACGGCAAGCAACCCCATGAGGCATATGACGCTTTGGGAGATACGTTGTCGGAAGAGTGGAACAAGATCACTGGTGGAGGCAGTTTTGTTACGGCGCTGTTCCCGCTCGGTCGCTACCTGAAACTGGCAGCGAACAACGCCGACCACTTCGGCGAATGGGCCCGTCAGGCCTACATCGCCGGGCACACCGCCGCCCTGCAAACCGCTGCAGCCGCCCACGCCAGTCAGGACGAACTGCAACTGGAACGGGCCTACGCGATAAACGCGTTTGCCGACCACTACCTTACCGACCTGTTCTCCTCCGGACATTTGCGGGTGCCACGCAAGGCCATGGCCGCCGCGGTGACGCCGAGCGACCTGGGCTCACTCATCACTCGTTTCATGCACGACGAAGACAGCAAGTTCGGGCTCAAGGTACGCAACGAACATGGCGAGCAATGGCGGGCTTTCGGTGACAAGCGCTACTTCGACGCCACGGACGCCGACAATAGAAATCAAGTGAATCAAGCGGTACAGGATTCGGCGGACGAGGTGTATGCCGCGTATTCAAGCGGCAATGTGCCGACCACCTTCAACGCACTGCAACGACTGCCGGATCTGACTTTCGTGATGAACCTGGCCAACAACTTCTCGCCACTGTTCCGCCTTCAGGGCAACAAAGTCCTGCGGCGCAAGGACGTCAATAACCTCAACGACACCGCCACCGTCGACGACTGGTGGGGCTGGAGCACTTACCTGCTGCTCAAGGACTATCACCCAACCGGCAACACGAATTAAGGAGCGATTCGATGACCCTCAAATTGAAACTGGAACTGGCCTCGGGCCAATCGTTGAAAGGTGCGCCGCTGCAATTGCTGCGCGACGGCGTGGCTATTGCCCGGGCGTCGGTGGATGCTCAGGGCCAGGCAACGTTCGACGTCAGGCCCGGCCTTGGCAAACTCTCGGTCAGGGTGGATCGTTCGATTCTGCCCCGCAGCTGAAATGCCCGGACAAGATTGCCCCGGCGCGCCTCACCGATTCGCCGGGTAAAGTGCGACGACTGCCGCGAAGGATCGCGGCAGATCTTTCAAGGAGAACGAAGCATGACGTTTGCCACTGCACACCTTCCGCAATTTCCCGATCACGCCAGCGACTCGATCATCCTGCGGTTATCGAGCCTGGATGACGACCTGATCGTTCGTGTACCCGATGGCCAGAACACTCCGCCGAACTGGGATGTGTACCCGATCCTCGGCGATGATCCGGAAGAGCCTGAATGGCAGGGTTTGTCGGAGCCGACCGGCGTCTGGGATGACGCACTGGATGACATGGTCGGCCTGACCGGAATCGAACTGAGCATCCCCAGGTTCGAGCTGGAAAAGTACCTGAACAGTACCGTTGAGTTGCGCTACAAGTTTGCTGACGAGGCCAGTCTGGAGCCGTGTTCGGAACCGCTGAAACTCTACATCGAAGCCTGATTTCTCACCCCTGCGCCTGCGCCTCTTCATGGGCCTG
The DNA here is from genome assembly GCF_021018765.1 of Pseudomonas fitomaticsae. Lineage (GTDB taxonomy): Bacteria > Pseudomonadota > Gammaproteobacteria > Pseudomonadales > Pseudomonadaceae > Aquipseudomonas > Aquipseudomonas fitomaticsae. The sequence continues at coordinate 1,214,799 of NZ_CP075567.1, read as the reverse complement.
ACGCAGCCGTTCGCGGCTGTTGGTCAGGTGCAGGCGCATGGCCGCGCGGGCGGCATCGGAATCCTGACGGGCGATGGCGTCGTAGATTTCCTCGTGCTCGCGGCTCAGGCGATTCATGTAGTGCTGCTGATCGTCATGGGCCAGGCGCGCCGAGTTCAGCCGCGTGCGCGGAATGATGCTGGTGCCCAGGTGGGTCATGATGTCGGTGAAGTAGCGGTTGCCGGTGGACAGCGCGATTTGCAGGTGGAACTGGAAGTCCGACGCCACCGCATCGCTGGCATGGGCCACGCTTTCGTTCAGCGCATCGAGGGCGGCGCGCATCGCGGCCAGTTGTTCGGCGCTGCGACGCTGTGCGGCGAGACCGGCGGATTCGACTTCGAGGCTGATACGGAATTCGAGAATCGCCAGCACGTCACGCAGGGTGACCACCGTCGCCGGGTCGATCCGGAAACCGCTCGGGCTCGGGGTGTCGAGCACGAAAGTGCCGATGCCGTGACGGGTTTCGACCTGGCCTGCGGCCTGTAGCCGGGAGATTGCCTCGCGCACCACGGTGCGGCTGACGCCATGGGCTTCCATGATTGCCGACTCGGTGGGCAATTTGTCGCCACGTTTGAGCAGACCGTCGCGGATCTGCTCGGTCAGCACCGTCACCAGTTCCTGAGCCAGGCTGCGGCGCTTGCGAGGGAGGCGCGGGGTGTCGATCAGGTTTTCCATGGTCTGCGTATGTCTCGAAAAATCGGCTTGAGGGGCATCATAGCGCAAGCGAGTTGTACGATCACCGTCCTCTGTGGGAGCAAACTCCCACAGAGTCAGCGCCTGTCAGGCCGTTACGGTCTGCTCGACCAGATGCCCGCCATCGATCCGCACATGCCGTGGATGGAAGCGTTTGAGGCTGCTGCGATGGCCGACGCTGACAATGCTCAGGCCCGGCAACTGGTCGATCAACGCCTGATACAGCGTGGCTTCGTCTTCCTCGTCCATCGCCGACGTCGCTTCGTCCATGTACAGCCATTGCGGTGCGTAGAGCAGCGCGCGGGCGAAGGCCAGACGTTGCTGTTCACCCGGTGAGAGCATGCGCTGCCAGTGGTTGGCCTCGTCGAGTCGAGCCACAAGATGTGGCAAGCGGCAGGTTTCCAGCACTTGTGCATAACGCTCGGGCGCGTAGGTGTCGCCCGGTTGTGGATAACTCAAGGCGTCGCGCAGGGTGCCGATCGGCAGATACGGTTTTTGCGGCAGGAACAGATAACGCGATGCCGGCAAACGGATGCTGCCGTGGCCTGCCGGCCACAAATGCCCCATTGCCCGCAGCAGTGTCGACTTGCCGCTGCCGGAACGACCGCTGAGCATCACGCGGTCTCCCTGCTCCACAGTCATGTCGGCGCTGGTCAGCAGGTGACGACCATCGGCCAGGTCCAGACCCAGGTTATGAACCTTCAGCTCATCGCCCTGATTCTGCACGTCGATGGCCGGTGCACGTTCTTCGTTGTCGGTCATGGCCTGGCGGAAGCTCAGCAGACGATCACACGTGGCGCGCCACGCGGCGAGATCCGCATAAGCGTTGATGAACCAGCTGAAGTTCTCCTGCACGTTGCCGAATGCCGAGTTGATCTGCATCAGCTCGCCCAGCTCGATCTTGCCGGTCAGGTAACGAGGGGCCGCGACGATGAACGGGAAGATGATTGCGATCTGGCCGTAACCCGAGGTGAAGAACGTCAGGCGCTTGGACACCCGCATGATGTCCCAGAAGTTGTGCCAGACCAGACCGAAGCGGTTGCTCAGGCGACGATTCTCGTTCGGCTCGCCGTTGTACAACGCAATGCTTTCGGCGTTCTCACGGACCCGCACCATGGAGAAACGCAGGTCGGCTTCGAAGCGTTGTTGTTGGTTGTTCAGGCCGATCAGGCGTCGACCGATCAGGTGCGTCAGCCAGCTGCCGACCGCCGCATACAGCAGCGCACACCAGAACATGTAGCCGGGAATCTCGATGCCGAACACCTCGATGCTGCCGGACACGCCCCACAGAATGATCGAGAACGACACCAGGCTGACCACCGTGCGGATCAGGCCCAACGCGAGGCTCAAGGTGTTGCTGGTGAAGGTGTTGAGGTCTTCGGAAATCCGCTGGTCAGGGTTGTCGGTGTAGCCGCCCTGCTCCAGCTGGTAATAGTTTTTGTGCCCGAGCCAGCGCTTGAAATGGTTCTCGGTAAGCCATGCCCGCCAACGGATGGTCAGCATCTGCGTCAGGTACAGGCGATACACCGCGCCGAGGATCGCCACGGCCGCAATGCCGCAGAAATACAGGATCAGCTGCCAGAACGCCGCTTCGTCTTTCTTTTGAAGGGCGTTATAGAAATCCTTGTACCAACTGTTGATCCACACCGAGATTGCCACGCTGAACAATGTCAGTGCGATCACAGCGATCAGCAACGTCCAGGCCTTGCCCTTCTCTTCGCTGCGCCAGTAAGGCGTGGTCATGGCCCACACCTTGCGAAAAAACTGCCCGCGCACAGTATCGTTGACCGCGGAATATTCAGCGTTCTGATTCATGGAAAAGGCTCGATAAAGAAAAGAACAGACACGCACCGATCATAGATGATCGGTGCGCTTTATCGCGAGGGCTGGCGATGGTCGTTCAGCGCAGGTTCAGCGACGAACCGGGCGCTTCTGCAGTTTGCGCTGCAGAGTGCGGCGGTGCATGCCCAGGGCGCGGGCAGTGGCGGAGATGTTGCCTTCGTGCTCGGTCAGCACACGCTGGATGTGCTCCCATTGCAGGCGATCCACCGACATCGGGTTTTCCGGCACCAGGCTGTCGAGGTCGGCGTGTTCGGACAGCAGCGCTGCCAGCACATCGTCGGCGTCGGCCGGTTTGCACAGGTAATTGCAGGCGCCGCGCTTGATCGCTTCGACTGCGGTGGCAATGCTCGAGTAACCGGTGAGGATCACCACGCGCATTTCCGGGTCCAGCTCCAGCAGCTTCGGCAGCAGGACCAGACCGGAGTCGCCGTCCATTTTCAGGTCCAGCGCGGCGTAGTCCGGCAGATCGGCCTGAGCAATGGTCAGGCCTTCCTCGGCGGAACCGGCGGTGCTGACGCGGAAACCACGGCGAGCCATGGCGCGGGCCATCACCCGGGTGAAGGTCGCGTCGTCATCGACCAGCAGCAAATGCGGCAGTTCTTCGCCTTCGACTTGGATTTCGTCACTCATGTTGCTCTCCTCGGGCGCCGTGGGGCAGGCGCAGCTCGGTGAGCGTGCCGCCTTCCTCATGACTATAGAGTTTCACTGAGCCGCCGGCGCGTGTCACGCTGGCCTTGCTCAAAAACAGGCCCAGGCCGAAACCTTTGCCCTTGGTGGTAAAAAACGGTTTGCCGATCTGCTCGGCGATGGCCAGCGGCACACCGGCGCCATGATCGCGAATGCTGATGGTCAGGTCTTCGGCGGTCCAGTCCAGGGTCACCTGAAGGTTTTCCGGGCAGGCGTCGGCGGCGTTGTTCAACAGATTCAACAGTGCCTGGGTCAGATCCGGCGGCGGCGCCACCCGCGGCAACGGGCCCTGGCCCAGACGCTGGAAGCGATAACTGGCCTCGGGACGCATCAGGTGCCAGCGGTTGAGCGCTTCGTCGAGCCACTCGGTGACGTCCTGCATCTCCACCGCCATCCGGCGATTGGCTTCAGCGGCGCGCACCAGTTGCTGCAGGGTCTCCTTGCAGAGTTTTACCTGATCCTTGAGCACCTTCAGGTCTTCCTGAAGCATCGGATCGTGATGATCCTGCTGCATTTCGTTGAGCAACACGCTCATGGTTGCCAGCGGCGTGCCCAATTCATGGGCGGCGCCAGCGGCCTGAGTCGCGACGGCCAGCAATTGCTGATCGCGCAGGCCTTCCTCCCGGCGGATCGCACGCAATTCTTCCTGCCGACGCAACTCTTCAGCCATCCGCGCGGCGAAGAAGGTAATCACCGCTGCCGCCAGGGCGAAGCTCAGCCACATGCCGTAGATCTGCAGGTTCTCCCGGGCCACCGGCAGGGTTTCCAGCGGATAGAAATGCGTCAGCATCAGGGTGTACAAGGCCAGCGCAATGCCCGACAGCACCACCGAATAACGCCATGGCAGCGTCACCGCAGCGATGGTCAGCGGCACCAGATAATACGAAACGAACGGGTTGGTCGAGCCACCGGAGAAATACAGCAAGGCACTGTGGATAACCAGATCGCAGGCCAGTTGCAGCGCGTATTCAAGCTCGGTGACCGGCCACGAAGTACGCAGGCGCACGGCGGTGAACACACACAGCAGAATCGAACAGCCGAGGGTCATCACCAGTTGCACCCACGGCAACGGCAACAGATCCAGCCAGTAGGCCAGGCCCACGGAACCGGCCTGCGCGGCGAGCACCAGGGTGCGGATGAAAGTCAGCCGCCAGAGGTTCTGGCGAGTGGCGGAAGTCAGTTGTACGGGGGCGAGCATGAGCTCTCCTGATGAGCGCTCCAGGCGGATCGCACGGAGTATAACCAAGGCGCGGGCTTGAGAGGCGAAAGTGCGGCAAACGACCACATGGCAAAAAGCTTCGCGGCGGCTATGAGGCTTGCTCCTGAGGAAAAAAACCGGCGATTCCATGCGGAATAGCCGGTTGTTCAGATCAGTAAATCAACCTGAAAACCAAGTTTTTTTCATTGGGATCTGCGAACGGAAAACATGGTTATCCTCTGTCGTTCTGATCTCTCCAACGCTTGGCTACTGCGTCATCCCAAGCGTCAGACTCCGATCCATAACGTCCTTCGAGTCGTACACCGTTGTGGTAGACCGCATAAGCATCTTCGTTCCCGAAGTTTGTGAGATACACGTTGTACCCACCTGTTTTAGCGTTCTCTTTTTCTGCATCACTCGCCATAAAGTTTCTCCCTGATAAGACTTGCGCGCCTCCAAGTCGACAGCAACAGACACTGCTGCATCGACGTACATGCATACTTCTTCAAGCTGAATCTTATTTCTACTGTCAGAACTAACAGGTACCCCCGCATCTCCGACGGACGGCCCGCGCACGCATCTGTATAGAAGTTGTAACTGGGCGAACCGGATCATAAAAGCTAGAGTCTGATGGTTTCACGCAGGCCCCCGAACCATCACCTGCGCCCTCATCAAGGAGCTTTCATGCACACATTTCGCCGCAGCGCCGCCCTTCTCGCCCTGACCGTCGGCAGCGTCGCCAGCCTTCCGGCCCTGGCCGCCGACGAGCTGCACTACAACCAGATTTCCCTGCGCGCCGAAGTCAGCCAGGAAGTGGCCCGCGACCTGATGATCGTGACCCTCTACACCGAAGAACAAAACACCGACCCGGCCAAACTCGCCGCCGACGTCAGCACCACCATGAACAAGGCGCTGGCCCAGGCCAAGCAGGTCAAAGACATCACCCTGCGCCAGGGCAGCCGCAACAGCTACCCGATCTACGACACCAAGGGCCAGAAAATCACCGGCTGGCGTGAACGCGCCGAACTGCGCCTGGAAAGCGCCGACTTCGCCGCCCTGTCCAAACTCACTGGCGAGCTGCTGACCGACCTGAAAATGGGCGGCATGGACTTCGCCATCGCCGACCCGACCCGCAAGGCCAGCGAAGACCAACTGCTGAAAGAAGCCGTCACCGCCTTCAAGGCCCGCGCCCAACTGGCCACCGACGCCCTGGGCGGCAAGGGTTACAAAATCGTAAACCTGAACCTCAACAGCAACGGCTTCCCGCAACCCTACATGCGCGCCCCGATGATGATGAAAGCCGCCGGTATGGACGCAGCACCGGTTACGCCTGAAGTCGAAGCCGGCACCAGCCAGGTCAGCCTGACCGCTGATGGCTCGATTGAAGTGTTGATGCAGTGATTGAATGACGGCTGAATGAAAAACCGGCGATCAGAAAATGATCGCCGGTTTTTTTGTGCCTGGGATTTGTGTCGTCAGGTTTGCGGATCAACCCGATCCAGCGCGCGGTTCACTGCAAGCTCGGCCAGCATGATGATCTGCTGAATACCCAGCGCCGTACTGCGCTGCGGGCCCGAAAGCTCATTGGCGAAATTGCTGGCGATGGTACTGGCCGACGCCAGGGACTCGCAGGCATTGGCCAGCAGGCTTTCGGTGTCGACGTTGGGCGTGACCATATACATCGTGCTCGGGCGCGGTTTGGAAGGGTTGGGGCACAGGTAATAGTCGAGGGCGCGTTTGATGGCTTCGCGGTTGCGGGCGAGGTCTTCGGCGCGCATGGCTTCTTCGAGGGGCGTGGGTGTTTCGAGGGGTGGATCGGGGACAACCTTGTTCATTGATTAACTCCTTGCTGAATTGAAGCCACCAGATGCCGTTCTCACGCGGCGAAGGGGTGGCAGCTATGTGCGGGGTGAGAAACCGGGCAAGGAGATTCCGGCCAGACCCTAAGGGCGGAACCATAAGCCGCAACACCCGAAGAAACGGATATGCCCAAAAAACCGCCAGATATACCGAGATAGACACCTCACCTAGAAAAACGATATTTCCGCGCCCACCGAAACCCCGGCTACCCTCCTCCCCACAACGACCTCCAATACACCCGGGGACTCCATGGATCGATTCACCTTCAAACCACTCCTGATCACCCTGGCCCTGACCGCCATAACCCCAATCGCCAACGCAGCAACAACCCTGGTCTACTGCTCCGAAGCCAGCCCCGCCGGCTTCGACCCCAGCCAATACACCAGCGGCACCGACTTCGACGCCTCCGCCGAAACCGTCTTCAACCGCCTCACCCAATTCAAACGCGGCGGCACCGAAATCGAACCCGGCCTGGCGACGAACTGGGACGTAAGCCCGGACGGCCTCCAATACACCTTCCACCTGCGCCAAAACGTAAAGTTCCACACCACCGACTACTTCACCCCGACCCGCACCTTCAACGCCGACGACGTCCTGTTCACCTTCCAGCGCCTGCTCGACCCGGAGAACGCCTTCCGCAAGGCCTACCCCGCCGAATCCCCGTACTTCACCGACATGGGCCTGAACACCACGATCAAATCCGTGGAAAAGCTCGACGAAAACACCGTGCGCTTCAACCTGAACAACGTCGATGCCGCCTTCGTGCAAAACCTCGCCATGAGCTTCGCCTCGGTGCAATCGGCCGAATACGCCGCCCAACTGCTGAAGGAAGGCCACGCCGCCGACCTCAACCAGAAACCGGTCGGCACCGGCCCGTTCGTGTTCAAGCGTTACCAGAAGGACGCGCAGATCCGCTACGCAGCGAACAAGGACTACTGGAAACCCGAGGACGTGAAGCTCGATAACCTGGTGTTCTCGATCACCCCGGACGCCGCCGTACGCCTGCAAAAGCTCAAGACCGGCGAATGCCAGGTCAGCGGCTACCCGCGCCCGGCCGACATCGAAGTGATGGAAAAAGACCCGAATCTGCGGGTGTTGAAACAGGCCGGTTTCAACCTCGGTTTCCTCGCCTACAACACCACCCATCCACCGCTGGATCAGCTCAAAGTGCGTCAGGCGCTGGACATGGCCATCGACAAACCGGCAATCATCAAGGCGGTTTACCAGAGTGCCGGGCAGTTGGCACAGAACGCCTTGCCGCCCGCGCAATGGTCGTTCGATCCGAACATAAAAGACGCGCCACACGACCCGGTAAAAGCCAGGGCGCTACTCAAGGAAGCCGGGGTTGCACCCGGTACAACCATCAACCTCTGGGCCATGACCGTGCAGCGCGCCTCGAACCCGAATGCGCGGATGTCGGCACAGATGATCCAGCAGGATTGGGAGAAGATCGGCATCAAGGCCAACATCGTCAGTTACGAATGGGGCGAGTACATCAAGCGCGCCAAGAATGGCGAACACGACGCGATGATCTACGGCTGGACCGGTGACAACGGCGACCCGGACAACTGGCTGGGCGTGCTTTACAGCTGCGCGGCGGTGAACGGCAGCAACTACGCCAAGTGGTGCGACCCGGCCTACGACAAGCTGGTACAGCAGGCCAAGGTATCCACCGATAAATCGCAACGGGTAAAACTGTATCAACAGGCGCAACTGATCCTTAAACAGCAGGTGCCGATCACGCCGATCGCCAACTCCACGGTGTTCCAGCCGCTGCGCAAGGAAGTCACTGACTTCAAGATCAGCCCGTTCGGTCTAACCCCCTTCTATGGCGTGGGTATAAATAAGTAACACCCGGCCCCAATCCGGCGCGCACAACGTGACTAATGCACCGTTTTGGGGCTTCGTTTGCACCGTAAAAACCGGCCGCAAACGGTCAAATGCGTCAGAAGTTATACGGATGCGACATTAAGGTACGTTCGTGCCACGCTTTGACGCCACCGAGCGCTCTGGATCTTGCATTGGGTATGGGCCCTGCATAAGTATCCGCAGGCACGACTCACGAGGTCGTACCTCACAACTAAAAAATGACAACAAATCATGAGGCCAACATGCTTAAACACGCGGTCATTCCGTTTTTAGTCGGCGCAGGCTTGTTAGCCTCCGCACCTTTCGCCACCGCTGCGACTAACCTGGTGTTCTGCTCCGAAGGCAGCCCGGCCGGTTTCGATCCAGGCCAATACACCACCGGAACCGACTTCGACGCCTCAGCCGAAACCATGTTCAACCGTCTGACCCAGTTCGAGCGTGGCGGCACCGCCGTGATTCCTGGTCTGGCGACCAAGTGGGACATCTCGGATGACGGCCTGACCTACACCTTCCACCTGCGTGAAGGCGTCAAGTTCCACACCACCCCGTATTTCAAGCCGACTCGTGAGTTCAACGCCGACGACGTGCTGTTCACCTTCAATCGCATGATTAACAAGGATGACCCGTTCCGTAAGGCGTACCCGACCGAATTCCCGTACTTCACCGACATGGGGATGGACACCAACATCACCAAGATCGATAAAGTCGACGACCACACCGTCAAGTTCACCCTGAAAGAAGTCGATGCCGCGTTCATCCAGAACATGGCCATGAGCTTCGCGTCGATCCAGTCCGCCGAGTACGCAGCCCAGCTGCTGAAGGAAGGCAAGGCTGCCGACATCAACCAGAAGCCGATCGGCACTGGCCCGTTCGTGTTCAAGAGCTACCAGAAAGACTCCAACATCCGCTACACCGGGAACAAGGACTACTGGAAGCCTGACGACGTGAAGATCGACAACCTGATCTTCGCCATCACCACCGACCCGTCGGTTCGTATCCAGAAGCTGAAAAAGAACGAGTGCCAGGTCACCCTGTTCCCGCGTCCGGCCGACCTCGCGGCACTGAAAGCCGATCCTGCGCTGAAGATGCCTGACCAGGCTGGCTTCAACCTGGGCTACATCGCCTACAACGTGATGGACAAGGTCAAGGGCAGCAACGAGCCGAACCCGCTGGCCGACCTGCGCGTTCGCCAGGCACTGGACATGTCGGTCAACAAGCCTCAGATCATCGACTCGGTTTACCAGGGCGCCGGCCAACTGGCCGTCAACGCCATGCCGCCGACCCAGTGGTCTTACGACACCACCATCAAGGACGCCAAGTACGATCCCGAGAAAGCCAAACAGCTGCTCAAGGAAGCCGGCGTCAAGGAAGGTACCGAGATCGTCCTGTGGGCGATGCCGGTTCAGCGTCCGTACAACCCGAACGCCAAGCTGATGGCTGAAATGCTCCAGTCCGACTGGGCGAAGATCGGCCTGAAAGTGAAGATTCAAAGCTACGAGTGGGGCGAGTACATCAAGCGCTCCAAAGGTGGCGAGAACCAGGGCATGCTGATTGGCTGGAGCGGTGACAATGGTGATCCGGACAACTGGCTCAACGTGTTGTTTGGTTGCGACTCCCTGAGTGGCAACAACTTCTCCAAATGGTGCGACAAGAAATTCGACGGCCTCGTGAAAGAAGCCAAGCGCACTACTGACCAGGCCAAGCGCACCGAACTCTACAAAGAGGCGCAGCACGTCCTCAAAGATGCAGTCCCTATGACACCTATCGCTCACTCGACGGTGTATCAACCCATGCGCGCCAACGTGCAGGACTTCAAGATCAGCCCATTCGGCTTGAACTCCTTCTACGGCGTCAGCGTCAGTAAATAAAAGAAGCAGCGGCGACGTTTTCAGCGTCGCCGCTGTTTTTTTTGCCGAGAAGTCAGGAATTTGCCTACAGCCTTTTCCAACCAGTCTTACTGGCTTGGGCTAGGACGTGTCGCCTTTTCCTACGAGTCTTTAGGACTCAGCGCATTTACTGCCAGACCCACGGCCCCTACCGTCGGGTTCTGACCAGTGACTGCGTGGGCTATCGGTTTTGCTGTTCGTACTGGATTGAGCTCGATGCAGCCACAACGTCCCTGGACGGGATCGCGGCGCATTGAAAAACACTAAGAAAAGAGGGAGCGTCATGCGCCATACCTTGGTTTTTTCCGCATTGCTGGGCGCCGGCCTGTTGGCCGCCACGTCCGCCAGTTTCGCCGCCAGCAACAGCCTGGTGTTCTGCTCCGAAGGCAGTCCGGCCGGTTTCGATACCGCCCAGTACACGACGGCGACCGATAACGACGCCGCCGAACCGCTGTACAACCGACTGGCCGAGTTCGAAAAAGGCGCGACCAATGTCGTACCGGGCCTGGCAACCAGTTGGGATATTTCCGAGGATGGTCTCAAGTACACCTTTCACCTGCGTGAAGGTGTGAAATTTCATACAACGCCGTACTTCAAACCTACGCGCGATTTCAACGCCGACGACGTGCTGTTCACGTTTAACCGCATGCTCGATCCGCAACAGCCATTCCGTAAGGCTTATCCGACCGAATTCCCGTATTTCAACGGGATGAGCCTCAACAAGAACATCGCCAAGGTCGAGAAGACCGGGCCGCTGACCGTGCAGTTCACGCTCAACAGCGTCGACGCCGCGTTCATCCAGAACATCGCCATGAGCTTCGCCGCCATCCTGTCTGCCGAATACGCCGACAAGCTGTTGGCCGAAGGCAAGCCGAGCGACATCAACCAGAAGCCGATCGGCACTGGCCCGTTCGTGTTCAAGAGCTATCAGAAAGACTCGAACATCCGTTACACCGGCAACCCGCATTACTGGGATCCGAGCCGGGTGAAGCTGAAAAACCTGATTTTCGCGATCAATACCGACGCTTCGGTACGCGTGCAGAAGCTCAAGGCCGGTGAATGCCAGGTCACCCTGCATCCGCGCCCGGCCGATGTTCCGGCGCTGAAGAACGACGCGAAACTGCAACTGATCGAGAAGCCGGGCTTCAACCTCGGTTACATCGCCTACAACGTCCGCCACAAGCCGTTCGACCAGCTCGAAGTGCGTCAGGCGCTGGACATGGCGGTGAATAAACAGGGAATTCTCAACGCTGTTTATCAAGGCGCCGGCCAGTTGGCCGTCAACGCCATGCCGCCGACCCAATGGTCCTACGACGACACGATCAAGGACGCCGCCTACAACCCGGAGAAAGCCAAAGAGCTGCTCAAGGCTGCCGGCGTCAAGGAAGGCACCGAGATCACCCTGTGGGCGATGCCGGTACAACGTCCGTACAACCCCAACGCCAAACTGATGGCCGAAATGCTCCAGGCCGACTGGGCCAAGATCGGTCTGAAAGTGAAGATCGTCAGCTACGAATGGGGCGAGTACATCAAGCGCACCAAGAACGGCGAACACGACATCAGCCTGATCGGCTGGACCGGTGACAACGGGGATCCGGACAACTGGCTCGGCACGCTCTACAGCTGCGACGCCATCGGCGGCAACAACTACTCCATGTGGTGCGATCAGACTTACGACAAGCTGATCAAACAGGCCAAGGTCGTCACCGACCGTGACCAGCGCACCGTGCTCTACAAACAGGCCCAGCAACTGCTCAAGCAGCAAGTGCCGATCACGCCTGTCGCTCACTCGACGGTCAACCAGCCACTGAGCGCCAAAGTCGAAGGGTTCAAAGTGAGCCCGTTCGGTCGCAACGTGTTTTCGGGTGTCAGCATCGATTAAACAAAAAACCGATTAGCCGCAATGCTGAGGGGGGCCGTCTACCCCCTCACGCAAGCGCTTTGCCGAAATTCGCCAATCAGGCCTTTTGCAAACGTTTGCGATGTGTGAATGAGTTCTAAACCAATAACCGGCCAACCCAAAAAAGCCGGCATAAAAAGAAAGTAAAGGAGCTTCACCCATGAAACTGAGCAATACCGCGATATTGGCCTTGGCCATCAGCAGCATCACCGCCACGGCTTACGCGGAAACCCAAAGCCAGGCGTTCACCCCGGTGACCGTCAACGAGAAAAGCGCCCAGGCTGAAGCCACCGGCTTCCTCGAAGGTCAGTCGATCAGCGGCTCGACCCGTAACTGGTACGCCAACGAACAACTGAAACGCGGCGGCAAGTTCACCTATCGCAAGGATGGCGTGGCCACTCCGACCGACCGCCGTATCAACTGGGTGCAAGGCACCATCGTCAAGTACAACTCGGGCTTCACCGAAGGCACCGTCGGTTTCAGCACCGAAGTGGCGGCGTACAACGCCATCGCGCTGGAGCGTGACCGCGAGAACCTGGCGTCCAACAACGGTGGCGCACCGGGCACCCGTCCAGGCGCAGGCAACAACCGTACCCTGACCCGTGAAGGCGGCGAAGCCCAGGGCCAGTGGAGCAAAGTCGGCCTGGCCAACGTCAAGGCGCGTATCTCCAACACCACCCTGACCGCCGGCCGCATGAACTTCAGCAGCCCGCAGGTTGACGTGATCGGCAACCGTCCGCTGCCATCGAGCTTCGAAGGTATCGCGATCCACAGCGAAGAACTGAACAACCTGTCCTTCGACCTGGCCTCGTTCGACCGCGTTTCGCCGCGTACCGAAGAAAGCCTGAGCAAGTTCCGCTCCGAATACGGCGCGATCGATGCCGAAGCCGACCACGTTCACACCGGCGGCATCTCGTACCAGCCGTTCGCCAGCCTGACCACCAGCCTGTGGGGCACCCAGGCCGAAGACCTGTGGAACCAGTACTACTTCGGCGCCACCCACGTGCTGGGTGACAGCTCGGTGCTGGCTCTGACCACCGGCCTGAACTACTACAAGACCGTGGACGAAGGTAAGAAAAAACTGGGCGAAATCGACAACGACACCTACTCCCTGTCGTTCGGCCTGACTCACCAGGCGCATACCCTGACCTTCTCCTACCAGGAAGTGAACGGTAACGAGTACTTCGACTACCTGCACGAAACCAACGGCATCTACCTGGCCAACTCCCTGCTGTCGGACTTCAACGGCCCGAACGAGAAATCCTTTCAGGTGGCCTACGGTCTGAACATGGCCGAATACGGCGTGCCAGGCCTGAAGTTCAACATCTACCAGGCCCGCGGCTGGGGCATCGACGGCACTCACTACAAGGGTGGCGGCTACGACGGCGTGCAGTCGATGGACGGCGAGCACCACTATGAATACGGCATCGGTGCCGCTTATGCGGTACAGAGCGGTCCTCTGAAAGCCACCACCGTTCGCGCGACCTACACAGCGCACCGTGCGAGCGAAAACCAGGCTGACGGCAGCATCAACGAGTTCCGTCTGGTGACCACCGTTCCTTTCAACATCCTGTAAAAACGCCAGCCGACGGCTGACTCAGTGACGAGTCGGCCGTTCGGCTTTTTGTCTTCAACCGATTGCAGAGGGTTCTTGATGAAAATGCTTCCCCTACGTGCGGCCATCGCGGCTGCGTTGCTGAGTGTCGCTGTCGGCGTCTCGGCCAAACCCTTGGTGGTCTGCACCGAAGCCAGCCCGGAAGGCTTCGATATGGTCCAGTACACGACTGCAGTCACTGCCGACGCGGTGGCCGAAACCATCTTCAACCGTCTGGCGGACTTCAAGCCCGGCACCACCGAAGTGATTCCGGCGCTGGCCGAGTCCTGGGACATCAGCGAAGACGGCCTGACCTACACGTTCCACCTGCGCAAAGGCGTCAAGTTCCACACCACCGAATACTTCAAGCCGACCCGCGACATGAACGCCGACGACGTGGTCTGGAGTTTCCAGCGTCAGCTGGACCCGAATCACCCGTGGCACAAACTGTCGAGCGTGGGCTTCCCGTACTTTGAAAGCATGGGCTTCAAGGAACTGCTCAAAAGCGTCGAGAAAATCGACGACAACACCGTCAAGTTCACCCTGACCCGCCGCGAAGCGCCGTTCCTGGCCGACATCGCCATGGCGTTCTCCTCGATCTATTCGGCCGAATACGCCGACCAGTTGCTCAAGGCCAACAAGACCGGCGACCTGAACAACAAACCGGTCGGTACCGGCCCGTTCATCTTCCAGCGTTACGCCAAGGACGCTCAGGTTCGCTTCAAGGCCAACCCGGACTACTTCCGCGGCAAGGCCCCGGCTGACGCGCTGATCCTGGCGATTGCCACCGACAACAACGTGCGTCTGCAGAAGCTCAAGGCCAACGAGTGCCAGATCGCGCTGTATCCGAAACCGGATGACATCCCGAGCATCAAGAAAGACAGCAACCTGAAAGTCGATGAAATGGACGCGATGACCGTCTCGTACATCGCCATGAACACCCAGCACAAGTACATCAGCGACGTGCGGGTGCGCAAAGCGATCGACATCGCCTTCGACAAGGAAGCCTACGTCAACGCCCTGTTCGGCAAAGGCAACGCGTCGGTCGCGGTCAACCCGTACCCGCCGACCCTGCTGGGCTACAACCACGACCTGAAGAACCCGCCCCGTGACCTCGACGCCGCCCGCAAGCTGCTCAAGGAAGCCGGCGTACCGGAAGGCACCGTGTTTACCCTGTTTACCCGCAACGGCGGCGGCCCGACCAACCCGAACCCGATGCTCGGCGCGCAGATGATGCAGGCTGACCTGGCGAAAGTCGGGATCAAGATCGACATCCGCGTGATGGAATGGGGCGAGATGCTCAAACGCGCCAAGGCCGGCGAGCACGACATGGTCTCGGCCGGATGGGCGGGCGACAACGGCGACCCGGATAACTTCCTGACGCCTATGCTCAGTTGCGAAGCCGCCAAGAACGGCGAAAACTACGCTCGCTGGTGCAACGAGAAATTCCAGACCCTGCTCGACGAAGCACGGGCTAAAGTAGATCCGGCCGAACGCGCCAAGCTGTATGAAGAAGCGCAAGTCATCTTCAATCAGGACCAGCCATGGATCAGCATGGCCCACACCCGGATGTTCACCGCAATGCGCAACAACGTAGAGGGCTATCACATCAGCCCTCTGACAACCAATAACTTCGCCACCACCCAGGTGAAGTAGATAAGAAAACTCCCGGCCTCCCTGACCCCAGGGTCGCCGGGCACGCCTAACCGGCTGATGAGGTACCACACACGATGTTTAGTTTTATTGCCCGCCGACTGGGGTTGTTGATCCCCACGTTTTTCGGCATCACCTTGCTGACTTTCGCGTTGATTCGCATGATTCCCGGCGACCCCGTGGAAGTGATGATGGGCGAACGTCGGGTCGACCCCGAAATGCACGCTCAGGCAATGGAACGCCTCGGTCTGAACAAACCGTTGTACGCCCAGTACCTGGACTACATCGGCAAACTGGCCCATGGCGACCTCGGCGAATCCCTGCGCACCCGTGAGAGCGTATGGACCGAGTTCACCTCCCTCTTCCCGGCGACCCTGGAACTGTCCATGGCCGCCCTGCTGTTCGCCGGCATCCTGGGCCTGCTGGCCGGGGTGATTGCGGCACTCAAGCGAGGATCCCTGTTCGACCACGGGGTGATGGGCATCTCCCTCGCGGGTTATTCGATGCCGATCTTCTGGTGGGGCCTGATCCTCATCATGTTCTTCTCGGTGAGCCTGGGCTGGACCCCGGTGTCCGGGCGGATCGACCTGCTCTACGACATCGAGCCGCGCACCGGTTTCATGCTGATCGACACCCTGCTGGCCGATGACATGGGCGCGTTCCTCGATGCCCTGCACCACCTGATTCTGCCGGCCATCGTGCTGGGTACCATTCCGCTGGCGGTGATCGCGCGGATGACCCGTTCGTCGATGCTCGAAGTATTGCGTGAAGACTACATCCGCACCGCCAAGGCCAAAGGCCTGTCGCCGTCGCGCGTGGTGTTCGTGCACGGTCTGCGCAACGCGCTGATTCCGGTACTGACCGTGGTCGGCCTGCAAGTCGGCACCCTGCTGGCCGGTGCGGTCCTGACCGAAACCATCTTCTCCTGGCCCGGCATCGGTAAATGGCTGATCGAAGCCATCGGCGCCCGGGACTACCCGGTTGTGCAAAACGGCATCCTGTTAATCGCCTGCCTGGTGATTCTGGTCAACTTCGTGGTGGACATCCTCTACGGCTTTGCCAACCCACGCATCCGTCATCAGCGCTGAGGTCAATACCCATGAGCACTCCAACTTCCTCAGTAGTCACCGCCGCCACCGCCGTGGATCAAAGTCTGCTGTACCCGTCACCGTACAAAGAGTTCTGGCAGGCCTTCGCCAAGAACAAGGGCGCCGTCGCCGGCCTGCTGTTCATGCTGCTGGTGATTTTCTGCGCGATCTTCGCGCCGTGGGTCGCCCCGCATAACCCGAGCGAGCAATACCGTGACTTCCTGCTGACGCCGCCGGCGTGGCTCGAAGGCGGGCAGATGCAATTCCTGCTCGGCACCGATGAACTGGGTCGCGACTTGCTGTCGCGTCTGATCCAGGGGTCGCGCCTGTCGCTGCTGATCGGTCTGTCATCGGTGGTGATGTCGCTGATCCCGGGGATCCTGCTGGGTCTGTTCGCCGGTTTCTTCCCGAAAGTGGTCGGCCCGACCATCATGCGTCTGATGGACATCATGCTGGCCCTGCCGTCGCTGCTGCTGGCCGTGGCGATCGTCGCCATCCTCGGCCCAGGCCTGATCAACACCGTGATCGCGATTGCCGTGGTGTCCTTGCCGTCCTACGTGCGTCTGACCCGTGCTGCCGTGATGGGTGAACTGAACCGCGACTACGTGACCGCCGCGCGCCTGGCCGGTGCCGGTCTGCCACGCCTGATGTTCATCACCGTGCTGCCGAACTGCATGGCACCGCTGATCGTTCAGGCGACCCTGAGCTTCTCCTCGGCGATCCTCGATGCCGCCGCCCTGGGCTTCCTCGGCCTCGGCGTCCAGCCGCCAACCCCTGAGTGGGGCACCATGCTGGCCTCGGCCCGCGACTACATCGAACGCGCCTGGTGGGTGGTGAGTCTGCCTGGTTTGACCATTTTGCTCAGCGTGCTGGCAATCAACTTGATGGGCGACGGCCTGCGCGATGCGCTGGACCCGAAACTCAAGAACGCCGCCTGAGGAGATTCCCATGTCACTGTTAGAAATCAAGAATCTCAACGTTCGCTTCGGCGACAAGAACGCCACCCCGGTCGTGGACGGCCTCGACCTGAAAGTCGACAAGGGCGAAGTCCTGGCGATCGTGGGCGAGTCGGGTTCCGGCAAGTCCGTGACCATGATGGCGCTGATGGGCCTGATCGAGCACCCGGGGATCGTCACCGCCGATTCGCTGAGCTTCGACGGCAAGAACATGCTCAAGCTGAACAACCGCCAGCGTCGGCAGATTGTCGGCAAAGACCTGGCGATGGTGTTCCAGGACCCGATGACCGCGCTGAACCCGAGCTACACCGTCGGTTTCCAGATCGAAGAAGTGCTGCGCCTGCACCTGAAAATGTCCGGCAAGCAAGCGCGCAAACGTGCGATCGAGCTGCTGGAAAAAGTCGAAATCCCGGGCGCCGCCAGCCGTATGGACGCCTACCCGCACCAACTGTCCGGCGGCATGAGCCAGCGTGTGGCGATTGCCATGGCGATTGCCGGCGAGCCGAAACTGCTGATCGCGGACGAGCCGACCACGGCACTCGACGTGACGATTCAGGCGCAGATCATGGACCTGCTGCTGGCGTTGCAGAAAGAGCAGAACATGGGCCTGGTGCTGATCACCCACGACCTCGCCGTGGTAGCCGAAACCGCCCAGCGCGTTTGCGTGATGTACGCAGGTCAAGCCGTTGAAGTTGGTCAGGTGCCGCAACTGTTCGACATCCCGGCCCACCCGTACAGCGAAGCGCTGCTCAAGGCGATTCCGGAACACAGCCAGGGTGCCGAGCGTCTGGCCACTCTGCCGGGCATCGTTCCCGGCCGTTACGACCGCCCGCAAGGCTGCCTGCTGTCGCCGCGCTGCCCGTACGTGCAGGACAGCTGCCGCGCGCAGCGTCCGACCCTTGACCCGAAAAGCCACAGCCTCGCCCGCTGCTTCTATCCGTTGAACCAGGAGGTGGCGTAATGGCCGTCGTACTTACCGCCCGCGACCTGACCCGTCACTACGAAGTCTCCCGTGGCCTGTTCAAGGGCCACGCGACCGTGCGCGCCCTCAACGGCGTGTCGTTCGAGCTGGAAGCCGGCAAGACCCTCGCCGTGGTTGGTGAATCGGGCTGCGGCAAATCCACCCTCGCCCGCGCCCTGACCCTGATCGAAGAGCCGTCGTCCGGCTCCCTGAAAATTGCCGGGCAAGAAGTGGCCGGCGCCGACAAGGCTCAGCGCAAACAACTGCGCAAAGACGTGCAGATGGTGTTCCAGAGCCCGTACGCATCGTTGAACCCTCGGCAGAAAATCGGTGATCAACTGGCCGAACCGCTGTTGATCAACACCAACCTGAGTGCTGCCGAGCGTCGCGAGAAAGTCCAGGCGATGATGAAGCAGGTCGGCTTGCGTCCCGAGCACTACCAGCGTTATCCGCACATGTTCTCCGGCGGTCAGCGTCAGCGTATCGCGCTGGCCCGAGCCATGATGCTGCAACCGAAAGTGCTGGTGGCGGACGAACCGACCTCGGCGCTGGACGTGTCGATCCAGGCGCAGGTGCTGAACCTGTTCATGGACATGCAGCAGGAGTTCAACACCGGTTACGTGTTCATCTCGCACAACCTGGCGGTGGTGCAGCACGTGGCCGATGACGTGATGGTGATGTACCTCGGTCGCCCGGTGGAAATCGGTCCGAAGCACGACATCTACGCCCGTCCTCTACACCCGTACACCCAGGCGCTGTTGTCGGCGACGCCAACCATCCACCCGGATCCGGACAAGCCGAAAATCAAGATCGTCGGCGAGCTGCCCAACCCGCTGAACCCGCCGCCTGGCTGCGCGTTCCACAAGCGCTGCCCGTACGCCACCGCGCGTTGCAGCAGCGAAGAGCCGGCCCTGCGCCAGCTCGACACGCGTCAGGTCGCGTGCCACTACGCCGAGCAATTCCTCGACGGCGCGGCATGAAAAAACCCGCCCCGTTTCCCGGGGCGGGTTGTTGATGAGTTGACCAAACCCCTTCTGCCCCGATTGCGCATCGATCGGGAAAGAAGGGGTTTTCTTTTGCCCGAAATCTACGTCTGGCTGTCGCCTTCGTCCGGATCGTCGGTGTCTGGCTCATCGGTGGTCGAGTCGTCATCGTCGGCGCTGCCACCCTGGCCCTGATCGCCCGGCTCGGACTCGGACTTGGCCAGCAGCAGCGCGCTGTGCCCCACCTGCCCGCTGGAGGCCTGGGTATCGTGATCCTCGCACTCGGCCCAGGCCGTCGCGGTGCCGAGGGACAGCATCACCATCACTTTCAACAGCAGCAAAACGCGTAGCAACCTGTTTTTCATAGCCGAGTCCATCCTGTTCCGGGTGAGAAATTCATGCTGACCTGACGCTGATTGAAATCTAGTTCCGATCCGCCGGGTTCACCAGATAGGACGCTAACCACTGCCCGGAAATGCCATGGGTGGACAGACCGCTTTCGAATAACCCCCATAACCGGATCAGCTAAAGCTTTTTTGAAGTCCGAATCCGGGTTGCCTGATAAATCAGCGGCACTGACAGCAAGGCCAGCACGGCACTCGCCAGCCAGACACTGTGGCCGCCGAACTGCCCATAGAGCTGCCCACCCAGCACCGGCGACAAGAGCGAACTCGCACTCCAGGCCATGAAGAACAGTCCGAAGTAGCGACCGCTTTTTCCGGTTTGCGCATGCTGCATCACCAGCACGTTCAAGGGTGGCATGAACAACGCCTCCCCCAGCGTCCAGATGACGGTCGAAAGGCAGGCATAAAACAACCCGGAACCCAGCGGCAACATGCCGAGCCCGACCGCCAGCAGTACACAACCGGCGATCAACGGCCGACGCGCGCCCCAGCGTTCCCCCCAGTGCGACATGGGAATCTGCAGCGCCACCACCAGAATCGCATTGATCGCGAACTGCCAGCCGATGGCCTCGGTACTCAAGCGGTAATAGTCGCGAAGGTAGTTGCCCAAAGTGCTGTAGACCGTGTCGAACGCCATGCCAAGAAGGACGGTCGCCGCCAGCAGCCAGAGGAATGGTTTGTCGCGATAGGGCAGGCCCGAACCCGACTGCACCTGTGGCGCCTCGTCAGCGATCAGCACCGGCCGGCGCCAGGTTGTGCGGACGAACCAGAGCAGCGCCAGCAGCGTGAGCCCGGCGCTGATGAAAAACACCCAGCGAAAATCCACTTGTGCCAGAACACCGCCCGCCACACCGGCAGCGGCCATCCCGAGGTTCCGGGCAATGCGACTCAACGCTTGCGCCCGTGGGCGCTGCGCAACCTCGCAATACTCCATGATCAGACGCTGATGCAGGGTACGGATCGCCCCATCGAGCGTACCGCTGAGCAACAGCAGCCCGGCCAGTAACGGCACTTGCGTGACCAGCCCCAGCAACACCAGAACCCACGCAGAGACAAAGAACAGCGCCGCCGTCAGTCGCGCCGTGCGGACATGGTCACTGAGCCACCCGCCGAACATCGAGCCGATCAGCAGACCACCGCCATATGCCGACAGCAGCCAGCCGACGGTTTCGATCGCCAGCCCCAGCTCTTGGCGCAAGTACAACGCCATGAACAGCTTGACCATGCTGCTCAGGCGATTGATGAACAGCAGCGCCGCCAGCACCCAGGCCATCAGGCTGAAATAGCCATTGGGCCGAAGCAGATGAGCGAGCCTCCCTGTCATTCGATTGCTCCCTTGTTGATCGACCAAACGCACTGCGCCCGACTTGAATGAGTTCGCATACTTGATCAACACGCAAAAAAAAGCCCACTGTTTTATCAGTGGGCTTTCGGGTGTCGCCAATCAGCGCTTAGTGATGCTCACGGGTCGCACGGAATTTCACGTCCGGCCAGCGCTCTTCCATCAGGGCCAGGTTGACGCGGGTCGGTGCGAGGTAGGTCAGGTGACCGCCGCCGTCCAGTGCCAGGTTTTCCACCGCCTTGTTGGAGAATTCCTCGAGCTTCTTCTTGTCGCTGCATTCGATCCAGCGCGCGGAGTACACGGTGATCGGCTCGTAGGAGCACTCGACCTTGTATTCCTCTTTCAGGCGGCTGGCGACCACATCGAACTGCAGCACACCGACGGCGCCGAGGATGATGTCGTTGCTGCGTTCCGGGAAGAACACCTGGGTCGCGCCTTCTTCGGCCAGTTGTTGCAGGCCCTGGCGTAGTTGCTTGGATTTCAGCGGATCGCGCAGGCGTACGCGGCGGAACAGTTCCGGGGCGAAGTGCGGGATACCGGTGAAGCCCAGGGTTTCGCCTTCGCTGAAGGTGTCGCCGATCTGGATCGTGCCGTGGTTGTGCAGACCGATGATGTCGCCGGCGTACGCCTCTTCCAGCTGTTCACGCTCGGAGGAGAAGAACGTCAGGGCGTCGCCGATGCGCACGTCCTTGCCGGTACGCACGTGGCGCATCTTCATGCCTTTCTCGTACTTGCCGGAGCAGATACGCATGAAGGCGATGCGGTCGCGGTGTTTCGGGTCCATGTTCGCCTGGATCTTGAAGATGAAGCCCGAGAACTTCTCTTCCACCGGCTCCACGGTGCGCTCGTTGGCCACACGTGGCAGCGGACGCGGGGCCCAGTCAACCACGGCGTCGAGTACGTGGTCGACACCGAAGTTGCCCAGTGCGGTACCGAAGAACACCGGGGTCAGTTGACCGTCGATGAACTCCTGCTGGTTGAACTCGTGGCAGGCGCCCTGCACCAGTTCCAGCTGCTCGAGGAAACGATCGTACTCGTCGCCCAGATGCGCGCGGGCTTCGTCGGAATCGAGCTTCTCGATGATCTTGGTTTCGGTGCGTTCGTGACCGTGACCGGCGGTGTAGACAATGATGTAGTCGTCGGCCAGGTGGTACACGCCCTTGAAGTCACGGTAGCAACCGATCGGCCAGGTGATCGGCGCAGCCTTGATCTTCAGAACGGCTTCGATTTCGTCGAGCAGTTCGATCGGGTCGCGGATGTCACGGTCGAGTTTGTTGATGAAGCTGACGATCGGCGTATCACGCAGACGGCAGACGTCCATCAGCGCGATGGTACGTGGCTCGACACCTTTACCGCCGTCGAGAACCATCAATGCCGAGTCCACCGCCGTCAGGGTGCGGTAGGTGTCTTCGGAGAAGTCTTCGTGGCCCGGGGTGTCGAGCAGGTTGATCATGTGTTCGCGATACGGGAACTGCATGACCGACGTGGTGATCGAGATGCCCCGCTGCTTTTCCATCTCCATCCAGTCGGATGTCGCGTGGCGGTCGGATTTACGGGATTTCACCGTACCGGCCACGGCAATCGCCTTGCCCATCAGCAAGAGCTTTTCGGTGATGGTCGTTTTACCGGCATCGGGGTGGGAAATAATGGCGAAAGTGCGGCGTTTCGCGACTTCGGCGGCCTGTCTGGTCATGGGAAATCGCCTGGCGGTGATTCAAAAAAGGGCGGCGATTATAGCCCAACTCGATTCAATAACCGAACCGTTGAGCACATTAAGGGTGGCCAAATGCTGCCTCAGATGGGAACCTTTTAAAGCACGGAGACGTCCATCCCCTGTTACGACAATTCGTCAGGGGCTGAAAAATCAGCAAGTTAGCCTGACGAGGCTGCGCTCATGGCTCGCTTTCGGACCGCTTTTGCCGGGCTGAAAAAAAGCTGCTTCTCGCGAACGACTCTCCCGGCAGCCAAGGCTTGGCAGGTGGCCGGGGTGGTCAATTTTGTTGGCTCAAATTTGGATGCCAGCAGTTCATAGCCAAGGCGCTGTGACGAGTCATAGCTCGCTATGGCGAGGAACAGCAACGCAGGATATGAACTTCTGGCGCCGAAGTTGGGCTAACAAAATTGACCACCCCGGCCACTGAACACGGGACTGCGTTCGCCGACTAAAAAAAGGAGTCCGCCTGTGGCTATCCGCTATGGCAAAGGGCTGATGGGAGGTGCGGTGGTGATCGCGCTCCTGGCCCTGCTGGTCCACTGGATCGGCATCAACACGATCGAACACTACCGCGACGATTTGTTGTTTTACCTGCAAGCTCATCTGATTCTTGTCCTCGCTTCAATGCTGGCCGCCCTGGTTGTGGGCATCCCCGCCGGTATCTTCCTGAGCCGCCCGACCATGGTCGGCCGCGCCGAACGCTTCATGCAAATCTTCAACATCGGCAACACCGTGCCTCCGCTGGCCGTGCTGGCGATTGCCCTGGGGATTCTCGGCATCGGCAGCGGCCCGGCGATCTTCGCTTTGTTCCTCGCCTCGCTTTTGCCGATTGTGCGCAACACCTACGAAGGCCTGAAAAACGTCCAGGGCTCGCTGAAAGAGGCCGCCGTCGGGATCGGCATGACGCCGCGCCAGGTGCTGTGGAAAGTCGAGTTGCCCAACGCCGTGCCGATCATCGTCGGCGGCGTGCGGGTGGCGCTGGCGATCAACGTCGGTACCGCGCCGCTGGCCTTCCTGATCGGCGCCAACAGCCTCGGCAGCCTGATTTTCCCCGGCATCGCCCTGAACAATCAGCCGCAACTGCTGCTCGGCGCCGCGTGCACCGCGCTGCTGGCCCTGCTGCTCGATGGCGTGGTCACCCTCGCCAGCCGTCTCTGGCTGGAACGCGGTTTGCGCCCGTCTTAAGGCTTCGGCAAAGGAATATTCATGAAACGACTTAGCTTGATCTTAGGCTGCGCCCTGCTGTTCGCAGGATTGGCCCAGGCGGCGGAAAAGCCGCTCATTCGCCTCGGAGCCCGGGTGTTCACCGAGCAGACCCTGCTCGCGGAAATCACCGCCCAATACCTGCGCAGCAAAGGCTACGACGCGCAGATCACCGGTGGTCTGGGCAGCAACCTGGCCCGCAGCGCTCACGAAAGCGGGCAACTGGACATGCTCTGGGAATACACCGGCGTGTCGCTTGTGGCCTACAACCATGTCACCGAAAAACTCGACAGCGAACAGTCCTACGCCCGGGTGAAAGAACTCGACGCGAAAAAAGGCCTGGTCTGGCTCACGCCGTCAAAATTCAGCAACACCTACGCCCTCGCCCTGCCGAAAAAAGTAGCCGAGCAATACCCGCAGATCCACAACATCAGCCAGTTGAACGACGTGTTGAAGGCTGAAGCCAAGACCAATCACCTGGTGGCGCTGGACACCGAGTTCGCCAACCGCTCCGACGGTCTGGACGGCATGGTCAAGCTCTACGACATGAACCTGACCCGCCAGAACATCCGGCAGATGGACGCGGGGCTGGTCTACACCGCGCTGCGCAACGGTCAGGTGTTTGCCGGTCTGGTCTACACCACCGACGGTCGCCTCAACGCGTTCGGGCTGAAGCTGCTGGAAGACGACAAGCATTATTTCCCGGACTACACAGCCGCGCCGGTGGTACGTCAGGCCTACCTCGATGCCCACCCGAAACTGGCGGAGCAACTCAAACCGCTGGCCGAACTGTTCGACGACGAAACCATGCGCCAGCTCAACGCGCGGGTCGACGTCGATCACGAGAGTCCGTCGAAAGTCGCTGCCGATTTCCTGCGCCAGCACCCACTGAACTAAAGGAGGAAAAGTCATGGAATTTTTGAACGCCTTTTCCCACCTCGACTGGCAGCAGGTGATGCACCTGACCTGGCAGCACATCACCCTGGTCGGCATCGCCGTCAGCCTGGCGATTCTCATCGGCGTGCCGCTGGGCATCCTGATGACCCGCTTCCCGAGCCTCGCAGGTCCCTTGCAGGCCAGCGCCACGGTGCTGCTGACCGTGCCGTCGATTGCGCTGTTCGGCCTGCTGCTGCCGTTCTATTCGAAATTCGGCCAGGGCCTCGGCCCGATGCCGGCGATCACCGCCGTGTTCCTTTATTCACTGCTGCCGATCATGCGCAACACCTACCTCGCCCTGACCGGTGTCGAACCGGGCATTCGTGAAGCCGCGCGCGGCATCGGCATGACCTTCGGCCAGCGCCTGCGCATGGTCGAGTTGCCGATCGCAGTGCCGGTGATCCTCGCCGGCGTACGCACCGCCGTGGTGATGAACATCGGCGTGATGACCATCGCCGCGACCATCGGCGCCGGCGGCCTGGGTGTGCTGATCCTCGCCTCCATCAGCCGCAGCGACATGTCGATGCTCATCGTCGGCGCGCTGCTGGTCAGTCTTCTGGCGATCTTCGCCGACCTCATTTTGCAGTGGCTGCAACGTTCGCTGACTCCAAAAGGACTCCTCAAATGATCGAACTTCAAAACCTCAGCAAGACCTTCCAAAGCAACGGCAAAGATGTGAAAGCCGTGGACTCGGTAAGCCTGACCGTCAATGAAGGCGAAATCTGTGTGTTCCTCGGGCCATCGGGTTGCGGCAAAAGCACCACGCTGAAAATGATCAACCGCCTGATCAAGCCGACCTCGGGCAAGATCCTGATCAACGGCGAAGACACCACCGACCTCGACGAAGTGACCCTGCGCCGCAACATCGGCTACGTGATCCAGCAGATCGGTCTGTTCCCGAACATGACCATCGAAGAGAACATCGTCGTCGTGCCGAAACTGCTCGGCTGGGACAAACAGAAATGCCACGACCGCGCCCGCGAACTGATGAGCATGATCAAGCTTGAACCCAAGCAATACCTGCATCGTTACCCGCGTGAACTGTCCGGCGGCCAGCAGCAACGGATCGGCGTGATCCGCGCACTGGCGGCGGATGCCCCCCTGTTGCTGATGGACGAGCCGTTCGGCGCAGTCGACCCGATCAACCGCGAGATGATCCAGAACGAGTTCTTCGAGATGCAGCGCGCGCTGAACAAGACCGTGATCATGGTCAGCCACGACATCGACGAAGCGATCAAGCTCGGTGACAAGATCGCGATCTTCCGCGCCGGCAAACTGTTGCAGATCGACCACCCGGACACCCTGCTGGCGCATCCGGCAGACGACTTTGTCAGCAACTTCGTCGGTCAGGACAGCACCCTCAAACGCCTGCTGCTGGTGAAAGCCGAAGACGCGGCGGACAACGCACCATCGGTGAGTCCGGAAACCCCGGTGGCCGATGCGCTGGAGTTGATGGACGAGCATGACCGTCGCTACGTGGTCGTCACCTGTGCCGAGAACAAGGCACTGGGTTATGTGCGCCGCCGTGATCTGCATCGTCAGACCGGTACCTGTGCGCAATTCCTCCGCGAGTTCAACGCCACGGCGGCGTACGACGAGCATTTGCGCATCCTGTTGTCGCGCATGTACGAGTTCAATCGGGCCTGGTTGCCGGTGATGGATGCCGAGCGAGTGTTCCTCGGCGAGGTTACCCAGGAGTCGATTGCGGCGTACCTGAGTTCGGGTCGTTCGCGCGGAATGAAGACCAATATTGTGTCGCCGGCGGAAGCGGTGGCCTGATCAAAAGCAAAAGGGCTGCTCGACAGCCCTTTTTTTCGACCGCCGGAACCTGAAAGCCGTGATTTTTTTGCCGACGATGAGCCGGCAAGAAATATCAACACGCAAGAAGGCTGACCCCGTCCGCGAATGTCAGCCTTGACCGGCAACTTCCCCCTCATTTCCCCTTCTCGCCGCCAACGTCGCCGATGTTGAAGTGATCGTACTTATCCATGACTTGGCGCGCATCAGCTTCGAACGTGCAGGTATTTTTAACACCTGAAAATTATTGCGGAACATCTGACCGTCATCTCGGTCGGCTACAAAGAGTGATATCCGCGACGCACGTCAGAAGCGTGCAGAAACGCGACATTTTTAGTTGATCTCAGACCCCTCACGCCCTAAAGTTCGCGCCGAACGTCCATGCTGGAAACGATCCATCCGGCTCAAGTACTGACGACGAGACAGCAAGGCCAAGGGCAGCGACCCATGGCCTTTTTGCTTTCGGCGACATGCCTTGGGAAGTAGGCGAACCAAAGTGGGGATACGGAGGACGTTCATTTGCACCCATTGATTAACGACGTTTGCCACTAGGAGTCCCAAGTATGTCGATCCAGGTCGAAGACTATTTCGCGCGCGAAACCTTTCAGAAAATGAAGGCGTTCGCCGACAAACAGGAAACCCCTTTCGTGGTGATCGACACCGCGATGATCGCCCAGGCCTACGATGACCTGCGCGCCGGTTTCGAATTCGCCAAGGTCTACTACGCGGTCAAGGCCAACCCGGCCGTCGAGATCATCGACCTGCTCAAAGAGAAAGGCTCGAGCTTCGACATCGCCTCGATCTATGAGCTGGACAAAGTGCTGAGCCGTGGCGTCAGCCCGGACCAGATCAGCTACGGCAACACCATCAAGAAGTCCAAGGACATTCGCTACTTCTACGAGAAGGGTGTGCGTCTGTTCGCCACCGACTCGGAAGCCGACCTGCGCAACATCGCCAAGGCTGCACCGGGCGCCAAAGTCTATGTGCGCATCCTGACTGAAGGCTCGACCACGGCCGACTGGCCACTGTCGCGCAAGTTCGGCTGCCAGACCGACATGGCCATGGACCTGCTGATCCTCGCTCGCGACCTGGGCCTGGTGCCGTACGGCATCTCGTTCCACGTCGGTTCGCAACAGCGCGACATCAGCGTCTGGGACGCCGCGATCGCCAAGGTCAAAGTGATCTTCGAACGCCTGAAAGAAGAAGACGGCATCCACCTGAAGCTGATCAACATGGGCGGTGGCTTCCCGGCCAACTACATCACCCGCACCAACAGCCTGGAAACCTACGCCGAAGAAATCATCCGCTTCCTGAAGGAAGACTTCGGTGATGACCTGCCGGAAATCATTCTGGAACCAGGCCGTTCGCTGATCGCCAACGCCGGCATCCTGGTCAGCGAAGTGGTGCTGGTTGCGCGTAAATCCCGCACCGCCGTCGAGCGTTGGGTTTATACCGATGTGGGCAAGTTCTCGGGCCTGATCGAAACCATGGACGAGGCGATCAAGTTCCCGATCTGGACCGAGAAGAAAGGCGAGATGGAAGAAGTCGTGATCGCCGGCCCGACCTGCGACAGCGCCGACATCATGTACGAAAACTACAAATACGGCCTGCCGCTGAACCTGGCGATCGGTGATCGTCTGTACTGGCTGTCGACCGGTGCATACACCACCAGTTACAGCGCCGTAGAGTTCAACGGCTTCCCGCCGCTGAAATCGTTCTACGTGTAAGCGACGCTTCAACTGAAAAGGCCCATGCATGGGCCTTTTTTATTTACGCAACCAGATCTCAAGATGATTGAGCATCGTCATGAATTCATCGGCGCCCTCTTGTGTAGCGGCCAGCTGGAAATTCAACTCGCCGAGTTTCGACGCACGCTCTGCCCTCAATAAGTCATAGAACAGCATGTCGATGCGCAACCCCGTTTCCTCGAGAAACACGCTGATGTGCGAACTCACGGAAGCCGATCCGTTAAACAACCCGGCAATATCAGCTTTGTATTCTGCAGCTCTGACGAGCGGATCCGCTGACGAATAAGCCACGTCCCAAACCGGCGTCGTGCGCGCTTCACGAAACAACTCCTCAACCACTACGGGCTGGCTATGGCACTGGCACGAGCGGTGATCCATCGCCTTGCCAAACACCGTTTTGAGACCGAATGACTCGTCATGCACCTCGGACATGGTGTATCTCAGTTGGCGTATCGCTGCCCTCAGCGAGGAAAAACGGAGCGCCAGTTCGTGAACGAGGTCCGAGACATCGGTGGGGGGAAACAACTTCCAGGTCGGCGACCTGGATAAGCTGTACAACTTGAAATCCACCTGACTGAGAGGCTCGTTCCTTGAGGTGTTCCGGGTGATTTCCAGCGTCTCGGCAGTGAACGCAGCAAGATCCGCGACGTAAGTACTGCACAGCCGCCGAGCCTCTTCGGTGCGCTGCCAGAACTCCTGCAAGTAGCGTGCATTGAAGCTGGCGTTGTTCAAACGTGAATCACTGGCCAGTACCGCCAGTTGATGACCGCTGGCCCTTCGGCGCTCAAACACCAAAGGAATGTTGTTGAAGGTGGACTGAAGAGAACCGAGGAAACTCGTGTATCGATCCAGCACGCGTCGTTGCTCTGGGGAGAACTCATAGGCAAGTGTTTTCATGAGTGACAGGGAAGCGGTGGACATGTTGCCCACCGCCTCGACTCCTTACTGCTGAAGCGTTTTCAGATACTGCCTGACGTCGGCAATCCGGGTGAGTGCGGCAGCCGTCCGCTGCTCGGCAGGCTGCGACTTGTCCTGTTGGAAGTCTCGGGCGAAGGACTCGAATACAGCCACCAGATTCGAATACTCATTCACGTAACTCCAACGCTCTTCGTCCAGTTGGTCGAGGACTTGCACCAGGTGAATCTTTCCATCGATCTGTTCAATATCCTTGATGTGCTTCTTCAACTGCGCCCTTACATCAGCCGCTTTTTCCTTGAGCTGGTTGTAACCCGCCAGCATGTTCAGATAGGAAATAGCCTCGCCGATACCCGCGATCATTTTTTTCAAGGTATCAATCGCAAACAATGCAATCTGGACCTGCGGCGGCGCCAGCCCCAGGGCTTTCAAGTTATCCAGCGTCAACTGGGCTTCCTGACCAATCTTCTCCACCCCGGCTTTCGCGATCAGATCGAGCGCTTCAGACACTGATTTCATTTGCTTTTCGAAATCGGCGATTTTCTCTTCCGACTTGACCTTCAATGCTTCCGTGAATGCCCGATCCCGCAGCAACGTCACGATCCATTGCGCCGAAGCCGATCGGTCATAGGCGGCACTCAAGCTGCTGTGCGTCATCTTGAAATCGTCCGCATGCTCGGAGATTTTCATCGACACATTCTTGAGCGCAATTTCCATTTCCTCGCGAATTTCATCTGCGTCTTCCGGGTAGTAGGTCAACTCGGTCTGAGCCGTCTTCAGTTTGCTCTGTGCACGCTCCAGATTGATCCCTGTCGTCTGGGCCTGATTACGAAGTTCAAATGTGGCTTTCTGGATAGCCACCGTCAGACCATTCATTGTGCGGACAGTACCCGGCAGATAATTAAACTGCTCACCGAGCATTTGCGCTGTGACATTACTTGTTTGAACGGCCGCAGCGTGAGCACGTAAAGCAGCGACATCAAAACCCGAAACGGCTGGATGATTACTTGACGACAACATGATTGTTTTACTCCTGAAGACTGAAAAGTTGTTTCCATACTCTTTATCTGCCGCAGCAAAGACGCCCAACAGCTGATCGGAACTCACCTTTATCTGCTCCCACGGTTCAATAATTCCGAGAATCTGGTTCTTGAACTTCCTCAGGGAAGTTGCTTCCTGAAGCAGATCAACTTCTTTGACAGAGGCATTGATATAGGTGCTCAGCGCATTCCAGACCAGCATCAGGTTTTGCGTGGCGACTTCAGCTTCAATCGCCACATAACTCAGGTTTTGCAAATCATCGCGCACTTTGTTCAGGGAACTCAGCGTCTGGTTTTTGCTGGCCATTACCTGGTTGGAGGCCTGTTGCTCTGCCTTCAACCGGTTTCGCTCCTTGCGGATCTTTTCAGCCTTGACGCCCTGATAGATGCCGAGGATCAACCCCCCGATATTCAATGTAGCTGCCGACCCGATCGCTTCCCGAACCAGCTGATCATATTGCTTGTTCAGTTCATCGATTTCTTTCGAGCGCTGATCGATTTCGCCCTGTAGCGCCTGGATATCAGTCTGATAGGTATTGCGAGATACAAACTCCAGCCGCAGCTTGATTTCCGGCAGCACGATCTCACGCATGTCTGTGCCAAAACTGTCGAGTTCTGATCTGACATGCTCGGCCTTCGTGTGACACTGCATGACTTTGGCCAGCATGTCATTGAGATAGGCCTTGATTTCCGGAACATCACCGGACGGCAAGCCCAGATCAGGAAGACCCGGAATCGTGCGTTTCAGCTCCAGATACTCTTGCGGCGTATTGATATCGTATTCCTCCAGATACCTGGAGGCTTTCAGGTCCTCGTAGATTTCTACGATGCCTTTACCCGTGCGAATTATGCTGCCGGCAAAAATCTTCAGATCAGTACCGGTGAGCATGATTTTTTCACGCAGCGGGGACCAGCGTTTCGCATGATCGTAGGTGCAGGTGAAAGTGCGCAGGAAGTCTGTTGCCTTGAGACCGGTGCCTCCTTCATCCCCGGCGCCGTAGTTCAGATACGCAACGACGTCAGCGAGCCGAACGGGAAGCGACAGCCCCAGCACCTCATACTTGCGCAGGCTGATAATCTGCTCTTTGGTTAATTGAATACCGGTTTCCCGATTGTATTCTTCACCCTCGCCGAGCGAGGCACTTACAAACAACAGAGGCGCCTTTGCGGCGACCTCGACAATCTTGTCGTCCATCTTGAATTCCATAAGAGACTCCTTGTCTTCTTCGGATATTTAATAAAATCATTTTAGAAACGACATCATCGCTTAACTCACTTCAACTTGAGCGCCGACATCGCAAAGCAACCTTAGGACAGCAAGACAACAATCAACAAGCATTCAAATATTAGCAATCAAGACAAATAAGCCAATCACCCGAATACTTATCCGAAGACAGCCATATCAACTTGATATAACCAACCAACCGCAGAATAAATATTTACAAAGCAACCAACTCTGCCAGCCGCAATTTATACGCATCGGCCATTGCGCGAATTTGCGGATGTTGTGCATTCAACAAAGACATACTGGCAATACGCAGGAAATTTACATTGCCCGCGTCCAGCGCCTTGCGCAGCCAGCCGAGTGCGTCATCGATGCGCCCCTCGTCGGCAAGCATCGCGGCGTGACTGAACTGTCCACGAAAATCGCCGCCCTCGGCCGCTCGACGATACCAGTCACGTGCCGTTGGCAGATCTTGTGGACAGTGGCGTCCTTCTTCCAGATACCGGCCCAACAGGTTCATCGACTTGGCATGTCCCGACTCGGCAGCGCGGCGGTACAGGGCGAGGGCCTGCACCTGGTTTTCGGGTATTCCACGTCCGGTGGCGTGCAGGTTTGCCAGGTTGTACATCGCCCAATCCAGCCCCGCGTCGGCGGCATTCTGGTAATGCCGCGCAGCGAGCTCGGCGCTGGCCACACAGCCCCATCCGTGTTCATGGCAGCGGCCGAGCATGTTGCGCGCCATCAAATGACCTTGCCCTGCAGCGATTTCAAACCAACGCAATGCCAGTGGCTGATCCTGAGCAATCCCGTGGCCATCGAGCAGAATCTGCCCAAGCAACGCCTGCGCTTCGAGCACGCCCTCACCCGCTGCGATCAGAATCGCCTGGGCCGCGCGAGCCGGGCTTTCTTCGAGCATGGCCGTGAGGCGTTCGCCGTCGAGAACTTCTTCGCGACGTAACCGAAAGTCCGCCACTTACACCTCAACCCAGCGACGCAGCAGGTTGTGATAGGTGCCGGTGAGGCGGATCAGCGAAGGGTGATCGGGCATGTCGTGGCTCAGTTGCTGGATCGCACCATCCATCTCGAACAGCAAGGCACGCTGGCTGTCTTCGCGCACCAGACTTTGCGTCCAGAAGAACGAGGCATAACGTGCGCCGCGAGTGACTGCGTTGACCTTGTGCAGGCTGGTGCCGGGGTACAGCACCATGTCGCCGGCGGGCAGTTTCACCCGTTGGGTGCCGAAGGTGTCCTGGATTTCCAGCTCGCCGCCGTCGTAGTCCTCGGGCTCGCTGAAGAACAGCGTGGCGGACAGATCCGTTCGCACCCGTTCGATGCTGCCCTTGGGCTGGCGCACCGAGTTGTCGATGTGGAAATCGAAACTGCCACCCGCCGTGTAGCAGTTGAGTAACGGCGGGAACACTTTGTGCGGCAGCGCGGCCGACATGAACAACGGATTTTTCCACAGGCGTTCAAGCATCGCGGCGCCGATTTCCTTGGCCAGCGGATGGCCTTCCGGAAGCTGCAGATTGTGCTTGGCCTTGGCCGATTGATAGCCGGCGGTGATCTTGCCATCGGCCCAGTCGGCCTGTTCCAGAGCCTGGCGAATGCGCTGCACTTCGTCTTTCTCGAACAGCGCGGGAATGTGCAGGAGCATGGCGACGTCACCAGATGGCAAAAGGATGCCAATGGTATTGATTCTTATTGACTGTGTAAAACCCGCTAGACGAATGAACTGGCAAAAACCGTAAGGTTAAATTGTAAAGAATGTAAATTTGTCGCGAATAGTAATATTTCGCAATTGATACGAATACCTGTTTACCCTATATTCCGCCGCCTCAAATCCTTGGGGAGGGGAATAAAAATGGCACGTCAACCCGCACAATTACCGGTCAGTTCACCACGTCTGCTCGCTTCCGCCATCGGCGTGGCAATCACCGCCGGCTCCGCAGGCCACATGGTGTTCGCCGCCGAAAAAACCGACAGCAAAGCCACCGGCAATGCCATCGCCCTGGACGCCACCGCCATCACCGGCGAAGCCCAGGACTCGACGTCCTACCAGGTCGAGAAAGCCTCCTCGCCCAAGTACACCGCGCCGCTGGTCGACACGCCGCGCTCGGTCACCGTTATCCCGCAACAAGTTCTGAAAGACACCGGCGCCCTGAACATGCAGGATGCGCTGCGCACCGTACCGGGCATTACCTTTGGTGCCGGTGAAGGCGGCAACCCGCAGGGCGACCGTCCGTTCATCCGTGGTTTCGACGCCCAGGGCGACACCTACCTCGACGGCGTGCGCGACACCGGCTCCCAGAGCCGCGAGATCTTCGCCGTAGAAAACATCGAAGTCAGCAAAGGCCCGAACTCCGCCATCGGTGGTCGCGGCGCGGCGGGCGGCAGCATCAACCTGGTGAGCAAGAAAGCCCACCTGGGCAACTCGTTCGACGGTGGCTTCACCTGGGGCTCCGACCAGACCCAGCGTTACACGATGGATGGCAACTACCAGTTCAGCGACACCGCTGCCGGCCGTCTGAACCTGATGAGCCACGAGAGCAACGTCGCCGGTCGCGACAAGGTCGACTACGACCGTTGGGGCATCGCGCCGTCCCTGGCCTTCGGCCTGGGCACCGACACCCGCGTCAACCTCGACTACTACCATCTCGAAAGCAACGACACCCCGGATTCGGGCATTCCCTACACCATTCCGGCCGGTGGTTCAGCGGCGCGCACCAAGTCCAACCCGGACAAACCGTACGCCGGCGGCGATCACAGCAACTTCTACGGTCTGGATCGCGATTTCCGCAAGGGCCGCACCGACACCGCAACCTTCGCCATCGAGCATGACCTGAGCGACTCGCTGACCATCAAGAACACCCTGCGTCACGGCACCAGCATGCAGGATTACATCCTGACCCAGCCGGACGACAGCAAGGGCAACGTGAACAACGGCAGCGTCTGGCGTCGTGCGAACACTCGCGTGAGCAACACCGAGACCACCACCAATCAGACCGATCTGTTCGGCAACTTCTACATCGCCGGCTTCAAGAACAGCTTCTCCACCGGTATCGAATACACCCGTGAGGAAAGCAGCAAATCCTCGTACAACGTCAACACCGATACCACGCCGCGCACCTCGGCCGTGACCACCAACTGCAACCCGGGTCTGATCGGCGCCGCGAGCGGCTACAACTGCACCTCGCTGTCGAACCCGACCCCGAACGATCCGTGGAACGGCGCCATTTCGCGCAACTACGCCGGCACCGACACCCAGTCCGATACCTACGCACTGTATGCGTTTGACACCCTGGAGCTGTCCGAGCAATGGCTGGTGAACATGGGCCTGCGTTACGACCACTTCGAAACCGGCTACAAGACGTACACCAACGCTGGCACCACCACCTCCAAAGGTTCGGACACCAGCGAGTTCGTCACTGGCCAGTTCGGCATCGTCTACAAGCCGGCGGAGAACGGCAGCATCTATGCGTCCTACGCCACCTCGGCCACTCCGCCGGGCAACACCCTGGGTGAAGGTCAGGAAGGCAACCCGCTGGGCGGCACCCCGGATCGCAATGGCAACCTGCTCAAGAGCGATATGGAGCCGGAAACCACCAAGAACTACGAAATCGGTACCAAGTGGGATCTGCTGAATGATCGCCTGTCGCTGACCGCCGACATCTTCCGCACCGAGAAAGAAAACGCGCGTGTCCAGGTCGATACCACCTCGTACGAGAACGCCGGCAAGACCCGCGTTCAAGGTATCGAGCTGTCCGCCAGCGGCAAGATCACCGACAAGTGGCAAGTGTTCGCCGGTTACGCCTACATGGACAGCGAACAGGTTGACGGTGGCGACCTGCCGGCCAACAAGGCCAACAACGGTAACGAGCTGCCTAACACGCCGAAAAACAGCGCCAGCCTGTGGACCACTTACCAGGTCACGCCGAAGCTGACCATCGGTGGCGGTGCGTTCTATGTGGATGACGTATTCGGCAACGTGGCCAACACCACCATGGTCGATTCCTACGTTCGCTACGACGCGATGGCGGCGTACAAGCTGAGCAAGAACGTCGACCTGCAACTGAACGTGCAGAACCTGACCAACGAGACCTACTACGACAAGGCCTTCTCGACCCACTTCGCCAATCAGGCGGCGGGCCGTACGGCATTGCTGAGTACCAACTTCCACTTCTGATCGAAGAGGGAAGTACCGAGCCCCGTTCATTCATTTGAGCGGGGCTTTTGTGCGTAATAAAGAACGTTTCTCGATAGGCCACGGCATAATGCA
Source organism: Pseudomonas fitomaticsae (assembly GCF_021018765.1). Classification (GTDB taxonomy): domain Bacteria; phylum Pseudomonadota; class Gammaproteobacteria; order Pseudomonadales; family Pseudomonadaceae; genus Aquipseudomonas; species Aquipseudomonas fitomaticsae. Next base: position 1,178,990 of record NZ_CP075567.1, on the reverse strand, counting down.
CGCCGTGAACACAACCTCCGAACGGACAAGGCAAGCAACGTGTTGAAGAAAACCCTGTTCCAGTTGCACTGGTTTTTTGGCATCACTGCCGGGCTGGTGCTGGCCCTGATGGGCATCACCGGCGCTGCCTATTCGTTTCAGGACGAAATTCTCAAAGCCCTCAACCCCTCCGTGTTGCAGGTGGAGAAACAGGTCGCCGGCGTCCTCCCGCCCGCCGATCTGGTGGCGCAGATCGAAGCCGCCTCGGGCAAGAAAGTCTCGATGCTCTCGGTCGAGACCGAAAGCGGCAGCGCCGGCCGAGTCTGGTTCACCCCGCCCAAAGGCGAACGCCGGGGCGAGATGCGCTACTTCGATCCCTACACCGCCGAGTTCAAGGGCGATGCCACCGGCCAGGAGTTCTTCGGCCTGATGCTGCAATTGCACCGGTTCCTCGCCATGGGCGATACCGGTCGCAACATCACCGGCGCCTGCACCCTGATGCTGCTGTTCTTCTGCCTGTCCGGTCTGTACCTGCGCTGGCCGCGCCAGTGGAACAGCTGGCGCGTCTGGCTGACCCTCGACTGGAAGAAAAAGGGCCGCAGCTTCAACTGGGATCTGCACTCGGTGTTCGGCACCTGGTGCATGCTGGTTTACCTGCTGCTGGCACTGACCGGACTGTCCTGGTCCTACGAGTGGTACAACAAAGGCCTGACCCGATTGCTTTCCGACGCGCCGCAAAACGAACGCGTGCGTGGCGGTCGTGGCCCGGCGCCCGAGGGTCCGGCGCCGATTGCCGATTACGCCGCGATGTGGGTCAGCATCTACAGTTCCGCAGGCCCGGGTCTCGCTTCCTACAACATCCGCATGCCGCCCGTGGCCGGTCAACCGGCGACCGTGTTCTATCTGCTCGACAGCTCGCCCCATGACCGCGCACTGAACCAGATCACCCTCGACCCGGCCACCGGCGTGGTCAAACGCGTCGACCGCTACGCCGACAAGAGCTTCAAGGCGCAATTGCTGACCAGCATTTACGCGCTGCACGTCGGCAGCTATTTCGGGCTGGTCGGACGGATCATCGTCACCGTCGCGGCCGTCTTGATGCCGCTGTTCTTCATCACCGGCTGGTTGCTTTATCTGGATCGCCGACGCAAGAAAAAGCAGATCAAGGATGCCCGCCAAGGCCTCGACCAACCGGCCGGCGATACGCCGGCGTGGCTGATCGGTTTCGCCAGCCAGAGCGGTTTTGCCGAGCAACTGGCGTGGCAGACTGCGGGTCAATTGCAGGCCGCCGGATTGCCGGTGAAGGTGCAGCCGCTGGCGAATGTCAGCGAGCAGGATCTGCGCGAATCAAACAACGCGCTGTTCGTGGTCAGCACCTTCGGCGACGGCGAAGCGCCGGACAGTGCTCGCGGTTTCGAGCGCAAGGTACTGAAGAACGCTTCGACCCTCGACAGCCTCAACTACGCCGTACTCGGTCTCGGCGACCGTCAGTATCAGCACTTCTGCGGTTTCGCCCGGCACCTGCATCAATGGCTCGGCGAACACGGCGGCAAAACCCTGTTCGCCCCGGTGGAAGTCGACAGCGGCGATCCTTATGCCCTGCGTCACTGGCAGACCCAGCTCGGCCTGATCACCGGGCAAGCACCGGTCGACACCTGGCAGGCGCCGAGCTACGAGAACTGGACGCTGGTGCGCCGCGAGTTGATGAACCCGGACAGCAGCGGCTCTCCAGTCTTCCTGCTCGGTCTGACCGCACCGACTTCCCGTAGCTGGCTGGCCGGCGATCTGGTGGAAGTGCTGCCGCGCAACTGCCCGTGGGCGATCGAGCATTTCCTCGACGGTCTCGGCATCCGCGGCGAGACCAGCGTCAAGGTCAACGGCCTGGAAGAGTCACTGGAGGTCGCCCTCGCCTCCCGCCAACTACCCGAGCACCGCGCCCATCTGGTGGGCCTGCACGCTCAGGCGCTGGTCGATGCGATGGTGCCGCTGGCGATGCGCGAATACTCGATCGCCTCGATTGCCGCCGACGGCGTGCTGGAGCTGATCGTGCGTCAGGAACAGCATGCCGACGGCAGCCTCGGCATCGGTTCCGGCTGGCTCACCGAGCATGCTCCAGTCGGCGGCAGCATCAGCCTGCGGGTACGCCGCAACAGCGGTTTCCATCTGCCGAATGCTCCGGTGCCGATGATCCTGCTGGGCAACGGCACCGGGCTCGCCGGGCTGCGCAGCTTGCTCAAGGCGCGGATCGCCGACAATCAACAGCGTCACTGGCTGCTGTTCGGCGAGCGCAATCGCGAGCACGATTTCCTCTGCCGTGCGGAGCTGGAAGAGTGGTTGATCAATGGCGATCTGGAACGCCTCGATCTGGCGTTCTCACGGGATCAGGCCGAGAAGATTTACGTGCAGGATCGCCTGCGCGAATCGGCCGGCGAGTTGAAGAAATGGCTGGCGGACGGTGCAGTGATCTACATCTGCGGCAGCCTTCAAGGCATGGCGTCAGGGGTGGATCAGGTACTCAATGAAGTGCTGGGCGCTGCCGAAGTCGAACGCCTGATCGAGCAGGGTCGCTATCGCCGGGATGTTTACTGATTCACCTTGGGTAACTGTGGGAGCAACCTTGCTCCCACAGGTTCTGCACTGGATTCAGACTGGCTGCAGCTTTTGCTCGAACACCGCAACCCCCTCCAGATCCCGCAACACCACGCTCATCTCCCCGCTCTGCCCGTCAATGTTCACCTCACCGAAGAACTGAAACCCGGCAAACGGCGAGGCGTTCTGTACCGCCGGCGCCTTCTCGAACACCACTTGCGGGCCAAAGGTCTTGTCCAGCGGATTGGGTCCGAAACTGCCGGCGTTCAACGGCCCTGCGACAAACTCCCAGAACGGTTCGAAATCCTGGAACGCCGCTCGATCCGGGTGGTAATGATGCGCCGCGCAGTAATGCACATCCGCCGTCAGGAACACGAAATTGCGCACCTGATGTGCCCGCAGGAACCCGAGCAATTCGGCCACTTCCAGTTCGCGCCCCTGAGCCGGGCCAGGATCGCCGTTGGCCACCGCTTCCCAGCGCGCAACACCGGGACTGACCTCGCCATCCGGCACGCCGAGACCGATCGGCATGTCCGCAGCGATGACTTTCCACTGGGCTTTCGAAGCCTTCAATCCGCGCTTGAGCCAGTTCAATTGCTCACGCCCGAGGAACGGTTTTTCCGCCCCGAGATTGTCGTCGTTGGCCCCGCGATAACTGCGCATGTCGAGTACGAAGACATCGAGCATCGGCCCGTAGCTCAGCTTGCGATAGATCCGCCCGCCGCCATCGGCGGCCTGCAAACGCATCGGCGAATATTCGAGCCAGGCCTGACGTGCGCGACCGACCAGGGTGTGGATATTTTTTTCCTGATAACGCTCGTCGAGCTGCTTGCCCGGCGACCAGTTGTTGACCACCTCATGGTCGTCCCACTGCCAGATCTGCGGCACTTCGGCATTGAAGCGACGGACGTTTTCGTCCATCAGGTTGTAGCGGTAATTGCCGCGATAATCGTCAAGGGTCTGGGCGACCTTGCTCTTGGCTTCGGTGGTGAGGTTGCGCCAGATCCGGCCGCCTTCCGTGGTCAGTTGCGCCGGCACCGGGCCGTCGGCGTAGATGGTGTCGCCGCTGTGGATAAAGAAGTCCGGCAGGCGCATACGCATGGCTTCATAGATGCGCATGCCGCCGATATCGGGGTTGATGCCGAAACCCTGGCCGACCGTGTCGCCGCTCCACACGAAGCGGATATTGCGCCGCGCCGTCGGTGCACTGCGCAAGTGGCCGAGCCACGGCTCGCTGGCGACGCCGGTGCGGGCGTCCTTGAAATACACGCGGTAGAAAATCGCCTGATCGGCGGGCAACCCGGTGAGTTCGACGCGGGCGGTGAAATCGCTGCGGGCATCGGCCAGCGCCGAGACGACCCGGCGTGGATGGCGGAACTGGCTGCGGGTGTCCCACTCCACCACCATCTGTGCCGGGCGGTCGGCACGGCTCCAGATCATCGCCCGGTCGCCCTGCAAGTCGCCGGACTGCACGCCGTCAGTGAGTTGCGGTCGATCCTTGACCGAGGCGATCACGGCCGGTGCGAGCCCCGGCATCAGCAGTCCGGCGCCGACGGCTTGCATCACGCGCCGGCGACCGGGATTGAAATCGCTCATGGTGTTCTCCCTGAAAAAAGGAAAACTAAAGCACGGGATCATGAATTGGGGATGACAACCCGCTCCCACAAAGAATGGTGTCAGGCCTTGGCGGGTTCCATTGCCAGCTCCACGGCCTCCGGACGCTTGACCAGCGCATACACCACCGCCGTCAGCAGACTGCCCGCGACGATTGCCAGCAGATACAGCAGCGCATGGTTGATCGCGTTCGGAATCGCCAGCACGAACAGGCCACCGTGGGGCGCCATCAGTTTGCAGCCGAAATACATCGACAGCGCACCGGTCAGCGCTCCGCCGGCAATGCTTGCCGGGATCACCCGCAACGGGTCTTTCGCGGCAAACGGAATCGCCCCTTCGGAGATGAAGCACAAGCCCAGCACCAGCGCCGCTTTACCGGCTTCGCGCTCGGTCTGGGCGAACTTGCGCCGGGCGATGAAAGTGGCGATGCCCAGACCGATCGGCGGCACCATGCCGGCGGCCATGGTCGCGGCCATCGGTGCATAACTCTGCGAGGCCAGCAGCCCCACCGAGAACGCATAGGCAGCCTTGTTGATCGGCCCGCCGAGGTCGACGCACATCATGCCGCCCAGCAGCACACCGAGCAGGATCGCGTTGGTGGTGCCCATGCTGTCGAGGAAATGCGTCAGCGCCGCGAGCATCCCGGCCACCGGTTTGCCAACCACGTAAATCATCACCAGTCCGGTGAACAGGCTGGCGAACAACGGGATGATCAGAATCGGCTTCAGCGCTTCCAGACTTTGCGGCAGCGCCACATACCGACTGATCGCCTTGGCCGCGTAGCCTGCGATAAACCCGGCGACGATCCCGCCGATGAAGCCGGCGCCCAGGGTGCTCGCCAGCAAACCACCGATCATGCCCGGCGCCAGACCGGGACGGTCGGCAATCGACCAGGCGATGTAACCGGCCAACAACGGCACCATCAATTTGAACGCGGTCTCGCCACCGATCTGCATCAGCGCCGCCGCCAGCGTGCCCTCTTCCTTGAACGCGGTGATGCCGAACACGAACGACAAAGCGATCATCAAACCGCCCGCCACCACCATCGGCAGCATGAACGACACACCGGTCAGCAAGTGTTTGTAGACGCCGCTTTTCTCTTGCTTGGCCGGGGCCTTGCCGTCGCTCGCAGCGCTTTCCTGCTTGCCTTCGGCCAGGGCTTTTTTCAACGTGGCTTCGGACTGCTTCAAGGCGATCCCGGTGCCGCAGCGGTAGATTTTCTTGCCGGCGAAACGCTCGGTGGCGACTTCGATGTCAGCCGCCAGCAGCACCACGTCAGCCTCGGCAATCGCTGCCGCGCTGAGCGGATTTCGCGCGCCGACCGAGCCCTGGGTTTCGACTTGCAGATCAAAGCCCAGACGCTTGGCGGCTTGCTGCAAGGCTTCGGCAGCCATGAAGGTGTGAGCGACGCCGGTCGGGCAGGCGGTGACCGCGACCAGACGCGGCGCTTGCGCGCTGGCAACCACGGTCGGTGTTTCGGCAGCGACGTAAACCTCGGCCTCGACGGCGCCACGCCGCAGTACTTCTTCCACATCCTGCAGGGCTTGCGCCGGCGCGATCCGAAAGACTTTCTTGCCGATGAACCGGGTCATGTCCACAGGTCCAGTGGCCACCAGCAACACCCACTCGGCGGCCTCGATAGTGGCCGCCGACAACTCACGTTCCGGGTGCGCCGCATCCACCACTTCGACGCTGGTGCTCCAGCCCTGACGCTGGGCCGCGGCATCCAGCAGCCGGGCGCACAGCACACTGGTGACCATGCCGTTCGGGCAGGCCGTGACAATGGCTAACTTCATGACAAACCCTCTTATTGTTCTGTCAGGGGACGCACGCGCACGCCCTGTTCGAGCTGCGTCAGTTGCGCAGCGTCGTGAATACCGAAACCGATCTGGGTCACCGCCTGTGCCGCAATCGCCGTGGCCGTACGCAGGGTTTGTTCCGGCGTGTCGGCGCTGAGCAGACCGTGCAGCATGCCGGCCAGCAGCGAGTCGCCGGCACCGACCGTGCTGGCGACGCTGACCTTCGGCGGCGTCGCATGCAGCGCCGAGCCGACGCTGAACCAGTTCACACCGTCGGCGCCGTGGGAGATCACCACATGCTCGATGCCCTGGGCGTGCAGCCGACTGGCCGCTTCAGCCTGAGAGGCGTGGGACACCACTTCACAACCCAGCGCATCGGCCAGCTCTTCGGTATTCGGTTTGATGAGCCACGGGCCGGCCTTGAGCGCTGCGCGCAAGGCATCGCCGCTGGTGTCCAGAGCGACTTTCAGGCCCAACGCCTTCAAGCGCTCGACCAGTTCGCGCAACCACTGTGCAGAGACTCCGCGCGGCAGACTGCCGGCGACCACCACCGCATCATGCCCCGGTGCAATTTGCACCAGTCGATCCAGCAACGCCTGTTGCGCCACTACGCCGACCACCGGCCCAGGGCCGTTGATGTCGGTAATGCGTCCGTCCTGTTCCGCGACCTTGATGTTGCTGCGGGTCTCGCCGGGCACCCGGATAAACGCATCGGTAAAACCGCGCTTGGCGAACAGGGTTTCGAACGCTTGCAGATTGTCTTCGCCGAGAAAGCCGCTGACCGTCAGTTGATGACCGAGGTCGGCCAGCACTTGCGCGACGTTGACGCCCTTGCCGGCGGCGTGGGTGTGCATCTCGTCGCTGCGGTTGACCTGACCGGCCTCCAGGCGTGGCAACTGCACCGTGAGGTCCAGCGCCGGGTTGAGGGTCAGGGTGAGAATCTTGGCCATTACAGGGCCTCCACTAATGCGCGCACTTCGTTGGCGCTGCCCACGGCCAGGGCTTGTTGAGCAAGGGTTTGCGTCTGGGTCAGGCTGAGTTCGCGGATGCGTGCCTTGACCTCGGCGATGCTGCGCCCGGAGACGCTCAGTTCATCCACACCGAGGCCGACCAGCACCGGCACCGCCAGCGGATCCGCCGCCAATTCGCCGCACACACCGACCCATTTTCCATGGGCATGGGCTGCGCGCACGGTGATGTCGATCAGTTGCAGCACCGCCGGGTGCAGGCCGTCAGCCTGGGCGGACAGGGTCGGATGACCACGGTCGATGGCCAGGGTGTACTGGGTCAGGTCGTTGGTGCCGACGCTGAAGAAGTCCACCTCTTTGGCCAGCACCGGCGCCAGCAAGGCGGCGGACGGCACTTCGATCATGATCCCCAGTTGCAGGTCGGTAACCGGGATTTCCAGGCGCAGGCGTTCGGTCATGTCGCGGGCCTGACGCCACTCTTCAACGCTGCCGACCATCGGGAACATGATCCGCAACGGGCGGTTGTCCGCCGAACGCAGCAAGGCGCGCAACTGCGCTTCCATGATCTGCGGACGCTGCAAGGTCAGGCGAATCCCGCGCACACCGAGGAACGGGTTTTCTTCCTTGGCGATCGGCCAATACGGCAGCGGTTTGTCGCCGCCGACATCGAGGGTGCGCACCACCAGCGGCCGACCGGCGAGACCGTCGAGGACGCGGCGGTATTCGGCTTCCTGAGTCGCCTCGTCCGGGGCTTGCGGGTGAGCCATGAAAATCAGTTCGGTGCGCAACAGACCGATGCCTTCGGCGCCCTGCTCCACCGCGCTGGCGACGCCAGCGCTTTCTCCGATGTTGGCGAACACTTCCACGGCGTGGCCGTCGGTGGTGTGCGCCGGTTGATGGCGTTGTTCGGCGGCGGCTTTCAGGCGTTGTTCGCGGGTGTCGCGTTCTTCGCTGGCGCGTTGCAGGGTTGCGGCATCCGCGTCCACATGCAGACGACCGCGCTGACCGTCGAGCAGCAACGGCGTGCCCGGTTTCAGCAGCAACACCGCAGCTCCCGCGCCGACCAGCGCCGGAATCCCCAGAGCACGAGCCACGATTGCGCTGTGCGCGGTGGCGCCACCACGGGCAGTGAGAATCCCCGCGACCCGCGCCGGATCCAGACGCGCCACATCGGACGGACCGACCTCGTCCATCACCAGAATGTACGGTTGCTCAGGCTCGGCGGGCGTCTGCACACCACACAGTTGCGCCAGCACCCGGCGACCAATGTCGCGCAGGTCGGCGGCGCGCTCGGCGAGCAAGGCATCCTGCAACGCTTCCTGTTGTTTCGCGGCAGCCTCGATCACGGCCATCCAGGCCGCTTCGGCGCTTTCGCCCTGCTTGAGACGGGTGTCGACTTCGTCGGTGAGTTCCGGGTCGTCGAGCATTTCCTGGTGGGTGATGAAAATCTCGCGGATCGCCTTGGCCTTGCTGCGTTCGATCAGGCCCTGAATGTCCTGACGCACGTCGGCCAGCGCTTGCTTGAGACGCTCGCGCTCGATGGCGGCGGACTCACCGCGCAACGGGTAATCGATGGCTTGCTGGACCTGAATGTGCGCCGGGCCGATGGCAATACCGGGAGCGGCGGGAATCGCTTGCAGCAGGCTGCCGGAGGCCGGGGCGCTCAGGACTTCGGCGATGTCGGCGATGACTTCGCGCTGCTGACTCACGGCCGGCAACGGTTCGACTTCCTCGCCGAGGCCTTCTTCGATGGCCGCCAGCAACGCCGGCAGAGCGTCAGCGGCGATACTCGGCTCGGCGATGATTTCCAACACCTGGCCACGACGGGCGCCGAGGCTCAGCAGTTTGCTCAGGCTCTTCACCGATACGGCGCTGTCCTGACCGTCGACGATGCGGATACGGATTTCGCCGTCAAAACTCTTTGCCAGTTGCGCGAGGATCTTCGCCGGCCGCGCATGCAGACCATGGGCGTTGGCCAGTGCGATACGCGCACTCGGCCAATCGGCCGGCAACTCGCCGCCGAGCACTTCGAGGACTTTGCGGCTGCTGGTGGCGCGACCCAGTTCATGGCCGCGACCTTCGATCAGCAACGCGCACAAACGCTCGAGCAACGCCTGATGCGCTTCACCAAGGCTGGCCAGGCAAAACAGACCGCTGAGCGGCTGGCCGAGATAACGCATCGGTTTGTCCGGCGTGACGAACGCCAGGCCCGGACGCTTCACGGTCTGTTCGCTGTGCAGCCACCACAGGCCATCGCCCAGCGGCAGCGCTTCGACCTGCTGCAACACGCCGGCGAAACCGTTGCTCACGCAATCGGCCTGGCGCAGCAGACGCGCACCACGCCAGACCAGTTCTTCGAAATCGTCGGCGGAGACCCCGAGGCCGATCATCTGCGCATCCAGCGCCAGCTCTTGCGGCGCGCCTTGCAGCAGTTTCAGCAGTGCTTCGGGCGAGCTCGCGCGACGCAGGGCCTGGCCCAGATCGGTCTCGCCGAGGGCGCGGGTCAGCAGTTGCAGCAGGCGCAGGTGTTCGTCGGATTTGGCGGCGATGCCGATGGCCAGATAAACGATCTGGCCGTCGCCCCAGTCCACGCCGTCGGGAAACTGCATCAGGCGCACGCCGGTAGCGAACACCTGATCGCGGGTTTCGGGCGTGCCGTGGGGGATCGCAATGCCTTGGCCGAGGAAGGTCGAGCCCTGAGCCTCCCGGGCCTGCAGGCCGGCGAGGTATCCGTCGGCGACCAGACCATCGGCGACCAGATGACTGGCCAGCAATTGCAAAGCGGCGGGTTTATCCACAGCCGACTGGCCCATGGATATCTGCTCTACAGTGAGCTCGAGCATGCGATCTCCTTTTTGGCGTCGTATGACGCCAGGTATTGTTTTGAATGGTTGCAGCTTAGGCGCTGTGGGCCATCCTTTTCAGGAGGCAGTTTTGGCGGTTTCACGGCAGAACCGGCCAAAGGCGTCTAAAACGTAGAAAATACGCCTGCTGAAACGTTTAATCTAGATTGATCGGCACGTTACTCGATAATGTCCCATCCTTGAAGTCCAACTTGTCGGATGCGCTGCGACAATGGTCGCCTGCCTGAATCGGGTAGGATTGGCGAAAATGTCGCGGCAAGCTCGAAAAAACAAGGAAATCCCGGGTTGAAACTCAGTGATATCGCGCGGTTGGCCGGAGTGTCCGTGACCACCGCCAGCTACGTCATCAACGGCAAGGCCGAACAGCAACGCATCAGCACCGCCACCGTCGAGCGGGTCCGGGCGGTGGTCGATCTGCACGGCTTTACCCCCAATCCACAGGCGGCCGGGCTGCGCAGTCGGCACACCCGGACCCTGGGTTTTATCCTGCCGGATCTGGAAAACCCCAGTTACGCGCGGATCGCCAAACTGCTGGAACAAGGCGCCCGTGCGCGGGGCTATCAGCTGCTGATCGCCAGCTCCGACGATGCACCGGACAGCGAGCGGCAACTGCTGCAACTGTTCCGCGCCCGGCGCTGCGATGCGTTGATCGTCGCCAGTTGCCTGCCGGCCGGTGACGACAGCTATCGCCAGTTGCAGGCCAAGGGTTTGCCGATCATTGCCATCGACCGGGTGATGGATGCCGAGCATTTCTGCTCGGTGGTCAGCGATGACCGAGAAGCCAGCCTGCACCTGACCGAAAGCCTGCTCGACCCGCAGCCGAAACAGATCGTGCTGTTGGGCGCGCGCCCGGAACTGAGCATCAGCCAGGAACGTGCCGCCGGGTTCAAACAAGCCCTGGCCGGCTTCAAGGGTGAAGTGCTGATCGAACACGCCGAGTCCTTCAGCCGCGAGTGCGGCAAGCAGTTGATGGAAGAACTCCTGCAACGCCTCGGGCATTTGCCGGATGCGCTGGTGACCACGTCCTACGTGCTGTTGCAGGGCGTGTTCGACGCGCTGCATGACTTCCCGCTCAAATCCCGCCCTCTGCGCCTCGGCACATTTGGCGACACCCAGTTGCTGGACTTCCTGCCGCTGCCAGTCAACGCCATGGCCCAGCAGCATCAGTTGATCGCCGACAAGGCGCTGGAACTGGCGCTGGCGGCAGTCGAGCAATCGGATTACCAGCCTGGCGTGCAGGCCATCGCCCGTACCTTCAAGCAGCGTATTCACCGGGACTGAGCCGTGGAGCTGATCGACAGCCACACCCACCTGGACTTCCCCGACTTCGACGCCGATCGCACGGCGCTGCTGAGCGAAAGCCGCGCCCTCGGGGTGCGGCGAATGGTGGTGCTCGGGGTCTACCAGGGGAACTGGCAGCGGGTGTGGGATCTGGTGCAAAGCGACGCCGATTTGTACGCGGCGTTCGGATTGCACCCGGTCTATCTCGATCAGCATCGGCCTGAAGACCTGCTTGCTCTGGGCGATTGGCTGACACGGCTAAAGGGTCATCGACAACTGTGCGCGGTCGGCGAAATCGGCCTGGATTACTTCATCGAAACACTCGACCGCGAACGCCAGCAAGCGCTGTTCGAGGCACAACTGCAATTGGCGGCGGATTTCGAGTTGCCAGCGCTGATCCACGTGCGGCGCAGCCATGCGGCGGTGATTGCCACGCTCAAGCGCTTCAAGCTCAAGCGCGCCGGCATCATCCACGCCTTCGCCGGCAGCCGTGAAGAAGCGCGGGAATACATCAAGCTCGGCTTCAAACTCGGCCTCGGGGGTGCACCGACCTGGCCGCAGGCGTTGCGCATGCATCGGGTGCTGGCCGATTTGCCGCTGGACTCGGTGGTGCTGGAAACCGACTCACCGGACATGGCGCCCGCCATGTTCCCCGGCATTCGCAATACGCCGACGCATCTGCCGGCGATCTGCGACTCACTGGCCACATTGATGAACATCAGTGCGCAACAACTCGCCGCCGCCAGTACCGCCAACAGCTGCGACGTGTTCGGCTGGTAGTCAGTCGGCGTGGGCCTTGGCCGCGTCGAGAATCAGGGTCAGGTGCTGGCGCTGCCGGGCATAACGAATCACCGCGAAGTACACGAAAATCGCGATCAGCGACGCGTTCAACTGCTCGGTGACGCTGAGCAGACCCACCCATTCCATCACCAACGCCACCAGCAGCGCGGTACACACCGTCACCAGCGCACTGGCGCGCAGCAGGCCGAGTGAATCGAGCGAGCGGAAGCGTTTGATCTGCTTCGGGCAGCGCAGCTCCAGTGCTTTCTGGCAATGCGCACAGGTGAACGCTTCGCGGATCGATATGGCGTTGAGCTGCCAGGGTTTGAGCACCAGCGTGGTCTGGCAGTGGGCGCAGCGGCCCTGGACGCCCAGGGTGGCGACGGACATGTGCGATCTCCTCCAAGTGGTCAATGAACTGAGCTTGGTTCATTGAAGACGAAAAACCACCCCCCGGAGGAAAACAGGATTTTGCTTACAGATGTAAGCAAAAAAGTACTACAAGCCATTCCGAATAAACCTGCCTCACAGGAGGCAGGTCGATTCAAACCCGGAACGCGCTGATCAACTGCTTCAACTCCACCACCTGCGCCGACAACGCACGACTGGCATCTTCAGTCTGATGTGCACCTTCTGCGGTGCGCTCGCCGGCACGGTTGATCTCGACGATGTTCTGGTCGATGTCGTGGGCGACGGCGGTCTGTTGTTCGACGGCGGCGGCGATCTGCTGGTTCTGATCGACGATCATGCCGACAGCGCCAAGGATGTTTTCCAGCGCCTGCTGGACCTTTTCCGACTGCCCCACCGTGCCGTTGGCCATCTGATGGCTGACGCCCATGGCCTTTACTGCCGCGCCGACGCCGCCGTGGAGTTTGGCGATCATCTGCTCGATTTCTTCGGTCGATTGCTGAGTGCGTTTGGCCAGCGTGCGGACTTCGTCGGCGACCACGGCAAAACCGCGTCCCTGCTCACCGGCCCGCGCGGCCTCGATCGCGGCGTTGAGCGCCAGCAGATTGGTCTGCTCGGCGATGCTCTTGATCACTTCCAGAACGCGGCTGATCGACTGACTGTCGCTGGCCAGCTGGTTGATCACCAGCACCGACTGATCGATTTCGCTCGCCAGTGCCGCGATGCTGCCCTGCTGTGATTCCACCAGTCCGCGACCACTGATGGTTTCGTCGTTCACGCTGTGGGCGCTGCTGACCGCTGCCGCTGCACTGCGTGCCACTTCCAGCGAAGTCGCCGACATCTGGTTCATCGCGGTGGCCACTTGCTCGATCTGCGTGCGTTGCCCGGCGACCGCCTGATTGCTTTGCGCCGAAACGTTTTCCACCTGCCCCGCCTGTCGCTCGACCTCGCCAACGGTGTGGCCGACCCGTTCGATCAGATCATGGATTTTCCTCACCGTACCGTTGAACACTTCGCCCAACTCGCCGAGTTCATCGCGGCTGTTGGCGCGGAAATTCACTGTCATGTCGCCCGCAGCCACCTTGTCCATCATGGCGCCGAGGTTTTTCAGGGTGGCGCGGGTCGACGCGTAGAAGCCGCCATAGAGATAGAAAATCAGCACAAACACCACCGACAACGCCACGGCTTGCAGCACCATGTGCGTGCGGTTTTGCCCCAGACGCTGCTGCAATTGGGTGTCGAGGAATTTCAGGGTAGCGTCGTTGAGCTGATAGGTCTGGTCCATCAGCCCGGTGACCTGGTCATAAAATGCCTGCCACGGGGCGTCGAGCGTTTCTGCCATCACCACTTGTTCTTCGATCAGGGTGCTGGCCTGTTTCAGCGATGCCTTGCTGGCATCGGCCGGTGCGCTCAGGGAATCACGGGCGGCTTTGCTGGAGCCCAGCGCGTCCTGCAATTTCAGGCCATATTCGGCCTGGAGTTTTTCGATCTGCACCAGCAACTCGTCGAAGCGGGTGCTGGATGAGCTGTTTAGAAAGCCCTGCCCCAATGAATACGAGCCCATCGCCCGACCTTCGCCCAAGGCCTGGGTGACGGCCGGCGTGATCGCGGTGATCAGCTCACTGAGCTGGCGTATGTCGCTCTGGTTGTCGCGACTCAGCCCGGCCTGACTGGCCACGATCTGGCTGAAAATCTGCGCGTTGCCCAGCAGTTTGCCGATCAACGCACTTTTGCTTTGCAGGGAGTTTTCCGCTTGCTGGTTCTTGAACGCCGCGATCATTTCATCGCGCTTGGCCTCGAAGAACCTGATCTGCTCAGGATCCTCGGTCATGGGCGTCAGCCCTTGCAGGCGCGCCAGGACGTTTTGCTCAAGGCTGGCGATTTGCGCCTCGACATTGCCGGCCTTGCCGGACTGACCGAGGGTGACGTTGATCTGCACCAGATTGTTGAGGGTTTCCAGATCCCGGCGCAGGGTCAGGCTGCTGCCCAGCAGGTCGAGGCTCTGCAGCTCCACCCGGGTGCCCTGGAATTCGCGATAGGAATCGCGCACCAGATAGAAATTGGTCACCAGCATCGGCACCAGGAACAGCACGCTGATCAGGCTGAACTTCATGCCGAAGCTCAAGCGGTTCATCAGCGAGACGGCGGGATAGAGCAAGCTCTTCACTGGAAGTCTCCCTTGGTTTTTTTCTTGTTTTTATTGGCAGGCGCGGGGCGACAGCAGATAGCCACTATCGGGCGCTATCTCTGTATAGCTCAAATCGAAGGGAGGTTTTGTAACTTAAGGTTAACGAGGGGGATTGCCCCCCTCGTCACGGGAAAGGCCTACGCGAGTACCGTCCACAGGGCAAATCCGGCATACCACAGCACCGCCGCCCGCAGCAGCAGTTCCCACAGACAGTCGAGGGTGTTGATGCCTTCGGGACCGACAGCGGCCGGCGGAATTTCCCCGGCAGCCAGCCCGACCTTGTCGATCAGTTGCGCAGCGCTGATGTTCCAGTTCAACAGCTCGTGCAGCATCACCCGGCTGACAGCGACGAAGTTGCCGACCAGGGCAAGGCTCGCCGCCAGCAGGCGCACCGGCACCCAGTCGAAGGCATGACGCAATTGCCCGGCGCGTTCGGCCACCGCCGGGTTCTGGGCGTGTTCTTCGGCCAGCGCCAGCAAGCGATAACTGAGTGCCGCGACCGGGCCGAGCAGGAAGTACCAGAAAATCACCGCAAAGAAGCTCTGGTAGGCCTGCCACAACAGATGCCGTTGCACTTGCTCCAGCAATTGTTCGCCGCTTTCGGCGCAGATGTTCAGATCTCGCTTGGCCACATGGGCAGCGGCCTGTAGATCCTCACGGCGCCAGGCGTCGCGAAACGGCCCGAGTTCGCCGAGCAGATCACCGCGCCCCAGGCTGTAAATCACCACCAGCAAATGCACCGGCAACGCCAGCAGACCGTAGGCCACCGGGTCCAGCACCACCAGCAGCAACCCCAGCAGCGCCACCGGCAACAGCACCAGGACGGTCAGCACCAACCACGGCTGTTTGGCCAGCCCGCCGGTTTCCAGCTTGTGCAGTTCGCGGATCCATCCGCCATCGCGTTGAACCCGTTGGCGCAGGGCCGAGAACTTCTCGATCCAGACCGCCAGCAGTAACACCAGAAAACTCATTGTCCTTCCTCTTGTGCCAGGGCGGCGCGGTAGCGTGCCCAGTCGAATGCGGGTCCGGGGTCGGTCTTGCGTCCGGGGGCGATGTCGCTGTGCCCGCAGATCCGCTCGACGGTGATCGCCGGGAACGCCGCCTGTATCTGCCGGGTCAGCGCGGTCAGCGCCCGGTACTGCGCGTCAGTGAACGGCAGATCATCGGTGCCTTCCAGCTCGATGCCCACGGAAAAATCGTTACAGGTTTCCCGTCCCTCGAACACCGAAACACCGGCATGCCAGGCCCGTTCAAGACAGGAGACAAACTGGGTGACCTTGCCGTCACGTTCGATCAGAAAATGCGCAGACACGCGCAGGTCGGCGATCCCGGCAAAGTAGGGATGTTCCGTGACATCCAGACGATTCTGAAAAAATTCCTGCACCTTGCCGGTGGCGAACTGCGCCGGTGGCAGGCTGATGTTGTGGATGACCAACAGGGAGACTTCGCCCGCCGGGCGTTCATTGAAGTTGGGCGAAGGGCAGACCTGCACCCCGTGACACCACCCGCTTGCGGGATCCAACTGCATACCGATTCCTTCAACGCCGACTGTGTTGGCGACCAGTATGCCGTGATCGGCCCCCGGCGCGCGATCACTTGCCGCGATTGAGCCGCCGCAGATTGCCGAGCACCGACTCCAGCGCCCGGTCGAACAGCAAGGTGTCGTCCAGCGCCCGCACCGCGCCGCGACGAAACGCCAGGGCCAGTTCCGTGCGGTCGCGCTCCAGCACTTTCATCCCGGTGCGGTCAACGAACACGTACTTGTTGGTGGCCTCGATGATCGCCGCCAGTTTGCAGCGCAGGGTGTGTTCTTCGTCTTCTTCGAACGCCACCCAACTGCCCAGGCGCAACTGTTCGACCTGACGCAAACCGGCGTCGTCGGCCGGCAAACGCGCCGGCGTGCGTGGCTGGAGGCCGTCGTCGGCCATCTGCAAGACAATCGCCTGCGACACCTCAATCATTTCCGGCAGTGCGGTCTGATCCGGCTCGCTGGACGGTTCGAGCAGGCGCACATGCAGCGCTTCCAGCTCACTGAAAAAGCCGCTGGTGGCAAACGGATCGAAGGCCGAACTGCTCAGGCCGTCGCGCAATGACTTGAGCAACCCCGGCACCAGCGCCAGCAGACGCAGACCGGCTTCGGCGTCATCGTGACGCTGCACGCTCCAGATCAATTGCTCCATGGTCTGCACGTCGGCCTGCCACTCGGCAGACTGATCGCCGTGCTTGAGGCAAGTCAGCAGCAACACCTTGCTCCAGGCCTCCTGCACGAACGTCACCACCGACGGTGGCAGGATTTTGCCCAGCAACGCCTGATTCAGCGCCTGCTCGACCCGTTGGCGGGCCAGTTCGGTTTTCGCCCGGCCCTCTTCGGCATCGCGCAAACGCTGTTCGAGCAATTCGCTGCGACGGCGCTCGTCACTGGTGAAGGCGAGGAAGTCCGCCAGCAACTCGGAAAAAATCGCCGGGTCATCGACGAAATCCGTCAGCAGGCGCTGCACCACTTGCTCGATGCGCAGGTACAGGCTGTCGCGCGCATTGCCGTCGCACTCGCCCCAGCCCATCGCCGCCTCGGCGATTTCATTGAGCAGGCGCCGCGCCGGGTGGCTGCTGCGGCTGAAGAAACTTTTGTCGATCACCGCGACCTTCAACATCGGTATCTGCAACCGGGCGATCAGCGCCTTGAGCGAGTCCGGCAGGTTGCGGTCATCGAGGATGCAGTCGAAAACCATGGCCACCAGATTGATCACGTCCTCGTCAGCCCCGCCGACGATTCGTGATTTGCCGCTGCGTACGCTCACTCGGGTCAGCAGCTGTTCAAGCTGATGGCGCAGATCGAAATCGTCCTGCACCGCCAGCGCCGGTACGTATTGCTGCAGGTGCGAGAGCAGGCGCAGCAGGTCGCGGGTGGAAATCGGCTGCGCCGGAGCGCTGGGTTCCAGGGTCGGCGCAACCGTGCCGCGCACGTGCAGCAGCAACTCCTGCAACGCGGCGAAGACCTCCTGCACGCCCGCATCGGTCTGGGTTTTGTCGACGCCCTCGAATTCGCTCTGCACGCTGGCCACGGCCTGATCGATGGCGCGACGGGCCGGTGCCGGCTTTAGCTCGGGCAACACGCCCGTGGCGATCAGCAGTTGATTGGCTTCGGCGTAGAGTTGATCGGTATCGGCCAGCACATACCGCTCGAACAGTTTGAGCAGGATCAGTTTGACCTTGATCTCCACCCCCAGATTGCGCCCCGCTTGCAGGAAGTATTCGCAAAGCATCGCCGGGCCCAGCGGGTTGTATTGATCGTCCAGGGTCTTGCCCAACAGCGCATTGAATCGCGCGGTCAGTTGGTCGAGGGCGAACCCGTCGCGATTCAGCACGCGGCCGACCATGGTTTCGACCGCGACGTTGCGCTCCATGTCGTCGGTGCGCGCGGTGCTGTCCTCATTCTGCAAGGCATGAGAGAGGACGGTGGGGACGGGATCGAATTGAGTGAGGCCGACAAAGGCTTCGAAGAATTGCTCGAGAAAACCGCGCTCGATGTTCTTGCGCTTGAGGCGCAGGTCGCGCATGGCCTCGAAAAAGATGTTCTGCTCGACGTCGTTGCGTGCACGGTCGGCCATCTCGAACAGGGTGTCGTCGGCGTTATCGAACAGCTCCTGCAAACCGTTGCGCAGGCGCTGAGCGGCCTTGTCGCGAACCTGAAGCAGAATCACAGGCAGGCGGGCGAGCGGCGAGTGAGTCGCCTGATCGGTAGTGGCCTTGTGCAGAGGCACTACATTCCCGTCGTTGTGCATCCAAGCCTCCTGAAACGGTGATTTGCCGACGTCAAAGTCATGGCGTCAAATGCAAGGCGGATTATCTTGCAAAAGATGTCCCCGGCGCCAGAGCTGTCAGGGTTTCCCCTATGCGCCGGCACCTTGCAGTGACCACGACGGAAACGGGTTTGCTCAAAGAAAATCGACCGGATGCAGCGCTGCGTGGCAGTTCTCGCCTTGGGTTGGCCGACGCCATGCCCCTATAATCGGGCCACTTAGTTTGTGGAGCCCGTTATGCCGAATCTACGTCTCGCCGATTTGACCGCCGAAATCGAAGCCAACGTGCGCCGTGCGCTGCTCGAAGACATCGGCAGCGGCGACATCACTGCGCAACTGATCCCGGCCGAACGCCTGGCCAAAGCCACCATCATCACCCGCGACGCTGCCGTCATCAGTGGCACGGCGTGGGTCGATGCGGTGTTCCGCCAGCTCGATCCACGGGTGGCGGTGCACTGGCAGGTGCGCGATGGCGAACGGGTTTCGCCGAATCAGCCGCTGTTTCATCTGGAAGGCCCTGCTCGCTCGCTGCTGACCGGTGAACGTAGCGCGCTGAACTTCCTGCAATTGCTGTCGGGCGTGGCGACCCGCGCGCAGTACCTGGCAGACTTCGTCGCCGAGACGTCGGTGAAACTGCTCGACACCCGCAAGACTCTGCCGGGCCTGCGTCTGGCGCAGAAATACGCGGTCACCTGCGGCGGTTGCCATAACCATCGCATCGGCCTGTACGACGCGTTCCTGATCAAGGAAAACCACATCGCTGCCAGCGGTGGCATCCCGCAGGCCATTGCCGCTGCCCACAAGATCGCCCCGGGCAAACCGGTGGAAATCGAAGTGGAAAGTCTGGAAGAGCTGAAAGAAGCGCTGGCCGCCGGTGCCGACATCATCATGCTCGACGAGCTGAGCCTCGATGACATGCGCGAAGCCGTGCGCCTGAACGGCGGCAAGGCAAAACTGGAAGCCAGTGGCGGCATCAACGAAAGCACGCTGCTGCCGATCGCACAGACCGGGGTGGATTACATCTCGATCGGCGCGATGACCAAGGATGTGAAGGCCGTGGACCTGTCGATGCGCCTGAGCATCTGAGTCGGCCAAGCAATAAAAAACGCCAGCCTTTCGAGGCTGGCGTTTTTGTTTCAGACCACCAGATTGTTCATCTCGCAGTATTCATCCCACTCGACGCCCAACACTTCGGCCGCTTCCTTGTGCAGTTCCAGGCGCTTGGCCTCGAACTCCTCGGGCGTGCTGGTGTACTTGAGGGTCAATTCCCAAGGTTGCAGGCCCTGGGCTTCGGCTTCGTCTTCGAACGCCCACTGGATCTGATCCTTCTGATCATCGGGACTCAGATCCTTGATCTCGTCCATCAGCTCAGGCGCATCAAGCTTGTACTTTTCCAGCGCTTGTTCGTGGCGTTGCTCTTGAGTTAACTCGGTCATGGCGTTCTCGCTGATCATAAGAATGGAAGATGGATGTGGATCATCAAGGATCTCTCTGACGCGGATTGTCCGGCCTTCGGAACCATTCGGGATCATCTGAAAACTGCTGGGCGATGCTCATGCAGACAACGAATATAGGACGTTTGGCGAGCGAATTACACGGGACTTTACATCTCTCCCACAAAAAGTTGACCTGCGGAACATAAAACCGGATTTCGAGGGGGGAGCAAGAAGAAGGGAAAAGCGAAATGGTGCCCGAGACAGGAACCCAACTTAAGCTGCTTGACCCAGTGTTTACTGGGCATCTACGAAAGTCATCGGCACCAGCGTACTAGACAATGTACCTTTTCGCTGACGCTGGGCAGTTTGCTGGGACCAAAAAAAGCCCGCGCAATGCGGGCTTTCCATTGAACAGCTTCTGACCTCAGGCAGCAACCACTTCAGCTTTCTGATCGGCAGCGGCTGGAGCCTTCTTCGTCTTGTACATCCGAATGAAAGGGTACTCCACCAGCAGCGACACCAAATAAGACAGGAACACGCAGACGGCGATCAGCACCATGGATCGGCCGTGATGCGTGAAGGCGTCGAGCATCCACTTCAAGATCCCCACTTGGCTGTATCGGTTCGTCATTTCGAGGAAGAAGATGTGAACCAGGTACAACGGGTAGGAGAGTCGAGCAAGAAAAACGATCGGCTTCGCTTGCAGCGGCATCCAGTAAATGCCCAGCACCAGGCACGCACCGATTGCGCCGAGCAGCGTTGGCAACCAGATGGTGTCCCGCGTCATCAGGAAAGGCTTCGCCAGGAACTCGGGCTTGCCAAAAATGTACATCAGGAACAGGAAGATCAGTGTCAGCGCCGCAGCAATCCACCACGCAGACTGGGCCTTCACGTCGCGGGCGAATCGAAGGTAGGCAGCAGCCAGAACGCCGATGACCAGCTCGTCGTAGCGGGAGTGGAACTGAATAAAACTTGCGAAGTGCCAGCTCGAATCATCAGGCATGAAGCCTGACGTCATTGCGATTCTTGTAGCGATACCCGATATAAACGCGACGACCAGAGCGGCGATAATGAACCACAGTCTTTTTCCGGAAATGAACGACAGAAGAACAATTGCCAATGGCGCGACCAGATAGAACATTTCCTCAATTACGAGGCTCCATGAACCACCCGGAATGTATGCATCATTAACGGTAAAGAAACCCGGAAAGAAATAAGGGCCGGTCGTTTGCAGGAACAACATTCCGGAGAGAATGCTTTTGATCCCTGCAAAGTCAAACACACCACCTGCTTTGAAAACAAAGCACAGCAGCATGATGAAGTAATAGATTGGCAATATGCGCAGAGCGCGCTTTTTGTAGAAGTCGACAAAGTCAAAATTACCCGCCTTGACCTTGTCGAGAATGATACCCCCGATCAGAAAACCACTGATCACGAAAAAGATGTCGACCCCGATCCATCCCATCGGCAACATCTGGAAATGGTAGACGGCCACCAGCATGACCGCCAATGCCCTCAGAAAATCGATCCCTGGATAACCGCCTGCACCGGTCAGGTACTTCCAGTGCTCCTTTACATACCCCATCGTGCGCCAATCCTCAGAACACAGTCAAAATTTCAGAAATTGTACATTCGGGATAGGCGGCGGGCGACAAAAACAATCGACCGCCGACCACCCGCCTACGCTGTTTTTTACTCCGGTTGAGAAAAGGTTGCCCGTTGCAAACGAACCAGCACCTATTGTTGCGTTGTAACGTGTACCCGCAAACGTGTTTGCGATCAGCAAGTTAAATCTGTGCCTGTCGTTGCACCATAGACTTCGAATGCTGTTCCGGTTCTGGCCATTTATTTTGAGAAGTGATTGTTAACGACCTTGCAGGCCTTGGAGTTATTGAAAATAAATACATCGCTAGTTGCGTTCCCATCAAACTTGCAAGAATCAACTACGACCTTCGTTGATCCCGATGCAATTCCCTGAATGAGGACGCCCATGCTGTTGTAGAACGCGCAGTTTTCGGTGCGGAACCAGTTGTCCGAGTTCCCATCGCTGAAGCCGAAATGAAAGACGGTGAAAGCAGATGTGGTGCCCGAGACAGGAATCGAACCTGCGACCTTCGCGTTACGAGTGCGCTGCTCTACCGGCTGAGCTACACGGGCGGTGGGCTAAACCTAGCACTGCTCATGCAGGTCGGCAACTTCGCCGAATGACTCGATATTTCACGGACAAAAAAATGCCCCGCCGTTTTCACGGCGGGGCATTTTCATTGCGCTAGGACTACGGGGTGATTAAACGCCCGAAGCCTTGGCGGCTGCCACGTCTTTGATGGACAGCTTGATACGGCCGCGGTTGTCCACGTCCAGTACCAGCACTTCCACTTCCTGGCCTTCTTTCAGGATGTCGGTCACTTTCTCTACGCGAGCGTCGCTCAGCATCGAGATGTGAACCAGACCGTCCTTGCCCGGCAGGATGTTGACGAATGCGCCGAAGTCGACGATGCGCTCAACCTTGCCGACGTAGATCTTGCCGATCTCGGCCTCTGCGGTGATACCCAGAACGCGCTGACGTGCTGCTTCAGCGGCTTCCTTGGTTTCGCCGAAGATCTTGATCGAACCGTCGTCTTCGATGTCGATCGAAGCCTTGGTCTCTTCGCAGATCGCACGGATGGTCGCGCCACCTTTACCGATAACGTCACGGATCTTGTCGGTGTCGATCTTCATCGCGATCATGGTCGGAGCGTTGGCCGACAGTTCGGTACGCGACTGGCCGATGATCTGGTTCATCTGGCCGAGGATGTTCAGGCGCGCTTCCAGGGCCTGGCCCAGAGCGATTTCCATGATCTCTTCGGTGATGCCCTTGATCTTGATGTCCATCTGCAGCGCGGTCACACCTTTGGCGGTACCGGCTACTTTGAAGTCCATGTCGCCCAGGTGGTCTTCGTCACCCAGGATGTCGGTCAGGACGGCGAACTTCTCGCCTTCTTTAACCAGACCCATGGCGATACCGGCAACCGGTGCCTTCATCGGAACACCAGCGTCCATCAGGGCCAGGGAAGCGCCGCAAACGGAAGCCATCGAGCTCGAACCGTTGGATTCGGTGATTTCCGAAACCACACGGATGGTGTACGGGAACACGTCAGCGGCTGGCAGCATCGCCGAAACCGAACGACGGGCCAGACGGCCGTGACCGATTTCACGACGACCGGCGCCACCCATGCGACCACACTCGCCCACCGAGAACGGAGGGAAGTTGTAGTGCAGCATGAACGGGTCTTTTTTCTCGCCTTCCAGGGTGTCCAGCAGTTGCGCGTCACGGGCAGTGCCCAGCGTCGCGACGACCAGAGCCTGGGTTTCACCACGGGTGAACAGTGCCGAACCGTGGGTCTTCGGCAGAACGCCGACTTCGATGTTCAGCGGACGTACGGTGCGGGTGTCGCGACCGTCGATACGTGGCTTGCCGTTAACGATGTTTTCGCGAACGGTGCGGTATTCGATTTCGCCGAAAGCGGCTTTGACGTCGGAAGCCGAAGGCTGGCCTTCTTCACCGGACAGCTTGGCTACGACCTGGTCACGCAGCTCGCCCAGACGCGCATAACGGTCGGCCTTGATGGTGATGGTGTAAGCCTGGGAGATCGCTTCGCCGAACTCGGAACGGATAGCGGCCAGCAGCTCGGTGGCTTCTGGAGCAGGTGCCCAGGTCCAGGTTGGCTTGGCCGCTTCGGCAGCCAGTTCTTTAACGGCGTTGATTACGACCTGGAACTCGTCGTGAGCAAACAGTACCGCGCCCAGCATCTGGTCTTCGGTCAGCTCTTTGGCTTCCGACTCAACCATCAGCACGGCGTCCGAAGTACCGGCAACAACCATGTCCAGGCTCGAGGCAGCTTGCTGCTCGTAGGTCGGGTTCAGCAGGTAGCCGGTGCTTTCGTGGAAAGCAACGCGGGCGGCGCCGATCGGGCCGTCGAACGGAATGCCGGAGATCGCCAGGGCAGCCGAGGTACCGATCATCGCAGCGATGTCCGGATCGGTCTTCTTGCTGGTGGAAACGACGGTGCAGACAACCTGCACTTCGTTCATGAAACCTTCCGGGAACAGCGGACGGATCGGACGGTCGATCAGTCGGGAAGTCAGGGTTTCTTTCTCGGAAGGACGGCCTTCACGCTTGAAGAAACCGCCAGGGATCTTGCCGGCAGCGTAGGTCTTTTCCTGGTAGTGAACGGACAGAGGGAAGAAGCCCTTGCCCGGATCGGCTTGCTTGGCACCGACTACGGTCACCAATACGCTGACGTCGTCGTCAACGGTGACCAATACTGCGCCGGAGGCCTGACGGGCGATACGGCCAGTCTCGAGGGTAACGGTCGACTGACCGAACTGGAATTTTTTGATTACCGGGTTCACGGTGTCCTACCTTCTTTGTGGCTCTTGGGGGAACTGGTTTCTTGCGAAATTCTTGGGCAATGCCGGGAATCGGCCCGACGCCTGTCCAGGGTAAAACGTGCATCCAGATAAAACTTGAGGCTGGGAGCCTGCCGGACGCCGGCGGAAACCCGCTGACGTCTGACAGACAACCAACCTCATAGCGCAATCGCTGATTAGCGACGCAGACCCAGGCGAGCGATCAGAGCGCTGTAACGGCTCACGTCCTTGCCTTTCAGGTAGTCCAGCAGCTTGCGACGCTGGTTAACCATGCGGATCAGACCACGACGGGAGTGGTGGTCTTTACCGTTGGCCTTGAAGTGACCTTGCAGTTTGTTGATGTTGGCGGTCAGCAGTGCAACTTGCACTTCTGGCGAACCAGTGTCACCAACAGCTTGCTGGTAGTCGGCAACGATTTGAGCTTTTTCTTGAACGTCGAGAGCCATGAGGCAATCCTTTTATCAGGAAACTGTTTCAAAAACAGTTTCAACAGGCCAGGGACAAATCCCTGTATCTATAAATGAGTAGTGACCGTGCCTGTTGACAGCCACACTCGCCGGCCTGCTGTTACACAGACCGGATTCCGGTCATTCTGACCGAATCAGTCGACGCGGCGCGATGCGCCCGTCTTCGCTCACTTCACCGATACCGATGAAGCGACCGTTATGATCCTGTACCCGCACCATGCCGAACTTCGGAGCATCCGGGGCACGTACCGGCTGGCCGTTGAGCCAGTAGAACGCGCTCGCTTCCGAGAACTGCAGCAACGGCCAATCCTGCAGGCCGCTGTCCGATGGCATCAGGAAGCGGTCGACCGCTTCGTTGCCGCCTTCGGCATGTACCGCTTCCAGCTCTTCGAGGGTCACGGTCTGCGCCAGGGTGAAAGGCCCGGCCTGGGTACGACGCAGTTCAGCGACGTACGCACCACAACCGAGTTGCTCACCGATATCCTCCACCAGGGTGCGAATATAGGTGCCCTTGCTGCAATCCACCGCAAGACGCGCAGTATCGCCTTCGAAGGCCAGCAATTCCAAGCGCGCAATAGTAACAGAACGCGGTTCGCGCTCCACTACTTCGCCTGCACGGGCCAACTTGTACAGCGGCTGGCCATCACGCTTGAGAGCGGAGTACATAGGCGGTATCTGACTGATTTGCCCACGAAATTTCGGCAGAACCGCTTCAACGTCGGCCTGACCAACGGTCACCGGACGCTCCTGCAAAACCTCGCCTTCGGCGTCCGCCGTGGTGGTGGTCTTGCCCAGTTGCGCCAGGGTTTCGTAACCCTTGTCGGAATCGAGCAGGTACTGCGAGAACTTGGTCGCCTCGCCAAAGCACAGCGGCAGAACGCCGGTGGCCAGTGGGTCGAGACTGCCGGTGTGACCGGCCTTCTCGGCGTTGAGCAACCAGCGAACCTTCTGCAACGCGGCGTTGGAGGTAAACCCCAGCGGCTTATCGAGCAGGATGATGCCGCTGACGTTACGACGGATACGTTTGACCTGAGCCACCGAGTTACTCCTTGGTGTCTTCGGGTGCTGCCGCAGCCACGTGCTGATTGTCCTCAGCCACGGCGCGCTCGATCAGGGCCGACAGGTGCGCACCCCGCACAACGCTTTCGTCGTAGTGGAAGTGCAATTGCGGCACGCTGCGCAGCTTCATTTCGCGGGCCAGCTGCATGCGCAGGAAACCGGCGGCAGCATTGAGCACCTTGATGCTTTGCGCGATGTCTTCGGCATTGTCCTGCCCCATCACGGTGATGAAGATCTTCGCGTGACCGACGTCACGGCTGACTTCCACAGCGGTAATGGTGACCAGGCCGACGCGCGGGTCTTTGACTTCACGACGGATCAGTTGGGCCAGCTCACGCTGCATCTGATCGCCGATACGTTGGGTACGGCTGTATTCTTTTGCCATGATTTGTTACCTGTTACTGCCCAGCGGCGAAACCCGCAAGGTCTGAAAGCGGCAAACGCCCGGCCTGACAAAAGCCAGACCGGGCGTTGCGTTTAGAGTCCTGACGCCGTGCCGCGCACTTGCATGCGGCGGCCCGACGTGGCCCTTGAAGTGCGCGAGTCAGAGGCTGCGAGCAACCTGAACCTTCTCGAAGACTTCGATCTTGTCGCCGACTTTGACGTCGTTGTAGCTCTTCACGCCGATACCGCATTCCATGCCGGCACGTACTTCGGAAGCGTCATCCTTGAAGCGGCGCAGGGATTCCAGCTCGCCTTCGAAGATAACGATGTCTTCACGCAGTACACGGATCGGACGGTTACGGTGAACAGTACCCTCGATCACCATGCAGCCGGCGATGGCGCCGAACTTAGGCGAACGGAATACGTCACGGACTTCGGCCACACCGAGGATGTTCTCGCGAACGTCGCTGCCAAGCATACCGGTCAGGGCTTTCTTGACGTCTTCGATGATGTCGTAGATCACGTTGTAGTAACGCATGTCCAGACCTTCCTGCTCGACGATCTTCCGTGCGCCGGCATCGGCACGCACGTTGAAGCCGAACAGTACAGCGTTGGAAGCCAGTGCCAGGTTGGCATCGGATTCGGTGATACCACCGACACCGCCACCGACCACACGCACTTGCACTTCGTCGTTACCCAGGCCGTTCAGAGCGCCCTGCAAAGCTTCCAGCGAACCACGGACGTCGGATTTGAGGACGATGTTGAGCGTCTTCTTCTCTTCCTGACCCATGCTTTCGAAGATGTTTTCCAGCTTGCCGGCGTGAGCGCGAGCCAGTTTGACTTCGCGGAACTTGCCTTGACGGAACAGAGCCACTTCACGGGCTTTCTTCTCGTCGGCAACCACGCTCATCTCGTCGCCAGCGTCAGGCGTACCGTCCAGGCCGAGGATCTCGACCGGAATGGCCGGGCCCGCTTCCTTGATCGGCTTGCCGTTCTCGTCGAGCATGGCGCGCACGCGGCCATAGTTCGAGCCGACCAGCACCATGTCGCCTTGACGCAGCGTACCGTCCTGAACCAGAACAGTTGCCACCGGGCCACGGCCCTTGTCGAGACGCGATTCAACCACGACACCACGGCCAGGAGCCGAAGGAGTGGCGGTCAGTTCGAGAACTTCAGCCTGCAGCAATACAGCTTCGAGCAGTTCGTCGACGCCGGTACCCATCTTCGCGGAGACCGGTACGAATGGAGTGTCGCCACCCCAGTCTTCAGAGGTCACGCCGTGGGCCGACAGTTCGCTACGGATGCGATCGAGATCTGCACCCGGCTTGTCGATCTTGTTCACCGCAACCACCAGCGGAACGCCAGCAGCAACAGCATGCTGAACAGCTTCGATGGTTTGTGGCATCACGCCGTCGTCCGCCGCAACCACCAGGATCACGATGTCGGTCGCCTTGGCACCACGGGCACGCATGGCGGTAAACGCGGCGTGACCAGGGGTGTCGAGGAAGGTGACCATGCCGCGTTCGGTTTCAACGTGGTATGCACCGATGTGCTGAGTGATACCGCCGGCTTCGCCAGCAGCTACCTTGGCACGACGGATGTAGTCGAGCAGCGAGGTCTTACCGTGGTCAACGTGACCCATTACGGTCACAACCGGCGCACGAGGAACCGCTTCACCTTCGAACTTCAGGGACTCGGCCAGGGAATCTTCCAGGGCGGTGTCGCTGACCAGGGTCACTTTGTGGCCCAGTTCTTCGGCTACCAGTTGAGCAGTTTCCTGATCAAGCACCTGGTTGATGGTCGCTGGAGTACCCAGTTTGAACATGAACTTGATGATTTCGGCAGCCTTTACCGACATCTGCTGAGCGAGATCGCCAACAGTGATGGTTTCGCCGATCTTCACTTCACGCACGACAGGGCCGGTCGGGCTCTGGAAACCGTGGGCGTTGCGTTTCTTCAGCTTGGCCTTGCCGCGACCGCCGCGACGGAAGCCATCGCTTTCTTCGTCGGTAGTGCGTGGCGCCACACGTGGAGCCGGAGCCTTTTCCTTGACCGATGCGCGATGCGGAGCGTTTTTGCGCTCGCCATCACCACCGCCACGACGGTTGTTGTCGTCGGCACGTGGTTTGTCCGGACGGCGCTGTTCGTCACGCTTGCGAGTGTCGGCAGCCGGCGCAGCAGCCACAACCGGCGCGGCTTCGCGCACGGGTTCGGCCACTGGCGCAGGTGCAGCGACGGCTTCGGCAGGAGCGGACGGCGCAGCAGGCTGGCGACGCGCTTCTTCTTCGGCGCGAACGCGGGCTTCTTCTTCAGCCTTCTGACGGGCAGCATTTTCTACTGCGCGACGTTCATCCAGTTCACGCTTGCGCTCGGCTTCGATTTCTTCCGGGCTACGCTGTACGAAAACTTTCTTCTTGCGGACTTCAACGCTGATGCTTTTGCTGCCAGCCACACGCAGGGTGCTGGTGGTTTTACGCTGCAGCGTGATCTTGCGTGGTTCTTCCACTTTCGCCTTGTGGCTGCTTTTCAAGTGGGTCAGCAGGGATTGCTTCTCACTGTCAGTCACATTTTCTTCGGCGGCGGTGTGCGGCAGACCTGCCTCACGCATCTGCTGCAACAGGCGCTCTACCGGTGTTTTGACCTCATCGGCCAGTTGTTTCACCGTGACTTGCGTCATGCACTTCTCTCCTCAGGCCGCGCCTAATTACTCGAACCAGTGGGCTCGGGCGGCCATGATCAACTTGCCGGCACGATCATCGTCAATGCCGTCGATGTCGAGCAGGTCGTCAATAGACTGCTCGGCCAGGTCTTCGCGGGTAATTACGCCGCGCACCGCCAGTTCCATCGCCAAATCCTTGTCCATACCCTCAAGCGAGAGCAGGTCTTCGGCCGGATGGGCGTCTGCCAGCTTTTCCTCAGTAGCGATGGCTTTGGTCAACAAGCGATCCTTGGCACGAGCGCGAAGCTCGTTGACGATGTCTTCGTCAAAGCCGTCGATGTTGAGCATTTCTTCCAACGGTACGTAGGCAATCTCTTCCAGGCTGGTGAAGCCTTCGTCGACCAGCACCTGAGCCAGCTCTTCGTCGACTTCCAGCTCGTCGATGAAGTTGCGCAGGATGTCGCCGGTTTCCGCTTGCTGCTTAGCCTGGATGTCCGATTCGGTCATCACGTTCAGGGTCCAGCCAGTCAGCTGGCTCGCCAGACGCACGTTCTGACCACCACGACCGATGGCCTGAGCCAGATTGTCTGCGCCAACGGCGATGTCCATGGCATGGGCATCTTCGTCAACGATGATGGCCGCCACTTCTGCCGGCGACATGGCATTGATCACGAACTGGGCCGGGTTGTCGTCCCACAGGACGATGTCGACACGCTCGCCACCCAACTCGCCCGACACGGCCTGGACGCGCGAACCGCGCATACCGATGCACGCGCCTTGCGGGTCGATGCGTTTGTCCTTGGAGCGGACAGCGATCTTGGCACGCGAGCCCGGATCACGGGATGCGGCCATGACTTCGATCAGACCTTCAGCGATTTCCGGCACTTCGATACGGAACAGCTCGATCAGCATTTCCGGCGCGGTACGCGACAGGATCAGCTGAGGGCCGCGGTTCTCGGTGCGGATTTCCTTGAGCAGCGCACGCAGACGCACGCCGACACGGAAGGTTTCGCGAGAGATGATGTCTTCACGGGCCAGCAACGCTTCAGCGTTATTACCCAGGTCGACGATCACGTTGTCGCGGGTCACTTTCTTCACGGTGCCGGAGATGATTTCTCCCAGGCGCTCGCGATAAGCGTCAACCACTTGAGCGCGCTCGGCTTCGCGCACTTTCTGCACGATGACCTGCTTGGCGGTCTGCGCAGCGATGCGGCCGAACTCGATGGACTCGATCTTTTCTTCAACGACGTCGCCAACCTTGGCGCCTGGGTGCGTTTCAGCAACCTTGCTCGGCCAGGTTTCGATGGCCGGATCATCGAGATCATTCTCTTCGACGACCGTCCAGCGACGGAATGTTTCGTAAGAACCGGTGTGGCGGTTGATTTCCACACGCAGATCAACTTCGTCTTCAAAACGCTTTTTGGTAGCAGTGGCCAGAGCCAGCTCCAGCGCTTCAAAAATTACGCTTGCCGGTACACCCTTTTCATTGGATACCGACTCAACAACCAGCAGTACTTCTTTGCTCATCGTACGCCTCGCCTTTCGCAAGCCATTGGATCCGCGGGATCCGCGTCTCAGTCAAAACTGGGAATAATGTTGGCCTTGTCGATCATATCGATCGGCAACAGGAACTCATGGTCATCTACCTGCACCACGACGTCCTGCTCTTCTACACCGCGCAGAAGGCCCTGAAAGTTGCGTCGACCTTCAAAAGGCGAGCGCAGCTTGATCTTCACTTGTTCACCGACATATTTGGCAAACTGCTCAAGAGTGAACAGTGGGCGTTCCATGCCTGGCGAGGAAACTTCAAGGGTGTATTCAACGGAGATCGGATCTTCAACATCCAGCACACCGCTGATCTGACGGCTGACGATGGCGCAATCGTCCACCAGTACGCCGCCTTCCTTATCGATATAAACGCGCAACATTGAGTGGCGACCTTGAGCCGAAAACTCAATACCCCAGCATTCATAGCCTAGGGCCACGACCACCGGGGCCAGCAAGGCCTGCAACTCTTCTAGCTTGCTCGACACCTGAACCCCCTCGTGCATGTATGTGCATGCTATGCAAAATAAAAAAATGGGCGAAACGCCCATCCTTGAAACGCCGTCGAACAGCGGCGTTGAAAGTGTCCAGCTAACAAAAAGCCCCTTAAAAGGGGCTCCTTAAACTGGTTGCGGGGGCCGGATTTGAACCGACGACCTTCGGGTTATGAGCCCGACGAGCTACCAGACTGCTCCACCCCGCGACAAAGCTGGGGCGGAAGTATACGACCGATCCCTTATAGGGTCAATGTAACCTTCCACCTGCAAGAAAGCCCGCAACAGCGGGCTCTCCTGACTAATTGGTACCGAGAAGGGGACTCGAACCCCTACACCCTATGGGCACAACCACCTCAAGGTTGCGTGTCTACCAATTCCACCACCTCGGCAATACTACGTTTGAAACCCTTCTTACTTCTGCTCTTGAGCTGGAGGTACGTCAGTCGCTGGAGTAGCCGACTTTTGCTCTTGAAGCACCGGGACATCATCAGAAGCCGGTTGTTGCTTTGGAACTTCCAACACTGCCGGGTTTGGCAAACCTGCTTGAGTCAGCTGATGAGCCTTCTCTTTAGCAAAGTATCCTAACCCCAAGCTGGTTATGAAGAAACCGGCGGCAAGTATAGCAGTAAACTTACTAAGAAAGGTAGAGGAACCTTGGCTTCCGAACACAGTATTTGAAGCACCTGCTCCGAAAGACGCGCCAGCGTCCGCACCTTTACCCTGCTGCAGCAAAACCAGAGCAACTACGCCCAATGCACCCAGCAGATGAAAAACGACTACGACTGTTTCCAGCATTTTTTCAGTTTCCCGCGGCGCGACAAATCGCACCGAACTCATCTGCATTCAGGGAAGCTCCACCAATGAGCCCCCCATCGATATCCGGCATGCCGAACAGTTCGACCGCATTGGCCGCCTTCACGCTGCCGCCGTATAGAAGCCGCACACCTCGTGCCACTTCAGAATTCTCTGCCGCCAACTGCTCGCGAATGGCTTTATGCACATCCTGAGCCTGTTGCGGCGTCGCAGTCAGCCCGGTACCAATCGCCCAGACCGGCTCGTAAGCGATCACTGCGTTGGCAAAAGCACCGACACCCAGCTCCTCGATGATACTGCCCAGCTGACGCCCGACAACCTCAAGAGTTTTTCCGGCTTCACGCTGCTCCAGGGTCTCCCCTACGCACAACACCGGAATCAAGCCACATGCCTGTGCCGCTGCGAACTTGCGATTCAGCATTCCGTCTCGCTCGCCCATGATCTGGCGGCGTTCGGAGTGCCCGACAAGCACCAGGGAACAACCTGCATCCACCAACTGACTCGGCGCAATCTCGCCCGTCAACGCACCTTGCATGGATTCCACCGCAGAGTTCTGCGCACCGACCGAAATCGATTTGCCTTTCAAGCCATCAATCACTTGATTGATATACAAGCAAGGCGGGAATACCGCGACATCAACACCGCTTGGCAAGGCCAGATGACGAAGGCCGTTGATCAGCTCAGCGACGCTGGCGCGGGTACCGTGCATCTTCCAGTTACCAGCTACCATAGGGCGACGCATGCTGTACCTCGTCGGTCAAAGTGGGCGCAGATGTTACCCAACACAATCATGGCTGGCAAGCCGAATCAGGCAGAAACTTCAGTTACCAGTTTTGCCAGTTCTTCGGCATAACCGCGAACCTGGGTTTCATCCTCGCCTTCGACCATCACACGCACCAGCGGCTCTGTCCCGGACTTGCGCAAAAGCACACGACCACGCCCCGCCATCGCCTGGGTTACGCGCGCACTCGCTTCCTTGACAGCCGGGTGTTCCAGCGGGCTTTCGCCTCCACCGAAACGCACATTGATCAGCACCTGCGGACACTTGCGCAACGCCTGGCGAGTTTGAGCAAGCCCCTCGCTACGCGTCTTCAGCGCCATCAGCACCTGCAAAGCCGCGATGATCGCATCACCCGTGGTGGTGTGATTGAAGCACACGACATGCCCCGAGTTTTCGCCACCGACCAGCCAGTTACGCTCCAGCAGCTCGGCGATCACATAGCGGTCACCGACATTGGCGCGCACGAAAGGAATACCCAGATCTGCGAGCGCGAGTTCGAGCCCGAGGTTACTCATCAAGGTACCGACCACACCGCCCTGCAACTTGCCGCGCTCATGCAGATCGCGCGCAATGATGTACAGCAGTTCGTCACCATCGACAATCGCACCGGTGTGATCGACCATCAGCACCCGGTCACCGTCACCATCGAAGGCGATACCCAGATCCGCATGTTCGGACAACACCGCCGCCTGCAATTGCCCCATATGCGTGGAGCCACAGTTGTCATTGATGTTCAGACCGTTAGGCTGAGCCGACAGAACGACGACCTCGGCACCCAACTCACGGAAAACACTCGGCGCAACCTTATAGGTGGCACCGTGGGCGCAGTCGATGACAATCTTCAGGCCGGAGAAACTGGTGCCGGTCGGCACGGAGCTCTTGCAGAACTCGATATAGCGACCGGACGCATCATTGATGCGCGACACCTTGCCGATCTTGCTCGACTCGACAACGGTCATCGGCGTATCGAGCAATTCTTCGATCATCAGCTCCAGCTCATCAGGCAGCTTGGTGCCCTTGCCGGAGAAAAACTTGATGCCGTTATCGTCATGGGGATTGTGCGATGCGCTGATCACGATCCCGGCCTCAGCCTGGAATGTGCGCGACAGGTAGGCGATGGCCGGAGTCGGCATTGGGCCAAGCAGCATTACATCGGCACCTGCAGATGTCAGGCCGGCCTCAAGCGCCGACTCGAACATATAGCCGGAAATCCGCGTGTCCTTGCCGACCAGCACCTTGCAGGCGCCCATCTTGCGAAAGGCCATGCCGGCAGCCCAGCCGAGTTTGAGCATGAAGTCCGGAGTGATCGGGTATTCCCCGACACGACCACGAATGCCGTCAGTACCAAAGTATTTCTTGCTCATAAGTGCTCCATCATTCTTATTCGGCTGATTCCACGGCCGCGAGCATTCGCACCACGTCCACCGTTTCCGCCACATCATGGACGCGCAATATACGCGCACCTTTCACAGATGCCAGTGCGGCCAGAGCCAGACCACCGTAAAGACGCTCACCCACAGGGCGATTCAATGCATGACCGATCATGCTTTTGCGTGAAACACCCACCAACAGAGGCCGCCCCAGCGCATGCAGGGCTTCCATATGCTTGAACAAGCTTAGATTGTGCTGCAGGGTTTTGGCGAAGCCGAAGCCCGGATCGAGAATGATCCGCTCGGCAGGAATGCCTGCCACTTCACACTGAACCATGCGCTCGGCAAGAAACTCACCCACTTCCCGGGTGACATCCTGGTAACGCGGATCATCCTGCATGTCGCCAGGCTCGCCGAGCATATGCATAAGGCATACAGGCAGCCCCGTGGCAGCAGCAGCATCCAACGCGCCATCCCGCCGCAGCGAACGAACGTCGTTGATCAAGCCGGCGCCCAGCCGCGCGGTTTCGCGCATGACCGCCGGAGTGGATGTATCGACCGATATGACCACATCCAGTTCGCGATTGATCAGCTCGACGACGGGAGCGACACGCTCTAGCTCCTCCAATGGAGAAACCGCCCGCGCGCCCGGACGGGTCGACTCTCCGCCCACATCGATCAGTGTCGCACCCGCCGCAACCATGGCTTCGGCATGACGCAAGGCCGCATCGAGCTGGCTGTATCGGCCACCGTCGGAAAAAGAATCGGGAGTGACATTGAGAATGCCCATGACGTGCGTCCGGGCCAAATCAAGAACCCGGTTGCCGCAAGGCAACCGGGTCAGGGACTGTACAGAAGTCATTTCAAACCTTAAACGTCGGCAGCCGGACCGCCAATCGGTGTTTCCGGACGCTCGCCCTGAATGACAGGAGGCGTACCAGTACCGGTACCGCCCGACCAATCGCGAGGCTCGCGAGGTGTACGACCGGCCATGATGTCGTCGATCTGTTCGGCATCGATCGTCTCGTACTTCATCAGGGCATCCGCCATGGCATCGAGCTTGTCGCGGTTGTCCGTGAGGATCTGTTTGGCCGTGCCGTAGCACTGGTCGATGATGCTGCGCACTTCGGAGTCGATCAGCTTGGCTGTCTCACCGGAGAAGCTGGCATTCTGACCGCCACCACCACGACCGAGGAATACTTCACCCTCTTCTTCGGCATACATCAACGGACCAAGCTTTTCCGACAGACCCCACTTGGTCACCATGTTCCGCGCAATCTGACTCGCGCGCATGATGTCGTTGGAAGCACCAGTCGTCACACCGTCGAAGCCCAAAGTCATCTCTTCAGCAATACGACCGCCGTACAGCGAGCAGATCTGACTGATCAGCGCACGCTTGGACAGGCTGTAACGATCTTCTTCCGGCAGGAACATGGTCACACCCAGCGCACGACCGCGCGGGATGATCGACACCTTGTAGACCGGATCGTGCTCGGGCACGACGCGACCAACAATGGCATGGCCTGCTTCGTGATAAGCGGTGTTCTGCTTTTCCTTCTCGGACATGACCATGGATTTGCGCTCGGCACCCATCATGATCTTGTCTTTGGCCAGTTCGAATTCCTTCATCTCGACGATGCGTTTGCCGGCACGGGCAGCGAAGAGCGAAGCCTCGTTGACCAGGTTGGCCAGGTCAGCACCGGAGAAGCCCGGAGTACCACGCGCAATAACGGCCGGGGCAACGTCATCACCCATTGGCACTTTACGCATGTGAACCTTGAGGATCTGCTCGCGACCACGGATGTCCGGCAGACCAACCACCACCTGACGGTCGAAACGACCAGGACGCAGCAGAGCAGGGTCCAGCACGTCAGGGCGGTTGGTCGCGGCGATGACGATGATGCCGTCATTCATTTCAAAACCGTCCATCTCCACCAGCAACTGGTTGAGAGTCTGTTCGCGCTCGTCGTGACCGCCACCCATGCCGGCGCCACGATGGCGACCAACGGCGTCGATCTCGTCGATGAAGATGATGCACGGAGCGTGTTTCTTGGCCTGTTCGAACATGTCACGAACGCGGCTGGCACCGACACCGACGAACATTTCAACGAAGTCGGAACCGGAAATGGTGAAGAACGGCACCTTGGCTTCGCCAGCAATCGCCTTGGCCAGCAAGGTTTTACCGGTACCCGGAGGACCAACCATCAGCACACCGCGAGGAATGCGACCGCCCAGACGCTGGAACTTGCCCGGATCACGCAGGAACTCGACCAGCTCGCCCACCTCCTCCTTCGCTTCGTCGCAACCGGCAACGTCAGCCA
The DNA here is from genome assembly GCF_021018765.1 of Pseudomonas fitomaticsae. Classification (GTDB taxonomy): domain Bacteria; phylum Pseudomonadota; class Gammaproteobacteria; order Pseudomonadales; family Pseudomonadaceae; genus Aquipseudomonas; species Aquipseudomonas fitomaticsae. Next base: position 1,142,978 of record NZ_CP075567.1, on the reverse strand, counting down.
GAGTGGTTTTCACCTGATCTTCGGACAGCAGACGCGCCTTGCTCTTGCCAAAGCTCATCGGCCCGCCCTTGCCGCCTGCACCGCCCTGCATCTGGCGCATGAAGAACATGAACACCGCGATGATCACCAGGATCGGGAAGCTGGCTACCAGAAGCTGGGTCCAGATGCTTTGCTGCTCAGGCTGTTTGCCTTCGACTACAACGTGGTTGTCGACCAGGTCGCCGATCAGGCCATTGTCCTGGATTGCCGGACGAATGGTCTTGAAGCTGTCGCCATCGTTGCGCTTGCCGGTAATCACGTAGCCGTCGACGGCCACGCGCTCGACCTTGCCATCCTTGACCTGCTGGATGAAGTCGGAATAGTTGAGGGTCTGCGGCTCGTTAGGGCTGGAGAAGTTGTTCATCACCGTCACCAGGACAGCCGCGATGATCAACCACAGGATCAGATTCTTTGCCATATCGTTCAATTAACTACCCTCTGAAGCAAGCTCCGCTACTGGCGCGCGCTTCGCATGATATTCACCGGCCTAACTTACTACATTACCTACAGCTCTGGCAGGCGCCGTCTGTAACCCTTTGTGAAACACTTTCTACACAATATTCGCTTATGCGCGCGGGGCGAAATACGAAAAACCTATCACCCCGCCAAAAAACCTCGTTTTACTCGCTACGACCGCGGTAGCCCCAAGCCAGCATGTATTGCTCGCGAGAACTGCCACGAGAAGAGTCCGGCTTGATCATCTGGATCTTGTCGAACTTCTTGCGAGCATCCTTCAGGTAAGTATCGAACCCTTCGCCCTGAAATATCTTGATCAGGAAATTACCGCCCGGCTTGAGTATCCGCTCCGCCAGATCAAGCGCCAGCTCGCAAAGAAACATGGCTTTGGGCATGTCCACTTCAGGCGTACCACTCATATTGGGGGCCATATCGGAAATCACAAGGTCCACCTGCGAATTACCTACGGCCTCAAGGATCCGGGCAAGCACTTCGTCCTGGGTGAAGTCACCCTGAATAAAGGTCACGTCCGGAATACTGTCCATTTCCAGGATGTCCGAAGCGATCAGGCGCCCCTGACCACCGATCAGCCGACTGGTGACTTGCGACCAGCCGCCGGGCGCCGCGCCGAGGTCGACGACGCTCATGCCCGGACGGATCAGTTTGTATTTTTCCTGGACCTCCAGAAGCTTGTAACTTGCGCGCGAACGATAGCCGTCCTTCTGCGCCTGCTTCACATAGGGGTCATTGACATGTCTTTTCAGCCAACCAAGGCTTGTCTTGGAACGCGCCATTGGGCACCTCGTTGATTAGGGTCGTGATTAATTGGGCGGATCCACGAGCCCTCGGGTAAAATGGCCGCCATTTTACAGAATCCAGACGAAAGGGTCAGATTATGCCGCTCACTCCAGAGCAGAAGAAACAGTACAAATCCATCGGCCACCACCTGAAACCGGTTCTGACTGTGGCTGACAACGGTTTGACTGAGGGTGTTTTAGCCGAACTCGAACGCGCATTGGCAGATCACGAGCTGATCAAGATCAAGCTCAACATCCTCGATCGCGAGGCGCGCCTGGCGTCCGTTGCAGAGCTGTGCAAGACCGGCAAAGCCGATCTGGTTCAAGTCATCGGCAAGATGGCACTGATTTACCGCAAGAACTTCAGCGTCAACAAGCAGCTGTCGAACGTCCATCGCTTCAAGTGATGGCAAGGGTCAAGGGTGTGCTTCGCGCACCCTGCCACTCCATCCCGGCACCGGCTGCAATACCAGCACCAACCCGGAAAAACCCAACACAAGAAAGCTGAACACCTGCCAGCGCTGCGCATCCGGCCAGCCGACACGCACTGCGACAAACATCGCACACGCATACAACGCCATCAGCAATACCTGCCCGCGAAAATCCCGCCATAGACTGGCAAGGCCCTCGGCCTGTAACAGCACCAAAGCCTGAAATATCACGCACGCGACGGCAAAACCCACCACCGCCACTTCAAACGTACTTGCAACTTCATCGATCAGCAGCGGTGCCAGGCCGATTTGACCCAGCACCGGCCGCAGCCCCAGATGTACCAGCCACAGGCCACCGACCCACAACATCTGGGCCAGTTGCCAGAGCATTGCGCCCGCATGCAGCGGGCGCCCACCCTCAGATGTGACGGACTTCGACAATCTCATACTCGATAACGCCGCCAGGCGTTTTCACGGCAACGACGTCACCCTCTTCCTTGCCGATCAAGGCACGGGCGAGAGGTGAACCGACCGAAATCTTGCCGAGTTTGAAGTCTGCTTCATCTTCACCAACGATGTGGTAAGTGACGCTCTCATCAGTCTCGACGTTGGCGATTTCAACGGTCGTGCCGAAAATCACTTTGCCAGTGTGAGGAATGGTCGTGACATCAATGACGACCTGATTCTGGATCCGACCTTCGATATCACGAATCCGCGCCTCGACCATGCCCTGCTGTTCACGGGCGGCATGGTATTCAGCGTTTTCCTTCAAATCACCCAACTCGCGGGCCGTACCGATGTCCTGGCTGAGCTTCGGACGAACGACCTTGGTCAGGTGAGCATGCTCTTCTTCCAGGGCGCGAGCGCCCTGAACAGTCATTGGGTATTTGGTTATGCTCATGCCTTCAATCCTGCGTGTAGATCCTGCAAGCGGCGTACGGTCTTTTCGGGACCGAACTTCAGCGCTTCACAGATAGCTTCGCCAGCAGCAATGGTGGTGGTGCAGTAAATCTTGTGCTGCAAGGCGTTACGGCGAATGGAATAGGAATCGGCGATCGACTGACGACCTTCGGTGGTATTGATGATCAGGGTGACTTCGTCATTCTTGATCATGTCGACCACGTGCGGACGACCCTCGGTCACCTTGTTCACGCGACGCACTTTCAGACCTGCGGCTTCGATCAGCTTGGCAGTGCCGGCAGTGGCGACGACTTCGAAGCCCAAGTTGATCAGATCACGAGCCACGCCTGCAACCAGTGGCTTGTCATCGTCGCGCACGCTGATGAAGGCGGTACCGCCGGTCGGCAGCACTTCGCTGGCGCCCATCTGGGCTTTGGCAAAGGCTTCGCCGAAGGTGTCGCCGACGCCCATCACTTCACCGGTGGACTTCATCTCTGGGCCGAGGATCGGGTCAACGCCAGGGAACTTGGCGAACGGGAACACCGCCTCTTTCACGCTGTAGAAGTTCGGAATGATTTCCTTGGTGAAGCCGATTTCCTTCAAGGTTTTACCGGCCATCACGCGAGCCGCGATCATCGCCAGGGAAACACCGATGCACTTCGACACGAACGGTACGGTACGGGAAGCTCGCGGGTTGACTTCGATGACGTAGATGTCTTCGCCTTGCAGCGCCAACTGAACGTTCATCAGGCCGACCACACCCAGTTCCAAGGCCATTTTCTTGACCTGTTCGCGCATCTCGTCCTGGATGTGCGCCGGCAGCGAGTACGGCGGCAGCGAGCACGCGGAGTCACCGGAGTGAACGCCCGCCTGTTCGATGTGCTGCATGATCGCGCCAATCACTACGTCCTTGCCGTCGCAGACCGCATCCACGTCCATTTCGATCGCGCAGTTGAGGAAGTGGTCGAGCAGCACCGGGCTGTCGTTCGACACTTGCACCGCGTCACGCAGGTAACGCTTGAGTTCTTCTTCCTTGTAGACGATTTCCATCGCCCGGCCGCCCAGTACGTAGGACGGACGCACCACCAGCGGGTAACCGATCTTCGCGGCAGCGCGAACGGCTTCGTCTTCGCTGCGCACGGTGGCGTTTGGCGGCTGACGCAGGTTCAGACGCTCAACCATTTGCTGGAAGCGCTCACGGTCTTCGGCACGGTCGATGGCGTCAGGGCTGGTGCCGATGATCGGCACGCCAGCTGCTTCCAGGGCGCGAGCCAGTTTCAGAGGCGTCTGGCCGCCGTACTGGACAATCACGCCTTTCGGCTTCTCGACGCGGCAGATTTCCAGCACGTCTTCCAGAGTCACTGGTTCGAAGTACAGACGGTCGGAAGTGTCGTAGTCAGTGGAAACGGTTTCCGGGTTGCAGTTGACCATGATGGTCTCGTAGCCGTCATCGCGCAGCGCCAGTGCCGCGTGTACGCAGCAGTAGTCGAACTCGATGCCCTGGCCGATACGGTTCGGGCCACCGCCGAGGATGATGATCTTGTCGCGACCGGACGGCGCTGCTTCGCACTCTTCCTCATAGGTCGAGTACAGGTAGGCGGTGTCGGTGGCGAACTCGGCCGCGCAGGTGTCGACGCGCTTGTAGACCGGGAACACTTCCAGCTTGTGGCGGTGAGTGCGCAGGTTCTTCTCAGTGACGCCCAGCAGCTTGGCCAGACGCTGGTCGGAGAAACCTTTGCGCTTGAGCTTGTACATCAGATCGCGGTCGATAGCGGACAGACCGAGGGTCTTGACCTTCTCTTCATCCTTGATCAGATCTTCGATCTGTACCAGGAACCATGGATCGATCATGTTCATGCCGAAGATTTCTTCGACGGTCATGCCGGCGCGGAAGGCGTCCGCCACGTACCAGATACGCTCGGCGCCCGGCACGGTCAGTTCGCGCTTCAGCACGCTCATGCTTTCCGGATTGCTCAGGTCGACTTTCTCGTCCAGACCGCAAACGCCCACTTCCAGACCGCGCAGGGCTTTCTGCAGGGATTCCTGGAAGGTACGGCCGATGGCCATGACTTCACCGACCGACTTCATCTGAGTGGTCAGGCGCGCGTCAGCGTTGGCGAACTTCTCGAAAGCGAAGCGCGGCAGCTTGGTCACGACGTAGTCGATGGACGGTTCGAAGGACGCCGGGGTACGGCCGCCGGTGATGTCGTTCTGCAGTTCGTCGAGGGTGTAACCGACGGCCAGCTTGGCCGCGATCTTGGCGATCGGGAAACCGGTGGCTTTCGAGGCCAGAGCCGACGAGCGGGATACACGCGGGTTCATCTCGATCACGACCATACGGCCGGTGTTCGGGCAGATACCGAACTGAACGTTGGAACCGCCGGTCTCGACGCCGATCTCGCGCAGTACCGCCAGCGAGGCGTTACGCAGGATCTGGTATTCCTTGTCAGTCAGGGTCTGGGCCGGGGCCACAGTGATCGAGTCACCGGTGTGCACGCCCATCGGGTCGAAGTTTTCGATCGAGCAGACGATGATGCAGTTGTCCTTTTTGTCGCGGACAACTTCCATTTCATATTCTTTCCAGCCGATCAGGGACTCGTCGATCAGCAGCTCTTTGGTTGGCGACAGGTCCAGACCACGGGCGCAGATTTCTTCGAACTCTTCACGGTTGTAAGCGATACCGCCACCGGTGCCGCCCATGGTGAAGGACGGACGGATGATGCACGGGAAGCCCAGGCGCTCGAGCACCGCGTTGGCTTCTTCCATGCTGTGGGCGATACCGGAACGCGGGCATTCCAGGCCGATGGCTTTCATCGCCTTGTCGAAACGCGAGCGGTCTTCAGCCTTGTCGATGGTGTCGGCGTTGGCGCCGATCATCTCTACGCCGAACTTCTCCAGAACGCCTTCGCGCTCCAGGTCCAGGGCGCAGTTCAGAGCAGTCTGGCCGCCCATGGTTGGCAGCACGGCATCCGGACGCTCTTTTTCGATGATCTTGGCAACGGTCTGCCATTTGATCGGTTCGATGTAGGTCGCATCGGCCATGTCCGGGTCGGTCATGATGGTGGCCGGGTTGGAGTTCACCAGGATGACGCGATAACCCTCTTCGCGCAGGGCTTTACAGGCCTGGGCGCCGGAGTAGTCGAATTCGCAGGCCTGGCCGATAACGATCGGGCCAGCGCCGAGAATCAGGATGCTTTTAATGTCTGTACGTTTTGGCATGGGTTTGTCACTCAAATCCGCAGGTCAGTCGGCAAGCCGTCTTGATCGATTTCTGAAGTCCCGAGGGGGCCGCCGGTTCCGGGGCCGCCCTCGAGGGGCTTCTCGCTACAGTCTCAAGGCGAGCGCTTAGCGTCGCTTGGCCATCTCGTTGATGAAGCGGTCAAACAGGGGGGCCACATCGTTCGGGCCCGGGCTCGCTTCAGGGTGACCCTGGAAGCTGAACGCGCTCTTGTCGGTGCGCTCGATACCTTGCAGGGTGCCGTCGAACAGCGATTTGTGAATCGCGCGGACGTTGGCTGGCAGGGTTTCTTCGTCAACCGCGAAGCCGTGGTTCTGGCTAGTGATCATCACGACGCCAGTGTCCAGATCCTGAACCGGGTGGTTGGCACCGTGGTGGCCGTGGCCCATTTTCAGGGTCTTGGCGCCGGAGGCCAGAGCCAGCAGTTGGTGACCGAGACAGATGCCGAAGACCGGAATCTCGGTTTCCAGCACTTCCTTGATCGCCTTGATCGCGTAGTCGCAAGGCTCGGGATCACCCGGGCCGTTGGACAGGAACACGCCGTCCGGATTCAGGGCCAGTACGTCGGCAGCCGGAGTTTGCGCTGGAACGACAGTGACGCGGCAGCCGCGCTCGACCAGCATGCGCAGGATGTTGACCTTGACGCCGTAGTCGTAGGCAACCACGTGGTAAGGCAGCTCGGACGCTTCGATGGTCGCGTGGCTGTCGGTTTTCAGATCCCAGACAGTGGAGCGCCATTCGTATTGGGTCTTGGTGCTGACGACTTTCGCCAGATCCATGCCCTTCAGGCCCGGGAAGCCTTGCGCCGCGGCGATGGCCGCTTCTTCGGAGATGTTGTCGCCGGCCATGATGCAGCCGTTCTGTGCGCCTTTTTCACGCAGGATGCGGGTCAGACGGCGGGTGTCGATACCGGCGATCGCCACAACATTGTTGGCTTTCAGGTAATCGGACAGGGACATCGTGTTACGCCAGTTGCTCGCTACCAGCGGCAGGTCACGGATGACCAGGCCAGCGGACCAGACGCGGTCGGACTCGGCGTCTTCCGGCGTGGTGCCGGTGTTGCCGATGTGCGGGTAAGTCAGGGTAACGATCTGTTGGGCGTAGGAAGGATCGGTAAGGATTTCCTGATAGCCGGTCATTGCGGTGTTGAACACCACCTCACCAACGGTCTGACCGTCGGCTCCAATGGCTTCGCCGCGAAAAATGCTGCCATCAGCAAGGGCGAGTATGGCTGGCTTAGTCAAGAAGACCTCCCGTAAATAACGCATGAAAGGGCAATCGCAGGTTGTAAAAAAGCGGAGTGACGTATGGACACGTCACCCCGCTTCTTCACTGAATTATTCTGCGCGCTTTTAGTGGACACACTAAAGCTGTAGCTTACAGAAAAAGGGATTTTTGGTCTACCGCCAATGAGGCCGAAAGGCCGGAGAATGCGACAGGGCGTCGCTCGGCGGAGTAAAACCGGCGCAAACAGGGCGTTTGCACCGGTTTCAGAACATCTCAATGCAGGTCGAGCACGTCCTGCATGTCGTACAAACCAGGCTCACGAGCATCCAGCCACAACGCCGCACGCACCGCACCCTTGGCGAACGTCATGCGACTCGAAGCCTTGTGGGTGATCTCCAGTCGCTCGCCTTCGCAGGCAAACAACACCGTGTGATCACCCACCACATCACCACCGCGAACAGTGGCGAAACCGATGGTTTCACGCTCGCGGGCACCGGTGTGCCCCTCACGACCATAGACTGCGACTTTCTGCAGATCACGATCCAGCGCATTGGCAATCACCTCACCCATGCGCAGGGCCGTACCCGACGGCGCATCGATCTTGTGACGGTGATGGGCTTCGATGATTTCGATGTCCGCATCTTCCGCCAACACCCGCGCCGCCATGTCGAGCAGCTTCAGCGACAGGTTGACGCCGACACTGAAGTTGGCGGCGAACACGATCGGAATATCTTTGCCCGCCTCGGCCAGCAACTGCTTCTGCGCAGCGTCCAGCCCGGTCGTGCCGATCACCATCGCCTTGCCGGCCTTGCGGCAGAAGGCCAGGTTTTTCAGCATCACTTCCGGCAGGGTGAAGTCGATCAATACATCGAACTCTTCCGCCACCGATTCCAGATTCCCGGACAGCGGCACGCCGATTCGACCGAGCGAAGCCAGCTCACCGGCATCCACACCGATCAGCGTACTGCCAGGGCGAACAATCGCGGCCGTCAGACCGGTCAGCGGCGCGCGTTGCTGCACCGCCTCGACCAGAATCTTGCCCATGCGCCCGGCAGCGCCCATCACAGCTATACGTCGCATGCCGACTCCTTACAGATCGCCGAAGAAGCGCTTCACACCGTCGAACCAACCGGTGGTTTTCGGGGAATGGCTGTTGTCGTCCGCCAGGGAGCTGCGGAACTCTTCCAGCAGTTCACGCTGACGACGGTTCAGATTGACCGGCGTCTCGACAGCCACACGGCACATCAGATCGCCCGCACCACCGCCACGCACTGGCGCAACGCCTTTGCCGCGTACGCGGAACTGCTTGCCGGTCTGAGTCCCTTCCGGAATCTTCAGTTTGACGCGACCGTCAAGGGTCGGAATTTCCAGCTCGCCACCCAGGGCTGCGTCGACGAAGCTGATCGGCACTTCGCAGAACAGGTGCTTGCCGTCGCGCTGGAAGATGTCGTGTTCGCGGACGTTGATCACCACGTACAGGTCGCCGGTCGGGCCACCTTGAGTGCCCGCTTCGCCTTCGCCGGACAGACGAATGCGGTCGCCAGTGTCGACACCGGCCGGCACTTTGACGGAGAGAGTTTTGTACTCTTCAACGCGACCGTCGCCGTGGCAGGAATCGCACGGGTCGGAAATGATCTTGCCCTGGCCATGGCAGCGCGGGCAGGTTTGCTGCACCGAGAAGAAGCCCTGCTGCATGCGCACCTGACCGATGCCGCCGCAAGTCGGGCAAGTCGAAGGCGACGAGCCTTTCTTCGCGCCCGAACCATCGCAGGGCTTGCAGTTGACCAGTGTCGGAACGCGGATATTCACGGTCGTGCCGCGCACCGCTTCTTCCAGATTCAGCTCCAGGGTGTAGCGCAAATCGCTGCCACGCTGGGCGCCGCCACGGGAACCGCCGCGACCGCCACCGAAGAAGTCACTGAAGACATCGCCGAAGATGTCGGAGAAGTTCTGACCGCCGAAACCTGCACCGCCGCCACCCATGCTCGGGTCGACGCCGGCATGACCGTACCGGTCGTAGGCCGCACGCTTGCTGGAATCGGACAACACTTCGTAGGCTTCGTTGGCCTCTTTGAACAGCTCTTCCGACGCTTTGTCATCGGGATTACGGTCCGGGTGATGCTTCATCGCCAGACGGCGATAGGCCTTTTTCAGGTCCGCTTCGCTTGAGCCGCGCTCAACACCCAACACTTCGTAATAGTCACGCTTAGCCATAAGTTCTTCATACTCTTGAGGACGTTCGGCAAACCCCTCCTGAGCTTCGCCAAACTCGTTGAGCCCCAATACAGGCCCGGACCCAACTCACGTCAATTCAACGATCCTGGTCTTTGGTTCATGCGGTATCTACGGCGCGAAAAGCAGGAGCATTCCCGGCCATACCGCCAGCACCCGAACCTTGTCGCATGCTGTAAAAATTCGCGTATTCCAGATACGCCAACGCGGGAGCAAGCTCCCGCGCGGCGACATCCTACCAGTCAGTGCCCAAAGGCAGTCAACCGGCCGACCAACAACTTACTTGTGGTCTTTGACTTCTTCGAACTCGGCATCGACAACATCGTCAGCCTTTTCAGCTTTCTCGTCGTGCGGTGCCGCGCCTTCAGCAGGCTGAGCCTGCTCGGCGTACATCTTCTGGGCAACCGGCGCAGAGACTTTCGACAGCTCTTCAACCTTGGCGTCGATGGCAGCCTTGTCGTCGCCTTTGACGGCAGCTTCCAGGGCAACCACAGCCGCTTCGATTGCAGCCTTCTCTTCTGCAGTCACTTTGTCGCCAGCGTCGGCGATCATCTTGCGAGTCGAGTGAACCAGTGCATCACCCTGGTTACGGGCAGCGGCCAGCTCTTCGAACTTGCGGTCTTCCTCGGCGTTCAGCTCGGCGTCGCGCACCATCTTCTGGATTTCTTCATCCGACAGACCAGAGTTGGCCTTGATGGTGATCTTCTGCTCTTTGCCAGTCGCCTTGTCCTTCGCACCTACGTGCAGGATGCCGTTGGCGTCGATGTCGAAGGTCACTTCGATCTGCGGCACGCCACGTGGAGCTGGTGGAATGTCGGCCAGGTCGAACTTGCCCAGGGACTTGTTCTGTGCGGCTTGCTTGCGCTCGCCTTGCAGGACGTGAATGGTCACGGCGCCCTGGTTGTCGTCGGCAGTCGAGAACACTTGCGATTTCTTGGTAGGAATCGTGGTGTTTTTCTCGATCAGCGCGGTCATCACGCCACCCATGGTTTCGATACCCAGGGTCAGCGGGCTGACGTCGAGCAGCAGAACGTCTTTCACGTCACCGGCCAGAACGGCACCCTGGATGGCAGCACCCATGGCAACGGCTTCGTCCGGGTTCACGTCTTTACGGGCTTCTTTACCGAAGAAATCGGTAACTGCCTTCTGCACCAGTGGCATACGAGTCTGGCCACCGACCAGGATCACGTCGTCAATTTTGCTGGCGTCGATGCCGGCGTCTTTCAGAGCGATGCGGCATGGCTCGATGGTACGGTTCACCAGATCTTCGACCAGCGACTCGAGCTTGGCACGAGAGATCTTCACGTTCAGGTGCTTAGGACCGGTCGCATCTGCTGTGATGTACGGCAGGTTGACGTCGGTCGATTGCGAAGAAGACAGCTCGATCTTGGCTTTCTCAGCGGCTTCTTTCAGACGCTGCAGGGCCAGTGGATCGTTCTTCAGGTCCATGCCGGACTCTTTCTTGAACTCGTCGACGAGGTAGTCGATCAGACGCATGTCGAAGTCTTCACCACCCAGGAAGGTGTCACCGTTGGTGGCCAGCACTTCGAACTGGTGCTCGCCGTCAACTTCAGCGATTTCGATCACGGAAACGTCGAAGGTACCACCACCCAGGTCGTAAACGATCACGGTGTGGTCGCCCTTGGCCTTGTCCATACCGTAAGCCAGAGCAGCTGCGGTTGGTTCGTTGATGATACGTTTTACGTCCAGACCGGCGATGCGACCGGCGTCTTTGGTCGCCTGACGCTGGCTGTCGTTGAAGTAGGCCGGAACGGTGATCACCGCTTCGGTCACTGCTTCGCCGAGGTAGTCTTCGGCGGTCTTCTTCATCTTCTTCAGGACTTCGGCGCTGATTTGCGGCGGAGCCATCTGCTTGCCGGAGGCCTCGACCCAAGCGTCACCATTGTTGGCCTTGACGATCTTGTAAGGCACCAGCTTGATGTCTTTCTGCACGACTTCTTCGTCGAAGCGACGGCCGATCAGGCGCTTCACCGCGAACAGTGTGTTGTGCGGGTTGGTCACAGCTTGACGCTTGGCGGACTGGCCGACCAGGATTTCGCCATCGTTGGCGTAAGCGATGATCGACGGCGTGGTACGCGCGCCTTCGGCGTTTTCAATAACTTTGGCTACGCCGTTTTCCAGCACGGAGACGCAGGAGTTGGTAGTCCCCAGGTCGATACCGATAATTTTGCCCATGTTCACTCTCCCGAAACTTTGGATTTGGTTGCCGCAGCGGTTGTGGCCAACTGCGGTAGCACTTAAACGCTTGACTTCTAAATGGGGGCCTTGCGGCTAATTTCAAGCCTTCTCGTCAATTGAAGGCGAAACTGGCGCCGGCAACTTGCTGACCACAACCATCGCCGGACGCAACAGGCGACCATTGAGCTGGTAGCCCTTCTGGAACACCTTCAGAATGCTGTTCGGCTCAAGGTCTGCACTTTCCTTCATGGCCATTGCCTGATGTTCCACGGCGTTGAACGGCTCGCCTTCCTGCGGGCTTACAGCGACAAGCTGATAGCGCGCGAGGGTGTCGTGAAACATTTTCAGGGTCAGCTCGATGCCTTCGCGCATCGGACGGATGCTTTCGTCATCCGGGCTCGACAGCTCAAGGCCGCGCTCCAGGCTGTCAACGATCGGCAGCAGGTCGCCGGCGAATTTTTCCAGTGCAAACTTGTGCGCCTTTTCGACGTCCTGTTCTGCACGGCGGCGGACGTTCTGCAGATCGGCAGCTACGCGCAGCGATTGATCCTGCGCGGCGGCCAATTGCTCTTCGAGCACTTGTACACGGGTCGCCAGGTCATCACCCGAAGCCTCGGGCGCCTGATTGGCTTCTGGATTTTGCGTATCTACTGTCTGTTCGTCAGCCATAGAATTCTCCTTTCAATATCGTCCGCGAGTTCGATTCGCGCTTCTGCCCCGGTATATGGGGCCGCAAAATCAGGCTTCAAGGGCTGACAACGATTAACCCTACAAAAAAGTGCTGCATTGCCATTCCCCGGCGAGACAAGCATTTGATCGGATCGTCCCCACCGAGCAAAGAGAGGGCATTGTCAGCCTGAAACAAAACACTGTATAAATAACCAGACCTGAAGCCTGGGAGCGGCCTTTATGCTGGTGCACCTGTCCGTACACAACTACGCCATCGTTGAACATCTCGATCTCGAACTTGATCGCGGCATGAGCGTGATTACCGGGGAAACCGGCGCCGGCAAATCGATCATGCTCGACGCCCTGGGCCTGACGCTCGGTGATCGCGCCGACAGCGGCGTGGTTCGACCGGGCGCCGACAAGGCCGATATCCTGGCGACCTTCGATCTGGCCGACATCCCCGAGGCCAGCGCCTGGCTGGCGGAACGCGATCTGGAAATCGACGGCCCGTGCATCCTGCGCCGGGTCATCACCTCCGAAGGTCGTTCACGCGGCTATATAAACGGCACGCCCTGCCCGCTCGGCGACCTCAAGGCGCTCGGCGAGCTGCTGATCGACATCCACAGCCAGCACGAACACCAATCCCTGCTCAAGACCGACACCCACCGGCGCCTGCTCGACGAGTACGCCGGGGCCACCGATCTGGCGCGACAGGTGCATCTGGCCGCCCAGCGCTGGCGCCAGACCCGCCAGGAGCTGGAACGACTTTCCAACTCCGGCGACGAACAGCGCGCACGACATCAGTTGCTCAGCTACCAGCTCGAAGAACTGGAAAACCTCGGCCTCGGCGAAAACGAGCTGGAAGAACTGGAGCAGGAACACAAGAACCTGACCAACGCCGAAACCCTGCTTGGCATCTGCCGACAAGTGGTCGAGCAATGCAGCGAAAGCGATTCCGGCAACGTGCTGAATGCCCTGACAGCGAGCCTCAATCGCCTGTCGAGCGTGAACAATTCGGTCGGCGCGCTGGGTGAGGCGAGCAGCCTGCTGACCAGTGCACAGATTCAGGTCGAAGAAGCCGTCGGCGAGCTCAATCGTTTTCTCGACAACTTCGATGCCGATCCGGCACGCCTGCAATATCTGGAAGAGCGTCTGGATTCCATCTACACGCTGGCACGCAAACACCGTATTCAGCCGACGGAAGTGGCGGAGATGCAGCAGAAGCTGCTCGACGAAATCGAAGCCCTGGACGCCAACGATGAATCCATCGAACGTCTTGCCGAAGAACTCGCATCCTATGCACGCCACTATCAGGAAAAAGCGCGGGAACTCAGCGAGCTGCGTCATCAGGCAGCCGGCTGCCTGGCCAGCGCGGTGGAGCAGGAGATCCAGCGACTGGGCATGCCCGGCGGTCGCTTCACCATCGAATTGCGCACCAACAACAACAGCAGCGAACTGCAACCCAATGGCCTGGAACAAGTCGAGCTGCTGGTCAGCGCCAACCCCGGTCAACCACTGAAGGCGCTGGCCAAAGTGGCATCCGGCGGTGAGCTGTCACGGATCAGCCTGGCCATCCAGGTGATCACCGCCCAGACCTCTCGCGTACCGACGCTGGTGTTCGACGAAGTGGACGTGGGGATTGGCGGTCCGACGGCCGAAATCGTCGGCCAGTTGTTGCGCCGTCTCGGGGATCGTGGACAGGTACTGACGGTCACGCACTTGCCGCAAGTCGCGGCTCAGGGGCATCAGCATCTGTTCGTGCACAAGGTGCGAGGCGAGCAGGCCACTCACACGGCTGTTTCGAAGCTGAGCAAGAACGACCGTATAGAAGAAGTCGCGCGGATGCTTGGCGGCATCGATCTGACCAAAGAGTCCTTGGCGCACGCGAAAAAGATGGTCGTTACCGCAAAGGTTTAAGAACCGCAGAAAGCACGAAGGCGACCCTTGGGTCGCCTTCGCTCGTTTCGCGAACCTGAAATTCGCGCGACATGCTTACTTTTTCTTGCGTACGTACAGCACCAGGTTGTGATCCACCAACTCGACACCGTGCTCCTCGGCGATTGCCTTCTGGAGTTTTTCGATTTCGGTGCTGACGAATTCGATGACCTCACCGGATTCCACGTTGACCATATGGTCGTGGTGGCCACCGTCGGCCAATTCGAATACCGCGTGGCCGCCGTCGAAGTTGTGACGGACCACGAGGCCAGCCGCTTCGAACTGGGTCAGAACACGGTAAACCGTGGCCAGACCGACGTCCTCGCCAGCTTCCATCAACGCCTTGTAGACGTCCTCGGCACTCATGTGACGCTGCTCTGTAGAGTCGAGCATTTGCAGGATCTTGACCCGTGGCAGGGTCACTTTGAGGCCGGCTTTGCGTAGTTCGCTATTTTCAACCATGGTCAGCTTTCTCGCGATGCTGCTTCGCAGCTTCTCTTAATGCGGGTATGATCGGCGTTTACGTTGTCCCAGCCAAGATAGTGGAAGTCGCCCACCGATGCAAAACACCAAGCTCTTGCTAACCAGTTTCACCTTTGTGGGACTGCTCGCACTCGCCGGTTGTTCATTCCCCGGGGTTTACAAAATCGACATCCAGCAGGGCAATGTCGTCACGCAGGACATGATAGACCAGTTACGCCCGGGAATGACCCGGCCGCAAGTACGGTTTATCATGGGCAACCCTCTGCTTGCCGACACGTTCCATGCCAACCGCTGGGATTATCTGTACAGCCTGCAACCTGGTGGCGGTGAACGCCAGCAGGAACGCATGAGTGTCATTTTCGACTCGAATGACCGCCTTGTCAGCCTGTCCGGTGACTTCATGCCGGGCGTCAGCCGTGACGAAGCCATTCTCGGCAAGGACAGTGGCACCAGCGTGACCGCTCCTGCTGAAAACGTCGAGCAGCCTAAACCGGAAAAACCGGTCAAACCAGGCTCCTTGCTGGATCAGATCCAGAAGGACGTCGATGGTGTGGAAACCGTTCCGGTTCCAACGCCAGAACCGCTGGACACCTCGCCGCAATAAATTGCGACGCAATAAAAAACCCGGAAATTCCGGGTTTTTTTATTGCCTGCCGTTTGGCCAGCCTACTGATTTCGCGCCTTGGCTTCGGCAGCCTTGGCAGCACGCAGACGACGTACTTCTTTCGGATCAGCCAGCAACGGTCGATAGATCTCGATGCGATCGCCTTCCTGAACCCGCCGGGTATCCGGATCTGCGATCACTTTGCCGAAGATCCCCAAAGGACAGCTCTTCAGATCCAGCTCCGGAAATTCAGCGTCAATCCCGGACGCCATCAGCGCCGCACGCACCGTCGTACCCTCAGCGACACTGATTACTCGCAAAACCTGACGATCAACGGCGGCATACACCACTTCGATTTCGATCACCGGCTCAACCATGCATCTGCTTGGCACGCTGGCAGAACGCATCCACCAGCGTATTGGCCGCCTGATTGAACAAAGGACCGAGCGTCGCGCGGACCAGCGGCCCGGCATAGTCGAAGGACAGATCCAGACTGATCTTGCAGGCCTTCTCGTTCAGCGCCTTGAACACCCAGACGCCGTGCAGCTGATTGAACGGCCCCTCTTCCAGGTTCATCTCGATCGACTGCCCCGGCACCAGCGTATTTCGCGTCACGAAGTGCTGACTGAGACCGCCCTTGGCCACGCCGACGCTGGCGCGCATATGCTCAGGCGAGCTTTCCAGGACTTCAGCAGACGAGCACCACGGCAAAAACTCGGGGTAACGCGCCACGTCATTGACCAGGTCGTAGAGAAATTGCGCCGGATAAGGCAGCAGCGCCGATCGTTGAATATGTGTCGTCATGTAAGCGTCACTTCCAGAGCTGGGCGGCAAACACTACAAGAATGCCGATGGGCGCCACATAGCGCATCAAGAACAGAGACAGGGCGAACAGCGCCGGACTGCGAATCGACAATTCGTCACGCACCGCCTCACGCCCCATCACCCAACCGGCAAACAGCACGAAGCACAGCCCGCCGAGCGGCAACATGATCCGCGAGGTGAAGAAGTCGATCACACCAAAGAAGTCCAGGCCACCGGCCGCACCCCATTGGTAGAGATGGAACACCCCGCCATCGTTCACGAAAAATTTGGCTTCCTTCCAGATATTGAAGGAAAACACCGTGCCCAGGCCGACGGACCAGCAGGTGAACGCCAACCAGAATGTCACCCAGGCACGACTGATTTTAGTCCGCTCGACCAGATAGGCGACCATCGGCTCCAGCAGGGAAATCGCCGAGCTCCAGGCCGCAATGGCCACCAGAACAAAGAAAACCACGCCCATCAACTGGCCGAAAAGCACGTTACCGAAAGCAAATGGCAGGCTGACGAACATCAGCCCCGGACCTTCGCTCGGATTCAAACCGCCGGCGAACACAATCGGAAACAAGGCCAGGCCGGCCACCAGCGAAACAAAGGTATCGAGCAGCGCCACACCCACGACCGTACCGGACAGCGAGGCTTCCTTGGTCATGTAGGCGCCGTAGATCATGATCGAGCCCACGCCCACGCTCAGCGAAAAGAACGCGTGGCCCATGGCCGGCAGCAAACCGTCGAGGACTTTTTCCGGGTGGAAGTCGAACATGAAATGCACGCCCTCCATGAAATGCCCGGTGGTCATGCTGTAACCCAGCAGTACCAGCACCATCACGAACAGCAGCGGCATCATGATCCGCAGACTGCGCTCGAGCCCGGCGACCACACCTTTGGCAATCACAACGGCCGACAACAGCATGAAAACCGTATGCCACAGCGTGATGCGCCAAGGATCAGCGATGACATTACCGAAGTACGCCCCGACCTGATCGGCCGTCGCGCCCTGGAAGTCCCCGCGCCCCATATCAATGATGTAATCCAGCGACCAACCGCCGACCACACTGTAGAAAGACAGGATCAGCAACGCCGTGATCATCCCGGCGAACGCGCCCCACGACCACTTGCCCGAGTGCCCGGCTTCCAGCGCCAGCACCTTCAGGGCATTCGCCGGACTCTGACGGGCACGGCGGCCGATCAGGGTTTCAGCGAGCATCACCGGAATGCCGATCAGCGCGATGCACGCCAGAAACATCAGCACGAAGGCGCCGCCACCGTAGACCCCGACCATGTAGGGGAATTTCCAGATGCTGCCCAATCCCACGGCCGAACCGGTCGCGGCGAATATGAAAACCCAGCGGCTAGCCCAACTGCCGTGGACAGAAACCTTGTCTGTCGACATCGTTTATCACGCCCAAGCGTTAGAAAAAGAGGCCGCATTGTCCGGGATTCACTCAACCTGCTCAAGCACGCAGCATCACCGTAGCCGACAGCCGTTTATCTCCATATAATGCCGCCCCTATGGCTAAACAGAAGAAACACCCAACAGGGACCATCGCGCAAAACAAAAAGGCGCGACACGATTACTTCATCGAGCACAAGTTCGAGGCTGGTCTGGTCCTGGCCGGCTGGGAAGTAAAAAGTCTGCGGGCAAGCAAACTGCAACTGGTCGACAGTTACGTGTTGCTCAAGGATGGCGAAGCCTGGTTGCTCGGCAGCCACATCACGCCTCTGATGACCGCCAGCACCCACGTCATTGCCGACCCGGTGCGTACCCGCAAATTGCTGCTCAACCGCCGCGAGCTGGACAAGCTCGCCGCCGCCGTGCAGCAGAAGGGTTACGCCTGCGTGTGCCTGTCCTGGTACTGGAGCAAGCACATGGTCAAGTGCGAGATCGCGCTGGGCAAGGGCAAGAAGGAATACGACAAGCGTGATACCGAACGCGAACGCGACGCCGGTCGCGAGTTGCAGCGTGCGGTGCGCAACAAGGGCAAGGAAGACTGATTCTCCTGCCTGAATGACCGTTCCCGCGCCCGGCGCGGGAACGGTCATGTCTACATCCCTTTGCGTCGTTCGGCGCGAGCCATGCGCTGCACTTCCTGACGCACCTCTTCCAGCACTTCCTGCACATACAGAATGTGTCGGCTGGACACTTCACGCGCCTGTTCCGCGCGCCCCTCGATGATCGCCAGATACAATTCCCGATGCTGTGTGATCAGCATGTCGCGGGTTTCCGTGCGCTGCTTGTACATGCCACCAATGTTGGTCACCACATTGCGCTTGAGCAGGTCGAACAGCCCGCGAATGGTGTGCAGCAACACCGCGTTGTGACTGGCTTCGGCAATCGCAAGGTGGAATTTCGCATCCGCCGCGCCCTCTTCCGCCCGGCTCACTTCGTCATGACGCGAATAGCAGTCCTGTAACTCTTCAAAAGCAGCCGTCAGTCGCTCACGATCCACATCCGTGGCGCGCAATGCCGCGTAATAGGCACACGATGCCTCCAGCGTGTGGCGAAACTCCAGCAGATCGCGCTGCGCCTCGGGATTGCTTTCCAGCAACTGCAGCAGCGGATCGCTGAACGTCGAACCGAGGCTTTCCACGACATAGTTGCCGCCGCCCTGCTTGCTGACCAGCAAGCCCTTGGCCGCAAGCTTCTGAATCGCCTCGCGCAACGAGGGCCGGGAAACGCCGAACTGTTCTGCCAGTGCCCGCTCCGCCGGCAGACGTTCGCCGGACTTCAACGTGCCCTCGAGAATCATCCCTTCCAGTCGCTCGACAATGTCGTCAGACAAACGGCGCTGACGTATCTGATCAAACCCCATCACTCAACTCTCCACCATCCCGACCGCTCGCCGGGCTCTCTATTCTGGCCTATCGACGCTGCGCCGACACCTGCCAGATGACGCCAATTCGACCGGTGCAATCCGATTCGCCGTCCGGTTGTTCGACAAAAGTTTTAGGGCGGCAAATTGACACACCGACATCAACGCTTTTACCCTAGCCAACAGCGATTGTAAATTGGTCTTACCAATTAACCAAGAACGCTGACAGTGCCTGACCAACAACAATTAGGGGCCACCCCATATGCAAACCTGGCAACAGCTCTACAGCCCGCTCGGCAGTCTCGGCGTGTCCGCACTCGCGGCCGTCATCCCCATCGTTTTCTTCTTCCTCGCCCTGGCGGTGTTCCGCCTCAAAGGTCACGTAGCCGGCAGCATCACGCTGGCCCTGGCCATCGCCGTGGCGATCTTCGCGTTCCAGATGCCGGTCGACATGGCGTTCGCCGCCGCCGGATATGGTTTCGCCTATGGTCTGTGGCCGATTGCCTGGATCATTGTGGCGGCGGTGTTCCTGTACAAACTGACGGTCAAGAGCGGTCAGTTCGAGGTCATCCGCAGCTCGGTGCTATCGATCACTGACGACCAGCGTCTGCAGGTGCTGCTGATCGGTTTCTGCTTCGGTGCATTCCTCGAAGGTGCCGCCGGTTTCGGCGCGCCAGTGGCGATTACCGCTGCGCTGCTCGTAGGCCTGGGCTTCAACCCGCTGTACGCCGCCGGCCTGTGCCTGATTGCGAATACCGCACCGGTAGCGTTCGGCGCACTGGGGATTCCGATCATCGTGGCCGGGCAAGTCACCGGCATCGACGCGTTCAAGATCGGCGCCATGACCGGCCGCCAGCTGCCGCTGCTGTCGCTGTTCGTGCCGTTCTGGCTGGTGTTCATGATGGACGGCCTGCGCGGTGTGCGTGAAACCTGGCCGGCAGCACTGGTCGCAGGCTTGAGCTTCGCCGTCACTCAGTACTTCACTTCGAATTTCATCGGCCCGGAACTGCCGGACATCACGTCGGCCCTGGCCAGCCTGATTTCGCTGACCCTGTTCCTGAAGGTCTGGCAGCCGAAACGTGCCGCCGGCCAGCACATTGCCGGCGCCGTTTCCGCTTCGGTGGTGACTGCCAGCGTCGGCGGTTTCGGCCAGAAGCGCACCACCGTCGCTTCGCCTTACAGCCTCGGGGAAATTTTCAAAGCTTGGTCGCCGTTCCTGATCCTCACCGTGCTGGTGACCATCTGGACCCTCAAGCCCTTCAAGGCCATGTTCGCCGCCGGCGGTTCGATGTACGCCTGGGTGTTCAACTTCGCGATTCCACACCTGGATCAACTGGTGATCAAGACCGCTCCGATCGTGGCCGCCCCGACCGCGATCCCGGCCGTGTTCAAACTCGATCCGATTTCCGCGACCGGCACGGCGATTTTCTTCTCCGCGCTGATCTCGATGCTGGTGCTGAAGATCAACTTCAAAACTGGTCTTACCACTTTGAAAGAGACCTTCTACGAACTGCGCTGGCCGATCCTGTCGATCGGCATGGTGCTGGCGTTTGCCTTCGTTACCAATTATTCCGGCATGTCCTCGACCATGGCTCTGGTGCTGGCCGGTACTGGCGCGGCATTCCCGTTCTTCTCGCCATTCCTCGGCTGGCTCGGCGTGTTCCTGACCGGTTCCGATACCTCGTCCAACGCCCTGTTCAGTTCGCTGCAAGCGACCACCGCACACCAGATCGGGGTCAACGACACCTTGCTGGTGGCGGCCAATACCAGCGGCGGCGTGACCGGCAAGATGATCTCGCCACAATCGATCGCCGTGGCCTGCGCCGCGACCGGTCTGGTGGGCAAGGAATCCGATCTGTTCCGCTTCACCCTCAAGCACAGCCTATTCTTTGCCACGATCGTCGGCCTGATCACTTTGGCTCAGGCCTACTGGTTCACCGGCATGCTCGTGCATTAAGACTACAAGCGACATGGAAAAAACCGACGCCGGTTCGTGATTCCGGCGTCAGCAATTCACAACCCGGTCTGTAAGGCTGCTGAAAGCAACGCGCTCTATATTCGGCAGCCTCAACAGACGGATAACCGGGCCCACCCGGAGACACGCCTGATGAGCGAGCTTTTTTACAACGCTGTGCCCAACGCCACTCGCGTCGCACCGCCACTGCCCGAACCCCGGCAATACCCGAGCGAGAAACCGTCGCGGGTCTACCTGTTCGGCACTTGCGTGGTCGACCTGTTCTACCCGGAAGCCGGGATGGACGCGATCCACTTGCTGGAACGCGAAGGCATCCGGGTCGACTACCCGCAAGGGCAGAGCTGCTGCGGACAACCGGCCTACACCTCGGGTTACACCGAGCAGGCACGGACGGTGGCACGCTCGCAACTGGCGCTGTTTGCCGGGGACTATCCGGTGGTGGTGCCGTCGGGTTCCTGCGCCGGGATGATCCGCGAGCATTACGCCGACTTGTTCAAGGACGAGCCGCAAACGTTGAAACAGGTTCAGGCCCTCGCGGCCCGCACCTATGAATTGGCCGAGTTCCTGCTGTTTGTCTGCAAGGTGCAGCTCAAGGACAGTGGCGAGCCGGTGAAAGTGGCGCTGCACACCTCGTGTTCGGCGCGGCGGGAAATGAATACCCACCTGCATGGCCGCGAGTTGTTGGCGCAGTTGAGCAACGTGGAACGGGTCAACCACGATCACGAAAGCGAATGCTGTGGCTTCGGTGGGACATTCAGCGTCCGTATGCCAGACATTTCCGGCGCGATGGTGGCTGACAAGACCCGGGCGTTGAAGGAATCCGGCGCACATCAGGTACTCAGTGCCGACTGCGGCTGCTTGATGAACATCAACGGCTCGCTGGAAAAACAGAAGGAAGCGCTGCGCGGGCAACACCTGGCGAGCTTCCTCTGGCAACGAACCGGAGGTGCGCGATGAGCACTTCCACGATTATTCCTACGGTTGCCGTAGAAGAAGACTTCCGCACCCGGGCGCACAATGCCCTGGGCGACTCGCAGTTACGGAACAACTTCCGCACCGCGATGGATTCACTGATGACCAAGCGGGCAGCGGCTTTCAGCGATGCCCACGAAAGAGAACACCTGCGTGAACTGGGCAATGCAATCCGTGCCCGCGCGCTCTCCAAGTTGCCCGACCTGCTCGAGCAGCTGGAACAGAACCTGACCCGCAACGGTGTGACAGTGCACTGGGCGGAAACGGTGGACGAGGCCAATGGCATCGTCCTTTCGATCATCCGCGCTCACGAGGCGCGGCAAGTGATCAAGGGCAAATCGATGGTCAGCGAAGAGATGGAGATGAACCATTTCCTCGAGGCTCGGGACATTGAATGTCTGGAGTCCGACATGGGGGAGTACATCGTCCAGCTCGACCACGAGAAGCCTTCACACATAATCATGCCGGCAATCCACAAGAACGCCGGTCAGGTCGCGTCCTTGTTCCACGACAAACTTGGCGTGGAATACACCAAGGACGTTGACCAACTCATTCAGATCGGTCGCAGGGTTTTGCGGCAGAAATTCTTCGAAGCGGACATCGGCGTCTCCGGTGTCAACTTCGCCGTGGCCGAAACCGGCACCCTGCTGCTGGTGGAAAACGAAGGCAACGGGCGCATGACCACCACCGTGCCGCCGGTGCACATCGCCGTCACCGGCATCGAAAAAGTCGTGGAAAACCTGCGCGACGTGGTGCCGCTGCTGTCATTGCTGACCCGCTCGGCGCTGGGCATTCCGATCACCACCTACGTCAACATGATCTCCGGCCCGCGCAAGGAGCACGAACTCGACGGCCCGCAGGAAGTGCATCTGGTATTGCTCGACAACGGTCGCAGCCAGGCCTTCGCCGACAGCGAACTGCGCCAGACGTTGAACTGCATCCGCTGCGGCGCCTGCATGAACCATTGCCCGGTCTACACCCGCGTCGGCGGTCATACCTACGGCGAGGTTTACCCCGGCCCGATCGGCAAAATCATCACCCCGCACATGGTCGGCCTGGCGAAAGTGCCGGATCACCCGAGCGCGTCTTCGTTGTGCGGCGCCTGCGGTGAAGTCTGCCCGGTAAAAATTCCTATTCCCGCACTGCTGCGCCGCCTACGCGAAGAGAACGTCAAAGCTCCCGACAGTCCTCATCAAGTGATGCGCGGTCAGGGCAGCAAGTATTCGCGCAAGGAACGCTTCATCTGGAACGCCTGGGCGAAGCTCAACAGCTCGCCGACTTTGTATCGACTGTTTGCGTTTTTCGCCACGCGCCTGCGCGCCCTGGCGCCGAACAATGTCGGGCCGTGGACGCAGAACCACAGCGCACCGAAACCCGCCGCCCGCTCACTGCATGACATGGCTCGCGAACACCTGGCCAAACGAGGAGACCGTTGATGAGCGCCAAACAAAACATCCTCGGCAAGTTACGGAAGAGTCTGACCGGCACCACACCGATTGCCGACAACTTTGACGTCGATCTGGTGACCCAGCCTTACACCTACAGCGCCGAACAACGCATCCCGCAACTGCGCAAACTGATGGAAGCGGTGCACACCGAAATCCACCTGACTTCCGCTGATGGGTGGCCGGCGCTGCTGGCGCAATTGCTGCGCGACCGCCAGTTGCCGAGCCTGTTGATCGCACCGACTACGCCCCATGGGCAGCGCATCACACAGCACTGGGCGAACAATCCTGATCTGCCGGCGCTGAAGTCCTACGACCGGCCGATGGAAGAGTGGAAAGCCGAGTTGTTCAACGACACCCCGGCCAGTCTGACCGGCACCCTCGGCGCCATTGCCGCCACCGGCAGCCTGATTCTCTGGCCGACCCGCGAAGAACCACGGCTGATGAGCTTGGTGCCGCCGGTGCATTTCGCCCTGCTCAAGGCCAGCCAGATTCGCGACAACTTCTATCAGGTGCAGCAGGAATTCGAGTGGGCGCAAGGCATGCCGACCAACGCGCTGCTGGTGTCCGGCCCGTCGAAGACCGCTGACATCGAACAAGTCCTGGCTTACGGCGCCCACGGCCCGAAAGACCTGGTGGTGTTGATCCTGGAGGACCAATGACCTTACCGGCGACTTTCCTGCGCGATGCGCAGCAACTGATTCCTGCCGAACGGCGTTTCGACGATCCGTTGTCGACCCTGGCCTTCGGCACCGACGCCAGCTTCTACCGGTTGATTCCGCAACTGGTGATCCGCGTCGAATCCGAAGATGAAGTGGTAGCGCTGCTGAAACTGGCCCAGCGCGATCAGGTCCCGGTGACCTTCCGCGCCGCTGGCACCAGCCTGTCCGGACAGGCGATCAGCGATTCGGTGTTGATCGTGCTTGGGGATAACTGGAACGCGCGTGAAATTCGCGGCCAGGGCACGCAGATCCGCCTGCAACCGGGCGTGATCGGCGCCCAGGCCAACGCATGGCTGGCGCCATTCGGGCGCAAGATCGGCCCGGATCCAGCGTCGATCAACGCGTGCAAGATCGGCGGCATCGTCGCCAACAACGCCAGCGGCATGTGCTGCGGCACTGCGCAAAACACCTATCACACGCTGGCCGGGATTAGTCTGGTACTGGCCGACGGCACACGTCTGGATACCGAAGATGCTGCCAGCGTCGAGGCGTTTCGAATCAGTCACGGTGCGTTGCTGGAGCGTCTGGCGACCTTGGGCCGCGAGACCCGCGCCAATGCCGAACTCGCCGCGCGAATTCGCCACAAATACCGTCTGAAAAATACCACCGGCCTGTCGCTCAACGCCCTGGTGGATTTCGATGAGCCTGTGGATATCTTGAGCCACTTGCTGGTCGGCTCTGAAGGCACCCTCGGCTTCATCAGCGCAGTGACCTACGACACGGTGATCGACCACCCGAACAAGGCCTCGGCGCTGATCGTTTTCCCGGACGTGGAAACCTGCTGCAACGCCGTCACCGTGCTGAAAAGCCAACCGGTGTCCGCCGTTGAACTGCTCGACCGCCGCAGCCTGCGTTCGGTGCAGGACAAACCCGGCATGCCGGCTTTCGTACAGCAGCTGTCGAACAATGCCTGCGCGCTCTTGATCGAATCCCGCGCCGCCTCTTCCACTTTGCTGCAAGAACAACTGGCGCAGATCATGGCGTCGCTCAATGGCTTCCCGGTGGAAAAGCAGGTCGACTTCACCGAAGACCCGGTCGAAAACGCCCGCCTCTGGGCGATCCGCAAAGACACCTTCCCTGCCGTCGGCGCCGTGCGCAAGACCGGCACCACGGTGATCATCGAAGACGTCACCTTCCCGGTGGAGCAACTGGCCATCGGCGTGAACCGTCTGATCGAGCTGTTCGACAAACATCACTACGACGAAGCGATCCTTTTCGGACACGCGCTGGAAGGCAATCTGCACTTCGTCTTCACCCAAGGCTTCAACAGCGCGGAAGAAGTCGCACGCTATCAGGCGTTCATGGACGACGTGGCGCAACTGGTGGCCGTGGAGTTCGGCGGCTCGCTGAAGGCCGAACACGGCACCGGACGCAACATGGCGCCCTTCGTCGAACTGGAATGGGGCAGCGACGCCTATCAATTGATGTGGCAGCTCAAACGCCTGCTCGACCCCAACGGCATTCTCAATCCGGACGTGGTGCTCAGCGAAGATCCGCAGATCCACCTCAAGCACCTGAAACCGCTGCCGGCGGCTGACGAGATTGTGGATAAATGCATCGAGTGCGGTTTCTGCGAGCCGGTCTGTCCCTCGAAAGGCCTGACCCTGAGCCCGCGCCAACGCATCGTGATCTGGCGTGATATTCAGGCGCGAAAACGCGCCGGTATCGACACCACCGAACTGGAAAAAGCCTACGAGTACCAAGGCATCGACACATGCGCTGCGACCGGTTTATGTGCGCAACGCTGCCCTGTAGGAATCAATACCGGCGAGCTGGTGAAAAAGCTGCGCAGCCGTCACGCCACCCATACGAAAACCGCCAACCTGATCGAAGGAAATTTCGCCACCACCCTGCAAGGTGCGCGTTTCACTCTGCATGTGGCCAACGGTGCGCGGATGTTGTTGGGTGCACCGCGCCTGGCGAAGCTTTCGGCGACCCTGACGCGGCTGTCCAAAGGTCAGGTGCCGCTGTGGACCAACGCGATGCCGCAGCCGGAAAAAGCCATTCGCTTCAGTCCGGCCGTGTCTGACGAACGCCCGCGCGTCGTGTATCTGGCGGCCTGCGTCTCGCGGGTGATGGGACCGGCGGCGGGCGACAACGAGCAGATGTCGCTGTACGACAAAACCCGCAGTCTGCTGGAAAAGGCCGGTTATCAAGTGGTGTTCCCGGACAATCTGGACAATCTCTGCTGCGGCCAGCCCTTCGCGTCCAAGGGCTATGCCGAACAGGCCGAGCACAAGCGTCAGGAACTGATCGGTGCATTGCTCCAGGCCAGTCGCGGCGGGCTCGATCCGATCTATTGCGACACCAGCCCCTGCACGTTGCGGCTGGTGCAGGATGTGGGAAATGTTCGCCTGGATCTGTATGACCCTGTGCGATTCATCCGTACGCATCTGATGGATCGTCTGGAGTTCACGCCGCAGGAAGCACCGATTGCCGTTCACGTGACGTGCAGCACTCAGCATCTCGGGGAAAGCCAGGCGCTGATCGACCTGGCGCGCAAATGCAGCAAGACGGTGGTGATCCCGGAAGGCATTCACTGCTGCGGTTTCGCCGGCGACAAGGGCTTCACCACGCCGGAGCTCAACAGCCATTCACTGCGAACGCTCAAGGATGCGGTGCAACAATGCAGCGAGGGGATTTCCACCAGCCGCACCTGTGAGATCGGTCTGACGCAACATGGTGGAATCGACTACCACGGCCTGGTGTATCTGGTGGACCGGGTAACCCGAGCCAAAGCCCCGGCAACCGCCGTCTGAAGAAAAATAGAACCCTTGCGAGCGACCGCAGTCCACAGAACAGGCCCCGAACAATCGGGGCTTGTCCTCCATTCGGTTGCCCGTCCTGACGGCCAGCGAAGTCTGGATCCCTCAGTTCAAGGAGATTCATATGAAACGTTCTGTACTGTTAGGTCTGTTCGTTACTGCCTCGATGATGGCGTCTGCTTCGTTCGCCGCCGACAAGCCCGCCGATTTGTGCGATGCCAATCTGCAAACCATCAACAACGCCAAGGCGCAGGCAATGGCCTCACCCGACCTGAATCAACGGGTAGAAGCCAGTGTGCAGAAGGCCCAGGCGCTCAAGGCCCAGGGCAAGATCGACGAATGCGTGGCTGAAACCCAGCAAACCATTCTGGAAATCCGCAAAACCAGCGGAACCAACAACTGATCGAAGCTCAGGCCAACCTTCGGGTTGGCCTTGTGAGCCGTTTGGCGTACACTGCGCAGGCTTGTTGCTCACAAGATCCACAGAGCACCAGGCTCGGGGCCGTTTAGGATTCGACGCCGGTTGCGAAACTCTAGGTGCATGCCGACTTGGTAACAGAAGTCGTAAATCCACTGTTGCAACTACTTATAGTTGCCAATGACGACCAATACGGTGCTGCTCTCGCTGCTTAATTGCAGCTGACATGCACTCCTGGTACCTTCGGGTCCAGCAATCATCAGGGGATGTCTGTAAACCCAAAATGATTGTCATATAGAACAGAATCGCCGTGCAGTACGTTGTGGACGAAGCGGCTAAAACTTACACAACTCGCCCAAAGCACCCTGCCCGTCGGGTCGCTGAGGGTTAACTTAATAGACACGGCTACGCATGTAGTACCGACAGCGGAGTACTGGCGGACGGGGGTTCAAATCCCCCCGGCTCCACCACTTCATCATCTAAAGACGTCCACGGACGTCTTTTTTTGTGCCTGAAATCCAGTAAACACGGGGGTTTCAGGGCTAGCGGGGGCTTTTGAGGATTTCTGAGTTCCAGGCGCTTTGGTATCCCAGGTGGTATCCCGGGCTGCCAAGTGCTACTTTCAGGATACCAAAACGGTGCTGGAGGTAGCCCCCATGCCTACTAACGCAACCCGCCTCTCCGATCGCCAGCTCAAGGCAGTCAAGGCAACTGGTAAAGACTTCGTCCTCAGCGACGGCGATGGCCTGCAGCTTCGAGTACGCGCCAGCGGCTCGATGATGTGGAATTTCAATTACCGCGAGCCGTTGACCAGAAGCCGTCTTAATATGGCGCTCGGTCCATACCCCGACCTCTCGCTAGCCAACGCCCGGAAGAAAGCCGCAGAGGCGCGTGAGTTGCTCGCTTTGGGCACTGATCCCAAAACCCAGCGTGATGAGGTAAGGCAAGCCAAACTTGCTGAGACTGAACACACTTTCGAGAAGGTGGCCACTGCCTGGTTCGAGCTGAAGAAAGACTCCGTAACCAAAGCCTACGCCGAAGACATTTGGAGATCGCTGACGCTCCATGTTTTCCCAAGCATGAAAACAACGCCGCTCTCTCAAATCACTGCTCCGATGGTTATCAAGATCCTTCGCCCAATCGAGGCCAAAGGGAGTCTCGAAACCGTGAAACGATTGAGCCAACGACTCAACGAGATCATGACCTACGGGGTCAACTCCGGGCTGATATTTGCGAATCCCCTCAATGGAATTCGGGCGGTATTCAAGAAACCCAAGAAAGAGAACATGGCTGCGCTACCACCTGAGGAGCTTCCCGAGCTCATGATGGAAATCGCGAACGCAAGTATCAAGCGCACGACCCGCTGCCTGATCGAATGGCAGCTGCACACGATGACCCGCCCTGCCGAAGCAGCCACCACGCGATGGGCAGATATCGACTTCGACAAGCGCATTTGGACCATTCCGCCAGAGCGCATGAAAAAGCGTCGGCCGCATACAATCCCTCTCACCGATCAGGCACTTTCGTTGCTGGCGATGCTCAAGCAACTCAGCGGTAACAAAGAGTACGTGTTCCCCTCAGATAGAAACCCCCGCACCCATGCCAATAGCCAGACCGCCAACATGGCGTTGAAGCGCATGGGTTTTCAGGACCGTCTAGTCAGCCACGGCTTGCGCTCGATGGCGAGCACCATCCTGAATGAGCATGGCTGGGATCCGGAACTGATCGAGGTCGCGCTGGCGCATGTCGACAAGGACGAAGTTCGTAGCGCCTACAACCGGACGGATTACATCGAACGCCGGCGTCCGATGATGGCTTGGTGGAGTGAACATATCCAGAAGGCGGCCACCGGCAGCCTGTCGGCATCGGCTATCAATCAAACCAGGGACCGTAACGTGGTGCCGATACGCTGAGCATCACCGGCGACAATCCATGCCATCGGTGTCGTGGGGCATGTGACAAAAATGACGACTGTCGATAAATCTCTCGCATGGCTGCGCTTCTTCAGCCAAGCCCCTGAATATGGGAAGGCTCCGCATTCCCATATTCAGGGGCTCACGCTTAAAGGTCTATCAGGCAACCACGACTTTGCCTTTCTGCGGCGGATCAACCCTGCTGTTAAGTCGTAGTAGTAGACGGTCGCTGGTGCAGAGCAACGCAGATAGTGCTCCAAAAACCATCTCACATGTTTTTCCCTCCAAGACCAGGGAGTCGCGCAACCCCAGCGCTCACGAATCACCTCGTGCATCCTTTCTGCTTGCCTGACGTGCCGCTGTCGTGTGGCATACGCACCTTTGAGCACGGGACTGAGAAACAACTCCATATCGAACTCGGCCGTCATCGCCGACCTCCGATGTAGGCACTCACCACATCAATGCGGTTATGGCCGAGCTCGTGGCTGATCTGTTGACGGGCGTGCTGATCAAGCTCTCGATCTTCTCGGTGACCACGACCGCCATTAACGGTTGCAGGAAAGCCAGTCAGTTGTGCGTAGCGCTCACACGCGTATGCCGCTCGCAGCTCATGAAAGCCTTTTAATCCACACTCATGCAGGAGGTCCCGTGCCGGCCGCACGACTTTTTGTATGAAGTCTTTGTAGCTTTCATCGGGCGCCAACAAATTCCGACTGCCACTGGGTGAGACCTCACTGACTCTGTCCAGCGCCTCTCGGACTTGATCCGTGACCATAATCCAACGCGGCGCAGATGCGCCTGATCGACCGCCTTTGGTGCCATCCTGGATGTTGATCTTGCCCAGTCGATGCGCCTCTCGTTGCAGCCGTGGCAGGTCTGCCAAAATCGCTTCACGCAAGCGCATACCAGTCTCCCGGGAAAGGACCACAATGGCACTCACCCTCGATTGCTCACGCTCCGACAGCGCTTGCGCAATCAGCCTGACCTGCACACGGTCTTGGCCTTGCGGTGCCTCACTACGAACGCTTGAACGCTGTAGGCCCAGCGCCTTACTCGGACTCGGGATTTTGACGTACTGATCACCGCGCAGCGCGGCCAACGTGCGGTTGACGCTGGACAAGCGGTTTTGCGCGGTGGCGATGCTGACGTTACCCTGATCAACCTGCTCCCGCACATAAGTGGCGTACCGCATGAGGATGTCACGGTCGATCTGTCGCGCGTCATTCAGCCTCGGCCCTTCATCGGATCGACACCAATTCACGAAGGCCTGCCACCGATCGCTATGGGCTTTGACGGTAGCAAAATGGCCGGCGCCAAACAGATCTTTCAAGGCTTGCGGTCCGGCATAGCTGAGCTGACGACCGAAGCCGAAATTGCGCCCAACTCGCTTACCGATGCGAGCCATTTTTCTGCTCCTGATCGACTGCCACGAGCTCACGCAAGAGGGCTCGCCAGTGTGCACTCACAATAGCGAACTGGGCCCAATCAGTCGGGCGAAAACACAACGTGTTTTCGGCGACGTAGAGATGCGCGCCTTCCTCTTTCAACCACTGAATGATGGCTGTCGTCGAGGTGATAGTTTTACGGAGGGTGGCGACATCGGCGACACCGGCGACAACCCTTACCTCGTCTGGCCTTGAGCGTGGTGACAAAGTGGCGACACTCGCGGCGACAAACCGCACTTTCGGTTCCTTTTGGCGCTGAGCCAGATGGTTACGCAGCGCTTCATCAAGATTGAACATGGCGCACCTCGAAGGTTTGACCATCGGTGATCAACCACTGATGATCAATCAACTCCACCAGCAGCTTGGCGGCATGACGGCTGCTCTTGCGGGCAAAGCGGGGACCGTTGCGATTCAGCTCTCGAATACTGAAGCGCTTCCAATCCTTGACCTGCAGCCAGCGCAGCAGGCGGTCCGCCTCCTCCTTTACCCTGCATACCGATTCCTGCTCGGTCAGGCGCTGGATCTCGGTGAGGTAGTAGCCGACTAAAGCGGAGGCCCGTTGGATATGATCGACCTCCACCATGCCGCTCTCCTCCACAACTGCCAGGATGCCGGCGATTCGGAGCAGGTTATCGGCGGCCTTCGATCCGCTAGGCCGTACGCTGGCCAGCTCCCCAAACTCACCCAACTGGGCTTCGATGGCATCATGCAGATCAATCCAACGACGGCGGGCCAACGGACTGAGGGTCAGCGGTGACAGCTGCAGAGCACCGTCAGCGGAAAGTGACCAAGGCTTATGAAACAGGGCCGAAAGGCGGTGGTGATATCGCTTTAGTACGGCGTCTTTCGACAAGTCGACAGCCTGATAGCTACGTTGTCCAGCCAGGCTGGTGGGCCAGGTCATCAGGCAGCGTCCGAGGATGCCTTGCCCCTGCAGCAACGGATCACTGAGTAACTGCATGGCCAAGTACGGTTGCAACATCAGGTGCAGGCTCACGCGTCGGTCATAGGCTCGCAGGCTTTCACCTGCCATGGAGCGCGCGCGGTCAATCGGGCTACCGTCCCAGAGTGACGACAAGGTCGTGACCGCTTTCAAGCGGTTGTCCCGACTCATGGTGCTGCTACCGAGGAACTGCCCTCCTTCATCGCAGAACAACCCCATGCTCGGCAGGTCATGGCAGAGCCCTTTGATCAGCGCCTCGATAGTTGGGTCCGTAGTAATCAGCCTGGGTGCAGAGGGCTCCGCTTCGAGCAGTACGCCGTTTGTGGGGACGGAATCGGCAGGGTTGATACGCTGCGCCTGTCGCTGTGCGGCACGGTACCGAGTGAGTTGTTCGCGGTAGCGCTGCCACTGTTCACGCTCCCATTGCCGTGCAGGCAGCAATGCACATCGGTCTGCCGCCGTCTTGCGATCACCGGACGCGGCAACAGTGATCAGGTACAGCGACAGGGGATAATTTCTACCGTCGAGATGTAAGGCCGCATGACCTTGGGTGGCGAGCGCCGAGGCGGCCAACACCGACTGCGCGGCCAGTGCCTGGGGCACGCCGATGACCTCGGCCATGCGCTCCACTGCAGGCCCAAGAATTCCACCCAGTGCCTGGACTGGATAAGGCTCGGCCACGGGATTCGACTCGATTAACGGTCGAGGGGATCGTGGTAGTTCAGGCTTCGGATCTAACTGCTGCATGGGTCCTCTCCTCGGTGATTGCTGGTTGTCCTCACGTACTCCCGCCACGGCTGTTGAGTGTTATCAGGGATCAAGGCCCCTGCGGCCTGTGAGGTGTTCACTGACGCGGAACGAACGGCTCCTTACGACCGGGAGCGAGGGCATGAACCCATGAATCTGGCCTCCTTAGTCGCATCCGAAGATGCGGGCGGGTGGAGGTTGTGCCGACTGACGAGTTCGGCACCTGGAGATCCTGAGCAGGAGAAGGCAACGACATGGACACCTGGGGCATGCCTGACTGTCAGTCAGGTACAGCCTTTCCAAAGGCTGCGGCACCGGTGCCTGTGTCGATGCGGATGGCGACGAATCAGATTTGTCAGGCCGATTGTCACGAGGAGAGTTGCGGCAATGCCATGTAAGACATGGCTTGCAGCAGTGGTACGAGCGCCCGTCTCTTTCCAGGAGAAAGAGACGGGCGCGGATTGGCGCAGCGAATTGAGCCGAGAGGTGAGGTTGCTGCAGCGCAGCGGGGTAGGTCCATCGTCTGCCGCAGTGGGCAGATCAGTCGAGTAGGCATCCATCACTCCTGGGGAGTGATCGTGCGAGCCGCCGGACGCTAATCGCACTTTGGGAGAACCACCACGCAAGTGGCGTAGCCTTAAAGGTTCTGGCTACCTGGGCAGGTGCTGTCAACGACAGCGATCCGTGCGCCAATTTTTATACCCACTCAAAAAGGCGGTCAAGCGTCACGGCTAATGCGCTCAGAAAGTGGCGACTGTCGCCACTTCTGTCGCCACGTTCCAGGTCACGTTCTACGTGTGTTGTCGCCGGCGTCGCCGCTGTCGCCACACCTACATTCATGCCTCCACGAAAAGATCCGCTTTGACACTGAAACGGCGCTGCGCCCGATAGAGATCGTGGTAATTACTGAAGGGTAAAAGAAGGCGTGGCGCCAATCAGATATCCAAATGAGACGGCGGAACAAGGTGGCTTCGAGAAAAAGCGAGTGAACCCTCCGATCGGCGCGATCAAAGATCGCTGAATCGGAGGGTTTAGCGGGAAAAGCAAAGTTTCAAACGGATGCGGCGGCTTCACGAATCCCAACAAGGCTATCTCGCCCAACTCGAGATCAACCTGACGAAACAAGCACACGCTCGACGAAAATATGGCAATTCGCTATCGTTCCAATCTATAGTACCTGAAATTTCGATGCCTAATCTTTACGCTAAGGAACCTATGGACAGGTTACGATTTGATCTCAACTTTATATTCAGGATATTGCTGACCTTTAATGCTACGTCGCTTCTGGTCATCATTTATCTCGTTCAAAAAGGTCTTACGCTGGCACATTTCTTTCCTGGCCTTCCTTGGTTAGACAAAACACCTAATGCCGTATCTTATGCCTTATACCTTTTGGTTCCGATCCTTCTCACTGGAGTGAGTCTTCGCCTCAGTTCTTTTTTAGGAAAGGACGAGTTCAAACAAGGGCAGGTGGAAAGTATCGAGCACGCGAACAATAGCTTTTTACCCAGCTACTTGGGGTATTTCTTCGTGGCGCTTAGCGTGAGCAACTGGGAAACACTATTCTTTGTATATGGGGTCCTCTTCATTTTTACGTTCAGGTCACAGGCATTGTATTTCAACCCCTTATTTTTGCTGTATGGGTATGAATTCTACAATATAACCACAACATCCAAGGCCTCCATATTCCTCATCAGTCGCGAGAGATACAAGGTTCCCAGTGATATCGCCATTGCCAAGGCCTTCAGAATAAATAATTACACATTTATTGAACGAGAATGAACATATGGATCATGTATTAGTAAAAGTAAAAAAACTGCGCAAAAAGCCAATCTTCAAGTTAATTTCCGATTACACGCTATTCCCGAAATTGGAGATTGATCCCGCCGCGTGCATTCCTTACAACCCTGATCATAATTTGGATGAGGAGTGTTGGTTTAAGGTTGAAAAATTTTCTGAGCAAGCCTACTGCGCTGAAATTCTCACATCGGATTTCGATGCAAAAGACTACGACGACCTACCTAAGGGTAAATTTCCGGAAATCTCTCATATCTGTGCGCTTCAGAGCGATGATTTCTACTTTCAGAAAGTCACGCCTTCGCTGTTTCTGCGCCGAAAGACCTTCGTCTTCGGTGAGGTGGCAGAGGTTGAAGATGATCGACTGAGGTTGGTGATCAATGCTCAACCGGATGCGGTATATTTCTCCGCACTAGACGTGCTAATTTTCAAAAATCTGGCGACAATTTCCAGTATTTTTCCGGGCATCGATGAGCTTTATAAAGAGGCAACCCAAGAAGAGGTTAAGCAATTCCTCGACGAGCCATTTATTACGCTCAGCAATGAATTTTATGCCGATAAAGTGTCAAAGCCAAACCGAAAACGAATTGCATTGGCTATGGCTACGTTGGCAGCGTTACCCGAGCAAGACAAGGAAGGTATGCTTTCCTACATTGATGGCTATTGCGGCGAAAGTTTGAAATTTAACAAAGATTCGGGAATGTTTGACATTTCTACGGACAACGACCTAAAAATGCTCATCTATGGAATAGAGCAGCGGTTCTACACCACCCAATTTGGACAAGAAAAACGTTTGGCAAACTCTGTCCAAGCATTGGGATAGTACTTTATGGGCTGGATAGCGACGACCTGGCCTCAGCCGTCGCTTATCCAAGCCAGATATTGGTCTGCTCTTCCATCTCGAGGGCATCGCTTACGTCAATTCACAGATACCTGACAGGCACCGCTTCTACGCGCGGCAATTTATGCGGATGGAACAAAACGACGCACGTAAGGATTAGAAGCTCCCGCTTTCCGGGGTTACCACGCTGCGTGTCAGCCAATACTGGCAGCATGCCTCCAGCCCGATCTGGTAAAGTCCACGGCACGCCATAGGGACATAGCCAGCCATGGACAAGAAATCACTCTCCGAGCGGGACATCTGCAGCAAGTACATCGCCCCAGCCGTTCAGCAAGCTGGATGGGATATGCACAAGCAGGTGCGCGAGGAAGTCAGCTTTACCAAAGGCCGCATCATCGTCCGGGGTAAGCTGCACAGCCGCGGCGAAGCACGCCGCGCAGACTTCATCCTCTACCACCAGGCCAACTTGCCTATCGCTGTAATTGAGGCGAAGGACAACAAGCACTCAGTTGGCTCCGGCATGCAGCAAGCCCTGGGCTATGCAGAGGCGCTGGACGTACCGTTCGTGTTCTCCAGTAATGGCGATGGTTTCCTGTTTCACGACCGCAGTGGCACAGGCAGCCAAGTAGAAACCGAACTCACCCTCGATCAATTCCCCAGCCCCACCGAACTTTGGCACCGCTACTGCCAGTGGAAGGGGCTGGATACAACAGCCCAACACAAGATCGAAGCGCCCTACTACGACGACGGCTCCGGGCGCATGCCGCGCTATTACCAGATGAATGCCATCAACCGCACCGTCGAAGCTGTAGCGCGTGGCCAAGACCGTATCTTACTAGTGATGGCCACGGGCACCGGTAAGACCTACACCGCCTTCCAAATCATCTGGCGGCTGTGGAAATCGAAACAGAAGAAACGGATCCTGTTCCTGGCTGACCGCAACATCCTGGTCGACCAGACCAAGAACAACGACTTCAAGCCTTTCGGCCAGGCGATGACCAAGATCGCCAAACGTCAGATCGATACCTCCTACGAGATCTACCTGTCGCTCTATCAGGCCGTCACCGGCACCGATGAAGAGATGAACATCTACAAGCAGTTCTCCCGCGACTTCTTCGACCTGATCGTGATCGACGAATGCCACCGTGGCAGCGCCTCCGAGGATTCCGCCTGGCGTGAAATCCTCGACTACTTTTCCAGCGCTACCCATGTCGGCCTCACCGCCACACCGAAGGAAACCAAGGAAGTATCCAGCATCACTTACTTCGGTGAACCGATTTACAGCTACACCTTGAAGCAAGGCATCGAAGACGGCTTTCTCGCTCCCTACAAAGTGGTGCGTATCGACTTCGATAAAGACCTGCAAGGCTGGCGGCCACCCAAAGGTATGCTCGATAAGAATGGCGAGCTGATCGAAGACCGCATCTACAACCTCAAGGACATGGACCGCACCCTGGTTATAGAGGCGCGGACCCAACTGGTGGCGCAGAAGGTTACCGAACTCCTCAAGGCCACCGATCCGTTTCAGAAAACCATCGTCTTCTGCGACGACATCAACCACGCCGAGCGCATGCGCCAAGCACTCGTCAACCTCAACCCCGAGCGTGTGGCCGAAAACCGCAAATACGTCATGCGTATCACCGGCGATGACCAGGAAGGCAAGGCCGAGCTGGATAACTTCATCAACCCAGAAGAGCGCTACCCGGTCATTGCCACCACCAGCAAGCTGATGACCACGGGCGTCGACGCTCAGACCTGCAAGCTGATCGTGCTCGATCAGCACATCAAATCGATGACCGAGTTCAAACAAATCATCGGTCGCGGCACTCGCATCAACGAAGACTACGGCAAGTACTGGTTCACCATCATGGACTTCAAAAAGGCTACCGAACTGTTTGCCGACCCTGCCTTCGACGGCGACCCGGTGGTGATCTACGCACCCGACGGTGACGACGCCCCCGTACCGCCAGACGATCCGCTTGCCGATGAGGACTGCATCATCGCAGGCGAAGCTAACGATAGTGATGGCCTGGAATTCACTGGCGAGGATGAAGGCAAAAAACGCATCAAGTACGTCATCGACAACGTCCCGATTTACGTCATAGCCGAGCGTGTGCAGTACTACGGCCCGGATGGCCGACTGATCACCGAATCGCTGCACGACTACACCCGCACCTGCGTACAAAAGCAGTTCGCCTCGCTGGATGACTTCCTCCGGCGCTGGAGTGATTCCGAGCAAAAGAAAGTCATCATCGAGGAGATGGCCGTCCAGGGTGTGATGTGGGAAGCCCTAGCCGAAGAAGTTGAAAAGAAACAGGGCAAACCGCTCGATCCGTTCGACCTTATCTGCCACGTCGCCTTCGATCAGCCTGCCCTATCACGCCGCGAGCGCGCCGAGCAGGTGAAAAAGCGCAACTACTTCGCCAAGTATTCCGGCGCAACCCGCCAGGTGCTGGAGGCCCTGTTGGATAAATACGCCGATACCGGCATCGAGCATATAGAGGACATCAAAATCCTTCAGCTTGACCCTTTTAGCCAGTTCGGTGCGCCCATCGAGCTGGTCAAAGCCTTTGGCGGCAAGGCTGGCTACAACAAGGCTATCCACGAACTGGAAGACGAACTTTACGCAAGCTAAGGGCTAAGCACCGACGACATGCCAAAGCAGCAGTCCACACTATCCGGTAGAATTTCGCCCCCTTGCGGCACGCGTTGAGAGAACTTCATGTCCATTAGCTCCACCATCAAGTCCATCCAGGACATCATGCGCAAAGACGTTGGCGTAGACGGCGACGCCCAGCGCATTGGCCAGTTGGTTTGGCTGCTGTTCCTGAAAATCTTCGATGACCGTGAGTTGGAATGGGAGCTAATGGACGATAACTACCGCTCTCCTATTCCCGAGAGCTGCCGCTGGCGTAGCTGGGCCGCCGATCCGGAAGGCATGACCGGCGATGCACTGAAGGACTTTATCGACAACAACCTATTCCCCCAGTTGCAGAACCTGCACGAGTACAGCAACACGCCCTCAGCCTTTGTGGTGCGCAGCGTGTTTGAAGACGCCTACAACTACATGAAGTCTGGGCAGTTGCTGCGCCAGGTGATCAACAAGATTCAGGACGGCGTGGACTTCAACAAAGCCCAAGAGCGCCACGAGTTCGGCAATCTCTATGAGCAACTGCTACGAGACCTACAGAACGCAGGTAATGCTGGCGAGTTCTACACACCGCGCCCAGTCACCGAGTTTATGGTGCGCATGGTCGATCCGAAGTTGGACGAAAAGGTCATGGACCCGGCCTGCGGCACCGGTGGTTTTCTCACTTGCGCCATCGAACACAAACGCAGCCGCTATGTAAAAACCGCCGAAGACGAACGCACCCTGCAGGCCAGCATTTTCGGCGTGGAGAAAAAGCCGCTACCGCACCTGCTGGCTACCACCAACATGATCCTGCACGGCATCGAGGTGCCGAACCAGATTCGCCACGACAACACCCTGAGCAAACCGCTAATCAGTTGGGGACCGAGTGAACGCGTGCACTGCATCGTCGCCAATCCGCCGTTCGGTGGCATGGAAGAAGACGGCATCGAAACCAACTTCCCTGCGGCCTTCCGCACTCGTGAGACCGCAGACCTGTTTTTGGTGCTGATCATGCAGCTGCTCAAAGATGGTGGCCGCGCCGCCGTGGTGCTTCCCGATGGCTTTCTGTTTGGCGAAGGCACCAAAAGCCGTATCAAGGAAAAGCTGCTCACGGAATGCAACCTGCATACCATCATTCGCCTGCCCAACGGCGTTTTCAACCCCTATACCGGTATCAAGACCAACCTGCTGTTTTTCACCAAGGGCGCACCGACTAAACAGGTATGGTTCTACGAACACCAGTACCCGGCCGGCGTTAAGAACTACTCCAAAACGCGCCCCATGCGTATCGAAGAGTTTGCGGTGGAAGAAGCCTGGTGGGGCAACGAGGCCGATGGCTTTGCCGCACGGGTAGAGCACGAATTTGCCTGGAAGGTCAGCGTCGAAGAGCTACAAGCGCGCAACTGGAACCTGGATTGCAAAAACCCGCATATCGGCGAGCGGATCAGCCACGACCCGGACGAGCTGCTACGCAACTACGCAGCTCTGCAAGACGAAATCAGCGACCTGCGTGATCAGCTCAAAGCGGTACTGGCCGAAGCGCTGGAGCGTCAGGCATGACCACGTTGCTCACGGACAACCTTCCGCTTCTGGCCGGTGCGCCGAATGGCATTAAGAAGCTGCGCGAGCTGATTCTGGAACTGGCGGTGCGCGGCAAGTTGGTGCCGCAAGATCCAAGTGATGAGCCGGCCAGTGAGTTACTAAAGCGGATCGCGGCGGAGAAGGCGCGATTGGTGACTGAGGGGAAGCTCAAGAAGCAGAAGCCGCTGGCTGAGATTGCTAATGAGGAAAGGCCGTTTGAGCTACCGGCAGGATGGGAGTGGTCCCAGCTTGGGCGGATTTCTAGTGATGTTCAATATGGCTTCACTGCATCCGCTGATCACCAAAGCGGAGAGCCCTTACTTCTCAGGATCACAGACATACAAAATGATGGGGTCAACTGGAATACCGTTCCTGGGTGTGATATTTCTCCGAGCGAAATTACCGGTTATGAGTTGAAAGATGGCGATATCGTTATTGCTCGAACAGGAGGGACCATTGGTAAGTCGTATCTTGTTTCAGGGCTTACCCATTCAGCTGTGTTTGCCTCATATCTGATCCGAATTGGCCGCCTTGACGCTATATTCCCTAACTTCACGAAGGTATTTTTGGGTTCTCAGTTTTATTGGAAGCAGCTTTATGCCAACTCAATGGGCACCGGGCAACCAAATGTAAACGGAACTGCGCTAAAAGGGCTGTTAATCCCGCTCGCCCCCATGGAGGGAACAACACCGCATCGTCGCTAAAGTCGATGAGCTGATGACCCTGTGCGACCGAATGGAAGCCCAGCAGGCCGACTCCGAAAGCGCCCACGCCCAACTGGTACAAGTGCTGCTCGACAGCCTGACCCAAGCCAGCGACGCTACCGACTTCGCCACCAACTGGCAGTGCCTGGCCGAACATTTCCACTCCCTGTTCACCACCGAACCCAGCATCGACCTCCTCAAACAAACCCTGATGCAACTTGCCGTGATGGGCAAATTGGTGCCGCAAGATCCCAACGATGAGTCGGCGAGTGAGTTTGTAAAACGTATCCAAGCCGAAAAACAAAGCTATCTAGCCAAATCGAAGGCTCGTAAGCAAAAGGATCTGGCTGCCGATTTGCAACCGGAACCGCCTTTTGACGTCCCTGCCGGCTGGGAATGGCAAACCATTGATGATGTTTTACATGTGACCGGCGGGGTCACACTTGGACGAAAACTTGGCGGCCGCAAACTGTTATCCAAACCCTACCTCCGCGTGGCGAATGTCCAGCGTGGACGCTTGGAGATGGAGCGGATTAAGGAAGTCGAAGTTCCAGAAGACGAAGTCGAAAAGTACCTACTTCGGAACGGTGACCTGCTGATTACAGAAGGTGGTGATTGGGACAAAGTCGGGCGTACAGCAATTTGGCGTGATGAGTTGCCTGAATGCCTTCACCAAAACCATGTTTTCCGGGCGCGTGCAGTGGTAACAGATTGGGAGCCACGCTGGGCAGAGATGTATCTGAATTCTGCCTCAGCAAGAGAGTATTTCGCTGGTTCGTCAAAGCAGACTACAAACCTTGCTTCCATCAATATGACTCAACTTCGAGCATGCGCTTTCCCGCTACCGCCGCTCGGAGAACAACAGCGCATCGTCGCCAAAGTCGACCAACTAATGGCCCTCTGCGACCAACTCAAAACCCGCCTAACCCAGGCCCGTCAGTTGAACGCACAGTTGGCCAGCACCCTGGTCGAACGCTCCCTCGCCGAAGATAGCCAGCAGGGGCCCATAGCCACGGATCGGCAAGTAGCCCGCACCCTCCTCGCCGCAGAAGTCACCCATCGGCTGCATAGTCAACGCACCTTCGGCCAACGCAAGCTGCAGAAGGTGATCTACTTGGCCGAACACGTAGCGAGGCTCAACGCTAT
The DNA here is from genome assembly GCF_021018765.1 of Pseudomonas fitomaticsae. Taxonomy (GTDB): domain Bacteria; phylum Pseudomonadota; class Gammaproteobacteria; order Pseudomonadales; family Pseudomonadaceae; genus Aquipseudomonas; species Aquipseudomonas fitomaticsae. The sequence goes on along the minus strand of NZ_CP075567.1, from coordinate 1,102,087 downwards.
CCAAGGTGACTACCTGCGCGACGCTGCCGGCCCCCACGACCGTCAGTTGATGAATAAAGTCGAAAGCGAGCTACAAAACCATCGGTGGTATGAGCGCATCGAGCGCGAGACTGTTGGCCATGCCTACCGCCCACTGTCCCAGGCTGGGCAGCATCAGCAGGCGTATAGCAGCGCTTGGTCTGTCGCTGAGCGCGCCACCGTTGACCAAGTCATTGAGCTAATGCGGGACTGGGATACTGATCGTTGCGAAATGACTGTGACGCTCTATGCCGCCTGGAACGACTTTATTCTCGAAGGTCGCCCGGTTACCGATGAAGCCATCGTGGACGAAGTCATGCATAGCTGGAACAACACCAAGCTGCGCTTTGGCAAAACCGAATGGTTGGCGGTACTCGCAGAGATGAAAAAACACAAAATCCTAATGCCCACCGGCTTTGGCAAGCGCACCAAAGGCGGCATGCTCAGCTTGCCCGGCTTCGAGTAACAGATGATCCTTTTGGCCGTCCTTTGCAAGATACGGAAACGAAGCCTATTGCTCATTCCAGCTTCTCTCGGTATTCCAATCGGTATTCCAAAGAAATTTACAAACTCACATTAAGCAATTAAATCAAATACCTAAAAATCCAATTCAGATTACCCCGGCTCATCGACAAGGCCAACCAAGTGCGGGTTTTGTTGCATATGGTGGATTGATACGCGAAGAACGAGCCCCCCCCTACCAAAGTCCTAGGAAATTTCCCGCAACCCGCGTCGACTTTCATGAACTGGTTCAAGATGCTTCCAAACGCTAGTCTTCGCGCTCCGCTGCAACCCGGCAGATGGTTTACCAAAGGGATTCGCCGGGAGCCTGAAACCATGGAGCCTCGTCATGAAAAAAGACAACCCAAGCCTGCCTGATCAAACACCGCCTCACGAAACCGAATCGAAAGAACCGGCTGTGCTTGCCCAGCCTCAGGAATACGTGAGAAAGCCGCGTCGAACCCTACCTTTCAACGAGATTTTCTCCGTGCGCACCGACGTGGACACGGCCACCCTGCTGACCCATGCCTGCGAAACCCTGGCGGCGCTCAACATGGTGACGACCAACATTGCCGATGATTTCACGGGCTCTCAGCGCAGCCGGTTGCTGGCGATCCGGCAGCTGTCGATCATGACCGAAATGCTGGTCAATCGGGCCGTGGAGAACCTGGATCCGGTGAATCTGGTGCCCCGTACGACGGCGCCTGTCGTGCACTGAAAAACGACCGCTCGCCGATGACGCAAGTCGTTCATCGACATGAACTTTTCTTCACCCCGGCGGCGGTGATGGCCGTGTACATTGCCCTCGCTCATTCAAGAAACTACGGTTCGCCCGCGCTCCTGCGGGCTTTTTTTTTGCCTGCGATTTGTCTGGCAGGCGATAGACGCAGGTGTCCTGCTCGCCGTGCTGCTCCGATTGCCGGGCCCCTGGGTGGATCCTGATCAACACAAACCCGACAGCCTCGGCCAGACGCCGGCTTCTCGCATTGGCAGAGGACGCGGTCAGGTAAAAGGTGAATTCAGGAAGGTTGTTGAGCAGGTGAGTGAGGGCGTCGCGCATGTAGCCCTTGCCCGATTGCTCGGTGTTGGCCCAATAACCGACGACGTAACGGTTGCGTGAGCGGGGCTTGAGTCCGATGCAACCGATCAGCGCTTGCCCGTCCTCGGTCACGATCAGCCATCGTCGCTCGCCGGTTTCGCTGTTGAACTCTTTTCGGGCCTTCAGCAGGAATTCGAGCGCCTGTTCCGCGTTGGTGTACTCACGCGGCCAGGGCAGAAACTCCGAATGATCGGGGAAGCTGGCGTTCAGTGCCTGCTGAAACAACGAGTAAAACGCCGGATCCGCCGGTATCAGTCGCAGCGACTGCTCCCCCGCCTTGAATGCCCATTCCATCATGTCCTCCTTGAACGACGCATCTCATAACCGGATGTGAAATGAATCAGCGAAATTTATAGTGCTCTGCGCTCGGCTATCCAGTTGTGTTTTCCGTCCGGCCGGACAATTCTGTCAATCATTCCCTGCCACCGGAGCACCCGATGCCGCTGCTGACCCTGCCCTGTCAACGCCTCACGCTCGCGGTACTCGACCCGGATCAAGCGACGCTGGAAAGCGCGTTCTACCAGCGCAATCAACGCCATCTCGCGCCGTGGTCACCGATTCGCACCACCGACTATTTCTCCACCGAACAGATCCGCCGACGCCTTGAAATACAGGCCAGCGCCTTCGAAGCCGGGCTGGCGGTGCATATGGCGTTGCTGACCCCGGACGGCGCGCAGATGATCGGGGCCTGCAATTTCAGCGGGATCATTCGCGGTGCGTTTCAGGCGTGTTATCTGGGTTATCACATCGACGAGGCACATCAGGGCAAGGGGTTGATGCAGGAAGCGCTGGAGGCGGCCATCGCCTATATGTTCGAGACCCAGAACCTGCACCGGATCATGGCCAATTACATTCCCGGCAATGAACGCAGCGCCCGGTTGCTGGAGCGCCTCGGGTTCGAGCGTGAAGGCTATGCCAAGGCGTACCTGAACATTGCCGGGCGCTGGCAGGATCATGTGCTGACGGCGCGGGTCAATCCGCGTTTCGAAACGTCGGAGCAACGCTGGTCACGACCGCTGTCCTGACGTTCACAAATTATTAAGGATTGGCCGCGTAAGCTCGGGTTTCCGCTCACTTCCGGTTGCCTGAACCCATGTCGCGTGCCGCCTCTTCCCTGCTTCTGCTTGCCGCTCTGCTGTTCTTTTTCGCCCTTGGCAACCATCAACTGCAAGGCTCCACCGAGGCCCGGGTTGCGGGCATTGCGATGGAAATGCACCTGGACAACGACTGGGTGACACCGCGCCTGTTCGGCGAGCCTTTCCTTGAAAAACCGCCCCTGAGCCTGTGGCTGGACGCCGGCGCCCTGCGCGTTTTTGGCGTCTCACCCTGGGCAGTGCGACTGGCGTCGGCGGTGGCCGGGTTGCTCAGCGTGATGCTGCTGTACGCCATGTTGCGCCGCTTCGAACGCCCGAAGGCCATCGCCTGGACGGCGGGGATTCTGCTGGCGACCATGGCCAGTTACTGGAGCAACGTGCGCGGGGTCGGCGAGGATGCGTTGCTCGCCCTCGGCGTGACCACGGCACTGTTGGCGTTCTTCCAGGCACAACGAGAATCAACCTTCGGCAATTCGTTGCTGTTTGCCGTCGGGATTGCCATCGCCACGCTGAGCAAAGGCGTGCTCGGCCTGGCGATGCCGGGTGTGGTGATTTTCGCTTTTCTGCTGGCCGACAACCTGATGGACAAGCGCTTCAAACTGACGGACTGGCTGCGTCCGGGTTTGCTGACCCTTGTCGGCCTGATCCCGTTGATGATCTGGCTCGCCGTGCTCTATCAACGCGGTGGCGTCCAAGCGGTCAGCGAAGTGTTGCTGACCAACAGCGTAGGACGTTTCAGCGGATCGTTCGTCGAAGCTGGGCACTACGAGCCGTTTTACTACTACCTCGCCAAGCTGCCGCAGGCATTTCTGCCCTGGAACATTCTGGTGTACCTGGGCTTGTGGCATTTTCGCAAGGATCTGAAGGCCAACCGTTACCTGCTGTTTTTCAGCCTGTGGATCATCGCGCAGTTCATCCTGCTGACCCTGGCCTCAAGCAAACGCACGGTGTACCTGATGTCGATGACACCCGCAGCGGCAGTGATAGCAGCGGAATATGCGGGCGTGCTGTTCGACAGGTTGAAGGATCACAAGAACGGTTTTGTCGGACGCATCGCCCGTCACCGTCAGACACTGGCGGCGGGGATACTGACGATTGTCATCGCCAGCTATCTAGGTGCCGCGCAATGGGCACTGCCGAACGCCGATAAGCACCTGTCGTTCCTGCCGCTGACCGAACACATCCAGTCGCTGCAAGCGAGCGGCAGTCAGGTCGCACTGTTTCAAGCCAACGAACGCGTCGGCGGCGCCAGCGTGTTCTATACCCGCAGCGTCCTCAAGGGCCTGGATACCGATGCACAGCTACGGGATTTTCTCAGTGCATCGCCATCGAACATCGCCGTGATATCGGGAGACAGCGAACCCGCCGCCCCGCTGAAAGTCCAAAAGACCATGATGGTCGGGCGTCAGGCGTATTACTTCGTGGGCTATTGAAGTCACGACAGCACAAACGAAAAACCCGCCGGTGATGGCGGGTTTTTCATTTCAGCGGCGAGGACTTAGAGAGAAGCCTCAGGCTGTGCGCCGAACACCTTCCGCTCTCGCTTGCTCAACACCAGCAATTCCAGACGAGCCCGTCCATAGAACGCCAACGCCGTCAGCAAACACGCCAGCCACACGAAGATCCCGGCCCAGAATGTGTGGGACATGTAGTGCCAGCCCTGTAGGACCCGCGTGGTGCCGTAGACAAAACCGAGCAGCAGCGAGCCCCACAGCAATGCGCTGGAAAAGCGCCACTGGTAACGACGCGCCACGAAATACAGCGCCAGCATGGTGAAGCCACCCGAGGCATGACCGCCCGGCCAGCAACGCCCTTCACCCGCTTCGTGGAACAGCTGGAAATTGTTGTACCACTCGATGTGCGGCATCTTTCCGCCGTACAGCGTGGTTTCGATCGGGCAGTAAACGCTGGTGTGCGCCTTGAGGAAATGGATCACCCCGGTGCAGACCGCGAAAGCCACCACCACAAACAGAAAATCCCTACGGTGATCGGCGGCAAAGCGCAGCACCGGCGCGACTTTGCAGCGCTCGAGAAAACCGCCCAGACGCGGATGTTTCTGCGGTTTCACCAGCGGCCAGACAAACGACAGCATGGCGCCGATCAAGGCGATTTCCGCCGTCCAGTTCGGAATGATCCGCGCCCACTTGTGGGTCAGTTTTTCGAAGAAGTGGATCTTGTCGAGCGGGAACGTGTTGGTCAGCGGATCGAACAGCAAATTGCTGAAGGCGATGTCGATGTTGGTCATGTCGAACATCAGAAAAACCACGGCTGCGCAGAGCAGCGGGATGCCGAAGTTGTAAGCATAAAAGCGGGATTTCATTGGGTGGTCACCGTGCGCCAGTCGGAGGCTTCAATGAAGCCGAGCATCTGTGGGGCCGCCGGGCTGGCGGCGGAAACAAACAGCGATGCGCCGTAACCGAGAGTCGAGGCCGGCACCTTGAGGTCTTTTTCCAGCTGCGCCATGCATTCGCTGTGGGTTACCAGAATCAGGTTGCGTCCCGGGACTTTGTGCGCGAGCGCGTCCTGCAGCATCCGGCCCTTGCAACTGATCAGCCAGTCTTCGCCGGTCGCCGCCTTGTTGAACATGTAGCCGGCGGTCTGCACCGTGCGCACCATCGGGCTGTTGTAGACGTCGGCCTTGTCCAGACCCAACTGCTCGAACTGCGCGCCGACGCTCACCGCAACACTGCGCGAACGATCGGTGATGCCATCATTGCCACTCAAGCACGGGGCTTTCGAGTGGTCGCAGCGCTCGACATGGCGCACCAGCACGATGATTTCGCCTTTGTTCCAGCCGTCCTTCAGCGCCTGTGCCCCGGCCACGTTGCCGTGGGCAAGGTCAGGCACCGCCGCCGGGGCGAGCAGCCACAGGGTCAGCGGAATCACCAGCGCCGACGCCGCCAAGACCACCCAGGTGTTTCGAAAACGGGCCAGACCGCTCAGATCAATCGAGCGCTTGACGCCGAACAGACTCAGTCTCAATTCCACAAAAAGCCGCCATCACGTGTCATTCGATGCGGCGAGGTTAGAGAGCACGGCGTGGGCAGCCAGTGAAACCCATGTGAAAAAAGTCTTGTGAGTGCCTGTTACAAATTCCGTAGGACAAAAACCTTTCAGCTCTCGGATTTGCGGCCGATACAGTCCTGCTTACACCCTTGCTGGCGCAAAAAAACAACAATCTTCCAGCCTGACCGACGATCAAGACGCACAACGTTTTTCTGGAGGATTTTTGATGAATAGCTGGTTCGGCAACATCAGCGTGAACCTGAAACTGGGGCTCGGATTCGGCCTCGTCCTGGCCCTGACCTGCATCCTGGCGCTCACTGGCTGGACCAGCCTGGGCGGCCTGATTGACCGTAGCAACTGGATGAGCGACATCACCCAGCTCAACGCTGGCCTGACTAAACTGCGCGTGGTGCGCCTGCAATACATGCTGACCAACGGCGACGAAACCGCCGCGCAGAACGTGCAGACCACCCTCGACGGTTTTGCCGCGCAACAGCAAAAGCTGATCGGCAGCTTCAAGAGCCCCGAGAACGTCAAACTGCTCAAGGAGCAGGCGGCGACCATCGCCGAATACCAGACGTCTCTGAACAAGATGCGCAACGCCTACCGCACCGGCAACACGGCGCGCGACACCATGGCCGCCAATGCCGAGACCGCTTACAACCTGATCCAGTCGATCAGCACCCGCGTCCAGCAGATGGACATGAGCGAGCAGCGTTTCGAGCAATTCCAGGCCGTCACCGCCGCCAAGGAAGCCTTCATCCTGGCGCGCTACGAAGTGCGCGGCTACACCGCCACTGCCAACGCCGAGACCGAGCAGAAAGCCGTCGGCCAACTGGACGCCGCCATCGCCAGCCTCAAACAGCTGAATGTGCATTTCGCCAGCAGCCAACAAGACGCCCTGCGTCAGCTGGAAACTGCACTGACCAACTACCGCAGCGCCTTGCAGGCCTTCAAGAACGCCAACACCGATGCGGTGCAGGCGCGCAAGGAAATGACCGACCAGGGCAACCTGATCGTATCGCTGAGCGAGCAGCTGTATCAGATCCAGCTCGACCGTCGTGACGCCGAAAGCGCCCAGGCCCGCACGCTGCAACTGATCAGCACGCTGCTGGCCTTGCTGGTGGGTGTCATCGCCGCGTTCATCATCACCCGTCAGATCACCCGTCCGCTGCAGGAAACCATGGCCGTGGTCGACCGCATCGCCAGCGGCGACCTGAGCCACAACGTGATCGTCACCCGCCGCGACGAACTCGGCGTGCTGCAACAAGGCATCGCGCGCATGGGCGTGACCCTGCGCGACCTGATCAGCGGCATCCGCGACGGCGTGACCCAGATCGCCAGCGCCGCCGAAGAACTGTCCGCCGTGACCGAACAGACCAGCGCCGGCGTGAACAGCCAGAAGGTCGAGACCGATCAGGTGGCCACTGCGATGCACGAAATGACTGCCACCGTGCAGGAAGTCGCGCGCAACGCCGAAGAAGCCTCGCAAGCCGCAGCCGCCGCTGACGGCGAAGCCCGCGAAGGCGACAAAGTGGTGAACGAAGCCATCGCCCAGATCGAGCGTCTGGCCAGCGAAGTGGTGCGTTCCACCGAAGCCATGAGCGTGCTGCAACAGGAAAGCGACAAGATCGGCAGCGTCATGGACGTGATCAAGGCCGTCGCCGAACAGACCAACCTGCTGGCCCTCAACGCCGCCATCGAAGCCGCCCGTGCCGGTGAAGCCGGTCGTGGTTTTGCCGTGGTCGCCGACGAAGTCCGTGGTCTGGCCCAGCGCACGCAGAAATCCACCGAGGAAATCGAAGGCCTGGTGGCCGGTCTGCAGAACGGCACTCAGCAAGTCTCGGCCGTGATGAACAACAGCCGCGCCCTGACCGACAGCAGCGTCGCCCTGACCCGCAAGGCCGGCGACTCCCTGGAAAACATCACCCGCACGGTGTCGAACATCCAGTCGATGAACCAGCAGATCGCCGCAGCCGCCGAACAACAAAGCGCCGTGGCCGAAGAAATCAGCCGCAGCATCATCAACGTCCGCGACGTGTCGGAACAGACGGCGGCGGCGAGTGATGAGACAGCCAAGTCCAGCGTTGAACTGGCGCGGTTGGGTGGGCAGTTGCAGCAGATGGTGAGTCATTTCCGCGTGTAAGCACTGCACACGAAAGCCGATGTACAAAGAAGGGCAGCTGAAAAGCTGCCCTTCTTTTTTTGCCCGGAAATTGTCAACTTCAGGAAGTGGATGACGCGTTCTGAAACGCAATTACACACGCTTGATCAGGGGTGTTTAAGGACACGCCGTGATACGTCCCGAAGCCCACAAAACCTTGCGCCGTTGCCTACGGCTACGCCAGAATCCGCCGGCTTGTGCGCCTTGGACTGGCTGCGTAATTTGATTGCGTCACTGATTTCCAGTGATCGAACTTAGCGGTTCGGAATGTCCCCTACGGTTGCACATGTCGAATCCAGTCAGGCGCCAGCCTGCACTTGATGGTGGCTGTGCGCATGGCACCTTCGGGTGCGCCGGGTTGAGGGTGACTACCGGTCCGCTAACTTGCGCACAGCTGCCACCCTTTTGCTTAGCGGCGAAAAGGTGCAGCCTCAACCAGAGGTTAGTCACCCATGTTCAAGGTAACGCCAAACCCACCACTCACCGAACCCACAACCCTCCCGGATCCAACATCCCTCCCGGATCCAACATCCCCCTACGAATGCCCCGGCTCGAAACGCTTCAACGAAGCCGCCGAACGCGCCCTCAATTATCATCTGGGCCCCATCACCGCCCACATCATGGCCGCGCCCTACAAACCCAACACCCTCTATCAGGCTCATCCCGAAGCCGACACCGAATCCCTGCTGGTGGACGCCAGCGAATCCCTCGGCTCCGCCACCGTCATGCTCAACAATCATGTGGCGCTGGTCGAGGGCAGCCACCGCAAAACCCTGCAAGGCATCGCCCAAATCGTAATGATCGCCGAAATGGCCGTTAACCGTGCGCTGGACAAGGTCGTGCCGACGGATTGATGCGGGAGGTGGCGAGTGCGGTGCACTCGCCATTTTTTTGCTGATCCGAAAACCATCCCTCCCTCTCCATAGTGTGGTGAGGGAAGGAAAGACAACTAAGTCAAATCACTCACCGCGTCCCCCGCTGCCGCAACGCCGACGGCATGAAATACGAATCCTCTGGCACCGGTTGCGAGAAATCGACGGTGGAGGCCTCTTCGTTATCCAGGTTCTGCACGTAGTACCGACGGGCCTGCAAGTCGTGGAAGACGTCGAGTGCGCTCCAGGTGGTGGGCAGGTCGTAGAAGTTTTTCAGGTAGGCCATCGACACGCGCCACAGCTCTCCTCGCCCGTCGTATTGATCCACGAGGGCGGCACCCCAGCTGTCTTCGTCGAGGAACAGCACGCGTTTGGAATAGATATGCCGCGACCCTGGTTTGAGGGTGCCTTCGACCACCCAGACCCGGTGCAGCTCGTAGCGGGTGTATTGCGGGTTGAGGTGGCCGGGGGTGAGCAGTTGGGCGTATTTGACGTCGGGGCTGCCGACTTTGTAGTTGTTGTAGGGGATGTAGATTTCCTGTTTGCCTTTGAGCTTCCAGTCGAAGCGGTCGGGGGAGCCGTTGAACAGGTCGGTGTCGTCTGCGGTGCGCAGGCCATCGGATGAGGCGATCGGTGTGTCGTACGCAAGGTTCGGCGCGCGGCGAACACGGCGTTGGCCGGCGTCATAGATCCAGGCCTGGCGGGCGTCCTTGAGCTGGTCCAATGTCTCTTGTACCAGCGCGGCACCACCGGCCAGGCGCGCCGGGCTTTTCACGAAAGCGAGGTAGTAGAACAGGATGTTTTTCAGGTCGGCGAACTGGCCGCCCGGGCGGTAGTAGTTGAAGAAGCCTTCCTGCTGCGAGGTCACCAACGCGAAGCTGCCGTTGCGCTGCACCGGTGCTTCGGAAGCGCGACGAACCACGTAGATGCCGCGATAGCGGGTGATGTGGTTCCACAGCACTTCGACCCCATCCTTGGGCACCGGAAACGGCACGCCGCCATAGGCATCGGCGAACCCGCTGCCGCCCTCCAGCAGCTTGGCCGAGGTCGCATTTTTCAGGGTGTTGTCATACAGCCACTGCGGCGCCGAGCCAGATCGGCGCGAGGGGTAGACCGGCATCTGGAAGGTGTCGGGGTAGCTGGTGAACAGGGCGATCTGACCCGGCGTGAGATGCGCTTTGTACTGGTCGAGATTGGCCTTGGTGACGGTGAACAGCGGTTTGTCCGCCGCGTACGGGTCGGGGTGATGCTGACCCGGTTTGTAGCCGGCCGGGGCCTGGGTGATGCCGCCGGTCCAGGCCGGGATGGTGCCGGCCGCGTTGCCGGCGCGCTCGGCGCCCATGGGGGTCAGCGAGGTTTTCAGTTGTTCGGCCTGCTGGGGCGAGATGGCGGCGAGTGCGCTGCCGGCAGACAAACTCAAAAATAGCGCAAGAGCGGTTTTACCAAGTCTTGAAGTGTGAAACATGATCTTCTCCGAAATACAAAAACCTGTGGGAGGTGCGATGCGGCGACCCGACTTGCCAGCGATTGCGGTGGATCAGCCTGCATTGATGTTGGAAGTGCTGCCGTCATCGCGGGCAAGCCCGCTCCCACAGGGGGGATGAGTGCCCTGAAGACCACACTCGAAAATCAAAGGAAATACTTGAGGTTGAAACCGACGTTGTCGCGGTCGCGAATGCCGTTGTTCTGCCCACCGCCGTAGAACTCGGTGTACTGCAACTCGGCTTCGAACCTGTTCTGGTAGTTGGCCTTGATCCCCAGCGTGTAGGCCTTGCGGCCCTCGATGGTGTTGCCGGCCTGGTAGCTGTTGCCCTTGAAGTCGTCCTTGTAGACGACGTAAGGCGAGACGTTGACCCCGGCGTACACGTCGTTCCAGGTGCCGTTGAACATCACCGTGTAGCTGTAGGAATCGCGGTTGACCTGATCGTCGCGATCACCGCCAGACACGTACGAAGTGTTGCCTGTGCCGGCGTAGTAACGGTTGCTGCCGTCGTAGGCGGTGTATTGCAGGCTGCTGCCGCGCAGGTGCTCGGAGGCCAGTTCGAAGATGCCGAACATCGAGTCGAACGACAGCGTCGGGCCGAAGTTGTAGATGCTGCCCAGCGAAGTGTTGAACGCTTCGACCCGCTCGGCGTTGTTGATCTGGCTGTCGAGGGTGACCATTTGCCCGCCGACGTTGATGGTCTTGCCGGACACTGCTGCGGCCGCGCCGTTGGCCAGGTCGCCGATCAAATCGTTGGTGGCCGCGACACCGATGGGCAGGTTCGGCCGATAGGCCACTTCACCGAACACCGAGGCCTCGCCCAGCGTGGTGTTGAAGCTGAAACCGTACATGCGGATGTCTTCGGCATACCGCCGATGGGCCTGGATGTTGCCCATCACATCGGCGGTCGCCAGACCGTTGGCGAGGGCCCCGGCCTGACTGCCGGCGACGCTGGAGAGCATGTTGGTCAGGGCATTCATGTCGATGCCGTTGTAACCGCCAAGGTCAGCGGCGATGGTCGGTTCCTTGGCGTGGTAGTTGACCATGTACAGGCCGAACTCGGTGCTGTTGAGCGCTTCGGCGATGTAGCGAAAGGCAAAGCCGAACTGGCCGTCATTGCGCGCGTTGTAGTCCTTGCCGATGGACGCCACTTTCAGGGTGTTGCCGTAGGCCGGGGTCACGCCGTTGGCGTAGAGGCCGGTGGACTTCAGCGCCGGGCCGAGCAATGGATTGTTGCCCAGTGCGCTGTACAGGCCGATGACGTTTCCGAACCCTGGCACTGGTGTATCGAGCGCGGTGCCGCTGAAGTTGTTGTAAGCGGTGTTGCCACCGTCGGCGAACAGGTCGGTCTGCGAGTAGAACGTGCCGACCGGGTCGATGCGGGTTTCTTTCCAGTTGGTCTGGTAGAAGCTCTCCATCGTCAGGTTGTCGCTCAGGCCGATGTTGAAGCTGACCGCCTCCACCGGCATCAGCACTTCCTTGACCTCGGCACCCGGCAAGCGATATTTCGCCGCGTCCACCGGGTTGGTGGTGTTGACCCCGCCGCGATAGAAAATCCCTTCGCCCCAGTTGAACACCTGGCGCCCCACCCGCGCGGTGACCGGCATGGTCGCGACGTCCCAGGTGCCATGAACGTAGGCATCGAGCATCTCGATCCGGCTGCCGGCGATGTCGCGGGTCTGGCCGGTGAAACGGTCGTCCTGGGGATAACTCTGGCTCGGTTGCGACGGGCTGTTGTTGTGGTAGTAGTCGTTGCGCTTGTCCATCAACTGGGTGTCGTAGAACGCGGTGCCGCGCAGGAACATTCCGTAGTTCTGGTAGTTGGCTTCCAGCTCCGAAGTGATCTTGTACACCTCGGAAACCAGCCCGGTGTCGAAGTTGCGATTGCCGTCGTTGGTGTTGACGTCATCGTTGGTCTTGTCGCGCCCCTGCACCCGCCACAAACGGCCATAGGACAAAGTCGTGTCGAGCGAGCCGGTGACCTGATTGTCCAGCACGCTGAACTCGGCGGCCTGCACCGCATCGACTGCGCAGAGTTGCAGCAGCCCTGCCAAACCGACACCGGGGAGCGCTACGCCAGACAGGCGCAATCGAGTGTTGATCATCTGTTCCTCCTTCCCTGTTCTTATTGTTGTGTGTTGCCGCGATGCTCAGGGCGCCAGCCCCGCACGGACATAAATCCGGCTGTGGGCGCCGAAATGGCCGAGCAGTCTGAGCAGTTGTTGATTGAGTTGCGGATGCTCGAAGGTTTCGCGCTGCAACTGATTGCCAGCGCTGAAATCGCTGGTGACCGGCGCCGTTTCCAGCCACTGGCCGATGGCTTCATCGAAGGCGGCGGAGTCGTTGACGGACTCGGCACTCACCACTTCGCGCAGGTAGTCCACGGAGTACGGCGGGTAATGCGCGCCCCCGGCGGCATTGGCGTAAGCGTCGAGCATCGGATGCGGTTGACCGGCGCGCAGCACGCGGCGCAGCCAGGTCGACTGGTATTTCTCGACTTCCATGTGGCGGGTCGCAACCCGTTCGATGGACGCCTGTTTGTCCTCCGCAAAACCGGCCAGCGCCTTGCCCTCCAGCAACAGAAGGCTCGGCAGTTCGACGCCGGGCAACGGCTTGGCGTGATACGGCTGGGTCAGGTCCTGAACGTGGTGCAGGCCCCAGCCGAGGAAGCGATAACCCCAGTAAGAGTGACCACTGGCAAACGCCAGTCGCGCCAGCCCCATGTACTGATACGCGCGCCAGTCCGGCCAGCTGCGCTCGAGAAATCCGGCGGCCGCGTACACCACCGGGCTCTCGTGGAAGAAACCCATGTGGAACGGTGCCTGGGAGCTGTACTGAAAACGCGCATCGCCAAACGGCTGCGGGCCGAAGCCGTACAACGCGGCGACTTCGCCGGGGTTGTCGCTGAAGAGGTTGATGTCGTGGCCGTAATCCGGCTCATCGGCAGCGCTCGCCAGCACGGCCAGAGGCGCGACTTTTTCGTGATCGGCCACGCGAATGAAACGCTGGCGATTCCACGGCGAAAGTGTCTGCTCGACCATCACCTGATCGGCCTGCAGATGCTCGCGCTCGGGCAGGTCTTTACCCGGCAACGGCTGGATGACCATCGCCAGAAAAATCTGCGGATTGATCCGCAACGCGGTGAGGAAGTCGTGGCGCAGATTGTCGCTCGGCGTGGCGGGCAATTTGAGGTTGTCGGGGCGCGGCGGGTACTGCTTGAAATGCTCGCGGGCGAAGCGTTCCTGCTCATCGAGCAACGCGACGATGGCCGGGTATTGCTCGGAGAGAAACTGCTCCAGCGGTTCAACCTCGACGGGCGATGCATCGTGCAACGCCGGCAGATCCTGCAACGCCAGGTAGCTGCCCACCGTATGGTTCGACCAGCCCCACGCCGTGGGGGCCATTGCGCAAAGCAGCAGGAGGGAGATCAGCTTCATTGCTTCTGGTTCTTGTTATGGATGCCGTGGGGATCGAGCCTAACAATCGACCCCGCCTCTGACACTGTCCGATCTCACCAGAAAAGTTCTCCGATAGCGCCACGCGCATGTTGTTTCAGGCCGGGTAACCGGTGATCTTGCGGATGCTCTGGTACAACGGTTTGAGCTGCCGATACATGCGCAGATAGACGTCCTTGTACAGTCGTTCATAGATCTGTTGCGCCTCGGGTTGCGGCTGAAACACCGCGCCAACCCGGGTCATCGCCGCTATCGCCGTGGGGAAATCCGCGTGCAGCCCCAGCCCCACCGCGCAGCAAATCGCCGCGCCCAGACCGGACGCTTCATAGACGTGCGGACGCTCCGCCGGCAGGCCGAAAATGTTCGCCGTGAGCTGCATCGCCGCATCACTTTGCGAGCCACCGCCAGCCACCCGCAAACGGGTGACGGAGATCTTCGAGCGCTTCTCGATCTTCTCCATGCCCTGGCGCAACGCGTAGGCCAGACCTTCGAGGATTGCCCGGTAAATGTGCGCGCGGGTGTGCACGTCACCGAAGCCGATCATTGCCCCTTTGGCCTCCACGCCCGGCTCGCGAATCCCCGGCGACCAGTAGGGTTGCAGCATCAATCCCATCGACCCCGGCGGCACCGCCTCGACCAGCGCATCGAACAGTTGCTCGGGCTCGATGCCCTGCTCCCTGGCCTGCTGCATTTCCCGCAGGCCGAACTCGTTCTTGAACCAGCTGACCATCCAATAACCGCGATAAATCATCACCTCGCAGTTGTACTGATCCGGCACCGCCGACGGGTACGGCGGAATCAACGGGACAATTTCCAGATAGCGCGAACGGGTGCTGGTGATCGTCGCGGTTGTGCCGTAGGACAGGCACACCGTGCCCGGATCGACGACGCCGGAACCGAGTACTTCACAGGCCTTGTCGGCCCCCGCCGCAATCAGCGGAACGCCCTCGGGAATGCCAGTGTGGCGACTGGCTTCGGCGCTGATGTGGCCGAGGGTTTCACCGGGTTTGTGCAAGGTCGGCAGTTGCTCGGGGCGCACCGCCAGCGCCTGCCATTTCCAGTCACGGGTTGCGGCCCAGCGCAGGCGTTTGAAGTCGAACGGCAGGTAGCCGACGCAACAGCCCACCGAGTCGACGAAACGTCCGCACAGGCGATGGGTGAGAAACCCCGAAAGCAACAGAAACTTGTCGGTCGCCGCCCACACGTCAGGCTGATGGCGGGCGATCCAGTTGGCCTCGGCCTGGGCGCGAAAGTAATCCACGGTGGCCTGCGCGCCGGCCAGTTTGAACAGCCAGCCCCACGGTCCCTTGATCCCGCCTTCGACTTCGCTCTGGCGTTGATCGAGCCAGAGAATCGCCGGGCGCAGCGGCTTGCCTTGGGCATCGACATTGATCACCGTGCCGCGCTGAGTGGTCAGGGAAACACCGGCAATCTGCGTACGATCAACACCGGTTTGCGCCCACACCTGCTGGCAGGCTTCGCCCAGTTTCGCCCAGTAATATTCCGGGTCCTGCTCGGCCCAGCCCGGTTGGGTCGAGTAATAGGCCTGCAATTCAACCTTGCCCTTGCCGAGCAGATTGCCCTGCAAATCGAAGAGCAGCGCGCGCACGCTCTGGGTGCCATTGTCGATGGCCAGCAGGTAACGCTTGTTCGGGTGGTTGTCCATGGAACTCTCTTCGAGGGGCATCACTGCGCGATTTCCGGCAGGCCGTGATGGCGTTGCCATAACGCCTGATAGCGTTGCTGTTCCTGTTGCCAGCGTTCGTCGTCCCAGCCCAGTCGTGGTTGGCAGAGTCGGCGAATGGCCGGGAAATACTCCGCGCCGCCACGGGGCAGCAACAGGCCGAGACGGGTTCGGCGTAGCAGCAGGTCGTCCAGATGCAGGACCATTTCCGCTTCGCAGGCGAAGACCAGTTCTGCCCACAAGGTGTCGGTGGCGCCGACGGTGTCGTGGCCCAGTTCGGCGAGCCGTTGCGCCAGCCTTGGCAGGTCTCGGCCATGTCGCCCGGCCAGACGTCGCCACTGGCCGGGGCTGAGACCGGGGATCGCCAGTGGCGGCACGGCGGCAAATACCGGCGCGGCATCGTCTTCGAAAGAACGGCCGAGCATGTCGGCGCAGGCCTTGAGCACTTCGATGGCTTGCGGGCGGAACGTCGTGAGTTTGCCGCCTGCCAACGTGACGCAACCCGGCTCCTGCCACAGCACATGTTCACGGGTTTCGTTCGACGGTTTGTCTTGATGCTCACCCGCGGCACTGCCCACCACCGGGCGCACGCCGGACCAGGTTGAAAGCACGTCGGCCGCTGTCACTTCAGCACCGGGAAACTGTTGTTGGCAGGCTGCCAGAAGATAGTCGAGCTCTTCGGCGCTGATGCTCGCACTCTGGTCCAGATTCTCGCGGTGATCGAGGTCGGTGGTGCCAACCACCGTGGCGCCTTCCCACGGGAAAACGAACACAGGACGCCGATCCTGCTCGTGCATAAACGTAAAGGCCTGTGCCACCGGCAAGCGCCAGCCCGGCAGCAGCAAATGACTGCCGCGCAAAGGACGCAACTGGCGTGGCGCCTCAGTTGGACGCAAGCGCTCGGCCCACGCCCCGGTGGCCACCGCCAGCACACCACAACGCAATTGCAGTGACGCGCCAGCCTCGCAATCTTCGACCTGAACCCCGCACACCCGCCCGTTTTCCCGCAGCAGATGTTCGACGCGCACGCCGTTGAGTACCACCGCGCCGTCGGCCCGTGCTTCGCTCAACACGCGCATCACCAGCCGTGCGTCATCGGTCAGTGCATCGATAAAACAGGTGCCGCCCAGCAAGTCATTTTCTTTCACGCCCGGAGCGAGATAACGCAGTTGCTGCGCGTCATGGAAACGATGGTCGCGGCGCCCGGCCAATGCGTCATAGATCGACAACAGACCACCCAGCACACGGGGTCCGGGGAAGCCGCCGCGATAGTGCGGCATCATGAAACTCATCGGCTCCACCAGCCCCGGCGCTTCGTCGAGCAGGCGCTGGCGTTCGCGCACCGAATCCCGGGTCAACCGCCACTGCCCCTTGGCGATGTAGCGCAAACCGCCATGGACCATTTTCGACGACCGACTGGACGTGCCCCAGGCAAAATCACGCTGTTCCAGCAGCAGGCAACGCCAGCCACGGCGCGCGGCTTCACGCAGGATGCCGGCGCCGCTGATGCCGCCGCCGATGACGATCAGGTCCCAGGTTTCACCCGCCAAAGTTGGCAGGATTTGCTGGCGCCATTCGGCGTTCCAGTCCGCGCTCATCGCCGTCACTCCTGCAACAGCGTGCCGGGGTTCAGGCGCCCGGCCGGGTCGAAGTGCCGGCTCAGCGCCTGCAAGGTGTCCATCGCCAGCGCGCCTTTTTCGCGCAACAGGTACGGCGCGTGATCCTTGCCCACGCCGTGCTGGTGGCTGACGGTGCCGTGGTTGTCGACGATGGTCTGGCTGGCCGCGTGCTTGAGGGCCTTCCAGCGAGCGAGCGTCGCGGGATAGTCCGCCGCCGGGCGAAACACGTAGGTGGTGTAGATGCTCGAGCCTTCGCCGTAGACGTGGGACAGATGCGTGAACACGTGCACTCGTTCACCCTCCGCCGCCAACGCGTCGCGCAGGCTGTTTTCGATCCGGTTGAGCAGGTTGTCGACGTTGCTCCAGTCGGTGGCGGTTTCGAGGGTGTCGACCACGTAACCCGCGTTCCACAAGCTCTCCCGCAGATACGGAAAACGGAAGCGGTTCTGCGCCCACTTCTTGCCCAGCAGCGTACCGGTGAACACCCCGCCGAATGCTTTCAGATGCTGACGGGCCTGACTCAGGGACAGCGCGTTCTGCTTGCAATTGCCGGTCACGCCGAAGGTCAGCAGGCACTTGCCCTGCCCCGCGCCGCGCAGGTTCAGGTACTTTTCCAGCCAGGCGATCTGTTGCGGATGGCCGGCCAGCGCCAGCTGGGTTTCGGTCTCCACCGCGTTGGACAGACGCAGCATCGACAGCGGCACCCGCGCCTGGGCCAGTTGCTGAATGGCTTGCAGCGCCTTGCTCCAGCTGGGCAGAAACACGCCGTAGAAACGTTCATCGGCCGGTAGCGCACTGACCCGCACCTTGACCTCGGAAATAATCCCGAAACGCCCTTCGCAACCCAACACCACTTCGCGCAGATCAGGGCCGGCCGCCGAGGCCGGGAAGGTTGGAATCTGTAGCGGCCCGGCAAAGGTTTCCAGGGTCCCACCGGCAAACAACTGCTCGATCCGCCCATAGCGCAGCGACTGCTGACCGCTGGAGCGACTGGCCACCCAGCCGCCCAGCGTCGACAGCTCCCACGACTGCGGGAAATGCCCCAGCGTGTAGCCTCGGGCGCGCAATTGACTTTCCACCTGCGGGCCACTGGCGCCGGGGCCGAAAGTCGCCAGCAGGCTTTGTTCGTCGAGGTCGATCAGGCGGCTCATCCGCGCCAGAGACACCGTCACCACGGGCCGCGCGGAGTCCGGCGGATTGATGTGCCCGGCCACCGACGTGCCGCCGCCGTAGGGGATCAGGCACAGGTCCTGCGCCTGGGCGAGCGCCAGCAATTGGCGGATGTGTTCGGCGGTCTCGGGGAACGCCACGGCATCGGGATAGTTGCCCAGCGCCCCTTCGCGCAACGCCAGCCAGTCCGGCAGGCTCTGCCCGCGTGAGTGCAGCAGACGGTCATGGGCATCGATGCTGTACAGCGCGTGTTCCGCCAGCCGCGAGACCGGCACCCGGGCCAGCGCCGCTTCCAGCGTCGCGTCGGGCAACGCGCGGCCCTCCCCCAGTCGCTCATGGAGAAAACTTGCGCCCTGGGCCGGCAGTTCGACCACCGTGGTTGCATCTCCCCAGCCGTTCCAGCGTCGCATGCGTGTGTCCTTCTGTGCAGTCTGATCAGTGAGATTTCAGGCCCTCATACTAGTCAGCCGGCCGAAAGTGTCACGGTCGCATCCGGCCAGTTCGAGTAGCCAATTGAGTCAAACGTCGCGCAAGCGTCAGCCATTTACTTTAGTCGTGGATTCAAATTACCTTTCAGGGCGCTCATCCGCCCGTGGCGGCCTCGATCAAGGGAATTCGGTCATGCAATCGCTCGGCTTCACCTCCGTTCCGCCGCTGCTCAAGTACCTGCGCCATGCCGAACATCTGGGCCTGGCCATCGAGCCTGCGTTGACGGCGGCCGGGTTGCAGGCGCAGCAGTTGAGCGACAACAGCCTGCGCCTGCCGGGTGAAACCCATGAGCGGTTGCTCGATTACTTTTGCGAGCACTCGGGCGATCCGCTGTTCGGCCTCAACGCCGCGAATTTCGTCCTGCCCAACTCCTGGAGCGTGCTGGGCTACATCACCATGAATTGCGCGACACTGGGCGACGCCATGAGCCGCATCATGCCGTTCGAAAAACTGGTGGGCGACATGGGCGTCAGCCGCGCCGAGGTGCAGGACAGCCACGTGCACCTGATCTGGAGCTGCCGCTTCGAACGCCCGCGGATCCGCCGGCATCTGGTGGAGAACGTGCTCGGCTCCTGGCTGCAATACGCACGCTGGATCGCCGACACCCAACTATCACCGGCCGCCGTGTGGCTGGAACACTCGATCCCGGCGGACACGACGCTGGCGCAGTACGAAGATTTTTTCGAATGCCCGGTGCTGTTCGATCAGCCGTATTCCGCGCTGGTCGTGCCGTTGCCGTATTTGCAGTTGCCGTTGCGACAGGCCGATGCGCATTTGCTGCGCACCCTGGAAGAACACGCTCAGAGTTTGATGGCGACGCTGGAGGATGCGTCGCTGGAGCAGCGGGTCAAAAGCATTCTGCGTCAGTTGCTCAAGGAGGGCCTGCCGCGCAAGGAACAAGTGGCCGAGCATCTCGCCGTGTCCGTGCGTACCCTGCAACGCCAGCTGCATCAGGCCGGCACCTCGTATCAGCAGATTCTCGACGAACTGCGTCAGGAACTGGCTGAGCATTACCTGCTCAACAGCACCTTGCCGATTCAGGACATTGCCCAATATCTGGGCTTCACCGAACCGCGCTCGTTTCACCGCACCTTCAAGAGCCGACGCGGCATGCCGCCCGGTGAGTTTCGGCAGACTCACCGGGTAGCGAACGACAGTTAGAGGCTGATCGCGTTGGTGAATACCAGGCGATTGCCGAACGGATCGGCGATGGTCATGTCCTGGCTGCCCCACGGCATGGCCTGGATGCCCGGGTGCGAGAACTTGTAGTTCTTGGCGACCAACTGCTGCTGAAACGCCTCCAGCTCATCGGTCTCGATCCGCAGGGCCGAACCCGGTGTCGCATCGCCGTGGTGTTCGGACAAATGCAGCACACACTCGCCGCGCGAGACTTGCAGGTACAACGGGAAACCGGGTTCGAAACGATGCTGCCAATCGATCTTGAAGCCGAGGAAATCGACGTAGAATTCCACGGCCTTGGCTTCATCGAAAATCCGCAGGATCGGGGTGGTTTTGCCGAAGCTCATGGGTTGCTCCCTGACTGATTGGCCCCAGAGTGTAGCCGGGGTGGATGTCAGCAATTCGGCTTGGTGATGGCTTTCTTTAATTGCAATGTGCCATCACCGTGACGCAGTCAGCAAAATTCAACGAAAGCCGTCGCGCAGATCGCCCTGGCGCGCCAGGAACCGCCCTGGCCTTTGGCCGTTGGCCTGACCGTCGCGGTAACTCAACACACCATTGATCCACACCCCGTCGATGCCTTGGGCGGCACGTTGCGGGTCGTTGAAATCCGCCACGTCACGCACGGTTGCCGGGTCGAACAACACCAGATCCGCCCAGTGCCCTTCACGAATCTCGCCCCTTTCCTTCAGACCGAAACGCACGGCCGACAGACCGGTCATCTTGTGCACGGCAGTGTGCAGCGGAAACAGCCCGACATCGCGACTGAAATGGCCGAGCACCCGTGGGAAGGCACCCCACAGACGCGGGTGCGGGAACGGGTCTTCCGGCAGGCCATCGGAGCCGACCATCGACAGCGGATGAGCGAGGATCCGGCGCACGTCGTTCTCGTCCATCCCGTAATACACCGCGCCCGCCGGTTGCAGGCGTTTGGCGGCGTCGAGCAATGGCAGATTCCATTCGGCAGCGATGTCCATCAAGTCGCGACCACCCATTTCAGGATGCGGCGTCGACCAGGTGATGGTGATGCGGTGGGCGTCGGTGACCTGCTTCAGGTCCAGGGTCGAAGAACTCGCCGCGTACGGGTAGCAATCGCAGCCGACCGGGTGAGTTTTCGCCGCCTCCTCCAGCGAAGCGAGCAACTGCGGACTGCGGCCCCAGTTTCCGGCACCGGCGCATTTGAGATGGGAAATGATCACCGGCGATCGGGCGTGGCGTCCGATACGAAAGGCCTCGTCCATCGCCTCCAGCACCGGTTCGAATTCACTGCGCAGGTGGGTGGTGTACACCGCGCCGAACGCATTCAACTCTTCGGTCAGTTGCATGACTTCATCGGTGGAAGCCGAGAACGCACTGGCATACGCCAGACCTGTGGATAAACCGAGGGCGCCCGCCTCCAGGCTTTCACGCAACTGCTCGCGCATCGCGTCGATTTCATCGTCAGTCGCGGTGCGAAACAGATCATCGAGGTGATTGCTGCGTAGCGCCGTGTGCCCGACCAGTGCTGCGACGTTCAGCGTGGTATTGGCCGCTTCCACCGCTGCGCGGTAATCGCTGAAACGCGGATAAACGAACGCTGCCGCCGAGCCGAGCAGGTTCATCGGATCCGGCGGATCGCCGCGCAAACTGACCGGCGCCGCACTGATCCCGCAGTTGCCGACAATCACCGTGGTCACGCCCTGGCTGAGCTTGGGCAGCATCTGCGGCTGGCGGATCACCACGGTGTCGTCGTGGGTGTGCACGTCGATGAAACCCGGCGCCAGCACACGGCCGGCGGCGTCGATTTCATCGCTGGCGCGTGCCTCGCTCAAATCACCGATGCGCGCGATGCGGCCATCGAGGATCGCCACGTCGGCGGCGTAACCGGGGCTGTTGCTGCCGTCGATGACCAGGGCGTTGCGAATCAGGGTGTCGTACAGCATGTCAGTCTCCCAGCGGCAGGTGATCGTCGCCGCCACGGTATTCGTCGAGGGCGAGTTTGATCCGCCGCAGACGTTCTTGATTGTCTTCAGGATTGGCCAGCGCCAGCTCGGTGGCCAGCACGTCGATGGCGAGCAGCATGCCGTAGCGCGCCGCCGTCGGTTTGTAGATGAACGAGGTCTCGGCGCCTTGCAGCGGCAGGACGATATCGGCCAGTTCCGCCAGCGGCGAGTCGGCGCGGGTGATGGCGAGAATCCGTGCGCCGTAGTTGCGCGCCAGCGCCACGGTCTCCAGCAATTCCGGGGTGATGCCGGTCAGCGAACACACGATCACCACCTGCTCGGCGCTGAGGCTGGCGGCGGTGACGCGCATCATCACTGCGTCGTGGCACACCGCAATCGGGTAGCCGAGGCGCACTAGCCGCACTTGCAACTCATCGCTGCACAGGGTCGAGCAACCGCCGATGCCGAAGGCATGGATCATCCGCGCCTGGCCCAGCAACTTCACCGCATCGGCGAAGCGCGATTCGTCGAACGCCGCCAGATGCTGACGCAGGGTGGTTTCGATATCGCCGACGATCTGCCCGTAAAACGCCGACTGCTCGGGCGTGCCCGCCGGGTCGAGGAAACGGCTGCCGACGCCGCTGGCCTGGGCCAGTTGCAGGCGCAGATCGCGCAAGTCGCGACAACCGACGGTGCGGGCGAAGCGCGACAGCGTGGCGGTGCTGACTTCAGCCCGCTGCGCCAAGTCTTCGAGGCTGGCGGAGGCGGCAAATCCTACGTCGTCGAGCATCAGACGGGCGATGCGTCCTTCACCGGCGCTGAAGGAATCCTGACGGGCGCGGATCTGATAAAGGATGTCCATGGCGGATAACTCCGACTACAGCAGGTAAGAAAGACCGACGGTCAGGGCGAAAGCGACAACCGAGATCAGGGTTTCCAGCACCGTCCAGGTCTTGAACGTCTGGGCCACCGTCATGTTGAAGTATTCCTTGATCAACCAGAAGCCGCCGTCGTTGACGTGGGAAAAGATAACCGAGCCCGCGCCGGTCGCCAGCACCAGCAGTTCCGGGTGTGGATAACCCAGACCGATGGCCACTGGCGCCACCACACCGGAAGCCGTGGTCATGGCAACGGTGGCCGAACCGGTGGCGATGCGCATCAACGCGGCGAACAACCAGCCCATGATCAGCGGCGACAGGTGAAATTCGTGGGCCAGGCCGACGATCTGATCGGTGACGCCGGCGTCCACCAGAATCCGGTTCAGACCGCCACCGGCGCCCACCAGCAAGGTAATGCTGGCGGTCGGTGCCAGGCATTCGTTGGTGAATTTGAGGATCGATTCCCGATTGAAACCCTGCGCAATGCCGAGCGTCCAGAAACTCAACAGCGTCGCCAGCAACAGCGCGATCACCGAGTTGCCGATAAACAACAGGAACTGGTTGAAACCGCTGCCCGGCGTGGAAATCAGGTTGGCCCAGCCGCCGATCAGCATCAGCACCACCGGCAACAGAATGGTCGCCATGGTGATGCCAAAACCCGGCAGGCTGTCGCGGGGTTCGCGTTCGAGGAATTGTTTTTCCAGCGGGTTATCCGCCGGCAACTGAATGCGCGGCACGATGAATTTGGCGTACAGGGGGCCGGCAATGATCGCCGTCGGAATACCGATGGCAATCGCGTACAGCAAGGTCTGCCCGACCGACGCCTGATAAGCCTGTACCGCCAGCATCGCCGCCGGGTGCGGCGGCACCAGCGCATGCACCACGGAAAGACCGGCGACCATCGGCAAGCCGACCATCAGGATCGACACACCAACCCGCCGCGCCACGGTAAAGGCAATCGGCACCAGCAACACGAAACCGACTTCGAAAAACAGCGGCAGCCCCACCAGAAACGCGATGCACACCATCGCCCAGTGCGCGTTCTTCTCGCCAAAGCGTTCGATCAGCGTGCGCGCCATCTGCTCGGCCCCGCCGGACTCGGCCATCATCTTGCCGAGCATCGTCCCCAGCGCCACCACCAGCGCAATGTGCCCCAGCGTCTTGCCCACCCCGGCCTCATACGCCCCCACGACACCCGACGGCGGCATCCCCGCCACCAGCGCCAGGCCGATGGAAATCAGGGTGATGACAATGAACGGATTGAGCCGGTAACGGGCGATCAGAACGATCAGGGCGATGATGGCAACGGCGGCGTACACCAGCAGCCAATAGCCGAAGGACGGTGTCATGCGGTACTCCTCGAAAGGGTCACGTTCGAATGGGTTGTGAAACTCATAAATCATTTCGAGATCGAGTTTTCAAACGAAGTGAAAGTAATTTTCGTGGAGGGATAAGGGTTGTCGTTTTTGGATATGTCTTGTCGCGAATAATGAAAATTCACGGGCGGATTTACATGGTTTTGAGATAACAAAAAACCTGTGGGAGCCAGCCTGCTGGCGATAGCGGTTGAACACCCGGCATCACTGTCGGATGTGGCATCGTCATCGCCAGCAGGCTGGCTCCCACAGGTTCAGTGGCGTTCACATGTTCAGCGTGAACTCACACCATTTCGTTACGAATCCATTCAACCACCGACGTGCGCTTCGGCGCCCAGCCCAGCAGTTCGCGGGCGTGTTTGCCGCGTACGCGGCTGTTGGAGCCGAGGCCGTAGTTGGCCATTTCGTAGCCCCACTCGGCTTCGGCGTCTTTCAGTGGCCAGTCCTGTGGCTGGCCGAGGTTCAGGGCCTGGGCCATGGCGGTGGTCATGTCGATGAACGACGCTTCGCCGCTTTCGACGAAGTAGAAGGTGCCCGGTACGTTTTTGGTCAGGGCCAGCAGGTACAGCGCCACCACGTCTTCGATGTGCACGTTGGACCAGATGTTCCGGCCGGTGCCGACGTGACGCACCACGCCGCTTTTGCGTGCCTGTTTCAGCAGGCGCGGCAGTTGCACGCTGTCGCGATTGACGCCCAGGCTGTGGCCGTAGATCAGGGTGTTGCAGATGACGGCCGAGTTCACGCCATCTTTTGCTGCGGCGAGGATAAGGTTGTCGATGGCCACCCGTGCGGCCTTGTCGACGGTCGGCTCCGGCAGGTTGTCTTCGAAGTAGATGACGTCACTGGATTTGCCGCCCGAGGCGTCGCCGACGATGCTCGAACCGCTGGTGTGCAGGAACACTTTGTTCGAGCCGCGCAGGGCATCGAGCAAGGCTTCGACCGCGCCGCGATGATCGCTGCTGGCGGCGTTGATCACGGCGTCGGCGGCGCGGGCCTGTTCGGCCAGCAATGCGTTGTCGTCGAGGGTGCCGATCACCGGAGTGATGCCCAGTGCTTTCAGCTCATTGGCCTGTTCGGCGCTGCGCACAAGACCGGTGACGGTGTGGCCGGCCTGGACCAGACCGGTGGCGATGGAGCCGCCGATAAAACCGGCAGCGCCGGTGACGAATACGTTCATGGAGAAACTCCCTGCGTGAATAAGTGATGCAACGAGTATCGACCGCCGAGCCCGGTGGAAAAACCCGCCCACAACCAAATCACTGTTGCGCAGGGATCACGAATCAGCCTTTGAAATCGGCGCTGGCGTAAGCCGCCAGTTTGCTCTGGATGAAATCCAGGAAGCACTGGATGCGCAGCGCCAGCTGCGAGTTGCGGTAGTACACCGCGTTGATCGGCTGGCGATAACCGCTGTTGAATTCCGCCAGCAACACCTTGAGGCGCCCGGCGCGAATGTCGTCGATGGTCATGAAGTGCGAGAGGCAGGCAATGCCCTGGCCTTCCAGCGCCAGATGGCGAACCGTCTCGCCGCTGGAGGCGCTGATCGCCGGGGTGATCGGCCAGCGGTCGCCGTGCACGTAACGCAGCGGCCATTGGTTGAGGCCTTCGTTCTGGGTGAAGCCGAGCAAGGTGTGCTCGCTCAGATCGGCCACTTCGAGCGGCGCGCCGTATCTTTCCAGATACGCGGGACTGGCGACGATCAACAGCGGACTGCAACCCAGCGAGCGGGCATGCAACGTTGAATCGGCGAGGGTGCCGATGCGGATGGCGACGTCGGTGCTTTGTTCCAGCAGGTCAATGATCAGGTCGTTGCTGTTGAGTTCGAGCTGGATGTCCGGGTACAGCCGACGGAATTCGTCGATGTACGGCACGATGGCGTGGAGCATGAACGGCGAGGCGGCGTTGATCCGCAGTCGTCCTGATGGCGTTTGCTGGCGCGAAGAGAGGCGCTCTTCGAGCTGGTCCATCTGATCGAGGATCAGCTTGGCCTGCTCGAAGAAATACTTGCCCTCCTCGGTCAGGTCCATGCGCCGGGTGGTGCGGTTGATCAGCGTGGTGTCGAGCTTGGCTTCCAGCCGCGACAGCGTGCGGCTGACCGCCGACGGCGTCTGTCCGACCTGCTCGGCGGCGGCGGAGATCGAACCGCATTCGATCACGCAGACGAAAATCTGCAACTCATCGGATCTGGCTTTCACGGGTGTCCTCGAATCGAAAGGCCTGCAGCGCAAGCTCAGGCCTTCGATAGTAGCCGAGCGTCAGGCCTTGAGGCCAAACACCTCGGTCAGATGCTGCTCGTAACGCGCCACATCCGCTTCGATGTTCGGGCGTTTCATCACATCCACGCAAAGGAATGTCGGCAGCCCGGTCATGCCGAGGAACTCGTTAGCCTTGTGGAACGGGAAGTACACCGCGTCCACGCCTTTGGCTTCAAAGAAGTCGGTCGGGTCGTCGAACGCCTGCTGCGGTGCGTTCCAGGTCAGCGACAGCATGTACTGCTTGCCCTGGATCAGACCGCCGCTGCCGTACTTCTGCGACGCGTCGGAACGGGTGCGACCGTCGCTGGCGTAGAGGCTGCCGTGGCCTTCGGTGAAGACCTCATCGATGTACTTTTTCACGGTCCACGGCGCGCCCATCCACCAGCCCGGCATCTGATAAATGATCACGTCGGCCCAGAGGAATTTGGCGACTTCTTCGGCGATGTCGTAACCCTCGTCGATGAAGGTGGTCTTGACGTCGACCCCGCCGCGATCCAGCACGCTCAGCGCGGCTTCGTGCAGGGTGGTGTTGTAGCGACCGTCGGAGTGGGCGAATTTTTTACCGCCATTGAGCAACAGCACTTTTTTCATGGGGAGAGCCTCGATCGGATTCCGATACGCAGCGCAGAGCGCTGGATGGAGAAGGGGAAAAATTGAATGGCGGCAGATTAGCGATCCGCCTCGCGCGGAATAAGCACCGGTTGCGCAAAATTCATTTGAGTAAAACGCACGAATCGAACGCCGATTGTTGCCGTAGGATTGGCCGCCATCTGAATCTGAGGAGTTTTTTTGCGATGAGCGAACGCCAGGGTTTCATCCTGCACGCCAAGACCCGCCCGGAAAAAGCCGAGGCCTTCGAGGCGTTTTTCCGCGCCTACGTCGAGCCGAGCCGCGCCGAACCCGGCTGCATCGAGTACCACATGCTGCGCGACAAGGAAGACCCGAGCCTGTTCATTTTCTACGAGATCTGGGAAACCCAGGCGCATCTGGACGTGCACTCGAACCTGCCGCACATGCAGCAGTTCCTGGCCCGGCGCATGGAGTATCTGGAGCGTGATTTCGATATCCGCCCGATTGAAATGCTCAGTGCATCATCCGCTAGCCGCTGATCAACAGATGGGCGCCGAGCGCGCCCAGACCGATGAAAAACACCCGCTTGAACAGCACGGCGCTGATGCGCTGACGCAGCCATTGGCCGAGCAGCATGCCGAGCACGGCCGGGATCAGGGCCAGCAGCGAGGCGCTCAATTCTGCGCCGCCGAGCGACCCACGCCAGAGCAATCCGCCGGCCAGCGCCAGGGTCGACACGGTGAAGGACAGGCCTAGCGCCTGCACTAGTTCATCGCGGCTCAAGCCCAGGGCCTGCATGTACGGGACGGCGGGAATCACGAACACGCCAGTGGCCGAAGTGATGACGCCGGTGATCACGCCACAGAGCGGACCAAGCCAAGGCTCATGCTGACGACTGACACTCAGCGTCGGCAGAAACAATCCGCTCAGCGCATAAAGCAACAACGCCGCGCCAAGCCCGCGCACCACCCAATGCCCGCCGGCCATGCCGATCCACAAAGTGCCGAAGGCCGTGCCGAGAAAGATCGCCACCAGCATAGGCCACAAGCGTTTCACCAGCCCTCGCAAATGCCCGCCGAACGCCAGTTGCCAGACGTTAGTGAGGGTCGCCGGAATGATCAGCAACGCCGCAGCCTGCGACGGTGCCATAGCCAGACCGAGCAAACCCATGGCGACGGTGGGCAGGCCGAGGCCGATCACGCCCTTGATCATGCCGGCGACGACGAAGGTCGCGATTACCAGCAATGACAGGGCGAGACCGAGGTTTTGGTAGAAGTCTGCGAGTGCGTTCATGGCCACACTCTGCGCTTGCGCGGATGAACTGAAAATCTGTCATACACTGAGGCAGCCTCTACCTACACAAGAGGCTTGTTAATTCTTTGCGGCCGCTGGCCTCTTCGTCGGATCGCCGCCCGGACCAAGCCCGCTCCCACAGTGTCTGTGTTGTACGCAGAACTTGTGTTCGACATCGGGACCTGTGGGAGCGGGCTTGCCCGCGAAGGCGTCAGGACTGACACCACTGATATTGAGGCTGTCCCATGCACTTCGACCTCACCGACCTGCGCCTTTACCTGCACATCCTCGACAGCGGCAACATCACCGCCGGCGCCGCACGCAGTCATCTGTCGCTGGCGGCGGCGAGTGCGCGGATCCGGGCGATGGAAGCATCGCTGGGCACCGAGTTTCTTGAGCGCGGGCGCCGTGGCGTTACGCCGACACCGGCCGGTAAAGCCCTGGCGCAACATGCGCGGGTGTTGCTGCAACAGGCGGAACGTCTGCAACAGGATCTGGCCGAGTACGCGCGCGGCGTCAAAGGTCAGGTGCGTCTGTTGTGCAACACCACGGCACTCAGCGAATACCTGCCGGAGGTGCTGGCGGATTTCCTGCGTGAACACCCCAACCTCGACATCGATCTGCAGGAACTGCCCAGCGCCCGCATCACCCATGCCTTGCGTCAGGGCGCGGCGGATCTGGGCATTGTGTCCGACGCGATCGACACCACCGACTTGCAGACCCGAGCCTTTCGCGATGATCCGCTGGTGCTGATTCTGCCTTTGGAACATCCGCTGTCTGACGCGACCGAAGTCAGTTTCAGCGACGCCCTGCGCCACGACTTCGTCGGGCTGCATGCCGACAGCGCGCTGGCGGTGTACCTGGAAGAACAGGCCCTGCACAGCGGTTCGCGGATGCAGATCCGCATCCGTGCCGATGGTTTCGACGGCGTGATGCGCATGGTGGCCCGAAGCGCCGGCCTGGGCATCGTGCCGCTGGCGGCGGTTCAGCGCGCCACGCCGCAAGCCTTCAAGACCCTGCCGATGAATGAAGGCTGGGCCAGGCGCGAACTGTTGCTGTGCGCCCGAGACTTCGCCGCCCTCCCCGCCTATGCCCGCGCATTGCTGGATGCCTTGACTCTGCCCTGAGGGGCAGACTTTAACCTTGGGGTTTCTTCCTCAGGGGCAGTCATGATGGGCAAGCGGATTTTGTTGATTCTCGGCCATCCATCCAGCGAAAGTTTTTGCGCGGCACTGGCCGGACGCTATTTGGAATCGGCCCGCGAGGCCGGGCACGAGGTGCGGCAACTGTCCCTCGGCCAGCTCGATTTCGACCCGATCCTGCGCGACGGCTACAGCCGAGCCCAGAAACTTGAACCGGATCTGCTCCAGGCACAGGCCGACCTGCTGTGGGCCGAACACCTGACGCTGGTGTACCCGATCTGGTGGGGCGGGATTCCGGCGCTGCTCAAAGGTTTTTTCGACCGTGTCCTGCTCCCCGGTTTCGCTTTCAAATACCGCCAGGGCAAGGCATTTCCCGACAAACTCCTGCACGGTCGCAGCGCCCACCTGCTGGTCACCATGGACACCCCGCCCTGGTATTACCGCTGGATCTATCGCATGCCCGGCCTGCACGAAGTGCGCAGAAATACCCTGGCGTTCTGCGGGATCGAACCGCGCCGGACGCTGACCTTCGGGCCGGTACTCGGCGCCAGCGACCATCAGCGCGAAACCTGGCTGAAGCAGGCCGGATCGATTGCCTGCTGTTGAGTTTTCCGCTATTGGTGCGCATGCCCGCTGACGGAGAAAAGGGATTTGCACATGTACATCGGCCAGGCCGCACAGCGTTCGGGAACCACGATCAAGACCATCCGCCATTACGAGTCGATCGGCCTTCTGCCCGAGGCCCCGCGCCAGGGCAAATACCGGGTTTACGACCCGCAGACGGTCGAACTGCTGAGCTTTATCAAATGCGCACAGGCACTGGGTTTTCGCCTCAGGGAATTGCAGGCGATCTTTGCCGGCCAACCGGAATTGTCACCCTACGAAAAAGCCCGCCGCGCGATTGCCGACAAGCAGAGAGAGATCGCGGCGCAGCTCTTGAAACTCAGCCGACAGCAAGAGGAATTGAGCGCGCTGGAGGCCAGTCTTGAACACGCGCAACAGCAATGCCTGTCGAGCGTATCGACGGCAAAATAAGCACAAGGAATAGCTTGCAAGGTACGCATACATACGTACTATATCGCCAGAGCGAACGTGTTGCCCGGTACCCGTTTTCGCACAACGACAACGGACAAGGAAGAACGGATCGGCTCCATTAAACCTACATGGAATGAGGTGACGCGATGGTTGATTCAACGGAGTTTCGTAATGCAATGGCGATGCTGGGGAGTGCCGTCACCATCGTCACGACCGATGGCCCTGCGGGGCGTTTCGGCTTTACCGCGTCGGCGGTGTGCAGCGTGACGGATTCACCTCCGACGCTGCTGGTGTGCGTCAATCGCTCGTCGTCCAATCACGAGCATTTCAAGACCAATGGCGTGCTGTGTGTGAACGTCCTGACCGGTGACCATCAGTCGACGTCCGGCGCGTTCGCCAATCGGCAGTTGAGCATGCAGGAGCGTTTTTCCAGCGTGAATTGCCAGACCCTCAAGACCGGCTCGCCGGTGATCCAGGAGGCGCTGGTCAGCCTTGATTGCCGGGTCAGCAAGGTCGA
The DNA here is from genome assembly GCF_021018765.1 of Pseudomonas fitomaticsae. Lineage (GTDB taxonomy): Bacteria > Pseudomonadota > Gammaproteobacteria > Pseudomonadales > Pseudomonadaceae > Aquipseudomonas > Aquipseudomonas fitomaticsae. Next base: position 1,071,269 of record NZ_CP075567.1, on the reverse strand, counting down.
CGAGGTCGGCACCCACAGCATCTTCTACTGTGAAATCCTCGAACTGCAGCAACACAGCGAGGCCACGGAAGGCCTGGTCTATTTCAACCGCAGTTACTACCGTCTGAACGACGAACTGCGCCTGGCACCGGAGCAGTGATCCAGACACCCGCCGGCCTCGGCTGAAGCCTGCCGGCGGGTCATGACAGGGATGTAACCATGCTATTCAATGAAGACAACTTCGCGGATATCGACCTGAACCTGATCATCATTTTCCTGGTGCTGTTCCGCGAACGCAGCGTGTCACGCACGGCCGAGCGCCTGCACGTCAAACAACCCGCCATCAGCGGATCGCTGGCACGGCTGCGCAAGCGGTTCGATGATCCGTTGTTTCTGCGCTCGTCGAGAACCATGCGCCCGACCTCGAAAGCTGAGCAACTGGCGCAGGCGCTGACGCCGGCCATCAAGCAGATCGAAGCGGTGATCCGGCTCTGAAAAACAGGCGAAAAAAAAACCTGCGGGCGTGAACGCCCGCAGGTTTTTTTCATCAGGCCGACTTGAGCGCCTGAGCGTACTCAACCCGTGCCCAGAACGCCGGCAAAAAGCACTCGCTGACCAGCAGCGCCGAGCCATTGCGGGTGAAACGCGAACGCCGGGCCAGCAGCCGTTTCGCCTGTGGCGCGAAGCGATAGGACAGCGCCGCCAGCGGTGCGCCGGGGGACAGCAAGGCGCACTGGAAAGGCTCGCGCAGGGTCTGCTCCGAGGTGTAGAGAATCTCGGCCAGCGGTCGACGGCCATAACCGTTCAGATCCGCCCAGTCGCCATTCAGCGCCGGCACGCTGGTCAGGCTGCGCGCGGTGACGCAGGCTTCGCCATCGAGTTTCATCACCACTTCGCGCACCCAGCCAATGGTGTTTGCCGGAACGTTCAGCGCTTGCGCTTCTTCAGGATTGAGCGGGCCATGGGACTGCTCGACAACTTCGATTGAATAATCGCCCATGGCTTTCAGACGTGGGGTCAATGCCCCGGGCAAAAACAGCCAGTGATGCTCGGAGCCGGTCAATTCCGACAGCGGTCGCGATGACCAGTAATGACTTGTATCCATACCCGCTCACACCTTCCTGGTGATGGTGAATTGTTGGTTGCCGTGGAAGGCCAACCCTTCACCGGCGGTGACTGTCACTCGGTTCCGTTTTCTTCGGTCACTTCGTGTTTGCTGATGACGCTGATGGTCTGTTCATCGGTCTTGACCGCCGACAGCAGCGAGTCGAGCAATCCCGGAAAACGCATGTCCATGTCTTCACGACGCAGGGACAGCAGGTTTTCCCGACCGTAAGGGCGCTGCCAAATCAGACCGCTGTCGCGCAGCACCCGCCAGTGGTGGGTCATGGTCGACTTCGATGCGCCCTTGAGGATCCGGCCGCATGGATGTTCCTGGCCATCGGACAACACTTTCAACACGGTCAGGCGCAGCGGGCTTCCCAATGCGTTCAGCACATTTTCCAGAAGGATCTGATCCTGATTGGGATGATTCGGGACGTTCATAGGTAGGTACCCTTGATGATATAGGCGGGAAAAATCCGGCTTGTATTCGTCTATACGAGAACAGTAAGACTATACACAAGATGCTTTTTCCCCGCGACAGCCGCCCCGAGGGCGGCGTCCCGCAAAACAATTACAAATCGCTGCTCTGCGCTGTCTCCAGCGCAGGCGCCTGGAAGCCGCCGCCCAGCGCCGCCATCAACGAAACCGAACTGTCGATGTGCTTGCTTTTGAGGAAGGCCAGGCGCATTTCGTCCTGGATCAATTGCTGCTCGATGTTCAGCGCATCGAGGAACGTGTCCTCCCCGGCCTTGTAGCGCGACTGCGACAGATCGTAAGACGACTGCGCAATCGAACAGGCATCGCGCTGCACGACGATCTGCTGCTCGAAAGAACGCAACTGCGTCACCGAAATCGCCACCTCGTGCAGGGCCGAATTCAACACCCGGTTGTACTGCGCGATCGAGCTGTCGAGCTCGGCATTGCCGGCCTTCAGATCGGAGCGCAGACGCCCCGCATCGAAGATCGGCAGCGACACCGTCGGCGCAACATTCCAGAACTTGCTGACCCCGGCGAACAATGCATCACCGGTCAGCGCATGGGACCCCGCCGCCGCCACCAGATTGATGTTCGGGTAGAACGTGGTCTTCACCGCCTCGACATTCTTGGTCTCGGCCTCCACGCGCCAGCGTGCGGCGACGATGTCCGGACGACGGCCCAGTAGTTGAGCCGGCAACTGCGCCGGCAAAGCCACCACACTCGCTTGCAGATTCGATGGCCGCTCAAGGGTGTGCGCACGATCGACGCCCTTGCCGATCAGCGCCGACAATTGAAGGCGAGCAATTTCGATGTCTTCGTTGGCGCCGATCAGGGTCGATTCCGAACGCGCCTTGAGGCTCTGCACTTGCTTGAGTTGCGACAGGTTGTCGAGGCCCGAGCCATAGCGCGAATCCGTCAGCTCCACCAGTTTGCTCAGGCGCTCCAGATCCCGTTGATTGAGCTCCGAGACTTGCCACGCATAGGCCAACTGGTTGTACGCCTTGACCACGTTGACCGCGAGAATCAGCCGCGACGATTGCAGATCGACTTCCGCCGCTCGTGCGCTGTTGAGCGCCGATTCCCACGCGGCGCGCTGGCCGCCCCAGAGGTCGAAGGTGTAGCCGAAATTGACCGCCAGATTGCGTGCGGTGAAATACTTGTGGCCCTCGCCGCTGTAGTCCTCGAAGCGCGACAGCCGACCGCGAGTGACACCCGCCGATGCGTCCATTTCCGGATAACGCTCGGCGTCGCGCAGGTCGAGAAATGCGTTGGCCTTGGCGACCCGGGCAGCGACTTCCTGCAAGTCCGGGTTGCTGGCATACGCCTCTTCGATCAGCGCACCCAGACGTGGGTCGCCCAGCGATGTCCACCAGTCCGCACGCGGCCATTGGGCCGGCGGCAGTTTGTCTTTCAGGCTGTCGGACGGCGCATCGCCGACCGCCAGCAATTTGCCCTGATGATCGATCCCGGCGTAGTTCACACAACCGGCCGCCAACAGGATGGACGCCGCCAGCGGCGCCAGCATCAAACGTGTAATCGAATGCATGTCACGTCCTCACAGGATGGGTTGCGGCACGCCGGCCGGCTCGGCTTCGGGTGCGTGGCTCGGTTGCTTGATCGAACTGAGCAGCGTGTACACCGACGGCAGAATGAACAGGGTGAACAAGGTGCCGATCAGCATTCCCACCACAATCACCAGGCCCAGGCCGAAGCGGCTGTTGGCGCCGGCACCGCTGGCGAACAGCAGCGGCGCGAGGCCGACCACCATCGCCGCAGTGGTCATCAGGATCGGCCGCAGACGCACCTGCGCGGCGTGCTGGATCGCTTGCACGCGGTCCATGCCTTGCTGGCGCTGCAACTCGTTGGCGAAGGCGACCATCAAAATCCCGTGCTTACTGATCAGACCGATCAGCGTGATCAGGCCGATCTGGGTGTAAATGTTCATCGACGTCATGCCCAGCGCCAGCGGCACCAGGGCCCCGCAGATCGACAGCGGCACGCTGATCAGAATGATGAACGGGTCGCGGAAGCTCTCGTACTGCACGCTCAGCACCAGGTAGATGATCACCAGGGCCAGGCCGAAGGTGAACGCCAGGCTGTTGCCTTCCTGCACGTATTGGCGGGCGTCGGACTGCCAGTCGAAACTGAAGCCGGCCGGGAAGCCTTCCGATTGTTTTTGCAGGAAGCCCACCGCATCACCCAACGTCACGCCCGGCGCCGGAATGGCCTGGAACGTGGCGGAGTTCTGCTGGTTGAACTGGGTCAGGCGATTCGGCTCGACCTTGACGCTGAGAGTGGCCAGCGTCGACAGCGGCACCGGATTGCCCTTCTGATCCTTCACGTAATACAGCTTCAGGGTTTCCGGGGTCAGGCGATCCGCCGACACCGACTGCGGAATCACGTCGTAGGAGCGGCCGTGGAACGAGAACCGGTTGACGTACTTCTCGCCGATCAGGCTGTTGAGCGTCTCACCGATGTCCTGCATGCGGATGCCCAGGGCGTTGGCCTTGGCCCGGTCAACCTGGATTTCCACCACCGGGTTGTTGAAGTCCAGATCACTGTCGACCACCGCGAACAGACCGCTGGCCTGCGCCGCCTGCTTGAGCTGATCCATCACGTTGTACAGCGCCAGGTATTCCTGATCGCTGCGGATCACCATCTGTACCGGCAAGCCACCGGTGGAGCCCGGCAACGGCGGCATCTGGAACACGAAAATGCTCGTGCCTTCGATCTGGTTCACCCGCGCCTGCAAGTCAGGCTGGATGGTGTTGGCGTCGCGGCCGCGTTTTTCCCAGTCCACCAGGTTGATCCCGCCGACGCTGTTGGACAGCCCGTCGGAACCGTTCGCCACCCAGTTGCTGTAACCCTCGGGGATTTCGTTGAAGGTCTTGTACAGCTCGTGGGCGTAGGCTTCGAGGTAGTTCAGGTTGGCGTGCTGCGGCGCCTTGATCGCGGTCAGCAGGATGTTCTGGTCTTCCAGCGGTGCCAGTTCGGTCTGCGCCGAGCGATAGAGGAACGGCAGACTGAAGAAAATCACCAGCGCCACGCTCAGGCTGATCCAGCGACGTGCCAGCGAACCGCCGAGCAGCGCGCCATAACGACGGGACAGGTACTGGAAGAAACGATCTGCCTTGACCGCCATGAAGCCTTCGCTGGTTTTCGCGTCCAGCAGGCGGGTACTCATGATCGGCGACAGGGTCAGGGCGACGATGCCGGAAATCACCACGGCGCCCGCCAGGGTCAGCGCGAACTCCTTGAACAGCGTGCCCGTGAGGCCGCCCATCAGACCGATCGGCGCATACACCGCCGCCAGAGTGAAGGTCATCGCCACCACCGGACCGGCCACTTCACGGGCGCCGATCAGTGCGGCGTCGAACGGCGTCTTGCCCTCTTCGATGTGACGGTGAACGTTCTCCACCACGACGATGGCGTCGTCCACCACCAGCCCGATGGCCAGCACCATGGCGAGCAGGGTCAGCAGGTTGAGGCTGAAGCCGAACATCTGCATCAGCATCGCCGCGCCGAGCATCGACAGCGGAATGGTCACCAGCGGAATCAGCACGGTGCGGAACGTGCCCAGGCACAGGTAAATCACCAGCACCACGATCACCAGCGCTTCGAGCAGGGTGTAGCTCACCTCGTCGATCGACGACTGAATGAAGTGCGCCACTTCGAACGGGATCTGCACGGTCACGCCCGGCGGCAGGGTTTCCTGAATCTGCGGCAGCAATTCGCGCACACGTTTGACGATGACCAGCGGGTTGCCGGTCGGCGCGGCGTCCAGGCCGAGGAACAGCGCCGGTACGTCGCTCATCGCGCCGCTGGTGTCGGTGGAGGCTGCGTTCAGTTCCACAGTGCCGACGTCACGCACACGGATGATGTGGCCGTTGTCGTTGCGCAGCACCATGTTGCGGAAGTCTTCGACGCTGTTCAGGTCAGTATTGACCCGCAGGTTGCTGACCACGTACAGGCCTTTGACCTGACCCGGAGCCGCCTGGAAGTTGTTGCCCTCGATGGCCGCCGACACGTCCTGCCCGGTCATGCCGTAACCGGCCAGACGCTGCGGATCGAGCCACAGGCGCATGGACAGTTTCTGCTCGCCCATGATGTTGATCTTGGCCACGCCTTCGATGCCGGCGAACATCGGCTCGACGACGCGGGAGATGTAATCCGACATCTCCGGAATGGTCAGGTTGGAGCTGGCGAACGCGACGTAGGCCACGCTGGTGAAGCCGCCGGAAGTGCGCTCCACCACCGGGTCGTAAGCGTCCTTCGGCAAGCGATATTTGATCTGGTTGACCTTGGCCATGACCTCGGTCAGCGCCGCGATGGAGTCACTGTTGAGCGCCATGCGGATCGTCACCTGGCTGCGGCCCTGGGTCGAGGTCGACGACAGATAGTCGATGCCTTCGACCGAGGCCACGGCCTGGCTGATCGGCTGCGTGACGAAGCCTTGCATCAGTTCCGAAGAGGCGCCGGGATACTGGGTCGTGACCGTGATGGTCGACGTTTCCAGCATCGGGTACTGGCGGATCGGCAGGTTCATCAGCGCGCGCACGCCGAACAGCAGGATCAGCGTGCTGACCACCACGGCCAGCACCGGGCGGCGAAGAAAGAGGTCGGTGAAATTCATTTTTCCAGCCCACTGAGTTTAAGAGCAATCGTGTCCGGCACGCCTTCCACCGCTACGCCGTCGTGGAGCTTGAGCTGGCCGGACGTCACCACTTGCACGCCTTCGGTCAGGCCTTTGTCGACCACCGCCCAGCCATCGCGGCGCTCGCCGACCTTGATGCTTTCACGCTTGACCTTCTGCACGCCGGTTTCGTCGGTGTAGACCGAGAACACGCTCTCGCCGTAGGCGTTGTAGGTGATCGCGGTTTCAGGGATCAGCAGCTCGGCGGTCTGCGGCAGGGTCACCGAGACCCGTGCATACATGCCGGGGCGCAGGCGTTTTTGCGTGTCGGTGATGACCGCTTGAACGTTGATGGTGTGGGACTGGTTGATCTGCGGATCGACCGCGACGATCTTGCCGGCGAAGGTCACATCACCCCAGGCATCGACCTTGGCCTGCACGGTCTGGCCCAGTTGCACTTGCGAGCCATCGCGCTCGGCGAGGGTGAAGTTGACGCGCAGCAGGCCCGGATCCGTCAGGGTCGCCACCGCGCTGCCGGCTTGCAGGTATTGGCCCAGATGCGCCTGGCGAATGCCGAGGGTGCCGGCGAACGGCGCGCGGATATGGCGTTGAGCGATCTGCGCCTGCATGCGCTCCATGTCGCCCTTGGCCGCGTCGTATTGAGCGCGTGCACTGTCGAAGGCGCGACGACTTTCGGCGCCGGTCTTGGCCAGTTCCTGGACCCGGGCGAACTGCGCCTTGGCCGATTCGTACTCGCCTTTGAGGCGCACCAGTTCGCCCTGCTCCGGCGCATCGTTGAGCTTGAGCAGCACCTGCCCCGCCTTCACTTCATCACCGGACTCGAAATCGATGTCCACCACTTTGCCGCTGACTTCAGCCGAGACCAGCACCTGACGCTGGGCTTCGAGTTTGCCGATGGCTTCGAGGTAGTAGGTGTACGGCTGCTTCTTGACCACGGCCAGACCGACCCGGGTGCTGGGAATCCGTTGCTCGGCCGCCGCCGGTGGCGGCGACCAGAAACGCCAGCCCAGTGCAGCGGACAACACCACCACAAGAATAATAAAGATCAGCGACTTGATAATGTTTCGAGCAAGCATGTGGCACTCCCTTGACTCTTTGCTGCGAGCACAAAAGTTTGAGTTTTAAGAAAATAAAGGTGCAACTTAAGGCGGGCGCGTTATCGATCCCTGTGAACTTTCACTTGTAAACGCGCCCGCTTTATTTATCCGCTGTTACGCCGCGGCCAGTACGTTGGTTTTATCCAGGTAGTACTTGCCGATACCGTGCAAGTTCAAAGGCGACAGGGTGAAGTGCTTCGAACCGGTGTGAATATCGCGGAAGCAACGCTCCAGGAAGTGCGACTTGTAGACGGCTTTGGAACCGGCCATCGAATAGATCTGGTTGACCGCATTGACCGAGTTCTCGGTCAGCACCGAGGCGGCCAGACCGACACGGGCGCTGACCGGTTCGCCGATGGTTTCACCCCGGTTGATCACCTGGTGGATCGCATCTTCCAGCAGCAGTTGTGCGGTATGTACCGAGGAGATGGCGCGACCGGTCTTCTCGAAGATCACCCCTTCCAGGCCCGGGTCGGTGTTCACGGCGCGGTCATTGCGAAAATGATCGACCGCAGCCCGGGCAACGCCCAGCACGGTGGACATCGCCGCCAAAGTGCCGAACTCGTAGTAGCCGGTGGCGTAGGCCCGGGAGCTGCGCGCTTCGGGGGATTGCTTGAGGGTTTCGACGTCCAGCGAGAAGGACTTGTGGACGATCACGCTGGAGCACTGGAAGTGATGGCTGCCGGTGCCGCGCATGCCCAGGGTGTCCCAGGTCGGCAGGATGGTGCACTGGCTGGCGGGCACAAAGAACATCCGCACTTCGGGAGTGGTGTTGTTTTCGGTGCCTTTGACGGTGGCGGTGCAGACCAGCCAGTCGGCGTGGGCCGAGCCGCTGGCGAACGCCCATTTGCCGCTGAGCAGGTACTCGTCGCCCATCGGCAGCGCTTCGCCACCGGAGTGGATGGCGCCGATCACGAAACCGTCGCAGTGGTTGTAGATCGCTTCGGAAGTGGCTTCCGGCAGGTAGTCCGACAGGCGCCCCATCGCCACTTGCACCGCCAGCTGCCAGGACAGCGAAGCATCAAACCGAGCGAATTCCAGCAGCAGGGCCGAGGTGGTCTGGATATCGACCTGGAACCCGCCGAACGCCTTGGACACCGAGGTACGACCAAAACCTTCCTTGAAGAATCGGGACATCACATCCTTGTGCGTCGCGTTGGTCTGCTCGCTGTAATCGCGGTGCTGAATAATCAGCGGATTCAGTGCACGCACCTTCTCGAGCCATTCATTGGATTCGGAGGGAAGGCTGTTCCATTGCATTAGATTTTTCATAACGGCTCCTAGCTATTATTTATTTACGATCAGCAGACGAAAAAACAGACAGAACTTTTTATTGTTGTTAAACCCCGATAAAAATGTACGTCTACAGTCGTACATTTGACAAGCACTATTATCAGACTTCTTTCATTTCCCAATAAAAGAGCAATCACTGTCCGACAATAACGCAAGGCGCAAAAGGCCAACGTAACTTGCGCACAAGTTACGTTGCTTGAAACTTTTGGATTACTTCACGCCGGCACGCCGGTCACTGACTTTCGACAGTGAGGCCCAGTCCTGATCGGCCTGACCATGGGCCATGCCGTCCAGCAGGTTGTCCTTCAACACGCTGGCAAACGGCAGCGGCACCTGCGCCGCTTCACCGGCTTCCAGCGCCAGGCGTACATCCTTGAGACCCAGCGACAACTTGAAACCGGCCGGCTCGAATTTTTCATCGACCATCAATTTGCCGTAGCCCTGATAGACCGGCACGGCGAACAGGGTCGAAGTGATCATTTCGATGAACGCCCCGCGACTGATGCCGTAACCGCCGGCCAGGGTCGAGGCTTCGGCCAAGGACTCGATTGCCGACGCGATCATCAGGTTGGCCGACAGTTTGGCGGCGCAGGCCACTTCAGCCGTGTCGCCGAACGTCCAGGTCTTGCGCCCCAGCACATCGAACAGCGGCTGAACCCGGGCCAGTGCTTCGGCAGGTCCCGAGGCGAGAATGTTCAGATTGCCGGCAGCCGCCACATCGACCCGCCCCAGCACCGGTGCCGACACGTAACCGACGCCGCGTGCCTCATGCACGGCCGCCAGCTCCTTGGCCAGCGCCACGGACACCGTGGACATGTTGACGTGAACGCTGCCGGCCCGCAGACCGTCCAGCGCCTTGGCGTCGAAGAACACCGAACGGATCGCCGTGTCATCGCCGAGCATCGAAATCAGCACCTCGGCCTGCGCCGCCAGTGCCGGTGTCTCGACAGCTTCGGCTCCGGCCTCGGCCAGTGCTTGCAGCGGCGCCGTCGAACGATTCCACACGCGGACCCGATGCCCGGCTTTCAGCAGGTTCAGCACCATCGGCGCACCCATCGTGCCCAGACCGATAAATCCCAGTTCCATGTCGCGCTCCTCTCTCGATGAGGTGTTCAAAGCCGTTCAGACGATGATGCAGAATTGCGATTGTACGTGTACAGGCGTACATTTCAAGTGCCGCGATGATTCATTCTTCGTGGCAAGGGTTTCAAACACACCTTTACCCAAGGCAAGGAGGCTTTATGCAATTCGGGATCTACACCGTTGGCGACGTCACACAAGACCCTACCAACGCCCGTACCCCCAGCGAATCCGAGCGCATCCAGGCCACCCTGCAAATTGCGCAGAAGGCCGAAGACATCGGACTGGACGTGTTCGCCACCGGCGAGCACCACAATCCCCCGTTCATCACCTCCTCTCCCACCACGCTGCTGGCCTACATCGCAGCCAAGACCCAACGCATCATTCTCTCGACGTCCACCACCCTGATCAGCACCAACGATCCGGTGCGTCTGGCCGAAGAATATTCGCTGCTGCAGAACCTCTGCGGCGGCCGCATGGACCTGATGCTCGGCCGGGGCAACACCGCGCCGGTCTATCCCTGGTTCGGCAAGAGCATCGCCGACGGTCTGCCACTGGCGATGGAAAACTATCGCCTGCTGCACCGGCTCTGGCGCGAAGAAGACCTCAACTGGAGCGGACGCTTTCGCACCCCGCTGAAAAACTTCACCTCGATCCCGAGGCCCCTCGATGACCTGCCGCCCTTCGTCTGGCACGGCTCGATCCGCACCCCGGAAATCGCCGAACAGGCCGCGTATTACGGCGACGGTTTTTTTGCCAGCCACATCCTCTGGCCCCGTGAGCATTTCATGGCGCTGGTCGAGTTCTACCGCGCACGGTTTGCCCATTACGGTCACGGCACGCCGGAGCAGGCGATCGTCGGTCTCGGCGGGCATATTTTCATGCGTCGCAACTCGCAGGATGCGCGCCGTGAATTCCGTCCCTACTTCGACAACGCCCCGGTGTATGGCCATGGTCCGTCCCTGGAAGAGTTCATGGAGATGACCCCGCTGGCCGTCGGCAGCCCACAGGAAATCATCGACAAGACCCTGACCTTCCGCGAGTACTTCGGCGACTATCAGCGCCAGCTGTTCCTGTTCGACCATGGCGGCATTCCGCTGAAGACCGTGCTGGAACAACTCGACATGTTCGGCAAGGAAGTCTTGCCGGTACTGCGTGAAGAAACCCGCAAACGCCGCTCGCCGCTGGCGGCCGAAGCGCCGACTCACGCTAACCGCCTGGCCCGTTTGCAAACCCCGCCGGCCGATCAACGCCCCACGGTCAAAGCGACACAACTCGACAGCGTGACCGGCCACTGACCCTGTGGGAGCGGGCTTGCCCGCGAAGAGGACGGCACATTCAACAATATCGATGACTGGAAGTCCGCTTTCGCGAGCAAGCCCGCTCCCACACTGGATCAGGCAGCGCCTTTCAACGGGCGCTGCGCATCCATCGCCACCGCCACGTCATCGTGGATCAAACGGGCCAGATACTGACCGTAACCGGTCTTGCTCATGCTGCCCGCGTGCACCAGCAATTGCGCGTCGTCGATCCAGCCCTTGTTGTAGGCGATCTCTTCGAGGCAGGCGATTTTCAGGCCCTGGCGTTTCTCGATGGCCTGCACGAAGTTGCCCGCCTCCATCAACGCATCGTGGGTGCCGGTGTCCAGCCACGCCATGCCACGGCCCATCACCGACACGTTCAGTTTTCCGCGTTGCAGGTAGACGTTGTTGACGTCGGTGATCTCCAGCTCGCCGCGCGGCGACGGCTTGATGTCGGCGGCGATCTGCAGCACTTCGTTGTCGTAGAAATACAGGCCGGTGACGGCGTAGTTCGACTTCGGCTCGCTTGGCTTTTCGCAGATGCTCAGGGCCTTGCCGGCAGCATCGAATTCCACCACGCCAAAGCGCTCGGGGTCGGCCACGTAGTAACCGAACACCGTCGCGCCTTCATCACGCGCCGCCGCTTGCAGCAGGGTTTCACCGAAGCCCGCGCCGTAGAAAATGTTGTCGCCGAGCACCAGGCAGACGTTGTCTTCACCGACGAATTCGCGACCGATGATGAACGCCTGGGCAAGGCCGTCCGGACTCGGCTGCACCGCGTAGCTCAGGCTCAGGCCCAACTGACTGCCGTCGCCGAGCATGCGCTGAAAGCCCGGCAGATCTTCCGGGGTAGAGATGATCAGGATCTCGCGGATTTCCGCCAGCATCAGCACCGACAGCGGGTAGTAGATCATCGGTTTGTCATACACCGGCAGCGACTGTTTGGAGACGCCCAGGGTGATCGGGTGCAGACGCGAACCGGCGCCGCCCGCCAGCAGAATTCCTTTGTACTTGGCCATGCTTTTTTCCTTTCAAGCAGTGTGATTTGAATGACTGAGTGTTCAGGCCACGAGGGCTTCGTCGCGTTGCTCGCCGAGGCGCTCCAGCGCGTAGGCACCGGACATCACCCGCACCCACCAGGCGCGGTTGTCCAGATACCAGTCGACGGTTTTCTTCATGCCGCTTTCGAAGGTTTCCTGCGGCGTCCAGCCCAGCGTCGCGTGGATTTTCCCGGCATCGACCGCGTAGCGTTTGTCGTGGCCCGGACGATCCTTGACGAAGGTGATCAGGTCGCGGAAGTGCGCAACGCCCGCCGGTTTTTCCGCACCACGCGCTTCAAGCAGATCGCACAGGGTGTGCACCACTTCCAGGTTGGTTTTCTCGTTGTGGCCGCCGATGTTGTAGGTCTGCCCGACCTCACCGCGCGTGACCACCGCATACAGGGCGCGGGCGTGATCCTCGACGAACAGCCAGTCGCGAATCTGCGCGCCATCGCCGTACACCGGCAACGGCTTGCCTTGCAGCGCATTGAGAATGACGTGAGGAATCAGTTTTTCCGGGAAGTGAAACGGACCGTAATTGTTCGAGCAATTGCTCATCACCACCGGCAGGCCGAAGGTGCGATGCCAAGCGCGGACCAGATGATCGGAGCCGGCCTTGGTCGCCGAATACGGCGAGCTTGGCGCATACGGCGTGCGCTCGGTGAACGCCGGATCTTCGGGCTCCAGGTCGCCGTACACTTCGTCGGTGGAAATGTGATGGAAACGGAACGCCGCCTGACGCGCCGCGTCCAGTCGGTTCCAGTAACCACGCGCTGCTTCGAGCATCGTGTAGGTGCCGACGATGTTGGTTTCGATGAAGGCTTGCGGGCCATCGATCGAGCGGTCCACGTGGGACTCGGCGGCCAGATGCATCACCGCATCCGGTTGCAGCCGTGCGAACAGTTCGTCCAGCGCAGGCTTGTCGCAGATGTCGACCTGGCAGAAACGGTAACGCGGCGAATCGGACACATCGGCCAGCGATTCAAGGTTGCCGGCGTAGGTCAGTTTGTCGACGTTGATCACTTCACATTCGGTCTCTTCAATCAGAAACCGCACCACGGCCGAGCCAATGAAGCCCGCGCCCCCTGTCACTAAAATTTTCATCAGCGCCTCCCCTGGCAAAATGATGATTGAACGTCCTTCGATGCTGTGTGCGGGTCAGTTCAACAACGCCACCCAGTATGGCGACAGCCCTTGTTCGAGAATCAGCAGCGTCTGGATGCAGACGAAGCTTTCGTCGGTGGTCGCCGAGGTCGCATTGAGCGGGCCGAATCCACCGTCCTGCTTCTGATGGGAAGCGATCCAGTCTTTCGATTCCTGCAAATACGTCGGCTGCGCGTCGAGCAGGTACATCGCCGCGATGGCCATGTAAGTACCCACCAGGCTGACCGCTTTGCCCGGCCGGTAATGGAACGAGCCGTTGGCCAGTTGCAGCTTTTGCAGCCAGGCGACGGTCTGTTCGGCATCGACGATGCGTCGGTTGAGAATGAACAGCGTCGACACCACGCGGTACACCGAAAACGCGTCCGGCGGATACCCGGGCTTGTTGGCGAAACCGCCGTCAGCCGAGCGGCAGCGCAAGGCAAACGCCATCACGCCCTGCACGTCCGGTGCCTTCGCTTCAAGCGCATGCAGCGACAGCACCGCCAGGTTGGTGTGCCAGATGTCCGAGCCGAAACCCGGCACATCGCCGAACCCGCCATCGGCGTTCTGACACGCTTGCAGGTAACGCACGCAACCGCCGATATCGTTCGGCAACGCGCCCAGCACTCGCAGCGACAACACCGCGCAGTAGGTGGCGAACACATCGCTCAGATGCCCCGGCTGCTCGGCGAATCCGCCGTCGGTGTTTTGCGAGGCCCGGATGCAATCGATCAGGCTGGCCTTGTTTTCGATTTGCAGACCCAGCGCGTGCAAGTCCGAAATCACATGCAGCCCGGAAAACACCTGCCAGGTCTTGTCGGCACGGAACCCCAGCGGCGCGGTTTCGGCAGTCAGCCCGTAAGGGGTTTCATTCGAAGCCCGGGCCTTGGCCAGCCACGCCAGATAGCGCTGCAGATCGACATTGATGGTCGGCACGCCATTCGGGTGAATGCGCTGCACATCGCCACCGCCATCGATCACTTGCAGCTCACGGTTCACCAGCGCCGCATCGTCATGATGAGTGGCGGCAGCGACCGGTTCGATGGACTGCAAGGCGTGGGCAGCGGCGAGCTGGGTTCTCAGGCTTTTCAGGTGCAACGGCAGGTACGTCAGGTTGCCGATGCTGAAGATCCCCGGCTGACGCGGCGGTGCCCAGAATTGCCGAATGAACGGCACGGTCGGGTCATCAGGCGTCGACCAGAAATAGCCCTTGCCCATGAACAGCCCGCCATTGCGGGCGTCATGAAACTCCAGCAACGCTGCCGTCACCGAAGCCCGGTCGGCTTCGCTCGCGCCGGACGGCAAGGCCTGAATCGCCTGCAACAGCAACGCCACGTCGTAGGCGGTCTTGATCGGAAATGGCGACTCGTGATTTTTGTACGAGGTGTGCCAGTCGCAACGCACTTTGCCGTTGATCCCGACCCGATCCCAATACCCGCCGTACGCCGGATCGCGGAACAGCGCCAGGGTTTGCAGCAGGAACGAGCGGGCCAGATTCGACAGCGCATTGTCGTCGCGCGCATCAGCCAGTTGCGCCAGCACCAGACTGACCTGAGCCCGCACGCCGCAACGGGTCAGCGCCACATCGACACAGGATTGGCTGTCGCTGCCGGCCACCCGGCCGATCAGGTTTTCTGCATGAATCTGCAAGTGCCCGACCAGGCCGAGACCCAACGGCTGATTGTCGATACGCGCCAGCAAGCCCGTGGCGCTGATGTCGAGATCGATCGAGGTCGCGAGCTCCAGCGGCGTCGACCAGTCGCTGCTGTACAGACCGGCGACCGTGGAGCGGGCATAGAGTGCTTCAACCTTTTCCAGCAGGCCGTGAATCGCGGCATTGTTCGCCGCGTCCTGCGGCACCCGGCGCTGATAGGCAATCAATGCCGCCAGCGCGTCCAGTTGCAGCGCTAGCGTGCGGCAGCGCCCGGAGCCGTGCGGCGTCCAGTAGCGGTCGGCCAGTTCGTGGAAACCGCCATTCGACGCATCATGCAACTGCATCAGCCCGTCATGGGCAAAACGCAGTTCGACATCGTCGCCGTGCTCGGCCTGGTAGAGCGTCGCCGCGACCTGATCCTGCAACTGCTTGTCGCTGGAAATCGCAACCTCGCCACTGGCATCGGTCACGGCGAAAAAACCGCCGTGGTCGATGTCCTTGAGGCCTTGATCAAATAGAAACTGCGGATGCAGTGACATGGTGAATCCCTCTTCCTTGAGGTTAAGCGGCTTTGCTTTCGGTCAGCGACACAACGCTGCCCTGGCACAAATCGATGATGCGCGTCGCGGCGCGGGCGGCACCTTCGCCATTCGGCGCGGCCACTTGCTGATGCGGTGCGTAGTAGGCCGAGGCATCGGTGTCTTTTTCCAGTTCGCCCTGGATCAGCTCGACGATCGCATCGCGGTCGTGGCCCAGATGCGTCGGGAAACCCAGCAGCTCCAGACGGCGCAGCGCCTCGAGTTCGTGGTACTCGGATTTGGACGGCAGCACGAACAGCGTTGGAATCTGCAGTGCAGCGATTTCCGTCACGGTGATCCAGCCCGGCGCCGAAATCAGCAGGCTGGCTTCGCGCAGCAGGCCCATCCAGTCCGGGTAGTACGGCACGCAGACGACGCCGTCCTGAGCCTGGATATCCTGACGGCCCAGTAACACCAGTTTCAGTTCCGGATTGCGCTCGCGCAGGATCTTGAAGCTGTCAAGATAGGCGGCGAGCAGCGCGTCCTTGTTCTGGGCAAACATCGTGGTGCCGCTGATCGAGGCGACAATGAACGGCGAGTCGCCGAGGTTCAGTTGCTCGCGCACATTCAAGCCGGTCTGTACATTGATGTCGCGGATCATCGGGCCGACAAAATGCGCCTTGCCGCTGACCAGCGCTTCGGCCACCGGTGTGCCCTGATCGAGAGAGGCCACATACGGTTTGTCGGTCAGTACCAGTTGGCTCTGATTGATCATCCAGTTGAACTGACTGTGCAGCGCGGTGCGGGCCCGGGCCATTTCCAGCGCGTTGACCTCAAAACCGCCGTCGGCCAGATCATGGTCTTCGAGCTGGCACAAGGTGAAGTCGTAGCGCTCGGTGACGAACACCAGCGGCGTACCGCTGAAAATCGCGGCCAGGCAGGCGGCCATGTTGTAGTCCGACACCAGAGCGGTGGGCTTGTATTCGGCGATCAGGGCCAGGTAAGACAGAATCCGCTCGCCGGACAAGAAGGTATTGGCGATATATCCGCCAATGTAATTATTCCAGTCGAGTTCTTTCGACAAGTTGCTCTTTTTCGAGTAATCGACCAAACGACCGGCAATATCCACTACTTCAACACCAGACTTTTCGAACATCGGCGTGAAAGTCGGCTGCAAGGAAGCCAGTGCCACGGTCAATGGCATGTCCGGACGCTGTTTCTTGATCGCCTGAGCGATGGACAGCGCGCGCATGTTGTGACCGGAACCGGTTGGATTGGGGGCAAATAAAATCATTCTTGAATCTCCATTAGTTGAACAACGCCATGAACCACAGTGTTTTCCAATACATCCCTTATAACCACCGAGTACGGTTTGATAACGGCACCGTCACCAATATTCAGTGGACCTACCAAGATGGCGCCCTCGCCAATAACGCAACGACTTCCAATGCGCACCGGTGCCTCCTCCCAAGGCAGTGAGCGAAAAGAATGATCATGAGTGGAGGCAACGATCGTGACCCCCTCGGACAACTCGCTGAAAGCACCGACGGATACGCCGCCGGCCGCCTCGATAACCACACCGGCCGCCAGTCGCACGCCGGTGCCCAGTTCGATGCCGCCCAGTTGCGACATGCCGCCCTGACGGTTGCTGCGCCCGATCAGAATGCAATCCCGGGCAATTTCCACCGACGCTCCGCCGCGCAATTCGGCATCAATCAAGGCGTCGTCGCTGATGTCCCAGGTCAGGGTGTCGGGGTTCAACGCCTTGAGCCGCGGAACCGACTGCGTGGACCGATCGAGCATCGACGGCAAGCCCTGGCGCGCCCGCTCCCGGACTTTGGCCAGCACCGGTTCCGGGCTCGGCCGGCCGTCCTCGACCACGGTGCGCCGGGCAATGACCCGCGCCGGACGACCGACGACGATTGCGTCCGGCGGCACATCCGCTGTCACCAACGCGCCAGCCGCCACCACGGCCCCGGCACCGATGGAAACACCGGCAGCCACAGTGGCCTTGGCGCCCAGCCAGACGTTTTCGGCAATCCGAACCGGCGACTGCGCCGTCCCCAGGCACTGGGCGCCGGTGGCGAACATGCTGGATTTGCCGATGGACGCATACTGCAAATCGCACCTGAAGCCGATGAAGCAGTCATCGCTGATCTGCACATGTGTCAGGCGGCTGCCGGCACGCACCCAGACGTGCCGGCCAAGCTCACTCGCGCTATCAACAATCGTCGAAACTTCAATTACGTTTATGTCGTCCACAATAAAGCCTCATTCCATTGATGCCGGGCACATAAAAATTCGATAGGCGTGCGTATCCCGCAGATATAAATCCGCCAGTGCACAAATAATAATTAACTGTTTATTTAAGACTTCTACTCAAAGCACGCGAGACATTGCGTCCGCGCCACTTATTAACTGACCGGTTCATTCAACTGTCATTATTCATTAACAACAGATAGAAGTTCACACTTGAGCCGAAGGCCAAGTCAGTTATCGAGATGAGAAAAAGCCGATTCAAGTCTGTCCGTGACTCAGGTGTAGCTCCCTTTTGAGGAATAGTCCTTTAGTACGAATGTTATAGTACAGACGATTTTGTTTTGCAATAGGTGTCAGAATGGTTATCTCGTTTTAGTCTAAAAATTGATTGAACTTTTATGGTGCACGCTTGTACCAAAACCTTCTTATATGCACAGTGCTGGTGCAAATCAGGGAGGAGTGCAGATTTGCTCCAGCGCTTACAGACATCTGGAGGTCGACCCCAGACATTCCGACAGTACCCGCGAAAGCTACGGTGACGGCTCTAACTCCCTTTGGCCTGGAGCCGTCATGCCCGCACCTATCACCGTTTTGCGCGACACCCATCCCCTGCCCGTACTCGACGCCTGCAAATGGGAAAAACTCGAGGGCGACCCGCACACCGTCAACCTCAATGCCTACACCAGCGAAGACGGCAGCAAGATCATGGGCACCTGGATCTGCACGCCAGGCAAGTGGCGGGTGGACTACGTGAAGTGGGAGTACTGCCATTTCCAGGAAGGCTACTGCGTGATAACTCCGGACGGCATGGAGCCGATCCACCTGCGCGCCGGCGACATCTTCGTGGTCGAGCCAGGCATGAAAGGCACTTGGGAAGTGGTCGAGACCGTGCGCAAATATTTCGTGTTCGCCTGATACAAAAAAGCCGGGAAACCACCCGACGTGGTTTCCCGGCAATACAGACCTGTGGCGAGCACAGGCCTGACGACGGTTACTGCGGCTTGCGATAGCTGTTGATGATCGCCGAGAAGTCCTTGCCACCTTCCCCGCGCTGACTCATCGCCTGATACAACTGCTGCGCCACCGCGCCCAGCACCACTGGCTGATGGGCCTGACGCGCCGCTTCGGTGGCCAGCCCCAGATCCTTGAGCATCAGCTCGGCGCCGAAGCCGCCGGTGTAACCACGCGAGGCCGGCGCCGTTTCGACGATGCCCGGCCACGGGTTGTACATTTCCGAACTCCAGCAACGACCGGTCGAGCTGTTGATGATCCCGGCGAGCACCGTGGTGTCGATGCCCAGCGCATCGCCCAGCGCCATCGCCTCGCTGACGCCGACCATCGAAATGGCGAGCAACAGGTTGTTGCAGATCTTGGCGATCTGCCCGGTGCCGACTTCACCGCAATGCACGATGTTGCGGCCCATTTGCGCCAGCACTGGTTGCAGGGTGGCGAACAGCTCCGGGGTGGCGCCGACCATGAAGGTCAGCGTCCCGGCCGTTGCGCCCCCGGTGCCGCCGGACACCGGTGCATCGGCCATGGCCACGCCTTGTTTGGCAGCCGCCGCCGCCACATCGCGAGCAGTCTGCGGATCGATGGTGCTGCAATCCACCGCCGGCACGCCTTTGCCGATCCCGGCCAGCACGCCATCTTCACCGAGCCAGACGCTGCGTACATGCACCGCCGCCGGCAGCATGGTGATCACCAGTTCTGCATCTTCAGCGGCTTCGCGAGCCGAAGCGCGAATGGTGCCGCCCAGTTGCTCGAGTTCCGCCAGCACGGTTTTGTTCAGGTCCACCAGATTCAGCGAATGCCCGGCCTTGATCAGGTTGCGCGCCATCGGCGCGCCCATGTTGCCCAGACCGATAAATGCGATTTTCATGGCCATTCCTCAACGCAGGTTGATGGTGGTGTTCACGCCGTCGTTGACGCTGTCGTCATCGAACCAGCGCGCCGTGACCGTTTTGGTCTGGGTGTAGAACTGCACCACTTGCTTGCCGTACGGGCCGAGGTCGCCAAGTTTCGAACCGCGCGAACCGGTGAAGCTGAAGAACGGTACCGGCACCGGAATCGGGATGTTGATGCCGACCTGGCCGACGTCGATTTCAGTCTGGAACTTACGCGCTGCCGCGCCGCTCTGGGTGAACAGGCCAGTGCCATTGCCGAACGGGTTGGCGTTGACCAGCGCAATGGCCTGATCGAGGGTGTCGACTTCCAGCACCACCAGCACCGGGCCGAAGATTTCCTGGGTGTAGATCTGCATGTCGGTAGTCACCCCGGAGAACAGGGTCGGCCCGACGAAGTTGCCGTTCTCGTAGCCCGGCACGCTGATGTCGCGACCGTCCAGCTCGAGTTTGGCACCTTCCTTGATGCCGCTTTCGATCAGATCGAGAATCCGCGCCTTGGCCTTTTTCGAAATGACCGGGCCGACATCGGTGCCCGGCTCGTTGCCGGCGTTGACCTTGAGTTTCTGCGCCAGCGCTTTCAGATCCGGCAGCCACTGCTTGGCCGCACCCACCAGCACCACCACCGAGGTGGCCATGCAACGTTGACCGGCTGCACCGAAACCGGCGCCGACCAGCGCATTGAGCGCTTGCTCGCGATTGGCGTCCGGCAGCACCACCGCGTGGTTCTTCGCGCCCATCATCGATTGCACGCGCTTACCGTGCTTGCCGGCCAAGTCATACACGTGAGTGCCGACGGCGGTCGAACCGACAAACGAAACGGCCTTGATGTCCTTGTGGGTGCACAGGCCATCGACCACGTCTTTGCCACCGTGGACGACGTTGAGCACACCGGCCGGAATGCCGGCTTCGATCGCCAGTTCCACCAGCAACATGGTCGACAGCGGATCCTGTTCGGATGGTTTGAGCACGAAGGTGTTGCCGCAGGCGATGGCCATCGGGAACATCCACAGCGGAATCATTGCCGGGAAGTTGAACGGCGTGATGCCGGCGCAGACGCCGATCGGCTGACGCAGGGTGTAGGTGTCGACGCCGCCGGCGACGTTCTCGGCGAACTCGCCCATTTGCAGGCTGCCGATGGAGCAGGCGTGTTCGACCACTTCCAGGCCACGGAAAATGTCGCCCTCGGCGTCGGCAATGGTCTTGCCCTGCTCGGCGCTCAGCACCACGGCGATGCGTTTGGAATGCTCGCGGATCAACGCTTGCAGCTTGAGCATGATGCGCATGCGTGCGCCGATAGGGGTCAGCTTCCAGGTCTGGAAGGCGCGCTGGGCGGCGCTGACGGCGGCGTCGACTTCAGCGGCGGTGGCGAACGGAACCTTGGCCAGCACTTGCTGGGTCGCCGGGTTGACGATGTCGTGCCACTCGGTGGTCTGCGACTCGACCCACTCGCCGTCGATCAGCAGCTTGACCTTCTGGATCGTGGTTTCGTTGGGCGTAAGCGATGCGTTCATGCTGGTCTCCAGAAATTGTTTTTATCTTGGGAGCCAAGGCGAAAGGTTCGCCTTGAGATGAGGCGTGTGTCGCGAATTGGTTGTCGGACTGTTTTTGGAGTATAGATGTGCAAACTTCTAATAAGAACGCACATATAAGCCCGTCCATCATGCAAAAAAACATCACCTCTCTCGGCTCGCTGAACTGGGACGACCTCAAGTTTTTCCTCGAAGTCGCCCGTACCCGCAAGGCCAGCACCGCGGCCAAACGCCTGGCGGTGGACTACACCACCGTGTCGCGGCGGATCAGTTCGCTGGAAGCGGCGCTCGGCACTTTGCTGTTCGAAAAGTCGCGCACCAGCGGTTTCGTGCTGACTGCCGAAGGCCAGCGCCTACTGAGTTATGCCGAGTCGATCGAAAGCACGCTGCACATGGCCTGCGAGCAGGTGTCCGGCTCCGGCGTCGCGCTTTCCGGACATGTGCGCATGGGCTGCACCGAAGGTTTCGGCAGCTTCTTCATCACCCCGCAACTGAGCCACTTCGTCGACGCCTACCCGGCGATTTCGGTGGATATCCTGCCGCTGCCGCACTTCATCAGCCTGTCCAAACGCGAGGCCGACATCGTCATCGCCCTCGAACGCCCGGAACACGGCCCGTACGTATGCTGCAAACTCTGCGACTACCGCTTGCAGCTGTACGCGACCCAGGAATATCTCGACAAACACCCACCGATCCGCCGCCCCGCCGACCTGGGCAAGCATCAATTCATCAGTTACGTGGATGACCTGGCGTTCAGCTCGGAGCTGCTGTATCTGGCGAATGTGTTGCCCGGCGCCAGCGCCAATTTGCGCAGCACCAGCGTGATTGCACAGTTCGTGGCGGCGCAGCAAGGGAGGTCGCTGGCGATTCTGCCGTGCTTCCTCGCGGCACAGGATCCGCGCCTGTTGCCGGTGCTGCCGGAGGAAATCGACATCACCCGGCAGTTCTGGATGTACTGCCGGGAGGATCTTCGGAAGTTGAAACGGATCACCCTTTTGTGGGATTACATCCGTGAGGTGACCGAGCGCAATCAGGGTCTGTTGATGGGTGAGACCCGCGAAATGCAGTTCGCCGATTAATCGGCGCTGACCACAATCGACACCCGGCGGTTTTCGGTGCGGCCGGCGGCAGTGTCGTTGGAGGCGACCGGTTCACGGCTACCGAGGCCTTGCAGCTGGATGTTCTCTTCCTTCATGCCGACCGAGGTCAGCACTTTGCCGACGCTTTTCGCGCGACGCAGTGACAGCTGCTGGTTGTAGGTTTCCTTGCCGGAAGCGTCGGTGTGGCCATCGACCCGCACCCGCTCGATGCCGACACCCAGCAACGCTTTGCCGATACGCTCGACGATTTCGGTACTTTGCTTGTTCAGGCTTTCGACATCGCTGCCAAACAACACTTTGCCCGACAGGCCGAACTCCCAGCCATCATCGGTCAACTCGAAGCCTTGCTGCTTGAGGACCGCAACCTGGGCTGGCGTCAGGCCTTTTTGCGGGGCGGTCTGGCAACCGGTCAGGGCCAGCATGGCCGTCAGCAACAGGGTGGAAAACAGTCGAAAGGAAAGTGAGAACACGGGCATCAGCTCCTGGTTTGAACGGGATCGACCGGGTGCTCCGACCCGGCCGTGGATTGGGCGCCGCGCGACAAACGCTTGGCTTGATACATCGCGGCATCGGCCGCATCGAGCAAGGTGCCGGGCGTGACGCCATGATCGGGGTAAACCGCGATGCCGATACTGAGCGACGTCACGACACTGCTGTCGCCGGGCAGTGCGATCGGGGTGTCCATGCTGGCGAGGATCTTGTCGGCAATGCGCTCGGCGTCTTCGGTCTTGTGCAAGGGCGTGAGCAGAACGGCGAACTCGTCACCGCCCAGACGCGCCACCAGATCCTCTTCACGCAACTGCGCCCGCACCCGATTCGCCACCGCCACCAGCACCGCGTCACCGGCGGCATGACCGAAGTTGTCGTTGATGTCCTTGAAGCGGTCGCTGTCGAGAAACAGCACCGCCACGCGCTCGTTCAGTTTGTGGGCGCTGCGTAGCGCACGAATCAGGCGGCCTTCGAAAAAGGCCCGGTTCGGCAATCCGGTGAGACTGTCGTGGCTGGCCTGGTGGGCGAGGGTTTCGTTCTCGCTTTGCAGGTGGGTTTGCCAGTCTTCGAGTTCATCGAGCAAGGCATTGAAGTCATTGCCGAGGTTGTCCAGTTCGGCAATCTTCGCCCGTGGCACCCGTCGATCCAGTGCCCGCTCGCTGCGGGCCGCATGCGCCACCGCCGCCAGGCTGTGCAACGGGCCGATGATCCTGCGCAACTGACGCTGCGCCAGGTACAGCGCGACCCAGGCGCTGATCGCCGTGCAGAGAATGATCCCCGCTAGACCGCTCAACAGAAAGCGCATCAGGCTGCCGCCGTGACCGATCAGCAAAATGCGCCCGATCTCGCGATCCTGATGGAGGATCGGCAGGCTGATGGGTTTTTCCAGAATGACCCGCGCAACCTGCATCTCCAGTTCGGAAAACAGACCGTTCTCCGGACGCTGCCAGCGCGCGATCAACTGGCCCTGAGTGTCCAGCACCTGGGCATCGGCCACTTCTTCGGTCGAGGCGATCAATGCCAGCGCTTCGGTCGCGGCGGCCTTGTCGTTGAACACCACGGCAGCTTCCACCGTGTAACTGATAGAGCGGGCGATCAAGTGCAGGTTGTGATCGGCATAGACCCGTAGCGCCAACACCCCAAGCAGCGTCAGCGACACACTGGCCATTGCCACGGCGACCAGCGCCACAATCAGGTTGCCACGGCCGATGACCGAGCCGAGGGTCGGGCGCCCTGTGGATTGGTCGTGTCTCATGGCACCGCCGGTTTGCGACGCGACAACTGCAGCACGCTGGGATGAATACGCACGCCGCTGCGGGCGACGGAGTCGAGATTGACCTCGAACGACACTTGCTCATCGCCGACCCGCAGGCAGAACAGGCTGCCGACCGTGCATTGATCACCGCCTTCGCTGATGCTCAGCACCGGATGGCCGATAAGGGACGCGAACAGCCGGCTGCGTTCGTCGGTCGTGAGTTTGCCGATGTAGACGGCGTCGCACTCGCTGACGATGGCCGGATTGTCGGCCAACAGTCGACGCAAGATGACCGAACGCCCCGTGGCCTGGGTCGTACCCTTGACCAGGTCGTCGGTGTATTCGGTCGGGCCGACGATGCACAAACGCAACTGCGCCGGCTCTACCGGCCAGCGCGCGTAACTGAGGATACCGAGGACAACCTGAGTGACGGATTTGGCCCGCTGTTCGGCCATGCCCACCGGAGTCTGAGTCTGGGCAGCGGCCACACCCGTGAGCAAACAGAGCACACCGGCAAGCAACGCCCGCTTGCAGCCAACTACGCGCTCTGTCGCCCAGACAGCCACCTTCATGCAGGGATTCTCTTGGATCGTTACGAAATGATGCCGCAACGATAGCACAGCGTTGGAACGCCAGCGATACAGCGACCTCTGACCGGTCGGTCAATTACCGGCGGCAATCGAAGGCACCTTCATCCTTTATGCGACGTCCCTTCTTCCAGTTCCAGCATCAGTCCACTCAGGCGCTTCACCTTGCGCTGCACCGCGTCTTCAAACACGCCGCTCCGAGGCTCGATCAAGGTGAACCAATCCTTGGCCCGGGTAATTCCGGTGTAGATCAGCTCCTTGGTCAACACGGGATTCAGGGCGTCCGGCAGGATCAGCGCGGTATGGGCAAACTCCGAGCCCTGCGACTTGTGCACAGTCATCGCATAGACGGTCTCGACATCGTTGAGCCGGCTCGGCAACACGAAACGTACCCCGCCGCGCCCGTCGTTACGCGGGAACGCCACTCGCAACACCGACTTACCGGCATCCGGCCCATCGCGCTCGGGCAGTTTCAGGGCGATACCGATGTCACCGTTCATCAGCCCCAGACCGTAGTCATTTCGGGTCATCAGCACCGGCCGGCCTTCGTACCATTGCTGGTCGCTTTCGATCAGCCGCGCCTTGAGCAACGCGTCGGTGATGCGCTGGTTCAGCCCCTCGACACCCCATGGCCCTTTGCGCACTGCGCACAACAGCTGGAAGGTATCGAAGGCCCGCAGGACGTCACGCGCCCAATTGACCCAACCCGGGTTCTCGAGCGGCATTCCGCTCGCCGGACGTCGATCGCGCAAGACGCTCAGATAGTGTCGATAACCGTGAGGGCCTACGCCGTGCCCATCGAGCACCAGGTGCTCAAGTTTCCGGTCGTGCTCGTTCTGAAGCGGCAACGAAAACACATCTCCATGAGTCTTGACTTCCAGCAACTGCCGAGCCTCGTCCGGGAGTTGCTGATTCACCCGCCGCGCCAGTTGGCCGATGCCGCTGCCCTCGCCGAAACGCCGCGAGTGACGCAACATCACCACTTGCTGGGCCAGCGGATGCGAGCCGTCAGAGCCTTCGTGCAAGCCGCTGTCCTGCAGGGATTCGCCGCTCACCTGTTCCAGCCACTGGCGAGTCTGCGGACTGTACCAACCGGCTTCGGCATCGCGGCACAAATCTCCCAGCACCGCCCCCGCCTCCACAGAGGCCAGTTGATCCTTGTCGCCCAGCAACACCAATCGGGCATGAGGCGGCAAGGCATCGAGCAGGTTGGCCATCATTTCCAGGTCGATCATGGACGCTTCATCGACCACCAGAACGTCCAGGGGCAGACGGTTACCGGCATGGTGGCGAAAGTGCCGCGTGCCGGGACGACTGCCGAGCAGGCGGTGCACCGTGGTCACCTCGGTCGGAATTTTTTCCCGGACGCTGTCAGCGACCTTCAGCGATTGCACCTGCTGACTGATGGACTCCGTCAGTCGCGCCGCCGCTTTACCGGTAGGCGCCGCGAGGCGGATGCGCAATGGCTGGTGCGCCTCGACCGCAGGTGCCTGGAGCAACGCCAGCAAACGGACCACCGTCGTCGTCTTGCCGGTACCTGGACCGCCCGTGATGATGCTGAAGGCACTTCGGGTGGCCAGGGCGCAGGCGAGCTTCTGCCAGTCGATGACATCCGGACGCTGCGCCGGATCGAACAGTGCGTCCAGCCGCCGAGCAAGATCGGATGGTGTCGCTTCCTGCTCCGCGAGACGCTGACGCAATGCGCTGTCGATACGCCGCTCGTAGGCCCAATAGCGCCGCAAGTACAAGCGCTTGCCGGACAACACCAGCGGGCGCTCCTGAGCCGACGCACCTTCGTCGGCGGCCAGTGCCACCAGCGAACTGCCGGCCAGTACTTTGCACCAATGCGCACCGTCGAGGGTTTCGAGCAACTGCGATGGCAGCAGCAATACGCCGGGTTGTGCGTCCCCCTCCGGAGGCAGTGACAGCGCGAAATCCGGCGCCTTGAGGGTTTCGAACAGATCCAGGCACACATGACCATGGCCGAGCTGGTGACTGGTCAATGCGGCGGCGAGCAACACCAGCGGATCGACATCGGGTGCCAACTCATGAAGAAAGGCCACGAATGCCTTGTCCAGTGCCCGCAACCAGCCACGCTCGACCCATTGGGTCAGCAACAGCAACAGATCATCGGCACGGGTCAGGGGCGTCAGTTGCGCGAGGCTTTCGGCGGTCAGCGGCGTTGGCAGCAGGTCGGCGAATGTCCGGTTCATAGCAGTACTCCCTGTTCCCACGCGGGCTCGGCCTTGGGTTGCGGTTTGCCCTGGAACATGAGGTCCAGACGTTCGATCAGCTCCCTAGGTGGTCGCGCGAAGTAAACGCCACCGCCAGGGGCCCGTGTCCCACGCAGGAACAGGTACAACGCGCCGCCGATATGCCGGTCGTAGTCGTAGTCGGCAAGCCGCGCCTTGAGCTGGCGATGCAAGGCCAACAGGTACAGCACGTATTGCAGGTCGTAACGGTTGTCGAGAATCGACTGCTCCATGGCCCGTTCGGTGTACGCGGCGTCATCGACACCCAGCCAGTTGGACTTGTAATCGGCCACGTAGTAACGGCCCTCGTGCTCGAACGTCAGGTCGATAAAGCCTTTGAACATGCCATTGAGCTGCACCGCTTCAGCGCCGACCCGGGCCACACCGTTGTGGGTGAATTGACGTACCTGCTCGTCGAGCTTGAGTACGTCGACCTTGTGGCTGGCGAACCAGAATTCCATCTCGACCCGATATTGCTTCAATTGCTCGAGAACCACTGGCGGTTGGTCGAGGCCCGCTGGCAGTGGCAGTTTGAGCAAGTGCTGCAACCAGTCGCCGAGGGCAGTGATCCAGCCTTCCCAGCCCCGTCGATTGCAACGCCGTGCAATCGCATCGTCCAGCGAATCGCGGGTGACCGCGAACCCCTCCTCCCCTGCCCACTCCAGCAAACCATGAAGAAACGTTCCCGGATTCGGCCCGCGAGGGAAGCGGTGAATGTCAGCCCCGCCGGCGATGATCTCGCGCGGAGCTTCAGGATTGAGGCGTTCGTCGTCGAACAGCTTTTGCGCTTGCGGACTGTCAGGAGCTTCGTCATTGCCGACGCTCAGCACGTCACTGATGCGCAAGGCACTGTACGACGCGATCCACCAGTTCTCGCTGGCCCTGCGGCTCGGCAGAAGGGTGGCTCGTAATGTGGCCTCATTCCGCGGAGGCTGGTACTCCTCGCTGGTGGCTTCTGGCATTTCAAAAACGCTCAGCGCCGAACAATCCTGTTGCAGATCGTCCAGCCAACGGGCCAATCCGCTGGATTCATTCAACGAAGCGCCGCCACCCAGCAGATAGCCCAGTGCAGAAAGATGCAGCACCGAACTGCTGTGATTGCCGCGCTTGAGATCCGTCACCCCGAGCCAGCACGCATGCTGTGCACGGGTCAGCGCAACGTAGAGCAAACGCAGATCCTCCGCCAGGCGCTCGTTGTCCGCCAGGGCGATCAATTCGGCGTCGGGCTTCAGACTGATGCGAGCCTTGCCGGACTCATCGTGGTAATGCAGCGGCAATCGACTGCCATCCACGGGTTTGGCCGAGCAGATGAAAGGCAGGAACACCAACGGGTATTCAAGCCCCTTGGACTTGTGAATGGTCACGACCTTGACCAGTTGCTCGTCGCTCTCAAGACGCAGGATCTGCTCTTCACCTGCCTGCCCGGACAATGCCAGATGCTCGGCCAGATGGCGGATCAGTGCCTGCTCGCCATCGAGTTCCGACGCGGCCTGTTGCAACAGCTCCGACAGGTGCAACAGGTTGGTCAGCACCCGCTCGCCATCACTGCGGGCAATGAGCATCTGCGGCAGTTGAAAGTCGTGCAGCAGGCGCCGCAACATCGGCAGCACCCCCTGCTTGCGCCAGAGTTCACGATATCCACGGAACTGCATGACCCGGGTTTCCCAGACCAGCTCGTCCTGATTCAGACGCTCCAGCTCAGCCAATGGCAGATTCAGTGTGATGCACGCCAGCGCCGCTTTCAGGGAGCGTTCGACATCCGGCTCGGCGCACGCCTTGAGCCACGACAACAGGTCATGGGCTTCCTGTGCGGCAAAGACCGAGTCCTTGTCCGACAGATAAACGCTGCGGACTCCGCGCGCTGCAAGCTCACCGCGTACCGCCTGCGCCTCTTTACCATCGCGCACCAGGATCGCAATGTCCGCTGGCCGCAGCCCACGCCAATCCTTGCCGTCCTGCGCAAACCCGGCACGACCGGTTTGCCCGCCATTGAGCAGAGTCGTGATCTCACTGGCGCAGGCCGCCGCCAACTGCTGGCGATAAACCGCCCCGGACAGTGGTTTGTCGGTGGATAAATGCCAGATGTTCAGCGCCGGTACGTCCAGCCCGGATACCTGCAAATGTTCTTTACGACCCTGAGCCTCCACAGGCTGGAACGGCACCGGGTTATCGCCACTTTTCTGTCGGAACAGAAATGCTCCGCGCCCTTGCTCACGGGACTCGGCACGTTCGAAAACATGGTTGACCGCACTGACCATCCCGTGACTGGAACGGAAGTTGGTGCCCAGGGTATGCAGGCGTCCGGTTGTGGCCTGGCGGGCTCGCAGATAGGTGTAGATGTCCGCGCCACGGAAGGCATAGATCGCCTGCTTGGGGTCGCCAATCAGGAACAGCCCGGTCTCGAGGTTATTCTCTTCAA
The DNA here is from genome assembly GCF_021018765.1 of Pseudomonas fitomaticsae. GTDB lineage: Bacteria > Pseudomonadota > Gammaproteobacteria > Pseudomonadales > Pseudomonadaceae > Aquipseudomonas > Aquipseudomonas fitomaticsae. The sequence continues at coordinate 1,042,135 of NZ_CP075567.1, read as the reverse complement.
TGCGATAGATGCTTTCGAAGATCCGGTACTGCACCGGGTCCGTGTCCTGGAACTCATCGATCAGGGCGACCGGGAACTGCTCGCGGATGAGCGTGGCGAGCCGCTCCCCACCGTCGGATTGCAAGGCCGAGTCCAGACGCAATAGCATGTCGTCGAAACCCATTTCGGCTCGACGGCGCTTCTCGTCTTCAAAGCGGGCACCGACCCATTTGGCAGCATGCTGCAGCACGGCCGCATCGGGCGTCGGCAAATTGTCGAGGCTCGACTTGAGCACAGGCATGGCATCCAGGCCCGGGTGACTCGGCGGCTCGCCCTTCCAGGCTTCAGCCATGCCCTCCGGCGTGAGCCTGGCGAACCCGGTGCCGATATCCAGTTGCTCGAACGACTCGTCCTCGGCCCAGGCCTTGAGCTTTTCGAACCAGGGTTCGAAATAGCGGGCTTGCATCTTGCGCCCGTCCACGGTTTTGTTGGCGACGCCCTGATGACAGATCGCGAGCAACTCATCGGCCCACTGCCGCCATGGTCCCTTCAACTCCACCAATGCCGCACGGCGTTCCTGCAGGCATTCTTCGATCAGCTCGGAGGGGGTCTTGTCAGAGTCCGCTTCGCGCTCGGTGCCAAACAGCCCACGCACTCGCGGTAACAGGGCCGCCGGACCTCCCCAGTGACTGCGGACCCAGCTCAATGCATCGCCCTGCATCGGATAGCAGAACAGCCGCCAATAATCGCGCAGCACTTCGCCGAGCAGGTCGCTGTGATCGGTTTCCAGGGTCTGGGTAAACAGACTGCCGCTGTCGAACGCATGCTCGCGCAACATTCGCTGACACCAACTGTGGATCGTCGAAACGGCGGCTTCGTCCATCCATTGCGCGGCGATATCCAGGCGGTTCGCGCAACCGGGCCATTGTTGCGGATCGAACTCTGCACGCAGTTCATCGATCAGCGCATCAGGGGGAGGCGTCTCGTCACGAAAGAAACGGGCGGCCTCGGCCAGACGCGTGCGTATGCGCTCGCGCAGCTCTTTGGTGGCCGCGTCGGTGAAGGTCACCACGAGAATCTGCGGGGGCAACAGCTCTCGACCGAAACCACTCGCCTCGCCTCCGTGGCCGAGGATCAACCGCAGATACAACGCCGAAATGGTAAAGGTCTTGCCAGTGCCCGCACTGGCTTCAATCAGTTGACTGCCTCTTAACGGGAATGCCAGCGCGAGCGGCTGTTGGTTGCTCATGCGCCTGCCTCCTCGTGGGTCCATGACCGCCACGGTGCCTCAAGCAAAGGGCGATACAGTGCATCACACCAACCGGAGAAGGTTTCATCCGCTTGCAGTGCATCGTAGTCGGCGAATTGTCGAGCCAGAGCCGGGCTTTCGCGTCGTTCGCCTTCGCTGGTCTGACCATCACCCTCATAGGCTTTGCGGGCAGCCGCTTCAGCCTTGACCGGATCGGTCTGACCCAGCCATGCGAAAGCAGTTTTCACCGCGACCGGCAGTGGCTGGCGCATGCCCGTCTGCCAGGCGAGCAGCAGATCCTCGAGAATTCGTCTCGCCCGGATCTGCTCCAGAGGTTCAAGAAGGAGCGTGTCATCGCTGGCCACCAGTGCGGTCGTCAGGGAAAGTCCACTGGCACACGCGGCAAGATGGCTGACCCAGGGCTTGGTCATGCGGTGCCATTTGCGGTTCTTGATCGAGCCAATGCTGTTGGGGATTGTTGTGACCGACAGTACGCCGCCATCGGCGCGCCGGTGCAAACCTCCCAGCCATCCTTCAAGACGCAGTTCCTGCCATTCAAAATTGATCGGTAAAGCGTTGATCAGGGGGGTTGGCCATAGCGCCAACAGCTGTTGATAGCGTTGCAACAAGTCTGGCAAAGGCTCGATCAGCTCTCGCTGAAGGCACTCACCGAACCCGGCCATGGGCAGCAGTCCGCTGTTTTGCAGGCGTCGGGCTTGAGACTCGAGCGCCTGATCAACATTGTCCGGGTGCCTCATGGCTGCCCCGAGCAAGCTGTCGCTGAGCATGTATCGCTGCAACGCATCCAGCACAAAGGGCTCCTCATCAGCCTGAGGTATCTGCGCCGCTTCGAAGTAAACCTTGAGTCGCTGAGTGAAAAAGTGTCGGACCGGATTGCGCAGGAAGTCCTGCAGCAGTTCCAGACTCAACGGCTCCTCCTGGACATGGGGGGCAAGCATTGTTGCGACGTCATTCTGTTCGTGAGGTTGATGCAGCACCTGCCATTCGCTGGCGTAGCTGAACAGCTTGTCTTCCTCATGGAAGTAGCGCGAACTGAATGGCTGCAACGGATGCTCCTGAGTCATGGCAATCAGGAGATCTTCGTTGTCGTCGACCGATCGCCATCCATTGGCGAGATGATCGCGCAACTGGCCGATCAACACAGAGGCTGGCCGCTCACTGTTGTCGCGAATGCTGCGGCCGACCCAACTGATGTAGAGCTGATGACGGGCGGACAAGAGCGCTTCGAGCAGAAGATAGCGATCATCTTCCCGACGGGAGCGATCTCCCGGCCGGTAATCACTGCCCATGAGGTCGAAGTCCAGCGGCGGTTGAGCGCGTGGATAATCGCCATCGTTCATGCCCAACAGGCAAACCAGCCTGAACGGGATCGCGCGCATCGGCATCAGCGTGCAAAAATTCACAGCTCCCGCCAGGAAGCGCTGCGACAGACGCCCCTGATCCAGCCCCGCCAGCCAGGCCTCGCGAACGACGGTCAGTGGCAGCTCATCAAGCAGACCGACGGCCTCGCAGGTTTCCAGCCAGGTTTCGCGCAACTCCTCGAGTTGAGCCAGCAGGTAGTCGTCATGCTCATCTTCGGACTTGAAAAACAGTTGCATCAACGCCTGAAGCCTATGCCCCCATTCCTGTGGTTGAGCGGGTTTCATCAGTTGCTGATGCGAGAGCTCCAGAGCATCCAGCAACGCTACCAACGGGCCAATCAACGCAGCATCGAGACCACCGATTTCATCGTAGGGTTCGATATCCCCACAAGCACCGGAACTGCCGACCGCATAACCGAGCAACATCCGACGCAGGCCGAAGCGCCAACTGTTTTGCTCCAGCTCATCGGGTAACCCCAGATCGGCCCGTTGCCCCGCATCGATTCCCCAACGCACGCCGGCACCTTCGATCCAGCGATGCAGGGTAGGCAAGTCTCGTTCCTGCACACCAAACCTGGCGCGTAACGCAGGGACGTCGAGCAAGTCGAGGATTTCACTGACGGGGAAACGACTGTCCGGCAGCTTGAGCAGATGTTCGACAGCGATCAGTAATGGATCCCGTCCGCGCTGCCCCTGATCGGCCATGGTGAAAGGAATGAAGCGTGGGTCCTGACGATCCAGTTGCCCAAATACGGCGCGAATATGCGGCGCGTAACTGTCGATGTCAGGCACCATCACGATCACGTCGCGAGGGCGTAATTGAGGGTTGGCACTGAAACGGGCCAGGAGCTGGTCGTGAAGAATCTCCACTTCGCGCTGGGCGCTATGGGCAATGTGAAAGCGGATCGAATCGTCTTGAGTCAGATCGACTGCCGGCCAGAGCGCTCGAGTCTCGCTGAGCGGCCGCAGCTCCAGAATGTCGTCCTGTAACTGATTAAGCATGTTCTTTGGCTGGGTTTCGCTGAACAGATCGATACGTCCATTGCGAAATGCTGCGCGATAGCTGTCCGGCTCGTCGTAGCTGTCGAGTAGGTTGATGTAATCGCGACCTTGCTTGCCCCACGCGGCGAGGAGCGGGTGAGCATGTTGGTGGAGTGATTCCGAATCCAGTACCACGGGCATGCCGTTTTTTCGGGCTTGCCGCTTGTACTGATGGCGCAAGAGATCCTTGTCGGCAACGATATCGGCCCAGTGATAACGACAGGGGTTATGGACGCACAACAAAACCTGGCTGAAACGGGAAAGCCCGGCCAATGCTTCCAATACCTGTGCAGGCAACGAGGAAATTCCGAAAACGATCACTCGCTGGGGAAGTCCGGTCGGTGCGCGTTCAAGACTGTTGATGCGCTCCATGAACCGCTGGTGCACGCCCGCCCGACTTTGGGCCATGCCTTGCTCGCCCACATCGTCCAGCAGGGCGCGCCACAATTCTGCCTGCCAGCAACTGGTCGGTGAGAGCGGCTTCGCTTCACCTCTTACATTGCGGAGTTGATGATGCCCCTCTGCCCAGTCCTCAAGCCAATCAGCGCGGTAAACCTGGTATTGGTCGAAGAGGTCTGCCAGACGTTCGGACAACTGGTAGCGTTTGCGTAGATCGGTGTCATGGGTGAGAAAGCGCTGTAGCGGTTCGAAATGCGGACGGTTGATAACCTGTGGCAACAGGCGCATCAGGCGCCAGGTCAGCGGCGCCTTGTCGAGCAGCGACTTTGCTGGAATTTCCTCTCGTCCCAGCACCATCCGGTATAGCTGCCACATGAAACTGCCCGGCAGTTGCGCATCAATGGCGGCGGCGATCCCACAGCCGCCTGAATCGTCCGCTTCAGGGTCCTCAGCCAGTGCCAGCTTGAGCCATTGAGCGATGCCGTTGCTCTGCACGAGCGCAATTTCGTTCTCCAGGGGTGCCAGTGGATAGCGCCGCATGATGCTGATCACAAGGCTGCGCAGTTCATCCAGGCTGTTGCTCTGAACGACCATGAATGCAGCGTTGAGGGACTGGGTGTCCGGCATGAAGGCTTCCTTGGAAAAGTACAAAAGCTAGGGCTGAACCTTAGCATTGTCGGCCGGCGAGGACAGCCGCAAGGCGGCTGAGAATGCTGTAAGAACTTTCCTGCGGACAAAACAAAACCCCAACTGCTTTCGCAATTGGGGTTTCGGAATTTAATCTTGACGATGACCTACTCTCACATGGGGAAACCCCACACTACCATCGGCGATGCATCGTTTCACTTCTGAGTTCGGGATGGGATCAGGTGGTTCCAACGCTCTATGGTCGTCAAGAAATTCGGGTACTGAGTCGTGGCCAGATGGCCTCGCTTCAGCAAATTGGGTATGTGACAGCTTTCGGTGTTTTGTGAGCGTCGAACTTTCGGTTCATTGCGTCTTCACACACCGCAATCTGGCCTTTCGACTCAAATTGCTTGGGTGTTATATGGTCAAGCCTCACGGGCAATTAGTATTGGTTAGCTCAACGCCTCACAGCGCTTACACACCCAACCTATCAACGTCGTAGTCTTCGACGGCCCTTCAGGGAACTCAAGGTTCCAGTGAGATCTCATCTTGAGGCAAGTTTCCCGCTTAGATGCTTTCAGCGGTTATCTTTCCCGAACATAGCTACCCGGCAATGCCACTGGCGTGACAACCGGAACACCAGAGGTTCGTCCACTCCGGTCCTCTCGTACTAGGAGCAGCCCCTCTCAAATCTCAAACGTCCACGGCAGATAGGGACCGAACTGTCTCACGACGTTCTAAACCCAGCTCGCGTACCACTTTAAATGGCGAACAGCCATACCCTTGGGACCGGCTTCAGCCCCAGGATGTGATGAGCCGACATCGAGGTGCCAAACACCGCCGTCGATATGAACTCTTGGGCGGTATCAGCCTGTTATCCCCGGAGTACCTTTTATCCGTTGAGCGATGGCCCTTCCATACAGAACCACCGGATCACTAAGACCTACTTTCGTACCTGCTCGACGTGTCTGTCTCGCAGTCAAGCGCGCTTTTGCCTTTATACTCTACGACCGATTTCCGACCGGTCTGAGCGCACCTTCGTACTCCTCCGTTACTCTTTAGGAGGAGACCGCCCCAGTCAAACTACCCACCATACACTGTCCTCGATCCGGATAACGGACCTGAGTTAGAACCTCAAAGTTGCCAGGGTGGTATTTCAAGGATGGCTCCACGCGAACTGGCGTCCACGCTTCAAAGCCTCCCACCTATCCTACACAAGCAAATTCAAAGTCCAGTGCAAAGCTATAGTAAAGGTTCACGGGGTCTTTCCGTCTAGCCGCGGATACACTGCATCTTCACAGCGATTTCAATTTCACTGAGTCTCGGGTGGAGACAGCGCCGCCATCGTTACGCCATTCGTGCAGGTCGGAACTTACCCGACAAGGAATTTCGCTACCTTAGGACCGTTATAGTTACGGCCGCCGTTTACCGGGGCTTCGATCAAGAGCTTCGCGTTAGCTAACCCCATCAATTAACCTTCCGGCACCGGGCAGGCGTCACACCCTATACGTCCACTTTCGTGTTTGCAGAGTGCTGTGTTTTTAATAAACAGTCGCAGCGGCCTGGTATCTTCGACCGGCGTGAGCTTACGCAGCAAGTGCTTCACCCTCACCGGCGCACCTTCTCCCGAAGTTACGGTGCCATTTTGCCTAGTTCCTTCACCCGAGTTCTCTCAAGCGCCTTGGTATTCTCTACCCAACCACCTGTGTCGGTTTGGGGTACGGTTCCTGGTTATCTGAAGCTTAGAAGCTTTTCTTGGAAGCATGGCATCAACCACTTCGTCGCCTAAAGGCAACTCGTCATCAGCTCTCGGCCTTAGAATCCCGGATTTACCTAAGATTCCAGCCTACCACCTTAAACTTGGACAACCAACGCCAAGCTGGCCTAGCCTTCTCCGTCCCTCCATCGCAATAACCAGAAGTACAGGAATATTAACCTGTTTTCCATCGACTACGCTTTTCAGCCTCGCCTTAGGGACCGACTAACCCTGCGTCGATTAACGTTGCGCAGGAAACCTTGGTCTTTCGGCGTGGGTGTTTTTCACACCCATTGTCGTTACTCATGTCAGCATTCGCACTTCTGATACCTCCAGCAAGCTTCTCAACTCACCTTCACAGGCTTACAGAACGCTCCTCTACCGCATCACTTACGTGATACCCGTAGCTTCGGTGTATGGTTTGAGCCCCGTTACATCTTCCGCGCAGGCCGACTCGACTAGTGAGCTATTACGCTTTCTTTAAAGGGTGGCTGCTTCTAAGCCAACCTCCTAGCTGTCTAAGCCTTCCCACATCGTTTCCCACTTAACCATAACTTTGGGACCTTAGCTGACGGTCTGGGTTGTTTCCCTTTTCACGACGGACGTTAGCACCCGCCGTGTGTCTCCCATGCTCGGCACTTGTAGGTATTCGGAGTTTGCATCGGTTTGGTAAGTCGGGATGACCCCCTAGCCGAAACAGTGCTCTACCCCCTACAGTGATACATGAGGCGCTACCTAAATAGCTTTCGAGGAGAACCAGCTATCTCCGAGCTTGATTAGCCTTTCACTCCGATCCACAGGTCATCCGCTAACTTTTCAACGGTAGTCGGTTCGGTCCTCCAGTCAGTGTTACCTAACCTTCAACCTGCCCATGGATAGATCGCCCGGTTTCGGGTCTATTCCCAGCGACTAGACGCCCTATTAAGACTCGCTTTCGCTACGCCTCCCCTATTCGGTTAAGCTCGCCACTGAAAATAAGTCGCTGACCCATTATACAAAAGGTACGCAGTCACAGAACAAAGTCTGCTCCCACTGCTTGTACGCATACGGTTTCAGGATCTATTTCACTCCCCTCTCCGGGGTTCTTTTCGCCTTTCCCTCACGGTACTAGTTCACTATCGGTCAGTCAGTAGTATTTAGCCTTGGAGGATGGTCCCCCCATATTCAGACAAAGTTTCTCGTGCTCCGTCCTACTCGATTTCATGACTAAGAGATTTTCGCGTACAGGGCTATCACCCACTATGGCCGCACTTTCCAGAGCGTTCCGCTAATCTCAAAGCCACTTAAGGGCTAGTCCCCGTTCGCTCGCCACTACTAAGGGAATCTCGGTTGATTTCTTTTCCTCAGGGTACTTAGATGTTTCAGTTCCCCTGGTTCGCCTCTTGCACCTATGTATTCAGTACAAGATAACCATCTTGTGATGGCTGGGTTCCCCCATTCAGACATCTCCGGATCAAAGTCTGTTTGCCGACTCCCCGAAGCTTTTCGCAGGCTACCACGTCTTTCATCGCCTCTGACTGCCAAGGCATCCACCGTATGCGCTTCTTCACTTGACCATATAACCCCAAGCAATCTGGTTATACTGTGAAGACGACATTCGCCGAAAATTCGAATTTCTCAATTAAGAGAACTCACAAATTTTACCTTAGCCTGATCACCACCAGTGAAAGTGGATCTCAGTCTATCTTTCTATCACATACCCAAATTTTTAAAGAACGAACCAGTCAAAGACTAGAAATCAACATTCACCATCACAGCGATGGAATGCTCATTTCTAAGCTCTTACTTCAGAAGCAGTAGTGGTGGAGCCAAGCGGGATCGAACCGCTGACCTCCTGCGTGCAAGGCAGGCGCTCTCCCAGCTGAGCTATGGCCCCGTATTTCTACAGGCGTTTCCCACACAAAATTGGTGGGTCTGGGCAGATTCGAACTGCCGACCTCACCCTTATCAGGGGTGCGCTCTAACCAACTGAGCTACAGACCCAATTTCGGGCTGCTTCTTTCGTCTTCTTCAATGAATCAAGCAATTCGTGTGGGAACTTATGGAGCAGCTGATGTCGTCGATTAAGGAGGTGATCCAGCCGCAGGTTCCCCTACGGCTACCTTGTTACGACTTCACCCCAGTCATGAATCACACCGTGGTAACCGTCCTCCCGAAGGTTAGACTAGCTACTTCTGGTGCAACCCACTCCCATGGTGTGACGGGCGGTGTGTACAAGGCCCGGGAACGTATTCACCGCGACATTCTGATTCGCGATTACTAGCGATTCCGACTTCACGCAGTCGAGTTGCAGACTGCGATCCGGACTACGATCGGTTTTATGGGATTAGCTCCACCTCGCGGCTTGGCAACCCTTTGTACCGACCATTGTAGCACGTGTGTAGCCCAGGCCGTAAGGGCCATGATGACTTGACGTCATCCCCACCTTCCTCCGGTTTGTCACCGGCAGTCTCCTTAGAGTGCCCACCATAACGTGCTGGTAACTAAGGACAAGGGTTGCGCTCGTTACGGGACTTAACCCAACATCTCACGACACGAGCTGACGACAGCCATGCAGCACCTGTCTCAATGTTCCCGAAGGCACCAATCCATCTCTGGAAAGTTCATTGGATGTCAAGGCCTGGTAAGGTTCTTCGCGTTGCTTCGAATTAAACCACATGCTCCACCGCTTGTGCGGGCCCCCGTCAATTCATTTGAGTTTTAACCTTGCGGCCGTACTCCCCAGGCGGTCAACTTAATGCGTTAGCTGCGCCACTAAGAGCTCAAGGCTCCCAACGGCTAGTTGACATCGTTTACGGCGTGGACTACCAGGGTATCTAATCCTGTTTGCTCCCCACGCTTTCGCACCTCAGTGTCAGTATCAGTCCAGGTGGTCGCCTTCGCCACTGGTGTTCCTTCCTATATCTACGCATTTCACCGCTACACAGGAAATTCCACCACCCTCTACCATACTCTAGCTCGCCAGTTTTGGATGCAGTTCCCAGGTTGAGCCCGGGGATTTCACATCCAACTTAACGAACCACCTACGCGCGCTTTACGCCCAGTAATTCCGATTAACGCTTGCACCCTCTGTATTACCGCGGCTGCTGGCACAGAGTTAGCCGGTGCTTATTCTGTCGGTAACGTCAAAATTGCAGAGTATTAATCTACAACCCTTCCTCCCAACTTAAAGTGCTTTACAATCCGAAGACCTTCTTCACACACGCGGCATGGCTGGATCAGGCTTTCGCCCATTGTCCAATATTCCCCACTGCTGCCTCCCGTAGGAGTCTGGACCGTGTCTCAGTTCCAGTGTGACTGATCATCCTCTCAGACCAGTTACGGATCGTCGCCTTGGTGAGCCATTACCTCACCAACTAGCTAATCCGACCTAGGCTCATCTGATAGCGCAAGGCCCGAAGGTCCCCTGCTTTCTCCCGTAGGACGTATGCGGTATTAGCGTTCCTTTCGAAACGTTGTCCCCCACTACCAGGCAGATTCCTAGGCATTACTCACCCGTCCGCCGCTGAATCCAGGAGCAAGCTCCCTTCATCCGCTCGACTTGCATGTGTTAGGCCTGCCGCCAGCGTTCAATCTGAGCCATGATCAAACTCTTCAGTTCAAACATCTTTGGGTTTTTAAGAAACCCTAAACTTGGCTCAGCAATCGTTGGTTACATCTTTGATTTCTCGCGGAGTAACTTGTGATGCTGATAATCTTGTTGACTATCAGTCTGACTCCACAAGCACCCACACGAATTGCTTGATTCAGTTGTTAAAGAGCGGTTGGTTAAGATCTTTCGTCTCAACCGAGGCGCGCATTCTACAGCAGCCTCATTTGCTGTCAAGTGATTATTTTCAGAAGCTTTCGAAGATTTCTTCAACAACTTCAACCACTTGCGCTTCCGATCTCTCGTTAGCGGGAGGAGAATTCTACAGCGTTACACGCTGCTGTCAACACCTCTTTTTCAGCCACTTCCAAACCTCGATACACTGAAGCCCTGCACTGCCTAAACCTACTTAACTCATTGAATTTCAAGGAGTTTTCCGTTTCGACTGCGCCGGAAGTGGGGCGAATTATAGAGACTCAGAATCTGCCGTCAACCGTTATTTTCATAAATCTGTCATATCGGTCAAAAAAGCCCCGAAACGCGAAGGCCGACCTTAAAAGGTCGGCCTTCTCTGCACTGCCCTTCTACTTACAAGCTAGGGAAAGCGAATTGCGAAGCCTCATGGCTCGCACGCTGCGGCCAGCGCTGGGTGATGGCCTTGCGACGTGTATAGAAGCGCACACCATCCGGACCATAGGCATGCAAGTCGCCGAACAGCGAACGCTTCCAGCCACCGAAGCTGTGGTAAGCCACTGGCACCGGCAATGGAACGTTGACGCCGACCATACCGACTTCGATCTCGTCGCAGAACAGACGTGCCGCTTCACCGTCACGAGTGAAGATGCAGGTACCGTTGCCGTATTCGTGATCGTTGATCAGCTGCATCGCCTCTTCCAGGCTGTTCACCCGGACGACGCACAGCACCGGCCCGAAAATCTCTTCTTTATAGATGCGCATCTCGGGAGTGACGTTGTCGAACAGGCAGCCACCCAGGAAGAAGCCTTCTTCGTGACCGGCAACGCTCAGACCACGACCGTCGACCACCAAGGTCGCGCCCGCCGCCACGCCGTCTTCGACATAACCGCTGACCTTGTCGCGTGCCTGACCGGTAACCAGCGGCCCCATGTCCAGACCGCAAGAAGTACCAGCGCCGATTTTCAGCGCCTTGATCTGTGGAACCAGTTTGGCCACCAGTGCATCCGCCACCTGATCGCCCACACACACGGCTACCGAAATCGCCATGCAGCGCTCGCCGCAGGAACCGTAAGCCGCGCCCATCAGTGCGCTGACCGCGTTGTCCAGATCCGCATCCGGCATCAGCACCGCATGGTTCTTCGCGCCGCCCAGTGCCTGAACGCGTTTGCCGCGCTTGGTGCCTTCGGCATAGATGTATTCGGCAATCGGCGTCGAACCCACGAAGCTCAGCGCTTTGACTTCCGGCGCTTCGATCAGCGCGTCCACCGCAGTCTTGTCACCGTGCACCACGCTCAGCACGCCTTTCGGCAGGCCGGCTTCCAGCAGCAGTTGCGCGATCAGCAGGGTCGAGCTTGGATCACGCTCGGATGGTTTGAGGATGAAGCAGTTGCCGCAGACGATCGCCAGCGGATACATCCACAGCGGCACCATGGCCGGGAAGTTGAATGGGGTGATGCCGGCCACTACGCCCAGCGGCTGGAAGTCCGACCACGCATCGATGTTCGGGCCGACGTTGCGGCTGTACTCACCCTTGAGGATTTCCGGCGCTGCGCAGGCGAACTCGACGTTCTCGATACCGCGCTTCAGTTCACCGGCGGCGTCTTCCAGAGTCTTGCCGTGTTCTTCACTGATCAATTGCGCGATGCGCGCTTCGTTCTGTTCCAGCAGTTGCTTGAAACGGAACATCACCTGGGCACGTTTGGCCGGTGGCGTGTTGCGCCAGGCCGGGAACGCAGCCTTGGCGGCATCGATGGCTTTCTGGATGGTTTCCTGGCTGGCCAGCGGCAGCTTGTGGATAGCCTGGCCAGTGGACGGGTTAAACACATCGACCGCGCGACCGTTCTCGGTCACCAGTTCGCCATTGATCAAATGCGGGATAACGCTCATCGGGGAACTCCTGAATTCTTGTGCGCAGACGCCCGCAAGGGGCGCCTGCTATTGGCGTATCTATATAGAAGGAAAAATCAGTCGAGCTTGTTCAGCACTTCGCCGACCGCGTCGAACAGACGATCGAGGTCTTGCGGCTTGCTGTTGAAGGTTGGGCCGAACTGCAGGGTGTCGCCGCCGAAGCGCACGTAGAACCCGGCTTTCCACAACGCCATGCCGGCTTCGAACGGACGCACGATGGCGTCGCCGTCACGGCCCGCGATCTGGATCGCACCGGCCAGACCGTAGTTACGAATGTCGATGACGTTCTTCGCGCCTTTCAGGCCATGCAGGGCATTTTCGAAATGCGGTGCGACTTCGGCCACGCTCTGCACCAGGTTTTCCTTTTGCAGCAAATCGAGTGCCGCCAGGCCTGCGGCGCAAGCCACCGGGTGCGCCGAGTAGGTGTAGCCGTGCGGGAATTCCACGGCGTATTCCGGGGTCGGCTGGTTCATGAAAGTCTGGTAGATCTCGGAGCTGGCAATCACCGCGCCCATCGGGATCGCGCCGTTGGTGACTTGCTTGGCGATGCACATCAGGTCCGGGGTCACACCGAAGGTGGTGGCGCCGAACATGGTGCCGGTACGGCCGAAACCGGTGATCACTTCGTCGAACACCAGCAGGATGTTGTGCTGGTCGCAGATTTCACGCAGGCGCTTGAGGTAACCCTGTGGCGGAACCAGCACGCCAGCGGAACCAGCCAGAGGCTCAACGAACACCGCAGCGATGTTCGAAGCATCGTGCAGCTCGATCAGCTTCAGCAGCTCATCGGCCAGTGCGATGCCGCCCTGCTCCGGCATCCCACGGGAGAAAGCATTGCTCGCCAGCAAAGTGTGCGGCAGGTGGTCGACATCCATCATCGCCTGACCGAACAACTTGCGGTTGCCGTTGACGCCGCCGAGGCTGGTGCCGGCGATGTTCACGCCGTGATAGCCACGGGCGCGGCCGATCATTTTTGTCTTGGTCGACTGGCCTTTCAGGCGCCAGTAAGCGCGGACCATTTTCACCGCGGTATCGGCGCACTCGGATCCGGAGTCGGTGAAGAACACGTGATTCAGGTTACCCGGCGTCAGGTCGGTGATTTTCTCCGCCAGCTGGAACGACAGCGGGTGGCCGTATTGAAAGCCCGGCGAGTAGTCGAGAGTGCCCAACTGCTTGGCCACCGCTTCCTGGATTTCCTTGCGGGAATGCCCGGCGCCGCAGGTCCACAGACCGGACAGCGAGTCGTACACCTTGCGGCCCTTGTCGTCGATCAGCCAGCTGCCTTCGGCACCGACGATCAGGCGCGGGTCGCGCTGGAAGTTACGGTTGGCGGTGTACGGCATCCAGTGCGCGTCCAGCTTCAGTTGGCTGGCCAGTGGCGACGACGCGTTTTCAGGCATGTTCATCGGGCAAAACCTCGCAGGGCAATAAGCTTCAGAGAGATAGAAAGCGTTGTTGCAGCTAAATTGCCACGGGGATAAAGTCGGTGAAATTCAACTCTTCTAACCTTCAGTTAGAACTCTGCTAAACAATGAGAACAACAGCATGAGCAGCCGTCGCCCCGATCCATTGGCCCAGGTCAGTGACTTTGATATTCGCCTGCTGCGGATATTTCGCAGCGTGGTGGAGTGCGGCGGCTTCTCGGCAGCGGAAACCGTGCTCGGCATCGGTCGCTCGGCGATCAGCCAGCAGATGAGCGATCTTGAACAGCGCCTGGGCCTGCGTCTGTGCCAACGCGGGCGCGCCGGTTTCTCCCTGACCGAAGAGGGCCGCGAGGTCTATCAGTCGGCGTTGCAGCTTTTAAGTGCGCTGGAAAGTTTCCGCACCGAGGTCAACGGCCTGCACCAGCACCTGCGTGGCGAGTTGATCATCGGCCTGACCGACAACCTCGTCACCTTGCCCCACATGCGCATCACCCACGCGCTCGCGCAATTGAAGGAACGCGGGCCGGACGTGCAGATCCAGATCCGCATGATCGCCCCCAATGAAGTCGAACAAGGCGTACTCGACGGTCGCCTGCATGTCGGCGTAGTGCCGCAGGCCAGTGCGTTGTCGGGGCTGGAATATCAGCCGCTGTACAGCGAACGCTCGCTGCTCTACTGCGCGGTCGGCCATCCGCTGTTTTACGTCGACGATAAACAGCTGGATGACGAACGCCTGAACAGTCAGGACGCCATCGCCCCGACCTTCCGTTTGCCGGCAGAGATCCAGGCGCACTATCAGGCGCTCAACTGCACCGCCAGCGCTTCCGACCGTGAAGGCATGGCGTTCCTGATTCTGACCGGGCGTTACATCGGCTATTTGCCGGATCACTACGCCAGTCTCTGGGTTCAACAAGGTCGCTTGCGCGCACTCAAGGCCAGCACCCGTTTCTATGACTTGAGCCTGGCCTCGGTCACCCGCAAGGGCCGCCGCCCTCATCTGGTACTGGAAAGTTTTCTCGAAAGCCTGGCCGCCACCCGCTGACGACCGGGGTTTTATTCGCCCGGGGCTTGTCCCGCGCCGGTGGTTGCGCTATCAACGCAACTGGTTGCACCCCACAGACAAACCCGGAAGTGCCTATGACCTTTGAAGTCCCCGCTCACGGCGGCAAACCCGCCAGCCGCATTCGTCAGAAGAACGAAGAGACCATCATCAAAGCCGCCGAGGACGAGTTCGCCCGTCACGGGTACAAAGGCACGAGCATGAACACCATCGCCACCAAGGCCGGGCTGCCCAAGGCGAACCTGCATTACTACTTCACCAACAAGCTCGGGTTGTACGTGGCGGTGCTGAGCAACATCCTTCAATTGTGGGACAGCACTTTCAACACCCTGACGGCCGAAGACGATCCGGCCGAAGCGCTGACCCGCTATATTCGCGCGAAAATGGAATTCTCCCGTCGCCAGCCGCAAGCTTCGCGGATCTTTGCGATGGAAGTGATCAGCGGCGGCGAATGCCTGACCGAATATTTCAACCAGGATTACCGCGCCTGGTTCCAGGGCCGCGCCGGCGTGTTCCAGGCCTGGATCGACGCGGGCAAAATGGACCCGGTCGACCCGGTGCACTTGATCTTCCTGTTGTGGGGCAGCACCCAGCATTACGCCGACTTCGCCACCCAGATCTGCCGGGTGACCGGTCGCAACAAGTTGACCAAACAGGACATGGAAGACGCCGGCAACAACCTGATCCGCATCATCCTCAAAGGCTGCGGCCTCACTTCTTCTATATAAGTCGTTTTATGCCATTCACCCTCAGCGGCTTTTGCGAATTCCGCGAAGAGATTCGCAAAAGCCGTTTCATCACCTTTGCCGCGCCAATCGGCAGCCCTGCCGAGGCGCAAGCCTTCATCGAGCAGCACAGCGACTTGAACGCTTCGCACAATTGCTGGGCATGGAAGCTCGGCGATCAGTACCGCAGCAACGACGATGGCGAACCCGGTGGCACTGCCGGGCGGCCGATTCTGGCGGCCATCGAAGCGCAGGACTGCGATCAGGTCGCGGTGCTGGTGATCCGCTGGTACGGCGGCATTCAACTGGGCACCGGCGGTCTGGCCCGGGCCTATGGCGGCGGCGCCAACAAATGTCTGCAGGCCGCGCCGAAGATCGAATTGATCAGTCGCGTGCCCGTGCGTTGCGCCTGCGCTTTCAGCGAACTGGCGCTGGTGAAGCTGCGGGTCGCGGATCTGGGTGGATTGGTGGTGGAAGAAAACTTCACCGCCAATGGTGTCGAGTTGCAACTGGCCGTGGGCGAAGCGCACATCGAGCGGTTGCAAAATCAATTGGCGGACCTGAGCCGTGGGCGAATCCTGCTACAGCGTTGAAGCCCCGCCATGTTTTGGGGCACCACACGGTTTGCTTATGCCCGCGACTTGCCCACATCCGCTGTGCACCCGGCTGTGGATAACCTGAGCACAGGATGCTGTAACCCTTCTGTCACGTGGCTTTGCGGGATTTGTTCACTTTTCGTCCAATCGACTGACGCAACGAACAATTTCACGTAAAAACAATCGCTTAGCGTCGTTTATCGCCTTTAGAAGAAAGCCCGGCAGTGCTTATGCCCGGGATTCTGTCTTGCGCACAAATACTGTGGAGCAACCTGTGGATAAGCCGTTCATGGCTGGCGCAGTCGCAGGTTCTGCATGGCTTTGACGGGGTTGCTCGTTTTTTGATCAGCCAGGTGCGGGCAAAACTGGAGCCTGATCAAAGGCTTTGCCCTCAAGTGGTGCCGTGCAAGACGTCGAATTCATTTCACAGGCTCTACGCCACAGGCTGGCAAACAGCGGTCGTACAGGTTCCTGACTCAATGGCCAGGAAATTGCTTTATCCACAGGCACAACTCCAAGCGATCCGAGCCTGTCATGCCAAACCCTACGTCCACACCGCGCCTGCAACTGCGCCATATCAGCAAACGTTATCCCGGTTGCCTTGCCAATGACGCCATCGACCTGAGCATCGCCCCCGGTGAAATCCACGCGCTGCTCGGTGAAAACGGCGCGGGTAAAAGCACCTTGATGAAGATCATCTACGGCGTCACCCAGGCCGATTCAGGCGAGATGCTGTGGCAGGGGCAACCGGTGACCATGCGCAATCCGGCCCAGGCGCGGCAGTTGGGCATCGGCATGGTGTTCCAGCATTTCTCGCTGTTCGAGACCCTGAGCGTGGCGCAAAACATTGCATTGGCGATGGGTGCAGCGGCCGGTTCGCCGAAACAACTGGAGGCGAAGATCCGTGAAGTGTCGCGCCGATATGGCATGGCGCTGGAACCCCAGAGACTTGTCCACAGCCTGTCGATCGGCGAGCGGCAACGGGTCGAGATCGTTCGTTGCCTGATGCAGGACATTCGCCTGCTGATTCTCGATGAGCCGACCTCGGTGCTCACGCCGCAGGAAGCCGACGAGTTGTTCATCACCCTGCGCCGGCTCGCGGCCGAGGGCTGCAGCATTCTGTTCATCAGCCACAAACTTGGCGAGGTGCGCGCCTTGTGTCACAGCGCCACAGTATTGCGTGGCGGTCGGGTGGCCGGGCATTGCGTGCCGGCCGACTGCACCGACCGGCAACTGGCGCAATTGATGGTGGGCGACGCCGCGACATTGATCGGCGACTTTACAAAGGTCACCGGTGGCGCGGCGTTTTTGCAGGTCAGCGGATTGAACTGGCACAACCCCGACCCATTCGGCTGCTCCCTGAGCGACATCGATCTGCAGGTGCGCAGCGGTGAAATCGTCGGCATCGCCGGCGTGGCGGGCAACGGTCAGGACGAGTTACTGGCCTTGCTCAGCGGCGAGCAGACATTGCCCCACGACGCAGCGCAAACCATCCGCTTCCGAGAACACGCCGTCGCCGATCAGCGCCCCGATGCGCGACGCAAACTCGGCCTGGCGTTCGTCCCCGCCGAACGCCTCGGGCATGGAGCTGTGCCGGACATGAGCCTGGCGGACAACGCCCTGCTGACCGCCTTTCAACAAGGTTTGGTCAGCCACGGTTTGATCGAGCGCGGCAAGGTCGAAGCCCTCGCTCAAACGATCATCCAGCGCTTCGGCGTAAAAACCCCGGACACCCAAACCGCCGCCCGCAGCCTGTCCGGCGGCAATCTGCAGAAATTCATCCTCGGCCGGGAAATCCTCCAGCAACCGAAACTGCTGATCGCCGCGCACCCGACCTGGGGCGTGGATGTCGGCGCGGCGGCCACCATCCACCGCGCGCTGATTGCCCTGCGCGATGCCGGGGCGGCGATTCTGGTGATCTCCGAAGACCTCGACGAACTGTTCCAGATCAGCGATCGCCTCGGCGCGCTGTGCGGCGGGCGCCTGTCGGCGTTGCAAGACACGGCGCTGACCCGCCTCAGCGACGTCGGCGGCTGGATGGCCGGCCAGTTCGACACCCCTCAATCACAACCGGCCACGGTTTAACGGAGTTTTCCCATGTTGCTTTCCCTCGAACCTCGTGGCCGGCAATCGCGCCTGATGCTGTGGTGCTCGCCGGTGCTGGCGGCGGCGCTGACGCTGGTGTGCGGATCGTTGCTGTTCGTCGCCCTTGGCCATGATCCGCTGAAAACTTTGCACACGTTGTTGATCGCCCCGGTCAGCGACCTGTACGGCGTTTCCGAGCTGCTGGTCAAAACCCTGCCGATCCTGTTGTGTGCGCTGGGCCTCGCAGTGGCCTATCGGGCGCGGATCTGGAACATCGGCGCCGAAGGCCAGTTGCTGCTCGGCGCCCTGGCCGGCAGTGCGCTGGCGGTAAATATCATCGATATGCAAAGCCGCTGGGCGCTGGTGCTGATCCTGCTCACCGGCACCCTCGCCGGCGCGGCGTGGGCCGGGCTCACCGCCTGGTTGCGCACACACTTCAATGCCAACGAAATCCTCACCAGCATCATGCTCAATTACATCGCGCTGAACCTGTTGCTGTTCTGCGTACACGGGCCGCTGAAGGATCCAGCCGGGTTCAATTTTCCCGAGTCGGCAATGTTCAGCGATGCGAGCCGCCTGCCGCTGTTGATGGAGGACGGTCGGGCGCATATCGGCGTGTATTTCGCCTTGCTCGCGTTGGTCGCGGTGTGGGTGTTGTTGCAGAAAAGCTTTGTCGGTTTCCAGATCAAGGTGCTGGGGCTGGACAAGCGTGCGGCAGGGTTTGTCGGGTTTCGCGAGAAGCGTCTGATCTGGCTCGCACTGCTCATCAGCGGTGCATTGGCGGGACTTGCCGGTGTCTGCGAAGTCACCGGGCCGATCGGCCAACTGGTGCCGCAGGTCTCGCCGGGCTACGGCTATGCGGCGATCACCGTGGCGTTTCTCGGGCGGCTCAACCCCATCGGGATTCTGTTTTCCAGCCTGTTGATGGCGCTGCTGTACATCGGTGGCGAGAGCGCGCAGATGACGCTGAATCTGCCGCAGGCAATCACTCAGCTGTTCCAGGGAATGATGCTGTTTTTCCTGCTGGCCTGTGACGTGCTGATCCTCTATCGGCCACGCCTGAACCTGCGCTGGGTGCGGCGCACTTCTACCACCGCCGTAACCGCCGGA
Organism: Pseudomonas fitomaticsae; assembly: GCF_021018765.1. Taxonomy (GTDB): domain Bacteria; phylum Pseudomonadota; class Gammaproteobacteria; order Pseudomonadales; family Pseudomonadaceae; genus Aquipseudomonas; species Aquipseudomonas fitomaticsae. The sequence goes on along the minus strand of NZ_CP075567.1, from coordinate 1,023,010 downwards.
GCGCTGTGATGGATATCGATCTGCTGAGCAATATTTTCTACGCCATGGTGCGCTGCGGTACGCCACTGCTGCTGGTGGCGCTGGGTGAATTGATCTGCGAGAAGAGCGGCGTACTCAACCTCGGTCAGGAAGGGATGATGCTGTTTGGCGCGGTGATCGGTTTCATCGTCGCGTTCAACAGCGGCAACCTGTGGCTGGGCGTGGTGTTGGCGATGCTCGCCGGGATGCTGTTGTCGTCGCTGTTTGCCCTGGTAGCGCTGGTGTTCAACGCCAATCAGGTGGCGACCGGGCTGGCGCTGACGATTTTTGGCGTGGGCCTGTCGACCTTTGTCGGCGCGGCGTGGGTTGGCAAACCGCTGGAGGGATTCGAGCCGCTGGCGATTCCATACCTGAGCGAAATCCCGCTGATCGGCCGCATGCTGTTTGCCCAGGATCTGCTGGTGTACCTGTCGTTCGCGCTGTTTGCGCTGGTGGCGTGGGTGATCGTGAAAAGCCGTGTCGGGCTGATCATTCAAGCGGTCGGCGAGAACCCAGATGCGGCGAGTGCCATGGGTTTGCCGGTGCTGGCCGTGCGCACACTGGCGGTATTGTTCGGCGGGGCGATGGCCGGACTGGCCGGCGCTTATCTGTCGCTGGCGTACACGCCGATGTGGGCCGAGAACATGACCGCCGGACGCGGCTGGATCGCGCTGGCGCTGGTGGTGTTCGCCAGTTGGCGGGTGTGGCGCTTGCTGCTCGGCGCGTATCTGTTCGGACTCGCCAGCATCCTGCACCTGGTGGCGCAGGGGTTGGGGCTGGCGATTCCTTCGAGTCTGCTGGCGATGTTGCCGTACGTCGCGACGATTCTGGTGCTGGTGTTGTTGTCGCGGGATGCGCTGCGTACGCGGTTGTATGCGCCGGTGTCACTGGGGCAGCCGTGGCAGGCCGGGCGCTAAGCCGCTACGGCTCGCGACAGCGGCCGAACCGGCAACGCCTGAGCAATGCCCCACGCCACTTCGAGAACCAGGAAACCCACCACCAACGAGCTGGCGCCGTGGGCCACGGCATACGTCATCCACCCGGCGAAGAGAAATCGCGTCACCGCGTCATAGCGCCCATAAACCGGCTGCGGATCACGAATCCGCAGCACCGCCCACATGCACACCACCGAACCGAACAAATTGGCTATCAACAGATGTGCAGGTTCGAACGGCGGCAACTCACCGGGCAGGTTTAGCGCCTGACTCAGCGCCGTCAGCAACCCATGCAGTACAGCAAAACTCCACGGCGTGACAAACGCCGCCGTCACGATCAAGTCATACCAGGCGCTGCCGCGCACCACCTGCCGATACTGCGTTGAAGTCCACATCATCCTTGCTCCGAAAATTCAGGGAGCAACTACGGTAAAGCCTGGAGTATGCTCCAGGGTCAAACACTTTCGAGACCTGCGAGATGCGCATCGGTGAGTTGGCCCAGGCCTGCGATGTCAGCCGTGACACGCTGCGTTTTTACGAGGAGCGCGGATTGATCGCGGCGCAACGTAGCGCCAACGGTTATCGCGACTATCCGCCGGAGATGGTGCAATTGGTGCTCTACATCAAAACGGCGCAGCGTCTGGGCTTTACCCTCGGCGAGATCGGCAGCAGCGTTGGCGCGCTGTGGCAATCGCCAAATCCCGACACCACCGTCACGCAACTGCTGCAGGACAAACTCAAGCTGGTCGAAACCCGCATGGCCGAGCTCGGTGAGTTGCGCCAGGAATTGCAGCATCGGCTCGGTCAACGCTGTCCATTGAACCCGTGATCTTTCAACTTTCAAGGAAAGCCCATCATGTCCGCACTTAATCCTGCCAAGCACGCATTGATCATCGGCGCCTCCCGGGGCCTGGGTCTGGGCCTGGTGAAAACCCTGCTGGCCGACGGCTGGCGAGTCACCGCTACGGTTCGCAATCCTTCCAGTGCCGAGGCTCTCGAAGCACTGGGCAACGTGCAAATCGAAAAACTCGACATGGACGACCAGCAAGCGGTGATCGCCCTGAGCCAGCAGCTCAAGGGCGAGACCTTTGACCTGCTGTTCGTCAACGCCGGAGTCAAAGGCCCGGAAGTACAGACGCCGGGCGGCGCGACGCTGGCGGAAGTCGGCCAACTGTTCTTCACCAACGCCGTGGCGCCAATCAATCTGGCCCAGCGTTTCGTCGGTCAGATCCGCGACGGCAGCGGCGTGCTGGCGTTCATGAGTTCGGTGCTCGGCAGCGTGACCATGCCCGACGCGCCGGAACTGGCGCTGTACAAGGCCAGCAAAGCGGCGCTGAACTCGATGACCAACAGCTTCGTCACGCAACTGGGCGAGCAGAAACTTACGGTGCTGTCGCTGCATCCGGGCTGGGTGAAAACCGACATGGGCGGCGAAGGTGCCGACATCGACGTGGAGACCAGCACCCGTGGTCTGGTGGATCAGGTGGACGCGTTTGCCGGCAAGGGCGGCCATCACTTCGTCAACTACAAGGGTGAAACCATTCCCTGGTAATCACTGAACCCTGTGGGGGCTCGCTCCCACAGGGTTATCCCGGTGTCTGGTCGGGTTGGGCTTGCCCGTCGCAACATTTTGTTCGAAACTCCGCACCTCGTCCTTCGCGGCGACCCTGGATCAGCAGACAGGGCAACACTGAGCTGGCAACCCTGAACCCAACTTTCAGAGGAGCCGGCCACAATGCCTGCGACCCGTATCTGGTTAAAAAATCCCCTCGCCATTTTCACGGCCAACGGTCTCGATGCCCGTGGCGGTCTGGTGCTGCAAGACGGTGTGATCACCGAAGTGCTTGGCGCCGGCCAGCAACCATCCACACCGTGCAATGAAGTGTTCGACGCCCGTGAACACGTGATCCTGCCGGGCCTGATCAACACCCACCACCACTTCTATCAGACCCTGACCCGCGCCTGGGCGCCGGTGGTCAACCAGCCGTTGTTCCCGTGGCTGAAAACCCTCTACCCGGTGTGGGCGCGCCTGACGCCTGAAAAACTCGCCCTCGCCACCAAAGTCGCGCTGGCCGAGTTGCTGTTGTCGGGTTGCACCACCGCTGCCGACCACCATTACCTCTTCCCGGATGGCCTGGAAAACGCCATCGACGTGCAAGTCGAAACCGTGCGCGAACTGGGCATGCGCGCGATGCTCACCCGCGGTTCGATGAGCCTCGGCGAGAAGGACGGCGGCCTGCCTCCGCAACAGACCGTGCAGGAAGGCCAGGTGATTCTCGACGACAGCCAGCGGCTGATTCACGAGTACCACGAACGTGGCGACGGCGCGCAAATCCAGATCGCCCTGGCGCCGTGCTCGCCGTTCTCGGTGACCCCGGAAATCATGTCCGCCAGCGCCGATCTGGCGAACAAACTCGATGTGCGCCTGCACACCCACCTCGCCGAAACCCTCGACGAAGAAGACTTCTGCCTACAACGCTTCGGCCTGCGCACCGTGGATTATCTGGACAGCGTCGGCTGGCTCGGCCCGCGTACGTGGCTGGCCCACGGCATCCACTTCAACCCCGACGAGATTGCCCGCCTCGGCGCGGCCGGCACCGGTATCTGCCACTGCCCGAGCTCGAACATGCGCCTGGCCTCCGGCATCTGCCCGAGCATCGAGTTGACCGATGCTGGCGCGTTGTTCGGTATCGGTGTGGATGGCTCGGCGTCCAACGATGCGTCGAACATGATCCTCGAAGCGCGTCAGGCCCTGTACATCCAGCGCTTGCGTTATGGCGCCGAGAAGATCACTCCGGAACGCGTGCTGGGCTGGGCGACCAAGGGTTCGGCGAGCCTGCTGGGCCGCACCGATATCGGTGAACTGGCAGTCGGCAAGCAGGCGGATCTGGCGTTGTTCAAACTGGATGAGCTGCGCTTCTCCGGCAGCCACGACCCGATCTCGGCACTGCTGTTGTGCGGCGCGGATCGCGCGGATCGCGTGATGGTCGGTGGCAAGTGGCGTGTGATTGACGGGCAGGTTGAAGGGCTGGATCTCAAAGGCCTGATTGCCGATCACAGCCAGGCGGCTCGGCAGTTGATTGCCGGCACCTGATCTTCCCCCTCTGATCGTTCCCACGCTCCGCGTGGGAACGATCAATCACAACCCCAGCAGCGACAACATGATGAACGTCGCAAACAGCACAAAGTGCGTCATGCCCTCAATGGCATTGGTCTCCCCGTCATTGAGGTTGATCGCGCTGACGATCAGCGTGATGAAGATCATCACCGTCTGCACCGGCGTCATCGCCATCTGAAACGGCTGCCCCGTGTAGAGCGCCATCGCTTCCATCACCGGCACCGTCAAAATCACCGTCGACAACGAAGCGCCCATCGCAATGTTGACCACCGACTGCATACGGTTGGCCAACGCCGCGCGCAACGCAGTCAGAATCTCCGGCGCCGCCGAAATCGCCGCCACCAGAATCGCCGTGATCACCGGCGGTGCGCCCGTCCCTTCCAGACCCAGATCGAGGGTCTTGGACATGACCTCGGCCAGTGCGCCGATCACCACCACACCGAACACCAGAATGCCGATCGACAGCGCCAGGCTGACCGGTTTCGGCTCCTGCTCCACGGGCTCTTTCTTGCGGCGTTTGTCCGGGTAGCTGTAGCTGAAAAAATAGCTGTGCGGCCCGACCTGCATGCGCAGGAACAACGCATAAAGCACCACCATCGCGCCGATGGTGAACGCCGAATAGATTTTCCAGTTGGCCTCGGGAATGAACTCCGGCACCACCATCGACACGCCCATGGCGGTGAGGATCATCACGCTGTAACTGCGGGCCGAGTCGTCGTTGTAGGACTGCTCGCCATGCTTGATCCCGCCCATCAGCGCGGCGAGGCCGAGGATGCCGTTGATATCGAGCATCACCGCCGAATAGATCGTGTCGCGCACCAGTGTCGGCGAGGCTTCGTTGCTCATCATGATCGCCAGGATCACCACTTCCACCAGCACGGCGGCGAGGGTCAGGATCATTGTGCCGTACGGGTCGCCGACTTTTTCTGCGAGCGATTCGGCCTGATGGGCGACGCGCATCGAGGCGGCGACAATGAACGCGATCAGCACCAGCCCCGCCGTCAGCGCGACAACCTGGCCGCTGTGCAGCAACCAGTGCTCCAGCGGATACGCCACGAGGGCGGCGATCAGGGCCAGCAGCAGAAAGCTTTCTTGCTTGAGAATCGTGAGCATGGCGGGCCTTCGGGTGCTGAGGTCGAATGAGCTACTGACTGCGGGGCGGCGCTAATGGTTCGTTACACCTTAGCGCACCAGTGGATGGCAGCTTTATCCACGCCTGCACTTTTATTGGCCTTTACGGCCTCTTCGCGAGCAAGCCACCTCCCACAGGGATCGCGGCGTTTTTGTGGGAGCGGGCTTGCCCGCGATGGGCGTGCCTCGGTTTCAAGCCAGATTGTTGTCCGCTTGGTCAGCCTTTTGCATTGCCCTCCCCACACACAACAAAAGGGAGTTCGCGTTCATGCAAAAACGTCCACTGCAAACACTGCTGTGCATCGCCATGGGCCTTGGCCTCAGCCTGGGCGCCAGTGCCGCCGATCCACTGAAAGTCGGTTTCGTTTACATCGGCCCCATCGGCGACCACGGCTGGACATATCAGCATGAACAGGGGCGCAAGGCGCTGGCGGAAAAACTCGGCACGCAGATCACTACCAATTACGTGGAGAACGTCGCCGAGGGCGCCGATGCCGAGCGGGTGATCCGCAACATGGCCAAGGACAATTACGACCTGATCTTCACCACCTCTTTCGGCTACATGAACCCGACGGTGAAAGTCGCCAAACAGTTTCCCAAGGTGACCTTCGAACACGCCACCGGCTACAAGCAGGACAAGAACCTCGGCACCTATCTCGCGCGCACCTACGAGGGGCGTTACGTCGGTGGTTTCCTCGCGGCGAAGATGACTAAGACCAAGAAAATCGGCTACGTCGCCTCGTTCCCGATCCCCGAAGTAATCCGCGACATCAACGCCATCCAGCTGGCCCTGAACAAGTACAACCCTGGCACCGAGATCAAAGTGGTGTGGGTCAACTCGTGGTTCGATCCAGGCAAAGAGGCCGATGCCGCCAACGCGCTGATCGATCAGGGCGTGGACGTGGTGTTCCAGCACACCGACAGCCCGGCGCCGATTCAGGCTGCCGAGCGGCGTGGTGTCTATGCCGTGGGCTACGCTTCGGACATGGCGCACTTCGGGCCGAAAGCGGTGCTGACCTCGATCGTCAACGACTGGGCGCCGCACTACATTCAGGCGACCCAGAGCGTGATCGACCACAACTGGAAATCCCAGGACTACTGGGGCGGGTTGAAGGAAGGCACGGTCGAACTGCCGATCAGCGATCTGGTGCCGGCACCGGTGAAGGCCGAAGCCGAGCAGATCATCGCCGACATCAAGAGCGGCGCCCTGCAACCGTTCACCGGGCCGATCAAGGATCAGGCCGGCGTCGAGAAAATCCCGGCGGGGGTCAGCGCCACCAACGCCGAACTGGCGTCGATGAATTACTACGTCGAAGGCATGAAGGCCGAGATGCCGAAGTAATCCACCCGCCCCTGACCGCTCCCCCTGCGTGGGAGCGGTCGCTAAAGAGCATTCGAAATGAACCAACTCCCGATCATCGACATCTCGCCGCTTTACTCCGACGACCAGAACGCCTGGCCCGCCGTCGCCGAACAGATCGACCACGCCTGCCGCGAATGGGGCTTTTTCTACATCAAGGGCCACCCGATTTCTGCGCAGCGCATCGAATCCCTGCTCGAGCACGCCCGGAACTTCTTCGCATTGCCAACAGCGGAAAAACTCAAGATCGACATCACCCGGACCGTCCATCACCGCGGCTACGGCGCCATCGCCACCGAACAACTCGACCCGGACAAACCCAGCGATCTCAAGGAAACCTTCGACATGGGCCTGCACCTGCCGGCCGATCATCCCGAGGTGCTGGCAGAGAAACCCTTGCGCGGCCCCAACCGTCATCCGGACATTCCCGGTTGGGAAGCACTGATGGAGCAGCACTACCTCGACATGCAGGCGCTCGCGCAAACCCTGTTGCGGGCCATGACGTTAGCGCTGGGCATCGAGCGAGACTTCTTCGATACACGCTTCAAAGAACCGGTCAGTGTGCTGCGAATGATCCACTACCCGCCGCGCCACACCGCCAGTTCCGCCGAGCAACAAGGTGCCGGCGCGCACACCGATTACGGCTGTATCACGCTGCTTTATCAGGACACCGCCGGCGGCTTGCAGGTGAAAAACGTCAAAGGCCAGTGGATCGACGCCCCGCCCATCGACGGCACGTTCGTGGTCAACCTCGGCGACATGATGGCGCGCTGGAGCAACGACCGTTATCGCTCGACCCCGCACCGGGTCATCAGCCCGCTCGGCGTGGATCGCTACTCGATGCCGTTCTTCGCCGAGCCGCATCCGGACACGCGCATCGAATGCCTGCCCGGTTGCCAGGACGCACAGCATCCGGCGAAATATCCGACCACCACCTGCGCCGAATTCCTGCTGTCGCGCTTTGCCGATACCTACGCCTATCGACGAGAGCCGGAGGTGGTGTGATGGATCGGTTGGTCAGGTTTTGCCAATTGTTTCGGCGCGCATCTGTAGAATGCCGTCATTGCACCTGATGAGAAAAGAATATGTACGACTGGCTCAACGCCCTGCCCAAGGCCGAATTGCACCTGCATCTGGAAGGCTCGCTGGAGCCCGAGCTGCTGTTCGCCCTGGCCGAACGCAACAAGATCGCCCTGCCGTGGAGCGACGTCGAAACCCTGCGCAAGGCTTACGCCTTCAACAACCTGCAGGAATTCCTCGACCTGTATTACCAGGGCGCCGACGTGCTGCGCACCTCCCAGGATTTCTACGACCTGACCTGGGCCTACCTGCTGCGCTGCAAAGAACAGAACGTGATTCACACCGAACCGTTCTTCGATCCGCAGACCCACACCGACCGTGGCATTCCGTTCGAAGTGGTGCTCAACGGCATCGCCGCCGCGCTGAAGGATGGCGAGCAGCAACTGGGCATCACCAGCGGTTTGATCCTGAGTTTCCTGCGCCACCTGAGCGAAGACGAAGCCCAGAAAACCCTCGACCAGGCGCTGCCGTTCCGTGATGCGTTCGTCGCGGTGGGCCTGGACAGCTCCGAGATGGGTCACCCGCCGAGCAAGTTCCAGCGCGTGTTTGATCGTGCCCGTCACGAAGGCTTCCTGACCGTTGCCCACGCCGGCGAAGAAGGCCCGCCGGAGTACATCTGGGAAGCCATCGACCTGCTGAAGATCCAGCGTATCGACCATGGCGTACGCGCCATCGAAGACGAGCGCCTGATGCAACGGATCATCGACGAGCAGATCCCGCTGACCGTGTGCCCGCTGTCGAACACCAAACTCTGCGTGTTCGATCACATGTCCCAGCACAACATCCTCGACATGCTCGAGCGCGGCGTGAAGGTTACGGTGAATTCCGATGACCCGGCGTACTTCGGTGGTTACGTGACCGAGAACTTCCATGCGCTGCACACCCACCTGGGCATGACTCAGGATCAGGCCAAGCGCCTGGCGCAGAACAGCCTGGATGCGCGGTTGGTAAAACCATAAGCAACAGCGCATAACCAATGTGGGAGCGAGCTTGCTCGCGAATAGGGTCTGTCATTCAACGAAGTTGTTGTTTGATACACCACTTTCGCGAGCAAGCTCGCTCCCACAGTTGGTTCAGGGTTCAGCCAACAACTTCTGCTTCGGTCAATTCCTCCAAGGTTTTACCCCGCGTCTCCATCCCGAACAGCCACACCACCCCCGCCGCAATCGCAAAGCACAGCGCCCCCAGCGCAAACACCCCGCCCTGCCCGGTAATCGGAAACACCAGCCCGGTGACCAACGGCCCGAGCAGCGAACCCACGCGCCCGATGGCCGAGGCGAACCCCGAGCCCGTCGCCCGCGCCGAGGTCGGGTACAGTTCCGGCGTGTAGGTGTAGAGCACCGCCCACATGCCAAACAGGAAAAACTGCATCAACAGCCCCGTGCCGATCAGCAGCGCCACGTTGCCGCCAAACACCGCGCTTTGTCCGTACAAAAACGCCATCACCCCGCCGCCGAGCAACGTGACGATGCACACCGGCTTGCGTCCCCAACGCTCCACCAGCCAGGCCGCCATCAGGAAGCCGGGAATCCCGCCAAGGGAAATCAGCACCGTGTAATACACCGACTGAGTCACGGCAAAACCCGACTGTTGCAACAGTGCACTGAGCCATGAGGTCAGGCCGTAAAAACCGAGCAACGCAAAGAACCACAGGCTCCAGATCATCGTCGTGCGCTGGCGATACAGCGGTGACCAGATCTGTTTGAGCGCCGAAAGGAAATGGCCCGGTGGAGTCACGCTTCGTGGCAGGCGAACCGGCTCCGGCAATGCAGCACCGCCGAGAGAGGCCTGTACCCGCGCCTCGATCCCACGCAAAACCTTGTCCGCCGCGTCATGCTTGCCCGCCTGTTCCAGCCAGCGCGGCGACTCGGGAATGAAAAAGCGTATCGCCAGCACGAACACCGCCGGCACGGCCAACACCAGAAAGATGTCGCGCCAGCCAATCAATGGCAGCAGGAAATACGACAGCACCCCCGCCGCGACGAAACCCAGCGGCCAGAAACCGTCCATTAATGCGATGTAGCGACCCCGGCGCTGGGCAGGAATCAACTCCGACAACATCGACTGGGCAATCGGAAACTCCATGCCCATGCCGATTCCCAGCAGGATGCGAAACAGCGTCAGGCTCTCAACCGTCTACGCCGTGGAACACAGGTAACTGGCCAGCCCCCACAAGACGATGCTCCACTGGAACACCGGTTTGCGGCCGAACCGATCCGCCAGCAATCCGGACAGCGACGCCCCCAGCACCATGCCGAAAAAACTCGAACTGGCCAGCAGGCCAGCCTGCGCACTGCTCAGGCCGAACTCGGCTTTGATCGAGCCGAGCAGGAAAGTCATCATCGCCAGATCCATGGAGTCGAAGAAAAACGCCAGGGCGATGATGATGAAGATGATCCGGTGATAACCACTGACTGGCAGGCGCTCCAGTCGATCTGCCGCGCTGAAGTTTCCCGTGTCCATGCCACCTCCTCAATCCGAAAAGTCCCCGGATCGAGTGTGCGCGATAGCGGTTGCGCGCCTGTGCCAGATGCGACGTGTTCGCAGCCGTTGGCGACGCTCAGTAGCAAACCACTGGAAGAAAGCGCTCTACAACGCCAATTCCAGCTCGGTTTCACAGGCGAAACGATGAATTTCCCGCTGGCCCGCCGCCGTCAGTTGCAGGGCGCGGGAATCGTTGGGCAGCACCAGCCAGCCCGACTGCATGAACAGCTGCAACAACGCCGCCCCCAACGAGCCTCCCATATGCGGGCGACGCTCGCTCCAGTCCGGGCAGGCGCACGCCACCTGGGCGTTGCGGTGGGCCAGTGCCTGGACGTACACCCCGCGCCCGGCCAGTTGTGTCGAGCCTTTATGCGTGACCACCACTCGATGCTCAAGCTGCTCGATCCAGCCGGCATCGAGCAGCCGCTGGTACAGGTCGGCGGCCAGCGTTCCACCCAGATGGTCGTCGCAAAACCGCGCGCGCAGCAGTGACGAAGGCGCCGCCTGGGGTCTGACGACCGGCGAGGCACGCTTGAACACGTCGGGGATTTCTCGCGGAGCGCTGGCCAACGTGGCGCTGGCCAGCGCTTCGATGGCTGCGCCGATTTCGGGAGCCGCCAGGCGGAAGAAGCGTTTGCGACCGCGCGCCTCGACCTTCAACAGACCGCCAGCGGACAAGCGCCCCAGATGCGCACTGGCTGACGACGGCGAAAGCCCCGCCAGCAACGCCAGTTCCTCGGTCTGCCGCGCCGAGCCATCCATGAGCGCCCACATCATTGCGCTGCGTTTGGGATCGGCCAGCAACGTGGCGATCTGGCTGATGCAAGGTGCATGTTCCATCTATTCACTCCCTGTTGAATCGTATCGTCTACTGCTCATAGACATCTTGACCAGTAATCAGTCGTCGGCCAAGGCGCGCAAAATGCCTTGAGTCGAGGCGTGGCAGCGTGCCGCGGCAAGGAAACCGCAGCACTGTCGCGACCATCCTCCCTGCCCGCCCGGTTGCGGTCTGATCGTTCTCGTATCGACCTTTTGGTGCGGGCATCAGGCGGCCGCTAGTATAAGCGGGTTGCTCGCGGCGTCCTGCGCCGGAGCGGCCGTGGCTGGTGATTGTTCCTGAGAGAAATTTCGCTATTTACCTGCGACTAATGGTCAGACTTCTGGAAAACGGGAAAACGGCTACTCAATTCGGCGCAACGGCTGGCGAGCATCTCCCTCAGAAGGTTCACCGGCTTACTCAATTGTGCGCGATGGGCGCACAGCAGATTCAGCGGAGCGCGTTCGCAAAGCAGCTCCGGCAGCAGCACTTTCAGCCGCCCCGCCAGCACATCACCGGCCACATCGAGCCACGATTTGTAGGCGATGCCGGCTCCCGCCACAGCCCAAAGACGCACCACATCGGCGTCGTCACTGAAACGGTCGCCACTGACGGTCAGGCCGACCTCGCGTTTGCCGTCGTGGAAACTCCAATGGTCGTGCACCCGACCACCGAGCATGTAAAGCAGGCAGTTGTGCTGGGCGAGCTGTTCCAGATGCAGCGGCTCACCGTGCCGGGCCAGGTAGGCGGGTGATGCGCACAGCACCCGTCGGTTGTGTGGGGCAATCGGCAACGCCACCAGACTGGAATCCTCCGGTTCGCCGTAGCGCAAGGCGATGTCTACCGGCTGGCGAAACAGATCGGCGATGCGATCACCCAGCAGCAGGCGTACCGTCAGTTTCGGGTGTTCGCGCTGAAAATCGTCGAGCCACGGCAGCAGCAGGTTGCGACCGAAGTCCGAAGGCGCCGACAGCTGCAGGATTCCGCTGACCTGATCCTGCCCGCTGGCCAGCAGACGCCGACCCTCATCGAGGTTGCTCAGCGCCGCCCGGGCGTACTCAAGAAACCCTTCACCTTCGGCCGTCAGCCGCAGGCTGCGGGTGGAGCGCGCCAACAAACGCGCGCCCAATTGCTGCTCGATCCGCTTGAGCGCGGCACTGGCCACGGCGGCGGACATATCCATCACCCGCGCCGCCGCCGACAGGCTGCCCAGATCCGCCGCCCGGACAAACAACTGCAAGTCATCGAAACGCAGCATCCTCAGCCCCGATTATCAAAAAAATATTGAAAGAGACTGCTCTTTTAGCCGGTTTTATCTCCGGCAGAAATAGCCAATCATGCCATCCATCGAATTCATCCCGTCCCGGAGTCGAACATGTCCCAGCCTTTCACCGCCATCGCCACCCTGATCGCCCGACCTGGCCAGCAGGACGCCCTCGAACAGCACCTGCGCGCCCTGATCGAACCGACCCGCGCCGAAGCCGGTTGCGGTCAGTACGAACTGCACCAGGATCTGGCCAACCCGCTGGCCTTCTACATGATCGAACAGTGGGCCAACGACGAAGCCCTGCAAGCCCACGATGCCAGCACCCATATCCAGCATTTCCGCAGCCAGGCCGAGGCGTTCCTCGAACACTTCGAACTCAAGCGCCTGCGCGTCATCGCCTGAAGCCTTCCTTTATTCACTTTCGGAGTTCTCCATGAAAGCCATCGCCTACTTCGCCTCGCTCCCGATCAGCGACGAAAAATCCCTGCAAGACATCGAACTGCCGGAACCGGTAGCCGGCCCGCGCGACCTGCTGGTGGAAGTCAAAGCCATTTCGGTCAACCCGGTCGACACCAAGGTTCGCCAGAACGTCGCGCCGGAAGGCGGCGCCGCCAAGGTGCTGGGCTGGGACGTGGCCGGTGTGGTCAAGTCGGTCGGCAGTGAAGTGACATTGTTCAAGGCCGGCGACAAGGTGTTCTACGCCGGTTCCATCGCCCGGGCCGGTGGCAACAGCGAACTGCACGTGGTGGATGAGCGGATCGTCGGCCATATGCCGAAAACCCTCGGTTTCGCCGAAGCCGCTGCACTACCGCTGACCGCGATTACCGCTTGGGAGCTGTTGTTCGAACGCCTGCAGATTCGCGAAGGCAACACCGATGAAGGCCAGAGCCTGCTGATCGTCGGCGCGGCTGGCGGCGTGGGCTCGATCCTCACCCAACTGGCCAGCCAGTTGACCGGGCTCAAGGTGATCGGCACCGCCTCTCGCCCTGAGACCCGCGACTGGGTGACCGAGCTGGGCGCTGACCTGGTGATTGATCACAGCCAGCCGTTGAGCGAAGAACTGAAACGCGCCGGTGTCACCCACGTGACCCACGTTGCCAGCCTGACCCAGACCGACCAGCACCTGGACCAACTCGTCGAAGCCCTTGCGCCGCAAGGCAAACTGGCGTTGATCGACGATCCGAAAGCGCTGGACGTGACCAAACTCAAGCGCAAGAGCCTGTCGCTGCACTGGGAGTTCATGTACACCCGTTCGCTGTTCGAAACGCCGGACATGATCGAGCAGCACAAACTGCTCAACCGGGTGGCCGGGCTGATCGACAGCGGGACGTTGAAGACCACGGTGGGCGAGCATTTCGGCAAAATCAACGCGAGCAACCTGCGCCGTGCCCATGAATTGCTGGAAAGCGGCAAGGCCAAGGGGAAAATTGTTTTAGAAGGTTTCTAAAATTCAGAAGACCGCAGCCTTCGTCAGCGCCGGAAGTGGCTGGCTCGGGGGCTGCGGTGTTTTTTTGCCGTCAGTCAGATGCTTGACCCTTGTCACAATTGCGATCGTATTCGGGTCTACAATCGAAACCTCTGCGATGCAATCTTTTACGTACGGGAGGTCAGCAATGAAGATCCTGATAAAAGAAGTGGCAAAGTCCCAGTGGCAAGTTCGTCTCGACCAGCACGCCGTGACCTTCCGCAGTGAGGCCGAAGCTCGCGCCTTCACTCGCACCCTCGAAGCGCGTATCTACGCGCCCCATCAGATTCCCGACCTCGGCCAGCAACGCGCTGTCGGCTGAGTTCTTCCGTTCAGGCTTCGGCCTGCGCCTTTGCGAGCGCCCGGGCATTCTGCATGCGCCGGGTGAGCATTGCTGCGCACACCACCAGCAAACCACACAAGCTGATGACGATGGCCATCGGCACGGCGGTGCCATCGTGAAGGATCCCCACCAGCGCCGAAGCCCCGGCGGCGACGCTGAATTGCATGCTGCCGAGCAAGGCTGAAGCACTGCCGGCGCGACCGCCCTGCCCGTTCATCGCACACGCTGCCGCATTGGGGCTGATGCAGCCGAGGCTGGCCACGCAGATGAACAACGGAATCAGCAGTGGCCACAGGGCCTCGGTGTGCAAGGCGCTGACGGCAAGCAACGTCAGCCCGGCGCCCAGGTAGACCCAGACCGCCCGCGACAGCAGGAAGGCCGGACCACGTTTGGCCAACAGTCGCGCATTGACCTGCGCCACCAGAATGAACCCGGCCGCGTTGGTACCGAACAACCAGCCGAAGTGCTCGGCCGGTACGCCATACAACTTGATGAAAATGAACGGGGAACCGGCGATGTAGGCAAACATCCCGGCGATGGCGATGCCACCGGTCAGGGCATGGCCCATGTAGACCGGGTCCGCCAGCAGCCGACCGTACTGACGCAATGCACCGGACAACGGCTGACGCGGAACATGCGCCGGCAGACTTTCCGGCAGACCGAGAGCGACCGCCAGCCCGGCCAAGGCACTGAAACCAGTCAGCACCAGGAAGATCGACTGCCATCCCGACGTGTTCACCAGCAGACCGCCGAGCATCGGCGCCAGAATCGGTGCCAGCCCCATCACCAGCATCAGCTGCGAGAAGACTTTCGCCGACCCCACCGCGTCGCACTTGTCGCTGACCACCGCCCGGGCAATCACCATCCCCGCACAACCGCCCAGCGCCTGCACGAGTCGCGCGCCGATCAGCCATTCCAGATTCGGCGCATAGGCGCAGGCCACCGACGCCAGCGTGAACAGCGTCAGGCCAATGAGCAGCGGAATCCGCCGACCGAAGCGATCCGCCACCGGCCCGTAAGCCAGTTGACCAATAGACAGACCAAAGAAGTAAGCCGACAGCGTCAGCTGGACGTGTTTCTCGTCGGTGCCGAACGCCAGCGCCATGGTGGGAAATGCGGGTAGATAGAAGTCGATCGCCAACGGACCGAAAGCGGTCAGGGCACCGAGAATCAGAAGGGTACGGAAGTTCATCAGGCGTCCACGTTCGGCAGGCATTGGGGAGAGTGTGCAGCCCGACAGTCTAGCCGCGCGAGGACGCCTTGAACATTCCGGTAGCTCGCTAACTATTAAAAAGATCAGGCGAGTTTGATCGCATAACCTTCTTCGCTGATCGCCTCGATCACCTGCTCGGCGCTCAGTGCACTTTCGACGCCGACTTCCTTCGCCGCCAGATCGACCCGCACGCTGGCGGCCGGATCCTTGCTCTGCACCGCTGCCGTGACGGCTTTGACACAGTGACCGCAGGACATGCCTTCAACAGTGAACACTTGCATGGAATGACTCCTTTGAGTGAGGTTGCCGACAGTTTCGGGCTTGCCACGATGGCAAGGTCAAGTTCTGCAAAAAACTGCCGGGCTGGCAATCGTCGCCGCGCTCGGCCAAGCTGCATGCATCAATGACATGAATTCAGGAGATTCAGCCATGCGCTGGTCAGCTTTCAGCCTGTTTGGCTTACTCAGCCTCTTTGCCGCGATCCCTTCGGTGCATGCCGCCGGGGAAGATTACGGGGTGCTGATCATTTCCCGCGAGCGCCTGGAAGTCGCGACCTCGTGTGAAATCGGCGTGTACATCCAGGATCAACTGTCGGCGCGCCTGTTCCAGGAGCAAAGCACGTCGTTCAACCTGCCGCCGGGCAATGTCTCGCTGCGCCTGAAACTGCTGCCGGGACAAATGCCGGGTTGCAACCCGGGCATGCTCGCGCCGGGTTCGCAGGAGATCAGACTGCATGCCGGCGACATCCTGAAATTCCGCATCGCGATGAACCAGGAAGGCATGTACCTCAAGCCGACCGGCCTCGGTTACTGACGCTTTCGGATTGGCGCTTGACCTTGCCAGCATGGCAAGGTTGATCCTGTAGGCATCCACTACAGGGAGTACGACCGATGTCAGATTCCATCACGTTCGATCTGCCCATCAGCGGCATGACCTGCGCCAGTTGCGCCGGTCGTGTCGAGCGGGCGTTGAGCAAAGTCAGCGGCGCCAGTGCCGTCAGCGTCAACCTCGCCACCGAACAGGCCCGGGTACAGGCCCCCGGCGACAGCCTGCCGGCACTGATGGAAGCGGTCGAACGCGCCGGTTACAGCGTGCCGCAGCACACCGTGGAATTGAACATCGACGGCATGACCTGCGCCTCCTGCGTCGGTCGCGTCGAACGCGCCCTGAACAAGGTTGCGGGGGTGAAAAGCGTCAGCGTCAACCTCGCCAATGAACGCGCTCACCTCGAACTGCTCGGCGCGGTCGACCCGCAAACCCTGATCGCCGCCGTGAGCAAGGCCGGTTATTCTGCCAGCCTCTTTGAACTTGAACATCAGACCGACAATCGCCAGCAACGCCTGAACCATGAACGCTGGGCGCTGATCTGTGCGATCGCCCTCGCCTTGCCGCTGGTGCTGCCGATGCTGCTGCAACCGTTCGGCATTCACTGGATGCTCCCGGCCTGGGCGCAGTTCGCCCTCGCCACCCCGGTGCAATTCATCTTCGGCGCACGGTTTTATGTGGCCGCGTGGAAAGCCGTGCGCGCCGGCGCCGGCAACATGGACTTGCTGGTGGCGCTGGGCACCAGCGCCGGTTATGGCCTGAGTCTCTATGAATGGGCGACTGCTGACGGACGCATGCCGCACCTGTATTTCGAAGCCTCGGCGGTGGTCATCGCCCTGGTGCTGCTCGGCAAATACCTGGAAAGCCGCGCCAAACGCCAGACCGCCAGCGCCATCCGCGCACTGGAAGCCCTGCGGCCGGAGCGGGCGATTCAAGTCATCGATGGCCGCGAACAGGACGTCGCCATCAGCGCCCTGCGCCTCGGTGACCTCGTATTGGTCAAACCCGGTGAACGCTTTCCGGTGGACGGCGAAGTGCTGGAAGGCCAGAGCCACGCTGACGAAGCGCTGATCAGCGGCGAAAGCCTGCCAGTACCCAAACAACCGGGCGACAAGGTCACCGGCGGTGCGATCAACGGCGAAGGCCGCTTGCTGGTGAGCACCACGGCACTCGGCGCGGAAAGCGTGCTGGCGCGGATCATCCGTCTGGTGGAGGACGCTCAGGCCGCGAAAGCGCCGATCCAGAAACTGGTGGACAAAGTCAGTCAGGTGTTCGTGCCGACGGTCCTGCTGCTGGCCCTGGCCACGCTGATCGGCTGGTGGCTGTACGGCGCGCCGCTGGAAACCGCATTGATCAACGCCGTCGCGGTGCTGGTGATCGCCTGCCCGTGTGCCCTCGGTCTGGCAACACCGACCGCGATCATGGCCGGCACCGGCGTGGCCGCGCGGCACGGGATTCTGATCAAGGACGCCGAAGCACTGGAACGTGCCCATGAAGTCAGCGCCGTGGTGTTTGACAAGACTGGCACCCTGACCTCCGGCACCCCGCGCATCGCGCATTTCAGTGCGATCGACGGTGACGAAAACGCCCTGCTGACAGCGGCCGGAGCACTGCAACGCGGCAGCGAACATCCGCTGGCCAAAGCGGTGCTGGATGCCTGTGCCGAACGCAGCCTTAACGTACCGGATGTGAGCGACAGCCAGTCCCTGACCGGGCGCGGCATCGCCGGCAGCCTCGACGGTCGGCGCCTGGCGCTGGGCAACCGGCGCTTGCTGGAAGAAAGCGGTCTGAACGCCGGAAACCTGAGCGAGTCCGCCCAGGCCTGGGAAACCGAAGGCCGCACGCTGTCGTGGCTGATCGAGCAAAGTCCGCAGCCCCGCGTACTCGGTC
Organism: Pseudomonas fitomaticsae; assembly: GCF_021018765.1. GTDB lineage: Bacteria > Pseudomonadota > Gammaproteobacteria > Pseudomonadales > Pseudomonadaceae > Aquipseudomonas > Aquipseudomonas fitomaticsae. The sequence goes on along the minus strand of NZ_CP075567.1, from coordinate 1,005,064 downwards.
TGTTCGCCTTCGGCGACACCCTCAAGCCCGGCGCGCTGCACGCAGTGCAGCAACTGGCCGCGCAGCACATCCACAGCCACCTGCTGACCGGCGACAATCGCGGCAGCGCTCGCGTGGTCGCCGAAGCGTTGGGCATCGAAAACGTCCACGCCGAAGTGCTGCCGGCGGAAAAAGCCGCCACCGTCGCCGAGCTGAAAAAAACCGGGGTCGTGGCCATGGTCGGCGACGGCATCAACGACGCACCGGCGCTGGCCGCCGCGGACATCGGCATCGCCATGGGTGGCGGCACCGACGTGGCCATGCACGCTGCCGGCATCACCTTGATGCGCGGCGACCCTCGGCTGGTTCCGGCAGCGCTGGAGATCAGCCGCAAGACCTACGCGAAGATCCGCCAGAACCTGTTCTGGGCCTTCGTCTACAACCTGATCGGCATTCCGCTGGCGGCGTTCGGCTTCCTCAATCCGGTGCTGGCCGGCGCGGCGATGGCCCTGTCGAGCGTCAGCGTGGTGAGCAATGCGCTACTGTTGAAAACCTGGAAACCCGAGGATCTGGAGGACAACCGATGAACATCGGCCAAGCGGCCCGCCACAGTGGCCTGAGCGCGAAGATGATCCGTTACTACGAGTCGATCGGTCTGCTCAAGGCTGCCCATCGTACCGACAGCGGCTATCGCGTCTACGGCGACGATGACCTGCACACGCTGGCGTTCATCAAGCGCTCACGGGACCTGGGCTTTTCGCTGGAGGAAGTCGGCAAGCTGCTGACCCTCTGGCAGGATCGCCAGCGCGCCAGCGCCGATGTAAAGGCCCTGGCCCGCCAGCACATCGACGAACTGAATCAGAAAATCCGCGAACTCGGCGAATTGCGCGACACCCTGCAGGATCTGGTCGAGCACTGCCACGGCGACCATCGCCCGGACTGCCCGATCCTCAAGGAACTGGCGTCGGGCTGCTGCGCGCAACCCGCTCGCGCCTGAGCAGCAGGACTTTCATCGACAGCACTGTGGCGAGGGGAATGCCGTGGAACAACAGCACCACGGCACCCGGCGCCCACCACTCATAGAACGGCGCGGCGATCAGCATGCCGACGCCGAACCCGGTCATCTGCAACAGCGTCAGGAAACTGAAGATCGGCAGGCGCAGGGGCTCCGGTTCCCGTTGCAGCCGTGACATCAGGCCGACTTCCGAGAAACCGTCGCCCAATCCGGCCGGCAGCGAAAACAGCAACAGACCGACGACGCTGTGCTGTTGGAACATCAGGATGAATTCGCAGGACATCAGCAACACGCCACCGAAATAGCGGCGCTCCAGATGAATGTTTTCCGAGCCGTTCAGGCGACTGGCGATCCGCGCGCCGAGCAGCTTGCCGGCGGCCCACACCGCGAGCATCAGGCCCAGCGTGGTGCTCGCCGAGTCCGGTGTCAGCAGTTTGGAAATGATCGGAAAACCGACGTTGTGCGCAGCGCTGCCAAGGGTGTCGGCCATGGTCACCGCCAGCATCGCCGCCACCACCGGAGCGCTGCGCAATCCTTGCAACAACGCCGACCATTCACCCTGTTTTGCGCTGGATTCGGCCACCGGCTCCGGTGCGCTGAACCGCAGCGGCGCAATCAACACTGCCGCCAACAGATAGGTCAGCGCATTCAGCGCAAACACCGTTTCAAAACCAACCCCCGCGACCAGCAACCCGGACACCAGACTGCCGCCGACCATCGCCATGGACGAGGCGGACGTGATCCAGGCATTGGTCTTGAGCAACTGCGCCGGCTCGATCAAGCGCGGCAACTGGCTGTTGAGGCCGATGGCGAACATCGAATTGCCAAAGCCCAGACCGAACGCGATCAGCGGCAGCAACAACGCCTGCTGACTGACCGGCACGATCAGCAACAAACCGAGCACTGTGGCGCGCAATAGATCGAAGGCAATCAACGGCAAGCGACCGCTGCATCGACGATAAAACGCGGTGCCGATCAGGCTGGCGAAAATCCCGCCGCCCACGCGACTGGCGAGAAAAATCCCCACGCTCATCGCACTGTTGCTCAAGAGATAGACATAAGTGGCCAGCGCAACCATGTTCAGGAAAGCGCCGAAATCGGAAATCAGCCGCGCCGTGATGATCAGCCGGGCATTGCGGGAGGTGGTGGTCACAATCAATCCTTGAATGTGTAAAACCCGGCCGAAGCCGGGTTTTCCTTTTCAGATGCTCACTGCATCCACGGTGGCGGAGGCGGTTCGTCGGACTTGCCCTTGGGCTCGTCGTCCGCCGCGCGGATGGCTTGCTTGCGCTCCTCATCCAGACGTGCCGCTTCGATCTCGCGCAGCACCCCGCCGACATCGGCCAGGTCCTCGGGATCGTCGAATTCGCCGGTCAGCACACTGGCCGGGTGCAACGTACCCGCTTCATACAACGCCCACATTTCCTTGGCGTATTTGGTCTTCTTCAACTCCGGGGCGAACCGGCCGAAGTACGACGCCATGTTGCCGACGTCACGCTCGAGCATGCTGAACGCGTGGTTGTTGCCGGCGGCGTCCACCGCTTGCGGCAGGTCGATGATGACCGGGCCGGTCGGTGTCAGCAGCACGTTGAACTCCGAGAGGTCACCGTGCACCAGACCGGTACACAACATCAGCACGATCTGCGAAATCAGGAACGCGTGATACTCGCGGGCCTGATCCGGCTCCAGCACCACGTCGTTCAGACGCGGCGCGGCATCGCCGTATTCGTCGGCTACCAGCTCCATCAGCAGCACGCCTTCGAGGAAGTCGTACGGCTTGGGCACCCGCACCCCGGCATTGGCCAGGCGGAACAGCGCCGCGACTTCGGCGTTCTGCCAGGCGTCTTCGGCTTCCTTGCGCCCGAACTTGGACCCCTTGGCCATCGCCCGGGCCTGTCGGCTGTTGCGAACCTTGCGGCCTTCCTGATACTCGGCCGCCTGGCGGAAACTGCGTTTGTTCGCCTCCTTGTAGACCTTTGCGCAACGTAACTGATTGCCGCAGCGCACCACATAAACAGCTGCTTCTTTGCCACTCATGAGTGGACGCAGCACTTCGTCGACCAGACCGTCCTCGATCAGGGGTTCAATGCGTTTTGGAGTCTTCATCAGCTTTTATTGTGGGTCCTTTATTACCAAACACGCGAATGTCATTCGTTATACGGCAATCCTCGCATGACGGGGAGGGGTTGCCGACCTGTGAACCTGTGGATGCACACACTGTGCCGGATAAACCAGGCCGATCCGCCTCTACATCGACCGCTGCGAATCATAGCCGAGGCCGTCGAAGTTGTTGGCGACAGCACTCGAGGGCATTTGCGACAGAATCTGACATCCCGCCGCACACAGCTCGTAAGAATTTTCTCTTCCGGCCTCAATTTCCCCCTCCGGCAGCCGAATTCCTCAGAGACAGAGGAATTTGTCCGACAATCGTTCCAAAAAAATCTTCGATGTCGCACTCAAGGAATCGGGTGGAGAACAACGTTTTTCGGCTGCCAATAACCGCGAGTCATCTGCACTGCGTGGGCCTACAAGAAAATCTGGAGCGCGGATGAACATCAAACAGAAGTTGACCTGGGCGTTTGCAATCATCGCCTGCTTGCCCGTGGTGCTGGTCGCCACGCTGGTGGTACTGAACCTGCGCAGCGATGCCCGGGACGATTTTGTCGACAGCAGCGGGCGCGAGATCCGACAGGTCAGCAACGCCATGCAGCTTTTCTTTGACGGCATCAGCCAGAACGTCGATTACCTGGCGGCGCAGCCGTTGGTGAAGAACGCCGACGGCAGCGTTCGCAGCCGGATGAGCGCCAACGCCTCCGATACCTCGGATGGCGAGATCGACAAGCAACTGTTTGCACTGTTCGAGGGGCTGGCCAAATCCCATCCGGCCTACTCTTACGTGTCCTACGGCCTGAGCAGCGGCGGCTATGCCTTCTGGCCGGGCGATCCGAAGATGGCCAACTACGACCCGCGCACCCGCCCGTGGTACAAGACCGCCATGGCCAACCCGGGCAAGACTCTGCGCACCGAAGCCTATTACTGGGCAGGCGACGATGCGGTACTGGTCAGCACCGTGCGCGCGGTGGCCAACCAGTTGGGCGCCCAGGGTGGCGTGGTCAACATTGACGTGTCGCTCAAGCAACTGACCGAGATCGTCAAACAGATCAAACTCGGCGAAAGCGGTTACCTGATGCTGCTCGAAAACAGCGGCACGGTGCTGGTCGATCCCAAGCAGCCCGAGCACAACTTCAAGCCGCTCGACAGCCTCGGCGATGGCTACGCGCAACTGGCCAAGGCCGGCAAAGGGCTGGTGGAAGTCGAGCTCAACGGCGAGCGCTACATGGCCAACGTCTGGCCGTCGGAGCAACTGGGCTGGACCTTCATCGGCCTGATCAAACAGAACGACGTGATGAGCTCGGCCACCCAACTGACCTGGCTGATCGCGATCATCGCCGCCGTGCTGGCAGCATTTTTCGCCGTCGTCGGTGCCAGTTTCGCCAGCCTCATCGTGCGGCCGATCCGCAGCGTGGCCAGCGGCCTGGAAGGCATCGCCCAGGGCGAAGGCGACCTGACCAAGAACCTCGACATCCGTGGCAGCGACGAAACCGCGCAACTGGCCAACTGGTTCAACCAGTTCCTCACCGCGATCCGTAGCCTGATCCAGCATATCGGCGGCGCGGCCGGGAAAATCCTCGCCACTTCGCAGAGCTCGACCCGGGTTTCCGGCGACATGGCCGAAGCCGCCGGACGCCAGCGTGAAGCGGTGGACATGGTTTCGACCGCGTTCCACGAAATGGTCGCCACCGCCAACGAAGTCGCCCGCTCGTGCAGCCAGGCAGCGGAGTCGGCCGACAGCGGCCAGCGCCAGGCCCGCGAAGGTCAGCAGCAGATCGATGCGGCGGTGCACAGCGTCGATCAACTGAGCCAGGAACTGGAGCAGTCGGCGCAGTCGATGCAACAACTGGAACGCGACAGTAACGACATCCAGTCGATCCTCGGCACCATTCGTTCCATCGCCGAACAGACCAACCTGCTGGCACTCAACGCGGCCATCGAAGCGGCGCGTGCCGGTGAGCAAGGCCGTGGTTTTGCGGTGGTGGCCGATGAGGTTCGCGCACTGGCCAAACGCACGGCGGATTCGACGGCGGAAATCGACGGACTGCTGGGCAACCTCGCCAAACGCACCAGCGCGGTGACCCAGCAGATGCGCGCCAGTCTTGATGTGTCGCAGCAATCGGTGGCACGGATTGGCGAAGCGCGGGAGAGCTTTGGCCAGATCCGTGAGTCGGTGGATGTGATTCGTGACATGAACACGCAGATTGCGACGGCGGCGGAAGAGCAGCATCAGGTGGCCGAGGACATCAATCGGCACATCAGCCAGATTCATGGTGATGCGCAGCTGGTGGCGGAGCTGGCGAATTCGGCGCGGCTGGATTCGCAGAGTCTGGCGGGGTTGTCGAATGAGCTGGATGGGTTGGTGCGGCGGTTCCGTACCTGAGTAACCTTTGGAATCCCCTCTCCCTTTGGGAGAGGGGATTCTTGTTCTTTCAGCGCTCGATGATCGCCGTCACACCTTGCCCCCCCGCCGCACAAATCGAAATCAACCCCCGCCCCTGCCCCGCCGCATCCAGCAGCTTCGCCAGATTCGCCACAATCCGCCCGCCGGTCGCGGCAAACGGATGCCCCGCCGCCAGCGAGCTGCCCTTGACGTTCAGGCGGCTGCGGTCAATCGAGCCCAACGGCGCATCCAGCCCCAACCGGGTCTTGCAGTACTCCGGATCTTCCCAGGCCTTCAACGTGCATAACACCTGCGCGGCAAACGCTTCGTGGATTTCGTAGTAATCGAAGTCCTGCAAGGTCAGCCCATTGCGCGCCAGCAAGCGTGGCACCGCATACACCGGAGCCATCAAAAGTCCTTCGGCACCGTTGACGAAATCCACCGCCGCCGCTTCGCCGTCGCGCAGATACGCGAGGATCGGCAAACCGCGCTCTTTCGCCCAGTCTTCACTGCCCAGCAACACCACCGACGCGCCATCGGTCAGTGGTGTGGAGTTGCCGGCAGTCAGCGTGCCCTTGGCGCTTTTCTCGAAGGCCGGTTTCAGGGTCGCGAGTTTTTCCAGGGTCAGGTCCGGGCGCAGGTTGTTGTCGCGGGTCAGGCCGAAGAACGGGGTCATCAGGTCGTTGTGCCAGCCTTCGCTGTAGGACGCCGCCAGTTTGTGGTGGCTTTCGAAGGCCAGTTGATCCTGTTCCTCGCGGGGGATGTCCCAGGTCTGCGCCATCAACTCGCAATGCTCGCCCATCGACAGGCCGGTGCGTGGTTCGCCGTTGCGCGGGAATTCGGGGATCAGGTGTTTCGGGCGCAATTGCAGGAAGGTCTTGAGCTTGTCGCCGGTGGTCTTGGCGCGGTTGGCCTGCAGAAGGATCTTGCGCAGGCCTTCGCTGACGCTGATCGGCGCGTCCGACGTGGTGTCGACGCCACCGGCAATACCGCAATCGATCTGGCCGAGGGCGATCTTGTTTGCCACCAGCAGCGCGGCTTCCAGGCCGGTGCCGCAGGCCTGCTGAATGTCGTAGGCCGGAGTGGCCGGTGACAGGCGCGAGCCGAGCACGCATTCGCGGGTCAGGTTCATATCCCGTGACAATTTCAGCACCGCTCCTGCGACCACTTCGCCGATGCGCTGGCCGTGCAGGTTGTAGCGTTCGATCAGGCCTTCGAGGGCGGCGGTGAGCATCACCTGATTGCTCGCGGTGGCATACGGCCCGTTGGAACGGGCGAACGGAATGCGGTTGCCACCAATGATCGCGACGCGGCGCAGCTGACTCATGAAATGCTCCTTGTTGATCCAGATTCATGGAAATCCATGTGGGAGCTGGCTTGCCAGCGATAGGGCCGGCACATCCAACACCTTCAGTGGCTGACACTCCGCCATCGCGGGCAAGCCCGCTCCCACAGGGTCGGCGGTGTATTTGCTATGTGTTCGGCCACAAAAGCGCCGAGGGCAAACTACTCTGCTGTTCTAGCGTAGGCCTTATTGCGTGGATCGAACGATTGATTGCCCTTCGCAGTCCACACTTTGAACCCCATCTTCTGGAGAGCGTTCCATGTCTGACCGCTATATCGACTTCGCCAACTCGTCCATCGGCCACCGTCTGGTCGGGGCCCTGGGCCTGCCGTCGCCGGTGCGGCTGGAGCGCTGGCAGGCCGGGCGCCTGCGGCCGGTGGAGGGTGCACTGCTGATCGGCGGCGGGCCGCTGGCCGAACGGGTCAGCACCTTCGCCAATCGCCTGACCGACGCGATCTACCGCTACGGCGACCAGCCAGCGACCGCCACTCAATGGATTCCCGGCCACGGCCCGAAACTCAAGGCCGTGGTGTTCGACGCCAGCGACTTGCAGCACACCGACCAGCTCAAACAGCTGCGCGAATTTTTCCAGCCACTGATGAAGAACCTCGACAGCAGCGCGCATCTGGTGCTCCTCGGCCGCGCCCCGGAAACGTTGCGTGAACCGTTTGCCGCCAGCGCTCAGCGTGCACTCGAAGGCTTCTCTCGCTCATTGGCCAAGGAGCTGCGCAGTGGCGGCACGCTGCAATTGATCTACGTCGGCGAAGGTGCCGAGGATCAACTTGAAGGACCTCTGCGGTTTTTCCTCTCGCCGAAAAGCGCTTTCGTCTCCGGGCAAGTGATTCGTCTGACGGCCTGCGCCACTCAAGTTACCGACTGGACCCGCCCATTGGCCGGGCGCAAGGCGCTGGTCACCGGTGCGGCGCGCGGTATCGGCGCCTCCATCGCCGAAACCCTGGCCCGCGACGGCGCCGAGGTGATCCTGCTCGACGTACCACCCGCGAAAACCGATCTCGAAGCCCTGGCCGCTCGCCTCGGCGGGCGCGCCATCACCCTCGACATCTGCGCCGAAGACGCCGCTGTGCAACTGATCGAACAGCTGCCGGACGGCCTCGACATTCTGGTGCACAACGCCGGCATCACCCGCGACAAGACCCTGGCCAACATGACCCCGGAATTCTGGGACGCGGTGCTGGCGGTCAACCTCAACGCACCGCAAGTGCTGACCAAGGCCCTGCTCGACAGCGGCACCTTGCGCGATAACGCCCGGGTGATTCTGCTGGCGTCGATCAGCGGCATCGCCGGCAATCGCGGGCAGACCAATTACGCGGCAAGCAAAGCCGGGCTGATCGGGCTGGCCCAGGCCTGGGCGCCGACGCTGCTGGAACGCGGCATCAGCATCAACGCCGTGGCGCCGGGGTTCATCGAGACCCAGATGACTGCGCACATCCCGTTCGGCCTGCGTGAAGCCGGACGGCGCATGAGTTCGCTGGGCCAGGGCGGTCTGCCGCAAGACGTCGCCGAGGCCGTGGCCTGGCTGGCCCAACCGGGCACCGGCGCGTTCACCGGGCAAGCGTTGCGGGTGTGCGGCCAAAGCGTTCTGGGGGCTTGAACATGACCATCGAATGGCAAACGCTGCACCACGAGCCGAGCCTGCCGGGGCTGTATGCCCGGGCAGCGACCCGACGCAAAATCACCGGCACCACCCTGCCCGACAGCGGTTTGCGTTGCGCCGTCGAGGTGGATGGCAAACGTCTGGCGGCGTATCGCAAGGTCTGCGGTTTTGCCGATGACGGCCTGCTGCCGCCGACCTATCCGCATATCCTGGCATTCGCCCTGCAGATGCAATTGCTGACCGCCAAAGACTTTCCGTTCCCGCTGCTGGGGTTGATACATCTGAGCAATCGCATCCGCGTGTTGCGGCCAATGGGCGGGATCAGTCGCGCGCAAGTCAGCGTCCGGGTGCATAACCTCCAACCGCATCCGAAAGGTGCGACGTTCGATCTGCTGACCACCCTCGACGATCAACTCGGGCCCTTGTGGGAAGCCGAAAGCCGGATGCTCTGTCGCGGCGTGAAGCTCGAAGGCGAACCGGTCGAGCAGACCTGGGAGCCGGCGCTGCCCCTCGCGCAGGTGGCGCAATGGGACGCGCCGGCGGACATAGGCCGGCAGTACGCGAAAGTCTCCGGTGACTACAACCCGATTCACTTGAGTGCGGCCAGCGCCAAACTGTTCGGATTCCCAACCGCCATCGCTCATGGACTGTGGAACAAGGCCCGCACACTGGCGGCGCTGGCGGATCACCTGCCAAAGGCCAACCTTGAGGTCACCGTGCACTTTCGCAAACCGGTGCGCCTGCCGAGCGAGGTGAGTCTGTTCGCCAGCGCGGCCGGCTCCAGTGGTGAGTTGCGCCTGATCGGTGCCGGGGATCTGGAGCACATGGTGGGCAACTGGCAGCCGGTGGCCTGACATCGAGGCCGGGAAACCTGATCAATTGTGTATATATCACTTAAGTTTTCCCGCGCCGCACATACTTCCCTCGCCGACACCCAGCCTTGATTTTCAAGGCTTTTTTTTTGCGCGCCTATATCCTCGGTATTAGTCGTTAGGCGGCACTCGCAGCCACCTGCATAAAGGCGTTAATACCAACTTGAGAATGGCGTGGATCCAGCCTTGCGACTGATATGAGCACAACGGACGAAGGCATTGCCGGCAACAGAACCGGCGAGCCGTCGAAGTCAACGAACGTTGTGACAGGTGCAAGGAACAACCATCATGAAAACCCACATGAAAGCCCAGGCGTGGTGCAAATCGGCAACAGCACTGGCCCTTATTCTCTCCCTCGGTCTCGCCGGCTGCAGCAGTGGCGGCGGCGGTCATCACAGCAGCTCCGGCAGCTCGTCACCGGACAGCGCCGCAGCCGGCGCGGGTGGCACAACCGGCACCGGCGGCACGGCTGGAACCGGAGGTACCGGCGGAACAGGTGGCACAGACCCGACCAATCCGACCAATCCCACCGACCCGACGGACCCGACCAATCCGACCAACCCGAGCACGCCCCAGCCCCTGGTCACCTCGACCCTGGTGCAGGATGTCGGCACTACCGTCTCCGGCGTCGGTAATGGCGTCGGCCAGGTGGGTGATTCACTCAGCGGTGTCCCCGTGGTCGGCGGCGTCGTGCAGAGCGCAGCCCGGACCGCCGGCAATGTGGTCACGACACTGGGTGACGGCGTGGCAAACGGCATCGGCAAACTGGCGACCACCGACAATGGCCTGGGCGTCACCGCTTCGGCAGTCGGCGGCGTGGTACAGGACGTTGGCAACGGCGTGTCCGACCTGAGCGGCAAACTGGCGACTGCCACCGGCAGCGTTCCGGTAGTCGGCGGTGTGGTCACCCGTGTGGCCCCGGTGCTCAATGGCGTCGGTGAACGGGTCACCATGCTCGGCGACACCCTCAGCACCGCCACCACCACCGGCCCGCTCGGCTCGGTCACCAAAGAGGTGGGCAGCAAACTGGTGCCGGTGATTGCCATGGTCGAGAGCACCACCGACAAACTCGGCAGTGCCACGGGCCTGGGTGATCCACTCAATGGTCTGATCCAGAAAGTCGGCAGCACGGTCGACGGCGTGGGCGACAAGGTCACGGATGCCGGCAACGGCAACACCCTGACCAATACCGTCGGCGGGGCCTTGAGCAATGTCGGTACCGCTGTCGGCAAGGCCGGCGGACTGGTGGATAACGGGACCGGTTCGGGCACGGGCGTCGGTGGCGGTCTGGGCAATAATGGCTTGCTGCAAACCGTCGGCGGCGCAGTCGTGAACGTCGGTGCCGGTCTGGGCGCCGGCAACGGCTCACTCGGTGCACCGGGTAACGTTCTGGCAGCAGCCGGCAATACCGTGGCCTCGCTCAACACTGCACTCGGCGGTTCGGGTTCGCCAATCACCAGTTCAACCACCCCCCTGGCAACCCTGGGCAACAACGTGGGTGCCGGACTGGCACCGGTCACCACCGCTATCGCCGGCCTGACCCAGAATGTCGGTGCCGCGACCGGACTCGGCTCCCCGCTTGCCGGTCTGACCGGGCAGGCGGGCGGCGCGGTCAGCAATCTCGGCGGCGCCATCGCCGGTACCAACAGCAACCCGGTCGTGACCGCCGTCGGCAACACCGTCACCACCGTGGGCAACACCGTCACTGCGGTCGGCGGACTGGTCAACGGTGGTCCAAACACCGGGACCGGCGGCGGGCTGGGTGGCGTCCTCGGTGGCCTCACTGGCGCCCTGGGCGGTAACAATCGCTGATTTGCACCTGGCCGATTCGACGGCCTAACCTACAGCGCCTACGCTTGGTTGAGGGCGGAAGATTCCCACGAGTCTTCCGCTTTTTTCTTAGGAGAAAACCTGCCCCGTGCTGCGGGTTTGAACATGGAGTGTCCTATGCGCGTCATGGCATCCCTGCTGTTGCTCAGTCTGAGTTCCACCGCCCTCGCCGACACCCTGCCCAGTTTTCTCAACAGCAACGAAACCATCCGCAACCTGCCGGTGCCGAACCTGCCCGCTGACGCCTACCGGCCGAACGCCGCGCCGCTGCAAGTGCCGGAGCCCGGCGCCACGGCCGCCCAGCCGCTGCTGATGGGCACGAAGATCAACCTCAGGACCGTGCAGATCGAAGGCGGCACGCTCTATCCGCTGAACGAACTGGCCGAAATCTACAAACCGCTGATCGGCCGCGAAACCAGCCTCGCCGACCTGATCGAAGCCACCCGCACGATCACCCGTCGCTATCAGCAGGACGGTTATCTGCTGTCCTACGCCTTCCTGCCACAGCAGACCTTCGATGACGGCGTGGCGCGCGTGGTGCTGGTGGAAGGCTACGTCCGCGATGTGCAGATCGCGGGCGACGTCGGGCGGGTCAAAGCCCTGCTCGACCGACTGGCCGCCAAGCTCCAGGCCGAACGCCCGCTGACGCGCAAGACGTTCGAGCGCTACACCACGCTGATGACCCGCATTCCCGGCGTGACGATCCAGGCCCAGGTGCCACCACCCGGCACCACTGACGGCGCGACGACACTGGTGGCCCAGGCCAGTCGCAAGCCGTTCACCAGCACCCTGAGCACCACCGAAGACAACCGCAACGGCACCCAGGCTTTGCTCGGCGTCAGCAGCAACTCACAAACGTCGATGGGCGAACAGTTGAGCCTCAGCGGCCTGTTTCCACCAGGGGATGATCACGAGCATTACTACCGGCTGGATTACAACCAGTTCATCAACGACGAAGGCGCGCAACTGAGCCTGTCGGCTTCACGCTATCGCGCCGATCCCGGCACCAACGTGTTGTTGAACAACGGACTGGAACTCAAGCCGCACCGTGAAAACGACCGTTATTCGCTCGGTTTCAGCCTGCCGCTGATTGCTGCTTCGGACGAGCTGCTGACAGCCGGATCGCGCCTGTACGCCGTCAACGACAAGACCCGCTACAACGTGATCGGCTACCCGCTGAGCGTCGAAGAACGCACCGACATCCGCGCCCTCGCCTTCGAAAGCGACTGGCGCAAGGCCGACGCCCGACGACTGCGTATTCTCAGCGGCGGCGTGTATCAGGGCTTCGACAGCCTGGGTGCGCACACCAACAACAGCGCCATCGATCTCGACTTCTTCCGGGTGCGTCTGTCGGGGGTGCAGAGCGACAAGTTCCTCGACAACTGGCAAGGGGTGCTGTCGGCCGCGTTGTACTGGAGCAGCGACACGCTGCCCGACAGCGAGCGGGCTGTGTTCGGCGGGCAGAATTTCGGCCGCGGTTATCCCGACGATCAGGCATCCGGCGACAAGGGCTGGGGCGTGGCTTACGAGATCAACTACAGCTTCAACCGCGACGGCAACTGGGTGCGCATCCTGCAACCGTACTTTGTGCTGGACCGCTCGCGCAGCTGGTTCAATCAATTGCCGATACAGGCCAACAACCTGTCATCGGCAGCGGTGGGCCTCAGATTCGGCGATGCGAAGTACTACAACATCGCCCTGGAAGCCGCCAAGGCCATGTCGGATGAAGCGCTGGATACCTTCAATCGCCGGCCGCGTTACAGCATCAGTTTCAGCTATCAACTGTAGGCCGCTTGATTGCGGGTGAATTCCGGATCGGGACGCAGAGCGTCCCAGAACCGCCAGCGGCTGCACCCGAAGAAACGGATATTCACCCAAAACCAACAAGAACCTGGTCGGCCCAAAGGCCGCCAAGTCAAACCCTCAAGAAACATTCACCCGGGGCTTGGGAAACAGATTATCAAGCGTCTCAAGCAACCGAACGTGATAAATCGGCTTGCGAAACAAATCCAGCACCTGCAACCGCAACATGTCACTCACATCCTCCATGTCCGCATGCCCGGAAGTCACGATCACCGGCAAATGCTGACGCGAAGTATGCTCACGCAAGCGCTTGATCAACGACATGCCACTCTCCTCCGGCATGCGCAGATCGGTAATCACCAGCGCAATGTCCGGATGCCGGGTCAGATGATGCAGGGCGAGCTTCACCGAGGTCGCGGTATGACAGACGAAGCCCTCCCCCTCCAGCAACTCCGCCAGCTCCAACAGCGCGTCCTCCTCGTCATCGACCAGAAGCAACTGTTGGCGGGGAGTTGGGGAGGAAGACATAAGGCATTACCTTGCGATGGACTGAGCGCTGACGTTAGAACCCCTTGGGCGCATTCGCAAGTTGCCGTCCATGGATCTTCACCCTTCTCTCAGAGTGCAGCCTGAATGGTGTTGAACATCGTGGTAATAGCACCGGAAATGGGGGTCACGAATGCCGCCAGCGCCACCGCCACCATCCCGGCGATGATCGCGTATTCGATACCGGAAGCCCCTTCGGTGTCCTTGGCCAGACCTTTGTAGAAGGCGACCTGGGATTTGATTGTCTGCACGGCTTTTTTTGCGAAGGACATGACTGATTCTCCTTGAAGGCATGGGGTGTTGCGCGTTCGCAACATGATTTCCCCGTGCCAGCATCAGCATTGTCGGCAATGTCCGGACCTACAACTGTAATAACGGATTAACACCAAAGTATTAGCGACCCAAACAACGGCAAAAAACCATGTTTGGCGCTTTAGCCCCCTACTTTCGGTGGATATTTCGGCCCGCGTAATGGCGTTTTGTTCTGGCTGCGCTACCGTCAAATAGCGAAATAGTTACTGGTTCATAGCTGCCTGATTGCGAAGTTATCTCGTTGGAAGTCACGGGTTGTTGCAAGAGACATAGCGCAGCGGGAAAGGGAGAGCCGTCATGAACAGTCGCGTCACTCTGGGCCTGGCCGGCGTTTTGCTGCTGGGCGCCATCATCGCCGGTTACTGGGGGCTCACATTGAGTCGTCAGGCCCCGGCCGCCGAACCCGTGGCTGCCGCCCCTGATACCCCCGTCGCCCCCCCGGCACCGGTGGAAGATCCCACTCGCCAGCCGGTGGTGGTGTTGGTGCGCGACATCGCACCGTTCGTGACCCTCACCGCCGCCGACGTCGCCGTGGAAAAACTGCGCACCGCCCCCGCCGGCAGCCTCGCGAGCGTCGATCAGGTGATCGGCCGCACGCCATGGCGCGCCCTGTCCGCCGGCACCTGGCTGACCGAGGAAAGCTTTGAGGCCGGCAGCCCGCTGGCGCGGATGATTCGTCCTGGCGAACGCGCACTCGCAGTGGCGGTGGATGAAGTCATCAACGCCGGCGGCCAACTGGCGCCGGGGGATTACGTCGATGTGCTGCTGTTTTTGCGCAAGGATGAAAACAACCCGCAGCCGACCGCCCAACTGGTGGTGCCTGCCGTGCGGGTGCTGGGCGTCGGCAATCAGATGGGCCTGACCAACAGCGGCCAGCCTGCAAGTCCCGCCCACAGCGCAGAAGAAAAACTCAAACAGGAACAACTGCGCGCCGCCGCCCGCAGCGTGGTGCTCGCGGTGCCTGAACCGTTGCTCAACCGCCTGATGCTGGCCTCCAGCGCCGGCGTATTGCGGCTGGCCGTACGCAGCGCCGACGAGCAGCAACTGGCCCGCTACTGGGCCGGCGACAACAACGTCGCCGCCGGCCTCGACAGCCCTCGGCGCGAGTTGATCGAGTTCAGCCAACTGTCGTTGACGCCGCCACCCAAACCCTTGGCGGTCTCCAGTCAGACCGTCCCCGGAAAACCGGCCGTGGAAGTGATTCGCGGCACCGAATCCACCGAACCGACCCCCTGAATCGAGCAAGGACGCACCTCCATGCGCAAACGCATTACGCCCCTGTTCCACTGGCTGCGGTTTACCTTGCTGAGCGTGGCTTCGATCGGCAGCGCGGCCGCCGCCACCGGCAATTGCGCTGCGCTTGCGCCGTTGCCGGCCGTGCTGGAAATCGGCGAAGGCCTGCAACAGGCCGTGCAATCGCCGGTGGCGATCACTCGGGTGGCGGTGGGCGATCCGAAGATCGCCGATGTGCGCGTGACCGGCGATCAGGGCGTGTTGCTCACCGGCGTCGGCCCCGGCGCCACCACGCTGATGATCTGGACCGCCTGCGCCAGCACGCCGCGTCAGAGCATGGTGTTCGTGCAGGGCAAGGCCAGTGCGGCGATGACCGCAGCGGCGCTGCCCTCCAGCAGCGAACCGAACCTGCCCTCGCAGGTGCAGACCGACATCCGCTTCGTCGAAGTCAGCCGCACCAAACTCAAGGAAGCCGGTACGTCGATCTACGGCAAGGGCTCCAACAACTTTCTGTTCGGCGCGCCGGGCACCGTGCCGAACACTGGCGTCACGCCAGGCGTGGTGCCGCTGTTCAACATCGATCCACGCATCGCCTCGCCGAGCATCCCGCTGGCCAACGACATGTTCAACATCGTCTGGGGCGGTGGCAGCAGCAAATTCCTCGGCATCGTCAACGCACTGGAAGGCAGCGGTTTTGCCTACACCCTGGCGCGGCCGAGCCTGGTTGCGCTGAGCGGTCAGAGTGCAAGTTTCCTCGCCGGTGGCGAGGTGCCGATCCCGGTGCCCAGCGCCAACAGCAACAGCTATTCCATCGAGTACAAGGAGTTCGGTATCCGCCTGACCCTGACCCCGACCGTGGTCAGCAACGACCGCATCGCCCTCAAGGTCGCCCCGGAGGTCAGTGAATTGGACTACAACAACGGCGTGACCATCGGCGGCACCACCGTGCCGGCGTTCACCATCCGCCGCACCGACACCAGCATTTCCCTGGCCGACGGCGAAAGCTTCGTCATCAGCGGTTTGATCAGCACTCGCAACGCCTCCGAGGTGAACAAGTTTCCGGGGTTGGGCGACATCCCGGTGCTCGGGGCGTTTTTCCGCAACTCGTCGATCAACCGCGAAGAACGCGAACTGCTGATGATCGTCACCCCGCACCTGGTGCAACCGCTGGCCGTCAACGCGCCATTGCCGTCGTTGCCCGGCGAGAAACTGCGCAACTACGACCCGAACTGGTATCGCCTGTACTTCCTGGAAAACGGCAACTTCGATAAACGCAGCGGGTTATCGCAATGAGCCAGAGCCTGAGCCAGACGTTCCTCGCCATCACCCGCAACACCACTGATCTTGAGTGGCTGCAAGGTGCGCTGGCGCCCTTGGGGCAGGTGGTCAGCGCCGGGGGCGGCAGCCTCGACGAACTGCTGGCGCTGGTCGACGTGACCTTCGCCAGCCTGGTGTTCGTCGGTCTCGACCGTGAACACCTGATGGCCCAGAGTGCGTTGATCGAAGGCGTGCTCGAAGCCAAGCCGATGCTGGCGATCGTCGCCCTCGGTGACGGCATGGACAATCAGTTGGTACTCAATGCGATGCGCGCCGGCGCCCGGGATTTCGTGGCCTATGGTTCGCGCTCCAGCGAAGTCGCCGGACTGGTTCGACGCCTGAGCAAACGCTTGCCGGCGGTGACGCCGAACGCCCAGCTCGGCGGCTTGACCGTTCTGTACGGCATCCAGAGCAACGCCGACGGTGCACTGCTGGCCAATCACATGGCGCTGGTGGTGCAGAAGAGCGGCCAGCAGACCTTGCTGCTCGACCTCGGCTTGCCGCGCGGTGACAGCCTCGCCCTGCTGGGGCTGGAGAGTTCGTTTCATTTCGGCGACGCCTTGCGTCATCTGCGCCGCCTCGACGCGACCCTGATTGACAGTGCCTTCACCAGCGCCGAGGCCGGGTTGCGCATTCTCGCCTACGCCCCCGGCGACGAACCGCTGGAACGCACCAGCACCGCCGAGCTGTACATGTTGCTCAGCGCCCTGCGCCAGCACTTCCAGCACATCGTGGTGAACCTCACCGGCCAGCCCGACAGCGAAGCGCTGCGCACCTTCGTCAGCCATTGCGACAAGCTGTTGTGGTACACCGACCAGAACGTTCTCGACTGCCGACGCAACCTTGCGGTGCTCAATCTGTGGCGCGAAAAAGGCATGAAGCTCGACCACGGCCGGCTGCTGGTGGATCGCTACCTGCGCAATGTCGCGCCGGACTCCGACACCCTCGGCCGAACCTTCGGCCTGGAAGTCATCGCGGTGCTCGCCTACAGCCCGGAACTGCGCCTCAACGCCAAAAACCAGGGCGTGACCCTGTTCGAACTGGCCCCGCGCGAAGCCATCAGCCAGAGTCTGCGCACCCTCGGCGAACAACTGGCCAAGCGCTCCGAAGGCCTGGCCAAACCCAAAATCACCTGGTTCGACCGCTTGCGAGGCAGCTCATGAGCAGCGAGCAATTGTTCGGCGGGCCGCAGCGCAACGCCACCGGCAACACCGATCACGACGGCCTGAAACTGGTGCTGCACCGCTACATCATCGACGCCATCGAAGAGTCGGGAAAAAACCTGCTGGAAGGCTCGCGGCAAGTGCTGTCGCAGTTCGTCATCGACAAGGTCGCCGAATACATCGCCCGCCTGCACCTGGCGATTTCCCGCTATGAAATGGAGCGTCTGGCCGAAGAAATCGTCGACGAGCTGACCGGTTTCGGCCCGCTGGAAGTGCTGCTGCGCGACAGCGCCGTGACCGAGATTCTGGTCAACGGCCCGCACCGGGTGTTCATCGAACGAGAGGGTGTGCTGCACCTGAGCGACCTGCGCTTCATCGACGCGCACCACGTCGAACGGGTGATGCAGCGCATCCTCGCCCCGCTCGGCCGGCGCCTCGACGAGTCGTCGCCGATGGTCGATGCGCGCCTGCCCGATGGCAGCCGGGTCAACGCGATCATCCCGCCGATCGCCCTCGACGGCCCGTGCCTGTCGATCCGAAAATTTCGCAAGGACATGCTCAAAAGCACCGACCTGATGGCGATGCAGACCATCGACCAGGCGATTTTCGACTTCATCGCCGAGGCCGTCGGCAAGCGCTGCAACATCCTCATCAGCGGCGGCACCGGCACCGGCAAGACCACCCTGCTGAACATTCTCAGCCAGTTGATCAACCCCCACGAGCGGCTGGTGACCATCGAAGACGTTGCCGAACTGCAACTCGGCCATCCTCACGTGGTGCGCCTGGAAACCCGGCCGCCGAATGCCGAGGGTCACGGCGAAGTGAAGGCCAGCGACCTGATCCGCAACGCCCTGCGGATGCGGCCTGACCGGATCATCCTCGGAGAGATTCGCGGGGTCGAAGTGGTCGATGTGCTGACCGCAATGAACACCGGCCACGACGGCTCGATGAGCACCGTCCACGCCAACAATGCGCAGGACGCGCTGCTGCGCCTGGAAACTCTGGTAGGCCTGACTGGCCGCACCATCGCCGAACGCACCCTGCGCCAGATGATCTGCGCCGCGCTTGACGTGATCATCCAGCTGACACGCATGCCCGACGGCCGCCGCTGCGTCAGCGAAGTGGTGGAAGTGGTCGGGGTACGCGACGACGTTTACGTCACCAATACCCTGTTCCGTCTCGACCGCCGCACCGGTTTCGGCTTTCTGCGCGAAGCGGTCAACCCGGCCGGTGACAAATTGCGCCGCGAACCGGCGCTGTCACAGTGAGGATCACGGCATGCTCAAACCGCTGTTGCTGATCGTGATCTGTCTGGCACTGCTCGGACTGTCGCTACGCCTGTTCTACAACGGCTGGCGCCAGGGCGGCACCGAACGGGTGCTGGACCGGTTGAATCAGGGACAACCGCAGTTGCTGGCGGAGAAACCGCGCTGGGCCGGACTGGAGCGAGCCTTCTTGCGGGCGGGTCTCGGTCGCCCGGATCGCCTCGAATTATGGTTACTGTTGTGGGCCTTCGGCAGCGTGATCGGCCTGGCAATCGGCGGCTGGATCGGCTTGCTGCTGTTGCTCGTACTGCCACCGCTGGCGTTGCGTGTTTACGTCAGTTGGCGCTATCAGCGGCGCCTGCGACGGATGATCGAACAACTGCCGCAATTGCTCGATCACACGGTGCGCAGCCTGAAGTCCGGACGTACCCTCGCCGACGCGGTACTGGGCGCGATCGACGCCAGCGAAGACCCGCTGAAAAACGCCATGGGCCGGGTGCAGCGCAACGTGCAGTTGGGGGTGAGCCTGCCGGAGGCGGTGGGCGATGTGGCCGAGCTGTATGAAAAGGACGAGTTGCGCCTGTTCGCCGTCGGCCTCAAGGTCAATCACCGCTACGGCGGAAACGCCAGTGAACTGCTGGAAAACCTGATCCGGATGATCCGCGAACGCGACCAGGCGTCCCGCCAGTTGCGCGCCATGACCGGCGAAACCCGCATCACTGCCTGGGTACTCGGTCTGCTGCCGGTGGGGCTGGCCGGATACTTTCTGTTATCCAATCCCAAATACCTGATCGCCATGTGGAACGACCATTCAGGCCAGATGATGCTCGCCAGCGCCTTCGCCTTGCAGGTGATCGGCAGCCTGTTGCTCTGGCGGATGTTGCGCAGCCTATGACCATGCCCCTGATGATCAGCGCCCTGTTGATGCTGAGCGCCGCGCTGTTGCTGATCAGCGGCCTCCTCGACCGACGCCGTCGCGCGCGCCAGGTCACGCGGCGGCTGGAAGGTGCGCTGCTGCGCGACAATCGTTTCGGCAACCTGCTGCAAGTGCTCGGCGGCAGTGCCCTCGGCCAGCGCGCGGTCAAACTCGACAACGAAACCCAGACCCTGCTCAACCGCCTCGGCTGGCGCAGCGCCCGCCAACGCTCGCTGTTCGCAGCCTGCCAGATCGGCTCGCCGCTGCTGTTGCTGACCATCACGGTGTTGCTGCAAGGGGTGCTGTTTTCCCACATCGAGCGCCAATGGATCGCCCCGCTGTTCGCCCTCGGCATCGGCTACCTGCTGCCCAAACGCCTGCTGGCGATGGCCGCTGACCGTCGACAAAAACAACTGGCCACGGAAATCGCCACCTTCATCCCGCTGCTGCGCATCCTGTTCGAAGCCGGTATGGCCGTCGAGCAGGCGTTGCGCGTGCTCAGCCACGAAGGCCAGACGCTGCTGCCGGTGCTGACCCAGGAATTGCGCCTGGTGCTGGCCCGGGTCGACTCAGGCCTGGAACTGGGCGAGGAACTGAACAAGGCCGCGCGCCTGCTGGCGGTGGACGAATTCACCGACACCTGCGTGATCCTTCAACAATTGCTGCAACAGGGCGGTGGCGCGATGAAATCGCTGCTGGCGCTCAAGCAACTGCTCGATGACCGGCGCCTGACAAGGCTGCAGGAATACATCTCGAAAATGTCCGCCAAAATGTCCGTCGTGATGATGATGTTTCTCTTCCCGGCGCTGTTGATCGTCCTCGCCGGCCCGGGCTTCAGTGCCCTGGCGCGGGCACTGGGTTCATAAAGGAATCGCCATGAAAGCAATGATTGCAAGCTTGACCCTGCTGCTGCTCGGCGGCTGCGCCAGCAACGGCCAGGCGCCCTGGAACGCCCTGAATCCGAACGCCGGTTGCGGCCCGTTGAGCCAGGAGCAACAACTGTCGATGACCCTCGCCGACGACATGGCCAGGGACGGCAAACTGCACGCAAGCCTCGCCAACCTGCAAAGCCTGCCGGACAACCTCGCCGACGTCCGCCTGCGCAAGGCCAAGGTCTATCGCCTGCTGGGGCGCAGCGAAGCCGAACCGTTGTATCGCGGCCTGCTCGGCAGCTGCCTGGCCGCCGAAGCCGAACACGGCCTCGGCCAACTCGCCGCCGCCCGCGCCGACTACGGCCAGGCCCAGGCCCACCTTCAACGCGCCGCCCGCCTGGCCCCCACCGACGAAAAAATCCGTAACGACCTGGGCGTGGTGTACCTCAACCAACTGCGCATCGAAGACGCCCGCTTCGAATTTCTCACCGCCATGGAACTCAAGCAGAGCGACTCGCTGGCCGCGCTGAACCTGGTGACGCTGCTGCTCTACCAGGACGACTGGACCCGCGCCGCCGAACTGGTCAGCCGCCTGAACCTGAGCCCCGAACAATTCAGCGAAGCCCAGGCCCGCGCCCAGAAACTCAAGACCCCAAGCCCCGTCACCGCAGCTGCCACCGCGATGCTCAAATAAGGAGCCCCGCCATGAAAGCCACCGCGCTCTGCCTCACCCTCCTCACCCTGCCCCTGACCACCCACGCCATCGACCCCGGCCCCGCCTCGGCGCAACAACAGGAAACCGAAGGCTGGCTGCTTCTGCAAAGCCGCAACAAAGCCGCCTCCACCAAACCCCAGACCAGCACCCCCACCGAACGCGAACTGAGCATGCAACGCTGGTTGAAGAGCTACACACACGAGATTCCGGAATTCTTTGATCAGAAGCAGGGGGGGACTGTGGATAGTGGGTCGGGGGGGTAAACGGGGAACCGACTTGCCAGCGAATGCCATCGTCGCTGGCAGCTCGATTGGGACGCAGAGCATCTCGGGCTGCATTCCCACGCAGAGCGTGGGAACGATCAAACAAAAGCTTATGAAATCTCTGCGGGAGAAAGGTTTGTGGTGTGTCAGTCAGGATGCTGCCCTCACCCTAGCCCTCTTCCGGAGGGAGAGGGGACTGACCGAGGTGTTTGGGAGAGGTACGCCGACGTGAGATATCGAGGTGAACTCAGGCTAAAAACACACAACTTCCCCTGCTTTGGTTCACCTCACCTCACCTCACCTCACCTCAGCTTGACTTGGCTCGGCTTTGGCTTTGGCTTTGGCTCTGGCTCTGGCTCTGGCTCTGGCTCTGGCTCTGGCTTCCACCACTCAACACGATGAGCGTTAGCTCGAGTAAAGCTTTTGACGTGCCGGCCCCATCGGAAGGCTGAGTGGAGGGATTTATCCGGGGGTGGGAGCGCAGCGACCGTGCGGCGAAGCCGCATGCATCGAGAGGAGGTGCAGCGAAGCAAACCGTAGGCGATGCCCCCGGATGAATCCCGGAACGAAGGAACACCGAGCCAAAGCGAGGTGCCGAACGCAGGGGCCAAGCCTTTTGCTTACTTTTTGGCGTTTGAAAAAGTGAGCCGCCGTAAGGGCGGAACCATAAGCAGCCACACCCGCAGAAACGGATATTCACCCAAAACCCCAAGAACCTGGCCGGCCCAAAGGCCGCCAAGGTCAATGTGCCGTAACCCCCCGCCGAACCGAGGAAGAACTGCCGGGCGCAAGGGCCAGAGCCAACTGCGTCCGATTATGCATATGCGTCAACCGCAAAACCTGCGACACATACAACTTCACCGTGTTCTCGGTAATCCCCAACTCACAGGCAATCTGATAATTGGTCTGCCCCTTGCCCACCAGCCGGGCCACATCAAGCTGTCGCGGCGACAACTGCTCGAAAATCGCCGGCATCTCCACGCTGTCCCCCTCAGACAACGACTGGGCCGCCGGCGCAGGCCCGCGCCGGACCTTGTCCAGGTCCTGATACAAATCATCGATCGACGAAGAGAGGTCCTGCAGCTTCTGATTCAAATGCCCCAGATGCAGAGTCTTTTGCCGCTCCTGCAACACCGCCTCCTGGCGCCGCAAACCGTCGAGCAACTCATCCAGATCCACCGGTTTCTGGTAGTAATCGGCAATCCCCGCGCGCAAGGCCTTGATCACATCCTGCTTGTCGGCGCGGCCGGTGAGCATGATCGCTTCGAAAGCACGGGTTTTACCGGACAACCGCTGCAACGCCTGCACCAGTTCGATGCCGTCCATGTCCGGCATGTGCAGGTCGCACAGCACCAGGCCGATCGCCGGATCTTCACTGAAACGCGCGATCGCCTCCTGGCTGGACCCACAGGGAACGCAGCGATAACCGCTGCTCTCGAGAAACTCGCAAAGCTCTTCAACGATCAGCGCCTGATCATCGACCACAAGAACCTTCACCGCCGACGTAAGCTTGTTCACGTGCCACTCCATGCCCGGGCCAAAGCTGACCATTCCTGTACCGCCAGCCTGTAGCTGTATAACTGCTCATCTGAAAGTAGACGCACTTTCCGACTATGTACATAGCAGTAGTGGCAACTGGCGACTAATGGATCCAATAGAAAGTCAGGATCGTTCCAGCCAGCACGAAAGGCGCAAATGGCAGCTTTTTTGACATTTCAGGACCGAAATATCGAAGACGTTCCCTAACCCCTTGACTTGCATGCAGCCAGACTTTTGGCACCAGGAGGATCCAGATCGCGCTGCACAGGCCGGCGCCGATAAACGCACCGAGCAGGTGCTGACCGTCTGTCGCAAGGGCCAGAGCTGTCATTAGTTTCACATCACCGCCGCCCATTCGGCCCAACGCATAACCGGGCAACGTAAGCACCAGCGCCAACAACACTGCCCAGCCCCCCTGCGCGGCGTCGGCCCCGATCCAGGTGGTGCCGGTGCCCAGCAGCCAGACCAGCGCCAGCGCGCCGACACCCAGGGTCAGGGCATTGCCGATGTGGCGTTCACGGGCATCCTGGGCTGCGCAGAGTGTCAGCCAGATCAGTAGGACAACGCTGTGCATCCGGTAAATATCGTCCGTTTTGGCTGAATGATTCTATGCTGATATTACGTAGTGACTGTCAGGGTAGACGCGCTCATGAAAACCGGCCTCCCCCACAAGCAAAAAGGCGCCGCCGCCATTGAATTCGCCTTGGTGTTCGTCATCTTCTTCGCAGTGTTTTACGGGATCGTGAGTTACAGCTTGCCAATGTTGTTGATGCAGACGTTCACCCAATCAACGTCCGAAGCCGTGCGGCGTGGCGTGGCGCTGGATCCGGCAACCGCCAACTACGCCACCGCGATCCAGAACGTCGCTCGCGCCGAACTGACCCGACGCCTGGCGTGGCTACCGTCAGCACTGAACTTCAACGCGGCCACCGACGCCACGGTCACCTACGTGGGAGGCCTGCTGACCGTGACCATCAACTACCCGACCAACAAGCTCAATCAGGCGTTACCGTTTCTGGTCCTGCCCGGTATCGGCGCGGTGCCCAATCTGCCTGCCAACCTGACCGCCAGTTCGAGCCTGCAATTTTGAGTTCCGGTGACAAGCTGTTCGACCGTCTGCTCAATCGTCAAACGCCCACATTGTCAGCCGTCGTGGACAGCCCCGTGGTGCCCGGCGTCGGCTTGCAACTGCATCTGGATGGCGAGGCTCAGGTCACTCACCTGACCGGGCCGCTGCGCCATCTGCTGGCGCAACAACTGTCCACCACCCGCACGCCGCATCTGCTCGATTACCTGCTGCCGCACAGCGCGCTTGCTGTCGAGGGCCTGCCCGCCGATTGGCAAGGGCAATTGCTCGATCTGGATTTTTTCAGCCTCGCCGGCCCACCGCTGCACTTGCGTGGCTGGGTACAACCGCTGGGGGATGGCTGGGTTCTGCAACTGCTGGACATCGGTGATCTGTTGAGCGAAAGACGCCAGGCGCACAGCCGCGAGCAATGCCAGTGGCTCGCCGCACAGATCCGCGACCACTTGCGGCTCTGTGGCCTGGCGCGTCTGCCACAAGTGCTGGGCGAACAGCTGCAATGTCTGAGCCAGCGTTTTCAGGTGCCTTGCCTGGCCGTGGCGCTGCTGGATGAAGAGACCGAGGGCTGGCAGATCCATCAACATTACAGCGCGCCTGATGCACCGCAGTTGTGGGACACCGCGCAGCGCCTGGGCACCGGCCTCGACAGCCTCAACGGCGCCGCGCCGCAACGTGTGCTGCCGGCCGAGCATCCACGTCTGAGCAGTGTGTTCGGCCCCGCCGAAGGGTTTGCCGTGCCCTATCGCGATGCCCATGGCGTGGCGGCGTGGTTGCTCTTTGGCTGCTTCAGCACGCAGCCGCACACCGCCGACTTGAACGATCACGACTGGCTGCAACTGGCCGCCGCTGTGGCCGCGCCGCTGCTGGAACGGCTGCGTGAACATCGTCACCACTTGCAGCTCGAACGCCTGGAAATCCTGCAAAGCCTGCTCGGCACCGGTTGGTGGGAAATGTTCAGCGACAGCGCCCAAGTGCTGCTGGCCGACGCGCTGGCCGTCAGCCTCGGGCTGAGCGCCGGGCGCCTGCCGATCCAGGACTGGTTCGCCCGGGTGCACCCGGCCGACCGCGAAGAACTGCGCAGCCGCCTGCAAGCCTTGCAGGACGAAGGTCAGCCACTGGAGCTGTGCGTGCGCCTGCAACCCGATGATCAGGCGCAACCGCAGTGGTTCCGCTTGCAGGGCCAGTCGCTGGGCATCGGCGCCGAGCGGCGTCTTGTGGGCTTCATGCTCGACATCAGCGACATCAAGAATCAGCAACAACAGGCCGCCGCTGCCCATGCGCGACTGGACAACCTGATCGCCAGTGCGCCGGCGGTGATCTACGTGCAGCGCTATGTCGAAGGCGCGTTGCAGCCGACGTTTTTCAGCGCCAGCCTGCAACCACTGCTGGGCTGGAGCCTTGCCGACTGCGCCGACGGCGCGCTGGTGAATCATGTACATCCCGAAGATCGCGCGGCGTATTTCGAACGAACCCGGCAGTTGCTGCGCGAAGGTTCGGTGAGCACGCGCTACCGGATGCTCGACACTCAGGGCAACGTCCACTGGCTGCTCGACGAAGCCAAACTGTTGCGCGACGACCTCGGCCTGCCGGTGGAAGCCGTCGGCCTGTGGCTGGACGTCACCGACGCGACCCTCGCCGCCGAGCGGATCAAGACCAGCGAAGAACGCTACCGGATCCTCGTCGAAGATTCGCCGGCGATGATCTGCCGCTATCGCCCGGACCTGACCCTGACCTTCGGCAACCGGCCTCTGGCGATGTATCTGGAATGTGCTCCGGAGCAACTGCCGGGGGTGAATCTGGGCAGCTGGATGTCCAACGAACAACGCGAGGCCTTCGTCGAGCGCCTGGCACAACTGACCCCGGACGCGCCAGTCAGCAGCGCCGAAATCAACCTGCGCCTGCCGGGCCGCGAGCATGCGTGGTGGATCTGGTCGGATCGCGGGGTGTTCGATGAACATGGCCGTTTGCTTGAGGTACAAGCGGTGGGCCGCGACAACACCGAGGTCCGGCGTTCGCAGCAACAACTGACCCAAAGCGCAAAAATGGCCACCCTCGGCGAGATGGCCACGGGGCTTGCCCACGAGATCAACCAGCCGCTGAACGTGATGCGCATGGCCATCGTCAACGTGCTCAAACGTCTGAGTAATGGTGATGTGCAAATCGACTACCTGACCGACAAACTCAACCGCATCGACGCCCAGGTCCAGCGGGCGGCGCGGGTGGTCGATCACATGCGGGTGTTCGGCCGGCGCTCGGAAATCGAACAGCACCCGTTCAACCCGCTCGACGCCATCGAAGGCACCCTGTCGCTGCTGTCCGAAGGCCTGCGCGGCAAAGGGGTCGAATTGCGGATCGGCGAGGCGAACTTTCAGGTGCAGGTGCGCGGTTACGTCGATCAGCTGGAACAGGTGCTGATCAACCTGATGGTCAACGCCCGGGATGCGCTGCTGAGCAAGCGCGAATCCAATCGCGACTTCCAGCCGTGGATCGGTGTGCGTGCCGAACATGACGAACACGTGGTGCGGCTGTGGGTCGAGGACAATGGCGGCGGCATCGAGCCGCGTTTGCTGGAGCGGATTTTCGAACCGTTCTTCACCACCAAACCGGTGGGCGTCGGCACCGGGCTGGGCTTGTCGGTGAGTTACGGCATCGTCGAGAACATGGGCGGACGCCTGAGCGTGCGCAACGGCGACGACGGTGCCCGGTTCTGCATCGAATTGCCGATCGCTTTGGACGATCAGATCACCAGTGTCGCCCGCCCCGACTGACAGCTGAGGTTGGCGCCGACGTCGACCTGGTTGAGGTTGATTCCCAGGGCCATCAACAAAGTATTGATCAGAGTGTCGAGCAAGGGGCTGAACACAGTGTTGATGGCGTCGACCAGCAACACTTTCACCGAATTCAAGATGGCCCCCAGCCCGCCGACCACACTGCCGGTCGGACCGTACATGTCGAGTGTGATGTTGCCCAGGGTATTGCCCAGGCTGCTGACGATATTGGAAGTGGTGAAGCTGTAATAGAACGGCGGCAGGTTGATCTCCGGCAACGTCGTGGCCGGCGGAGCGGAATAGACATGAGGCATATTGGGGTTCTGCCCGATGGTGGTATCGGCCGAGATCCTGAGGCCACCGCCGACAGATGGAATACGTGGGTCACAACTGACCGGCAGCACCAGAAAACGCCGGCAGGTCTTTACGCCGATATCGACTACCCGCAAAGGCTGCACCACGACGGTTGGTGGCGCGATATTGCTGCCGAAGACGGCCGCCGCGTCGATCTGGCCGATTTTCAGGTTGGCGACTGCCGTAGTGGTGTTGGTGGTCAGGGTCTTGCTGGTCGGCGTCAAGCAACTGAACGCGGTGACGTAACTGCTGGCCGCCGCCACATCCAGCGCCACGTCGAGACGAATCGGCCCGGGCAGCACTTCGATCGACGGCGTCTGGCAGGGCGCACCGAGTGCGCACGTCAGCGAATCGATCACGCCCACCAGGTTCAGGCTGAGCAAGGCATTCAACGTATTGGTCAACGGGCCGGCGAGATCGGCCACGCCGTTGACCAGCGACAGGATCGTATCCAGCAACGGCAGATTGACCGACAACAGCGTTCGCACCTGCGCCGTCTTCACGTAAATCCGGTTCGGCCCCAGAGGGTTGGCGGCCGCCAGCCGAGGGTTGCCGATGGCCGACAATTGCGGGGGGTCCAGCACCTGTACCCGAGCGATGACTTGCGCAACGCCGAGGTCGATCGTCTGGTTGGCCACCAGGCCGTTCTGCTTGTTGGCCAGTTGCACGAAACCCTGAATCAGATCGAATGCCCGCAAGTCCACCGCCAGCGCCGTGGCCTGAGTGCCGGCCTGAACCTTCAGCAGATTGCCCAGCACCACTTGCGTCGCCCCGGCAGCGGTCTTGATGGCCTGCAAACCGAGGATGGTCGCTGTGGCACTCAGGGTGCCGTTGGGATCGAGGACGTTGATCGCGGTCTGGACGAGCTGACTGACCGCGATGGTGTTGCCGAGCACCTGCTCGTAGCCGCCGGCACTGAGACCGATATCGACCTTCAACCGGTCCAGATAGCCGAGCAGGTTGATGTTGGTGTTGACCAGACCATTCCAGCTCGCGGCGCTGAGCGTGAGGTTGCCACCCAGCAATCCGCCGAATAGCGCATTGAGCACGGCTGACCTGCCCGTATCGACACTCAATGTAGTGCTGCGGATGGTCAGTGAAGCCAATGGTGGCGGCAACGCCGCGACCGCCGTGGCGCTGAGGTTGATGGTTGCATTGCGCCCCGCGCCGCCGAACAGTCCGCCGATGGCACCGGCAAAGCTCTGAGGCACGGTATGGCTGACGACAACGCGGATCGCATCCGTGCTGGCGGCGTTGACGGCAAACACGCGCAGATTGCTGGCGTCCAGGTTCAGCGTGCCACAGGCGACAGCCAGGGCGCGACCGGCGCTGGGAATCGGGAAACCGTTGCGCACGACGCTGGCCTGCGCATAGGCGTTGGCCGTGGCCCCGGCGCCGCAATTGCCGCCACGGGTCGCGGCTTCGAGGGCGGCGACGTCGGCGATCTGTTGCAGATGACGACGCTCGAGGTACAAGCGGCCGCTGTCGACCACCACCAGAATGAACACCAGCGCCATGCCCAGGGTCAGCGCCGCCATCAGGCCGATAGCCCCGCGTTGTCGGGCAGGATCGATGAGCGGCGAATGACAGGACATGGCGCACTCCTTTGCCGGCGCACGGCCGGGCGCAACCTCCATGGATGGGTATGAGTGTAGACACACGCAGGCAACACTGCTGGCAAGACGCCAGTTTCATCCGCCCATAAAAAACGAGAGCCATGGGCTCCCGTCTTTTTTCAAGCAAACTCAACGCGGTGGATAGTTGGACAGGATCCGCGCCACGGTCTCGCGGATGGCATTGCTGCGATCCGCCGGGTTCGGCGTGCGGCTGAGCATTTGCTCGTCGCTGCCGCGCCACACCAGTTTGCCGTCCTTGCCGTCGAGCAGATCGACCTGGATGGTCGCCACCTTGTAGGTGATGTTGCGGGTTTCGTTGTACATCGGTGCGCCCCAGTAACCGTTCCACGGGCCACCCCAACCACCGCCGTAATTGGTGGTCACCTGTTGCTGCCGGTCCTCGACGATCAGGTAAGTCTGCACATTCAGATCCCCTCGGGCGCCCGAGGCGGCCGGGCGCAGGCCGCGCTGATCCAGTTGGTCGGCGACGGCCTGACGGATGCGTTGTTCGGTCAGGTCGCTCTTGATCCGTGGATCGTCTGGGCGGTATTGCAGGGCGGGGTCTTTCCAGCTCCAGCTGCGGTACGCGGCAAAGTCGCGGCTGGCGTCGAAGTCATGATTGACCTGGTTGGCGGCGCAGGCACTGAGCAGTGCGGCCACGACCAGTAAAGCGAGACGGCGGAACATGGTTTTTCTCCGGTGGAAGACATGAACCTGAGGGAGCTTCTCATTGGCAGGAAGCTAACTGGGAGGATACGCCGACATGGCCTTTTCGACAGCCTCGCGAATCGCATCGGTGCGATCACTTTGCTTGCCCTGGGTGCCGGTTTCGGCGCTGGCGCTCCAGACCGGCTGACCACTGCCGGCGTCGAACAGATCGACCCGCACCACCACGACCTGTTCCTGATAAGTACGAACGATCGGCACCGTGTTGTACATCCCGTAACCGCGGCCGTAACGGTCATAACCACCATAGCCGCCGTAGTAACCGTAATCGTCCTGCACCTGACGCAGGCGGGTTTCCAGACTCAGGTTGGCACTGACCAACAGATCGGCCGGTCGATTGTCATGCAGCGGGCGCAAGCCGCGCTGGTCCAGCGCGCTGCTCACGGCTTCGGCCACTTGCGCCGAGTCCGCCCAGGCCGTGCCCGGCGGCAGCTGACCGTTGAGCCACGCCCAGCTGCGATAGCGTCCGTAGTCACGAGGGGGCGCGGGATAAGCGCTGCGGTCGAAGGTGGTCGCCGCTTGCGGTGGCGCCGGCGGCAACGGTCGCGACTGCGCCACGTAAGGGTTGCTGCCTTGGCAGGCGGCCATCCCCAGACAGATCAGGAGTAACCCTGAATGACCTTTCATATCTCGCTCCGATCAGATCGGCCGGCAGATCCAGTGCAAGTAGCGCCCAAGCCCGGCGAAGCTTGGGTGACGACGGTGGGCGAGCTCCATCTCGAGCAAATCAACCAATTCGGCGCGGGCCTGGAATTCCACCGGCATGTAGTCGTGGAAAACTCGCACCCCGCTCTGGGTTTCGACCTGCCACAACCCGGCGAGTTGCGTTGCCAGTTCCCGTGGATCGAGCGGCTGTTGCGGGGTCAGGCTCTGCTTTTCACCGGCCATGTCGTTCTTGCGCATTTTCTTGAAATGGCCTTTGAGCAGGTTCCGGTAAATCAGCGCATCACGGTTGTAGAACGCCAGCGACAGCCAACCCCCGGGCTTGGTCAACTGATGCAGCACCGGCAGGATCGCGTGGGGTTCGGCCAGCCATTCCAGCACCGCGTGGCACAGCACCAGATCGTAGGGTTCGGTGAGCTGGCCGAGCAGTTCTTGCCAGGGCGCCTGAATGAACGTCGCAGTTTGCCCGGCTTCGGCAAAGCGCTGGCGTGCGCCTTCGAGCATCGGCTCGGCCGGCTCGGTGAAGGTCACCTCGTGCCCGCGCTCGGCCAGCCACAGCGACATGTGGCCCAGGCCACCACCAATGTCCAGCACCCGCAGCGGACGATCCGGCAGGGCTTCGGCGAGGTCGGCCTGCAGCACCGCGAGGCGGATCGCGCCTTTGGCACCGCCGTAGATTTTTTCGGCGAAACGGGTCGCCAACTGATCGAAATGACGGTCGCTCATCAGCTGAACCGCCGTTCGCTGTCGGCGAGTTTGCTGCGCACCACCTCATTCATGTCCAGCCCCAGTTCGCTGCACAGCAGCAACAGATAGAGAACGATGTCGCCGACTTCCTGCCCGGCGTGGGCGAGCTTGTCCGCTGGCAATTGGCGGGACTGGTCTTCGGTCAGCCACTGGAAGATTTCCACCAGTTCGGCCATTTCCACGCTGGCGGCCATGGCCAGGTTTTTCGGGCTGTGAAATTGCCGCCAGTCATTGCGGTCGCGAATGGCGTGCAGGCGTTCGGTCAGTTCAACAAGGTTCATCGGGCTCTCCTGAAGGCGTATAGCTTCGGGGGGATGCCGAGCGAAGGCAAGGGCCAGTCGCCCGTTAAAACCCTCTATGCTTGCAGGGAACTCGACCGCACCCGCTGCGGCCCAAGGCTCAGCTCTTTCATCAGGAAACAGACATGCAGGTAGAAAGCTTTTTCGAATGGCTGGGCCAGGCGCTCGGCTCGATCATCCGCTTCATCGTCGACGGCCTCAGTGGCCTGTTCAATCTGCTGGGCAACGCTGGCGGCAACTTCGTCGACGGGCTGTCGAAAGCGCTGGGCATGGACACGTCGATCATCAGCATCATCGCGCTGATCGTCGGCCTGATGCTGTTGTGGTCGGCAATCCGCGCGTTCATGAATGCCTCGATCATTGCCGGGATCATCTGGTTGCTGCTGGGACTGTGGCTGCTGAGCTGGATCATTCACTGACACCTCCCGCTACAATGCCGCTCCCCAAGGAGCCCGCATGTCCAACCTGATCACCGACTGGCGCGACCGCCCGACCCATCGCCGGGTCTGGGCCCTCGCCGCCCCCATGATCCTCTCCAACATTTCCGTGCCGCTGGTGGCGCTGGTCGACAGCACCGTCATCGGTCACCTGCCCCACGCCCATCAGCTGGGCGCGGTGGCGGTGGGCGCCAGCCTTTACACCTTTCTGGCCTGGGCCATGGGATTTCTGCGCATGGGCACCACCGGGTTCGCTGCGCAGGCCGCCGGGCGCAGCGACGGTGCGGCCTTGCGGCAGATTCTGCTCCAGGGCCTGTTGCTGGCGATGGGGCTGGCGCTGCTGCTCGGAACCCTGGGCGTACCGCTGAGCGGGATAGCGCTGCACCTCATGCAACCGTCGGCGGAACTGGATCAACTGACTCGCGACTTCTTTCACACCCGGCTGTTCGGGCTGCCGGCGGCGCTGGCCAGTTATGCGCTGGTCGGCTGGTTCCTCGGCACCCAGAACGCCCGGGCGCCGCTGGCGATTCTGCTGAGCACCAACCTGATCAACATCGTGCTCAACCTGTGGTTCGTGATCGGCCTGGACTGGGGCGTGGTCGGTTCGGCCCGGGCATCGGTGATCGCCGAATGGAGCGGCGCCCTGCTCGGCCTGTGGATGACTCGCAAGGCACTGCGCGCCTATCCCGGACACATCGCCTGGGCGGCCCTGAAAGTCTGGCAGAGCTGGCGCCCGCTGTTGGCGGTCAACCGCGACATTTTCATTCGCAGCCTGGCCCTGCAATCGGTGTTTTTCCTGATCACCGTACAGGGCGCTCGACTGGGCGATGCCACGGTCGCGGCCAACGCGCTGTTGCTCAACGGCCTGCTGCTGACCGCCCACGCGCTGGACGGTCTGGCCCATGCCGTCGAAGCCTTGTGCGGCCACGCCATCGGCGCCCGTGATCGTCTGGCCCTGCGCCGTTCGCTGGTGGTTGCCGGCGGTTGGTCGTTGCTGGCGAGCCTGGGCTTTGCGGCACTGTTTCTGTTGGCCGGCCACTTGTTCATCGAAATGCAGACCGACATCCAGAGCGTGCGCGACACCGCGTTCATCTACCTGCCCTACCTGGCCGTCCTGCCATTGATCGCGGTCTGGAGCTACTTGCTCGACGGTCTGTTCATCGGTGCCACCCGCGCCCGGGAAATGCGCAACGGCATGCTGGCGACCGTGATCCTGCTGCTGCCGGTCGCCTGGGCGCTGCAAGGTCTGGGCAATCACGGTCTGTGGATTTCATTCCTGCTGTTCATGGTACTGCGCAGCCTGACGCTCGGAGGACTGGCGTGGTGGCTGCGGCGCACCGATGGCTGGTTCAACGGTGCCGCTCACTGAAGCGGCACCTCACGTCGGATCATTCAGCCAGCGCCGCCGCATCAGCTCGAGCCGCTCCCGTGGGGACAATCCTTGCGGCAGCGGTGTCAGTTCGGCACGCGGATGCTGCAAACGCAGCCACAACCAATCGTCCAGCAGCGTCTGCTCGCTGAATCCCAGTTCCAGGCCTTGCTCCTGAAAGGAAGACATCAACCGATAGTCGTTCCCTGTCGCCTGACTCCAGCGCCAGACATGCTGATCCAGCAGGCAACGGTACAGGCGTTCGCGCTGTCGGCGGGTCAGACTTTGCTCGATCCGCAGCGGCTCCACGGCCAGCCCCGGATTGCGCAGTTGCTGCCAGCCCTGGCTGCCGCCGGCCAGATCGGCCCAGGTCCCGCCGAACCAGCGCAGCCATCCGATCGGCCCGAGCCAGCAGCTCAATTGTCGGGCGTCGCAGGCATCGAAAAAGTAACTGGCAGTCTGCCGATTGTAGAAATTGAGCAGCGCCCGGTGATTCAGGCCGACGGACACGGTCAGCATCCGCTGCAAGTGTTCGCGCAATACCTGTGCCGAGGCCTCGCTGCCCAGCAGCAACCCTTGCCAGGTCAGCGGATCGGCATGGCAGAGCGCTGACAGCGCCGGAGTGTCACGCAGATCGATCAGCCAAGGGCCTTGTTCACTGACCGGCTGAAACTCCGTACCGTCAAACAGCCTCAGGCTGTGCACACCGGCAAATCCCCGGCGTAACGTCTGCACGGCCTGCGGCGCCTGTGCGATGTCCAGCAACAACCATTGAGCGTGCTGTCCGGGGGCCGCGACGCTCATCTTCCGTCGCTCGTTTTGAGCCCGGCGACCAATCGACAGCTGCACAGTGACGCCGCGCAATGGCGATAACTGCCGCCGCCCGGTATCAGGCACAACAACAATAACGGCTCGGACGCTTTCAGCCATTGAGGCAGGCCCGCGCTCGCCAGACGCTCGGGCAGTGGTGACGGTGCATCATCCTCGATGGCTTCGGTGAGTGCCGGAACCTGCAAGACGCCGCTGATAACGGGCTGCTCAGGGTCACCTTCCAGAAAGCTCACCACCACCTCCACCCCGTCCTTCAATGATGCCATCGGCGTATCGGCCAATGCCGGAGCCAGCGGCAGCCAGCAGTGGCTTGGGCGGGCCCCTTCCCCCTGGTAGAGCCAGTCGAACTGAACGGCCACCGGCCGCACGGCATCCGGTTGCGCCTCATCGACCGAGACCACCCAGGCACGTTGCGGGCTGCACATGCGCGCCCCGCGGTATTCCCCGGATGATCGGGGCATCGGCAACTGCTCAGCGGCAAAAATCCGGTTGCTGTACGGCGGCTCGAGGGACTGATCGGCCCGATGCTCGATTCGGCTCACCAGCCAGTGCGCATTCGCATCTGCCAGGGGCTGGCCGGAAATCGTCACCCAGTGACCACTGCGCAGGGTTGGCGAACCGGAGTGCCCCTGCGCCGTGCGTGTCCGCTGCGAGCCTTCTGCGTGCATGCGGGCGTATTCGCCCACTTGCCAGTGGTTCATTGTCGGGAACGGCTCCCCATCCTCGCCATCGAATCGCAGGTTCCCGGCACGTGGCAGTCGAGCCGGATCATCCCCGAACACCAGGCAATGCCCCCTGACCCCATGTTCGAAGTGATAGTGAATGCGTGCCTGCCCGCACAACCGCTGCACCAGTTGCAGATCCGATTCGCCGTACTGGGTGCAGAATGTCCGGGGTGGATATGCGTGTTGCAGGTCGAATCGGCGCCCGGTGCCGCTGATGCCATGTTCCCTGAGTACCTGATCAAGAATCTGCGGCACCGAGCGGTCGCTGAAGATGCGCTGACTGTAGCGCAGGCCCAGACAACTCAACCGCGGCCCCAGCCGCGCCCGGCACAACCGGGCACC
This sequence comes from Pseudomonas fitomaticsae, assembly GCF_021018765.1. Lineage (GTDB taxonomy): Bacteria > Pseudomonadota > Gammaproteobacteria > Pseudomonadales > Pseudomonadaceae > Aquipseudomonas > Aquipseudomonas fitomaticsae. The sequence goes on along the minus strand of NZ_CP075567.1, from coordinate 970,008 downwards.
GTGCCCGTGTTCATGCTGGACCAGACTGTGCAACTGCCCGTGCACACCATTGCCGGAAGGGCCGAAAAACAGGCGCGCCGAACGATACATCAGGCCGGCAAGGTCCTGGTGGGGATCATCGACCAGCACGTCGATCTCAAACGCAAAAGGCTCGCTGATGGCTTCGCAACCCGTGAATGCCAGGACTTCAAGCGAGTCGGACAGGCCCGCTACATCGAGACGAAACGACGGCTCGTCGGCTGGATCGAACATGGGGGGATTCTCTACAGGGGGGCGGGCGGGGATTCTCGCCGAGACCCATGGCCGAGTAGAGGGCCGAACTACAAATTCGGAAATGACCTACGCGAAAAGCAGACGACGTCACTTTGCTCGCCTGGAAACAAGCCGTTTCGCGAAGAGAAAAAGAAGCGTCTCACCTGTTGTCTGAAACGTCCGCGGTGAGCGGAACAATTTCAGACAACCAGATGAAAGCGGAACCTGGCCTCAGGAAGACAGGTAGGAGGAGCGGGTCAGACCCAGGCGCAACGCATCGAGGAACTGGGTGCGCTCGCTGGCGCTGATGCGGGCACTGGCGCACTTGTCGCGGTAGTGGGTCATCAGCTCTTCCGGCGACAGGTGCACGTAACGCAGCATGTCTTCGATGGTGTCGTGGGTTTCAATACCGGCGTGGTACACGCTGCCGTCGGCGTTCTGGTAGATGTTCACCGAGTCGGTGTCACCGAACAGGTTGTGCATGTCGCCGAGGATTTCCTGATAGGCGCCGACCAGGAACACGCCCAGCAGGTAGTCTTCACCTTCGTTCAGTGCGTGCACCGGCAGGCTGGTCTCGATGCTCTGCTCATCGACGTACTGATTGATCTTGCCGTCGGAGTCGCAGGTCAGGTCTTGCAGAACGGCACGACGCAGCGGCTCTTCGTCGAGACGGTGCAGCGGGATGATCGGCAGCACCTGATCGATTGCCCAGGTGTCCGGCAGGCTCTGGAATACCGAGAAGTTGCAGATGTACTTGTCGGCCAGCTTGTCGTTGAGTTCGTCCAGCACCTGACGGTGCGAACGCTGACGGGCCTTCAGCGAGTTGTGAAGGCGACGGCACACGGCGAAGTAGCACTGCTCAGCCAGGGCTTTTTCGGCCAGGGTCAGCTTGCCGTCGGCATACTGGGCGGCCACGTCGCTCATGTAGTGGGTGGCGCGCCAGTAGGTTTCGGTGACCATTTCGATGTCGGTCGGGCCGAGCAGGTCAACCAGCCACTGCACGGTTTCCGGCAGCGCTTCCTTGTTCTCGATCTGCGGCACGTCGTCGTTGTGCTTCTCGACGTCGGTCACCTGCACCACCAGCATGGCGTGGTGCGCGGTCAGCGAGCGGCCACTTTCGGAGAAGATGTGCGGATGCGGCAGGGCCTGCGCGTCGCAGAATTCCTTGAGCATGCCGACCACGACACCGGCGTAGTCGTCCATGTCGTAGTTGATCGAGCTGGCGTTGCGCGAGTGGGTACCGTCGTAGTCGACGCCCAGACCGCCGCCGACGTCGATGTGATCGACCGGCAGACCGAGGTTGCGCAGCTCGCCGTAGTAACGGATCGCTTCCTTGAAGCCGTGCTGATAGTCAGCGAGGTTGGCGATCTGCGAACCCATGTGGAAGTGCAGCAGACGAATGCCCTGATCCAGACCCGCCGCGCGGAAGCGCTCGACCACCGACAGCAGTTGCGCCGCCGACAGACCGAACTTGGATTTCTCGCCACCGGTGTCCGCCCACTTCGACGATGCCAGGGACGACAGACGCACGCGCAGGCCGACCTGCGGCTTGACCTTCAGCGAGGCGGCTTCTTCAATCACCAGACCGACTTCGGATTCTTTCTCGATCACGATGAACACGTTGTGGCCGAGTTTCTGGCCCATCAGCGCCAGACGGATGAACTCGCGGTCCTTGTAACCGTTGCAGACGATGGTGCCGCCCTTCGGCGCCAGTGCCAGTACCGCCAGCAGCTCAGGCTTGGAGCCGGCTTCCAGGCCGATGGAAACGTTCTGGGTGGCGATGATGTTCTCGATCACCGCTTCCTGCTGGTTGACCTTGATCGGGTACAGCGCGGTGTATTTGCTCTGGTATTCCAGACGCTCGATGTTCGCATCGAAAGCGCCGGTCAGCTGACGGACGCGGTCTTGCAGGATGTCGGGGAACCGCACCAGCAGCGGCAGGGACAAGCCACTCTTGCGCAACTGGTCGACTTGTTCGAACAGATCGATAGGCGAGCTGCTCGGGCCGTTCGGACGAACTTCGACGCGACCGGCGTCATTGATCGCGAAATACCCGGCCCCCCAATGGCGAATCCCGTAAACACTGCGGCTGTCCGCAACTGTCCATTGGCTGCCATCGTCTTTGCGTGTGCGTCGTACGGACATCGAAGTCCCCTATAAAGAAGTCATAGTGCGTCGCCTGATCTCAGGCCGGCGCAGTCTAAAGAATGAAAATGACGGTTCGTCAGCGGGGCGGTAGACCGCGCTGACAGCGTTGAGTTTAGAAACCGGTCATGAACAGGCTCTGTGAAAACCATGGAAACGACGTCAGGCCCAGGAACTCTGGAGCTGAATCAAGCCGCCGGTGGGTTTCACAGAGGCTGCTAGCCGCCGGACTTCTTCGCCTTGAAACCGTGCTTGACCAACTCGGCCAGAAGCAGCTCGACATGGTCGCCCTGAATCTCGATGATCCCGTCTTTCAACGCACCGCCGGTGCCGCAACGTTTCTTCAACGTTGTCGCCAGCTCCTTGAGTGCGTCTTCGGCCAAGGGCACGCCGGTGATGGTGGTCACCGTCTTGCCGCCACGGCCCTTGCTCTCGCGGCGCACGCGGGCAATGCCGTCGCCGGCCGGGATCACGGTTTGCTTGCAGATACAGGCGTCCACCGGCTTGCTGCATTCCGGGCAATGACGACCTGCGTCGGTGGAAAATACCAGGCCGCCCAGGGCGGCGAAGGATGCGGCTTTTTTGGCCACCGGCAATCCTCTCGGGAGGACAAAGACTGATCGCAGCCTTGGGCAAGGCTATCGACCGCGAAGCCCCACTCAGGCAGGGGCAGCGCTACTGTGCCATGAGCTCCTGAAAGCGGGCCGGCACAGCTTGAAAAGGTCGCGCAGTGTAACGGCAAAAACGCCGATTGCTAAGTGCCAATCGGCGCCAATTTATGTGTTCTTTGCGACGTCGCTTTGCTGAGCCTTCAGATAGCGTTTCAGCGCGGCCAGAGAGTCCGGGCAATAAGGCTTTTGCTGGATTTCCAGCATGACCTGTTCGACCGGAATGAAGCGCGCTTCGAGCACTTCTTCAGGCTGCAGAATCAACGGCCCGTCCCACACCGCCGAAAACGCCGAACACCACAGGCGATTGCCGGTGTCTTCGAAGTAGAAATGGTCGTGGGCTGTCAGCTCGACGCCGCTCACGCCCAGTTCTTCTTCCAGCTCACGGGCCGCCGACTCGGCGTAGGTCTCGTTCGCCTGCACCATGCCGCCCGCCGCCACGTCCCAGTAACCGGGATAGATGGCTTTGCTCAGGGTGCGCCGATGCACGCAGAGTTCACCGGCAGAGTTGAACAGCATGATGTAGGTGCCACGGCCGATCAGCCCGCGCTCGCGCAGGTCGGAACGCACCAGGGCACCGAGCAGGTTGTCCTGCTCATCGACCCAGGCGATCTGTTCGGCATCCGAGGCGGCGCGGTGGGCCGCCTCTTTGGCGTTCTCGTCCATGACTCAGCCCTGATTGAGCAGTTGACGCAAATCGATCACGGCGGCGTTGGCCCGGGAAATATAGTTGGCCATGACCAGCGAGTGGTTGGCCAGCACACCAAAGCCGCTGCCATTGAGGATCATCGGACTCCAGACCGGTTCCTGAGACGCCTCCAGCTCGCGAATGATCTGACGCACGCTGACGGTCGCGTTCTTCTTCGCCAGCACGTCGGCGAAATCGACCTCAATCGCGCGCAGCAGGTGCGACAGTGCCCAGGCCTGACCACGGGCTTCGTAGAACACGTTGTCGATCTGCATCCACGGCGTCTCGACGACTTCCTCGTCGACCTGCGGCACTTCACCCACCGCCGGCACTTCGGTTTTCAGCGCGGTGTTGAGCTTGACCCGGCCGACACTGGCCGACAGGCGTTGCGACAGCGAACCGAGGCGGGTGCCGACATCGCCCAGCCAGTTGTTCAGGTTGTCGGCGCGGGCATAGAACAGCGCGTTTTTCTGGGTCGGGTCGGACAGGCGCGCCTGATAACGGCTCAGGGAATTAATGCCTTCCTGATATTCCGACTCGCTGGACGGCAGGATCCAGCTCTTGTTGTCGAAGTTGAAGCGCGGCTCGGCCTTGGCCAGATCGGCATCTTCAGCCGATTGCGACTGCGAGCGGGCGAAATCCTTGCGCAGGGCACGGGTCAGGTCGCGCACCTGCACCAGTACGCCGTATTCCCAGCTCGGCATGTTGTCCATCCACAGGCCCGGCGGAAAACGGTCGTTGGAAATGTAACCGCCCGGCTTGTCGAGCAACGTGCCGGCAACGGTTTTCAGGGTTTCGACGGTGGTGTAGCCGACCACCATCTGCTTCCCTTCCTTCTCTGCGGCAACCTGAGCGTTCTGCGCCACGGGAAACAGCGCCGGCTCCTGACTCCAGTACCAGCCCAGGCCGATGGTCACCAACAGGTAAATGGCGACCAGCGTGGCCAGCGCCCGGCTGAACAACAGCCCGCCAACATAGCTGCGGGCGGCCGACTTGGGCTCGGCGGCACGTTCAGGCGCGCTGCCCGCGCGGTTCTTCCAGTCCAGCATGGCGATATCCTTTCAATCTTGGGTTCAACGGTTCGACCACAACCATACAACAACGTGCCTCGACCCGGCACCCGCGATTGGGCATCGAATTGAAACAACCGGACACCGCCGGTGGGCGAAAGGATAGACGCACGCTTCAGATGTTGAAGATCCTCATTGATATCTGCCGGACATCGTCCGCCGTAAATAGATGTGCAATGCCCAAAGTGTCGGTACGGCGCTGGGTGGGAACTCCGTCAACCGTTGCAATGTACGGCTGCAGTGCCAGCGGCTCGCCTGTCATGCTGTCGACCAGGCGAAAGATCCGCGGGGTTCGGGTCGGCTGGGGCGGAGGATTGTTCATCAGATCCAGCACCGCCTGATCGAAGACTCCCGCGCCGACCGGCCTGTCGCCAACCTCTGCGTCGACCATGAGCAACAGCCATTCCCCCTGTTCGACCCGCTCCAGCACCTCGCTGTCCAGATCGATCGCAAGGCCGGCCCGCAACTGATCCAGACCTTCGAGCGGTTGCCGGTCAAGCAACACTTTGCACACCCGCTCCAGAGCCTGATCCACCGCATAAACCTGCCGGTGCTCGAGCCGGGTAACCTGCGAACGATGAACCAGTCTCACGCCTGCCCCTCGCTCTGCCACTCATCGGAGCCCATCGTCCGGCTGATCTCGTGCCGCCAGTAGATGCGTCGGTAGCTGAACTGGACCTTTTCCCGTTGCGTCAGGTGAGAAACGCCCGGGTCCTGACAATCCGGCATAAAGACCTCGGTGCTGACGATCTGCGCGTCCTCCAGTTCAATCGTATAGAAATGCTCCTGAATGCCATGGGCCGATGTGCGATACATCTCCACACAACACTTGCTCAGCAGCTCACCCGAACACATTGCCATCTGGATCAGCGGCGACGACTTGTCGATGACTTTGGTAATGACCAGAGGTTTGTGTATCCGCCGCCCGGCACCCGATCCCTTGGGCAGGAGAATGCCATGACTGAAGGCCTGAACCATGATCTTGTCTTCACGCCCGCTCTGGTAGCTGTTGCCCACCGACGGTTCGGTGAAGGCGCCGGCGCTGATCAAGCCCTGACGGCTGCCGTAGATTGTCATGAAAGCGGGGGTTGGCATGGTATTGCTCCTTGTTTGGGTTGGGGCGGGGGAAAGGGGTGGGGTTCTTCGTAGAGATCTTCAATTTCGTCAAAGGGTATCCAGGGCTCGGCGAGCTCGAGAGTAATGAGGTATCGCTCTTGGTCGGGATGCCGAGAGTCTCGGAACCGTCCAAGGATCAACATCGCCTGATACTTGTCGCCGGCCTGCCAAAATGAACGTCCGGCGACCACACTGTCTCTGAGATAGGCTCGCCACTCTGGTGTGTCCGCCATCGTCGGATCACTTCGCGTCCCGACTGGCCTCCAACCGTTTGCGCACCATTGGGCTTGCAGATCGAGAACGACCTTCAAGGCATCATCGATCAACAGGGGCTCGACCTGAGGAGACATGCGGATATCACCGACCAGGTGGCCCTCGAACGTGAACGTAAAGAACCGCGCCGGCGGAGTTTCGAATCCGTACTGCGGATCGACAAATCGCAGGCGCGCATCTGTCCTGGAAGCGCCACCCCAGACGGGACTGCCAATATGGCCCCATATAGCGAGGGGGGCAGTCGAATGGTCACGCATGTACTCATAGGTTCCGCCTATGGACATGGCGATCACGGCGTCGCCCCACAAAGGCCGTGTCAACTGACGTGCGGCGGCCACTGCCAGAACACCACAAAGCATCAGCCATGCCCAACAACGCCATCTGGACAGACAGGATCGCAAGCGCATCAAGCGTCCGCCCTGGCAGCGATTTCTCGGATGGATTGCGCGAGTGCGTCCCTGTTGCTGTCATTGAGCATCTGGTGAAAACGGGCTGCCGCCCGCAGGACAAACTCCATTCGCTGATCGATATCGGACAAGTCCGCCAGCGGGTTGCGGCCAAAATCGATGGTGCGGTCGTCATCGACTCGCTGACATTGACTGGCGAGGGTCAACTCGATGGCCTGCGCCACACCGGAAGGGAGGCCGGTCACGTAGGAAAAATGATTGCCACGCAACAACGTCACCAAATGGCGATTTTCGTAGATGCTCGGCTGGAGAATGTTTCGTTGTTCGTGCCAAGCCAGCTGATTCACACTTTCGGCAATATTCCCCGCATCTATCGCCTCGAATCCATTCAAGATTTCTTGAAACGCCTCACCGAAAGGAAGCGCTTTCCCCCCTATGGGCCAAAGCACCGGAAACCTTGCGTGCCCATAGATCGTTCTCCGTGTTTTCAGACACTTCTTCAACTCCTCCCACCCACGCACCGCATAAAACCGATGCAGCGGATAAACATCCAGAAACAGCGTGGTATTGCCCATCGCCATCATGTCGTACACGTGCCGGAACTGTTGCTGCACCAATGACAACTCTTCACCCGGAGGGCGGAAATCCAGCGAGGGAACAGGATTGCGCGCCCTCGCCTCTTGATACTCGGCCCAGGTCTCGGCCTGTCCGGGCATTTTGTCGGGCGTCAGCAATCCGGACTCACGGCGCCCGTCCCGCACCCGCTGCCTTGCCTCATGCTCCTGACGAATCAGCTCGATACTGTCCGCCGCATGCAGCAACCCACAGCCCACCTGCTTGGACGCGAACGCCGCCAGCCCTGCCCACTGGAACCGCGCGTCATGCAGCCACAGTCGGGCATACGCCGCGTTGATCGCGCGATTACGCTGCACAGGATCGGCGATCAGGACACCATCAGGGGCGACGATGTTCTCGGCCTCGCGCTGACAGGCGCGCCAAAGACACTGGCACGTCAACACCGGCACTTCTGTCACCCTCATCCGTTCGCCATACAACATCTCTTCATTGCATTCACAGTCGGCAACGGGCGTGATGTTGTGATTCAGGCGCTGGGCATCGCTGGGAAGTTCGTTGAAACACCGGGTCATGTTCGGGCAAATGTCTCATAGGGGTTTCCCTGACCCTATCAGCCAAAAAACCTCTCGAGTCCGGCTTGGGGAAAAATCAGAAACCCCTGACAGGCGAAGACTTTGCGATGCGAAGAAACTTCCTCAAAAGCGTGGGAAAACATCCTGAAGCGCCCTGCCCATGGGCACTTGACCGACGAACAAGTCCGAAATGAAACCAGTCAGTCAGAAACTGAATGGTGACGCACAGCAGATTATTGACGTACGACACTCATGTAAGGGAAAAGAGGTGCTAGCATAGAGCCACCAGTCGATCTCAGCATGCAGCCTAACTAGTAGTCAGGATATGACCGAGCCAGAAGACCCCAGCCGTGAGCGCCTCAAGCACCACTTTGCCCAGCGGGTAATTCATCAGGCACGTCAGATTCTTGAGATATGGCAGCGCCTGCAACGCAGTGAGTGGTCCACTGCCGATCTCGCCGAACTGAGCGAGGCCAATCTGCGCCTGCTGCGTTTTGCCGAGCGCTTCGAACAGCCCGAACACACGCAGCTGGCCCGCCACATCAGCCAGTCGCTGGAAGCGGTGGACGCCAATCGCGGACGCCTGAGCAGCGGCCTGATCACCGATCTCAACCGTTTGATGCAGCGCTTGTCGCGCACCGGCCTGCGCCATGGCGATCAGCTCGATCAGACCTTCCTGCCGCCCCTGCGCAAACCGATCTACGTGATGCTGCAGGATCACGACCGTGCCGAGCGGCTGGCCAAGCAGCTGGAGTTTTTCGGCCTGAGCGCCCAGGCGCTGGACAGCGTGTCGGCGTTTCGCTCCTCGATGGTCGAGCGCCTGCCGGCCGCGATTGTCATGGACGTGGATTTCAGCGGCGCCGGCGTCGGCCTGAAACTCGCCGCCGAAGCCCAGCAAGGTCTCGAAGAACCGCTGCCGCTGCTGTTCTTCAGCCTGCACGAAACCGACACTCCGACCCGCCTTGCGGCGGTGCGCGCCGGTGGCCAGGAATTCCTCACCGGCACCCTCGAAGCCTCGAGCCTGCTGGAGAAGATCGAAGTCCTGACCTGCGTCGCCCAGTACGAACCCTATAAAGTGCTGATCATCGACGACTCCCGCGCCCAGGCCCTGCACACCGAACGCCTGCTCAACAGCGCCGGGATCGTCACCCGCACCCTGATCGAACCGATTCAGGCGATGGCCGAGCTGGCGGACTTCCAGCCGGACCTGATCATCCTCGACATGTACATGCCGGCCTGTACCGGCACCGAGCTGGCCAAGGTCATCCGCCACAACGACCGCTACGTCAGCGTGCCGATCATTTACCTGTCGGCCGAAGACGATCTGGACAAACAGCTCGACGCCATGAGCGAAGGTGGCGACGACTTCCTGACCAAGCCGATCAAGCCGCGCCACCTGATCACCACTGTGCGCAACCGCGCCGCCCGCGCGCGCAACCTGAAAGCACGGATGGTCCGCGACAGCCTCACCGGCCTGTACAACCACACGCACATTCTGCAATTGCTCGAAGACTGCTCGTTCCGCGCCCGCCGCGAGAACAAGCCGCTGAGCTTTGCCATGCTCGACATCGACCACTTCAAACGGGTCAACGACAGTCACGGTCACCCTATGGGCGACCGGGTCATCAAGAGCCTGGCGCTGTTCCTCAAGCAGCGTCTGCGCAAGACCGATTTCATCGGTCGTTACGGCGGCGAGGAGTTCGCCATCGTCATGCCCGACACCGATATAGAAGCAGCGCACAAAGTGCTCGACGAAATCCGCCAGCGCTTTGCCGAGATTCACTATCCGGCCCAACCGCAGGATCTGTGGTGCACCTTCAGCGCCGGCGTGGTGGAGATGCACGACGACTCCGACAGCCTGATGATGGCCAGCCAGGCTGACGAGGCGCTGTACCGTGCCAAGGGCGAAGGACGCAATCGGGTGCAGACCGCGCGCGACTCAAAGCAAAGTGCCACTTTTTCATCGGATTCGACCCAATCGGTCATAACCCTGTAACAGAACCGCAATAAATTCAGGCGCTTACCATTCTGCCGTTGGTAGCCGTCATGCGCCTGAAGTTGCTCACCAATCTCAATACTCTGTTGCTGGTCGCCGTTTGCGTGGCCCTCGGCGCCACGCTGTGGTGGTCGCAGAAAGCCCTGGAACGCCCGTATCTGTTGATGGAGCGTTACCTGGGGTTGTCGCAGAAATTTCAGAATGATGTGGCACGCAACGTCGAGGATTACCTCGCCAGCGGCGACGCCCTGCGTCTGAGCAGCGCCAGTCAGGCCATCGATCAGTTGCAGAAAGAACTTGGCGAGCTGCCGCCGGCGCTGGCCGACACCTTGCGCCCGAGCCTCACCGGCCTCGATGAATTCAGCAAGACCGACCTGCTGGCCGCCGGCAAACTGGCCGGCGATCCACAGGCCCTGCTGTTGCAGGCCGAGCGGGAATTGAGCGCCAGCCTCGATCAACTCAGCACCTACGCCGGCGGCAACGCGACCTATCTCACGCCCCTGCTGGTCGCCTCTCAACATCTGGGCAAACTGTCGTTGGCCCGCGACAAACTGGTCAGCAGCGGACGCAGTGAACTGGCCGCCGATGTCGAGCGCGAAGTCAGCAACATCCGCGCCCAGGCCCAAGCGATCGACGCCCTGCCCTTGCTCGGCGTGGTCGCCAGCAGTGAGTCCGGCAGCGACGATTTCGCCGCGATGATGGGCATCGAAAGCACGGAAAAAACCGTCGCCGAGGACGCCGGCGTCGGCCTCAAACGTGAACTCAACAGCCTGCTCGGCCGTTACCCGGCGGAGCTGGCGCGCACCCGCGATCAGATCCAGAAACGCACCGACCTGAGCACCGCGACCCACCAGAAAATCGCCGCCGTGCAGCAAGCCATCGCCGGTCTCGAACCGGTGGTGCGCGCACAACACGGGCAGATCCAGGGCGAAGTGCGGCTGATGCAAGGCGTGATGATCGGCCTGATTCTGTTGATCGCGCTGCTGATCGACACCCTGCAGCGGCGCCTGGCCCGCACCTTGACCAACCTCGCGCCGGCGCTGTCGACATGGGCCGAAGGCGACTTCAGCCGCGACATTCATCTGGGCAAGACCAACCGCGAACTGCACGACATCGAAGCCTCGCTCAACCGCCTGCGTGCCTATCTGGTGGATTTGGTCGGAACCATTCGCGGCAATGCCGAGCAAGTGGCTGGCAGCAGTCGCACCCTCGCAGAGCTGAGCAATGACTTGCACAGCGGTGCCGAACATCAGGCCGGCGATACCGCGCTGATCCGTGATTCCCTCGGCGAACTGGAAGCGACCATCCAGCAAGTGGCGGGCGATGCGCGTCAGGCCGCCGACGCCAGTCGTCATGCCGGGCTGGCCGTCGAACACGGGCAACAAGTGATCGGCCAGAGCCTCACCGGCCTGCACGCGCTGGTCGGCGAAGTGCAAGGCAACGCGCAGATGATCGAACACCTGGCCGAAGAATCGGCAACCATCGGCGGCGTGCTGACGGTGATTCGCTCGATTGCCGACCAGACCAACCTGCTGGCGCTCAACGCGGCGATCGAAGCCGCCCGCGCCGGCGAAATGGGCCGTGGTTTTGCCGTGGTGGCTGAGGAAGTGCGCTCGCTGGCACAACGCACCGCCGGCGCCACCGCGGAAATCCAGACCCTGATCGCCGGCCTGCAAACCGCCGCCCGGCAATCGGTCGAGGGCATGCGCGCGCAGGTCGAACACGCCGAGGCCACGGCCAATCAGGCGCAATCGGCGGACGGTGCGCTGGACAAGATTGTCGGCGCGATCCAGACCATCTCCGACACCGCGATCCGCATCGCCGACATCACCGCACAACAGAGCGGCGCGGTCAGCGAGATCCGCGATCACAGCGAGCGGATTCACCAATTGGGCGGGGACAATCTGCTACGCATCGGTCAGGGCCGCGAGCAAGGCGAGAACCTGCTGTTGCTCGGTGGTCAGTTGCACACCGCCGTGCAGGCGTTCCGCGTGTGACACACAGCGCAGGGCCAAGTCCGCTATCATTCCCGCACCTTTGATTCGCGAGATTGTCATGCGCCGTCTGCTCTGCCTGCTGTTTTTCGTCTTCGCCCTGCCGGCCGGCGCCGCCGGTCTGTTCGACAGCAAACCCAGCGCCACGCTGGGCTCGGTCAACAACAGCGCGGATTTCCTGCCGGTGCGCGAAGCCTTTCAACTGAGCCTGGTCGAGAGCACGCCGCAATCGGTCAAACTGCGCTTCGTCGCCACCGAAGGCTATTACCTCTACCGCCATCGCTTCCAGTTTCGTGCCGAGCCTGCCGAGGTGAAACTTGGCGCCGCACAACTGCCCCAAGGCGAACAGAAACACGACGAGTATTTCGGCGACGTCGAGGTCTACCACGGCATTCTCGACGTGGAGCTGCCGCGCAATGATTCCCGGGCGTTCACGCTGGCTGTCACCTATCAGGGCTGTGCCGACAAGGGTTTGTGCTATCCACCGGAAACCGAACGCCTGAGCATCGAGGGCAACGCAGCGGCAAGTGACGCGTCCGCTCCGGTGACGGGTTGGGACTGGCGTGATCTGGCGCTGTTCTTCCTGGCGGGTCTGGGGCTGACCTTCACGCCTTGTGTATTGCCGATGCTGCCGATCCTGTCCGGCGTGGTGTTGCGCGGGCAGGTGGGCGGTTTGCGCGGCTTCAATCTGTCGCTGGCTTATGTGCTGCCGATGGCTGCGTGCTTTGCGCTGCTCGGGGCCTTGATGGGACTGTTCGGCGCGCAACTGAATTTGCAGGCGCGTCTGCAATCGGCGTGGGTGCTGGTGCCGTTCGCGATGTTTTTTGCGGTGTTCGCGCTGGCGATGTTCGGCGTATTCGAGCTGAAACTGCCGCACTTCATCAGCAGCCGCCTCGACCGGATTGCCGGGCGCACCGAAGGCGGCTCGCTGTGGGGCGCGGCGGTGCTGGGTGTGGTGTCGAGTCTGCTGGTATCGCCGTGCGTTTCCGCACCGCTGGCCGGCGCACTGCTTTATATAAGCGCCAGTGGCGATGCGTTGGGCGGCGGCCTGAAGCTGTTCATGCTCGGCCTGGGCATGGGCGCGCCGCTGTTGCTGGTGGCCACCGGCGGCGCAGCGTGGCTGCCGAAAAGCGGGCCGTGGATGATGTACGTGAAGAACGGCATCGGCGTGTTGCTGCTCGGGCTGGCAATCGGTCTGCTCAGCCGGGTATTACCGGGGCAGATCACGTTGCTGTTGATCGGCCTGCTGGCCGGTGGCGTCGGGCTGTTCCTCGGCGCTCTGGAATTCGTCTACAAACCGCCGCGCAAACGCCTCGGCCAGTTGCTCGGCATGTTCCTGCTGTTTTATGCGCTGGCCTGCTGGTACGGCGCGTTCAGCGGGCAGACCGATCCGTTGAATCCGATAGCCCCGACACGCCTTGCCGACGGCGGTTCGACCGCGCAAAACAGCAGTTCGTGGCAGACCGTCAGCACCCCGGCGGAACTGGACCGTGTGCTGCTCGAAGCGAAAACCGCCGGCGCCCCGCTGCTGCTCGACTGGTACGCCGACTGGTGCATCAGCTGCAAAGTCATCGAACACGAAGTACTCAATGACGCCACGGTCGTGGATCGGCTCAAGGGCTATCGGCTGATCCGCTTCGACATCACCGCCAGCAACGCCGAACAGCGCACCCTGCTCGACCGCTACAGCCTGTTCGGCCCACCGGCGCTGATGTTCTTCGGCAAGGACGGGGTGGAACGTCGCGATGTGCGGGTGATCGGCGAGATCAACGCCGGCGACTTCGCCGAACGTGTCGCCAAAGCGAATGACCGGATTTAATCAGTCAGTCACATATTTTGCGCAAACATCGGACATCGTGCTGGCTATTGCAGAGAACTGGACAGTCACAAAGTCTTTGCGGCATAGTCGCCGGGTTCTGACGAAGGCTCACCCATAACAAGGAACACGCAGATGGCAACGCTACTGGTGCTGCACGGCCCCAACCTGAACCTGCTCGGCACCCGGGAACCCGGGACCTACGGGTCGACCACCCTGGCGCAGATCAATCAGGATCTGGAACGCCGCGCCCGTGAAGCCGGCCATCATCTGCTGTATCTGCAAAGCAACGCCGAGTACGAATTGATCGACCGCATCCACGCCGCACGCGGCGAGGGCGTGGACTTCATTCTGATCAACCCGGCAGCATTTACACACACAAGTGTCGCATTACGTGACGCGCTGCTGGGAGTGAGCATCCCATTCATCGAAGTGCATTTGTCCAACGTGCACAAACGCGAACCTTTCCGCCATCACTCTTACTTCTCCGACGTAGCGGTAGGAGTGATCTGCGGCCTTGGCGCCAGCGGTTATCGACTGGCCCTGGAGGCTGCACTAGAGCAGCTTGAACAACAAGCTATACGCCCCTGACCGACCCTTGGGAGTTGATGATTCATGGATATCCGTAAAGTTAAGAAACTGATCGAATTGCTGGAAGAGTCCGGCATCGACGAGCTCGAGATCAAGGAAGGCGAAGAGTCCGTACGCATCAGCCGTCACAGCAAGACCCCGGCGCAGCAGTACTACGCTCCGGCTCCGATGCAGGCTCCGGCCGCTGCACCTGCCGCCGCTGCCGCTCCGGTTGCTGCTGCAGCAGCTCCGGCTGCCGCTGCTGCTCCAGCGCTGAACGGCACCGTTGCCCGTTCGCCGATGGTCGGCACCTTCTATCGCAAATCTTCGCCAACCTCGCCGTCCTTCGTTGAAGTCGGCCAGACCGTGAAGAAAGGCGACACCCTGTGCATCGTCGAAGCCATGAAGATGATGAACCACATCGAAGCTGAAACCAGCGGTGTGATCGAGTCCATCCTCGTCGAAGACGGCCAGCCGGTTGAGTACGACCAACCGCTGTTCACCATCGTTTGAACTGCGGAGAGCCTTTGATGACTGCGAAGTTGGAAAAAGTTCTGATCGCTAACCGCGGTGAGATCGCCCTGCGGATTCTGCGTGCCTGCAAAGAGATGGGCATCAAGACCGTCGCCGTTTACTCCAAGGCCGACAAAGAGCTGATGCACCTGGGCCTGGCAGACGAATCCGTCTGCATCGGTCCGGCTTCTGCCGCGCACTCCTACCTGCACATCCCGGCAATCATTGCGGCCGCTGAAGTGACTGGCGCTACCGCCATTCACCCAGGCTACGGCTTCCTCGCGGAAAACGCCGATTTCGCCGAGCAGGTCGAGAACTCCGGCTTCGCCTTCATCGGCCCGAAAGCCGAAACCATTCGCCTGATGGGCGACAAGGTATCGGCCAAGCACGCGATGATCGAAGCGGGCGTGCCAACCGTTCCAGGTTCCGACGGCCCGCTGCCGGAAGACGAGGAAACGGCACTGCGCATCGGTCGTGAAGTCGGCTATCCGGTGATCATCAAGGCCGCCGGCGGCGGTGGTGGTCGCGGCATGCGTGTGGTGCACAAGGAAGAAGACCTGATCGCCTCGGCGAAACTGACCCGCTCCGAAGCTGGCGCGGCGTTCGGCAACCCGATGGTCTATCTGGAAAAATTCCTGACCAACCCGCGTCACGTCGAAGTGCAGGTTCTGTCCGACGGCCAGGGCAACGCCATCCATCTGGGCGACCGCGATTGCTCGCTGCAACGCCGTCACCAGAAGGTTCTCGAAGAAGCGCCGGCACCGGGCATCGACGAGAACGCGCGCAAGGAAGTCCTGGCTCGCTGCGTCAAGGCGTGCATCGACATCGGCTACCGTGGCGCCGGCACCTTCGAGTTCCTGTACGAGAACGGTCGTTTCTACTTCATCGAAATGAACACCCGTGTTCAGGTGGAGCACCCGGTTTCGGAAATGGTCACCGGTATCGACATCGTCAAGGAGATGCTCAGCATCGCCGCTGGCAACAAGCTGTCGTATACCCAGGATGATGTGGTCATCCGCGGTCACTCGCTGGAATGCCGGATCAACGCCGAAGACCCGAAAACCTTCATGCCGAGCCCGGGCACGGTCAAGCATTTCCACGCGCCAGGCGGCAACGGCGTTCGCGTCGATTCGCACCTGTACAGCGGTTATGCCGTTCCGCCGAACTACGACTCGCTGATCGGCAAGCTGATCACTTACGGCGCGACCCGCGACGAAGCCATGGCCCGCATGCGCAATGCCCTGGACGAAATCGTGGTCGACGGGATCAAGACCAACATCCCGCTGCACCGTGATCTGACCCGCGACGAAGGCTTCTGCAAAGGGGGCGTGAACATTCACTACCTCGAGCACAAGCTGGCTGGCGAGAAGCACTAAGCTTCAGCCCGCACCAGACAAGGCCGCCTTCGGGCGGCTTTGTTGTTTCCGAAGGTTTCATCTGCTCACACATTCCCCGCTCCCACAAAACCGTCGCGCTCGCGTAAACTTGCGCGCTTCTCGCAGGCCGCTAGGCTGCAATCAATCTTTTTCACAGGTGCCCGCCATGCCTTGGCTGCAAGTCCGTCTCGCCATCAGCCCAGAACAAGCCGAAACCTACGAAGACGCTTTCCTTGAAGTGGGCGCCGTTTCGGTGACCTTCATGGACGCCGAAGATCAGCCGATCTTCGAACCGGAACTCAATACCACCCCGCTGTGGGCGCACACCCACCTGCTGGCCCTGTTCGAGGGCGGCACCGAAGCCGCCCCGGTACTGGCCCATCTGGAACTGCTGACCGGCAGCCCGCTGCCCGAGCACCACAGCGAAGTGATCGAAGACCAGGACTGGGAACGCAGCTGGATGGATGGTTTCCAGCCGATGCGTTTTGGCCAGCGCCTGTGGATCGTGCCGAGCTGGCACGCCGCACCGGAGCCGGACGCAGTCAATCTGCTGCTGGACCCGGGCCTGGCGTTCGGCACCGGCACTCACCCGACCACCGCCCTGTGCCTGGAATGGCTGGACGGCCAGGACCTGAAAGACTGCAACGTGCTTGACTTCGGCTGCGGTTCGGGGATTCTGGCGATTGCCGCCCTGCTGCTCGGCGCGAAAGAAGCCGTCGGCACCGACATCGACGTGCAGGCACTCGAAGCCTCCCGCGACAACGCCGGGCGCAACAACATCGCTGACGAACTGTTCCCGCTGTACCTGCCGCAAGACCTGCCGCAGGTCAAAGCCGACGTGCTGGTGGCCAACATTCTGGCCGGTCCGCTGGTTTCCCTGGCGCCGCAACTGTCCGGTCTGGTCAAGTCCGGCGGGCGTCTGGCACTGTCCGGGATCCTCGCCGAACAAGGCGACGAAGTCGCTGCCGCCTACGCGCAAGACTTCGATCTCGACCCGATCGCCAATCGTGATGGCTGGGTGCGCATCACCGGCCGTCGGCGCTAGAATGACCGCCTGCTCAATCCGGATCGCCGCATGACCGACAGCTTCGTCACCCAGTGCCCGCATTGCCAAACCAGTTTCCGCGTCAGCCACGCTCAGTTGAGCGTGGCCCGCGGGGTGGTTCGTTGCGGCTCCTGCCTGCAAGTGTTCAATGCCGCCAAGCAATTGCTGGAGCAACACGCAGGCAAGGAAGCGGTCACGCCGGTGGCGCCGTTAATCAGCGAGCCGCCACCAATCAGCGAGCCTGCGCCTGTCGAGCTACCGGCCATCGTCGAAAAGCCCGAGCCGCGCGCCATCAGCCAAAAGCAATGGAGCGCCGCCGAGCTGGATCTGGACAGCCTGGATCTGGACGAAGAACTGGCCCGCCTCGAGCAACGGGAAATCCAGCCGACCACCGAGTTCGGCCGCCCACGCGAAGACGCCCTGAGCGCTCGCCGCGACAGCCACGAACCGGAAGACACGACATGGCCGGACAGCCTGTTCAGCGAACCGGCGGATGAGCGCGCACCGGAAGTCGAAGAGGAACCCGACGCCGTCAAGCCCGAGCCAACCCGTCCGGAGCGCACCGAACCTTCGCTGTCGCTGGAGCCGGTGGATCTCGATGACGAACCGCCGATTCCGCAACTGCGCCTGCACGACCCGATCGATCCGAATGCCCGTCGCGAACGCTTGTCGGCCAGCGATGACGTCGACGACGAACTGCCACTGATCGAAGCACCGCGCAAAAAGCGCGAACGCGTCGAATCCAGCGTTCGCGCCGAAGCCTTGCAGGACCTGACCGACGATCCGCTGCAACTGGACTGGCAGAAACGCCGCTCGCCCTGGGGCCGTCGCCTGCTCTGGCTGTTGCTGATCGCGCTGGCCGCCGCCGGCCTGGGCGGACAGTACATCGCCTATCACTTCGATGAACTGGCCCGCCAGGATCAATACCGGCCATGGTTCCAGCAACTGTGTCCGCAAGTCGGCTGCACGGTGCCGTCCAAGGTGGACATCGCCAAGATCAAGAGCAGCAACCTGGTGGTGCGCAGCCATCCGGAATTCAGCGGTGCGCTGGTGGTGGACGCGATCATTTACAACCGCGCGCCGTTCTCGCAGCCGTTTCCGCTGCTGGAGCTGCGCTTCGCCGACCTCAACGGTCACCTGATCGCCAGTCGTCGCTTCAAACCCGGCGAATACCTCAACGGCGACCTCGAAGGCATGGCGGAAATGCCGCCGCAGACGCCGATCCACATCGCCCTGGACATCCTCGATCCAGGCCCGAAAGCCGTGAACTACAGCCTGAGTTTCCACTCGCCCGAGTGAAACGCTTCACCGCTCCCGGATTGACGGCAGTTTTCTGACTGCTCACCGCACGACCAAACCGGCGGTAATAACAGAATAACTGTTCAGATTTTGTTCAATTCAGCCTTTATCCAGTCATCGAGAGCGGGTATCATGCCAACCCTTTTTCGAACTCTCATGATCCGGCCCCACTTCAGGGAAGTCCTATGTCGGCGGTACGCATCGGCCCATATACATTGCAGAACGGCTTGATCCTCGCCCCGATGGCGGGCGTCACCGATCAGCCCTTTCGTCAGCTGTGCAAGCGTTTGGGCGCAGGGCTTGTAGTCTCGGAAATGGTCACCAGTGACATGAGCCTGTGGAACACCCGCAAGTCGCGCATGCGCATGATCCACGAAGGCGATCCCGAGCCACGCTCGGTGCAGATCGCCGGTGGCGATGCGCAGATGCTGGCGGATGCGGCCCGGGCCAACGTCGAGCTGGGCGCACAGATTATTGATATCAACATGGGTTGCCCGGCGAAGAAGGTCTGCAACAAGGCCGCCGGCTCCGCGTTGTTGAAGGATGAGGCGCTGGTTACCGAGATCCTGCACGCCGTCGTGGCGGCAGTTGATGTGCCGGTGACCCTGAAGATCCGCACCGGATGGGATCGCGACAACAAGAACGGCCTGACCGTGGCGAAGATTGCCGAGCAGGCCGGGATCACGGCGCTGGCGGTGCATGGCCGCACCCGCGCCGACCTGTACACCGGCGAAGCCGAGTACGACACCATTGCCGCGATCAAGCAGGCGGTGTCGATTCCGGTCTTTGCCAACGGCGACATCGTATCGCCGGAAAAGGCCCGCTACGTGCTCGACGCGACCGGTGCCGATGGCCTGTTGATCGGCCGGGCTGCCCAGGGGCGGCCATGGATTTTTCGCGAGATCGAACACTTCCTGCGTACCGGCGAGAAACTGCCGGCGCCGGAGCTGATCGAGGTGGAACGCATTCTGCTTGAGCATCTGGCCGCCCTTCACGCCTTCTATGGGGACGTGATGGGCGTGCGAATTGCCCGCAAGCATGTGGGCTGGTATCTCGCAACCTTGCCGGGCGCCAGGGAATTTCGCGCCCACTTCAATCGTTTGGATGGTACGGAAACACAATGCGCCAACGTTCGGGAGTTCTTCGCCGAACGTTACAAGAGCCTGACAGGGGACGGAGAAGGGGTGGCCGCATGACGATGATGACCGAGACTTTAGTGAGTGGAACAACACCCGTGAGCGACAACGTGAATTTGAAACAGCACCTCAATACCCCGAGCGAAGAAGGCCAGACCCTTCGCGGGAGTGTCGAGAAGGCGCTGCACAATTATTTCGCCCACCTTGAGGGCGCAGCCGTCACGGACGTGTACAACCTGGTGCTCTCCGAAGTCGAGGCTCCCCTGCTCGAAAGCGTGATGAACTACGTCAAGGGCAACCAGACCAAGGCCAGCGAGCTGCTCGGACTCAACCGCGGCACGCTGCGCAAGAAACTCAAGCAGTACGATCTGCTGTAAGCATTCAATCCAACCAGAAAGGCGCCCGCGTAAAACCGGTCGCCTTTTTTGCTGACTTCCCTTGCTTTTGATGGAAATTGAGATGACCGACCAGACTACCCGCCTGCCGATCCGCCGCGCCTTGATCAGTGTTTCCGACAAGACCGGGATCCTCGAATTCGCCAGGGAGCTGGAAGCCCTGGGCGTGGAAATCCTTTCCACCGGCGGGACCTTCAAGCTGCTGCAGGACAACGGCGTGGCCGCAGTGGAAGTCGCGGATTACACCGGTTTTGCAGAGATGATGGACGGTCGGGTGAAAACCCTGCACCCGAAAATCCACGGCGGGATCCTCGGTCGTCGCGGTATCGACGACGCGATCATGAACGAGCACGGCATCAAGCCGATCGATCTGGTGGCGGTCAACCTGTACCCGTTCGAAGCCACCATCAGCAAGCCAGGCTGCGACCTGCCGACCGCCATCGAGAACATCGACATCGGCGGCCCGACCATGGTCCGTTCGGCGGCGAAAAACCACAAAGACGTGGCCATCGTGGTGAATGCCAGCGACTACGCCAACGTCCTCGAAAACCTCAAGGCCGGCGGCCTGACCTACGCTCAGCGTTTCGACCTGATGCTCAAGGCGTTCGAACACACCGCCGCCTACGACGGCATGATCGCCAACTACATGGGCACCGTGAACCAGGCCGCTGACACCCTCAGCACCGAAGGTCGCAGCGAATTTCCGCGCACTTTCAACAGCCAGTTCATCAAAGCCCAGGAAATGCGCTACGGCGAGAACCCGCACCAGAGCGCGGCGTTCTACGTTGAAGCCAAGCCGGCCGAAGTCGGCATCGCCACCGCCACCCAACTGCAAGGCAAGGAACTGTCGTACAACAACGTGGCCGACACCGACGCCGCGCTGGAATGCGTGAAGAGCTTCGTCAAACCGGCCTGCGTGATCGTCAAGCACGCCAACCCGTGCGGCGTGGCCGTGAGCCCGGACGCCGAAGGCGGCATCCGTCAGGCTTACGAACTGGCTTACGCCACTGACACCGAATCCGCATTCGGCGGCATCATCGCCTTCAACCGTGAACTGGATGCCGAGACCGCCAAGGCGATCGTCGAGCGTCAGTTCGTTGAAGTGATCATCGCGCCAAGCGTCAGCGAAGAAGCCCGCGCAATCGTCGCTGCCAAGGCCAACGTACGCCTGCTGGCCTGCGGCGAGTGGTCGGCCGATCGCGTTCCGGCCTGGGACTACAAGCGCGTCAACGGCGGCCTGCTGGTACAGAGCCGCGACATCGGCATGATCGGCGCCGACGACCTGAAAGTGGTGACCAAGCGCGCCCCGACTGAACAGGAAGTCCACGACCTGATCTTCGCCTGGAAAGTGGCCAAGTTCGTCAAATCCAACGCCATCGTCTACGCCAAGAACCGTCAGACCATCGGTGTCGGCGCCGGCCAGATGAGCCGCGTGAACTCGGCGCGTATCGCTGCGATCAAGGCTGAGCACGCCGGTCTGCAAGTCGCCGGTTCGGTAATGGCTTCGGACGCGTTCTTCCCGTTCCGCGACGGTCTGGACAATGCGGCCAAGGTCGGTATCACGGCGGTGATCCAGCCGGGTGGCTCGATGCGTGATGCTGAAGTGATTGCAGCTGCTGATGAAGCTGGCATCGCGATGGTGTTCACCGGCATGCGCCACTTCCGTCACTAATCAGACAACGGCCGCACTGAAGCCGGCATCTGCTGCGTTGGAGCCGACCTCGATGATGCTCATTGCCAAAAGGCAACTCCGCTCACCGAGGTCGACTCCGCCTTGCATCTACCGACTTCATTGCGACCTCCTGGAGCGTGAAGCGCTTCAGGTTCTAAAACAGAATTAGCGTCATCCGAGGTTTTTGAAATGAATGTTTTGATCATTGGCAGCGGTGGCCGCGAACACGCACTGGCCTGGAAAGTGGCTCAGGATCCGCGTGTGCAGAAAGTTTTCGTGGCACCGGGCAACGCCGGCACTGCGATTGAAGCCAAGTGCGAAAACGTCGCCATCGACGTGCTGGCCCTTGAACAGCTCGCTGACTTCGCCGAGAAAAACGTTTCCCTGACCATCGTCGGTCCGGAAGTGCCATTGGTGGCCGGCGTCGTCGACCTGTTCCGCTCCCGTGGCCTGGACTGCTTCGGTCCGACCGCCGGTGCCGCGCAGCTGGAAGGCTCGAAAGCCTTCACCAAGGATTTCCTCGCGCGCCACAAGATCCCGACCGCCGACTACCAGAACTTCACCGAGATCGAGCCGGCCCTGGCTTATCTGCGTGAAAAAGGCGCACCGATCGTGATCAAGGCCGACGGCCTGGCCGCCGGTAAAGGCGTGATCGTCGCCATGACCCTGGCCGAAGCCGAAGACGCCGTGCGCGACATGCTCGCCGGCAATTCCTTTGGCGACGCCGGTTCGCGCGTTGTCATCGAAGAATTCCTCGACGGCGAAGAAGCCAGCTTCATCGTCATGGTCGACGGCAAGAACGTCCTGCCGATGGCCACCAGCCAGGACCACAAACGCGTCGGCGACGGCGACAGCGGCCCGAACACTGGCGGCATGGGTGCGTACTCCCCTGCACCGGTTGTCACTGCAGACGTGCACCAGCGCGTGATGGACCAGGTGATCTGGCCGACCGTGCGCGGCATGGCCGACGAAGGCAACGTCTACACCGGTTTCCTGTACGCCGGCCTGATGATCGACAAGGCCGGCAATCCGAAGGTCATCGAGTTCAACTGCCGTTTCGGCGACCCGGAAACCCAACCGGTGATGCTGCGTCTGCAATCGAGCCTGGTACTGCTGGTCGAAGCCGCACTGGCTCAGGCGCTGGACAAGGTTGAAGCACAGTGGGATCCACGTCCGAGCGTCGGCATCGTGCTGGCCGCCGGCGGTTATCCTGGCGACTACGCCAAGGGCGCGCCGATCAACGGTCTGGACGCAGCCGCCGCACTGGAAGGCAAGGTCTTCCACGCCGGTACTGCGCTCAAGGACGGCAACGTCGTGACGGCCGGCGGTCGGGTGCTGTGCGCCACCGCCATGGGCGCCAGCGTCGGCGCCGCCCAGGAGCAGGCCTACAAACTGGCCAAGGCCATCGACTGGGAAGGCTGCTTCTACCGCACCGACATTGGCTACCGCGCCATTGCCCGTGAACGCGGTGAGTCTCAGTAATAAGCTACGCTGTGTTTCCGGCAGGGGCTCATCGCCCTTGCCGGACTGTTCCGACGCTGCGCATCGTTATATTCTGGCATCAACCTACGAAGGGATTTCGCCGTGCGCTGGCTCAGGATTGCCATAGGCTTCACCGTCACGCTGTTGACCATGCTCTGCATGCTCCCGGCCCAGGCCGCGCAAGGCAGTGGCTGGTCGGTATTGCTTGACGATCAGGGCAACCTCCAGCTGAGCGACATCCGCTCCGCCCGCTACACCAATCAATTCAGCCCTATCGAGCTTGACCGCCTGACCGCGGCCGAACCCGATGGTGCCTTGTGGCTGCGCTTCAGGCTGGCGCCCGGCAAGCACGAACAAGTGCTGCGGATCTTCGCCCCCGACCTTTCGCACCTCAATCTGTATGTCCTCGACGGCGATCGCCTGATCGAACAACGCGACACCGGCACCACCCAGCCCCAGGTGGAACGACCGCTGCCGAGCAGCGACTTCATGCTGCCGTTGCCGCAGAGCGACAAGCCCCTCGACGTTTACCTGCGACTGGTCTCCGATCATCAGTTGCGCCCGTACATCACCCTGCAATCGGCGGTGATGGCTGCGGCCAATCACAACCAGACGCTGATCTACGGCCTGCTGTTCGGCTGTCTGGCGATGCTGATCCTGCACAACCTGATCCGCTACGCCTACACCCGTTCGCGCAGCAGCCTGTGGCTCGCGGTGTGTGAAGGCCTGTTGAGCCTGAGCCTGTTGCTGTTGCTCAACCTCGCCGGTCCGTGGCTGCCGAACTGGCACGCGATCCAGACCCCCGGCGCCTATCTGGCCCTGCTGCTGACCGCCCCGGCGGGCCTGATGTTCGCCTACCGTTTCTTCGCCCCGCTCGGCCCGCATCCGCTGAACAAGCTGCTGATCGGCGACATTCTGTTCATCGTGATCTGCAGCCTGCTGCTGTTGTTCGTCAACACCCTGCCGCTGAACATCATCACCTACGCGCTGGTGGCCCTGGCCGGGCTGAGCATGTTGCTGGTGGCGTTCTATCACTGGCAGAAAGGCTACCGCCCTGCCCGCTTGTTCGTCGCCGCGATGGTGGTGTTCAACATCGGCACGCTGATCATCCTCCCGGCCTTGCTGGGGCTGACCCTGGTGGCGCCGCAAGGCCTGATCATGACCTTGATGGGTTTCATCTGCATCAGTGGCCTGCTGATGAGCATCGCCCTCGGCGAGCGTCAGCGCAGCATCACCGAAAGCCGTTTCAGCATCAGCCGCGACCTTGCGGCGAGCAACGCCGAGATCAATGCCAAGGCCGAGTTCCTGGCCAAGATCAGCCACGAGATCCGCACGCCGATGAACGGCGTGCTGGGCATGACCGAACTGCTGCTCGGCACGCCGCTGTCGGTCAAGCAGCGCGATTACGTGCAGACCATCCACAGCGCCGGCAACGAACTGCTGACCCTGATCAACGAGATCCTCGACATCTCGCGGCTCGAGTCCGGACAGATCGAACTGGACGACGTGCAGTTCGACCTCAATGCGCTGATCGACGATTGCCTGAGCATCTACCGCGCCAAGGCCGAACAGCAGAACGTCGAGCTGATCAGCTTCATCCAGCCGCAAGTGCCACGGGTCATCAGCGGCGACCCGACGCGCCTGCGCCAGACGTTGCTGAGCCTGCTGGAAAACGCCCTGAAAAAAACCGAAGAAGGCGAAGTGCTGGTAGTCGTCGCACTCGACGAACGCAGCGCCGGGCCACGCCTGCGCATTGCCGTGCAGGACAGCGGCCAGCCGATGGATCAGGAAGAGCGCGATGCGCTGATGCACGCCGAGTTGCACAGCAAGCACTTCCTGTCGGCCAACCGTCTGGGCGGCAACCTCGGGCTGGTGATCGCCCGCCAATTGATCCGTTTGATGCAGGGCGAGTTCGGCATCAAGAGCGGCGCCAGCCAGGGCAGCACGCTGTGGCTGACTCTGCCGCTGGACCCTGATCGCCTGGAGCACCCGACCTCGGACCTCGACAGCCCGCTGCAAGGCGCACGCGTGCTGGTGGTCGACGACAACGACACCTGCCGCAAGGTGCTGGTGCAGCAATGCAGCGCCTGGGGCCTGAACGTCAGCGCCGTGCCGTCGGGCAAGGAAGCGCTGGCCCTGCTGCGCACCAAGGCGCATTTGCGTGATTACTTCGACGTGGTTCTGCTGGACCAGAACATGCCCGGCATGACCGGCATGCAACTGGCCGCCAAGATCAAGGAAGACCCAAGCCTGAACCACGACATTCTGCTGATCATGCTCACCGGCATCAGCAATGCGCCGAGCAAGATCATCGCGCGCAACTCGGGGATCAAGCGCATCCTGGCCAAACCGGTGGCCGGCTACACCCTCAAGACCACGCTCGCCGATGAACTGAACCAGCGCAACCGTGGCCAGGTGGTGTTTCAGCCACAGCCAGCCAGTCCCGCAGCGCCGGTCAAGGTGCCGAGCGATTTCCGCATTCTGGTGGCCGAAGACAACACGATTTCCACCAAGGTGATCCGGGGCATGCTCGGCAAACTCAACCTGCAGCCAGACACCGCCAGCAACGGCGAAGAAGCCTTGCAGGCGATGAAAGCCCAGCGCTACGACCTGGTGCTGATGGACTGCGAAATGCCGATCCTCGACGGCTTCTCCGCCACCCAGCAACTGCGGGCGTGGGAAGTCGGCAATCAGCGCATCCGCACGCCGGTCGTGGCGCTGACCGCACACATCCTCGCCGAGCACAAGGAACGCGCGCGTCAGGCCGGGATGGACGGGCACATGGCCAAACCGGTGGAGCTGTCGCAACTGCGTGAGCTGATCGAGCACTGGGTGGCCCAGCGTGATCAGCAGAACCGAGCGACGACGCAACCGTCGTGAGCCGACAGACTCGATAGCGCCTGTTAGACTCCCCCCGACTTTCCCCGCCAGCGAGCCCGCGCCATGCTCCACGTGTTATTCAGCGTTTACCTGAAGATGCTGGTGCTCTACAGCCCGTTCTTCGTGTTGTCCTGCTTCATCAGCCTGACCCGCGGTTATTCGCGCAAGGAACAACGGCGTCTGGCCTGGAAAGTGGCGATCGCCACCCTGGTCTCGAGCGTGCTGCTGTATCTGTTCGGGCGGGTGATTTTCGATGTGTTCGGCATCACGGTGGATGCGTTCCGTATCGGTGCCGGCAGCGTGCTGTTCATCTCGGCACTGGGCATGGCGCAGGGCAAGTCGGCGGTGCAGACCGACAACGTGCAGCAGGACGTGACGATTGTCCCGTTGACCATTCCGCTGACCGTCGGCCCCGGCACCATCGGCGCGCTATTGGTTATGGGTGTCAGCCAGCCACACTGGGACGACAAGCTGTTCGCGATCATGAGCATCGCCCTCGCCAGCTTTACGGTGGGCGTGGTGCTGTATCTGTCGAACCGCATCGAACGCATTCTCGGCGATCAGGGTTTGCAGATCGTCAGCCGCCTGATGGGGTTGTTCGTGTGTGCACTGGCGGCGCAGATCATCTTTACCGGGGTGAAAGGATACCTGGTGCCCTGAGACCTGTTTCACGCGAAAGAAATAAAAAGCGGCTCTCGAAGAGCCGCTTTTTTTTTGCATCAACCGTTTGGTTTTTCCCCGTACCAGCGCGGCGTATACACCCACTCTCCGCCTTCGGCGCGAGGGAAAGCACAGGTGGTGGACGAACCGATCAGCACCATCGTGCGCATGTCGACCTGATCCGGTGTCAGCTCACCCAACGTCGTCACCCGCAGCGTCTGACCCGGCCGGCCGATATCACGCCCCAGCACCACCGGCGTTTGCGATGTGCGGTGCTGCGCGACGATTTCCAGCGCTCGCCCCAGTTGCCACGGACGCGCGCGGGAGATCGGGTTGTAGAACGCCAGCACCAGATCCGCTTCGGCGGCCAGATCCAGCCGTTTTTCAATGATCGACCACGGCTTGAGGTTGTCCGACAGCGACATCACGCAGAAGTCGTGACCCAACGGTGCACCGGCCTGAGCGGCGGTGGCGAGCGAGGCGGACACGCCCGGCAGAATTTCCAGATCGACGCTGTGCCACGCCGGATCCACCGACTCGTGCAGCGCTTCGAGCACTGCCGCCGCCATGGCGAACACGCCCGGATCGCCGGACGAAACCACAATCACCGAACGGCCCTGAGCGGCCAGTCTGAAGGCGTGACGGGCACGCTGCATTTCTTCGCGGTTGTCGGTGCAATGCTGCACCTGATCGTCGCGGAACGGGCCGGCCATGCGCACGTAGGTTTCGTAACCCAGCACGTCAGTGGCGCGTGCCAGCTCGGCTTTCACCGCCGGCACCATCAGTTCCGCAGCACCTGGGCCGAGGCCGATGACGGCCAGACGACCGCGCGGGCGACCGATCTGCAAAATATCCAGCGGCTGTTCGGCCACGGCGATGGCAATGTCCCGGGATGTTGTGATGATTCGAGTTCCGGAGACTGCATCGCGAGCCAGCTCACCGATGTCATTCGCCGGCGCCACAAAGCGCAGCGGCACTGCCAGTTCAAGCGCTGCTTCACGCAATGCCGGGCTGGCCATTTGAACGTCCGCCGCCACCAGACAGGCCAGCGATTGAATCGCCACACCGGCCTGCTGCAACGCATCGCGAATCGCGCCCGGCAGGTCAGCCACATCAGCACCGACCGCCACCGCCACGCTGCGCGGATAAATCAGCAACTCACTGGCGCTCGCCGCGCGGGCATCGCTGCCCACATGAATCGAGCGCTGTGCCTGTGAATCTTCTGGCAGTTGCGCTTGCTCAAGCCACGGCGCAGCGCCGTCGATGCGCACGCTGTGGCCGGCGAGCAAGTCGGAGACAAAACGCTTGCCCTGCTCCAGATCGCCAAGGGCATAACCGCCGGGCGGGTTGAGCAGGCAGGTGCCGAAACGCAACTCGCCGCTGGTGGTGATTGCTGCTGCCACTTCAAGTGCAGCGGCGATTTCGCGGGCCATGACATTCACCCCGCCCAGGCCACCGAGCAGCGGCACCACGGCGCTGCCGTCCTCAGCCACGGCGAGCACCGGGGGCTCGACGCCTTTCTCCAGCAACAGCGGCGCCAGGGTGCGGATGACAATGCCGGCCGCGCACAAGGCAATGATCGGCGTGTCCTGTTGATACAACTCGCGCACGGTCGCGCCGAAGTCGCTGTAGGTCAGGTCGGCGCCTTCGACACGTCCATTGAGCCCGTGAATCTTTGCGGCCGGATAAACCTGTTGAAGGCGACGGGCCGTGGCCAACGCGCCCTGGCCGAGGATGACGATGGCCGGTGTGGAATGAGTCATCAGCCTTGCCACCGTTCGCCGGGAACAATGATCAGCGAGAAGTACGGCGAGGACATCGGCTCGACCTCATCCAGCGGCACGATCTTCTGATTGGCCATGGTCGCGCGCTCGACGTACAGCGCACGCTCGGCCAGCCCCAGCTCTGCCAACACGTCGCGCACTTTCGGGAAGTTGCGCCCCAGCTTCATGATCACCGCCGCATCGGCATCGGCCAGACGACGCTTGAGTTCGTCATGAGGCAGGACACCGGACAGCACCGACAGGCTCTGATTGCGATACACCAGCGGCGCGCCCAGTACCGACGCGCCGCCGAGCATCGAGCAGACGCCCGGCACCACTTCGGCTTCGTAACGGCTGGCGAGGCGATCGTGCAGGTACATGTAGGAGCCGTAGAAGAACGGGTCACCTTCGCAGATGACCGCCACGTCGCGGCCGGCATCCAGATGCGCGGCCACTTCCTCTGCCGCGTCATCGTAGAAGTCGCTGATCACTTGTTCGTAGGACAGCGGCGCCGGCAGCACTTCGGTGGTCACCGGGTACACCAGCGGCAGCAGATTCTGCGCGTCCTGCAGGTGTGCTTCGATGATGCCGAACGCATTGCCCTTCTTGCCCTTGGCCACGAAGTACGCCACCACCGGCGATTCGCGCAGCAGGCGCAGGGCCTTGACGGTAATCAGTTCCGGATCACCGGGGCCGACGCCCAGGCCAATCAAACGTCCTTGAGCCTGCATCATTCGATCTCCGTGGCGAGGGCATTGACCGCAGCGGCGGCCATGGCGCTGCCGCCGAGGCGGCCCTGCATGATCACGAACGGCACGCCACGGCTATTGGCGGCCAGTTCGGCCTTGGATTCGGCAGCGCCGACGAAGCCCACCGGGAAACCGAGGATCAGCGCCGGTTTCGGGGCACCGGCGTCGAGCATTTCCAGCAGATAGAACAGCGCGGTCGGCGCGTTGCCGATCACCACCACGCTGCCTTCCAGATGCGGACGCCACAGCTCCAGCGCCGCCGCCGAGCGAGTATTGCCCAGCTCGCGCGCCAACTCCGGCACGCTGTCGTCGCGCAGGGTACAGATCACTTGATTGTTGGCCGGCAGGCGCGCACGGGTGACGCCTTCGGAAACCATCCGCGCATCGCACAGGATCGGCGCGCCGGCGGCCAGCGCATCACGACCGGCCTTGCCGGCGCCTTCGGAGAATCGCAGTCCGTCGATGGCGTCGACCATGCCGCAGGCGTGGATCACCCGCACGGCGAGTTTTTCCAGGTCGGCCGGGATGCGAGCCAGGTTGGCCTCGCTGCGAATGATCGCGAAGGAGTTGCGATAGATCTCCTGACCGTCGCGGATGTAATCAAGCATCAAGGGGGCTCCGTGAGCGGGCGGCGAGCAGGGTCGCGGCCGCTTCGATAGTAAGGTTGTGAGCGTACAGCGCGCCGAAACCCGGCAGTGCTGCATCGCGAAAATAGAGATCGTAGTGACCGGGGCCGACCGCCAGCAAAGTCACCGCAGCCCGATGTGCGGCGGCGCAGGAACGCGGGCAGCCGGACAGGTGCACATCCATGGCGTGTGGCAACAGCGCAGCCAGAACGCGGGCATCGTGTTTAGTGTCGGCCAGGCCTTTGCCGCAGCCGTTGGCGCCGGTGCAGGCGATCAGGTGCGCCAAAGGATCTTCGATATGGGTCAGCAGGTTCAGCTTGCCCAATTCGTCAAGCACTTGAACCGCATCGGTTTCTCGCACATTGGGCAGCAAAAAACTCTGCCAAGGGGTGAAACGCAGGCTGCCGTCGCCGAAGGTTCTGGCCAGTTGTGCGGCGCCACGCAGCATGTCCGGATCGAGGCGACCGAGCGCAGGTGCGGCACCGACATAGACCTGACCAGCCGATCGCTGAGGGTGGATGCCGAGGTGCAAACCTTCTGATCCGGCTACGCGCTGCCAATCAGCAGCGGCTTTCAGGTTGATCCGCTGACCGAGTTTTTCCAGGAACACCGGCACCGGGCATTCATCCAGCAGATGGCGCATCCGCGTCTGCTCGGGCTGGGCCAGATCGAGGAACAACTCCAGCACCGCGACCACCAGCGCATGTCCATCCGCAAGCGCCACGTAGGCCAGCGGTCGGTCCGTCGGGCAACCCGCCAGGCCGAACGCCAGCAGCGTGTCGCCGCGATCTTCGAATGCCGACAACCACAGGTCATGGGGATGTTCGAGCATCGCCAGCGCTTCACCGCCATCCAGTTGCACGGCGAACTTGGCGCTCAGCTCATGGAAGCGCGGATGGCTTTGCAAGGTCTCGAGGATCTGCCCGGCCAATGGACGGGTATCGGAGCGCATCTGCGAGTCGATGCCGGCGGCGGGGCTGAGCATCAGGTTGCGCACATCGTCGCCCGCTGCGGTTCGCGGCCCGAGACCGGCGGCCAGCAGGCTGTCAATCAGCGCGGCGGACTGCTCGCCGATCCCGCGAATCTGCAGATTGCCCCGGTTGGTGGCCTCGATCGCCCCGCCGGCAAACCGTTCGGCGGCGTTGGCCACAGCATCGGCCTGATCGGCCGTGATCGAGCCGCCATCGAGCTTGATCCGGCAGATCCCGCCATCCAGCGCCTGGACGATACGCAGCAACCCCGGACAGGCCGAGGGGCGTATGGCAGTGGATAGAGGACGTTCGTTCAAGGGATGACCGGCTGACAGACAGCACTGTGGTGGGCGAAAGGTCGCCATTATGCCTGCTTTGCCTGACCGCATGAAAAGTCTGCCCGTCGGACAGCCGATCGTGTCGCTTCTTCTTTCTCGGCCGCTGGAACTTGCCGTCAGTTCTCAGACCAACTCGATGATCTGCTCCTGGCGCCGCTCACCCAATAACGCAATCACTTTGTCCCGGGAAAAGACGTAATCTTCGGGGTCGATCAGTGCCTTGTAACCATCGATTGATACGTTACCCCGCACGTTTGCTGTATTGAATCGATGGCACAAAAGATTGCCTTCAATGACTTCATCAACTTCGAACGCGATGAATACCGTCGACACCCCCAGGCTCCCAGACAGAAGACTGAAACCGAACCGGACCCACCTGCTCTTGTGCAGGGCGTTTTCGAACAAAACTTCCATTGCCGGTGTCGGCGATGCCTTGCACAACAGCGAATCCAGGCTGAGATCCAACACTTCATCGGTCGCAGCAGGAACCCACTGGTGAAGGATCCGCCGAGTCAACTCGGCAAGAGAAAAGCTGCCCGGCATCGGCACTGGCAGACTGGCTTGCGGGTTATCCAGCAACATTGCACCGGTGACTCTCAGTGCGATCTTGTTGGCCTGACTCCATGGATCGACCTGAGCAAAGTCAGGACATTTGTGAGAGGCGACCAACTGAGCATAAAGCAGTGCATCCAGACCATCGCACCGGTCCGACTCCAGCAACTCATCCGCGACCAGAACCACCGTACCGGCACATATGAAGGTTTTAAAACCGATACCTTTATTCATCGAGAACTCCTTATAAAAAAGCCAGAGGTCCATGCCTCTGGCTTCAATGAATATCAGGCCTTGCCAAACTCGTAGCTGAGCGCTTTTTCGCGCTGCTCGGTCAGTGCCTTGACGATCAATGGCTCGACCATCAAGTAGTCTTCTTCGTCCATGGACATGGTGGCAGAACCGTTGTAGATGCTGACGCTGGATGTAGCCCACTCGACAAACAGCACCTTGGTAGGTTGCGCCGCAGCAATGTACTGAACGGCAGCGATGGCCATCGTGATGGTCCCCTCCTTGTCCTCCAGGGCACTCGACATACAGAAGTTGCCGCCCTCGGCTTTTTTGGCGTTGCGCTCAAACAATACCAACGCTTCAGGGACATCCTTCAGCGCGTCCATCGTGGTGTCCGCCACATCCTTGAGCACCTTCAAGGCCGCTGCACCCTGACCCACCGCCGCAGACACCGCGGTATGGATGATGTTGAGGGCAACATTGTCCATGGTCAGTTTCTGGGAGGTGGCCTCATAACGATTGTAAGGCTGACTGAAAGCAAACCAGCCTGCCAGTTTCATCAATCGCATGAATTCGTTGTAACGCTGTTCCTTCTGGCTGGCGGAAGGGTATTTGAGCAAGGAAACCAGATCGGCGTACATATAAGTATTCTTCACAATGCGCTTGCTGCGCTTGGACATACTTTCATCAAAACCGGCAATGCCTGTGCCCATGATGGCCGCATTTAGCTCATCCTTGTCGATGGGCAAGTTGGCGTTGGCAGATACATTCAGCATGCGCGGCGCAGGTCGCGCAGCGATGAAGTCATTGCACTCTTTAATCAGCGCGACACGCTGATCCGCGGGAATAACCTGCTTTGAAAATTCGGTCACGATATACATTCCTTTTTATTAAATAAGCACGCCCTCATGGCGCAATAAAAAACTAACAACCCAGAACAACTTAATCAACTTCCAAAAGATTCAAACCATTTCACGCCAATTCAATTTCCCTTTGCCGCATTTCTCTTACTGCTTCGGTCAGATCCGCTCGATACTTATCCATCGTTCGCGACCTGATCACGAAACGCCTGGCTTGAATATCAAGCTGCGACTTTGCGTATTCCAGATCCCAGAACAGGTATCTGGAAGCCCAATTACTGCTCAGCAAGCGAACATTGCTGATGACTATTTCCAGCTCGCTGTGCCGGTTGTATTGTGCGGGGGAGAACCGGAAGTCCCCCCACTCTCTTGTGCTCTGCGCAAATAGATCCATACCTGCCGGGTGAAACTCGAGCAACTGAAAGGTTTCTCTCATCCGGCGGATTTTTTCCCTGCTTAACAGCGTGGACAACGAGGATGCCCAACTGTCGAGCAAGTCACCGGAAAAGTTCTTGTCCACAACAATCACCGGATCCTGTTCCAGCCCCCAGCCCACTGACCAGAGTCCTCCCGAATAAAACTCAAACCAGGCCACCGGGTTCCGCTTCCTGTCGCTGCGAAGATCAGCCTGATATTCGGCCCATCGCATACTGTCCTTGATGTATTGTTTGTCCTGTCGACTCAATCCGGATAAGAAAGCCAACAAGTTACTATTCAATACGCTTGAGCTGCCACCGTCCGAAAGCTGATTACCGGCCTTCGATTCCTCTACTTGTAGTTCCATGACCCCAACTTAATACCAGAAAAACCTCCATTAACGCGCCCCACTATCAAAGACAGGCCGCACAATCAAAAAACAATTTATCAGCCAATAAACAAACTCAACAAACAACAACTTCTACATTTAATGTCTGACATCCATTGAAAATGGACAGCAGCCAGTTCGAGGCAGCCGCGTTATCATGTCGCCCATTCACAAAGAACCCATGATGAGGATCCGCATGACCCCCTGGCTGACGGTTGTAGGCATTGCTGAAGACGGTTTCAAAGGTCTTGGCAAAAATGCCCGGCGCGCCCTGCTGGGCGCTTCGCGGATCATCGGCGGTCAGCGTCAGCTGGATCTGTTGCCGGTGTGCATCCGTGGCGAGCGCCAGCTGTGGCCGAGCCCGTTTTCCCTGGCCCCGATTCTCGAGCGCCGTGGCGAAGCGGTGTGCGTGCTGGCCAGCGGAGATCCGATGTTCTACGGCGTTGGCGCGAGTCTGGCGCGGCAGGTGCCAGGGGCCGAGATGCTGGTTCTGCCGGCGCCGTCGTCCTGCTCGCTGGCGGCTGCCCGACTGGGCTGGCCGTTGCAGGATGTCAGTGTGCTGTCACTGGTGGCTCGTCCGCTTGCGGCGCTCAACGCACAACTGTTCAGCGGCGTGCGCCTGTTGCTGCTGAGCAATGACGGACGAAGTCCGGCCGCCGTTGCAGAATTGCTGCGCGAGCGCGGATTCGGCGCCAGTCGCCTGAGGGTTCTGGAACATCTGGGCGGCGACGCCGAACGCCGGATCGACGGCACCGCCAACGACTGGAATGACCCGCTCATTGCCGACCTCAACGTGATCGCCATCGAGTGCCTGGGCGATCCAGATACACCACGCCTGTCGCGCCTCGCCGGCCTGCCGGACTCGGCCTTCCAGCATGACGGCCAACTGACCAAGCGCGACGTGCGCGCCATCACCCTCGCCCGCCTCGCCCCGACGCCGGGCGAATTGCTGTGGGACGTCGGCGCCGGCAGCGGCTCGATCGGCATCGAGTGGATGCGCGCTCACCCGAGTTGCCGCGCCCTGGCCATCGAGGCCGATGACGGTCGCCAGCAATTGATCGAACACAACCGCGATGCGCTGGGTGTTCCCGGCCTGCAACTGATTCGCGGCAGCGCACCACAGGCCCTCGCCGGGCTGGAACGTCCGGACGCGATTTTCATCGGCGGCGGCGTGACCCGCGAAGGCGTGCTCGACACCTGCTGGGAACAACTCAAACCCGGCGGCCGACTGATCGCCAACGCCGTGACCCTGCAAAGCGAAATGACCTTGATGAGCTGGCGCGAACGCCACGGCGGCGAGCTGACCCGCATCCACATTGCCCAGGCGCAGCCGCTGGGCGAGTTCGACACCTGGCGCCAGGCCTTGCCGATCACCCTGCTCGATCTGGT
This sequence comes from Pseudomonas fitomaticsae, assembly GCF_021018765.1. Classification (GTDB taxonomy): domain Bacteria; phylum Pseudomonadota; class Gammaproteobacteria; order Pseudomonadales; family Pseudomonadaceae; genus Aquipseudomonas; species Aquipseudomonas fitomaticsae. Next base: position 935,123 of record NZ_CP075567.1, on the reverse strand, counting down.
CAAACCCCTCGATGCGTGACGAAACCGCCGAACAACCCGCGCCCCTGCGCAGCGGCCTGACCACCGGCAGCTGCGCCACGGCCACCAGCCTCGCCGCTGCCCGCCTGCTGCTCGGCGGAGTGGTGGCGGACGCCGTGCAGATCGTGTTGCCCAAGGGCAAGCAGGTGCAGATGCGCCTGGAGTTTTGCCGACTGACCGAAGACGGCGCCGAAGCCGGAACCATCAAGGATGCCGGTGACGATCCGGACGTGACTCACGGCGCCCTGCTCTACTCCCGCGTGCAACTGATGGCCGAGCCGGGGATTCGCTTCATTGCCGGTAAAGGCGTCGGCACCGTGACCCGGCCGGGGCTGGTGCTGGGCGTCGGCGAGCCGGCGATCAACCCGGTGCCGCGCAAGATGATCAGCGATCACCTGATGCTGCTCGCCGAAGAAACCGGCTATCGCGGCGGCTTCGAGGTGACGGTCAATGTCGAGGGCGGTGAAGCCCTGGCGCTGAAAACCATGAACCCGCGCCTGGGGATTCTCGGCGGTCTGTCGATTCTCGGCACCAGCGGCATCGTCCGGCCGTTTTCCTGCGCGGCGTACATTGCCTCGATCCATCAAGGCATCGACGTGGCGAAAACCAACGGTTACCTGCACATCGCCGCCTGCACCGGCAACGCCAGCGAAGACACCATGCGCCGGGTCTACAACCTGCCGGAAATCGCCCTGATCGAAATGGGCGACTTCGTCGGCGCCGTGCTCAAGCACCTGCGCAAAGTGCCTGTGGATAAACTCAGCCTGTGCGGCGGCTTCGGCAAGATCAGCAAACTGGCGGCCGGGCACATGGATCTGCACTCGCGCCATTCGAGCATAGACCTGCCGCAACTGGCCGAATGGGCGGCGGCGATTGGCGCTGACGATGCGTTGCAGCAAGCCATTCGTGGGGCGAACACCAGTCAGCAGGCGTTGGCGATGGCCAGTGCGGCGGGTGTCGCGCTGGGCGATGAGGTCTGCCGTCATGCTCTGGAATTCGCCCGCAGCGTAGTGCCGGCTCAGGTGCAGGTCGAAGTGTTTGCGATTGATCGTCAGGGCGGCATCGTTGGCCATGCGGGAGCCTTTGTATGAAGCGAATCCTGTTGCTCGGCGGCGTGACTGAAGCGCTGGCCATCGCGCGCACGCTGGGACCGGAACACATTTACAGCCTGGCCGGCGTCGGCCGGGTGCCGACCGATCTGACGTGTCAGGTGCGCGTCGGCGGCTACGGTGGCGCCGAAGGTCTGGCGCAGTTCATTCGCGACGAAGGCATCACACTTTTGCTCGACGCGACCCACCCCTACGCCGCGCAAATCAGCCAGAACGCCGCCACCGCTGCGCAACTCACCGGCATCTCCTGCTGGGCCCTGCGCCGCCCCGCGTGGCAACCACAGAAGGGCGATGACTGGCGCGAAGTCGCCGACTGGGCCGAACTGATCACCGCCCTCGAACCCTTCCGTCGCCCCCTGTTCACCCTCGGCCGCGAACCGCTGCAACACCTCGATGAAATCCCTGCGCACCAGTTCTGGACCCTGCGCGCCCTCGACGTCTACCCCGGCAACGAGCGCTGCGAAGTCATCGCCGCCCGTGGGCCGTTTCTGCTGGAGGATGAGCGGGCGCTGTTCGAACGCCGGCAGATCGACGTGCTGATCAGCAAGAACAGCGGCAGCACCGCAACCGAGCCGAAACTGGACGTGGCGCGGGCGCTTGGGGTGACGGTGATGGTGTTGAAGCGGCCGGTGTTGGCGGGGGTTGATCGGGAGTTTTGGACGGTTGCTGAAGCCATCGCTGCCCTCGCGGCCGGAGTCCGACCGTGAAAAACAAAAAGCTCAAGTCCTACTGAGTGCTAGGACACTGCCCACAAGAACTTAAAGAATCGCTGACTATCTGCACGAGCGACCCAGGCTTACGTTTAGCGTTTCATCGAATTTGTGAGCACTTTCCAATGACCGGAAAATTCACCCGCTTCGACATCAAGGACTTTCTCCACACGCCTGCTGAACTGGTGCACTACGTCAGGGCATGTTCGGAACTGGACTCAGGGGATGGACGATTCAACCGCGTGGCGCTCCGAGACTATAAGCAGACCATCCGATTGAGAATTCAATCTGATCCGGATTTCGCACAGGCATTGCGAATCGAAGCCGCTACACTCTTTCATAACGGCGAGACGGAACTGGCAAGCATGCTACTCGCACAATTGCAGGTAGCGCTGCGACACCAAACCGCACGACGCTTTTTTACTTATCGGCCCTGATCAGGCTAAATAGCCGCGCCTGATCGCCCACCCTACGGATCTGTCCCATGAACCGACACCGGCTCGCATTTGCCTGGATCGCCTGCTTTGCAGTGCTGTTCAACATGCTCGCCATGCCGTTGACGGGAGCGATGGCGCAGGCGGCGCAGACGCCGGCCGAGCAGTTGCTGTGGAGCAGCTTCTGCACCGGCAGCGGGACGAAGATGGTGGCGATCGACATCGGCAGCCTCGATCAGAAAGCGCCGCAAAGCGGTGACAATCATTCGACCATGCAGCATTGCTGGTGCTGTTCCGGATCGGCGCCGGTGGTGGCGTTGCCGGGGCATTCGCCGCAGCTGTATTTCGCCCGGTACGAAAGCAATCGCAGCGTGGCGCCCGCCTTGCTGCAAACTCCAACACCGCGCCAGCAATGGCCGAGCCTCAATCCCCGCGCCTCTCCTCTGGTTTGATTTGTTCCCGCATTTGACCTGCGTTTCAAATCGTTCTGGAGAACTGCCATGTTGAACAAATTCATCGTCATCGCTGCGCTGTTGCTGCCTGCGTGCTTCGCCCATGCCCACGAATACAAGGCCGGCGAGCTGGAAATCGCCCACCCGTGGTCACAGGAACTGCCGCCGAACGCGCCGACCGTTGCCGCGTATTTCATCATTCACAACGCCGGCAAGACGGCTGACCGCCTGCTCGGCGTCGACTCGCCGATCGCCCCGACGGCCGAACTGCACGAGCACGTGATGCAGGGTGATCTGATGAAGATGCAACAGGTGCCGAACGTGGCCATCCCGGCCGGTGGAAACGTGACCTTCGCGCCAATGGCCTATCACGTGATGCTGATGAACCCTACCGACCGCAGTCTGCTGACCGACGGCAAGCGCTTTCCCCTGACGATGCACTTCGAAAAGGCCGGTGACGTGACCGTCGAAGTCGCCGTGCAGAAGAAGCCGCCGGAAGCCACGCAAGCCCACGCGCACGCCCAGTAACCGTTCCGGCAGACTCCGCCCATGCGCCCCCTGAGCGCCAGGCCCTCCCTGCAACGCCGTCAGACTGAACACCTGACCCGCGGCAGCTGGATCGCCCTGTTCGCCATGTTGATGATCTTCATCGGCCCGCTGATTTCCCAGTCGATGCCGATGGATCAGCACGCCTCGACCTCCATGCCGATGAGCATGGACATGTCGATGGACATGCCGGGTATGGATCATTCCGGGCACGGTGCACAGCCCACCGCCGAACACTGCCCGCCGCAATCCTCGCACCATGTGCTGTGGGAAAAATGCGGCTATTGCAGCCTGCTGTTCAACTGCCCGGCGCTGACCGGCGGCGGCAGCTTCGCCACTTTCAGCATTCCACTCGTCAACACCTTCAACCCACCCTCCCCGCGTCTGGGCCATGCCCGGCAGACCTTCTTCCCCGGCGCCCGCACCCGCGCCCCGCCCGTCGCAGCGTAAACACCCACCTCTGATTGCACACGGTTGAGAAGACAGCCTCAGGCTGCCGGCCGTGTCGTTTACGACTGTTTGATGGAAATTGTCATGTCCAGGTTTTCTGCTGTCCCACGCCCGGATTCTGCCCCGGCGTCCTTTGCCCTGAACGAATCCCGCGTTCGTTTCAGGCACGCTACCGCCGTCCTTTGCGGCGTCCTGCTGTCCCCGCTGGTCCACGCCGATGAACACGCCGGCCACGCTGACGAACTGAGCCCGACGGTGATCACCGCCATCGCCCCGAGCTCGCCGCTGACCATCGTCACCAACCCGAAAGACCCGCGCCAACCGGTGCCGGCCAGCGACGGTGGCGACTATTTGAAGACCATTCCCGGCTTCGCCCTGGTGCGCAACGGCGGCACCAACGGTGATCCGGTGCTGCGCGGGATGTTCGGTTCGCGCCTGAACATCCTCACCAACGGCAGCATGATGCTCGGCGCCTGCCCCGGTCGGATGGACGCGCCGACCTCGTACATCTCGCCCGAGACCTACGACAAGCTCACCGTGATCAAAGGCCCGCAAACCGTGCTCTACGGACCGGGCGCGTCGGCCGGCACGATCCTGTTCGACCGCGAGCCGGAAAGCTTCGGCGAACTCGGCACCCGCGTGAACGCCAGCGTGCTGGCCGGCTCCCACGGGCGCTTCGACAAGGTCGTCGATGCGGCGGCCGGCGGATCGCTGGGCTATGTGCGGGTGATCGGTAACACCGCGCACTCCGACGATTACCGCGACGGCAACAACGACACCGTCGCCTCGCGCTATGACAAGTGGAACGGCGACGTGGCGCTGGGCTGGACCCCGGATGCCGACACCCTGATCGAACTCACCGCCGGCAAGGGTGACGGCGAAGCACGCTACGCCGGACGCGGCATGGACGGCTCGCAATTCCTGCGTGAAAGCCTCGGTCTGCGTTTCGAGAAATCCAACATCAGCGACGTGCTGGAGAAGCTCGAAGCGCAGGTCTACTACAACTACGCCGACCATGTGATGGACAACTACACCCTGCGCACGCCATCCGGCACCGGGATGATGGCCGGGCCCATGGCGTCCAACGTCGACCGCCGTACCCTCGGCGCACGGATCAAGGCCACCTGGCGCTGGGCCGATATCCAGCTGATCACCGGCCTCGATGCGCAGACCAACGAACACCGGCAGCGCAGCGGCATGGGCATCGATACCTACAAGGATCAGCCATATACCAAGGATGCCGACTTCCATAACTACGGTGTGTTCAGCGAAATGACCTGGTACGCCGCCGATCGCGACCGGCTGATCACCGGCGCCCGGGTCGACCGCGCCTCGGCCAGGGATTTCCGGCAGACCACCGGCTCGGGAATGATGTCGCGCCCGAATCCGACTGCCGGCGATACCCGTGCCGACACCCTGCCGAGTGGCTTCATCCGCTACGAGCATGACCTCGCCGACAGCCCGACCACGCTCTACGCCGGCCTCGGCCACGCCCAGCGGTTCCCGGATTACTGGGAGCTGTTTTCGCCCAAGTCCGGCCCGGCGGGTTCGGTCAATGCGTTCGATTCGATCAAACCGGAAAAGACCACTCAGCTCGACTTCGGCGTGAACTACAAGAGCGCCGAGCTCGAAGCCTGGGCCTCGGGTTACATCGGCCAGGTGCGCGATTACATCCTGTTCGACTACACCCCGGGGATGATGGGCATGAGCACTTCCCGCGCCGAGAACATCGACGCGCGGATCATGGGCGGCGAACTCGGTGCCGCTTACAAACTCACCGACAACTGGAAAGCCGATGCGACCCTGGCCTACGCGTGGGGCAAGAACAGCAGCGACGGCAAGGCCCTGCCGCAGATGCCGCCGCTGGATGCCCGCTTCGGCCTGACCTATACCGAAGACAACTGGAGCGCCGGCGCACTGTGGAGGGTGGTCGCCGCGCAAAACCGTATCGACCAGAACAAGGGCAACGTGGTCGGCAAGGATTACGACAAGAGTTCGGGCTTCGGCGTGTTCTCGCTCAACGGTGCCTACCGGATCAACAAAAACTGGAAGGTCAGTACCGGCGTCGACAACCTGTTCGGCAAGGCTTACGCCGAACACCTGAACCTGGCGGGCAACGCCGGCTTCGGCTACCCGGCGAACGACCCGCAAGCGATCAATGAACCGGGGCGCACGCTCTGGACCAAGGTGGACATGAGTTTCTAACCCTGAAGGGCGCTCGCTCCCTTCAGGGAGCGGGCGGCAACAGACAACTAGAAGATCCAAGCCAAGCGGAGCACACGTGATGAAACAGCCCAAACCGAATTTCTACAACCTGGCCTGGCGTTGGCATTTTTATGCCGGATTGTTCGTCGCGCCTTTCATGGTGATGCTGGCCCTGACCGGCATCATTTACCTGTTCAAGCCGCAGCTCGATTCGCTGATGTACAGCAGCCTGCTGAACGTCCCCGCCGGGCATCACACGGTGCCGGCCGATGACTTGCTGCAAAAGGTCAAAAGCGCTTACCCACAAGGCCAGGTCACCCAGTACCTGCCGCCGGTGAATGCCGAGCGCAGCGCGAAGTTTGTCGTGGCCAATGCCGGCCATGAGCTGAACGTGTTCGTCGATCCGTACCACGGCGACATCCTCGGCGAGCAGGATGCCAAGCAGAACCTGCAAGCCATCGCCCGGGCGATTCACGGCGAATTGATGATCGGCACCGTCGGTGACCGACTGATCGAAATGGCCGCCGGCTGGGGCGTGGTGCTGGTGGTGTCCGGGGTTTTCCTGTGGTGGCCGCGTGGTCAGGCAGCGGGGATTCTGTGGCCACGCCTGAGCAGTCGCGGCCGCGTGCTGTGGCGTGACCTGCATGCGGTCACCGGATTCTGGGGCGCGGCGTTGCTGCTGGTGATGCTGCTCAGCGGCATGACCTGGACCGGCTTCTGGGGCAAGCAATACGCCCAGGTGTGGAACGTGTTCCCGGCGGCGATGTGGAACAACGTACCGACCTCCGACGTCGAGGCCGGCAGCCTCAACAACGCCGCCCGCCAGACCGTACCCTGGGCGATGGAAAACACGCCGATGCCGATGTCCGGCGACCACGCCGAACACATGGCCCACGGCGGCATGCAACACGACCCCGCTGCACCGAGCATCCGCCTGCAGGACGTGCAAAACATCGCCAGCGAGCGCAAGGTCGAGCCGGGCTACAGCATCACCCTGCCGACCACTGCGACCGGCGTGTTCACCATCGCCGTGTTCGCCGACGACCCGCGCAACGACGCCACCCTGCACGTCGATCAGTACACCGGCAAGGTGCTGGCCGACGTGCGCTTCGAACAGTACGGCGCTGTTGCCCGCGCTACCGAGATCGGCGTGATGCTCCACGAAGGCAAGATGTTCGGCACCTTCAATCAGATCATCGTGCTGCTGATCTGCCTGATGATCCTGCTCAGCGCCGTCAGCGGCGTGGTGATTTGGTGGAAGCGCCGGCCACAGGGCAAGTTCGGCGTGCCGCCGCTGCGCCACGATCTACCGAAGTGGAAAACCGGGGTGGCGATCATGCTCGCGCTGGCGGTGGTGTTTCCGCTGGTGGGGGCTTCGCTGGTGGTGGTCTGGTTGCTGGATCGGCTGCTGTTATCGCGTCTGGGCCGACAAGCTGAATCTGCCTCAACTTCATCATGAAACAGGCGAGATGCGCGATCTAGAGAGATCTTTAAACTGCCGGGGCTTAAACTCCGGCATTTTTTAGTGTTACTGTATAACGCAAATTTGCTGCTCTGCCCGCAGCCATGCACCGTCATGAGCCTGCGGGCTTTTCTTTTGAAGAAGTGATTCACCGCCCCGATGAACAAGTACCTCTTGTCCAGCCTCTGTCTGTTCGCCCTGAACAACAGCGCCCACGCCGACAACGCCCCGCTGACGCTGCCCACCGGTACCATCACCGCCCCGGCCAATGACGACCCGACTGTCAGCCTGACCACGCCGACCAGCGCTGGCTCGCGTCTGAACCTCACGGCCATGGAAACCCCGGCCAGCGTCGAAAGCCTGAGTGGCGAACAAGTCCGCGCCCGTGGCGATCGCAGCGTGCAGGACGCGGTGTCGCGCAGCACCGGCATCAGCCGCACCGGTACGCCGGGCGATGGCGGCACCTCGTTGCAGGCTCGGGGTTTTACCGGGCAGAGTTCGGTGATGCAGTTGTATGACGGCGACCGCATGTACACCGGCATGGGCACCGTGACGTTTCCGGTCGACACGTGGTCGGTGGAGCGCGTCGACGTGCTGCACGGCCCGGCCTCGGTGCTATACGGCGAAGGCGCGACCGGCGCGGTGGTCAACGTGATCCCGAAGAAGCCGTTCGAAGGCGAAATCGAAAACCACGTGCGCGTCGGTTACGGCTCGTTCGACAGCCAGCAACAGGCGTTCGACAGCGGCGGCTCGCTGACCGACACCCTGAGCTATCGCCTCAACCTCAATCGCCTGCGCAGCAATGGCTGGGTCGATCGCGGTGACTCGTCCAGCGACTTCATCAGTGCCGCCCTGCGCTGGCAGGCCACCGACGACCTGACCTTCACCCTCGCCCACGATTACGGCGACCAGCGTCCGCAGAACTACTTCGGCACACCGTTGATCAACGGCCAGTTGAAAGACAGCCTGCGCAACAAGAACTACAACGTGCGCGACGACAAGCAGCACTACAACGATCAAGGAACGCGCCTGACCACGGATTGGCAGATCAACGATGCGATCAGCGCCAGCAACGAGCTGTACTACCTGAAAGCCCAGCGCCGCTGGCAGAACGCCGAGAACTACAACTTCGACGCCGGCAGCCAACAGCTCAGCCGCAGCGGTTACTTCGGCATCGGCCACAAACAGGAGCAGGTCGGCGACCGCCAGACCTTCACCTTCAAGCACTCGCTGTTCGGCCTCGACAGCCAGACCGTGACCGGTGTCGATTACAACCGTATTCGCTTTCAGCTCGACAGCAACTCGCCGTTCAACGACGTATTGCCGAACGGCCAGCCGCTGGATCGCTATCACCCGCAAACCGGTTATTTCGAGAGTGCCGATCCGTATCGCGATCAGTTCGACAGCACCACCAAACAGATGTCGGTGTTCGCCGAAAACCGCACGCAACTGAGCGAGCGCTGGTCGCTGGTGACCGGTGTGCGCCGCGATTACGTGCATGTGGATCGCAACAACCTGGTCGACGGTAGCCAGAGCGACAAGACCCTGACCGGCAACAACTGGAAGGCCGGCCTGGTGTTCGCGCTGACGCAGGACACCTCGTTCTACGGCCAGGTCGCCACCAGCACCGATGGCATCGGCGGTCTGATTTCCCTGAGCCCGAGCCAGCAGCAATACGACTTGTCCACCGCGCGGCAAACCGAGATCGGCCTGAAGCAGCTGTTCTGGGATCAGCGTGGCGAGTTCACACTGGCGGCGTATCGCATCGTGAAGAAAAAGCTGCTGACCGACGATCCGGGCAATCCGACACTCAAGCAGCAGGTCGGCCAGCAATCGTCGAACGGCCTGGAAGCCAGCCTCGACCTGCAACTGCCGCACGCCTGGCAACTGCAAGCCAACGCGGCGATCGTCAAAGCCAAGTACGACGATTTTGAAGAAGTGGTCGGCGGCGTGCCGGTGTCGCGCAACGGCAATCGCCCGGTGGACGTACCACGGCGCACCGCCAATCTGTGGCTGAACAAGGCGCTCACTGATGACCTGAAGGCCGGCGCCGGCGTGCGTTACGTCGATGCGCGCTACGCCGACATGGCCAACCGCAACGAGCTGCCGAGTTACACCGTGGTCGATGCGACGCTGTCGTGGAAAGCCCTGCGCAACACCACGCTGGGGTTGCAGGTGAACAATCTGTTTGACCGGACGTACGCGCAAAGCCAATACAATGAGGGCCAGCAGTGGATTCTGGGTGAGCCTCGTTCGTTCTTTGTCACGGCTGACTACACCTTCTAGAACAGGAACGAAATGACCTCACTGTCCCTCACCGATCTCGCCTGGACACCTTTGGGCCACGGCCACTGCCATCACCAGTTCCAGCTGCGTGACGCCTCGTTGCACGTGGCCGCCGGTGAGTTCGTCGGGCTGATCGGGCCCAATGGCAGCGGCAAGACCAGCCTGTTGCGCTGCGCCTATCGCTTCAGTCAGCCGGAGCACGGTGAGGTCAGACTCGATCACCACAACGTGTGGAAGCAATCCTCACGCTGGTGCGCGCAACGCATCGCCGTGGTGCTGCAGGAATTCCCCGACGCCTTCGGCCTGACCGTCGAAGAAGTGGTCGCCATGGGCCGCACGCCGCACAAAAGCCTGTTCGATGGCGACACGCAGGAAGACCGCCAACTCGCCACCCAGGCCCTCAAGTCCGTGGGACTCGACGGCTTCGAAGACCACGCGTTCTCCACGTTGTCCGGTGGAGAAAAACAACGCGTGATCCTCGCCCGCGCCCTGACCCAGCAACCGCAACTGCTGATCCTCGACGAGCCGACCAACCACCTCGACCCGCGCTATCAGCTGGAACTGCTGCAACTGGTCAAGCGTTTGCAGATCGGCACGTTGGCGAGCATCCACGACCTGAACCTGGCCGCCGCGTTCTGCGACCGTTTGTATGTGATCAACCACGGCCGCATCGTCGCCAGCGGCACCCCGCAACAAGTCCTGACCGTCGAACTGCTGCGCGACGTGTTCGGCGTCGAAGCATTGATCGATCCACACCCCCTCCACGGCTACCCGCGAATCACCTGGATAACCCGACCATGACTGTGCGCTCCCTGCTTTGCCTCGCCCTGTTGCTGGGCACCACCCACGCCTTCGCCGAGGCCACCCAGTACCCACTGACGATCCAGAGCTGCAACCGCGAAGTGACTTTCAAGGAAGCGCCGAAACACGCGGTCAGCCACGACATCAACATGACCCAGATGATGCTCGCCCTCGGCCTCAAGTCGAAGATGGCCGGCTACAGCGGCGTCAGTGGCTGGAAGTCGGTAACGCCTGAAATGCAGAGCCTGCTCGACGGTCTGCCGGAACTGGCAGCCAAGTACCCGTCGGTGGAAACCCTGCTCAACGCCAACGTCGATTTCTTCTTCGCCGGCTGGGATTACGGCATGCGCGTCGGTGGTGATCTCACGCCGCAAACCCTGCAACCGCTGGGCATCAATGTCTATGAATTGACCGAGTCCTGCGCGTTCGTGATGAAGCGCCCGGCCGCCACGATGGAAGACACTTACAACGATCTGCGCAACCTCGGAAAGATCTTCGACGTGCAGGATCGCGCCAACGCGCTGATCGCCGACATGCAAAGTCAGGTCGCCGAAGTTCGCAAAGACCTGCCCGCCGAGAAACCACGGGTGTTCCTGTACGACAGCGGCGAAGACCGCGCCATGACCTCCGGCCGCCTCGGCATGCCGCAAGCGCTGATCGACGCCGCCGGCGGGCGCAACGTTCTCGATGACGTCGACGCGAGCTGGACCAGGGTCAACTGGGAAACCGTGGTCGAGCGCAATCCGCAGGTGATCGTGATCGTCGACTACAGCGAAATCACCGCCGAGCAGAAGATTGAATTCCTGCTGAAGAACAAGGCGCTGCAATCGGTGGACGCGATCAAGAACCAGCGCTTCATCGTCATTCCTTACGTGCAGGCCACGCCGGGGATCGACAACGTGCTGGCGGTTGAAACCCTGGCCAAAGGTTTCCACGGCGAATGATCAATCGTCGTTACGGCTGGCTGCTGATTGCCCTCGGCGCGGTGCTGCTGGTGTCGTGCGTGGTGTCGCTGGGCTTCGGCCCGGCGCGGGTACCGGTGGACGTGGTGTGGCGGATTCTGCTGCACAAACTGTTCGGCCTCGGCGTGCCGGACTGGAGCGCCGGCCAGGAACACATCGTCTGGCTGATCCGTGTGCCGCGCATGCTGCTCGGTGCATTGGTTGGCGCCGGACTGGCGTTGATCGGCGCGGTGCTGCAAGCAGTCACCCGCAATCCGCTGGCCGATCCGCACCTGCTCGGCGTCACCTCCGGCGCAACCCTCGGCGCAGTGATCGTGGTGCTGCACGTCGGTGAAATCGTCGGCCTGCTGACCTTGCCGATTGCCGCGTTCATCGGCGCGTTGTTGAGCATGTTTCTGGTACTGGGCATCGCCAACCGGCAGGGTCGGCTGGACAGTGATCGTCTGCTGCTGTGCGGCGTGGCGGTGTCGTTCGTGATGATGGCGATCGCCAATCTGCTGTTGTTCATGGGCGATCACCGCGCCAGTTCGGCGGTGATGTTCTGGATGCTCGGCGGCCTGGGTCTGGCGCGCTGGGAGTTGTTGGCGGTGCCGGCGCTGAGCGTGTTGCTCGGGTTGATTCTGCTGATCGGCATGGCCCGTCCGCTGAACGCCTTGATGGCCGGCGAACAGACCGCCGTCACCCTCGGCCTGAATGCCCGGGCGGTGCGTTTGCGGGTGTTCGTGATCGCGTCGTTGATGACCGGGGTGCTGGTGTCGATCAGCGGCTCCATCGGCTTTGTCGGGCTGATGGTGCCGCACATTGCCCGGCGCCTGATCGGTGCCGAGCATCGGCGTCTGCTACCGGTGTGCGTGTTGCTCGGCAGCGTTTTCCTCGTCTGGGTGGACGTCGCCGCCCGCACGCTGATCGCGCCCGAAGACCTGCCCATCGGCGTCGCCACCGCAGCCCTCGGCGGCCTGTTCTTCATCGGCCTGATGCGCCGCCGCTGAATCCTCCGGGTGCGCCCCAATCTGGCGCACCCCGTTGCACCTTTGCATGCAACACGTCCCCTCATGGTGCGTCGCCTGCGCGCGCAACCGCTCTAAACCGACATTTCCCTGCCCAAACCCGACCGGGCACAGCCCTTGCAAAACAGCCTTCAGTCGTTCGCATCTGCCAACCATAAAAAACTTTAACGTTCATGGAGATCGCACAATGAAGCGTCGCAGTTTGATCAAGGCTTTCACACTCACGGCATCCATTGCCGCGATGGGCATGACCTGGACCGTACAGGCCGCCGAGACCATCAAGGTCGGGATTCTGCATTCGTTGTCCGGCACCATGGCGATCTCCGAAACGTCGCTCAAGGACATGGCGTTGATGACCATCGACGAGATCAACGCCAAGGGCGGGGTGAACGGCAAGATGCTTGAGCCGGTGGTGGTCGACCCGGCGTCGAACTGGCCGTTGTTCGCGGAAAAGGGCCGCCAGTTGCTGACCCAGGACAAGGTCGCGGTGGTGTTCGGCTGCTGGACCTCGGTATCGCGCAAATCGGTGTTGCCGGTGTTCGAAGAGCTCAACGGCCTGCTGTTCTACCCGGTGCAATACGAAGGCGAAGAGATGTCGCCGAACGTGTTCTACACCGGCGCCGCGCCGAACCAGCAAGCGATCCCGGCGGTTGAGTACCTGATGAGCGAAGAAGGCGGCAGCGCCAAGCGCTACTTCCTGCTCGGCACCGACTACGTGTACCCGCGCACCACCAACAAGATCCTGCGTTCGTTCCTGCACTCCAAAGGCGTCGCGGATAAAGACATCGAAGAGGTCTACACCCCGTTCGGCCACAGCGACTATCAAACCATCGTCGCCAACATCAAAAAATTCTCGGCCGGCGGCAAGACTGCTGTGATCTCCACCGTGAATGGCGACTCCAACGTGCCGTTCTACAAAGAGCTGGCCAACCAGGGCCTGAAGGCGACCGACGTACCGGTGGTGGCGTTCTCGGTGGGCGAAGAAGAACTGCGCGGCATCGACACCAAGCCGCTGGTGGGCAACCTCGCGGCGTGGAACTACTTCGAGTCCGTGGATAACCCGGCGAACAAGAAATTCGTCGCCGACTGGAAAGCCTACGCGAAGAAACACAACCTGCCGGGCGCCGACAAAGCGGTGACCAACGACCCGATGGAAGCCACTTACGTCGGCATCCACATGTGGGCGCAGGCGGCGGAGAAAGCCAAATCGACCGACGTCGACAAGGTCCGCGAAGCCCTCGGCGGCCAGACTTTCGCCGCACCGTCCGGCTACACCCTGACCATGGACAAGACCAATCACCACCTGCACAAACCGGTGATGATCGGCGAGATCCAGAGCGACGGTCAGTTCAACGTGGTGTGGCAGACCGAGGGGCCGATTCGGGCGCAGCCTTGGAGTCCGTTTATTCCGGGTAACGACAAGAAGCCGGAGTATGCGGTGAAGAGCAACTGAGCCATCGATGTCAGGCTTGAGCACAGGGCTTGAGCCTGACACCGATCCTGTGGGAGCTGGCTTGCCAGCGATGGCATCACCTCGGTCCAACAGATGCGCCGAGTCGCCTGCATCGCTGGCAAGCCAGCTCCCACAAAATCCAAGCAAGGCGACTCTCCATGCCCACTGCCCTTTACCGCTTGATCCTGGCCCTCGCACTTTTGCTGCCGATGGCCACCCATGCAGGCGACGCCGAAGACTTCATCGCCGCCAACCCCACACAACAGGCCAAACTGCTGGAAGCCTGGGCCGCGCAGCCCGATCCGGCCCGTGTCGAACTGATCAACGCCCTGCAACAAGGCGAGCTGACCGTTGACGGCCAACCCAAGACCCTGCGCCTGAACAATCGCCTGCGGGGTCTGATCGACACCGCGCTGGCCAGCCACCAATTGCTCGCCGCCGACGCCAAAACCCGTCTGACCGCCGCGCAGCAATTGCAGAAAAGCGCCAAACCGGCGCAGCTGAAATTCCTCGACCAGCAACTGGCTGGCGAACAAGACGAAAGCGTCCACGCCGCCCTGAGCCTGGCGCTGGCCAACCTGCAACTGGTCGACACTGACCCGGCAGTGCGCCTCGCGGCCGTGCGGCTGCTCGGTGAAACCGGCGACCCGCTGGCCCGCACTCGCCTCGAAGGTTTGCTCGAACCCGGCGTCGAAACCGATACCAACGTGCGCACCGCCGCCGAAACCAGCCTTGCTCAGGTCAAACGCAAACTGCTGGTCGGCGAACTGCTCGGCCAAGCGTTCAGCGGCATGTCCCTCGGCTCGATTCTGTTGCTCGCCGCACTGGGTCTGGCGATCACTTTCGGCCTGCTCGGTGTGATCAACATGGCCCACGGCGAGATGCTGATGCTCGGCGCCTACTCGACCTACGTCGTGCAGCTGATGTTCCAGCGCTACGCGCCGAATGCCATCGAGTTCTATCCGCTGATCGCGCTGCCGGTGGCGTTCTTCGTCACCGCTGCCATCGGCATGGCCCTGGAGCGCACGGTGATCCGTCATCTCTACGGCCGCCCATTGGAAACCCTGCTCGCCACCTGGGGCATCAGCCTGATGCTGATTCAGCTGGTGCGTCTGGTGTTCGGTGCGCAGAACGTTGAAGTGGCAAACCCGGCGTGGTTGTCCGGCGGGATCCAGGTGTTGCCGAATCTGGTGCTGCCGTACAACCGCATCGTGATCATCGCCTTCGCGTTGTTCGTAGTGGTGCTGACCTGGCTGCTGCTGAACAAGACCCGCCTGGGCTTGAACGTGCGCGCCGTCACCCAGAACCGCAACATGGCCGCCTGCTGCGGCGTGCCCACCGGACGCGTCGACATGCTCGCCTTCGGCCTCGGCTCGGGTATCGCCGGGCTCGGTGGCGTGGCGCTGAGCCAGATCGGCAACGTCGGCCCGGACCTCGGCCAGAGCTACATCATCGACTCGTTCCTGGTGGTGGTGCTCGGCGGTGTCGGCCAACTGGCCGGCAGCGTGTTCGCCGCGTTCGGCCTGGGCATCGCCAACAAGATTCTCGAACCGCAGATCGGTGCGGTGCTCGGCAAGATCCTGATCCTCGCGCTGATCATTCTGTTCATCCAGAAACGTCCGCAAGGCCTCTTCGCACTGAAAGGACGGGTGATCGACTGATGAACCAGCCTCTACTAGTCACGGCCACACAAAAGGCCGGCCCCAAAGTCACGCTCGCCGTCGGCGCGGTGGTTCTCGCGTTGCTGGTCGCTCTGCCGCTGCTGTCGCTGTTGCCGGCGGACAGTGCGCTGCACGTCTCGGCTTACACACTGACATTGGTCGGCAAGATTCTCTGCTACGCCATCGTCGCCCTGGCACTGGATCTGGTCTGGGGTTACGCAGGTCTCTTGTCGCTGGGCCACGGCCTGTTCTTCGCCCTCGGCGGTTATGCGATGGGCATGTACCTGATGCGTCAGGCCGCCGGCGATGGCTTGCCGGCGTTCATGACCTTCCTGTCGTGGACCGAGTTGCCGTGGTACTGGAGCGGCACCGGCAACTTCCTCTGGGCGATGTGCCTGGTGGTGCTGGCGCCGGGGTTGCTGGCGCTGGTGTTCGG
Organism: Pseudomonas fitomaticsae; assembly: GCF_021018765.1. Lineage (GTDB taxonomy): Bacteria > Pseudomonadota > Gammaproteobacteria > Pseudomonadales > Pseudomonadaceae > Aquipseudomonas > Aquipseudomonas fitomaticsae. Next base: position 919,131 of record NZ_CP075567.1, on the reverse strand, counting down.
TTTTTTCGCCTTCCGTTCGCGGATCAAGGGCGTGTACTTCTCGATCATGACCCAGGCCCTGACCTTCGCCGGGATGCTGCTGTTTTTCCGCAACGAGACCGGCTTTGGCGGCAACAACGGCTTCACCAATTTCCGCACGATTCTCGGTTTCGGCATCACCGAACCCGGCACTCGCGCGGTGCTGTTTCTGACGACGGTGCTGTTGCTGGTGGCGAGCCTGTACATCGGCTGGCGCCTGGCCCGCAGCAAGTTCGGCCGGGTGCTGACTGCCCTGCGCGATGCGGAGAATCGCCTGATGTTCTGCGGCTACGATCCGCGCGGATTCAAGCTGTTCGTCTGGGTGTTGAGCGCGGTGTTGTGTGGTCTGGCCGGTGCGCTGTACGTGCCGCAAGTGGGGATCATCAACCCGAGCGAAATGTCGCCGACCAATTCGATCGAAGCCGCCGTGTGGGTGGCCCTTGGCGGGCGCGGCACCCTGATCGGCCCGCTGCTCGGCGCCGGCGTGGTCAACGGCATGAAGAGCTGGTTCACCGTGGCCTTCCCCGAATACTGGCTGTTCTTCCTCGGCGCGCTGTTCATCGTCGTGACGTTGTACCTGCCCAAAGGCGTGATCGGTCTGCTGAAGAAACGAGGTGAATCATGAGAGTCACGGCGAGCGCTGAATTCATGCTGGAACCGGCCTTTTTCCCGGTGGAGCCCAACAAGGACGAAGGCACCAGCCGCGACTCGATCGGCCTCGGGCAACGCGTCGGTCCGGGCCTCGACACCCGCCACGGCACGATCCTGACCCTGGAAGACATCAGCGTCAGCTTCGACGGCTTCCGGGCGCTGAACAATCTGAACCTGTACATCGGCGTCGGCGAACTGCGCTGCATCATCGGCCCCAACGGCGCGGGCAAGACCACGCTGATGGACGTGATCACCGGCAAGACCCGCCCGAGCCACGGCAAGGCCTGGTTCGGCGAAACCCTCGACCTGACGCAGATGAGCGAAGTGCAGATCGCCCAGGCCGGCATCGGTCGCAAGTTCCAGAAACCGACGGTGTTCGAAGCGTTGAGCGTGTTCGAGAACCTGGAGCTGGCGCAGAAGACCGACAAGTCGGTGTGGGCCAGTCTGCGGGCGAAGTTGAGCGGCGAACAGAAAGACCGGATCAGCGAAGTGCTCGACACCATTCGCCTGACCACTTCGGTCAACCGCCCGGCGGGGCTGCTGTCCCACGGGCAGAAACAGTTTCTGGAAATCGGCATGTTGCTGATGCAGGACCCGCAATTGCTGCTGCTCGATGAACCGGTGGCGGGCATGACCGACGCCGAAACCGAGTTCACCGCCGAGCTGTTCAAGTCGCTGGCGGGCAAGCATTCGCTGATGGTGGTGGAACACGACATGGGCTTCGTCGGCTCGATTGCCGACCACGTCACCGTGTTGCACCAGGGCAGCGTGCTGGCCGAAGGCTCGCTGGAACAGGTGCAGGACAACGAGCGCGTGATCGAGGTTTACCTTGGCCGCTGAAACTGCAAACACCTTTCCAATGCGGGGATTTGAGGAGATCTGGAAATGCTGCAAGTCGACAAGCTGCACCAGTACTACGGCGGAAGCCACATCCTGCGCGGCCTGAGCTTTGACGTGAAAGTCGGCGAAGTGACCTGCCTGCTCGGGCGTAACGGCGTGGGCAAGACCACGCTGCTCAAATGCCTGATGGGCCTGCTGCCGGCCAAGGAAGGCGCGGTGAACTGGGAAGGCAAACCGATCACCACGTTCAAGCCGCATCAGCGGGTGCACGCCGGGATCGCCTACGTGCCGCAGGGCCGGGAGATCTTCGGCCGGCTGACCGTGGAAGAGAATCTGCTGATGGGCCTGTCGCGTTTCCCCGGCAGCGAAGCCAAGGAAGTTCCCGCGTTCATCTACGAGCTGTTCCCGGTGCTGCTGCAAATGAAACAGCGGCGCGGCGGCGATCTGTCCGGCGGTCAGCAACAGCAGCTCGCGATTGGCCGCGCTTTGGCCAGCCGCCCGCGGTTGCTGATCCTCGACGAGCCCACCGAAGGCATCCAGCCGTCGGTGATCAAGGAAATCGGCGCAGTGATCAAGAAGCTCGCGGCCCGTGGCGACATGGCGATTCTGCTGGTGGAGCAGTTCTACGATTTCGCCGCCGAACTGGCCGATCAATACCTGGTGATGTCCCGGGGCGAGATCGTGCAGCAGGGCCGTGGCGAAAATATGGAAGCCGAAGGTGTACGCGGGCTGGTGACTATTTGAGGTTACGGTCTAATCTGTAGCGTCCTAACGATAATTAGAAAACATGAACTTACCTGTTGCGACTGCCCTGTTTACTCCGAGCTGGCACGCCGAGCTCGAGCTGGCCTACGCCCGCTTCGGCGATTGCACGCGGCCGACCCGACGCCGGCACCTCGGCCCGTTGCGAGTGCAAAAGCATCTGTACGCCGAAGGGCCCGAGGTCTGCCAGCACATCATCGTCCACCCGCCGGGCGGGATCGCCGGCGGTGACCGGCTGGACATCAGCGCCCGCGTCGAACAAGGCGCCTGGGCACAGATCACCAGCCCCGGCGCGGCCAAGTGGTATCGCGCGGCGGGGCCCGCTTATCAGTCGCTGAACCTGCATGTCGCCGATGGCGCGACACTGGAATGGCTACCTCAGGAAACCATCGTCTACAGCGCCGCCCAGGCAGAACTCACGACCTCGATCGATCTTGAAGGCGGTGCGCGGCTTTTCTACTGGGACGTGGTGGCCCTCGGGCGCCCGGCCAGTGGCGAGCGTTTCGACCTCGGGCATTTCCAGGCACATCTGGATATTCGCCGTGATGGGCGGTTGTTGTGGCATGAGCGCCAGCGCATCGTCGGCAATGACGGCTTGCTCGATTCACCGATCGGGCTGGATGGCAATCCGGTGTTTGCGACGTTGTTGGTGACCGGTGAAGTCGATGCTGAATTGCTCGAGCGCTGCCGTTCGTTGGTCCACGACGTGCGCGGGGATCTGACGCAGTTGCCCGGTCTTTTGCTCGCGCGCTGCCTGGCCAGTGAAGCGTTGCTGGCGCGAGCGTGGCTGATCGATCTGTGGCGATTGCTCAGGCCTGAACTGCTCGGCCGCGAAGCCCTGCCCCCCCGAATCTGGAATACCTGATTTTCTTCAACTGCCGACAATGGATTTCAAACGATGGACCTGACCCCACGCGAAAAAGACAAGCTGCTGATCTTCACCGCCGGCCTCGTTGCCGAGCGGCGACTGGCCCGTGGCGTGAAGCTCAACTACCCGGAGGCCATGGCCTACATCTCGGCGGCGCTGCTCGAAGGCGCCCGTGACGGCCAGACCGTGGCCGAGCTGATGCACTACGGCACCACCCTGCTGACCCGCGATCAGGTGATGGAAGGCATCCCGGAAATGATCCCGGAGATCCAGGTCGAAGCGACGTTCCCCGACGGCACCAAACTGGTCACCGTCCACCAACCGATCGTCTGAGGCCGCGCCATGACTTACACCATCCGCGATGCACTGCACGCCGACCTGCCGGCGATCCGCGACATCTACAACGACGCCGTGCTCAACACCACGGCGATCTGGAATGAATCCGCCGTCGACCTCGGCAACCGTCAGGCGTGGTTCAGTGCGCGCCAGGCCCAGGGTTATCCGATCCTGGTGATCGTCGACGCCGACAACACCACCCTCGGCTACGCTTCGTTCGGTGACTGGCGGCCGTTCGACGGTTTCCGCCACACCGTCGAGCACTCGGTCTACGTGCGCAGCGACCAGCGCGGCAACGGCCTCGGCCCGCAACTGATGACCGCGCTGATCGAACGCGCGAAAACCTGCGACAAGCACGTCATGGTCGCCGCCATCGAAAGCGGCAACGCCGCGTCGATTCGCCTGCACGAGCGCGCCGGTTTCATCACCACCGGGCAGATGCCGCAAGTCGGCACCAAGTTCGGCCGCTGGCTCGACCTGACCTTCATGCAACTGACCCTCAATCCTGGCGCGGAGCCGCCGCCCGCCCACAAGGAGTGACACCGATGAACCCCGCCCAACTGCGACGCGTCAATGCTGAAAGTTTTGCGCACTATCGTCAGGGCCTGATCGAGCTGCTGCTGGATGCCGTGGGTTATGGCGCCAGCGTCGGTTTCATGGCTGACCTCGATGCGATTCAGGCCCGCGCTTATTTCGACGATGTGCAGGACAACCTGAACAAGGGCAACGTCTTGCTGTGGGTGGTGGTCAAGGACGAACAGGTGCAGGCCAGCGTCCAGTTGAGCCTGTGCCAGAAGGCCAACGGCCTGAACCGCGCCGAGGTGCAGAAACTGCTGGTGCGCGAACACGCCCGGCGCCGCGGCCTCGGCCAGCAGTTGATGCAAGCGCTGGAACTGACGGCCCGCCAGTACAAGCGCGGCATGCTCTACCTCGACACCGAGGCCGGCTCCCCCGCCGAAGATTTTTACAAGGCCCTGGGTTACACCCGCGCCGGGGAAATTCCCGATTACGCCTGCGACCCGAACGGCACCTATCGCCCGACGGCCCTCTATTACAAAGTCCTGCAAGGAGCGAACTGATGATTCCCGGCGAGTACAAAATCCAGCCCGGCGACATCGAACTCAACGTCGGTCGCCGCACCGTCAGCCTGAAGGTGGCGAACAGCGGCGACCGGCCGATCCAGGTCGGCTCGCACTATCACTTTTTCGAAACCAACGACGCCCTGACCTTCGACCGCGCCGCCAGCCGTGGCATGCGCCTGAACATTCCGGCGGGCACGGCGGTGCGTTTCGAGCCGGGCCAGAGCCGCGAGGTGGAACTGGTGGATTACGCCGGGCACCGGCGAGTGTTCGGGTTTGCCGGGCGGGTCATGGGTGACCTCTGAGTCCGCTTGTGCCGTTATTTCTCTGAAGGACGCTAGATGAAGATTTCCAGACAAGCCTACGCCGACATGTTCGGCCCCACCGTCGGCGACAAGGTGCGCCTGGCCGACACCGAGCTGTGGATCGAAGTCGAACAGGACTTCACCACCTACGGCGAAGAAGTGAAATTCGGCGGCGGCAAAGTGATCCGCGACGGCCAGGGCCAGAGCCAGTTGCTGGCGGCCGAAGTGGTCGACACCGTCATCACCAACGCGCTGATCATCGACCACTGGGGTATCGTCAAGGCCGACGTCGGCCTCAAGGACGGCCGCATCGCCGCCATCGGCAAGGCCGGCAACCCGGACGTGCAGCCCGGCGTGACCATCGCCATCGGCGCCAGCACCGAAGTGATCGCCGGCGAAGGCATGATCCTCACCGCCGGCGGCATCGACACCCACATTCACTTCATCTGCCCGCAGCAGATCGAAGAAGCGCTGATGAGCGGCGTCACCACCATGATCGGCGGCGGCACGGGACCTGCCACCGGCACCAACGCCACGACCTGCACTTCCGGGCCGTGGCACCTGGCGCGGATGCTTCAGGCGGCGGATGCGTTCCCCATGAACATCGGCCTCACCGGCAAGGGTAACGCCAGCCTGCCGGAGCCGTTGATCGAACAGGTCAAGGCCGGCGCCATCGGCCTCAAGTTGCACGAAGACTGGGGCACCACCCCGGCAAGCATCGACAACTGCCTGAGCGTCGCCGACCAGTACGACGTGCAAGTGGCGATCCACACCGACACCCTCAACGAATCCGGTTTCGTCGAAACCACCCTCGGCGCGTTCAAGGGCCGGACCATCCACACCTATCACACCGAAGGGGCCGGTGGCGGCCACGCGCCGGACATCATCAAGGCCTGCGGTTTCGCCAACGTGCTGCCGAGCTCGACCAACCCGACCCGGCCGTTCACCCGCAATACCATCGACGAACACCTCGACATGCTGATGGTCTGCCACCACCTCGACCCGAGCATCGCCGAGGACGTGGCGTTCGCCGAAAGCCGCATCCGCCGCGAAACCATTGCCGCCGAAGACATCCTCCACGACCTCGGCGCGTTCTCGATGATCAGTTCTGACAGCCAGGCCATGGGCCGCGTCGGCGAAGTCATCACGCGCACCTGGCAGACCGCCGACAAGATGAAAAAGCAGCGCGGCCCGCTCGCACAAGACGGCGAAGGCAACGACAACTTCCGCGCCAAACGCTACATCGCCAAGTACACGATCAACCCGGCGATCACCCACGGCATCAGCCATGAAGTGGGTTCGGTGGAAGTCGGCAAATGGGCGGATCTGGTGCTGTGGCGCCCGGCGTTTTTCGGCGTGAAACCGACGCTGATCCTCAAGGGCGGCGCCATCGCCGCCAGCCTGATGGGCGACGCCAACGCGTCGATCCCGACCCCACAACCGGTGCATTACCGCCCGATGTTCGCCAGTTATGGCGGCTCGTTGCACGCTACCAGCCTGACCTTCATCAGCCAGGCGGCGCAGGCATCCGGGCTGCCCGAAGCCTTGGGCCTGAAGAAGAAAATCGCCGTGGTCAAAGGCTGCCGCGACGTGCAGAAAACCGACCTGATCCACAACGATTATCTTCCGGTCATCGACGTCGATCCGCAGACCTATCAGGTCAAGGCCGACGGCGTATTGCTCTGGTGCGAGCCGGCCGAGACCCTGCCGATGGCCCAGCGTTATTTTCTGTTCTGAGTCAGAGCCCCGGTCGTCGAGGCTCTCGACGACCGGGGCAGCCAAAGCTTCAGCGGGTTGAGGTGTCCATCAAGTAACGTGAAGGGCCGGGCTGTTCCTCTTCGGGCCCGACCATCGCCGGCTCGCCTGTTTCCAGGCGCGACAGGGCAATCAGTTGCTGGTTGCGCTCAATGGTGCGTTCAACCTCGAGCATCTGCACCGCCTCCTGGTACGCCGTGCTGGTCACGTCCTCGTATTCATCCTCGAGTCGTTGCAGCTTTTCATCTGCGCCGCGCTTGAGCGCGTCAAGTTCAGCCGGGTATTTCTCGGTCAGGTACTGCACCCAGTAATCACGGCTGATCAGCTCTTCATAAAACTGCTCGCTCGTTTCGGCTCGCATGACCGCCGCACGGGCAGCTATCAGATCATCGCCCCTGAGCGGCCGGGCAAACCGCATGTGACTGGGTTGCCCCGGCAGTTGCAGACCGTCCTCCCAGCCCGACGTCAGACCGATTCGATACTGCAGCCGCACTTCCCCCGGATCGGCGTGACGGCCCATGCTGCGGGCCGCGAGTTTTTCCACCTGCCCCAGGCGAAACAGTTGCCGCGACAGGTCGAGCAACGCGCGCCCCTTGTCCGCAAGACCGGGCTGCAAATGGCGCAAGGCGTTGTACTCATAAACCTTGACTTCGATTTCGCTGAGCGCCAGGGTTCGCCCGTCGACGCAGGTAGTGTGCGTGCTCGCCATGGAGAACAGCGTGTCGCGAAGCTCCTGGCTGCCATCGGCCGCCTCGACGATGTCCCAGACCCGTCGGGTCAGATCGGCGCGATAAACCCGGAACTCCTCGGTGTCCGGCATCCGGGAAAGCAGATGGAAGAAGGCTTCGTTGTCGGGTTCGGCCGCCAACCGCTGCCACATTGCCCGATAGCGTGCAGCGTCCTCCTCGGGGATGTTTTCAATCCACGGTGTAACCTGCTGCTCAAGGACCGTTTCGGCAAGCGCCGGAAGGACCTCATCGGGTTCGCTTTCGATCTCCAGGTCTCCGGCATCGCTTTCAGTGGTGCTGTCCATGTCATCGATCATCCGGTCGATGTCGGCATACGTCAGGCCCAGCACGTCACGCCGTCCATGGGCATCGGCGTATTCACGCAGTTCAAGCAGACTTTGTTGCGATATCTCGTAGTTTTCCGCCAGGTTGCTTCCGGCCAACAAGCCCGCATGACTGCCGTCATACAACTCTGAGGGGATTGATGCGATTTCATTGCTGCTCAAGTCGATCGTTTGCAAGCGTGGGGCTTGCAAGACGCCTTCCGGCCAGGCAGTAAGCAGGTTATCGCGCAGATCCAGCCGCTCCAGCTGTCCGAACCCGGTGATACTGAACGAGCGCAGGCTGTTGTGGCTCAGGTCCAGCCACTGCAACTGTGTAAGGCTCTCCAGCGCCTGACCCGCAGCAGCGGAGTCCGCGAGACCGGCGAGCGACAGTTCCAGCCGCTCCAGCTGAAGCATTTGTGTCACCGGCTCGGGTACCGCCGGCAAGTAATTGCCGCTGAGGTTGAGTCGGCGCACGTGAGTGAATGCCCTGAGGAAACCGTTGGAGCCTTGCGAAGTAAGCTTGACGCCCCCGAGATTCAGGCTATTCACCGCCGCGAACGTTGCGTCCGGCTCGGGCAGGTTGCCCACCTGCAGACCGTTGAGGTCCAGCTCGCGATCCGCAATACCATTCCAGTCGACCGTACCCTCGCGCCAGCATTCCATGATGCGCTGCGCGGCAAGCTGGCGGGTGCGCGATGACACGACCCAATCCATGCCCCGGATTTCATGGGTGAACAGCCAGTCGTTCAGACGCCGCGTCAGGGACTCGAAGTCGCGGTCCCATGCGTCGATTTGCTCACCGATCTGCACCTCGGTCAGTCCCGCGCCCTGCATCCGCTCGATGGCCTGTTGCGCCCGGGCACTGTCGTACTGCGGGCGCAGACGCCGGACACGGGCGACCCAACCCGCCGGCCCCTCGACTGCCAGCGGCGGCGGTAACGGCAGCAATCGTCGGGCGATGACCGAGCCACTTTCGGTGGGCGGTGTACGGTGGCGCGGCTCTTCCAGCGCAAAACGCTGCAATGAACCGGGAACCAGGCCTCGGGTGTCTTCAATCCTCTGCCGCGCAGTGGCAAGAGCTGCTTTGGCTTGCGGGTTCAACGGGGTACCGGTCAGGCTGGTATCAAGCAGCAATGCATCACGCGCCAACAGCGCATCCGGCAGCGAGGTCAACTGGCTGTCACTGAGGTCCAGCCAGGTCAGTGCCGGCAGGTCCTCGACACCGGTCGGCCATTCGCGCAGGGCCGTCGCACTCAAGTCCAGCGCCATCAGGCGATTCATCCCGCGTACGTCGATCCTGCTCAACGGGTTGTCATGCAGATTGAGCGTTTCAAGCGCCAGCAGGTCACCGGACTCCAGCGGCAGCGCCGACAGACCGCAATGACTCAAGTCCAGGGTATCGACATTGCGAAAAGTACGAATGAACCCGCGCAGCTGATCAAACGGAGCCAGCAATCCTGCCAGCTTCAGGCTTCTGACATGGGTGAAACCTTCAGCGGACAAGGTCGGCAGGCTCTCCACCGGCGAGCCGAGAATATCCAGCACCGAGGCATCATTGGGCAGGCTCACATACAGGTTGTAGAACAGGCTTTCAGTGCGCGCGCCATAGCGCTGGAACAACCCGCTGCGCCAACTGCTTCTTAACGCCTCGGCCACCGCCGAGCGTGCTGCACCGCCATTGAGCAATGTTGGCTCGGAACCGACCCATTCCTGAAGCCGGTTCAGCTCACTGAATTGCTCACTCAAGGTTTCGATCGCGGCGAAACGACTGTCGACATCTGTCCACTGCGCCTTGAACCCCGTACTCAAGACATCGAACAGGCTGGGTTCCATGCCGACAAAACGCTTGAGTTCACCACGACAATAGTCCGCAACCATTTCATCCAGGTCGAGCAGATGCCGAGGCTGACTCCGGACAAACTCATAGATCGGCTTGAACGTCCGACGCGGAAATTTCGACCAGTCCAGTGACAGACCGGACAACAGTCGTTGATGGCCTTCATAGATTTCCGTCGGCAGGCTATTGATCGCGGTCGATCGCAGATTCAGGCGCTCCAGCCGCGGCAGATCGAGAACCCCGCGAGGCCATTGGTGCATCTGCGAACTGCTGACTAGAAGCTTGCGCAACTGCCGCATGCCGCCGACATCAAGCGTCATCGGTACCACCGGACTCACCCCGCCGGCGGTACAGCGCAGCTCCAGCTCTTCCAGCCGGGTCAGCTCCCGCAGACGCGACGCCACCTGACCGGTGATCGGCGTGGAGAGATTCAGACGGGTCATGTGTCGCAGTGTTTTCAACGTCGAAAACACTTTGTCGAACTCCGCCACGCTCGCGCTCAGGGCCAGTTTCTCGACGTTGGGAAACGCTGCAAGCGTATCGCCGACCACCGGGGCATGCAGTATCAGTTCACGAACGTGGGTGAAGTCCGCCGTCAAAGGCGGCAGAGATGCACCGCTGGTCAATGTCAGGCGAGCCGCGTGCGGGCTGTGTTCGGCCAGCGGTGCATTGCGCCAGCAGTCCTTGATGCTTCGCACCACGCTGACGAACTCGTCACGGGTGGTGCGCAAACGCAGGTCCTGCGACATCAACCATTGATCGAGTGTTGTCTCCAGCTCCCGCCACTCGCTCAACCGGTTGTTGAGCAGATGAAAAATCTGTTGATCGCTCCTGCCCGACCGCCATTGTTCAAGAATGAAGCCTCGGGCCTGGGCGTCACTCAAGCCCGGATAAACGTTCTGCACGTGAACGGTCAACGCCTGACTCGGCCCCGGCCCGTCGCCGCTGGCGGGATAGCCGAGCACTCCGGGTGCAATGCGTTGCGGCGGTTTGAACCATGGGTTGTCGGCGGTGCCTGCCCGCAGAATCCGGGCCGACTGGCTGCGTTCGGCGAGCGCCCGTTCGACGATCATGCGTTGCAGGTCGCTGCTCTGCCAGACATTCGGCAGACCCAGCCCATGACGCGCCTCATCGGGCAAGGCATGCATCAACGAAGCATAAAAATTGTCGCCCTTGTGCGGGATACTGTTGAGCGGTTCGCCACGCTCATTGGTGGCTTGGTAAGCGTCCCCGTACTTGACCAGATACTTGTGTGTGGAAGCCGTTTCGCTACCGATGGCGTCCAGCATCGGCCCGCTGACGCTGCTCTCGCGGATTTCCAGACGCACATCATTGGACCAGCCCGGCAGTCGCCCCAACGTCTGTAATGTGAGATGGCGGCTGTCGGCAGAAGCCATGGTTTCACTGCGCAACCCGGCCAGAGCCCGGGTCAGGCGACCCGTCTGGCCATACCAGCGACCGAGCTCCTGCAAATGCAACGGAACCTTCGCCGTGGTGTCCAGCCTCGCCAGTTCTTCAGCATTCGCCTGGCTCAGGATGGCGGATGCCCCTCGCTCGGTCAGACCCGGGATAATCCGTTGCAGTTTTGCCGTCCGGGGTGCCACCGGAGCAGCGCCTTTGAGCAGGCTGTCGAACAACGCGGGCTGACGGGCGCTGGCAAAATCGGCAATCTGTCCGGCGAGTTCCTGTGTCCGCGCCGCCCGAACGCGTGCCGGCTCGCCACCCAACAGACGAACCGTCTCGGCTTCATCCAGTGCCGCGAGGATTCTCGCCGGCAACGCACCGCGCAGCACCTCGGCCCGGCTGACCCGGATCGGTGCCTTGCCCCTGCGCTTTGTCCCGTAGCTGAGTGCCGTGCCCGAAAAATCCGCAGCATCGTAGACCTTCAACTGCCGCCCCCACGGCCAGCGTGGCATGTCGGGCAGCAGCGGCAGCACCTGCAGATAACGATCATCAATGGGTTGTCGGCCTGCAATCTGCTCGACGATCAGTCCGGCATCGCGCTCGGCGTTAAACAGGCGCATGGCATCCGCCAGCTCCGGGGGAGGCAAGGCATTGTCCAGGTGCATCTTGCGCAGGGCGTCATCGCTGACACCGGCCGTATCGGCAAGCGTCAGCAACTGCTCGTCGGCGAAAACATCAGTGCTGTGGCCGATGCGCCGCAAGAGTGTCAGCCGGTCCCAGTCCTGCGGGCGCTCGAGCGTATGTCGCCAGGCGCCGGCGCCGTTGTGTGTCAGCAGCGGTTGATAAGCCTGCGGATCGTTCGGGTGATCGATTCGCCATGACTTCAGCGACTCGTCATAAGTCTGCCGGTATGTCTTGCTTTCAAGCCGAATGTAGTAGCCTTGCCCGTCCGCGTACTGCCCCAGCGCATTCGGCGCTGCACCCGAGTCCGGCATGACCGGACTCTCGTAGCCACTCAGGTCAGGCTTCCACAAGCGAGTCGTGCCGTCGGGCATTTGCACCTGATGCAGGTTCTCGATGACCGGTGTCGGTCTGGCAGCGGTCAGCCGGGCGAACCCCTTGCCCGCCCCCGCCATCAAGGCAATCAATGCAAGGTTTTGCGCAACATCGATCAGGTGTGCCTTCGCAGCCTTGCGATCCCCCTCACTCCACTCGATGGCGCCTTCAAAGGTTTCTTCGAGCAGTTGCCCGGCCATCACCACCATCATCACTTCGCCCAGCACCGGCACGAACATCGAAATGCCAGTCAGCACCAACATGCCGATGTTCAGCAGCGCGGCGAACTTTTCCGAGCGCACTCTGGCGTCGACATCCGCCGTGGGCACTGCGTGACTGCGTGCATCGGCAATCAACCGGTCGCGATGCTGATCGAACTGATAACTCCACAGGTCGACGTTGTCCGACCAGATGCCGCCCCCCTTGCGCGACAGGCCAACCGGGTTCAGATACGGATCGGCGTTCGGCACCTGCTCGACGGGAGGCACAGGAGGCAATTCGCGAATTCCGGTCAGCGCCGCGTTGATCGGGCTGAGTGCCTTGAAAAACTCGTAGAGCGGCGGTTCATAGGGCGCCAGCCTTTGTGTGAGCGTGCGGTTCGGCGTGTCGTCGGTGAACTGGCCGAAGTATCGCGGTCGGTCGGCATACGCGACGAACTGACTGAAAAACCGTTGGTAGCTATTGGGTTCTGCAGGATGAGCCTGAGTCGCATCAGGTGTGGTGAACCGCTGCTTGAACATCGCTTCGATTTCCCGGCGCTTGTAGCGCTTGAGCGGGTGGAAAGGATCGCCCGGGATGTACAGGATCGAGTCGTCGCTGTAGCGGTATTTCTCGCAGATCGTGAACATCACGCAACCGGTCATGCGCCGCCCCATCAGGCCCAGATCGCGGAACCAGATCTGCCGATGCCCTTGGCGCGGCGCCAGTTCGCCATTGAGGACCGAGCGAATCGAAGCGTAGTCTTCGCGCCCGATATCGCCCTTGACCAGGGCCAGCTCGGCGGCCGCACGCAGGGCGGTCTTGTGCGCGTCGATGAATCCGTCGCGCAGCACATGTTCGGCCAGTGCTTCTTCGGGGTGCAGGAAATCCTTGAGATACGCCTGATACTTCGCCCCGATGTCCAGCGAACGGCACAGGCCGGTGAACTGTTCGACCGTGAGACGTGTACTCAACGGTTCCAGGGCTCCTGGTGTCGCGGTTTCGAGGCGAAACCCCGAGGTGCGATGAAAGGCCCCGTTTTTACATTCACGGGCTTCGAAGTTATGCAGAGCCGCCTGTAGCAAGGGCAGCTTCAGGACTTCGAAAAAATCGATTTCGAGGGCAAAAACCCCCATCTCCACCGGCTTGTTCAGTACCAGCCAGGTCTTGTTGACGTCCAGCGTCACGTTGAAACGGTCCTTGAGGGCCTGAGCCAGCAATGGCGCTGCAAAGCTGTCGATGTCCTGGAAGGTCGACATGGCCTTGTCCAGGCGCGACTGGGCGGCGAGGCTGTCGGCCGCAGCATCACCGACGGCCTTGCGTTGTTCGCGGGATGCGCGCCTGTACCAGTCCGGCGGGGCGGAGTCGGCATCCTTCAATGCCTCGCGCTGGTGTATCGATGCACCGACCAGCCACTCGGGGCTGGACTGCTGAAGCCAGTCAGCGTGCAGGCTTTGCGTCACGACCGGCCGCGGCGGCGCAACGTTATCCGGGGAAGGTAAGACGGCAGGGATTTCGGACATGGGTTCACTCCTTGAAATGGAGCGAAAGCAGACCATGGAGAACCGCCGTGGCTGAGGTACATATGTCTTGTTGCACGGCGTCTTGTCAGCGGAAATTTCAGGCCCGAGCGGCGCTTTCATTCCCGCGTAAAGGGGCTAATATTCGAACGCCCCGCCTCGAATTTCCAGGACCCCGGACATGCGTTTATCCGACTTCATCAGGCAACACGCGGATCACATCGTCGAGGAATGGGAGCAGTTCGCCCGTACGATCACGCCGGCGGCCGACACCATGGATCAGGCCGCACTGCGCGACCATGCCAAGGCCATCCTGCTGGCCGCCGCCCGCGACATGGACACTGCACAGACCGCCAGCGAGCAAATCGCCAAGGCCAAGGGCGAAGGACCGGAGAAAACCCCGAGCCTGGACGAGGCCGGCGCCAGCCATGGCGAGCTGCGACACACCGTCGGCTTCGACCTGGTGCAGATGACCTCGGAATTCCGCCACCTGCGCGCCTGTGTGATCCGTCGTTGGGTCAACAGCCTGGAATCGCCAGACATGGCGTACATTCAGGACATGATCCGTTTCAACGAAGCCATCGATGAAGCCCTCGCCGAATCGACGGCTGCCTACGCCGAGCAGGTGAACCGCTCGCGCGACATTTTCCTGGCGATCCTCGGTCACGACCTGCGCGCACCGCTGCAAGCGGTCAGCATGTCCACCGAATTGCTGATGCGCAAAACAGCGCTTGAAGGCGATGCCCTGACCTGCGCGCTGAACATCAAGCAAGGCGCGCGGCACATGGCGGCGATGGTCAGCGATCTGCTGGAGCTGGTACGCAGCCGCCTGGGCAAGAGCCTGCCGATCGAACCGGCGCCGATGGACCTGGCCGACGCCGCGCGAGCAGTCATAGCCGAAGCCTGCGCCGGCAATCCGGAATGCGATCCGACCCTGAAAACCGAGGGCGACACCCATGGTGTCTGGGATGCAGGACGAATCGATCAACTGCTGCAGAACCTGATCGGCAATGCCTTGCAGCATGGCTCTGATCCGCGCGAAGTGGTCGTGACGTTGAAGGGCGAAGCCAGGCACGTGCTGCTGACCGTGCACAACTACGGCAACCCTATCCCCGAAGAGGCCATCGGCACGATTTTCGATCCATTGGTGCGCAGTGCCGACGAAGAACTCGGCCAGCCGTCGACCAGCCTCGGTCTGGGCCTGTTCATCGTCAAGGAAGTGGTGACTGCCCACGGCGGGACGATCGAAGTCAGTTCAAGCGAAGCCTGCGGAACGCTGTTCAGCGTGACGCTGCCCAGACAGGTTTGAAGCGCTACTCGACCACCAGCCGCGCCAGACGCTGACGGAGCATGCGATTCTCGGCCCGCAGCTCCTGCACTTCTTCCAGCAGGTCCAGCGCCAGGGCGACGCCTTCCCATTCCAGGTCAAGGTCGCGCCGCAGCTTGGCGGCGCGCTTGGCCAGGGCCAGTTCGTAGTCGGTGAAGCGCCATTCCCGGGGCTGCGCGCCCTGAGGTTCGAGGATGCCGTGTTCGACGATTTCGATCACGTAGACGTCCGACAGGTCGGCCGCCTCACAGAATTCTGCCATGTCCAGTTGAACGATCAGGGGGCTGCTCATGATGGGCTACTCCGTCGTCAGTATCAGAAGTTCTCGCGCGGATTGAAGGCGGCCTTCTTCGCCAGTTCCTGCCACAGCGCCTTGACGTCATCGCCGTTGGCTTTCGGCATCACGGCCTTGAGCTGCACAAACAGGTAACCGCGTTCGCCGGCCTTGTTCTGCAAGCCGTGGCCCTTGGCGCGCATGCGCTGGCCGTTCTGGCTGCCGGCCGGCACCTTGAGGTTGATCTTGCCGGTGAGGGTCGGCACGGCCACTTCGGCGCCCAGCGCCAGCTCCCACGGTGCCAGCGGCAAGGTGATGATCAGGTTTTCGCCTTCGACGTCGAATTTCGGGTGCGGCGCGAAACGGATGGTCAGGTACAGATCGCCATTGGCGCCGCCACCGATGCCCGGTGCGCCCTGGCCCTTGAGGCGAATGCGCTCGCCGTCGGTCACGCCCGCCGGGATCTTCACGTTCAGGCTCTTGCTGGTGTTGCTGACGTGCTGGCCCGAGCCGTTGTATTGCGGCACCTGGAAGCTGATCTTTTTCGATTCGTTCGAAAGCGTCTCTTCCAGAAAGATCGGCAGTTCCAGTTCCACGTCTTGCCCTCGCCGTCCGGCGCTGCGGGATTGCCGGCCGCCGCCACCGAAACCGGGGCCGCGATTGCCGAAGATCGAACTGAAGAAGTCCGAGAAGTCACCGGTGTCGCCACCGCCACCGCCAAAACCGCCACGGCTCTGCCAGCCCGGTGGGCCCTGAAACGGCTGACCGTGCTGGCCGTAGCGGCGCAGGTCGTCGTATTCGGCGCGTTTGTCGGCGCTTTTCAGCGCTTCATAGGCTTCCGAGGCGTCCTTGAACTTGGCCTCGGCGTCTTTTTCCTTGCTGACATCGGGGTGGTATTTGCGCGCCAGCTTGCGATAGGCAGCCTTGATTGCCTTGTCGTCAGCCGTCGGCTCCACGCCGAGTATCTTGTAATAGTCTTTGAAGTCCATCGAAGGAATCACCATCCGTTATCGATTTCGCGCCGATGCCAGCATGCGCCGATTCGCGCGTGCCGGGTTGACCGATCTCAAGGTTGTGACCGGGTGGCGCAGCAGAAGTTTATCGGCAGTGGACGGCGGTTCTTGCGACCGCCGGTATGTCTGCCGGCCCATGCCAGCAAGTTTGGGGCAAAGCGGCGAGTTTCAAGCAAGCCTGGTCGTGAAATAGCAGATGACCGGCCTTCGAATCTGTCGCGCACTGACATACACTGCGCGGCCGTTTTTTTGACCGGAACCGAAAGACCATGAAAGACGCCTCTCCAGCCCGTGCCTGCGGCATCGACTTCGGCACGTCCAACTCCACTGTCGGCTGGCTGCGCCCCGGCGTGGAAACGATGATCGCGCTGGAAGACGACAAGATCACCCTGCCGTCGGTGGTCTTTTTCAATATCGAGGAACGCCGCCCGGTTTACGGTCGCCTGGCGCTGCACGAATACCTGGAAGGCTACGAAGGCCGGCTGATGCGCTCGCTCAAGAGCCTGCTCGGTTCCAAGCTGATCAAGCACGACACCAGCGTCCTCGGCACCGCGATGCCGTTCAAGGATTTGCTCGGGCTGTTCATCGGCCAGCTCAAGAGCCGCGCGGAAACTGCCGCCGGTCGTGAGTTCGAGCAAGTGGTGCTGGGCCGTCCGGTGTTCTTCGTCGACGACGATCCGCTGGCCGACCAGGAAGCCGAAGACACCCTGGTGGAAGTGGCGCGCAAGCTCGGCTTCAAGGACGTGTCGTTCCAGTACGAGCCGATTGCCGCAGCCTTCGACTACGAGTCGACCATCGAAAAGGAAGAACTGGTACTGATCGTCGACATCGGCGGTGGTACGTCGGACTTCTCGCTGGTGCGCCTGTCGCCCGAGCGTCGCGGTGTGGATAACCGTCACGACGACATCCTCGCCACCGGCGGCGTGCACATCGGCGGGACCGACTTCGACAAACAGTTGAGCCTGCAAGGCCTGATGCCACTGTTCGGCTATGGCAGCCGCATGAAAAGCGGCGCATTCATGCCGACCAGTCACCACATGAACCTGGCGACCTGGCACACCATCAACTCGGTGTACTCGCAGAAATCGACCCTGGCCCTGGGCAGCATGCGCTACGACATCGAGGACACCGGCGGCATCGACCGTCTGTTCAAGCTGATCGAACAGCGCGCCGGGCACTGGCTGGCGATGGAAGTGGAAGAAACCAAGATCCAGCTGACCCACAACGACAGCCGTCATGTGCCGCTGGATCGCATCGAGTCAGGCCTGAGCGTGGAACTGACCCGGGCGTTGTTCGAGTCGGCCATCGAGTCGCAGCTCGAGCGCGTGCGCGGCAGCGTCACGCAATTGCTGGCCGACGCCAATGTGGCGGTGGGTCAGGTCGACACGGTGTTCTTCACCGGTGGTTCGAGCGGTATTCCGGCGTTGCGCAACAGCGTCTCGGCGATGCTGCCGAACGCGCGGCATGTGGAAGGGAATATCTTTGGCAGTATCGGTAGCGGTCTGGCGATTGAAGCCATGAAGCGTTACGGCTCGGTGAACTGATCCAAAATTGGCGGTGCGCCCTTCGCGAGCAAGCCCGCTCCCACAGATTCAGTGTGATCCTGTGGGAGCGGGCTTGCTCGCGAAAGGGCCGGTTCAGGCGCTACGAAGCCTGGATCAAACCATCCCGCCCAGCTTCAACTCACTCTTCAGGTACGCGTAATAGATCGGCCCCGCCACCACCCCCGGCAGGCCGAACGCGGCCTCGAACACCAGCATGGCCAGCAGCAACTCCCAGGACTTGGCACTGATCTGCCCGCCGACGATGCGCGCGTTGAGAAAGTATTCCAGCTTGTGGATAAAGATCAGGTACCCCAGCGCCGCAATCGCCACCCAGATCGACAGCGACAGGCCGACGATGGTGATCAGCGTGTTCGACATCAGATTGCCGATCACCGGCAGCAGACCGAGCAGGAAGGTCAGCACGATCAGGGTCTTGGTCAGCGGCAGCTTGATTCCGAACAGCGGCAGGATCACCGCCAGGAAGATCCCGGTGAAGAAGGTGTTGAGCAGGGAAATCTTGATCTGCGCGAAAACGATGTTGCGAAACGCCTGAACCAGCAGGTGCAGACGGTCGAACAGCGCGGCGGCCAGCGGTTTGCGTTTGGTGACGTCCGGCACGCGCTGCAAGGCGATGATAGCGCCCAGCACCATGCCGATCAGCAGCGTCACGAACATGTGCGCCGCGTCCTTGCCCACCAGTTGCAGGTCGGACAGGTGTTTGCTCATCCAGTCGCCGATGGCCACCCGGAATTCGGCAGCGCTGGCCGGCAGGTAGGCGTCGATGAACGGCGGCAACTGCCCGCGCGCACGGTCGACCACGCCCATGAATTTGTCGAGGGAAGCGCCGGGGTTTTCCGCCTCATGCAGCAGGAAACTGATGGCACCGGCGAAGATCAGCGTCAGCACACTCACCACCAGCGTGCCCAGCAGCGCCACCGCCAGCCAGCGCGCGCGCCGGCCTTCGATCAGCCGTTGCAGTTGCGGGGTGAGCATGTTGACCAGTTCGAACACCAGCAAGCCGGCCAGCAGGCTGGGCAGCAAACGCAATGGCAACACCAGTAACAGACCGCCGAAAATGATGATGCAACTGACCCAGAACACTACATGACGCTCAGAAAACGTTGGCATACAGCCTCAAAACGAACGGCGTAAAAGGATTGGCAGTCTGCCAGCGATCCGGCGCCGAAGCGAGCGGATGCCCTGCCGCTCGCTGCGATCTGTTGATCTTATTTCTTCTTCAGACAATCACTCATGAACGTCTTGCGCGCATCACCCGTCAGCGCCTTGGTGGCCGCATCGGCGTTGCAGGTTTTCATTTTCTGTTGCTGCGGGGTCAGCGCCTTGGCGTCGTTGGCCGCCGGGGCTGCCTTGAGGCAGGTGCTCATGAAGGCTTTGCGCTCGTCGCCCTTGAGGCTCTTGGCCGTGGCGTCGGCGTTGCAGGTGGTCATCTTGTTCTGTTGCGCCGTGGCGGCGAAACCCTGGGAGCACAGCAGCAGACCGATCATCAACAAAGGGACACGCAGCATCTTCATGGAGTTTTCTCCTTGGCGCCGCCTCGATGGAGGCGGCCTCCGGCTGAGTGTAGTCAAAGCTTGTTACACCTTCCTGCCTTCAAGGTGGCTGCGCCGGTATTGTTCCGGGGTACATCCGGCCTGCCGGGCGAACATGGCGATGAAGGCCGAGCCGCTGCTGTAACCAAGGTCGAAAGCGATTTCCTGCACGCTGCGCGCCGACTCCAGCGCCTCGATCGCCGCGAGATAACGCAGCCGCTGGCGCCACTCGCCGAAACTCATCCCCAGCTCCCGCACAAACTGCCGGGCCAGGGTGCGTTCGCTGACATGCACCTGCGCCGCCCAGTGCGCCAGCGGCTCATTGTTGCCGGGCTCGGCCTGCAGGGTTTCGAGGATGGTCAGCAGACCGGGACTGCTGGCGTAGGGCAAATAGCATTGGTGAACCGGCGCCTGGCGCAGTTGATCCACCAGCACCTGGGCCAGACGCTGGTCGGCTTCAAACGCCGGGATCTTCACATCACGGGCGGCGAAGTCCTTGAGGATCGCCTTGAGAATGTCGCTGATCGCCAGAGTGCAGGCCTGCGCCGGCAAATCGGAACAGACATCCGGCGCCAGACACACCGCCCGATAATTGACCGGTTGATGGCTGTAGAAACTGTGCTCGACCTGCGGCGGCACCCACACCGCGTATTGCGGCGGCGACATGAAACGGCTGCCATCGACATCCATATGCAGCACGCCGTGGGCCGCGTATTCCAGCGTGCCCCACGGATGGCGGTGCGGCGCGGCGTATTCATGGGCGTTGAAGTCGGCGTAGCGGAAATACACCGCTGACGGCAGTTCGCTGAAATCCAGCAAATCGATGTGTTTACTGTTCATGCTGTCCGGAATCAGGGGCGGGTTGTCCGGTTCGCAGTATAGGCCTGCATCCAGACAGGGGATAATCACCGTTCATCAACGTACTGGTTTCTCCTCCCATGCAATACGCGTTTCCCCTGCTGGCGATTTTCATCTGGGCTGGCAACACCGTGATCAACAAGCTTGCCGTTGGGGCGATCTTTCCCGCCGAGATCGGCTTCTACCGCTGGCTGCTCGCCGGCCTGCTGTTCACGCCGTTCATGCTCAAAAAGGTGATCGCGCACTGGCCACAGATCCGCCCGAACCTGGGCAAGATTTTCATCCTCGGCGTGCTCGGCATGGCGGTCTATCAGAGCCTGGCCTACTTCGCCGCGACAATGACCAGCGCCACCAACATGGGCATCATTTTGTCGTTGATGCCCCTGATGTCGCTGGCCATGGCGATCATCAGCCTCGGCCAGCGCCTGACCGCCGGTGCGCTGGTCGGTGCGGTGCTGTCGTTCGCCGGGGTGCTGGTGGTGGTGTCGTCCGGCAGCCTCGGCGCGTTGCTGCAACACGGGGTGAACCTGGGTGACGCGATGATGCTGATCGCCACCCTCGCCTATGCGATCTACAGCACCTTGCTGAAAAAATGGCAACTGCGCCTGCCGCCGCTGGTGTTGCTGTATTTGCAGGTGCTGGTGGCGGTGGTGGTGCTGTTTCCGCTGTACGCCATGTCGCCGAAAACCGGCCTGACCCTGCAGAACATTCCGCTGGTGCTGTACGCGTGCCTGCTGGCCTCGATGCTCGCGCCGCTGGCCTGGATGCAGGCCGTACAGCGCCTTGGCCCGAGCCGGACCACGCTGTTCTTCAACCTGCTGCCGTTGATCACCGCGCTGATTGCCGCGGTGGTGTTGAAGGAACAACTGGCGATGTATCACCTGGTCGGTGGCTTGCTGACACTGGGTGGGGTGATTCTTTCCGAGCGCTGGACCACCGTCCTCGGTCGCTCCCGCACCCCGAGCGCCGCCTAGACCCCGGCGCCTTTCAACCGCGCCGCATGCTCGACGAACAGCCGCACCGGGTCCGCGCCTTTGCCGACCAGTCCCAGCGACTGGTTGACGATGTCGAAGTGATCCATCGGGTAGTCATCGCCGATGACCGTGCCCAGGTGCGAGCTGTAGCGTCCGACCATGCCGTCGCACTGCCCCGGCTCGCGCACGAAGGTTTTGGCGAACAACCGACAACTGCGATTGGTGCCGTCGAACAGGTTGCCGCCGCGATCGGTCTTGCCCGGCTGCAAGGTGCCGGACCACGAGTAATAACGCACCCCGTTGACCTCTTCCGGCCCGTGCCCGCCCCAGGTTTGCGGCAGGCCCTGTGGATAACGCTGGTTGAACAGCGCCACGCCTTCGGTGGTCAGGGAGTTGTGCGAGGCGTGGATATCCACCGGCAGTTTCGGCCCGTGGTAGCCGGTTTCCAGCAGCGCCATCAGCCAGCCGACAAAACGCAACAACGCCTCGAGGATTCGGCCCTTGGCGCTGTCTGCCGGATAGTGTTTTGCCAGATAATCAGCCAGTTCCGAACCGTGATTGGGCCCGGCCACCGACGTGACTGAAGCCACCAGATCCGGACGCTTGGCCGCCGCATAACGCGCCGTCAGCGAACCCTGGCTATGGCCGAACAGATTGACCTTGGCCGCGCCGGTCTCACGCAGGATTTCATCGATGCGCGTCAGCAACTGCTCGCCGCGCACTTCGGTGGAATTGAGCGGCGACACCTGCACCGCAATCACCGTCGCACCACCCCGGCGCAATGCGGCGATGATCCCGTACCAGTACGGGTACAGCACCAGACGGATGAAACCGAGCATTCCCGGCACCAGCACCAGTGGATAACGTGTGGCCGAATCTTGCGACATGGGCAAACATCCTTGTGGTCGGTGAGTGGATGCAGGACGTGCAAAACGCCCGCCAAGCATCCTCCTCGATGATGACAACTCCACGACCAGCCTACTTCAGCCCCACCACCCCCGCCACGATCAGACCCACCGACAGCAACTTCACCAGCGTCAGGCTCTCGCCCAGCAGCGCGAAACCGAGAAACACCGTGCCGAGCGAACCGATGGCGGTCCAGATCGGATAGGCGATGCTCACCGGCAACTCGCGCATCGCCAGGGTCAGGAAGTACACCCCGCCCACCGCAGCGACCACGGTGATCAGCGACGGCCACAGCCGGGTGAAACCTTCGGCGTACTTCATGCTCATGGCGAAAGTGACCTCGAACCCGGCGGCAATCAGCAGAAACAACCAGGCCACCTAGAACTCCCGGGCCAGGTCGAGCAAGCGCTGCTCGGCCTCGGCCACCGACACCGCGAAGGTGCGTTCGGCGGATTCCTCGCCCTCGGCGGCGACCACCGTGACGTCGTTGATGCCGATAAAACCCAATGCCGTGCGCAGCCATGGATCGGCGTGATTCAGCGCTTCCAGTTCACCGCCCGGGCCGAAACCGAAACCGCCGCGACTGGTGACAATCAGCGCCTTCTTGCCGTGCAACAGCGGCGTGTACTGGGCGATGCCGTTGTCCAGCGTATGGTCGAACGTCAGGCCCAACCGCACGATTTGATCGACCCAGGCCTTGAGGCCGCTGGGCACGTTGAAGTTGTACATCGGCGTGGAAATCAGCAGCAGGTCGTGATCGAACAGCTCGCCCACCAGTTGATCGCTGAGCGCCAGATCGGCCTGCATCGTCAGCGGCCGTGCTTCGGGCTCCGGGTAAAACGCGGCCGCGACAAACGCTTCATTCACTGCCGGAATCAACGCCCTCCCCACCTCTCGACGGGTGACCTGAGCCTGTGGATGACGGACTTGCCAGGCGCTGAGAAAGCTCTCGGCCAGGCGCCGCGAATGGGAACGCTCACCGCGAGGGCTGGCATGGATCGCAAGAATCCTGCTCATCTGAATCTCCTTGGGACTAGACTTGAATGACTGTGTGGCGCCAGATTGCTGCCATTCAGTCATCGCCTCAAATGAGCAAAAATCAGTCGGGATGAATTGATTTCATCCGTGGAGTTTTCATGTTCGCTGCCTTGCCCCTGACCGCCCTGCGCGCGTTCGAATCCGCCTCGCGCCTGCTGAGTTTCAAGGCGGCCGCCGAAGAACTGGCGGTGACGCCGACGGCGATTTCCCATCAGATCCGTTCGCTGGAGGACTGGCTCGGTGTGGCGCTGTTCGAACGCCTGCCGCGTCAGGTGCGCCTGACCGAGGGTGGCGAGCGACTGTTCCGCAGCCTGCACGGCGCATTTCTGGAAGTGGCGCAAAGCGTCGACACCCTGCGCCCGCAACGCAGCGGCAGCAGCCTGACGCTGTCGACCACCGCCGCGTTCGCTGCGCTGTGGCTGGTGCCGCGCCTGGGGCGGTTTTACGCGAAGCATCCGAACATCAATGTGCGGCTGGACACCCATTGCGAAGTGATCGACCTGCATCAGGACGCCAGCGTCGATCTGGTGCTGCGCTACAGCCTCGACGATTACCCGAACCTCTACGGGTTGTGCCTGTTCGATGAATCGTTCGGCGTGTACGGCTCGCCGGAACAGGTGGCGCTGGCCGCCCGCCGTACCCCGGCGTTGATCAGCGTGCGCTGGCACAACTCCAAGCTCTACGCCCATGGCTGGGAAGCGTGGTGCGCGCAGTCAGGCGAGAACTGGTTGAATCAGCATCCGGCCGTCCGCGAATACGACGAAGAGCATTACGCGCTGCAAGCGGCCATTGCCGGGCAAGGGCTGGTGCTGGCGAGCAACATTCTGGTGTCGGAGAGCGTCGCCAGCGGTCTGCTGGTGCCGTACAAGGGCGAGGTGCAGGTCGACGGCGCCGGTTACAGCGCGCTTTGCGTACCGGGCCGCGAGCGACATCCACCGGTGAAGGCGTTTTTTGCCTGGTTGCGCGAAGAGGCGCAGCTTTCCGGGCATGTCCCGCGCTGAATCCGACAAAACTTTTTGCAGCGTTCATCACTCACAACCTGGTAACGATCACGTCAACAGAACGTGACGCCAATCGGATTAGCCTCCAGGAGACTGAAATGAGTGACCTGCATTTGTCTGATGTTCAAACCCTGCGCGAGCGCGCACGCCAGCACGTGGAAAATGGCGCGGTGACCGAAAGCTACAGCGCCAACCGTGAAGAAGTGCTGCGCCTGCTCAATGAATCGTTGGCCACTGAACTGGTCTGCGTTCTGCGCTACAAGCGCCACTACTTCATGGCCAACGGCCTGAAAGCCAACGTCGCCGCCGACGAATTTCTCGAGCACGCCACGCAGGAAGCCGAACACGCCGACCGTCTGGCCGAGCGTATCGTGCAACTGGGCGGCGAGCCCGAGTTCAACCCTGACCTGCTGTCGAAGATGTCCCACGCGCAATACGTGGCCGGCAACACCTTGAAGGAAATGGTTTACGAAGACCTGGTGGCCGAGCGGATCGCCATCGACAGCTACCGCGAAATCATCCAGTACATCGGTGAAAAGGATCCGACTACGCGCCGGATCTTCGAAGACATCCTGGCTCAGGAAGAAGAGCATGCGGATGACATGGCGGACATCCTGAAAGACCTCTGAGTCCTCCAGATCCAATCGCGGGCAAGCCCGCTCCCACAGGTTCAGTGAAACCCTGTGGGAGCGGGCTTGGTCCGGGCGGCGATCCGACGAAGAGGTCCTGTCAATCACCGATCATTTTGTAGGTTTCACCGTGACGGGTGCCTTGCCCGCCTTCATCTGCTCCAGCAGCGGCGCGCACTGGTTCGGCTCGCCACCACTCGGCGCCACCAGCGCCAGCAGCCCCGCCGCCGGTGCAGCGATCACGCCCAGCGCCACCATCCCCGCCCCGCGCAGTATCAACGGCACCGCTTTGACCCCGGCATCCGGCTTGATGAACTTGCCACGCACGTACAGCGGCGAACGCAGGGAAATCAAACGCCACCCCTTGGACTCCGGGGTCACCGTCAGGTCCAGCTGCTCGGTCGCCATGTTCGCCGTGCCGTCGATGTAGATGATTGCGTTCTCCGTATCGAACACAAACAGCCGCGTGCTCGCCAGGCCGGTCTTGATGTCGAAGTCCGCCGCCGCGCAGTTGATCTTCACTTCCTTGTCGCCAAAGATCTTGCCGACCACGTAGTTGCCGACATTGAGCCCTGCCAGCTCCATCAACTCGCGACTGATGGCGCCGTCGTTGATCAGCATCTTCAGGTTGCCGTTGGCGCCGCCCAGCAGTTTGGCCACCGAGTTGCCGCGACCGGCGATATCGGCATCGCCGTTGAGCTCGCCGAAACTGGTCTTCATCGGTTCGAAGGTCGGGAACAGTTGTTTGAGCTTGAATTTGCGCGCAGTCAGTTTGGCCCGGCCTTCCAGCGGCTCGGTACGTCCATTGAGGCGAATCTGCGCGTCGAGGTTGCCGCCGGCCACACCGAAACGCAGCGGCTCCAGGCTCAGTTCGCCGTCGTTGAGCTTCAGGTGGGTATAGAGGTCGGTGAACGGCAGCTCTTCGCTGTGGACGATGCGTTTGCCGGTGAATTCGACGTCGGCGTCCATGTCACGCCAGCGCTCGGTCTTGAACTCTTCCACCGGCAACACCTGGTCCGCCGGCTGCTTGCTCTCGCCGCCACGAGCCTTCTGCTTGGCATTGGAGTCGGCACCGATCAGCGGCGCGAGGTCTGCAAACAGCAACTGATTGGACAGCAGCGCGCCACTCAATTTGGGCCGTGGCTGGCTGGCGACGTAAGCCAGATCACCATGGATGTCGCTGCTGCCGATCTTGCCGTTGAACTGTTCATAGCGAAATTGTGCGCCGCCCGGCTCATGCAGCTTGGCAATCAAGTGGCCGTCGGTGGCATAAGGCGGCGTGTCCGGCAGGGTCACGCCGGTCAGCGGATACAGATTGCCGAGGCTGGCACCCGCCAGTTTCAGGCGCAGGTCGAGGGCGCCGAGATTCAGCGGATCGGTCAGGGTGCCGGCGAGTTCGACGCTGGTATCGCCGATCTTCGCCTGGGCCTGCAACGGGAACGGTTTGCTCGCGTCCTGCAGGGCCAGCAGACCGCCGATCTTGCCCTGGCCGGCGAGTTTCTGGCCGTGGTACTGGCCGGTGACTTTCAGGCCGAAGGCGTAATCCTGCGGCGCGCCGCCCTTGTCCTGTGCGGTTTTCGCCGCTTTGTCGCCGACGATGTCGCTGAACGGAATCGGCTTGCCCAGCGGATCGATCAACAGGTCGAGGTTGGTCTTGAGGGTCTGGTCATCCAGGGTGACGTGGCCCTTGTCGAAGCCGATGGCACCGATGTCGACCACCCAGTTCGAAGGCTCGGCATTCGGATCCTTGGGATCGAACTTGAAGGTCCAGTTGGCGCGGCCGTCGGCCAAACGTTGCAATTGCGCGTTGGGTTCGGTCAGGTCGATCCGTGGAATCGTCACTCGTTGCGCCAGCAAGGCCAGCGGCGAGATGCGCAGCTCGACCTTTTTAAGGGTGACCATCTGCGGTTGCTTCGACCAGTCGGGATTGCCCAGCGTCAGGTCTTCGGCCACCACATGCGGCCACGGCACCCAGGCGCGCCAGCCGCCCTCGTCGAGTTCACGCCGCCAGACCACCGACAGATTGCCGTTGATGGCGAACGGTCGGTGCAGTTCTTCCGAAACCTTGGCATTAAGCGGCGGTTTGATCCGGTTCCAGTCGAAGAACACGATGATCAACACCAGCACTGCCAGAAGCAGCACGAGGGTGGCGAAGGTCCAGGCGAAGATTTTACGCGTGCGCGTCATTGCACAAAGCTCCTGAAGACGACTGCATCCATTGGCACGACG
Organism: Pseudomonas fitomaticsae; assembly: GCF_021018765.1. Taxonomy (GTDB): domain Bacteria; phylum Pseudomonadota; class Gammaproteobacteria; order Pseudomonadales; family Pseudomonadaceae; genus Aquipseudomonas; species Aquipseudomonas fitomaticsae. The sequence goes on along the minus strand of NZ_CP075567.1, from coordinate 892,105 downwards.
CAGCTGAAACGGCGGGCCGTGATGGCCCTCATGAAATCTGTGACTGACAAACAGCCCGCAGGTTTAATCCAAAGCCCCATCGAGGGGAAAAAACGGTCGCCATTCTGACCGATCGGTCGAGTTGGCGTTACCGGACCCGCACTTTTGCGGGGCGCGAGTGGGTGGAAAATACCCACCGCAGTGCAAAACCGCCTGCCTGAAACGCCCGTGCTAGAGCCTCCCAAGCGAACAATCAATTCTGTTGATTATTACCATTGTGTTTATGAACTTTTATATCGACTTATCGAGAGTAGCATTGCCCTCGTACCCACTTTATCGCCCTCCCAAGGAGCAACCATCATGAAACGCCAACTTCTGTTCAGTCTTACCCTCTCGATGCTGGCCAGCACCGCCTTCGCCCTGCCAGCTGCCGAACAGGCTACCCCGCAAGTGAAATCCAGCCACTCGGTGTTCAGCCAGACTGTTGCCGCTGATGGCTCGGACCGCACTCCACAAGGCCAGACCCTGGCTGAAAACGGTCGCAACCGTCTGGAAGAAAAAGGTCTGGTTCAAGATGGCTATGACAAAACCCCACAAGGTCAAACCGTAGCTGAAGGCGGCCGTGATCGTCTGGAAGAGAAAGGTCTGGTTCAAGACGGTTCGGATCGCACTCCACAAGGTCAAACCCTGGCATCTGACGGTGGCGACCGTACCCCACAAGGCCAGACCCTGGCTTCTGACGGCGGCGACCGTACCCCACAAGGTCAAACCCTGGCGGCTGACGGCTACGACAAAACCCCACAAGGTCAAACCCTGGCCGAAGGTGGTGGTGACCGTGTGATCGAACGCAACAGCGCTTTGAGCTAAGCCCGTGGCGGCCTGGAAAAAAAGCCCAATCCCCGGATTGGGCTTTTGACTTTTCAGCAGCCTGTATAAAGAAGTCGAGATTTCCCGCTCCATCTCCCCCACTGCCGTTCGACGCCGACAAAGCCGATTTGCTAGAGTGCGGCGCTTGTCTTGCCTAAGAACACACCCTTGCGATGCTGCCCCGCGCCGAACAGAAACAACAGACCCGCAACGCCCTGATGGACGCTGCCCGCCACTTGATGGAAAGCGGCCGAGGATTCGGCAGCCTGAGCCTGCGTGAAGTGACGAAAACCGCCGGCATCGTGCCCACCGGTTTCTACCGGCATTTCGCCGACATGGACGAACTCGGCCTGGTACTGGTCAGCGAAGTCGGTCAGACCTTCCGCGAAACCATCCGCCTGGTACGCCACAACGAATTCGTCATGGGCGGGATCATTGATGCGTCGGTGCGAATCTTCCTCGACGTGGTCAGCGCCAACCGTTCGCAATTCCTGTTTCTGGCCCGCGAGCAATACGGCGGATCGTTGCCGGTGCGTCAGGCTATTGGCCGTTTGCGTGAAGACATCAGCTCCGACCTGGCGGCGGATCTGGCCTTGATGCCCAAGCTGCAGCACCTCAATCGCGAGGGTCTGAGCGTAATGGCCGACCTGATCGTCAAATCGGTGTTCGCCACCCTGCCGGACATCATCGACCCGCCCGCCGAAGCCCTGCCGGAACATCTGACACCACAGGCGAAGATCACCCAGCAGTTGCGCTTCATCTTTATCGGCTTGAAGCACTGGCAAGGGCTCGGCAGTACCGAGTGAGAAAGCAAAAAATCGCAGCCCGGAGCTGCGATTTTTTTTTGCGCCGCAAATTGGTGCATGTAAAAAACTTCATGCACCAAAACACCCCACAATCCTGCAATATCTTGAAACATCCACTAGGCTCCGACAGGGTTTTCCTACGCCTCGTCCGGTTGGCAAGCCCCTTGCTCTAGCCTGAGCATTGTCCATTGCTGGAAGCTTTCCGATGCTGGTGATTCATCGCAGAATCGACCCCCAACCCGTCTGGGCCGCCGAGTTGCACCTGACCTTCGAAGCCAGGAGCAAAAGCCGCCTGCGCTGTTTCAGTGCCGAGGGCGAAGACGTCGGACTGTTTCTGGAGCGCGGCCAGCCGCCGCTGTATGACGGCGAGTGCCTGCAAGCCGAAGATGGCCGGGTCGTCCGGATCTGCGCCCGCCCCGAACAATTGCTGCACGTCACCTGCGCCAACGCCTTTGAACTGACCCGCGCGGCCTATCATCTGGGCAATCGCCATGTCGCGCTGCAAGTCGGTGACGGCTGGTTGCGGCTGCTCGACGATTACGTGCTCAAGGCGATGCTCGAACAGCTCGGCGCCGCCGTGGAATCGATCGAAGCGCCGTTCCAGCCGGAACACGGCGCCTACGGTGGCGGCCATCACCATTCGCGGCACGGTGACGAAGACTTCAACTACGCGCCGAAACTCCATCAGTTCGGCGTCCGTTTGTGAACCCGGCCTGGGCGCTGCTGCGCCTGGCCAGTCCGCAATTGCCGATTGGCGGCTACAGCTATTCCCAGGGCCTGGAAATGGCTGTGGATAACGGCCGCGTCGACAGCCCGGACAGCGCACGCCGCTGGATCAGCGACCAACTGCTGCTCAACCTCGCGCGGTTCGAGGCGCCCATGCTGCTCGCCCATTGCCAGGCCGCCGCGGACGAACACTGGGATGAATTGCGCAAGCTCTGCGAAAGCCATCGCGCCAGCCGCGAAACCCGCGAACTGCATCTGGAGAGCCGGCAGATGGGCTACTCGTTGCAGCAATTACTCAACGGCCTACCCGAACTCGATCAGCCCGCGCGGGACTTTCTCGAACACTGCGCCGAACCGCACCTGGCCCTGTGCTGGGCACTGGCCGCGCGCGCCTGGCAGATCAGCCCGCAGGACGCACTCGCCGCGTGGCTGTGGAGCTGGCTGGAAAACCAGCTCGCGGTGCTGATGAAAACCTTGCCGCTGGGCCAGCAAGCCGCCCAGCGCCTGACCAGCGAACTGCTGCCGCTGCTGCAACAGGCGCAGCAGGACGCCACCCGAATCAATCCCGAACACCTCGGCAGCGCCGCGTTCGGTCTGTCCCTGGCGTGCATGGCCCATGAGCGCCAGTACAGCCGCCTGTTCCGTTCCTAGGGCCTTTTATCTGGAGAATCACATGAACACACAACCCCTGCGCGTCGGCATCGGCGGCCCGGTCGGTTCCGGCAAGACCGCGTTGACCCTGGCCCTGTGCCTGGCCCTGCGCGAGCGCTACAACCTGGCCGTGGTGACCAACGACATCTACACCCGCGAAGACGCCGACTTCCTGGTGCGCAACGAAGCGCTGGCGCCGGAACGCATCATCGGCGTGGAAACCGGCGGCTGCCCGCACACCGCGATCCGCGAGGACGCTTCGATCAACCTCGAAGCGGTGGATCAACTGAACCGGCGTTTTCCGGGGCTGGACCTGATTCTGGTGGAGTCCGGTGGCGACAACCTGTCAGCAACCTTCAGCCCGGAACTGTCCGACCTGACCATCTACGTGATCGACGTTTCGGCCGGCGACAAGCTGCCGCGCAAGGGCGGGCCCGGCATTTGCAAATCCGACCTGCTGGTAATCAACAAGATCGACCTCGCGCCGCTGGTCGGCGCCTCGCTGGAGATGATGAACAGCGATACCCAACGCATGCGCAACGGCAAGCCGTTCGTGTTCAGCAACCAGAAAACCGGTCAGGGCCTGGAAGACATCATCGCCTTCATCGAACGCCAGGGCCTGCTGACCGCAGCCTGATTCACTGATCAACAAGGAAGCTTATCCATGACACTCAAACGCATTCTCGGCGCCGTCGCGCTGCTGCTGACACCGGCCCTGGCCTTCGCCCACCCCGGCCATGGCGACTCTGGCCTGGTGGCCGGCATCAGCCACCCGATCGGCGGCCTCGACCATCTGCTGGCGATGGTGGCCGTCGGTTTGTGGGCGGCGCAACAGCAAGGCGCGGCACGCTGGGCGCTGCCGTGCACCTTCGTCGGCACCATGCTGATCGGCGGCCTGCTCGGCTTTGAAGGGCTGGAATTGCCGGCGCTGGAAAGCGGGATTGCCGCCTCGGTGCTGGCGCTGGGCCTGGCGGTGGCGCTGGCGGTGCGTCCACCGCTGGTGATGGCGGTGGCGGCGACCGCGCTCTTTGCGCTGTTCCACGGTGTGGCCCATGGCCTGGAATTGCCGGACATGTCGAGCCCTTGGGCGTATGCCGCAGGTTTCGTGGTCGCAACGGCTGCGCTGCATGCGGCGGGTTATGCCGTCGTGCGTTTTCTGCCTCAGGCGGCCGCGCCGCTGGTTCGACTGGCCGGAGCGGCTTCGGCGGTGACGGGCGCGTGGTTGCTGGCCGGTTGAACTCTATCGCCTGATCAGGCCTCTTCGTCGGATCGCCGCCCGGAGCAAGCCCGCTCCCACAGTTGTTCTGTGTTGTTCACAAGTATTGTGTTCGGCGTGACCATTGTGGGAGCGGGCTTGCTCCGGGCGGCGATCCGACGAAGGCGGACTGACAGACACCGCGTCTCATCACGCCGCCGCTCTGCTACCATGTCGCGCAATCGCCCCTGCCGTGACGACGTCCGCCCATGCCCCACGCTTCCCGCTCCACCTCCCTGCCTGAATTGACCACCCTGTTCGGTGAAGTGCAACAGCACTTTCTGAACGTGATCGTGCCCCTCTGGCAAGGACCGGGCTGGAACGCCGACATGGCGTTGCCTTACGAGGCGCTGGACGCCGCGCATCAGCCGCTGCCACCGCAGCGCTACCGGGCGATGGCCTGCGCACGGCAGCTGTACCTGTTTTCCAGCCTGATCGGGGTTGTGGATAACGCTGAAGTCCGGGCGGCTGCGCTGTTCCGTTCCCTGCAACGGCACTTCCACGATGCCGAGCACGGCGGCTGGTTCTACAGCATTGATCCGCAGGGCAAACCGCTGGATCAGCGCAAGGACCTCTACACCCACGCCTTCATCCTGTTCGCCTGCGCCCACTATTGGGACAAATCCCGCGAACCGCTGGTGGAATCAACCCTGAACGCCGCGCTGGAAGTGATCGGCCGGCGCTTCGCAACGGGTGACGGCCTCTACGAAGCCTGCCTCGACCGCGACTGGATCACGCTGGAAACCGGCCCGCTGCAAAACCCGCTGATGCACCTCGCCGAAGCCTTCCTGGCCACGTTGGCCGTGCGCGAAGATCCCCGGACCCAGCAGGCGCTGAGCGAGTTATGCACAGCCATGCACAAGCGCTTCATCGAACCGCAACAGGGCGTGTTGATGGAAAAGCCGCTGGGGGCTGTGGATAACTGGTTTGAGCCAGGGCATCAGTTTGAATGGTATTTCCTGCTCGAATCCTCGCCGCTATTGCGCGGTTCGAAACTGCACGCGGCACTGGATCGTGCGTTTGCCTTCACCGAGCAACAGGGCGTCGAGGCCGGCACCGGTGCGGTGCTGGCCATGCTTGATCCGCAAGGACACGGGAAGGATTCGACCCAGCGCATCTGGGCCCAGGCCGAATACCTGCGCGCCCTGACGTTGCGTCCGGGCAGTGAAAGCGCGGTGCTGCGCCAGTTACAGGCGCTGCAACAACGCTTCCTGCATGCCGGCGGCTGGAACGAGTGCCGTGACGCTCAGGGCGAGGTCAGCCGCAAGGACATGCCGTCGACCACGCCGTATCACTTGGCGACCTGCTATCGCGGCATCGCCGATTATCTGAGCTGACGTCGTGGCGAGCCCGCGTGCTCGCCCAATTCAGGCAATCCACTTCCTGTCACCGGTGAAGCTGATGGTCAGCCAGCGCGCCGCGTCCGGTTTGCCCAGCTTCGCGGAAATCTCCTCACGCAGCTCATCCAGCTGACCGACGCTCTGCAGCCGGTAATCAGCCGGCAACACCACATGAATCTCGATGAACCGCGCCCGCCCGTGCTTCTGCACGTAGGACACGTAATCGTCGAAACCATGCTCGACCTTCGCCGCCTCCATCACCTCGCGCACCTGCTCATCCAGCGTATCCGGCGCAATGCCGAGCACGTCCCGCAACGCCGGGCCGAGGATCTTGAAGGCCGGCGGCAGCATGGTCAGGGCCAGCACGATGAGAATCAGCGGGTCGACGAACTTCGCCCATTCGCCATAGCCCTGGGACTCGAGCAACAACGCCGCGAGGAAACTGATCAACAGGCCCACCGACAGCATCGCGTCCACCAGCCAGCTGATGTTGTCGAACTGGATCAGGCTCGACTTGAGCTTGCGATTGCGGTGGCGCACGTAAAAGAAGTAGGCGAACTCGACAACGGTGAACACCGCCGCGTAGATGATCACCAGGCCCAATTCGATCTCACGACCGCCATTGACGATGCCGAACACACCGTTGAGAAACGCATAGATCGCGATCAACAGCAGGAAACTGCCCTCGATCAGCAGCACCATCGGCTCCAGGTGCCAGAAGCCGAACTGGAAACGCTGGTTGCTTTGCTTGGCGATCAGCTTCGCGGTGATCAGCATCAGGACTTTGATGAAGGTGGCAATCAGCGAAAAAAAGCCATCGAACAGGATGGATTGGGAACCCGAAACAAAACCGGTGGCGATCCCGGCGATCGACACGGCCAACATCAGGATGGTCGATTGTTTGAGCAGCGACTGCTCACCTCGGTTACTCACTTTGACTCCTCGAAAAACCTTGAAAACCGCTGGGTGCGGTGGGGTTGTTGAGGAGTGAGTCTACCTTACTGCCAGAATTTGGCCGATTTGCCCTCTTCGCCAGCAGACTGGCGAAGAGGGCAAAACCGTATCAGGCCTTGTTACGCTCGATGGCAAAACCGGCCCAGGTCTGGCTCACCGGCATCAGCTCCAGGCTGTTGATGTTGATGTGCGCCGGGGCATTCAGCACCCAGAAGATAGTCTCGGCGATGTCCTGCGGCTGGATCGGCTCGGCACCGGCATAGGTCGCGTCGTAACGCGCCTGATCGCCCGCGAAGCGCACCAGCGAGAACTCGCTTTCGCACAAGCCCGGCTCGATGTTGCTGACGCGCACGCCAGTGCCCTGCAGGTCGCAACGCAGGTTCAGCGAGAACTGCTTCACGAACGCCTTGGTCGCGCCGTAAACGTGGCTGCCCGGGTACGGGTAATTACCGGCGATGGAGCCGAGGTTGATGATGCCGGCGCCACGGCCGTGGGCGATCAGCCGAGGCAGCAACAGACGAGTGCTGTACATGAGGCCTTTGACGTTGGTGTCGACCATGGTGTCCCAATCGTCGAGGTCGCACTTCGGTGCAGGGTCCACGCCCAACGCCAGCCCGGCGTTGTTGATCAGGCCACGCAGTTTGGCGAACGATGGCGGCAGGTTGGCAATCGCCTCTTCCATCGCCTTGCGATCACGCACGTCCAGCACCAGGCCATGCACTTCGGTCTGCTTCGACAGCTCGGCGCACAGCGCGTTGAGGCGTTCTTCACGACGACCGGTCAGCACCAGTTTCCAGCCGGCCTCGGCGAAACGACGGGCACAGGCTTCACCAAAACCGGAGGTCGCGCCGGTGATAAACAGGGTGTTGGACATCGTGTTCTCCTTGCTTCGGCCGCCGGGGCAGCCATTGGAATAGAAAATCAGCGGGCAGCATGCCCGGCCCTGCTTTAACCGGCAACCACCGAATCCTGCTCATTAATTGATCAACGGCCGCTACGCCATACGCGCCGTGGCCTGTAGCCATGTGCACGCACGTTATCCACAAGCCCTTCCACAGTTTCCGGGGGCAACTGAAAAAGCGCAAAGCCACGCCACACAAGGCGTTGCGGGCGATTTTGAAAGTTTTTCGCTTGACCCTGAACAACCCATTGTGCCGGGCAGGGCATTTTGCACGACCGGCCGGTCATGGCCGTGATTGCGCGAGGCCAGCAATTACGGCCCTCAGCCGAGTCTTTCCAGAGTTTAATCACAGACTTATCCACAGGATTGACCACAGCCATCAGCGCTGTTATGCGCCCCCATAAAAAGGTTGACAAACAGGCCTTCCCCTCAGCAAAAACACACTGATCAAAAAACAACCACAGCGCTGCAAGCCACGGTTTCAAAGGCTTTTAGCGAGCTACACCCACGTTATTCACAGCCAGCTCCACAGCAAACGGGGACAAGTCAAAACTGTGGAAAAACAGCCATTTGCAGCGGTTTTATGTCGCGCCTTGGCAGGTTGGCGATTTTGTTTTCCACAATTTCCCGAAAGTCCTGGTTTTCAGTGAACGAGCAGACGCAAAAAAGCCCCGACACTCACGCATCGGGGCTTGTGGACAACTTCAAACGATCAGTGACCGCCGAGGTAAGCGTTACGCACCTCCTCGTTCACCAGCAGTTCCTTGCCGGTGCCCGTCAGGCGGATCTCGCCGTTGACCATCACGTACGCCCGGTCGGACAGTTTCAACGCATGGTTGGCGTTCTGCTCGACGAGGAAAATGGTCATGCCGGTTTTCGCCAGTTCCCGCAGGGTGGCGAAGATCTGTTTCACCACGATCGGCGCCAGGCCCAGGCTCGGCTCGTCCAGCAGCAACAGCTTGGGCCGGCTCATCAGCGCCCGGGCGATGGCGAGCATCTGCTGCTCGCCGCCGGACATGGTCATGGCGCGCTGAGTACGGCGCTCTTCGAGCCGAGGGAACAGCTCGAACATGCGCTGCATGTCTTCCTTGGCGTACTTGTCGCCGATCGGGATGGTGCCCATCAGCAGGTTTTCCTCGACGGTCATGTCGGGGAACACCCGCCGCCCTTCCGGCGACTGCGCGATGCCGTTGGAGGCGATGTAGTGCGATGACTTGTGGGTAATGTCCACGCCCTGATAGAGGATCTGCCCTCCCGCCGCCCGTGGCTGGCCGAAGATCGACATCAGCAGGGTGGATTTGCCGGCACCGTTGGAGCCGATCAGGCTGACGGTTTCCCCTTCGTTGATCTGCAGCGAAACGCCTTTGAGGGCCTGGATCGGGCCGTAGAACACGTCCAGATCCTTGAGTTCGAGGATGGGTTGCGTCATACGACTTCCTCTTCGTCGGCGCCCAGGTAGGCCGCGATCACCTTCGGATCGTTACGTATGGCATCAGGTCCGCCCTCGGCGATGACGATGCCGTGGTCCAGCACCACGATGTGATCGGAAATGCTCATTACCATGCCCATGTCGTGTTCGATCAGCACCACGGTCAGATCGTGCTCGTCGCGCAGCAGCCGGATCATCGCGCTCAGCGCTTCGGTTTCCTGAGGGTTGAGGCCGGCGGCCGGTTCGTCGAGGCAGATGATCTGCGGCCGCGTGCACATGGCCCGGGCGATCTCCAGACGGCGTTGCTGGCCGTAGGACAGTTCACCGGCCAGACGGTTGGCGCAGTCCACCAGATCCACCACTTCCAGCCAGTAGAAGGCGCAGTCCAGCGCGTCGCTTTCGGCCTTGCGATAGCCCTTGGTGTTGAGGATGCCGGCCAGCATGTTGCGGTTGACCCACATGTGCTGGGCCACCAGCAGGTTTTCCAGCACCGACATTTCCTTGAACAGGCGAATGTTCTGGAACGTCCGGGCCAGGCCCGCGCGGTTTACCAGATGGGTGCCGCCGAACATCTTGTAGTACAGGCGACTGGCAAAGTTTTTCGGCGAGACGAAGTCGGTCGGCTTGAACGACTCGCCCAGCAGCTGGATGACGTTGGTCTGCTGGCCGCGCACGTTGAGTTCGATCTTGCCGCCGGAAGCCTTGTAGAAACCGGTCAGGCAGTTGAACACCGTGGTCTTCCCGGCGCCGTTGGGGCCGATCAGGGCGAAGATCGAGTTGCGTTTGACCTTCAGGCTGACGTCGCTCAAGGCCTTGATGCCACCGAAATGCATCATCAGTTTTTCAACAGAGAGTACGACTTCACTCATGGCGCAGTCCTCTCATAGTGAATGGCACCTTTGCGTGGAGTGACCCCGGTACGGCTGATGCGGATCAGCCCGCGAGGTCGCCAGATCATCATCAACACCATCAGGATCCCGAACAGCAGCACGCGGTATTCGGCGAAGCCGCGCAGCAGTTCCGGGGCGACGGTCAGCACGAACGCTGCGATCACCACGCCGATGGTCGAACCCATGCCGCCGAGCACGACGATGGCGAGGATCAGCGCCGATTCGAAGAAGGTGAACGAGGTCGGGTTGACGAAGCCTTGGTAAGTGGCGAAGAACACACCCGCCAGACCTGCCGTTGACGCACCGATAGTGAACGCCGAAAGCTTGACCAGCACGTGGTTGAGGCCCATCGAGCGGCAGGCGATTTCGTCTTCACGCAGGGCTTCCCAGGCGCGGCCGACCGGCATCTTCACCAGACGATGCTTGATGTACAGCACGGCCAGCACCACCAGGAACAGCACCGCATAGATGAAGTAATACTTCACGTCCGGGTTGTAGGCGATGCCGAAAAACTCGTGGAACGGCACCCCGCCATCCTTCGCCCGCTTGCCGAACTCCAGACCGAAGAAGGTCGGCAGTGGTGCCGGCATGCCGTTCGGGCCGCCGGTCAGGGACAGCCAGTTGTTGAGCACCAGACGGATGATTTCACCGAAGCCCAGGGTCACGATCGCCAGGTAGTCGCCGTGCAGGCGCAGCACCGGGAAACCGAGGATGCAACCGGCAAGGCCAGCGGTGATCGCCGCCAGCGGCAGCACGGTCCAGAAGCCCAGCCCCAGGTACTGGTAACCGAGCGCCAGACCGTAGGCGCCGATGGCGTAGAACGCCACGTAACCGAGGTCAAGCAGGCCGGCCAGACCGACCACAATGTTCAGCCCCAGCCCCAGCAGCACGTAGATCAACCCGAGGATGACCACGCCCAGCAGGTAGGAGTTGGAGAAGAACGGCAACGCCACGGCGATGGCGATCATCAGCGGGATGATCCAGCGCAGGCGCGATTTGTAGTCCGGGGCCAGCACATGTACGCCGGAACCGGTGCTCTCGAATCCGTCGAGAATGCGCAGGCCCTTCGGGGTTTGCAGGAACAGGCTAAGGGCAAAGCGGCCGGCCATGACGATGGCAATGATCCACGCCACGCGGGTCGGTTCGAGGTTGAAGCTGTAGCCGTCGAGTACCACGCCGACAATCGGCCCGAACACGATCAGGGCGATCAGACCGGCGAGAATCGCCTCAACCAGGCTTTTTTTGACATCAATGGATTTTGTAGTGGTTGAAGACATCGCTTACACCTTCGACACAAGAGGACGGCCCAGCAGGCCCTGAGGCCGGAAGACCAGAACAAGTACGAGCAGCGAGAAGCTGAACACGTCTTTGTAGTCGGAGTTGACCAGGCCCGAGAACAGCGACTCGGAGATCCCGAGGATGATCCCGCCGAGCATGGCGCCAGGCAACGAGCCGATCCCGCCGAGCACCGCAGCGGTGAACGCCTTGATGCCGATGACGAAGCCTGCGTAGAAGTCGAACGTGCCGTAGTTCATGGTGATCAGCACGCCGGCCAGGGCCGCCATCGCTGCACCGATGATGAACACATAGGAAATCACCCGGTCGGTGTTGATCCCCAGGATCGAGGCCATCTTGCGGTCTTGCTGGGTCGCGCGGCACATGCGGCCGAGCTTGGTGTACTTGATTACATAGGTCAGCAGGCCCATCCCGACGAACGCCGCGACGAGAATGAAGATCTTGGTGTAGGTCAGCTGGACGAAGCCCGAGCCGACGTCGATGCGCCAGGCACCGGTGAGCAGTGTGGGAACACCCTGTTGGCGGGCGCCCTGGCTGATCTGGGCATAGTTTTGCAGAATCAGGGAGATACCGATGGCGCTGATCAGCGGTGCCAGTCGGGTGGAGTTGCGCAGTGGTTTGTAGGCGATGCGTTCGATGACCCAGCCATACACGCCCGTGACGACGATGGTGAAGACCAGTGTGCCGAGCATCAGCAGCGGGAAGGATTCGATACCGAAGTAAGCCAGCAGAGCCAGACTGATTGCCGCGAGGTAAGCGGAAATCATGTAAACCTCGCCGTGGGCGAAGTTGATCATGCCGATGATGCCGTAGACCATTGTGTAGCCGATGGCGATCAGGCCATAGACCGACCCGAGAGTCAGGCCATTGACCAGTTGCTGCAGGAAAATACCATCCATAACGCAATCTCACGCAGTGAGAACCTGCACACCCTGAGGCGCGCGGTTCTTCTAGGAAAAATACAGATTTACGTCGGAGCAACGTCAGACAGGAAACCGCAGCCCCCTTGTGGGAGCTGGCTTGCCAGCGATAGCGGTAGAACATTCAACAAAGTTGTCGACTGTCAGGCCGTCATCGCGGGCAAGCCCGCTCCCACAGGGAATGTGGCGTCCGGTTGATCAGGTGCCGTTATTTCTGTTTTTCCAGCTGGTGATATTTGCCGGTCGCGTCCCACTGGTAAACCACGTAGTCGGAGACTTTCAGGTCGCCCTTGGCGTCCCAGGTCTTCTCGCCCATCACGGTTTTCACAGGGTTGGCTTTCAGCCATTTGGCAGCGTCTTCGCCCTTGTTGGACTTGGCGCCATTGAAACCGGCAGCCAGGGCCTGAACCGAAGCGTAGGCGTACAGGGTGTAGCCTTCAGGCTCGGTGCCGGCCTTGCGGAAGGCATCCACTACAGTCTTGCTTTCCGGCAGCAGGCGCGGGTCGGCGCCGAAGGTCATCAGCACGCCGTCGACGTATTGCGGGCCACCGGCGGTGGTTACCAGTTCGTCGGTCACGATGCCGTCGTCAGACATGAACTTCACGTCTTTCAGACCTTCGGTACGCAGTTGCTTGACCAGTGGACCGGCTTCCGGGTGCAGGCCGCCGAAGTAGACCACGTCGGCACCGGCCGCGCGGATCTTGGTGACCACGGCGCTGAAGTCTTTCTCGCCACGGGTCAGGCCTTCGTACAGCACCGGCTTCACGCCGCGTTTATCCAGCTGAGCCTTGGTCGCATCGGCCAGGCCCTGACCGTAGGTGTCCTTGTCGTGCAGCACGGCCACTTTCTTGCCCTTGAGCACGTCGACGATGTAGTCGCCTGCCACGATGCCTTGCTGGTCGTCACGGCCGCACATACGGAACATGGCGCTCAGGCCGCGCTCGGTCACTTGCGGGTTGGTGGAACCCGGGGTGATCGCGATGATGCCGGCTTCGTCGTAGATCTCGGACGCAGGAATGGTGGAGGACGAGCAGAAGTGGCCGACCACACCGGCGACTTTCTGGTTGGTGAGGTCCTTGGCGACCGTCACCGCCTGTTTCGGTTCGCAAGCGTCATCGCCCTTGACCAGAACGATCTTCTCCCCGTTGACGCCGCCCGCCGCGTTGACCGCATCGGCCGCCGCTTGTGCCCCTTTCATGTATTGCTCGCCAAATGCCGCGTTGGCGCCCGTCATCGGACCCGCCACACCGATTTTCACATCAGCTTGTGCAAACGCAGAAACACCCAGCGCAGTAGCCACTGCGAGGGCCAGAAAGCCTTTCTTGTAAAACGTCTGGGACATGAGGTGGTGCTCCAAGGTTTTTTTTAGTTGGCACTGCGACTTCACTTGAATGCTCAGAGCAAGGGCCGTGCCATCGGTTTTTTATTCTTCAAAAAGTCGCTGCTTTCTTGTTATTTCGACTGTTTCGTTCCCATTTTCATTGGGCGTGCAACCGTCTAAACCGCGGAAGGTGAAACCAATTATTTTTTCAGGCGCAACCCGCACGCGCCATCATTGCAACCGCGGCGCCAAACGACGTGCAACCAGCCTGTAACAGCCCGCGTCACCGAACTGCACACTGCTGGTGCGGGACTGCTACAACCCGCACCATTACAGGCTAGTCGCTACATCGAAAAGCGCCGCTTCCGGCAACATATTTCAACACTCAAATGACGATCCGCAGGCACTGGCCCGCGTGATACAGCGAGAACCCGGCCTCGTACAGGCAACTGCGCAAGCCCACGCCCGCCAGGGGCTGCATCGGTGCGAAGGGAATCGGCAATGCCTGAGGATTTCCGTTACACAGGTAGTCGGCGAAGGCCTTGCCGACCACGGTGCCGGTGGTCACGCCACGACCGTTGTAACCGGTGACGGCCACCAGTCCGGGCGCCGGTTCGAACAGGCGCATCAGGTGATCGGGAGTGAAGGCGATGCGCCCGGTCCAGGTGCATTCCCACTCCACGGGTTTGAGATTGGGGAAGTAATGTTGCTGCACCCGGTCGGCCCAGGCTTTGAGGAACCAGGTCGGCTTCTGATTGCCGTTGCCGAGACTGCCCAATAACAGACGCCCGTCCTTGTCGCGACGGATGCTGCTCAGCACCTGGCGGGTATCCCACGAGCCTTGCCCGCCCGGGAGAATTTCCTGAGCGGCGTCTTCGGTGAGCGGCACCGAAGCGACCTGATAGTAGTAACCGGGGAAGAAGTTGCGCTTGAGTTCGGTCCAGTCGCCTTCGGTGTAGGCGTTGGAAGCGATCACCACTTGTTCGGCGAGCACCGAACCCTGCTCGGTCTGCACCGACCATTGCTGACCCTGACGTTCAAGTCGAGTGACCGGCGAATGATCGAACATCTGCCCGCCGAGCCCCGCCACGGCTTTCGCCAGCCCGGTGACATACGCCATCGGATTGAGGGTGCCGGCACGTCGGTCGAGCAGCGCGGCGGCAATCTTCTGCGTGCCGGTTGCCTGCTCACAAGCCTTGCCGGTCAGCAGTTCGACCGGCGCACCCCGGCGTTTCCATTGTTCTTCGCGACTGCGCAGATCCGCCTCGCCCTTGGCGTTGTGCGCCATGTGCAGGGTGCCTTCGCGGCGCAACTGGCAATCGATGTTGTACTTATCCACAAGGCTGAACACCAGCGCCGGCGCCGCACCGAGCATGCGGTTGAGCTGACTGCCGACCGCCTCGCCGAAGCCGGCCTCGATCTCGTCCGGCGCAATCCACATCCCGGCGTTGACCAGTCCGACGTTGCGCCCGGAGCCACCATGCCCGGCACGATGGGCTTCGAGCACGCAGACGCTCTTGCCCTTCTCCAACAGATGCAGCGCCGCCGACAGCCCGGTGAACCCGGCGCCGATCACGCAGACATCGACTTTGACCTCGCCCCTGAGCGCCGTGTTATCCGGTCGTTGCGGCGTGAGTTTTTCCCACAGACATTCTTCGCGTAACGGCATTGCCAGACTCCAACAGAAACCTAACAAACACACTGCTGATCCTGTGGGAGCGGGCTTGCTCGCGAAAGCGGTGTTTCAGCCAACATCTATATCAACTGACCTGACGCATTCGTCGGAACGCCGCCCGGAGCAAGCTCGCTCCCACAGGGGGAATATCCAACTGTCAGTCGAACGTAATGCCCTGCGCCAGCGGCAACTCCAGCGAGTAGTTCACGGTGTTGGTCTGCCGGCGCATGTACGCGCGCCATGCATCCGAGCCCGACTCACGACCGCCACCGGTTTCTTTTTCACCGCCAAACGCGCCGCCGATTTCCGCACCGCTCGGACCAATGTTGACGTTGGCGATGCCGCAGTCGCTGCCGACCGCCGACATGAATTTCTCGGCCTCGCGCACATCGGTAGTGAAGATGCACGACGACAGGCCCTGCGGCACGGCGTTGTTCAGGCGCAGCGCCTCTTCGAAATCGCAGTAACCGACCACGTACAGGATCGGCGCGAAGGTTTCGCTGCACACCACATCGCTCTGCTCCGGCATTTCAACGATGGCCGGCGTCACGTAGTAGGCATTCGGGAATTGATCTTCCAGTTGGCGCTTGCCGCCGAACACCCGACCGCCCTCGCTCAGCGCCTGCTCCAGCGCGTCCTGCATGTTTTCGAAGCTGTGCTTGTCGATCAGCGGGCCGATCAGATTGCCTTCCAGCGGGTGACCGATACGGACTTTGGAGTACGCGGCTTTGAGGCGGGTGACGATTTCTTCTTTCACCGATTCATGGGCGATCAGGCGACGTAACGTGGTGCACCGCTGGCCAGCGGTGCCGACGGCGCTGAACAGAATGGCGCGCACAGCCATGTCCAGATCGGCGCTCGGGCCGAGGATCATCGCGTTGTTGCCGCCCAGTTCGAGGATGCTGCGGGCAAAGCGCGCGGCGACTTTCGGCGCCACTTCGCGGCCCATGCGGGTGCTGCCGGTGGCGCTGATCAGCGCGACACGCGGGTCATCCACCAGGGCTTCGCCGGCATCGCGACCGCCGATGATTACCTGACTCAGGTGCGCCGGGGCATCGCTGAAATTCTTCAGTACGCACTCGAACAGCGCCTGACAGGCCAGCGCAGTCAGCGGGGTTTTCTCCGACGGTTTCCACACCACCGGGTTGCCGCAGACCAGCGCCAGCGTGGTGTTCCACGCCCACACCGCGACTGGGAAGTTGAACGCACTGATCACACCGACCACGCCCAGCGGGTGCCAGGTTTCACGCATGTGGTGGCCCGGGCGCTCGGAGGCGATGGTCAAGCCGTACAACTGACGGGACAGGCCGACGGCGAAATCGCAGATGTCGATCATCTCCTGCACTTCACCGAGGCCTTCCTGGGTGATCTTGCCGGCTTCCCACGACACCAGTTCGCCGAGGTCGGTCTTGTATTCACGCAGGACTTCGCCGAACTGACGCACCAGCTCGCCGCGACGGGGGGCCGGCACCTTGCGCCATTGTTCGAACGCATGATCTGCGCGACTGATGTGCTGCTCGACTTCGGCCGGGCCTTCCCAGTTCACGGCGCCGATGCGGCTGCCGTCGATGGGCGAATGCACCGGGACTTTGCCGTTCTGGTACAGGGCCGGGTTCACACCAAGACGATCAAGCAATGCGGCAACCATGGGTCACTCCTCAAGCAAAAAACTGAATGTGTGCGGCCGCGTTTTCACGACCGGGCAGGCCTTTAGTTGTAGCGTCAGGAAGGCCATGCAACAAACGACCTTTACGCGAGATATCATTCCGTTTATTCATGCTGCGCAGAAAGACAAGAAAAGGATCGCCCATGCTGAACAAACGCCACTTGCCGTCGATCACCGCGCTGCAGTGCTTCGAGGCCGTGACCCGGCACCTGAGTTTCACCCGGGCCGCCGAGGAACTGAACCTGACCCAGAGCGCCGTCAGCAAGCAGGTGGCGCAACTCGAAGAATTGCTGCAGCACTTGTTGTTTCGTCGGGTACGCCGTCGTTTGCAGATGACCCCGGCCGGCGATCTGTATCTGGTGGAAGTCAGAAAAATCCTGACCCAGGTCGAGATGTCGACCCATTACCTGCGTTCCTACGGCGGCGAAACCGAAGTCCTGCGCGTCTCCACACCTTCGACCTTCGGCGCCCGCTGGCTGGTGCCGCGCCTCAAGGGCTGGCGCCTGCGGCATCCATCGATTCATCTGGACCTGTGTAACGAGCAGGAAGCCGATGACTTGCTGCAAGGGCGCAGCGACCTGGCGTTCTATTTCGGCCAGGGCTCACGTCCCGGCACCGAATGCCTGAAGCTGTTCGGCGAAGAACTGGTGCCGGTCTGCGCGCCCGGCAGCCTGCCGGAGACTCCGTTGACTGATCCAACGCAACTCACCGATCTGGTGCTGCTGCAAAATGCTTCGCGCCCGCAGGCGTGGCACGACTGGTTCGACAGCCAGGGCTACCAGACCGAACACAGCTACCACGGCCCGCGCTTCGAAACCTTTTATATGTGCATCCGCGCCGCCCAGGTCGGCTGTGGCGTCGCCCTGCTGCCGAGGTTTCTGGTGGAAGAGGAATTGGCCGACGGCAAACTGGTCATTCCCTGGCAGCATGCAATGCCCAGCACCGATGCGTATTACCTGGCTTATCCGGAACACGCGGCGGAAGTGCCCAAGGTACGGGATTTCGTGAAGTGGATGCTGGAGCAGATCGACAGTCCCGATGCGGTCTGAGGCGCTGTGCCGGGATAAAAATCGCTGGCAATCCCCACCCCGGATATGCGCCACTAGCGCCATTGATTGATACCGCGCCAACGCGCGGCCCGCCTGGAGACCCCGTTATGAGCGAGAGTGTGTTTGCCGATCGCATCGTGCAGAACCTGCTCGACACCGACTTCTACAAACTGACGATGATGCAGGCGGTGCTGCACAACTACCCCAACGTCGAAGTCGAATGGGAGTTTCGTTGCCGTAACAGTGAAGATCTGCGCCCGTATCTGGCGGAGATCCGCTTCCAGGTCGAGCGTCTGGCCGAGTTGAGTCTGAGCGCCGATCAGTTGAGCTTTCTCGAGCGCATCTCGTTCCTCAAGCCGGATTTCCTGCGCTTCCTCGGTCTGTTCCGTTTCAACCTGCGCTACCTGCACACCGGCATCGAGAACGGCGAGCTGTTCATCCGCCTGCGCGGGCCGTGGCTGCATGTGATTCTGTTCGAAGTGCCGCTGCTGGCGATCGTCAGCGAAGTGCGCAACCGCTATCGCTACCGTGAAACCGTGCTGGAACAGGCTCGCGAACAGCTTTACCGCAAGTTCGACTGGCTGACAGCCAACGCTTCGGCGGAAGAACTGTCGCAGTTGCAGGTCGCCGATTTCGGCACGCGCCGCCGGTTTTCCTACCGCGTGCAGGAAGAAGTGGTGAACGTGCTCAAGCACGACTTCCCCGGTCGCTTCGTCGGCACCAGCAACGTGCACCTGTCCCGCGAACTGGACATGAAACCGCTGGGCACCATGGCCCACGAATGGATCATGGCCCACCAGCAACTCGGCCCGCGACTGATCGACAGTCAGATCGCTGCCCTCGATTGCTGGGTCCGCGAGTACCGCGGCCTGCTGGGGATCGCCCTGACCGACTGCATCACCACCGACGCGTTCCTCGGCGATTTCGATCTGTTCTTCGCCAAGCTGTTCGACGGTTTGCGTCATGACTCCGGGGATCCGGTGCAGTGGGGCGAAAAATGCATCGCCCACTATCACAAGCTCGGCATCGACCCGATGAGCAAGACCCTGGTGTTCTCCGACAGCCTGACGCTGCCCAAGTCGCTGGAAATCTTCCGGGCGCTGCGTGGCCGGATCAATGTCAGCTTCGGCATCGGCACCAACCTGACCTGTGACATTCCGGGTGTCGAACCGATGAGCATCGTGCTTAAAATGACCGCCTGCAACGGCCAACCGGTGGCGAAGATCTCCGACGAGCCGGGCAAGACCCACTGCAAAGACCCGAATTTCGTCGCCTATTTGCGACACGTTTTCCAGGTTCCTGCCGTTTCCAGCCTTTCTAGCAAGGAGTGAATTCATGCAAGCCGTACAGCGTGAGATTGCTGAACAGCTCAACGTTCAGCCGCCGTTCGCCGATTACCAGGCCCTCGAAGCGGAAGTCGCCCGACGCATCACCTTCATCCAGGATTGCCTGACCAATTCCGGACTCAAGACCCTGGTGCTGGGCATCAGCGGCGGCGTCGACTCGCTGACCGCCGGCCTTTTGGCCCAGCGCGCCATGCGTGAACTGCGCGAGCGCACCGGAGACGAGGCCTACAAGTTCATCGCCGTGCGCCTGCCGTACGACGTGCAGTTCGATGAACACGACGCCCAGGCTTCGGTGGACTTCATCGCCCCGGACGAGCGCCACACCGTCAACATCGGCCCGGCGGTCAAATCCCTGGCCAGCGAAGTCGCAGCCTTCGAAGGCAAGCACGCGGTGTCGGTGGATTTCGTGCTCGGCAACACCAAGGCGCGGATGCGCATGGTCGCCCAGTACACCATCGCCGGCGCGGCCCATGGCCTGGTGATCGGCACTGACCACGCGGCGGAAGCGGTGATGGGTTTCTTCACCAAGTTCGGTGACGGCGCCTGCGACCTGGCCCCGCTCAGCGGTCTGGTGAAAAACCAGGTCCGGGCCATCGCCCGCAGCTTCGGCGCACCGGAATCGCTGGTGGAAAAAGTCCCGACGGCGGATCTGGAAGACCTGTCGCCGGGTAAACCGGACGAGGCCTCCCACGGCGTGACCTACGCCGAGATCGACGCGTTCCTGCACGGCGAGCCGGTGCGTCAGGAAGCGTTCGACATCATCGTCAACACCTACAAAAAGACCCATCACAAGCGGGTCATGCCGTTTGCGCCTTGAATCCACGGCATAAAAAAAGCGTCCTTCGGGACGCTTTTTTTTGACCTTGTGTTGCTTACTTCAGGGTCACGGTGCCTTTCATCATCGAGATGTGGCCCGGGAACGAGCAGAAGAAGCCGTACTTCTCGTCAGCCTTGAGCTTGGACACGTCGATGGTCAGCGAGTCGGTTTCCTTGGCGCCGATGATCTTGGTGTGAGCGATGACGCGCTCGTCACCGTCCTTCAGGTAGTTCTTGTCGATGCCGGCGGCCAGGCCGTCGGTGGCGATCGGCTGCATGTCGGCTTCTTTGCTGATCACCAGGTTATGGCCCATGACGTTCTTCGGCAGGCTGCCGGAGTGGGTCAGCTCGACGGTGAAGGTCTTGCAGCTCTTGTCGATTTCGATGGCCTTGGTGTTGAAGGACATCTGGTCGGTGGAATCAACGGTGGTTTTGCACTCGGCAGCCATCAATTGGCTGCTGGCCAGCGCCAGCAGGGATACCGCAACAACTTTGGAAAACATGGTGAATCTCCAAGGCAGGGTTAACAAAAACACGAATGGTTGGAAGACTGCCTGAAATCTTCGCAAGTTCCTATGACTTGAGTCAAAAATTGTATACAACTTTCAGGCTATGACACTCATCGAAACAATCTAACAGCCAGACGTTTGGCCGGGCCGTATCTTCAGGGCTCAACGTCTATCTGGAGCATCCGTCATGTCCTTCAACAGCCTGTTGTGCAGTCTGCTCGCCGCCTACGCCTGTGGTGCCAGCGGCACCTATGAAACCCCGAAACGCGAAGTCTAGCCCTTGGATCAAGGCGTGCCAGCCATTACCCTGTGACCGATTGACCCAGGAGGAAGGCATGTCTCTCACATCCGTTTGTGTATTTTGCGGTGCCAACGCCGGCACCACCCCGGCATACACCGAAGCCGCCATTGCCCTTGGCACGGCTCTCGCCGAGCGTAAGCTGACGCTGGTCTACGGCGGTGGCGCCGTCGGCCTGATGGGGATTGTCGCCGATGCCGCGCTGGCGGCCGGTGGCGAAGTGATCGGCATCATCCCGCAGAGCCTGATGGACAAGGAAATCGGTCACAAGAGCCTGACCCGTCTGGAAGTGGTCGACGGCATGCACGCGCGCAAGGCGCGGATGGCCGAACTCAGCGATGCGTTCATCGCCCTGCCCGGTGGCCTCGGCACCCTGGAAGAGTTGTTCGAAGTCTGGACCTGGGGCCAGCTCGGCTACCACGGCAAGCCGCTCGGCCTGCTGGAAGTGAACGGTTTCTACAGCAAACTCACTGCATTTCTCGATCACATCGTCGGCGAAGGCTTCGTTCGCGCGCCGCACCGTGACATGCTGCAAGTGAGCGAATCGCCGCGAACGCTGCTCGATGCTCTCGACCAGTGGAAGCCGACCGTCACGCCAAAGTGGGTCGACCAGAAACCCGGTTAACCCCCGGGCACCGATACAGGGCAGAATACGCGCCGCTCAACCTCACCTTCGACCCCAGAGGATCGCCCATGGCCAAACCCAATTACTCCTTCGCCAAACGTCAACGTGACCTGGCCAAGGAACAGAAGAAAGAGGAAAAGCTTCAGCGCAAGAAACAGATGGCTGAAGAAGCGGCACTGAACCCTGACGGTGAAGTGGCGACCGATGATGATGTTGAGGCACCGAAAGACCAGGCACCCGACGCCTGAGCAACACTGCAAGACCACTGAACACAATCCCTGTGGGAGCGGGCTTGCTCGCGAAAGGGTCGTGACATTCACTATGGATGTGACTGACAAATTACTTTCGCGAGCAAGCCCGCTCCCACATTTGATCTTCACTCCTCCAGTGGCAACACGGTGACGCGGACTTCCGGGTCGTGATTGCCCCCCCCCAGAATCACCCCGCGCAACGGCGAGACATCGGAGAAATCCCGGCCCCAGGCCAGGGTGATGTGCTCCAGCGCCGGCTGCACATTGTTCGTCGGATCGAAATCCACCCAGCCCAGCACCGGGCAAAACACTGAGACCCAGGCATGGGACGCATCGGCGCCGATCAACCGTGGCTGCCCCGGTGGCGGCTGGGTCAACAGATAGCCGCTGACGTAACGCGCCGCCAACCCGCGTGATCGCACACAGGCGAGCATCAGGTGCGCGAAGTCCTGACAGACCCCGCGCCGACGCTCCAGCACTTCCACCAGCGGCGTCGCGACCTGTGTCGCTTCGGCGTCGAAGGTGAATTCGCTGAAGATCTTCTGCATCAGGGCCTGCACACCCAGCATCAACGGTCTGCCGGCCGGGAAACAGCTCTCCGAGAACTCGACGAAACTGCGCTTCAGATGCACGTAAGGCGACTGGAATCGATAGCGACAGGCTTCCAGCAACGAGGCGGACAGCGGCTGGCTGCTGTAGGTCAGCGCGTTTCGGGTCAATTCCCAGGCCGGTGACTGGTGGAAATCCACCACGGGCCGTGCCAGCACCTCGACCGTCAGCCGTGCGTTGACCTGCAATTCATCGTGGGGCCGTTCGAAGGCCAGGCGGGTGAGCGGATTGCCGAAGACATCCTGCTCGTCACGGCGGGTGGTCGGCTCCGGACTGATCAGCAGTTGCTGCTCGGTGCAGCGCTGCCACTCGCATTCGCGCGGCCACAGATGCGCCAGTTGCTGGGCCAGGGACACCGGGCTGTCGTAGCGATAGCAGGTGTCGTGAAGGATCTGGTAATGGGCGCTCATCAGACGGACACCGTGCGCTGGCTGACATCATCGACATGGGCGAAATGGCGCAGGGCCAGACGATCCGACACCTGACTGCTGGCGTCGGCGATCTCCTGCAGCAGGTCCGCCAGACCGTCGAGGGCCGCGCGCACGCTGGATTCGCCGAACAGCGGATTCTCCAGACAACTAAGGTCGAAGCGCGCCAGACGCTCGACCAGCGGCGGCAATCCTGCCTCCCTCGGCACACCGAAATCATCATTCAGCCGCTTGAGGGTGCGGGTCACCAGTTTCAACTGGAACAGCACCGCATGGGGGTTCTGCTCATCCAGCAGCAACAGGTCGAGCACCGGAATCAACTGCGCCACCGCCAGATAACGCGAGCGATAGGTGATGCTGCTATTGCCCAGCTCCAGCAACCACTCAAGCCCGGCCTGATCGAACGCGCCGGCGCCGCGCAGGAACCCCGCGAGGCTGCTGCTGAGAAATTGCAGGCGCTCGATCCGCCGGCCGATCATCAGGAAGCGCCAGCCCTCGTCGCGGGTCATGTCGTCGAGGGCAAACCCGGACAGCGCCGCCAGCGACATCACCAACCGGTTGAGAAAATCCAGCAGCTCGCCGAAATCCGGTTCGTCGGTATCCAGCTCCGAAGCCTCACGCTGTAGCTCCACAAGTGCCTGCCAGTTTTCCCGGGACAGCTTGCCGCGCACTTGCGATGCCGCCCACTGCAAGCGTTGCAGGTTGGAACGCAAACTGAACGACCAGTCCTCGCCGAGCAGTGCCGCGAGCAAGCGCTCCGGCAGTTCACCTTCGTCCGGCAGCAGCATCAGTCGCTCGCCCAGATCCACGGCGGCCTGCAAGGCTTGCGGGTCATCGCCGTCGACGTATCGCGCGAGCATGATCCGCAGCAGCCGCGCGCTGTCGTCGCAACGCTCGCAGTAACGGCCGAACCAGAACAGGTTCTCCACCACACGCGACGGCAGGTACGGATCGCGTCGCACCAGATCAGGCACGCCGATGTTGCGCTGGGCTTTCCACTGCTCACCGCTCGGCGGCCGATCCCCCAGCACCCAGGTGTCCTTGCTCGCGCCACCGCGCTGCATCGACACCACTTCGGCATCGGCTTCGGCCGCGACCCGGGTCAGGCCACCGGGCAGCACCCGATAACCGTCGTGACTGGCCACCGCGTACATGCGCATGCCGATTGCCCGGGGTTGCAGTTGCCCGTCCTCGGGCTGCCAGATCGGCGCCTGAGAAAGCTGGGCGAGTTCTTGCGCAACATACGCATAGGGGCGGGCCTGCATGCGCGTGGCGAGACTTTCACGCTGTTCTTCGCTCAGATCCCGGCCGAATACCGGCGCAAAACTTTGCGACGGAAACGCCGGCTTGATCAGCAGTTCCGGCAACTTCTCCAGGGCCTGGGCCAGCACCGGCGCTTCGCCGCACCACCAGGTGGCGATGGAAGGCAGGATCAGGTCTTCGCCGAACAGGTACTGATTGATCTTCGGCAGGAAACCCAGCAGACCCGGCGATTCCAGCATGCCACTGCCCAGCGCATTGGCCACCAGCACCCGGCCCTGACGCACCGCCTCCAGCAATCCCGGAACGCCCAGTGCCGAATCCGTGCGCAACTCCAGCGGATCACAGAAATCATCGTCGAGCCGGCGCATGATCGCGTGCACCCGGCGCAGGCCACTGAGGGTTTTCAGGTAGACCGTGGCATCGCGCACCGTCAGGTCGCCACCCTCCACCAGCGGATAACCGAGCTGACGGGCGAGATAGAGATGCTCGAAATAGCTTTCGTTGAAACGCCCCGGCGTCAGCAACACCACCAGCGGTGCGTCATCGTCGCAGGGAGCCTGACGGGCCAGGGTTTCCTGCAAGGTGCGGAAGAAGCCGGCCAGGTGCTGCACTTTCAGATCCCGGTACAACTCGGGGAAGGCGCGGGACACGATGGTGCGGTTTTCCAGCGCATAACCGGCACCCGATGGCGCCTGGGTACGATCCGCCGTCACCCACCAGCGCCCGTCCGGCGTGCGCGCCAGATCCACGGCATACAGATGCAGAAAGGCCCCGTCGGGTGGCGTAATGCCCTGACAGGGCCAGAGGAAGTTGTTGTGGCCGAACACCAGTTCCGCCGGCAACAAGCCTTCGCGGATCAACTGCTGCGGGCCGTACAGATCCGCCAGCACCGCATTGAGCAAACGTGCACGCTGGGCGATTCCGGCCGACAGTTGTTGCCACTCGTCAGCGGCGATCACGTGGGGCAGCAGATCCAGTTCCCACGGACGATCCGCGCCCTTGGGGTCGGCATAGACGTTGTAGGTGACGCCGTTCTCCTGAATCTGCCGGGTCAGCAACGCCTGACGCTGCACCAGTTGCGCCGGGGTGCTGCGCTGCAATTGGTCGACCAGTCGCCGCCAGTGCGGGCGCACCGCTCCGCTGTCGTCGAGCAGTTCGTGATAGGTGCCCGCTGTCAGCGGGTAGCGGTCAAGCAGGTCAGGCATGGAAAGCTCGGCAGCCGGCAAGGAACGGTCAGACTAACGCAGGCACATGACGCCCGGATATACGAAAAATCCGTGGGTCGTGTACGAATCAAAAACGTCGTAAATCGAGAGTCATCGGTAGCTCGTCGGAGATTGTCAGGTTCGGTATCGGAAGTTTCCCCGGCGTATGTCCGATGCGGAAGAAACGCGCCATGCGCCGGCTCTCCGCCTCGTTGGCATTGACTGGCAGCGTTTCGTAATTACGCCCGCCCGGATGGGCGACGTGGTACTGGCAGCCGCCCAGCGAGCGCTGCATCCAGGTATCGAGCAGGTCGAACACCAGCGGCGCATGCACCGGGATCGTCGGTTGCAAGCAGTTGGCCGGTTGCCACGCGCGGAAACGCACGCCGGCGACAAACTCGCCGACCCGCCCGGTCGATTGCAGAGGCACCGGAATGCCGTTGCAGGTCAGCAGGTAACGCTGCGGCGGCAACCCTGTGAGCTTGACCTGCAAACGTTCCAGCGATGAATCGACGTAACGCACCGTACCGCCCGCCGCGCCCTCCTCGCCCAGCACATGCCAGGGTTCAAGGGCCTGACGCAATTCCAGCTCGATGCCATTGACGGCGTAATCGCCGACCTTGGGAAAGCGAAACTCCAGATGCGCGGCAAACCATTCGGCACGCAGCGGATAACCGGCATTGTTGAGTTCGACGATGACGTCGGCAAAGTCCTGCTCGATGAAATGCGGCAGCAGGAAACGGTCATGCAACTCGGTGCCCCAGCGCGCCAGTTTCGGCGGTGCATAGGGCTCGCGCCAGAATCGCGCCACCAGTGCCCGAAGCAACAACTGCTGGGCCAGGCTCATGCGCGCATGGGGCGGCATTTCGAACGCACGCAATTCCAGCAGACCGAGACGCCCGGTGGCGCCGTCCGGTGAATACAGCTTGTCGATGCAGAACTCGGCGCGATGGGTGTTGCCGGTGACATCGATCAGCAGATTGCGCAACAGCCGATCCACCAGCCATGGGGCGCACTCCTCTTCCGGCGCCGGCATCTGCGCGAAAGCGATTTCCAGCTCATACAACGCATCGTTGCGCGCTTCGTCGACTCGCGGCGCCTGAGAGGTCGGGCCGATGAACAGACCTGAAAACAGGTAGGACAGCGACGGATGGTTGTGCCAGTAGCTGATCAGGCTGCGCAGCAGATCCGGACGGCGCAGAAATGGTGAATCGCCCGGCGTCGCGCCACCGAGGACGAAATGGTTGCCGCCGCCGGTTCCGGTGTGTCGACCGTCGACCATGAATTTCTCGGTAGACAGTCGGGTCTGGCGCGCTTCTTCGTACAGAAATTCGGTGCGCTCGACCAACTCGTCCCAGGTCGCCGACGGCTGCACGTTAACCTCGATCACGCCGGGATCCGGGGTGATGCGGAAGTTGCTCAGGCGCGGATCGCTCGGCGGCTCGTAGCCTTCCAGCAGCACCGGACAGTGCAATTCTTCGGCAGTGGCTTCGATGGCGGCTACCAGCTCCAGATAATCCTCGACCCGCTCCAGCGGCGGCATGAACAGATACAAGCGGCCTTCCCGGGCCTCGGCGCAGAGCGCGGTGCGGGTCAGCCAGTCGGCGGACTCGTCGATCTTCGGCACCCGTTCGTCCGCCGCAGCCGGCGCGTCGTGTCGATTGAGTTGCGCAGAGTCGGGCAGTTCGGGGAAGTCCTGATTCGGATCGTTCGGGTGAATGAACGGATACTCCGCCGCCTTCACCCAGGGCTGCGAACCCAATGGCAGGCGATAGCCCAGCGGTGAGTCTCCCGGCACCAGCCGGCAATGTTCATCGCGCAGATACCAGCGCCCGCTCTGCCATTGATCACCCTTGGCGGTGCGCGCCAGCGGCAGCACCTGACCGATGACCTTGTCCAGCCCCTGACTGAACACCTTGCGCAGTCGCGCACGTTCCAGTGGCTCCTCCAGACGCGAGTCTTCGGCGCTGACGTTGCTCGGCAAGGCGCCTTCGCGCCAGAGGTAATAGAAATGGTCTTCGTAGGCCGGGAAGACAAAGCGTGTCGGCAGTTTCAGGCGCTCGGCGACACTCGCCAGAAAGCGCCCGGCCAGTTCACCGGTGGCGCCGTAATCCTGCTGTTCATCGGCAATCAATGCGTTGTTGTGCCAGATCGGCACGCCGTCGCGGCGCCAGTAGCAATTGAGCGACCAGCGCGGCAGCTGCTCGCCCGGATACCACTTGCCCTGGCCGAAATGCACCAGTCCCTTGGGGGCGTAATGTTTGCGCATACGCTGAAACAGCTCGGCGGAGAGCCGGCGCTTGTCCGGCCCGAGCGCGGCGGTGTTCCACTCGGCGCCGTCGGGGTCGTCGATCGACACGAAGGTCGGCTCGCCGCCCATTGTCAGGCGCACATCGCCTTCCAGCAGGTCGGCATCGATCTGCCGGCCCAGCGCCTGGATCGCCAGCCATTGCTCATCGGTGTAGGGCTTTGTGACCCGCGGCGCTTCCCAGATCCGCTCTACCGACATTTCGTGGCTGAACTCGCACTCGCAAGGCTCCACCAGACCGCTGATCGGCGCCGCCGAGGACGGATCGGGACTACAGGCCAAAGGAATATGCCCTTCCCCGGCGAACAGTCCGGAGGTCGCATCGAGGCCGATCCAGCCGGCGCCGGGCAAGTACACCTCGCACCAGGCGTGCAGATCGGTGAAATCCACTTCGGTGCCGGACGGGCCGTCGAGGCTTTTCACATCCGCAGTCAGTTGAATCAGGTAACCGGAGACAAAACGCGCCGCCAGCCCGAGGTTGCGCAGCAGTTGCACCAGCAACCATGCCGAGTCGCGGCAGGAGCCGGAGGCGTGTTCGAGGGTGTGCTCCGGGGTCTGTACGCCCGGTTCCATACGGATCAGGTAATTGATGTCTTCGCTCAGACGCTGGTTGAGCGCCACCAGGAAATCCACGGCCGGCAACGGCGTGCGGTCGATGGCGTCCAGATAGGCCTTGAATTTCGGGGTCAGCGGCAGGGTTTCGAGGTACGGCGCCAGCTCCTTGCGTTCATCGGCGGCGTAGGCGAAGGGGATTTTCTCGGCGTAGGGTTCGAGGAAAAAGTCGAACGGGTTGAACACCGCCATCTCTGCCAGCAGGTCCACCTCGATCCGCAGTTCGGCGGTTTTCTCGGGGAACACCAGCCGTGCGAGGTAGTTGCCCTGAGGGTCCTGCTGCCAGTTGATGAAGTGCTGCTCGGGAGAGACTTTCAGTGAATAAGACAGAATCCGCGTGCGGCTGTGGGCAGCCGGGCGCAGCCGCACGATCTGCGGGCCGAGTTCGACAGCGCGGTCGTAGCGGTAATGCGTGACGTGATGCAATGCGACATGAATCGACACGGCGTGCCTCCTGCGAGCCCAAGCGTATTCGAAAGCGCGCAAGACTTATGCCATGCAGGGGCTTGGGCGCTTTCCCGGAATGCTTAGGGCAGTACAGCACCAAAATCGGGCGATGCGGTGAAATGGTTTGGCACAGTTGCACGCAAATGTTGCGAGGCACAACGCAAAACGCCAACCCGAAGGTTGGCGTTCTGTTTTGGCTCAAGTGCGTTTCAGCGCGGTACGACCGGTTTGCGTGCCGGTTTCGGCCCTTTGCCTTTCGCCGCTTCCTTGCGCTCCTTGGCGGCCTGCTGGTTGCGGGCGAATGCCGCGGCCTTGGCCTGCTCACGCTTGTCCCAAGGATTGCCGCCGTCGCTGGCGCGCGGTGGCAGACCGGTGTGCTGGGTGAGGATCCTGGTGGTCTTCTCTTTCGCGACCTTGTGGCTGCCGGCCGGCGTCGAGTTCTTGCGACGGGCACTCTGGTAGCTGTCGGTGGCCGGCTGGTGCAGCGGGATCAACTGGTTCTTGCCCGGCCCGATCAGGTCGGCGCGGCCCATGCGGGTCAGCGCTTCACGCAGCATCGGCCAGCCTTTCGGGTCGTGATAACGCAGGAACGCCTTGTGCAGACGACGCTGCTCCTCGCTCTTGACGATGGTCACGCCGTCGCTCTTGTAGGTGACCTTGCGCAGCGGGTTCTTGCCCGAGTGGTACATCGCGGTGGCGGTGGCCATCGGCGACGGATAGAACGCCTGCACCTGGTCGGCACGGAACCCGTTGCCCTTGAGCCACAGCGCCAGGTTCATCATGTCTTCGTCGGTGGTGCCCGGGTGCGCGGCGATGAAGTACGGAATCAGGTACTGCTCTTTCCCCGCTTCCTTGGTGTACTTCTCGAACATGCGCTTGAAGCGATCGTAGGTACCGATCCCCGGTTTCATCATCTGGTTGAGCGGACCTTCCTCGGTGTGTTCCGGGGCGATCTTCAGGTAACCGCCGACGTGGTGGGTCACCAGCTCCTTGACGTACTCCGGCGACTCGACCGCGAGGTCGTAACGCAGGCCGGAGGCGATCAGGATCTTCTTCACACCCGGCAACGCACGGGCGCTGCGGTAGAGCTGAATCAGCGACGAGTGATCGGTGTTCAGGTTCGGGCAGATGCCCGGGAACACGCAGGACGGCTTGCGGCACGCGGATTCGATTTCCGGGCTCTTGCAGGCGATGCGGTACATGTTCGCGGTCGGGCCGCCGAGGTCGGAAATGACGCCGGTGAAACCCGGGACCTTGTCGCGGATCTCTTCGATTTCGCGAATGATCGACTCTTCGGAACGGTTCTGGATGATCCGGCCTTCGTGCTCGGTGATCGAGCAGAAGGTGCAGCCGCCGAAGCAGCCACGCATGATGTTCACCGAGAAACGGATCATGTCGTAGGCCGGGATCTTTTCCTTGCCATACGCAGGGTGCGGAACACGTGCGTAAGGCATGCCGAACACGTAGTCCATTTCTTCAGTGGTCATCGGAATCGGCGGCGGGTTGAACCAGACGTCGATCTCGCCATGCTTCTGCACCAGCGCACGGGCGTTGCCCGGGTTGGTTTCCAGGTGCAGCACGCGGTTGGCGTGGGCGTACAGGACCGGGTCGTTACGCACCTTTTCCATCGATGGCAGGCGGATCACGGTCTTGTCGCGGGTCATCTTCGGGCTGGCCAGGATCTGTACGACTTTGGCTTCTTCCGGATCTTCAACCGGGCCTTTCTCCTGCTCGATCGCGCAAGCCTGAGTGTCCTGGGTGTTCACATACGGGTTGATGATCTTGTCGATCTTGCCCGGACGGTCGATGCGCGTGGAGTCGACTTCGTACCAGCCTGCCGGCGTGTCGCGACGGATGAACGCGGTGCCGCGCACATCGGTGATGTCTTCGATCTTGTGACCGTAGGACAGACGCTGGGCGACTTCGACAATCGCCCGCTCGGCGTTGCCGTACAGCAAAATGTCGGCGCTGGCGTCGATCAGGATCGAGTTGCGCACACGATCCTGCCAGTAGTCGTAGTGGGCGATGCGGCGCAGGGAGGCTTCGATGCCGCCGAGCACGATCGGCACGTGCTTGTAGGCTTCCTTGCAGCGCTGGCTGTAGACCAGGCTCGCGCGATCCGGACGCTTGCCGGCCATGCCGCCCGGGGTGTAGGCGTCGTCGGAACGGATTTTCTTGTCCGCGGTGTAGCGGTTGATCATCGAGTCCATGTTGCCGGCCGCGACGCCGAAGAACAGGTTCGGTTCGCCGAGCTTCATGAAGTCGTCTTTGGACTGCCAGTTCGGCTGGGCAATGATCCCGACGCGGAAGCCTTGCGACTCCAGCAGCCGGCCGATGATCGCCATGCCGAACGACGGGTGATCGACGTAGGCATCACCCGTGACAATGATGATGTCGCAGGAATCCCAGCCAAGCTGATCCATCTCCTCCCTGCTCATCGGCAGGAACGGGGCTGGTCCGAAACATTCGGCCCAATATTTTGGATAGTCAAATAACGGCTTGGCTGCTTGCATGTTGATGACCGGTGTTGAGGTGCAAAATCGCGAGCGCGGAATATAGCACAAAAAATGACCAATTCCGACGGCTGTGGTCGGAAATATCAGGGGCTTTCAGACGACGACAGACTTACTCGTCGTCGTCGAAGTTGTAACTGCCCGGCGCGAGGTTTTCGAAGCGCGTGTACTTGCCGATGAAGGCCAGGCGGATAAAGCCGATCGGGCCGTTCCGCTGTTTGCCGATGATGATTTCGGCGATGCCCTTGTGCTCGGTTTCCGGGTGATACACCTCGTCCCGGTACACGAACATGATCACGTCGGCGTCCTGCTCGATCGCTCCGGATTCCCGCAAGTCGGAGTTCACCGGGCGCTTGTTGGGACGTTGTTCCAGGGAGCGGTTGAGCTGCGACAGCGCGACCACCGGGCAGTTGAATTCCTTGGCCAGGGCTTTCAGGGATCGGGAGATCTCGGAAATCTCGTTGGTCC
Source organism: Pseudomonas fitomaticsae (assembly GCF_021018765.1). Taxonomy (GTDB): domain Bacteria; phylum Pseudomonadota; class Gammaproteobacteria; order Pseudomonadales; family Pseudomonadaceae; genus Aquipseudomonas; species Aquipseudomonas fitomaticsae. The sequence goes on along the minus strand of NZ_CP075567.1, from coordinate 860,682 downwards.
GGTTGTCACCGCTGGAGCCTGGGATCTGCATCAGCTGCAGGTAGTCGATCATGATCAGGCCGATGTCACCGTGCTCGCGCACCAGACGCCGGGTCCGCGCACGCATCTCCGACGGGCTGATGCCGGCGGTGTCATCGATGAACAGCTTGCGGTCGTTGAGCAGGTTGACCGCCGAGGTCAGGCGCGGCCAGTCGTCGTCTTCCAGCTGGCCGGAACGCACCTTGGTCTGGTCGATACGACCAAGGGACGACAGCATACGCATGATCAGCGATTCGCCTGGCATCTCGAGGGAGTACACCAGCACCGCCTTGTCGCTGCGCAGTACGGCGTTTTCCACCAGGTTCATCGCAAAGGTGGTCTTACCCATCGACGGACGACCGGCGACGATGATCAGGTCGGCCGGTTGCAGGCCGCTGGTCTTCTCGTCGAGGTCGGTGTAGCCGGTGGACAGGCCAGTGATCGCGTCGGCGGTGTTGAACAGGGTGTCGATGCGGTCGATGGCCTTGGTCAGCAGTTCGTTGACCCCCACCGGGCCGCCGGTTTTTGGCCGGGCTTCGGCAATCGCGAAGATCTGCCGCTCGGCTTCGTCGAGGATTTCCTCGGCGGTGCGGCCTTCGGGATTGAAGGCGCTGTCGGCAATTTCCGTGCTGATGCCGATCAACTGGCGCAACGTCGCACGCTGGCGGACGATCTGCGCATAGGCCTTGATGTTGGCGACGGACGGCGTGTTTTTCGCCAGTTCGCCGAGGTAACCGAGGCCGCCGACCTGGGAGGTCTGACCTTCCTTGTCCAGTTGCTCGGCCAGGGTCACGACGTCGATCGGCGAGTTCTGATCGGCCAGTTTGGCAATCGCACGGAATATCAGACGGTGGTCATGCCGGTAGAAATCGCCGTCGGAGACTTGATCGAGCACGCGTTCCCAAGCGTTGTTGTCCAGCATCAGACCACCGAGTACGGCCTGTTCGGCCTCGATGGAATGCGGCGGCACCTTCAGCGCAGCGGTTTGCAGATCGTATTGCTCGGGAGCGGAAATTTCGTTCATGGCCACTTTTTAATCAGGAAAAGCAGGGAATGCAGAAAGACAAAGGGCACGACCTGTAAACAGGATCGTGCCCGATGTTAACCGTCTGACGGACAAGCCGCCAGCCGATCAGGTGTTGCTTAGGCTGCTACCACGACAACGCGTACGGTGGCTTCAACTTCGGCGTGCAGGTGCACAGCCACGTCGAATTCACCCACGTTGCGGATGGTGCCGTTCGGCAGACGAACTTCGCTTTTCGCCACTTCAACGCCGGAGGCGGTCAGTGCGTCAGCGATGTCGTGAGTACCGATCGAACCGAACAGCTTGCCTTCGTCGCCAGCGGTGGCAGTGATGGTCACTTCCAGCTCGGCCAGTTGGGCAGCACGGCTTTCAGCCGATGCTTTACGGTCTGCGGCGGCTTTTTCCAGCTCAGCGCGACGCTCTTCGAACGCAGCCAGGTTGGCAGCGGTCGCAGCGGTGGCTTTGCCGAAAGGCAGCAGGTAGTTACGGCCGTAACCGGCCTTAACGTTTACTTTGTCGCCCAGGTTGCCCAGGTTGGCGATTTTTTCCAGAAGGATCAGTTGCATGTGGAAATCCTCTTAACTTTTAACCTTCACCGTTCGCGTTATCGGTGCCTTTCGACACCCGACCGCGAAAATCAATCAGGCTGTCGACAATGGCCAGAACCACGAGCAACGGATAGATCAGCTGCATGAACAGCAACAGCGTCACGTACAACCCCACCAGCCAGAAACCGGCCAGTCGCCTTTGCGCCACCAGCCCGTGAATCAGGGCCAGCCCGGCGAACACCAGCGGTACACTGCACAACGGCGTCAACATGGCCATCTGTGCACCGAGATTCGGGCCCAGAAGCATCAACGCCAGCAGCAACATCGCCGGCCCCAGCGGGATCCGGATGGCGCGAAACTCGCGACCAAAACCACCCGGGTTGTACAACAACGCCTGCCAGTAACGCCCGACAATCAGGCTCAGCACGCTGACGATCTGCAACAAGGCCGCAATCAGGCCGGTCAGGACCGGTGCGATCAGCGACGCGAAACGCGCCTGCTCGTCTACCGACAATTGTTGGTAGGCATCACCGAGAAGCGCGGGCATGACCTTAACCAAGGCCTGCGCCAGCATCTCGATCTGGGGCGCAAACGCCGCCCCGAGCACCACTGAAAACACCAGCCCCATGGCTACGCTGACCAGCAGCGTACGGACCCAGGACTCGCTTGCGCGCAACACCAGCGCAAGCCCCGAAGACCCCAGCAGCACCAGAAGTGCCCGTGGGTCATCGGCATACAACCACCAGATCAATGCCGGCAGCAGTCCCAGCGACACGACACCAAGGGCGTCGGCCAATCCGCGCCGCAGAAGCACCAGGCTCCCGGCGGCAGCACCCAACCAATACAACAACGGCAATGTTGCACACCCGGCCACTACAAGAGTGGCCTGCATACGGCCGCGCATGATGAACTCAGCTAAGGCACGCATGCATTCAATCCTTTGCTACTTGTCGACTGCCCGGTCTCAGCGGCCGTGGCTGTCGGTGTAGGCCAGCAGGGCCAGGAAGCGGGCGCGCTTGATAGCGGTGGCCAGCTGACGCTGATAACGAGCTTTGGTACCGGTGATGCGGCTTGGAACGATTTTGCCGGTCTCGGATACGTAAGCTTTCAGAGTGTTGAGATCTTTGTAGTCGATCTCCTTCACGTCTTCAGCGGTGAAGCGGCAGAATTTACGACGACGGAAGAAACGTGCCATTTGATAGGCTCCTTAAAAGGTCCGTGGATTACTCGTCAGCGTTATCGCTGTTGTCGCTGTCGCTATCGCTGTCATCGCCATCGGCGCTGCCATCGTGCTCAGGACGTTCGCGACGCTCACGGCGCTCACTGCGGTTTTCTTCAGCCTTGAGCATCTCGGACTGGCCGGTAACGGCTTCGTCGCGACGGATGACCAGGTTACGGATCACAGCATCGTTGTAGCGGAAGTTGTCTTCCAGCTCGGCCAGGGCCTTGCCGGTGCACTCAACGTTCAGCATCACGTAGTGAGCCTTGTGAACATTGTTGATTGCGTAGGCCAGTTGACGACGGCCCCAGTCTTCCAGACGGTGGATTTTGCCGCCGTCTTCTTCGATCAGCTTGGTGTAACGCTCAACCATGCCGCCGACTTGCTCGCTCTGGTCAGGGTGGACCAGAAAGATGATTTCGTAATGACGCATGAATGCTCCTTACGGGTTGTAGCCTGCCGCTCAAAAACGGTCAGACAAGGAGTGAATGACACTTATGGACTTGCTGGCGCGGGGCACATGCATGCCTGCCGCCACAGCAAGGGGCGCAATTGTAGAGAAGGGACTGAAGAGGCGCAAGGCAATTGGTGATTATTTGAACAGTCACCAAAATTTTGCCCCGCCATAAAACGCTGTGGGAGCGAGCTTGGTCGCGAAGGGGATATATCAGGCAACATTTTTGTCGACTGACACTCCGCTTTCGCGAGCAAGCCCGCTCCCACATTTGAATCGGCGTGAGGCTTAAGCCTTTTTAGGCGCCTTGGCCTTGGCACCGCGCTGACGCTGGGCCTCGAACAGACACACACCGGTCGCAACCGACACGTTGAGACTGCTGACGCTACCGGCCATCGGCAGGTGCACCAGGTAATCGCAATGCTCACGGGTCAGGCGACGCATGCCCTTGCCTTCGGCGCCCATGATCAGGATGGTCGGGCCGGTCAGGTCCTGGTCATAAATGCTGACCTCGGCCTCTCCCGCTGTGCCGACAACCCACAGACCACGCTGCTGTAGCTTTTCCAGGGTGCGTGCAAGGTTGGTCACGGCCACCAGCGGAATCACTTCCGCCGCGCCGCAAGCCACTTTACGCACCACAGGGGTCAGGGTGGCCGACTTGTCTTTTGGCACGATGACCGCCAGCGCACCGGCAGCATCTGCCGAACGCAGGCAGGCGCCGAGGTTGTGCGGATCGGTCACGCCGTCGAGCACCAGCAACAGCGGCGCGCCTTCGGTGCGATCGAGCAGCTCGTCGAGCATCGCTTCGCCCCAGACCTGGCTCGGACTGACGTCCGCCACCACGCCCTGGTGCACGCCTTCGACCCAGGCGTCCATTTCACGGCGCTCGGCCTGACCGATCTGAACCCGGTTTTCGTTGGCCAGCTCGATCAGCGTCTGCACCCGCGGATCGTTGCGGCTTTCGGCCAGCCAGATCTGCTTGACGCGTTTAGGGTGGTGACGCAGCAACGCTTCTACCGCGTGAACGCCGTAGATTTTTTCCAACTGACTCATGACTTCGCCTTCGGTTTACGCGCCCCGCCACTTTTGGCTGGAGCGGAACCCGCTTTTGGCGGGCCTTTACGGTGTTTGCTCGGTTTGGCTGGCTTGCCGCCGGAGGCCTTTTCAGGCGCCGACCGTCCGGTCTTTCCCCCGGACGCCGCTTTACCACCGTTTTTGGCGTCGGCCAGCAAGGCCTTCTTCATTTCACGGCTTTTGCGCAGCTCGGCGTTTTTCGCCACGGCATCGCTCGGGCGATAAGCCTCGGCCACCTTTTCCTTGGCCGGACGACGGCTGGCGGTTTTTGCCGGAGCCTTCTCTTCCACAACCTTGGCCGCTGGAGCGGTCGACTCGGCGCCACGCTTCTTGCGGCCGATCGGCGCGCTGATGGTTTTTTCCGCCATCTCGAAGTCGATCTTGCGCTCGTCGAGATCGACACGCATGACGCGCACTTCAACAGTATCGCCAAGACGGAAGCTGCGACCGGTGCGCTCGCCCGCCAGGCGGTGATGCACAGGGTCGAAGTGGTAGTAATCGCCCGGCAGCGCGGTAACGTGGACCAGACCTTCGACGTAAATATCGGTCAGCTCGACGAACAGGCCAAAACCGGTCACGGCAGTGATCACACCCGGGAACGATTCGCCCACACGGTCTTTCATGAACTCGCACTTGAGCCAGTTCACCACGTCGCGGGTCGCTTCGTCGGCACGGCGCTCGCTCATCGAGCACTGCTCGCCGAGTTGTTCCAGCGCTGCTTCGTCGTACGGATAGATGCGCGCCTTCGGAATGGTCATCGCACCGGCACGGCGAACGTGCGGGGTGTCCTGTTTCGAATGGATCACGCTGCGGATCGCCCGGTGCGTGAGCAGGTCCGGGTAACGACGGATCGGCGAGGTGAAGTGGGTATAGGCTTCGTAATTCAGGCCGAAGTGACCTTCGTTCTGGGCGCTGTACACCGCCTGGCTCAGGGAGCGCAGCATCACGGTCTGGATCAGGTGGAAATCCGGACGGTCCTTGATGCTGGCCAACAGGGCCTGATAGTCCTTCGGCGATGGGCCATCCTTGCCTTTGTGCAGGGACAGACCGAGCTCACCCAAGAACGCACGCAGTTTTTCCAGACGCTCCGGTGGCGGGCCGTCGTGGACGCGGTACAGCGCAGGGATTTCGTGCTTCTTCAGGAATTCGGCGGTGGCCACGTTGGCCGCCAGCATGCATTCCTCGATCAGCTTGTGCGCGTCGTTACGGGTAGTCGGACGGATTTCCGCAATCTTGCGCTCGGAACCGAAGATGATCCGGGTTTCCTGCGTTTCGAAATCGATCGCGCCACGCACGTGACGGGCAGCCAGCAATACCTTGTACAGCGCGTAAAGCTGCTTGAGGTGCGGCAAGACGTCGGTGTATTCACCGCGCAGCTTGCGCCCTTCGGTAGCCTTCGGCGTTTCCAGCATCGCGCTGACCTTGTTGTAGGTCAGACGGGCGTGGGAATGGATCACCGCCTCATAGAAGCAGTAGTCGGTCATTTCGCCGGACTTGGAGATGGTCATCTCGCAAACCATGGCCAGACGATCAACGTGCGGGTTCAGCGAGCACAGGCCGTTGGAGAGTTGCTCGGGCAGCATCGGCACCACGCGCTCGGGGAAGTACACCGAGTTGCCGCGAACCTGGGCTTCGTTGTCCAGAGCCGAACCGATCTTCACGTAGCTGGAAACGTCGGCAATCGCCACGTACAACTTCCAGCCACCGGAGAACAGGCGCAGCTTGCCTGGCTTGACTTCGCAGTAGACCGCGTCGTCGAAGTCGCGGGCATCTTCGCCGTCAATGGTGACGAACGGCAGATGGCGCAGATCGACGCGCTTCTCTTTGTCTTTCTCTTCGACTTCCGGCTTGAGCTTGCCGGCTTCCTTCAGAACGGCTTCAGGCCAGACGTGCGGAATGTCGTAGGTGCGCAGGGCGACATCGATTTCCATGCCCGGCGCCATGTAGTTGCCAACCACTTCGATCACGTCGCCTTGCGGCTGGAAGCGCGGAGTCGGCCAGTGGGTGATTTTCACCTCGACGAACTGACCGATCTGGGCGTTGGCGTTGCGGCCCGGGGTGACCAGCACTTCCTGCTGGATTTTCGGATTGTCCGCGACGACGAAGCCGATACCGCCTTCTTCGAAGTAGCGGCCGACGATGCTTTCGTGGGCACGGGACACCACCTCAACGATCACGCCTTCGCGACGACCGCGACGATCCAGACCGGAAACACGGGCCAGTGCACGGTCGCCGTCGAACACCAGACGCATTTGCGCCGGGCTCATGAACAGGTCGTCGGAACCGTCATCCGGCACCAGGAAGCCGAAGCCGTCGCGGTGACCACTGATGCGACCGAGGATCAGATCGAGCTTGTCCACCGGCGCATACGTGCCACGGCGGGTATAGATCAGTTGAGCGTCGCGCTCCATGGCGCGCAGGCGGCGGCGCAGGGCTTCGATCTGGTCTTCTGTGGTCAGACCAAACTCTTCGACCAGTTGCTCGCGGGCAGCAGGCGAACCCCGATCAGCAAGGTGCTGAAGGATCAGTTCGCGGCTGGGAATAGGGTTTTCATATTTTTCCGCTTCACGAGCGGCCTCGGGATCGAGGGACTGCCAATCGGCCATTAGAGAGTTTTCACCTTGTCTATATGCGGGTTAGTTTGGCATAGGCGCCATCAAACGGGAAATTTCCGACTATATAAGGCGCGTCTGGAGCCTTGTATCGACGCCCGGAGGGCGTTTTGAACACCGCTGGTAAAAAAAATCATTTTTTTTGCTGGCAGGGGTTTACAGTTAAAAAGGCGCTCCGTATAGTGCGCGCCATCGACGACGTACACACGTTGACGAGATGCCCAGGTGGTGAAATTGGTAGACACGCCAGCTTCAGGTGCTGGTGACCTTACGGTCGTGGAAGTTCGAGTCTTCTCCTGGGCACCAATTTCGAGTTTGAGACTAGATCAGTTTCAAGACTCACACAAAAACCCGCGAAAGCGGGTTTTTTGCATTCTGCGTCCCGCTTTTTTTCTGAAATTGATTTATTAAAATCAAATCAGGGGTTTACAGATCAAAAGGCGCTCCGTATAGTGCGCCACATCAACAGCGGCAACGCTGAAGATGAAGCCCAGATGGTGAAATTGGTAGACACGCCAGCTTCAGGTGCTGGTGACCTTACGGTCGTGGAAGTTCGAGTCTTCTTCTGGGCACCAATTCAAATTCAAGGTCACGATCTTGAATCTCACAAAAACCCGCGAAAGCGGGTTTTTGCGTTTCCGGGGTTTGGAAAAGTCTGAGCCCCAACGCCTACCAGACCCACTGCCTCCCCGCAAGGCGCACTTGAGAAACAATATCGTTTATCATTGTTGCAAGTTTTTGCAATGCGACAGTGAGGAACCCTGCGAATGATGTTTCGAAATACCCTGCGCCGCGGCTTGACCTTCACCCTGCTCGGCCTGGCACTCGCCACTCCCCTCACCCAGGCTGCCGACGCGGTTTCCCTGACTCTCTACAACGGTCAACACAAGGAAGTCGGCGACGCAATCGCCAAAGCCTTCGAAGCCAAGACCGGCATTCACGTCAACGTGCGCAAGGGCAGCAGCAATCAGCTGGCCAGCCAGATCATCGAAGAAGGCGACCGCTCCCCTGCCGACGTCATCTACACCGAAGAATCCCCGCCGCTGAACAACCTCGGCGAGCAGGGCCTGCTGGCCAAGGCCGACGACGCGACCCTGGCCGTTCTGCCGAAAGAATACGTGGCCGGCAACGGCACCTGGATTGGCGTCACCGCCCGGGTTCGCGTGGTGGCCTTCAACCCGAAACTGATCGACGAAAAGGACCTGCCGAAATCGGTGCTGGATTTCGCCGACCCGCAGTGGCAAGGCAAGGTCGGTTTCGTACCGACCAGCGGCGCGTTCCAGGAACAGGCCGTGGCCATCATCAAGAAGCATGGTCGCGACGCCGCTGAAGAATGGCTGACCGGCCTGCGCGCCTTCGGCAAGACCTACAGCAACAACATGGTCGCCCTCAAGGCTGTGGAAAACGGCGAAGTCGCCACCGTGCTGGTGAACAACTATTACTGGTTCGCCCTGCAACGGGAAAAAGGCCAGCTTGATTCCAAACTGCATTACTTCACCGGCGGTGACGTTGGCGGTCTGATCACCGTTTCCAGCGCAGCGGTGCTGAAATCCAGCAAACATCCAAAAGAAGCCCAGCAATTCCTCGCCTACATGGCCAGCGAAGAAGGCCAGCGCGTGATCACCCAGACCACCGCCGAATACCCGCTGCACAAAGGGATGGAATCGGATCGCGGCCTCAAGCCATTCAGTGAACTGGAAGCACCGGACGTCACGCCGGCCGATCTCGGTAACGCCGAAGAAGCGCTGGATCTGGAACGCGAAGTTGGCCTGAACTGATGACCGCATCGTTATCCGCCCCCGCTACACGCGGGGGGTACGTGCCACGGCGCAAACGGCCGTCGATCTGGCTGGTGCTGCCGGTGTTGTTACTGGTGGTCATGAGCCTGTTGCCGCTGGCCTACGTCGGGCTCAAAGCCTGGCAAGCAGGCTGGTCCGAGGCGCTGCACTTGCTCTGGCGCCCGTATGTATTCGGCCTGCTGCGCAATACGCTGGCGCTGATGATTGGCGTGACCGTGACCTGTGGCGTGATCGGCCTGTCGCTGGCGTGGTTGCTGGAACGCAGCAATCTGCCGGGGCGACGGCTGTGGGGTGTGATTCTTTGCCTGCCGTTCGCGGTGCCGGCGTTTGTCAGCAGCTTCACTTGGGTTTCGCTCAGTGCGCAGTTCGAAGGACTTGGCGGGGCAATCCTGGTGATGAGCCTGTCGAAGTACCCGCTGATCTTTCTGCCGGTGGCCGCCACACTGCGCAATCTTGACCCCTCCCTTGAAGAATCGGCACGGACGCTGGGCCAGAATCGCTGGGGCGTGTTTTTCCGCGTCACCCTGCCCCTGCTCTGGCCTTCGCTGCTGGCCGGTTCTTTGCTGATCGCGCTGCACATGCTGGTGGAATTCGGCGCACTGTCGATCATTGGCCTGCAAACCTTCACCACCGCGATCTATCAGCAGTTCGAACTGGAATTCAGCAATGCCAATGCGGCGATGCTGTCAGCGGTATTGCTGGCGCTGTGCTTGATGCTGTTGTGGCTGGAGCTCCGCGTGCGCGGCAAGGGCCGTCATGTGCGCACCGGCCAGGGCGCGGCGCGGCGGGCTGAACAAGTGCGACTCGGGCCGTGGACGGTCGCCGGTCAGTTGTATTGCCTGATGCTGGCGATTGTCGGCAGCGGGATTCCGCTGGGGATGCTGGCTTACTGGCTCGCCGTGGGATCGTCAGCAGCCTTTCCGGTGGCCGCAATCACCGAAGCATTGCTGTCGTCGCTGGCACTATCGCTGGGTGGCGCGGGATTGTGTCTGGTGCTGGCGGTGCCGATCGGGTTGCTGGTGGTGCGCTATAAAGGCCAACTGGCGATCTGGGCCGAGCGCCTGCCCTATCTGCTGCACGCCCTGCCGGGATTGGTGATCGCCCTGACGCTGGTGTATTTCGCCCTGCATTACGTGCCGGCGCTGTACCAGACCTCCGCGCTGTTGCTGATCGCCTACGCGCTGCTGTTTCTGCCGCTCGCTCAGGCGCCGATCCGCACGGCGCTGAACAAGGCCGCACCGCAACTCGAAGAAGCCGCCCGCACTCTGGGTGCATCTTCGTTCATGGCGTTCTGCCGAGTGACCTTGCCGATCATCTTCCCGGCACTGGGCGCGGCGTTTGCGCTGGTGTTTCTGGATGCCATGAAGGAACTGACAGCGACGTTGCTGCTGAGTCCGACGGGGCTCAACACATTGGCGACCGAAGTCTGGGCCCACACCGCGAATGTCGAGTTCGCAGCCGCAGCGCCTTATGCGGCGTTGTTGATTGTGGTGTCCGGATTGCCCGTCTACCTGCTGACGACCCGGATGTATTTGAGTCGATAAAAAAATCGCAGCCGAGGCTGCGATTTTTTTTGCCTGTCACATCAAGCCCGGAATTGCCCCAGACTGGCCTTGAGCTGCGCCGCCAGACCGTCCAGCACCTTGCCGCTGGCCGTGGTCTCGACCACCGCCTGAGCGGCTTTCTCGGCCTGGGCATGAATCGTCTCGACCCGCCCACGCACGGCCTGCGCGCCTTGCGCCTGATGCGCCGCAGCCTGAGTCGCCAGACCAATCGCCGCATGCACCTGCTCGACCGATGCCTGCACCGACTGCTGCAGCCGCGCGCTGTCTCGCAGCACCAGCAAACCTTCGCTGGCCTGACGCCCGGCCTGGCCGATCGCCTCGACCGCTTCACGGGCACCCTGCTGCAAGGCCACGATGTGCGCCTGAATGTCGCCGGTGGAGCTTTGGGTCTTGCTCGCCAACGCGCGGACTTCATCCGCCACCACCGCAAACCCGCGACCGGTCTCGCCGGCTCGGGCCGCTTCGATGGCGGCATTGAGCGCCAGCAGGTTGGTCTGCTCGGCGATGCCGTGGATCACCGTCAGCACCACTTCGATCTGCTCGCTCTGCTGCGCCAGCCGTTCGATGACTTTCGCCCCGGTATCGACCTGCCCCGCCAGCGCCTCGATCAGGCTGCCAACCTTCGCCGAGGTGCGAGTGTTCTCGTCGGTGGCCTGGCGAATATCCACCACCTGCTTCAACGCAGCCTGCATCGCATGACTTTCCGATTGCGCTTCGTCGGCCATTTGCGAAAGCGCCCGCAGACTCTCGGCCACTTCATCACGTTGCATCCCGGCCGCCGCATCGGCACCGGCGTTGCGCAGGGTCATGGCGCCGATTTCCACACCGGTACGCTGAGCCACATCCCCGGCCTCGCGCACGATCGGCTGCAACTTGTCCACAAAGCGGTTGACCGCCGACGCCATGTCGCCAATTTCGTCCTTGCTGTTGATCTGCACGCGCTTGGTCAGATCGCCCTCGCCCGCTGCCAGATCATCCATGGCGACGTTGAGCATTTTCAGGCGATTGACCACTCGATGACCGAGCACCACCGCCAGCAGCAACAGCACCCCGGCACCGACCAGCGCCAGGCCCATGCCGATACGCCAGCGCAGAGTTGCCGCTGCGTCCTGTACGGTACTGGTGGTGTTGGCCTTCATTTCGGCAGCCGTGGATTGCGCCGATTGCAGGCGCGCACGCATGGCGGTGGCACTGTCGGCAGCGGCGCCCTTGAGGCTGTCGCCAACCAGTTGATCGCTGCTGGCAATCAACGCCGTGAAGCGCTGATCGAGCGCCGCCAGATCGGTTTCAACCGAGGCGGTCGAGACCCCCATCAGCACCTTGCCGATTTCCACGCCGTTAGGGTTGATCGAGGCTTCGAGGTAGTAGACCGACGGATCGCTCTTCGCCGCATCCAGCACCTTGTCCAGCGCCCGTTCACCCTGGCCCTTTTCCAAAAGGGCCTTGTTGATCGGGTTTTCGCGGTTGAGGTAGCGGGTCAGATGCTGGCCGGTGGCATCGTCATACACCACGAACAGCACGTTGGGATTGCGCTGGGCCCGGCGGGCGAATTCGGACAGGGTCGGTACGTCGCTGTCCCACATGGCGCGAGGCGCCACCGAGGCCAGCAACTGAGCCATGTCATTGGCCGAATCCTTCAGGTCTTTTTCCAGAGTCGCGCGCAGCTGCGCCTGCTCTTCCTTCAGACGCGAGGAAAGACCGGCGGTCAGACGCTGACGGGTACTTGAGGACAGGTTGTCGAGACTCGACGTGACTTCACGCCCGGCCTGCTCCAGCTCTGCGGAGAGCTTCTGGCTATCGGCGCCCAGGCGAGTGCCGAGATCGGCTTCAAGCGCAGTGACGGTGCTCCGCGTCAGGGCGACCGCCACCAGCACTTGCACCAAAAGGGCGATACCAAGGGTAACGAACACAGGCCGCAACAGACGGCTTTGTAACAGTGAGAGAACGGCTGACACTTTGAATCCCTCTACTTCTGACGCCATTAATTTGATGGCACTCTTGTAGACAGAATCACAGCAAAGGTCATGCCGTCCAACAGGCATAAACGACAAAGGCCCCGATGAAGGGGCCTTTGTGTTTTTACATCAACGACTTATCAAGCGAACGGATGACGCAGAACGATGGTTTCGTTGCGGTCCGGACCCGTCGAAATAATGTCGATCGGCGCGCCGATCAGCTCTTCAACGCGTTTGATGTAGGCACGAGCGTTAGCCGGCAGCTCTTCCAGGGTTTTGGCGCCCACGGTCGATTCGGTCCAGCCCGGCACTTCTTCGTACACAGGCTGCAGGCCTACGTAGCTGTCAGCGTCAGTCGGGGCAACGGCGTTGCCTTGTGCATCTTTGTAGCCAACGCAGATGTTGATGGTTTCCAGGCCGTCGAGTACGTCCAGCTTGGTCAGGCAGATGCCCGAGATGCTGTTCACATCGATAGCGCGACGCAGGATAACGGCGTCGAACCAGCCGCAACGACGGGCACGGCCGGTAGTAGCACCGAATTCGTGACCTTGCTTGGCCAGGTGCGCACCGACTTCGTCGAACAGCTCGGTCGGGAATGGACCCGAACCTACGCGAGTGGTGTAGGCCTTGGTGATGCCCAGGATGTAGTCCAGGAACATCGGGCCAACGCCCGAACCGGTCGCCACGCCACCAGCGGTGGTGTTGGAGCTGGTCACATACGGGTAGGTACCGTGGTCGATGTCGAGCAACGAACCCTGGGCGCCTTCGAACATGATGTCCTTGCCCGCGCGGCGCAGGTCGTGCAGCTCGGCAGTCACGTCCAGCATCAGCGGCTTGAGCAGCTCGGCGTATTCCTTGCACTCGGCCAGGGTCTTTTCGAACTCGATGGCGGGCTCTTTGTAGTAACCGACCAGCATGAAGTTGTGGTAGTCCACCAGTTCACGCAGCTTGTCTTCGAAGCGCGGCATGTTGAGCAGATCGCCGACACGCAGGCCGCGACGCGCAACCTTGTCTTCGTAAGCCGGGCCGATGCCGCGACCGGTCGTACCGATCTTCAGCTCGCCACGGGCCTTTTCACGGGCCTGGTCCAGCGCCACGTGGAAGGACAGGATCAGCGGGCAGGAAGGGCTGATACGCAGGCGCTCGCGCACCGGTACGCCTTTCTCTTCCAGCTTGGTGATCTCGCGCAGCAGGGCGTCAGGTGCAACCACCACGCCGTTGCCGATCAGGCACTGCACGCCTTCGCGCAGCACGCCCGACGGGATCAGGTGCAAGACGGTTTTTTCACCGTCGATCACCAGAGTGTGACCGGCGTTGTGGCCACCCTGGTAGCGCACTACGGCGGCAGCATGTTCGGTCAGCAGATCAACGATCTTGCCTTTGCCCTCATCACCCCACTGGGTGCCCAGGACTACGACATTCTTACCCATAACACTTGTCCTCATTCGCGCAAACTTGGTGCCGGCGGTGGCCGGCAGGAAAACTCAAGAAGCCAGTGGCGATACTTGCCAAAGCCCGTTCTGCTGGATCAATTGCCGGTCGCAGTCCGCATCACGGGCGGCGGCCAAAGGTTGTCCAGGCAATGCCTGAACGACACGCTGACCCTCACTGCGCAACTGGCAAACCTGCTGCCAGAGTGCCGCATCCGTACTGTCAGGCATCCAGATACCGCCAGACGGTAGCTCGATCTCAGCACGCCCCAGGGTCACCAGGGTTTTCAAATCGGTGGAGAAGCCGGTGGCCGGACGGGCACGACCGAAGTCGGCGCCGATGTCGTCGTAGCGACCGCCCTGGGCGATGGACTGGCCAACACCCGGCACGAACACCGCGAACACCACACCGGTGTGGTAGTGATAACCGCGCAGCTCGCCCAGGTCGAAGTACAGCGGCAGCTCCGGGAAGCGCGCCGACAGACGCTCGGCGATCGCCAGCAAATCTTCCAGCGCCGCCAGTACCGGCGCCGGCGCATTGGCCAGACGCTCGCGGGCAGCGGTCAGCACTTCACGGCCGCCACACAGGTCGACCAGCGCGCGCAGCATGCCGGACAGATCGGCCGGCAGGCCTTCGGTCAAGGTAATGACCTCATCGATGGCCTTGCGTTGCAACGCATCGAACAACTGCTGTTCGACTTCACCCGACAGACCGGCCGCCTGGGCCAGACCGCGGTAGATGCCGACATGTCCCAGGTCCATGTGCACGTCCGGCACGTCGGCCAGTTGCAGCATGGCCAGCATCAGGCTGATGACTTCGACGTCGCTGCTCGGGCTGGCATCGCCGTACAACTCGGCGCCCAGCTGGATCGGGCTGCGCGAGGACGACAAGGCACGCGGCTGGGCATGCAGCACGCTGCCGGCGTAGCACAGACGGCTCGGGCCTTCGCGACGCAGGGTGTGCGCATCGATGCGCGCCACTTGCGGCGTGATGTCGGCACGGAAACCCATCTGCCGGCCCGATTGCGGGTCGATGACCTTGAAGGTACGCAGATCCAGGTCCTGGCCCGCGCCGGTCAGCAGGGATTCCAGGTACTCGATATGGGGAGTCACGACAAACTCGTAACCCCAGCTCTGGAACAGATCCAACACCTGACGACGCGCGACTTCAATGCGCGCCGCTTCCGGTGGCAGTACTTCTTCGATGCCATCTGGCAGCAGCCAGCGGTCTACCGTTGCCATTACGCCATTCCCCTTAGATCCGGGCGGCCAGCCCGAGGGCGAGCCTTGAGTGAAGCAGAAAATGACCGGCCCGTTCAAAACGCACGCGCATGAACGACGCGGCGAAAGGCCTGTTACCGGCTTCGCCCATCACTTTCCTCGAAAAACTGTCGGGTCATTCAACCCGATCTTCTGCAACAAAAACAGCAATCAAACATGCAGACGCAAAAAAGCCGGGAATTTCCCGGCTGCCGCATCATACACACGTTTTCCCAAAGGATCACCCCGCCCGAGGTTTTAGCCGCCGGGCGGAATGATTCAGGTCAACGTCGTATCAAGGCTTGGCCTTCTCCAGATACTTGAAGAAGTCACTGCTTGGGTCGAGGACCATGACGTCGGATTTGTTCGCGAAGCTTTCACGGTAGGCACGCAGGCTACGGTAGAACGCGTAGAAATCCTGATCCTGACCGTAGGCCTTGGAGTAGATCGCAGCGGCCTGGGCGTCGCCGTCACCGCGAACCTCTTCGGATTCACGATAGGCTTCAGCCAGCAGCACGCGGCGTTGACGATCGGCGTCGGCACGGATGCCTTCGGCCAGCTCGTTACCCTTGGCGCGGTGCTCGCGAGCTTCACGCTCACGCTCGGTGCTCATACGTTCGAACACGCTGCGGTTCACTTCTTTCGGCAGATCGATGGCCTTGACCCGGACATCGACCACTTCGATACCCAACTCCTTTTCCGCCATCTTGTTCAGCGATGCGGTGATGTCAGCCATCAGCGCATCGCGCTCACCCGACACGACTTCATGCAGGGTGCGCTTACCGAACTGGTCACGCAGGCCGGACTCCAGACGACGGGACAGACGCTCGTCGGCAATCTGCTTGAGGCCGGAAGTTGCGGTGTAGAAGCGCTCGGCATCTTTCACGCGCCACTTGGCGTAGGCATCGACCATCACGGCTTTCTTTTCCAGCGTCAGGAAACGCTGTGTCGGCGCATCCAGCGTCATCAGACGTGCGTCGAATTTACGCACCTGGTTAACGTATGGGACTTTCACATGCAGACCCGGCTGAACGTCAGCCTGGACCACGCGACCGAATTGCAGCAACACCGCGCGCTCGGTCTGAGCGACGATGTAGAAGCAGTTCCAGGCAGCGATCGCCACGACAACGCCGACAATAAGGGCGATCAGCGATTTATTGCTCATCAGCGACTCTCCCTGGTACGCGCCTGCTGTTGCTGCAGATCAGCTGCGGCACGTGCATTGGCTTCATTGCTGGTGGCTGCCGCACTGCTCACCGGAGCGCTGGTGTTGCGACCACTTTCGACCATCTTGTCCAGCGGCAGGTACAGCAGGTTGCTCTGGCCGTTCTTGTTGCCGGTCACGAGTACCTTGCTGGTATTGCTGAAAACTTCCTGCATGGTGTCCAGATACAGACGCTCACGGGTGACTTCCGGCGCCTTGCGATACTCGGCGACCAGCTTGGTGAAGCGATCCGCCTCACCCTTGGCGCGCGAGACCGTTTCATCACGGTAACCGTTGGCATCTTCGAGGATGCGCTGGGCCTGACCACGGGCTTCCGGCACTACGCCATTGGCGTAGGTTTCAGCCTGGTTGCGCGAACGCTGCTCGTCTTCACGGGCGCGGATCACGTCATCGAAGGCTTCCTGCACTTCACGCGGTGCCGCTGCGCTCTGTACGTTGACCTGGGTGACGGTGATACCGGTGCGATAGGTATCGAGGAAACGTTGCAGACGCTCCTTGATCTCGCTGGCCATCAGCTCACGACCTTCGGTCAGCACCTGGTCCATCGCGGTGGAACCCACCACATGGCGCAGCGCACTGTCGGTCGCGTGTTGCAGGCTGATTTCCGGCTGGTCGACGTTCAGCACGAAGTCCTGCAGGTTGCTGATCTTGTACTGCACGGTCAGCGGCACTTCGACGATGTTCTCGTCTTCGGTCAGCATCTGGCCCTGCTTGGTGTAGGCACGCTCACGCGTGACGTTCTCCATGTACTTCTTGTCGATCGGCGGGAAGTAGATGTTCAGGCCGGGACCGACAGTCTCGTAGTACTTGCCGAAGCGCAGCACCACGGCTTGCTCCTGCTCGTCCACGACGTACACCGCGCTGTACAGCCAGACGGCCGCCAGCACGACCAGGCCGATGCCGAGCAGGCCGCCGAAGCCGCCGCTCTTGCCCGAGCCACCACCGTCATCACCGCGTTTTTTTCCACCACCGAACAACCCGTTCAGGCTTTCCTGCAGCTTTCGGAAGGCCTCGTCGAGATCCGGCGGTCCCTTGCGGTCGCCGTTGTTGCGACGCTTGCCACCCCAAGGATCCTGATTGTTCGAGTTGCCACCCGGCTCATTCCAAGCCATAGCGCTCTCCATCTGATAAAGCAAAGACGCACCCACGGCGCGCCGACCAATGCTACAGAATGCCTGCCGTTGCGGCACAACCGCTTTGCCAGGCTTTTATTGCAAAGTGTGTTGCTCGATGAACTCCGTCGGCACAACGCCTTCACGACTCACCAGTCGATTGAGCTCCGAGCGTGGCAATCGAACGGCCAGCAAGCTGACCCCTTCTTCGTCGTGTTCTTCTTTCTGTACCGCGCCCAGTTCGAAGAACTGTGCACGCAGACGCGCGAACCGCTGAGGCAGGCGCAAGGTTCCCACGAACAGGTCGCTGCCCAACAACTCGGCAATCGCCTGCTCGAGCAATTCCAGACCGGTGCCATCACGCGCCGACAGCCAGACCCGCTGGGGCTTGCCGTTTTCATCGCGCTGGATTTGTGGCTCAACGCCTTCAAGCAAATCGAGTTTGTTATAGACCTCGAGGATCGGCAAGTCCTGGGCACCGATCTCGCCCAGCACCACCATCACCTGCTCGATCTGCAACATGCGATCCGGTTCGGCCGCATCGATCACGTGCAACAGCAGGTCGGAGTTGCTCGACTCTTCGAGCGTAGACCGAAATGCCTCGACCAGTTTGTGCGGCAAGTGGCGGATGAAACCCACCGTGTCGGCCAGGACAATCGGCCCCAGGTCGTCCAGATCCAGACGGCGCAGGGTCGGGTCGAGCGTGGCGAACAACTGGTCAGCCGCATACACGTCGGACTTGGTCACGTTATTGAACAGCGTGGATTTACCGGCGTTGGTGTATCCCACCAGAGACACGGTAGGGATATCCGCACGCGAGCGGCCGCGACGCGACTGTTCGCGCTGGCTGCGCACTTTTTCCAGCCGGCCCTTGATCTGACGCAGGCGAACCCGCAGCAGTCGCCGGTCGGTTTCGAGCTGGGTTTCACCCGGGCCGCGCATGCCGATACCGCCACCCTGACGCTCAAGGTGAGTCCAGCCGCGAACCAGCCGGGTGCTCATGTGGTCAAGCTGGGCCAGTTCGACCTGGAGCTTGCCCTCATGGGTACGGGCGCGTTGGGCGAAAATATCGAGAATCAGACCGGTACGGTCGATCACGCGACACTCGAAAACACGTTCGAGGTTACGTTCCTGACTGGGCGTAAGGACGTGATTGAAGATCACCAGATCGGCTTCTTCGGCGTGGACCAGGTCGCGCAGTTCCTCGACCTTGCCGCTGCCAATCAGGTATTTGGCGGTTGGCCGATGACGCGGCACGTTAAAAAACGCAACGGTCTCGGCGCCAGCCGAATTTGCCAGTTCCTGAAACTCCTGCGGATCTTCGCGCGCCTCAGGGTCCTGTCCATCCAAGTGAACGAGGATGACTCGTTCACCACCACCGTGGCGCTCAAAGAACAAAGGAGACTCCTATCAGGCGTTACCTGGCTCAGCGTCACCTGCTTCGGATTCGGTTGCGCTTGGCAGACGAATTGGACGAACCGGCACGACTGTAGAGATAGCGTGTTTGTAAACCATCTGGCTGACGGTGTTCTTCAGCAGGATAACGAACTGGTCGAACGACTCGATCGTGCCTTGCAGTTTGATCCCGTTCACCAGGTAGATGGAAACCCCCACTTTCTCTTTACGTAAAGTATTCAAGTAAGGGTCTTGTAGCGAATGCCCTTTTGACATGTGCCGCACTCCTTTAAGGATTCAATATAAAAAATAGGTAAACAGATGGCTTTTGCCGCCACACCCCCAAGGATAGACGGCAATTGCAAGGACTCAGCTCAATATGGAGATCGTCCCAAGGTATTTCAAGGCGCGTGGCAGATTGTCGCAATCCAGACTGTCGAGCCAGTGCAAATCTTTCCAGCTGCGCAGCCAGGTGAACTGGCGTTTGGCCAATTGGCGCGTGGCGATGATGCCCCGCTCCTGCATCTCGGCCGACGTCAGCTTGCCATCCAGGAAGTCCCAGACCTGGCGGTAGCCTACCGCACGTATAGACGGCAACCCGGCATGCAGGTCACGTCTATTACGCAGGGCTACGACCTCGTCGATGAATCCCTGTTCCAGCATATTTGTGAATCTTTGTTTAATGCGCTCGTGCAGTACCTGGCGATTAGTTGGAGCAATCGCCAGGTTCGCGACAGTATAGGGCAATTGTTGCAGTCCCGATGCGGCCGCTTCGGTACTTTGTACAGATTGTTTCAGCCGCAGTTCAGTCATGCTCTGACCGCTGACCCGGTAAACTTCCAGCGCACGACTCAGTCGTTGTGGATCGTTCGGATGAATGCGTGCCGCCGACTCCGGATCGAATACTGCCAGTTGATCATGCAGGGCCTGCCAGCCAAGGCGTGCAGCCTCTTCTTCGATCTGCGCGCGAACCCCTGGATCGGCCGCCGGCATATCCGCCAGACCTTCGATCAAAGCCTTGTAATAGAGCATCGTGCCGCCCACCAGCAGCGGAATTTTTCCGCGTGCGGTGATTTCGGCCATGGCCTCCAGCGCATCGCGGCGGAAATCCGCTGCCGAATAGGCTTCGGCCGGGTCGAGAATGTCGATCAGACGGTGGGGAAACTCGGCGAGCAGTTCTTTGGACGGCTTGGCGGTACCAATATCCATACCGCGATAGACCAGCGCCGAATCGACGCTGATCAGCTCGCACGGCAGCACCTTGGTCAGTTCGATGGCCAGGTCGGTCTTGCCCGCAGCGGTCGGGCCCATCAGGAAAATCGCTGGAGGAAGCTGGCTCATCAACGACCGCGCAGGAACAGTTTGTCCAGATCGTCCAGACCCAGTTGGGTCCAGGTCGGTCGGCCATGGTTGCATTGACCGCTGCGCTCGGTGTTTTCCATGTCACGCAGCAGGCCGTTCATTTCCGGCAGGGCCAGGCGGCGGTTGGCGCGGATCGCGCCGTGGCAGGCCATGGTGCCGAGCAATTCATTCAGATGCGCCTGGATCCGGTCACTGGTGCCGTATTCCATCAAGTCCGACAGGACATCGCCCACCAGACGATTGGCTTCGGCCTGCTTGAGCAGGGCCGGAATCTGCCGGATGGCAAGGGTTTCCGGGCCAAGGCGCTGCAATTCAAAACCGAGGCGCTGAAACCACGCCGCATGCTCTTCGGCGCAATCGGCCTCGCGCTGACTGACTGCCAGCGACTCCGGCACCAGCAGCGGCTGACCGCTCAGGCCTTCGCTGGCCATGGCGATTTTCAGGCGCTCGTACATGATCCGCTCGTGAGCGGCGTGCATGTCCACCAAAACCAGGCCCTGGGCGTTCTCGGACAGAATGTAGATGCCCTTGAGCTGCGCCAGCGCGTAACCCAGCGGCGGAATATCTTCCTGACCGGCCGGCAGCGCGTTGGCATTCGCTTCAGGCAGCGGTGCGAAAAACTCGCGATACGCGGCCTGCGCCTCGGCAACCGGCACGGTCGATTGCGGACGCGGCGTGTATTGATACTGATAAGCGCCGCCAGCACTGGCGCCCGACGAGGTATTGAACGCCGGTTGTGCCTGCGGTTGCTCCAGCAGCGCGTTGGCGGCCAGACGCATTTCACCCTGCGGGCCGAACTCACCGGCTTCGAGGCCGGTTGGCCGGACGATCGCGGTGGTAACCGAACCGGCCAATTGGTCTTCCGGCCGCACATCACCGAGGGCACGGTGCAAGGTGCCATAAAGGAAGTCATGCACCATGCGCCCGTCACGGAAGCGCACTTCGTGTTTGGTCGGGTGGACGTTGACGTCCACCGCCGCCGGATCAACCTCGAAAAACAATGCGAACGTCGGGTGCCGGCCATTGAATAGCACATCGCGATAGGCCTGACGCACCGCGTGGGCCACCAGCTTGTCGCGTACCGCACGGCCATTGACGAAGAAATACTGCAAGTCCGCCTGACTGCGGTTGAAGGTCGGCAGACCGACCCAGCCCCACAAATGCAGGCCATTGCGTTCGATCTCGATCGGCAACGCCTGCTCAAGGAAACCCGAACCGCAGATCGCCGCCACACGCCGGGCGCGGGCCGCATCATCGTGGGCTTCGTGCAGGCTGAGGATGGTCTTGCCGTTATGACGCAAGTGGAAGGCCACGTCGAAACGCGCCAGCGCCAGACGCTTGATCACTTCTTGCAGGTGATCGAATTCGGTTTTTTCAGTCTTGAGGAATTTGCGGCGTGCCGGGGTGTTGAAGAACAGGTCACGGACTTCCACCGAGGTGCCGACCGGGTGCGCTGCCGGCTGCACGCGGGGCGCCATGTCGCGGCCTTCAGTCTCGACCTGCCAGGCCTGATCGGCATCGCGAGTGCGCGAAGTCAGGGTCAGGCGCGCTACGGAGCTGATCGACGCCAGCGCTTCGCCCCGAAAACCCAGGCTCATCACCTGTTCGAGGTCTTCCAGGTTGCGGATCTTGCTGGTGGCGTGACGGGCCAGGGCCAGCGGCAGGTCATCTGCGGAAATACCGCTGCCGTCGTCGCGCACTCGCAGCAGTTTGACGCCGCCTTGTTCGACATCGACGTCGATACGCTTGGCGCCGGAGTCGAGGCTGTTTTCCAGCAACTCCTTGATCACCGAGGCCGGGCGTTCGACCACCTCGCCGGCGGCGATCTGGTTCGCCAGCCGCGGGCTGAGCAGTTCGATGCGGGCAGCGTTCAGGACCTGATTCATTCTTTGGACGCCAGTTCGGTGCCGGGAATGGTCAGGTGCTGACCGACTTTCAGATCATCGCTTTTCAGATTGTTGGCGCTGCGCAGCGTGGCCGGTGAGATCTGATACCGCACGGCGATCATCGCCACGGTTTCGCCCGGACCGACCCGGTGATCACGCGGCCCCTGAGCGATCTTGCCCGAATCACGCAGCCAGGCGATGTATGTGCCCGGTGGCGGATTCTGCTGGAAGAACTGGCGCACGCCGCTGCTGATCGAGCGCGCCAGCGCCTGCTGGTGGCTCGCGGCCGAAAGCTTGTTCGCTTCGTTGGCGTTGGAGATGAAGCCGGTTTCCACCAGGATCGACGGAATGTCCGGCGATTTCAGCACCATGAACCCGGCCTGCTCCACGCGCTGTTTGTGCAGCGGGGTAACCCGGCCAATGTTGGTCAGGACTTTCTGGCCGACGTTGAGGCTGGAGGTCAGCGAGGCGGTCATCGACAGGTCGAGCAGAACGCCGGCCAGCATGCGGTCCTTGTCATCGAGACTGACGTTGCCGGCACCGCCGATCAGGTCGGAGCGGTTTTCGCTGTCGGCCAGCCAACGGGCGGTTTCCGAAGTGGCGCCACGGTCGGACAGGGCAAACACCGACGCACCGAACGCCGCCGCAGACGGCGCGGCGTCGGCGTGGATCGAGACGAACAGGTCGGCGCCCTTCTTGCGAGCGATTTCGGTACGGCCACGCAGCGGGATGAAGTAGTCGCCGGTACGGGTCAGTTCGGCGCGGAAGCCTTTCATGCCGTTGACCTGACGCTGCAGTTCGCGGGCGATCTGCAGTACCACGTCTTTCTCGCGCTGACCGCGAGAGCCCGATGCACCCGGGTCTTCACCACCGTGACCGGCGTCGATGACCACGATGATGTCGCGCTTGCCGGCCGGGGCCGGTGGCAGTTTGATCGCAGGCTCGGCCGGCGTCACCGGCACCGCAGGAACGGTCGCAACCGTTGGGGTCGGCGCAGGCGCAGGCGGTGGTGCGGCGTCAGCCGGATTGTCGAACAGGTCGACCACCAGTCGGTTGCCGTACTGCGCGTTCGGCGCCAGCGAGAAGCTTTTCGGGGTGACCGCTTTTTTCAGGTCGATGACCACGCGCAGGTCGGTCGGCGTGCGCTGGGCCGAGCGCATGGCGGTGATCGGCGTGTTGGCAGTCTGCACATTCAGCGGCGCGCCGAGGGTGGCGCCGTTGATGTCGATCACCAGACGATCCGGTGCGGTCAGCGTGAAGACGCTGTGTTGTACCGGACCTGTCAGGTCGAACACCAGTCGCGTGTTGTCCGGCGCCCGCCACAGGCGCACGCTGTTGACCTTCGTCTCGGCCACAGCGTTGACGGTTACTGCCATCAACATCAGTCCAGCGGCAGCCACCAACGCGCGAAAGCGCATACCTAACCCCATCATTCAATTGGTTTCCAATGCCAAAGCGGCACACCAGGCCTCGCCGCGCGAGCCCTGGGACAAAATGGTCAGCGAACGTCCGCTGTCTTGCGGGCTAATGGTAATGGTCAGGTCAGGCTTTGGCAAAAAGCCTGCACCTTTATCGGGCCATTCGATCAGGCACAGCGCGTCGTCTTCGAAATAGTCACGGATGCCGAGAAACTCCAGCTCTTCGGGATCGACCAGACGATACAGATCAAAGTGGAAGGCGCGGACGTCACCGATTTCGTAGGGCTCGACCAACGTGAAGGTCGGACTTTTCACCGCCCCGACGTGCCCCAGGCCGCGAATGATGCCCCGCGACAACGTGGTTTTGCCCATTCCGAGGTTGCCTTCGAGAAAGATCAGGCCATGGCCCTGAGTGATACGGGCGATGCGCGCGCCAAAGTCGCTCATGGCCTGTTCATCGGCCAGGTACAGGGTTACTTCAGACACGGTGCATGCTCCTCCAACAACTGACGAATGGCTGGAATCAGATCACTGGCCGCCAGCCCGCGGCCGAATTTACCTTGTTGCAGACCGGCGTTGGCGTGCAGCCATACCGCCAGACAAGCCGCGTCGAACGCATTCATGCCCTGGGCCAGCAGCGCGCCGATCAGACCGGCCAATACATCGCCAAGCCCGGCAGTGGCCATGGCCGGATGGCCTTGATGACACAGCGCCAGATGACCATCGGGATGGGCGATGAGACTGCCCGCCCCCTTGAGCACCACCATCGCTGTATATTTTTTGCTCAACGCCAGCGCTGCCGCTGGACGATCGGCCTGCACCTGCGCGGTGCTGATCCCCAGTAGCCGCGCCGCCTCGCCCGGATGCGGCGTGATCACACAATCCTTGGGCAGACTGACGAAACCGCAGGCCAGCAGGTTCAGTGCGTCGGCATCCCACACCTGCGGCAATGGCGCATTGGCAGCGGCCGACAACAGCGCCCGCCCCCAACTCGCCTGCCCAAGCCCCGGTCCAACCACCAGCACGGACACCTTTTCCAGTAGTCCCATCAATTGATTGGCCGAAGACGTGCCCAGTGCCATGGCTTCCGGTACCCGGCTCAATGTCGCCGGCACATGTTCCGGGCGAGTCGCGACCGAGACCATCCCGGCACCATTACGCAAGGCGCTTTCGGTGCTCAGCAGAATCGCCCCGCCAAACCCGTGATCGCCGCCGATCAGCAGCACATGGCCGAAACGCCCCTTGTGCGCAGCCGGCGCGCGGGCTGCCAGACGCGGCAGGTTAACCGCGTTGAGCCGTTGAGCGGCGGCAGGAATGTCACTGAAGTTTTCGGCAGAGGCGTGCAGATCGTTAAACAGCAGTTCGCCGACGTGATCCGCCGCCGCGCCCGTGAACAGCCCGAGTTTCAGGCCGATGAAAGTCACAGTGAGGTCGGCGTGCACTGCATCACCCAGCGCATGACCGGTATCGGCGCACAACCCGGAAGGGATATCGACCGCCACCACCGGCAGTCCGCTGGCATTGATCGCCGCAATCGCAGCGGCATAAGGCTCACGCACCTCGCCGCTCAGGCCGGTGCCGAGCAACGCGTCAACGACGATGCCGCGCAACTCGCAGGACAGATCCCATGGGGCAATCGAGACGCCATCGGCCACGGCTTCGGCGTGCGCCACGGCGGCATCGCCCTTCAAACGCTGCGGCTCGCCGACAGCCAGCACCTGAACCTGCCAACCTGCCCGATGCGCCAGTGCCGCCACCAGATAACCATCGCCGGCGTTGTTGCCGTGCCCGGCCAGCACCGTCATTTCATTCGCAGCCGGCCATTGGCGCACCAGCGCGCGCCACGTGGCATGGGCGGCACGCTGCATCAATTCAAAGCCCGGCGTGCCGGCGGCGATCAGCCGTGCGTCGAGTTCGCGCACCTGCGCGGCACGGTACAGCGCGTCGGGTAATTGATCTTTAGTGTGCGGCATGCGTCGTCGGGCTCCGATGTCTGGCAGAATTATACGCACCTCAGCTCCGGTTTCTCTCGCCTCATGTCCGCCATCCCCACAGATCTGCCTGCCCTCGCCCAATCCATCAAGGACTGGGGCCGCGAGCTGGGCTTCCAGCAAGTCGGCATCAGCGGTCTGGACCTGGCCGAGCACGAGCAGCACCTGCAACGCTGGCTCGAGGCCGGCTACCACGGCGAAATGGATTACATGGGCGCCCACGGCAGCAAACGCTCGCACCCCGAAGAGCTGGTGCCGGGCACCTTGCGCGTAGTTTCACTGCGCATGGACTACCTGCCGGGCGACACGCAAATGGCGCAATTGCTGGCCAAACCGGAAAAGGCCTATATCTCGCGTTATGCCTTGGGCCGCGATTATCACAAGTTGATCCGTAAACGCGTTCAACAACTGGCGGACAGGATTCAATCCGAGATCGGGCCGTTCGGTTTCCGCGCCTTCGTCGACAGCGCCCCGGTGCTGGAAAAGGCCATCGCCGAACAGGCCGGGCTGGGCTGGATCGGCAAAAACACCCTGGTGCTGAACCGCAAGGCCGGCAGTTACTTCTTTCTCAGCGAACTGTTCGTCGACCTGCCCCTGCCGGTGGATGATCCCCACAGCACCGAACATTGCGGACGCTGCACCGCGTGCCTCGACATCTGCCCGACCAATGCCTTTGTCGGGCCGTACGTACTGGACGCGCGACGCTGCATTTCCTACCTGACCATCGAGCTGAAGAACGCCATCCCCGAAGACCTGCGACCGCTGATCGGCAACCGGGTGTTCGGCTGCGACGATTGCCAGATCTGCTGCCCGTGGAACCGCTTCGCCCGCCCGTCCGGTGAAAGCGACTTCAAGCCACGGCACAATCTGGACAACGCCGAACTGGCCGAGCTGTTTTTGTGGGATGAAGACAAATTCCTCAGCAGCACCGAGGGGTCACCGCTGCGCCGGGCCGGGTACGAGCGCTGGCTGCGCAATCTGGCGGTTGGGCTGGGAAATGCGCCCTCAACGATTCCGGTGCTGGAAGCATTGAAGGCGCGACGGGATTATCCATCGGAGCTGGTTCGTGAACATGTGGAGTGGGCACTCAAGCAACACTCGGAACGCGACCTCCAGAATCACCAATAGCCCGACGAATGGGTGTCATCCGCTACCAGGCAGGATCATGACTACCCACCTGTTTGATGATGACGTGCCGGGTGTCATTGTTGGTCAGGAAAAACACCCGATCCGCTTGCGAGAGACGGGTATGTGCATGCTCATAACCTGTAAACGGCTTAGCCGGCGCGTAGTTGGGATAAGGATCGAATTTACTGCCGGGGTAACTCTTGGCAGCGTCATAAGGCGATTTGTTATTGACCGCAATGTCATTTCTGAACTCCGCGTATTTGGCCCGCGCAACGTTGCCCGGCTTGCCGTTGGGAATGTAATCATGCGCGGCAAAGTCCTCCGTCAATGTCCAGCGTACCGGTGGAGGCGGTGGCTCCTGACCGTTTGTGCCGGATGACTTGGCCTTCTTTCCTCGAGCGTAGTACTCGACGGGTGGTTCATCGGCAAGACCCTTGAAGTTCTTGCCCAGCATCCGTCCGCCCCGCGTGATGATTTGTCGCGCTGCCAGCCATCCTGCACCCGCCGAAGCCGCGCCCAATCCAAGGCTTACCCAACCAAGTATTGATGCGGCTTCCGACTCCGGCGCCCAATCATTGACCAGCTCACTGGCAATACCCGTCACCCCCGAGGCGACACCCAGCCCCATGGCAAGCAGCGCCAGAGGGGTAGCCGCTCCAAGGGTCACAATACTCGCGGCAACCCCGATGACCCCAAGTGCAATCCCCAGAACCGACTGCCAGGAAAAATGCCCCGTCGGGTCGACTCGGTTGACCGGATCACCCAGGCAATATGCATAGGCATTCACCCCCCCTGCTCCGAACGGACTCATGCTGTCGGGTGACATGAAGCGCATCAGGGTCGGGCTATAGGCCCGATAACCATTGCCCAGCAGATACAGACCAGTGACGGGATCGAACTGCTCGCCATTGAAACCTGGCAGGCTGAATAATCCGCCTTCCGCCTCCCGATGCCCATACGGGCTGTAGGCGATTTCGGTAAGCCGACCATTCT
The DNA here is from genome assembly GCF_021018765.1 of Pseudomonas fitomaticsae. Classification (GTDB taxonomy): domain Bacteria; phylum Pseudomonadota; class Gammaproteobacteria; order Pseudomonadales; family Pseudomonadaceae; genus Aquipseudomonas; species Aquipseudomonas fitomaticsae. The sequence goes on along the minus strand of NZ_CP075567.1, from coordinate 833,214 downwards.
GCAGCTGTGTCAGCACACTTTGTTGCTGATCCGTGCCGAACACCCGCACACCTGCATCCAGTCCGACCTGGTACTGCCCCACCAACAGGCCTTCGTGGCGCACGACACTGCGCGAATCGCTGCCACGCACTTCGTTGATGACGCGTCCACCGCGATAGTAACGCTGAGTGTCCGCACTCCCCGGCTGCGACAGCGCCATCAGCCGGTCGAAACCGTCGTACTGATAGCCCCGCACCCTCTCCCCCTGCGCATTGCTGACACCTGTCAGACGCCCAAGCGTGTCGTACGTCAAAGTACGGCCCTGGTCATCCTTGATCATCCGGCCATTGGCGTCGTATTGCAGAGTGACCGGTTGCGGGTAATCAGCGTGGGAATGACTGATGTCCGTGAGCTGGGTGAAATCGACCTTGCTATAGCTGAAAGTCGTCAGATTGACGCCCTGGGGAAAGCGGGTCTGCAGCGTGAGCAGGTTGTCCAGCGCATCGAAGGTGAATGTCTGTTCGACGATTTCCTTGCCGTAGGGATCCCGTGGCCGTTGCGTGCCTTCACAGCTGTAATGACTCAGTCGTCCACGCACGTCATAGGTAAAGCGCTCATCGCGCAGCACTTGAGTGTCGCGTTTCAAGACTTTCTGCGCCAGCTTGCCGGAGGGGGTGTAACTCGAGGTCAGTGTCTGACTTGCCTGACCCTCGACTTCAAAGCGGCGGGTCGTTTCACGGCCGATATCGTCGTAGCTCAGATGCGTCTTCATGCGCAGGGCGGTGGATGTATCCCGGGCATCGATCAGCGCCAGCAAGCCTGCGGTGTCATAGGTGTATTCGACCCGCAAGCTGCCCTGGGTGAAAGCGGTCTTGCGCCCCCAACTGTCATATTCAGACCTGTGTTCGTTGCCAAGCCCATCGACGAAAGTCAGCGGTCGCCCACCGAGCGACCAGGTGTGGGACGTCGTCTGGCGATGTTCACCGTACACGGTCACTTCGGACTTCAAGCGCCCGGAAGAATAGTAGGCGAATCGATGCTCGCGCCCCTGCTCGATGCAGGTTTCAGGCTTGCCATGCAAGGCGTCGTAGGTGAAGCGCGCATGCAATCCGTCAGCCTTGCGCTCGGTCAGCCCGTTCATCCCCTGAGACCAGGTGAATTCGACCCTCTTTCCGTCAGCCCCCATTTGCCATCTGGCCTGGCTGGAGCCCGACGCATAACCCGTTGTGGATGTGCGACCGCCCACCGTACTTTCAGTCAGGCGATCCAGCCCGTCGAATACCTGTCGGCCCAACTCAAGCGTGTCGACCTTGATCCTTACCGGCAATGTTTCGGTGCTGTGATCGGCATATTCAGTCTCGACCGCATGCCCGTCCGGCAATTCGCTGCGAACCAAACGATCAAAGACGTCGTAGTGGTAGAGCGTCTTGTTGCCCTCCTGATCGGTCTGGCTGCGGATTCTGCCGTAACCGTCATATTCAAGGACCGTCTTGCCCAGGCTCTCCCCCTTCTGGTCGAGCATTTCAATACTTTTCGGCTTGCCGAAAGCATTGAAGACCGTGACCGTCTTGCCCATACCCTCCTGCCAGAGGGTTTCCTGGAGCGCGACCGGGTCGAATTCCCGATGTTCTACGCGCCCGTCAGCATGACGCGTCTGTTTCACTTGCCCCCAGCGGTCATAGACCAGTCGAGTACTGGCCGGACGCGCAATGCCGTCCCACCAGTCTGTGCGGGTCTGCTCCACCAGTTGCCCCGTTTTGTCGTGAAGTGCGGAGTACACCGTGCGCATAAGACTTTCTTGCAACGCTCCCTCATCGGGTTTTTCGCAATCAAGCTCCTTGATGCCGATCACACGTCCCAAACCGTCATGACTGACCGTTTGCACGCCTCCCGCCGGATCCGTGACGGTCACTGTCGCGGGCGAAGTACTGCCTGCCGCCTGATAAACCCAGCTCGTCGAAGCAGCATGGGCGGCGCCCGGGGAGAGCGTCTTGCGCAGGCATCGACCAATGGTGTCGTACTCATAGTCGATCCGGCCACCGTCCTTGTCGGTCTCCGACAATGTCAGTCCGGTGTATGACGACAGGACTTGCGTCGTGCTTTGCGAAGTACCGTCGAAACCGTGAACAGTGTTGGTCAGATGAAGGCGAGCGCCTTCCAGCCGGCAAGAAAATGCCGTTCGGGTGATGCGACCGTTCCGGGTTCTGCGCTGTTCTTGCAATGCACCATGTCGGAGCCGGTCCGCCGGTGTATTGAAATAGCTGTACTCGACTTTTGAACGAAGAACCTCCGTGTCTTCCACCTTTTCGAAAAACTGCTCTTCGATGACCACGACGCTGGCCAGCGTCGAGCCTTGCAATGCCGGGTGCAAGGCATGGCGAAAACGGGTGCAGGTCGAGGCACCGCCGCCGGGTGCGGCGATGACCGTCCTTTGCTTCTCGAAACGGACAAAGCCGAGCGGGTCCACCGGGCAGTCCGGCGACTCGACCGCCGGATAGAACTCGGACAGCGTCGTGACACCGTCCGGCCCCACATGCCTGAGCAGGTTGCCCACCGCATCGAACTCGGTGATCGTCGTCTCCTCGCGTTGCTTATTGCCGAGACGGTTTTCGAACTTCAGTGTCTGGAGCCGAGGCAGACGAAACTGCGCCGGTTGCTCGTTGAAAGGCTTTCCCGTAGCGAGGTGATACTCGGTGAGCTGCGAAGTGACCGCCTCCCCGCACGTCGTCACCTGCGCAACCAGCAAATGGAACTTGTTGTACGTCCGCTTGATGTGACTGTGCACCTTGCCATCGACCAACAGGCGTTCCTCGGACGCATACTGGTAACTCCAGGGTGCCGAGTAGAGCGGGTCACCGTCGTCGGAGGGTTCCACCGTCAAACCATGCCCAAGAAAATTACGGTCCGAAAAGGTGTAGGTCCTGCCCACTTTCGGCTGACCGTGCCCCGGATAAATTTCATGGGCCATGACATGAGGCAGCGTCGCCGTCGCACCGCCGTCGCTGGCGGGGAGCAGATGACCTTGCTCCTTGTAGCGAATGATTTCGACGCCCCCCAGCGGTGTCACGACCCGTTTCAGGTACCCGACTTCATCAATGAGCGAATATTCGAGATCCCAGCCCCTGCCCTCTGGCAAACCGATCTCCACGACCCGGTCGTTGCTATCGAGCTTCATTGTGAAATCAGCCCTGGATGCCGTGTCCGGGTTCTGACTCAACGTAACCAGAGTGCCCTTGCGGGAGATTTTCAGCAGCGTCCGCTGATCATCCCTGACTTCGATCAGCTCCGGGTATTGATTGACCACTTTGTACATCAGTGTGATGCCTGCGCCGTTGGCCGCGATGATCCGCGTCGGGACTGCGACCAGACTGCCGCCCTGCACAGTCAACTCCTCCCGATGTCCGTCCTTGTAACGAACATCAAAACGTCCGGCACCGGTTTTCACGACCTTGACGCTTTCCAGCTTCATTTCTCTGAACTGGAGACCCGCGACCGTTTCGACGGCCTTGTAACGCTCACCGTTGATCAAGGTCATCATCTTGCTGCGCGTGTCGTAACGGGTCGTGGCCAGCGACCAGCCCAGCCCGAATCCGCTGTTTCGGGTATCGAGCGGGTTGAAACCCAGGGCGAGTCCGAACGAAGGTCCGTTGAGATCCGCAGATCGAACAGCACCCAAAGACAAGGAACAGGTATACAAGCCTGTCCGAGGATCAACACCGCCCGTTACAAACTCACCAAAATTGAATGCATTGGAATGCACAGAGCCCGGAGATTTGTTCTCCATATATAAATTCCTTATTTACCACACAAGAACCAACCCACCCGATGAACTTCAAAGTTCAAACCGACTGCATTGAAGCCGAACGAAAAAAGCTCGCGCCAACCTGCTAAAAAACACGCTGTTCAAATCAACTTGAACGAACGCTCGGAAAAGTCCGGCCTTATACGAAGCCAGTGCTCCGTACCAAATTCATCGAATACCGTCAGTTCAAAAACCTGATCCCGAGCCCGCTGACTCTGATAGTCGGGGGAGAGATAGCTCAAGACCGTCAAATTACCCGGCTGCTGATTGACTGGCGTCCCGACAAACCCTTTTGGCCCGCGAATGGTTGCACTGGCACCATAGACCGGCGCCATGTAGCCGCAAAAAGTTCTTCCCCCCGGGTGGGAATCATTAATATTTTTGGAAACAAAGAACAACGTCGCGTACTCGTCATCCTTTTGTACTTGAGTGCTGGTCCAGTCCAGAAGATGAATGGAACGACGATCAGCATAAAGACCCAGACTATATCGATGAATCGCGTCGAAACGATCAATGACTCTTTCACTGACCTTTTCCAGGGAAAAGTGGCTCACTGGATACTTGACCGGCGATATCGCCTCCAGCGTCACGCTGCTGTCGCCCCCCGATTGCCCGTTGCTTCGAACCACTTCATCGCCCAGGGTGATTTCGGCGGCGATTTGCAGTGAACCCGGCCTGGTGCTGGTGATCCAGAACTCATAGACCTGAACGGGTTCGACCGGGTCGGTAATACGGTTATGTGCAGCCGGTACCAGTGGTGTGGCCCGGGCGATACCGCCCGTCATGTCATGGGCGTAGCGATTTTCCTGAGTCTCGACGTTCCAGCCCCCCGAAATTGGTCGCGCGCCATTGTAGGAGATCAAGCGAAGGGTCTGCATGGCCGGATGCCCGTGCAGAGACACTTCGTTGGCCTGCGCATCGCCACCCGAAATCAAGACCAGTACCCGTACTTGCATCAGGCCGTTGGCATAGAGTTGTTTATGGCGAAGTGTGGGGGCCGAATCAAACTTGACTTCGAGCCTCTGAATACTGACGACCTCTTCAAACATCAATAACTTCCTGTGTAAATATTCAATTAGCCCATTTTTTTCAGACAAATCAGGGCACAGCCAAATATTAAACACATCACCAAAGTCCATAACAGCGGCAATAGCTGACAGCATGTAAACAGGGCATCCAGAAACACCAACCCGAAACATAAACTATAAATCAGCGCACTCAAACATGAAAAAACACAATGCAAAAGCCCACTTTTTCTCAAAGTCAAAGAAGACAAGAAAAAAGTGGGCTATCTATTTTTTACAATCAAGACTTGTTACAAGGTAATAGTTGCTCAGTGTTAATCAAGTGTCGGATTCCACCCCACTATCAGAACTGTCGCTTGATTCGGAAGAATCATCGACATCGAGACTGTCCTCATCCGAGCGAATCTGCACTTTACGATCGAGACTGGCATTTTCCAGATAGTGGGTGATTCGCTGCCGCGCCACCACGCCGAGCGGGTTGTCCCTCAGATCCAGGTGAAGATTCTGCGTATCCGGAATGTCGAACAGCTCATCGCCGACGATGGCAATCTCGTTCTCTCGCAAATCCACGCGAGTCAGTGCTGGCAACCGTTCCATCCCGGAAGGAATCTCGTCGATCGCACAATCGCGCAGAAACAACTCTCGCAACCCCTGCATGAATCCCACAGGCGGGGCAAGGCCCAAAGGGTTATCCCTCAAATCCAGTAACGTGAGGGTTTCGATCCGGGACAGGCCCTCGGCACTGCTCTCGGAAAGACGAAGTGAATTTCCGTTCAATGTCAGATGTTGCAAATCCCGCATCTGGAAGATCGCCGGGGAAAAATCCTCCATTCGCACAGACTCCAGAATCAGGTAGCGAACGTTGGGAAAACTGTCGAGAAACCGACCCAACGATACATCGATATTGCGCGCGGTCAGCACCAGCTCCGTTACCCATTCAAACCGGACTGACAAGTGGGGCAACTCCCCGGAAAAATCGATGAACGTCGAAAAGCTGTGATCGGCAAAACCCTGGCCCGACACCGATTCGCACCAGATCGCTTGAAGATCCTGACTGAACTGCTCGCGCTTCTGCCGTTGGCTGGCGAGGCCTTCAGCGCTCAACCCGGATTCAGATCCGGGATGAGCTGACCGCGCATTCACCAGCCAGTCCTTCAGCTCTTCGCGCAACGCTACAGACTCTTTTTCCAGTCGCACAAGAACGGAGTGCGGATCACTGTGTAAACGATCTCCGATGAAACCAATCACTTTGTCGTCCGGGAGCTCGGGATAAAGCGCTCGCACTCGACGCTCGACCGATGCTTGCGAAATCAGGCGGCCTGACAGTACCGAGGAAGGTCCCGGCGCGAAGGCTTCAACATCGTCTTCGTCCACGCCGGTATGCTTTTGCGCACCGTTGCTGTCTTTCGGGTACCAGTAGCGGCGGTGTTGATCAGGCATCAGAAACGGCCCGGAAGGAACGAGCTCACTGGCCAGCATTGCTCGCCAGTCTCCCGTGACGGGATCCTTGGCAACCTGGACAAAATGCCCGTCGGTCAATTCGATGTACCGGCGCTGCTTGATTATTCTGAATCCCTGAGCATCGGCTGCGGGCATTGCAGCTGCAGCGCTGATCCAGAAATCGGCCAACACCGGAAGCATCGGTACGGTTGCCGGCACCTGGGATGCAGACTCGGAAACAATCATGCTGGGCTCGACAACAGGTGTCGGGGGGGCATCCTGCCTGGTTGAATGGCCCGGGTCTGTTGTCACAGGTGGCAATACAGGTCGACGTGACACACCTGGCACGTCGATATCCACCCGCGACGGTGCTTCAGATCCCGGCGTACGGGAAGTGGATGGGTTCGGGGAGGGCGCAGGACCAAAACCCTTTGGCGGTTTGTTGACCATCAATTCTCATCCTTGAGCGAAATTGAGTCAGTCCTCTTGCGTTAAGGAGCTGACGGACAATAGTGTCCCTGCCGAAATACCGGCAGGGATCATCGATATCGAAGCTTACTGACTTATTCTTTTACAGTGAGCTTATATATCTATTGCCCTGACGCAGTTTTACCCCCTCTCAAGAATGAACAAACCTTCCGCAGCGTCGGTTCGAATGGCCAACTTATGCTCAGACCCATATTGATCAATCGCGGAAAAATGAAACGCCTCATCCACGGTGTACTTGGCGTAGCTGTACGTATACTCGGAAATCGCCTGAACAATAGTCAATTCACCGTGGCGGTCGCTGACCCGAACAAGATACTCCTTGCTCATCTCCGAAGAGACACTGGCAGGCCCTGAAAATATGGCATCTAAAAAAGTGTTGTCATTAACAGGCAACTTTACTGTGACACCCGTCTGATCCGGACTTGCCAGAATACCTACCAGATAATTGGTCGCAGACGCACCTAGCCAGTTACCGTGAGCAAAAATCAAGTTGCCTGTATTCTGCGACGCCACCCAGTCCACCAGTTTTATTTGCTGTCCCTGATGACTGAGTCCAAGGTAGTAATTCGAGATCCGGTTACCTGGCGCTTCATTCCCGCGCCGTACGCTTTTCAAGTGAAACTGCTCAAGCGAGTAGTTGATCGGCAATTGCGCATCCAGCGTGATACTGCTGTCCTGACGATTGAGCAGACCAGTTCCGTTGCTTTTAATAACGATTCCGTTCAGTAAAACACGCGCCGCGATCTGCGTGGTACCAACCCCCGCCGACGAGACCCAGAAAGTGCGCACATGAGGATGGACGTGGTTTTGCGACTCATCGTCCGATGTTCCCATCAAGTCTGCAGAAACAGGAGCCTCCAGTGTATACCGTCCCTGTTCGGCACTGGCTTTCCAGCCGTCCCGCAATATCCTCCCGGTATTGTAATGAATAAGCTCTACTGTATTCAGTACATCAGCAGGTACAGAAACATGATGACCGTTTTCATCGAAGCCGGAGACAAGCACCTGCACTTTAACCTGCATACGCCCGTTGCCAAACAACACCTTGCTTCGCGTTGCGCCCCCTGAGTCGAACTTCACCTTTAATTCAATACTTTCCAGAGAAACCGAATTTATCGAGCGCTCTGCAGACAGCTCATCAAACTCACTCATTCTTTCACTCCTGTGACTGATATCAGTTCCGATGCACCCGCACTTTATTGTGCGGAGCCGGATATGAATATCACGTCATTCAAAGGCGAACTTAAAATCAAGTGTAAGAAGCTGTAGCCAGTTATCAATGCTCGTCGTTATAAACGAACTTCGGCATTTCCCAATGGAAGCGAATCGCCAACAACCGCAGCAGAAAGCCACCGAACAGGGTGATCAGAATCGCCTGTTCGCTCGGCACATTCAGATACAGACAAAGCATGTAACACCACGCCGCAGCGAACGAGACGCTGGCGTAGAGTTCGCGGCGGAAGATCAACGGGATGTCGTTGCAGAAGATATCGCGCAGGATGCCGCCGAACACGCCGGTGATCACACCGCTGACCGAAGCCACCAGCATGCCGTGGCCCATTTCCAGGGCGGTCATGCAGCCGATCAGGGTGAACGCCACCAGACCGACGGCGTCGAGTACCAGAAACAGCGAGCGCAGGTGACGCATCCAGCGTGCGGTGAACACAGTGATCATCGCCGCAACCGTCGTCAGCACCAGGTATTCCGGGTGTTTGACCCAGGTCAGCGGGTAATGCCCGAGCAGCACATCGCGCACCGAACCACCGCCCAGTGCGGTGACGCAGGCAATCAGCACCACGCCGAACCAGTCCATGCCGCGACGGCCCGCAGACAGGGCGCCGGTCATGGCTTCAGCAGTAATGGCGACGAGGTAGAGCATCAGCAACATGGTGGCGATCCTGGCAGGAAGGCGCGCAGTCTACTCACTTCGCCGAGGCACCAAAAGAGGGCGCCCCGGCGTGGGTGCCGATCTCAGAACTTGATGAAATGCTTGCGGTAGTGCTGCAGCTCGGCGATGGATTCGCGGATATCGTCGAGCGCCAGGTGAGTGCTGCCCTTCTTGAAGCTGTCACGCACGTCCGGCGCCCAGCGCGCGGCCAGTTCCTTGAGGGTGGAAACGTCGAGGTTGCGGTAGTGGAAATAGCTTTCCAGCGACTTCATGTGGGTATAAAGAAAGCGGCGATCCTGGCAGATGCTGTTGCCACAGATCGGCGACTTGCCCTTCGGCACCCACTTTTCGAGGAAGGCGATGGTTTCGGCTTCCGCTTCGGCCATGCTGATGCGGCTTTCACGCACACGCTGGGTCAGGCCGGAGTTACCGTGGGTGCGGGTGTTCCACTCGTCCATGCGAGCGAGGACTTCATCACTGTGATGGATGGCGATCACCGGGCCTTCGGCCAGGGTGTTCAGGTCACTGTCGGTGACGATGGTGGCCATTTCGATGATGACGTCGTTTTCCGGATCCAGACCGGTCATTTCGAGGTCGATCCAGATCAGATTCTGCGGGTTTTGCATATTTCGGCTCCTGAGCAATGCTGCGCAGTTTAGCCTAGGGCGGTGCCCGGGCGTGCTAAACTCGCGGCCGTTTTACCTAATCGCTGCATTCTTCAGACGGAACACCCATGGCCAAACGCCAACTCAATCGTCGTCAAAACTGGCGCATCGAAAAGATTCAGGGCGAGCGCGCCGCCCGCGCCGCCAAACGCGAGTCCTCGGCTGTCGAGGCGCTCGAAGGCGGCGACCTGGGCCCGGAACAGCACGGCCTGGTGATCGCTCACTTCGGTGTGCAGGTCGAAGTCGAGGCCGTTGATGGCGAACTGGCCGGCCAGGTCTTCCGTTGCCACTTGCGGGCCAACCTGCCGGCGCTGGTGACCGGTGACCGCGTGGTCTGGCGCGCCGGCAACCAGGGCATAGGTGTGATCGTCGCGCAACTGCCGCGCACCACCGAGCTGTGCCGCCCGGACAGCCGTGGCCAGCTCAAACCGGTGGCCGCCAACGTGGACATGATCGTCATCGTGTTCGCCCCGCTGCCCGAGCCCCACGCGAACCTGATCGACCGCTATCTGGTCGCGGCCGAGCACGCCGGTATCCGCCCGTTGCTGCTGTTGAACAAATTCGACCTGATCGACGAACAGAACGCCCCGGCGCTGAACGCGCTGCTGGCGGTGTACCGCACACTGGGTTACCCGGTGCTGGAAGTCTCGGCACACCACGGCAATGGCATGGAGCAATTGCAGAAACAGCTCGACGGTCGCATCAGCGTATTCGTCGGCCAGTCGGGTGTCGGCAAGTCGTCGCTGGTCAACAGCCTGCTGCCGGACGTCGAAACCCGTGTCGGCCCGCTGTCCGAGCTGTCGGGCCAAGGCACGCACACAACGACCACCGCACGCCTGTTCCACTTCCCCGGCGGCGGTGAACTGATCGACTCCCCGGGCATCCGTGAATTCGGCCTCGGCCACGTCAGCCGCGCCGATGTCGAAGCCGGCTTCATCGAGTTCAACGACCTGCTCGGCACCTGCCGCTTCCGCGACTGCAAGCACGATCGCGAACCCGGTTGCGCACTGCTCAAGGCCCTGGAAGACGGCCGCGTGCAGCAGCAGCGGATGAACAGCTACCGCTCGATCATCGCCAGCCTGCCGGAAAACGGTTACTGAACATCCGCGACGGCAGCACCTCGCCCGAGGGCTGCCGTGTGTCGGACCGCGTCTGACAAACCCGGCAATCCGTTAAACATCGGACTTTTCTGACGGCCTCGCCCACACCTGCTTGCAGGACATTTCTCTTTCACCGCTCAGGCCTTGTTGGCGCACGCCAGATGCCTACATTGGGTTCCTCCTTCGCACCGTCGCGACCTCCGAGGCCCCCCATGCAAACCTACCATTTGTTCATCAGTCACTCCTGGAACTACTCCGGCTCCCACGACAATCTGATCCGCCTGCTCAGCGATCACCCGACATTCACCTTCAAGAATTTCTCCGTGCCGCCGCACAATCCGATTACCGATGCGCGCACTGACCAGGAGCTGGAAGAGGCCATCGAGAACAAGATCCGCCCCTGCTCTGCCGTGTTGGTCATGGCCGGGATGTACTCGGCCTACAGCAAATGGATCCAGAAGGAAATCGAGATCGCCAAACGCCTAGGCAAGGTGATCATCGCGATTCGTCCCCATGGCGCCGAACGCACCGCAAAAGTGGTCAGCGACGCCGCGCACGTCGAATGTGCGTGGAATACCAACAGCATCGTCAGCGCCATACGCCTTCATACGGCGGTGTAATCATGCGCAAGGGACTGTTTATCGGCATTAACCACTACACCCACGTTTCGCCGCTCAGCGGCTGCAACAATGATGCAATGGCCATGGCCTCGGTGCTGGAGCGTCACGCCAACGGGCGACCGAACTTCAGCAGCAAGGTGCTGACTTCGGCCGAGGAAAGCCTCACGCTCGCGGCCATGAGGCAGCACATCCAAAGCCTGTTCTCGGGCGACTGCGATGTTGCGCTTCTGTATTTCGCCGGCCATGGCCAGTTCGATACCAGCATCGATGAAGGGTTGCTGATCCCCCAGGACTATCAGCCCGGCGGCGAAGGCATTCGCATCAGCGACATTCTGCAGTGGGCCGACAACGCCCAGCAGATCAAGAACAAAATCATCATCCTCGACTGCTGCCAGGCTGGCGCCGCCGGTGCCGTGCGCAACTTGCGCGGCGGCAGCAGCATGATCGGCGAAGGCGTGACCATTCTCACCGCCTGCAAAAAAGAACAGTCCGCCCTGGAAAGCCGTGGCCATGGCGTGTTCACGGACCTGCTGCTTCAAGCACTGCATGGCGGTGCCGCCAACGTACTCGGCAAGGTCACTCCGGGCAGTGTGTATTCGTTCGTCGACAACGCGCTGGGGGCGTGGGAGCAGCGGCCGGTGTTCAAGACCAACGTGTCGCAGTTCGTGCCGCTGCGCGAGGTAGCACCGCTGATCGCCGAAGAAACCCTGCGCAAACTCAAGGACTGGTTTCCGGAACCGAGTTTTGTCTTTCGGCTAGACCCCAGTTTCGAACCCACCTCCGCTTCGTTCGATCCCGATCACGGTGACATCTTCAAACAGTTGCAGATGTGCAACCGCCACAGCCTGATCGAGCCGGTGGACGCCGAGCACATGTATTACGCCGCCATGCAATCTACCGGGTGTCGCCTGACGGCTCTCGGCGCCTATTACCGCGAACTCGCCCTCAAAGGACATTTCTGATGCCCGTATTCATCAGCTACCGCCACATGGACCGCGCCCACGCCCTCGCGATCGATGCCCGCCTGAAGCAGGCCAATATCAAAACCTATCTGGACGTGCTGGATCCCGAATCCCAGACCACCGACGACATCACCGGGGTCATCACCCGCAATATCACTGAATGCACCCACCTGCTGGCGGTGGTCTCGGAATCAACCGCGTTGTCATGGTGGGTGCCGTTCGAGATCGGCGAAGCGACGATCAGCAACCGGCGGATCTGTTCCTTCAGAACGGGCGCCGCCCAACTGCCGCTGTACCTGGACAAGTGGCCGAAGCTGAGCACGGCCAACGACCTGAACTTCTTCATCGACGCCTACCGTGAAGAAGTGACGAACAAACGCTCGATGACGCTGGATTCAAGTAACGAATCCTTCAGCGGCACCTACAGACGCAACGCGGAAATCTTCCATGAACAACTGAAAAACCGGATTCGGCGGGGGTTCTGACAGACGCAAAAAAGCCGCGATTATCGCGGCTTTTTTGCATTCAGAGTGCAGGGCCGGCCTCAAACCCGCTCGCTTTTTGCCGGTGCAGCGAGTTCAGCCTCGCGCTGGGCGATGGCGACCTCTAGTTCAGGGGAGCGTTTCGCCCATTGTTCGGGAGGGAGGGGTTTTGACCATTCGATGATGTCGGGATGGGGCAAGTCGGGGGGCGGATTCAGTTTCCAGCGCTCCAGGACATCAATCAGCAACGTGTTGAATATGAAAACCCCGCAAAACCCTTCCCAAAGAGCAGTAATGAACCAGCCTCTCAACTTCGCAGCCTTGTTCAGATCCTCCAGATAAGTTGCCCAGATTCCCTTTGATCTGTCGAAACGAGCAGTTTGATCCTCAACAACATCTGGCCCGATCTCCATGTAACTGCGCATGCACTCCCACAACGCCATCGCTGTAGTGCCACCGCCGCAGTTGAAGCCCAGCGAAAAATGCTTGTTGTCTTGGGTGGCATTCGGGTCGGGATTTTCGAATCCGATGACCAGTAAACCCATCGTGGTTTTACCGGCCTGACTGACCGACGACTGCTGGGTGGCGGCCGCTGTCACGCTTTCCCAAGGGACGATCCAGTATTCGCCGTTGTCGCGGGGGACGCAGACTTCGCGGCGTTGGCGGTTGAAGCGCACAGGTAAGGGGACTTCGCGAAAGAGGCCTTGAATCAACCAAAAAATCGGGAGGGCCATGATACATGCGCCCAGGATCAAAATGTCCTGACTGAAATCAGAAGTCAGATTTCGAGTAAAAAATGACATTGCTAAAAACACCATCACTCCCGGCCACATCACCATCACCGCTGAACCGATGCTGTAGTTGCCTATGTCAATGAAGACGTCGTTTTTGCGCCAGACGATATTGAGCACGTCACAGGGCTTTCTCCCGGTTGGAATCGGCAATGGCGCCAAATAGTCATTGCGCGAGAAAATCCCCTTCTTCGTGGTGCCGGCCGGTGGCGTACTCATCGTTTGTCCTTGGGTTGCAGGTAAATGGCGCCGGGGTGGTCCTCACCGAGCGGGTAATTCGGTACACGATCAAGCTCGGGCGTCGGGTCGTTTCTCAGGGCGATGACGCCGGTGGTGTTGTTCAAGGTGAACGCCAGTCCTCGTTCTCCACCGATGAAAGAGCGGGCCCCGAGTATTCCGGTCAGGGGCGTGCGATAACGCAGCCGCAGTGAAACCGTACTGGGTGGTTTGCCCAACACATTCGGCAGTTCTTTAAAGGGGCCACTGAGACGTAAGCCACGTCCTTCCTTGAACGGTATCCACTCACATCGGCTACTGACTAGCCAGTGTGGTGTCATGTCCCGCCAGGGCCGCGGCGCACTGAAATTATTGATCTGACTGTTCTTGATCAGATGCCGGTAGCCCTGACTGTCCACCGGGTCGCCGACCATGCTCAGTTCCAGGTAGACGTTGCCGGGCTCGGCACCCGGCAGGTCGATGGTCAGGGCGTTGATGGCACTGACGAACTTGTGGCCGGAACCGATATTGTCGAGAGCATGTTCCGAGCTGCTTTCCATGGTGACCCGTGGCGTATAGAGGATGAGGTACAAGCGGTCGAGCTCGTTCTGTTGAGCCTTGGGCGCGATGGGCTCGAGATCATTGGCCCGGCCTCGGGACCAGCAGCAGGAACTCAGGAAGTGTTGCAGCGGCGTCTTTTCGAAAATCCAGGCCGTCAGATACAGCAGGCCCAAACCGGCAATGATCCAGTTCAATGGCCCCATGTAGAGCGTGTAACGCAAAATGGCGACGTCTACTGTGATTGCCCCCGCCAAGGCACGGGCGGTATAGCCAAATCCTAACAATGCCTGGGCGCCGAAGGCGGCTACTTGCCCACCTACCACGGTCTGACGTATTTCCAGCCATGGATCGACGGCGTTTTGGGCGTTTTCAATTTGCTCCTGTAGAGACTTGAATTCAGAGGATGCTGCACCCGCCGACAATGCGCCAATCACCCCACCAAACAACGTAAGCGCCGGCGCAGCAGACGAACGAATAAAGAACCTATCCCTCCCCAACCCCACCCTCACCTGACTATCCACCACCGCCACCAACGCCGCCGCCCCGTAAAGACTCGCCGAAATCGTGTCATTCACCCGGCGCCCTTCCATCCCCTCCAGCACCCCGGCCTCTTTCAAGTAGTTCTGCACATTCACCACGTTCACCAGCAGCGCCGCCATCGGCACAACGCCCCCGCTATTGACCACCACCGGCGAATTGACGATCCGTTCCACCCGCCCGACGCCAATCGCCTTGCCTGTCTTGTTCACCCATTGGGCCAGTGCCTCGGCCCGTTGCCCCAGCAACGCCCACACCTGTCGCCCGCCCTCGGACACTTGCTGCAAACGGCTTTCCCCCCCCAGCCTCGCCGCGACGAAGATACTCATCCACGACGCACTGAAGCCGCTGTCGCCCTTGAGCAGCAGCAACGCCGCTCCCAGCCGGTTGACCAGCACACTCCATTGGCTGGCGGCGTCCCGGGCCATGGTCGCGATGTCATCCAGCACCACTGCGCTCAACGGCGCCAGCGCCTGATGGGTGGCGCTGATGTTGTCGGCAGACAGCGCGGCCATCAGCTCGCTCAGGCGCGAGGCATTGTTGACGGCCGCTTCGAGTGAGGGCGTCCAGGCATTGAACAGTTGCCGGAGTGCGCCACCGTCGGCGGCTCGCACATAGTCGGCGTATTGCTCGGCGCCCTGGGCGCGGATGCACTGGGCGGTCAGGCAGCCGGTGGCCAGCTCGGTCAGCCACTGGCGCGCCGCCAGGTCGTCGAAGTCGACAAACCAGGTGCCGCTGGACGAGCGTTTGAGGTACAGCCCCCGGTCAGCGAACAATGCACTGTGCCGCTCTTCGAGTTGCTGAAAGTGGGCAGCGGCCGTGTCGCTGAACCAGGTGTTCATCGCGTCGAGATCGATGTACTCACCGACTTTGGCGCTGAACGGGTGATTGTTCAGGTTGGCGAGTTTTTCCGCGCGATATTCGCGGACAAGGACCTCGGCCTCGCGGTACAAATCTGCCGAAATAAACGCCCGCACCGGCGCGACAATCGCTGCGATGCGGGCATCGCGGGCGGCGGATTCTGCATGACTCGGCTGGCCGCCGTACTGCCGGGCCCGGGTTTCAGCCTTGAGCTCTTCTTCAAGTCGATGCTGGGCGTCGAGCATGACCCGGCCCTGCGCCGGCGTGAGGCTGATGTCTCGATCCTCGTAGCGGTAGCTGAGATTGCCGGCCAGCTCTGCACCGTCCTCAGTGATCAGGCTGCGCACAAACCCGCCGATGCTCAGACGCAGGTTGTTTTCGCCGAGCCATTGCTCGTGGCCGGCTTCCAGCCATTCCTGTTCATGATTGATATCGCGCAGCACGCCAGGATCGGCCAGAAACAGGGTTTCATTCAGCCCGCGGACCCGCAACTCCCCGGCGCTCGGCCGTTGGCTGCGAATGTCCGGTGCCGGGTCTTTGGCTTCGGGCTTGCTTTTACGCTTGAACAGTTTGCTGAACATCGACAGTCGCCATTTCTTCGCGGGTGAACCACCAGTACGGCGCCTTGCTCAAGCCATCCCTGCTCAATGCAGCCCCGCCGCTTTGCAGGCATCGACGAAATTGATGCCTTTTTTGTCCATGGCGTGTTTGACCAGCGCGTTGGCTTTTTGCAGCGCGGGGCTGGGTTTGGCCCATTGCTCGGGAGGCAGGGGTTGCGACCAGGCTTGCACGCTGTCCGGCAGGGTCGGACGACCTTTGCGGTGGGCCCATTCGGCGATCAGGTAGGGCATTTTCCAGAAGGTCAGAACGCGGCGGACATACCACCAGCGCAGGGGCCATCGGGTGCGTTTACCGTAACCGTAACGGTGGCGCTGTTCGGCGGTCAGGTCTTCGGCGCCATCGTCTAACGAGCCCATGAAGCGCGCTCCTTTACGTTCAATTTCAAACGTATGCAGCCCTTCATAAGGTTTGAGCTCGTCTTCGGTCGGGGTCAGCCCCAGCAGAACGAGCATGGGATTGGGCGTATCCACCAACTCCCCTTCCTCCATGTAATTGCGAATCGACGCCCACATGCCCAGCGCATGCACGTCGCTGGGCTGGGCCATCAGAATAAATTGCACGGTGTCGTGCTCTTCGTCCTCCAGCCCCATGCCGAAGGTGTAGTCACGCAGGGCGCCGTAACCGGTGACACCCTGACTGCGCGCGACCCAGGCCACCACACTTTCCCACGGCACGATCAGTACGCGATGGGTGGTGTCGTCGATGTAGCAGACTTCGCGGCGTTGGCGGTTGAAGCGTACGGGGTAGCTTTTGGCGAGGGTTCGGACGTTGGAGAGCATGCCGTAGATGAAGGCGCCGATGGGAATAATGAACAAAGATGCCCCCGTCGCGAACACTTGAACTACATTCCCGATAATGTCGAGAAACTTGCGGTCAATCTCTGGAGGGCTTGCAATCACGAGCCACAAACAAATGAGTACAGGTGCAATAAAAGCCAAGGCGAAGGCCAACCATATCTGGATAGCCAATCTTTTGCCCAACTCAACCATCCCGAAATTGCTCCCCCCCAACTCCAGATAGGTTCCGTTCATCGCCGAAAAACTACGCCGGGAGACCTGGGCCTGTCCGGTATAAACCGGCAGCGGCGCCAGAAACAGGGTTTCATTCAGCCCGCGGACCCGCAACTCCCCGGCGCTCGGCCGTTGGCTGCGAATGTCCGGTGTCGGGTCTTTGGTTTCGGGCTTGCTTTTACGCTTGAACAGTTTGCTGAACATCGACAGTCGCCATTTCTTCGCGGGTGAACAACCAGTACGGCGCCTTGCTCAAGCCATCAGGCAAGGTTTCGACGGGGTCGAGGGTGAACCGGCCCTGGGCCGGCAAACGTACACCACGTTCCGTGGCGATGTGCAGATCGCGCAGGACGAAACAGGTGCGGTGTATCAGGTCACGTCCGGCTTCCAGTTGGTAACCGATGTTGAGCGCCAGGGCGAAGTCCGTCGTTTGCAAGGCATCGGCGATAGGCAACTGCAGGGTCAGTGCCTCGTCTCCCTGACTGACGACTACGGCAACCGCGGCCCACGCGGCGCTGCTTTCCTGCCAGCGCCGGGGTGGCAGCTGACTGTTGTAGGGACCGGGAATCGGTACGGCATGGGTCTGTTGATGGGCCAACAGTTGCAATTGACGGCTGTCCATTTCCCGGGTGCGCACGCCGGGCAGTCTGAGCTGCAAACAGGTGCGCTTACCCTCGCGGATCAGTTCGCAGGTTGGCTGTTGCACCACCCTTGCCAATGCGCTCCAGTCTTCCGGCAGGCTGCGTTGCAGGTCGGCGGTGCCCCAGGCACTCGCTTGCAGCCACTTTTGCAAGGCATCCAGATTGAAGTAGTTGTACAAGCCCTCGCCCAGCAGTTGCAGAGCTGTACCGACCAAGCCCACAAGGTTGGCCTGGGCGGCGATGCCCAGCAGTCGGGGACTGGCTTCGGCCCAGGCAAGGGCTCGCAGTTCGACGGGGTTCTTCATGACCTGGCTGATGATCGAAGTCGTGTGCTTGGTGCCCCAGGTATTGGTCCCGACAAGAGTGACGTCGCCGGCAATTTGCAGGGTCGTGGCCGCTAAAACCTGAGGATTGCCTTCGGCCAATGCTCTGGTCCATTGCATGGAGTGTTTTCCTGAATCGAAAGCGGCTGCCAACGCGCCGAACCCGAATGCAGCGTTCCCTGCAATACCACTCCAACGCCCTAAGCGGCTCATGGTGTTGAGTTTTCCAGCGGCACTAAACATTTGTTCGATATGCGCTTGGAGGACCGTCACTGACAGCCCTTGCACTGCAGCGAAGCCTGCAGCCGACATTCCTACCGATGACTCAAGGAGTGCCCATAAATCAGGTGAAGACGACGTTTCCTTTTTGCTCAATGAACTCAGCATCTCAACAAACTTCTGCCCCTGATAAACAAACAGCAACAACGCAATCCCGTCGCCCTTGGACTTCAACGCACTCGCCATCGGTTTGCCAAACGTTCCCGTCGCGCGGAAATCACGCACGGTGCGCTGCATTTCTTCCCGTAACGCCGGGGCCATGCCGTCGATCACCGTGCCGATCTGGCCCGGCCCGCTTGAACCGACGGTCAGGGCGCGACTGAGGTTGTCTTCCAGCGGCAGGAGCGCAGCCTTGAGCTGGTTGATCCGCTGGTTGTGCACCTGCTCACTGCCTGGCGCGGCGAGGCCGTAGATCTGCCGCGACAATTCGCGATGACGCAGTTTGTAGGTCTCACTGAGCTGGCGACGCAGGTCGAGCGCAGCAACGCGGCTCTTGTTGAAGGCCTGAAACTCGGACGCCGACGCTGCCCGCAAGGTCAAGCCGCTACGGGAAAACTCGCGCAGCAACTGCAGTCGCGTTGAGATACCGAGACTACGGATGAAGCTGGCTGGGTCGACTGGTTGTTGGCGTTTGAATTCTGAGTGTGCCCGATTCAACTGATCCGCTGCGATCAGTTGATGCGCCGGCACGTAAGCCCCATCCAACAAACTCTGCAGCCCACTAAACCGCCCATTCAGATCCGCAAAGTTGGGTAACCGCTCATTCATCAAGTTTCTGAACTGATTGGTCAGCACGTTAACCGCATCAAGACTTTCCTGCGCCGCCGCGGCCTTGATCGAGAAGCTGCTCAGGTCCATGAGTTTCTTGCTCACGTCCAGCTGATCGGCCAGGGTCAAGGTGTCCAGCCCTGGCACGACGGTCAGCAGGTTGCTTTCCAGATAGGCCGCCAGTTTTTCCGTGGCCTCACGGTTCCAGCACAGGGCTGCGACGCAGAGGAACTCGGTTTCAAGGCGATGGCGGATCTGTTCGTCGTTGCGAAAGTCGTAATACCAGGCCGCCTTGTGAAAGTGACCGGCGACGATCATGTCCAGGCGATCTTCGCGAATGGCCTGCAAGCGCGTGTGCCAATGGCTCAGCAGCGTCTGCTGCTGGCTGACGAACGCTTGCATGTCGGCGCGGTTGATCAGGTGATCGATGCCGCGCTGGCCAAGCTCCTTTCCGAACAGCGCCTGCCATGTCTGCAAGTGCAGTGCCGCGATAGTGTCTCGGTGTTTTTGCCAAAGCACCTGACCCAGGGCGTCCAGCAGGTTGACGGTCGCGCGCGCATAAGGATCGGTCGCGGCCGCTTTTCGCCAATGGTCTTCATCGCCAAATATTGGCCGCCCGGCGTGGTCGCGTTTGGTACGCAAGTAGTCCTCAATGGCTGCCTGTTGCTCAGCGTTGGTTTCGTCCCTCAGGGCTTTGGCGGCGGGGTCGGTGCTGGCCAGTGCATCAAGGCGTGCCGGGGTCACTTCGTACAACGACTGGATGTAGGCGCCGGTGAGGTAGCGACGCTGGGCGGCCTCATCGCTGCTCCAGTGATCGAGCCAGTCCGCGACCTTCAGTTGGGCGCTGGCCAGGTCGCGCATCACACCAAAGTCGTCGCGCAAAACCAGAAACAGGTAATCGTTCTGATGCGCCCCCAGCACTTGGCTGGTGAGGGTTTCTATCGACGTGTTCTTGAACAGTGACGTGTCTTCCCAAGCGTAAGACTGGCGTTGCTGCGGGTTGGCACCCTCGGGCAGATCCATTGGCGCAGTTTTTTCCGCAACCTCGGCCAGCCAGGTATCCGCCTGACGTTGGCTCAGCAGGTGCATGCCGCCCTTGTCCGGACAGGCACTCGCCAGTTCGATGCGTTGCATCCAGTGCTCACGCTCAGCGACGTCCTTGAGCACTTGCGAACATTTGTAGGCCGTCCACTGGATTTCCGAATAGCTGGCGAACAACGTGTGCTGCCGGGAGAACACCAATTGCAGCTCGCCAATCGACGTAGTGCGCATGTCGCTGGCGACTTCCCGGCCCTTCCAGACCAGTTTGCTGATCTGGCCTTGCTCAATGCGGTATTCGTGCAGGTAACCGGTGCCGTTATCAATGATGTACAGGTAGCCGTCACGCAGCAGACGAATGCCCAACGGTTGGCTGTTCAGCTTGAGCGGTATGCTCAGTTCGGCTGAAGGATCGAGGTTTTCCACCAGACCGTAGCGCAGGGGCAGCAACTGCACTTTTTCGCTCATCAAGAAGCACTGCCCCATAGGTGAGCGGATGTCTTGGGCGCTTTTGGCCAGGGCGGCGATATTGGCGGCGGCTGTCATGACAAGTCTCCCGGCAGACGGGTCGAACGTTCATGCGCCAGCTCGGCAGCGCGTTGCACGCGTTTCATCGGGGACTGCTGTGAAGGCATGGTCAGCAGCTCGACAATGTCCGGGTGACTCTCCAATGGCTGCCCGGCCAGATAGCCCAACACGTTGGCGTAGAGCGTGATTTCCTGTTCTGAGGTGAAGCCTTGTTCATAGGCCTGTTGCGCTGTTTTTTCGGCAAATCGAAGGCGTTCCCGATCTGCGCAGGACGCCATGAATCCGGGGAAATACCGCCGCAAGTGATCGTTGAGGCCAATCACCGACTGATGAAACTGCGCCTCTCCCAGCGCCGTGAGTTCCCCTTCGGTCAACTGATAGATCTCGGGGATGTCGGGCGCGGCATGATCCACACGCTGATGTTGTAACCAGGTGGCCCGAAGCCCATCAGGCAGGCACAGATGCTGGACGGGGCCAAACCAGCGTGTGCTGTTGGCCTGCTGCGCAAGGTCGAGCAATTGATGCATGACAGCGGGATCGCCGATGCGCAGCATGACCTCCACCGTGCTCGGATGTTTGACGGCGAGCAGACGACGCCAGTGCTTGCAGAGCGTTGCTGTATCAGCATCGCTGAACAGCAAAAATCCCCATTCCAATGCGGCGCTTTCCTGAAAGTACGTCAGCAACGGATCGTCTGCGCCGTTGAGGGTGATCAGGTACGGCGATATATCTGCCAGTTCCTGCCAGCGCGTGCCTTGATAGAGGCAATACGCGGGGCTGTTCCAACGTTGCAGGCATTGCGGCAGATCGGGGGTGCTCACACCGTCCAGCAGCAAGTAAGCCGGCACGGACCAAGGCAAGTCATGGGGTAACGAAGGGAGTTCAAGCATCGGCCTCTCCACGTGGTTGGGTGGCTTCGCACACCGCGCAGATCGGCCTTCTGGCCATCAGGGCCAAACGCTGTGACTGGAGCAATACGGGGGCCGGAGGTTTTTTTTCGGTTGATGGCGTTGCTGATAACGCCGCGATACCCGCCACCGGCGCACCGCCCTCGACAATCGCCACGCTGCTGAAAATCCCGCCCGAATTGATCACGATGTGATGCCCGCCCGCTGTCAGCGTCAGACTGGTCCCGGCATCGATCACCACCTGGCTGGCGGTGACCCGTGCATGGGGGCCGGCCTGGATGACCAGCGTGCCGTCCGCCGTGGTGCTGCTGTTGCCGCTGATGCTGAGCAGATCGTCGGTGCCGATGACCGTATGGCGCGTTCCGTCGGTGGTGTGTCGTTCATCCGCCTTGATCAGGCTGGTGCTGTGGTTGTCCACCTGCTGGAAACGGTCGCGCCGGATCTGGCTGTGGCTGTCATTGAGGATCAGTTGTTCGAAGTCGCGCTCGGCCCGCAGGTAGATTTTTTCCTGCCCGGCACGGTCTTCGATCATCAGTTCGTTGTAGCCGCCGGTGTGTGGCGAACTGTGGCTGCGCAGCACGGTTTTGCTCTTGTGCTCAGGCAGGGTGTACGGCACCGAGGTGACTTTGTTGGCCACGCATCCGGTAATCAGCGGCTGATCCGGATCACCCTCGAGAAAGGTCACCAGCACTTCCATGCCGATGCGCGGGATCGTCACCGAGCCGAAGCTTTCACCGGCCCAACTCGACGAAACCCGTAGCCAGCAACTGCTGCGCTCGCTGTCGAGCTCGGCGCGGTCCCATGGGAACTCACACTTCACCCGGCCAAACTCATCGCAATAGATTTCTTCGCCGATCGGCCCGGTGACCCGGGCGGTCTGACTGACCAGTGGACGACGAGGTGCCGGCAGCGGTGGCCGGAACACCACCTCGGCAGGAATCACGCTGAAGGTGTTGCGATAACCCTGGGTGAAACCGTCGGTGTCTTTGGCATCGCTGGTGACCGACTCTTCGAGCACTTGGGGCTGTCGGCCCTCGTGGGAAACGCTGAGCAACAGCCACAAGTCGTTGCAGTGTTGGCGCGGGTGTTCGGCCAGCTCAAAGAGATGGCCGCTGCGCAGGTTGGCTTGATCGCTTTGGCCTTCGCCCAGTTCATAGTCGCTGCGATGACGCTCCAGCGCCTGCCTTGAGAGTTGCTTGCCGCGCCTTTCGTTCTCGATCAACAGCGGATAACGGTAATCCTCCAGCACCGGAGTGAAATCGGCGCTAAAGCGACTCTCGACCAGCAGGCTCGGGCGCTTGAGGTCATAGTCGCGGCGCACGACCGTGCTGGTGCGGGTGCCGGTACGAATGCTGAAACGGCTGACCACCGAGTGCTCGGCCACCATGCCGGAGTCCTGCCGATAGGACGTGGCGCCGAGCTTGGGTAAAAACACCTGGTCATCGGTGAAGACCAGCAGATGCCCGTCCACCGAGTGCTGGTGATGCCAGGCGATACCGTCCTCGGCGCACAGTCGCTGGATGAACTCCAGATCGGATTCGCCGTACTGGGTGCAGTAATCACGGGGCGGATTCGCCGCGACATGAAAGCTGAAGGCATCCGCTTGAATGCCGTGCCCCTTGAGCACCTGCGCGATGATCTGCGGCACCGTACGCTGCTGGAAAATCCGCTGATCACGACTGAACTGCAAGTAGTGCAGCGCCGGCACCAGCGTCAGGTGGTAGCGGGTCAGACGCTTGCCCGACTCACCCGCCAACACCTCTTCGATATGCCCGTGAATGCCTTCGCCGTTGTGGCCAAACTGCAGAAACGCGGGCCGGGCAAGCAAGCTTTCCAGATCGAAATCCGGGTGTTCGCTGACCAGTTCAATGTGAATGCCGTAGAGGGTGCTGATCGCTTCGGTGCCGCTGAAGGCCAGGACCTTGAAGTCGTGGCGGATCGCAGGAATCTGCAACGCGAAATGCGCCGCATTGGCCGACCGGAACATACGCTTATCCTTAAGCAAAGAGGAAAAGAGCGCGATGTCCAAACCGTCCGTGGTTCGTGCTCGCGAGAATTGGCGGGCACGCTATCAAGAGCGCTTTGCGGGTTATGTAGGCAGCTTCTTCAATCGAAGTGGGAAAGGTCGCTTATGCGCGATGCCCTGCTCAACAATGCTCCTTGAATGCAGGGCACAGGGCACAAAAAAGCCGACATCACTGTCGGCTTTCTTGTGGATCACTGCTTCGGTGCAGGGGCCGGTGCAGCAGGCGCCGGGGCTGGCGCCGCGCTGCCCGGTTCGGTCGGTTTCGGCAGCGGGTCGTCGAACAGGTTCAGCCGTTCGCGCAACTCGTGGGCCGGCACCGGTTGCTGATCCGCCGGCAAGGCGTTCGGGTCGACCGGGGTGGCCGGCGCGGCGCCGTTCTGGCCTTGATCCGTCGGTTTCGACGGGTCGGCACCTTGCGCACCTTCGATGGCGGCCTGGGCCTTCTTGGTCAGCACCACGATGTCGATACGGCGGTTGACCGGGTTGAACGGGTTTTCCTTGTCGAACAGTGCCGACGAGGCGTAACCCACCACACGAGCCACTTGCGAGTCCGGATAACTGCCCGCCACCAGTGCACGCCGGGCGGCGTTGGCACGGTTGGCCGAAAGCTCCCAGTTGCCGAAATCACCGTTGCCCACGTATGGCTTGGCATCGGTGTGGCCGCTGATGCTGATCTTGTTCGGCACCGCTTTGATGGTGTCGGCCATGGCCAGCAGGATGTCTTCGAAGTACGGCTTCAGGCGTGCGGAACCTGAGTCGAACATCGGCCGGTTCTCGGCGTCCATGATCTGGATGCGCAAGCCGTTCGGCGTGATTTCGAACAGGATCTGGTCCTTGAATTTCTGCAGTTGCGGGTTCTCGTCGACCTTGTTCTGCAGTTCTTGCAGCAACAGTTCCAGACGTTCCTTCTCGACCTGCTCGGCCATGCCTTCAACCTGTTCGGTGTCGACCGTGACCTTGTCAGGCTGCGGCTGAGACTTCACTTCGGGGTTGAGGGTGTTTTCAGGCGCGAGGGTCGGCGTACCGCCCAGATCGATGATGTACGGCGTGCCGCTCTCGGAGAAACCGACCGGGTCCTTGAAGTAACCGGCGATGGCGATCTTCTGTTCCGGGGTCGCGGTGGAGAGCAGCCACAACACCAGGAAGAACGCCATCATCGCCGTCGCGAAGTCGGCGAAGGCGATCTTCCACGCCCCGCCGTGATGCCCGCCGGCGATGCGCTTGACGCGCTTGATGATTATCGGCTGGTTATTTTCCATGACTTAACGACCGCGAACGGCTTGTTCCAGCTCGGCAAAGCTTGGACGGTGAGCCGGGTACAGAACCTTGCGACCGAACTCGACAGCCAGCGACGGCGGCATGCCGGAAGCCGAAGCCACCAGCGAGGCCTTGATGGCTTCGTAGACGTTCAGCTCTTCCTTGGCATCGTGGGCCAGGGAGTGCGCCAGCGGGCCGAAGAAACCGTACGCCGCGAGAATACCGAAGAAGGTACCCACGAGTGCCGCACCTACGTGCAGACCGATAGACTTCTGATCGCCCTCACCCAGGGAGGCCATGGTCACCACGATACCCAGTACCGCCGCGACGATACCGAAACCCGGCATGGCGTCGGCGATGCCGTTCACCGCGTGGGACGGATGCTCGAGGTCTTCCTTCAGGCTGTACAGTTCCATGTCGAACAGGCCTTCCAGCTCGTGGGGAGCCATGTTGCCGGAGGACATGATGCGCAGGTAATCGCAGATGAACGCGGTCATGCGTTCGTCTTTCAGTACCGCCGGGTACTTGGCGAAGATCGGGCTCGCGGCGGCGTCTTCGATGTCGCCTTCGATGGCCATCATGCCTTCGCGGCGGCTCTTGTTGAGGATCTCGTAGATCAGGCCCAGCACTTCCAGATAGAACGTGTGGCTGAAACGCGAACTGAACATGCTCAGGGATTTCTTGAGCACGTGCATCGTCATGTAGCCGGGGTTGGCCTGCAGGAATGCACCGAGTGCAGCACCACCGATGATCATCACCTCGAAAGGCTGGATCAGGGCGGCAATCTTGCCGTGGGAGAGCACGTATCCGCCGAGCACGCTCGCGAATACGACGATGATGCCGATAATTTTAGCCATAGGTAGAAAGGTACTTGTTTAAGTCGGGTTCAAGGTCATATTCGGAAGTTAAAAAATCTCTTCTTCTACTTATCGGCAAAACTGCGCCAGACTATAGCCAGTTCAGGCGAAAAGCCAATTTAGCCCATGCCGGGCGCGTCTACAGTCAGTGAAGATCTCGTCCAGACATGGCTAATGAAACGAACGTCCCACACGTAAAACCGACCACACTCGATGGCTGGGTGAAACTGCTCGACAGCGTTCGCCTGCCGGTGCCGCAAGACGCCCATGACCGGGTCTGCCGGGCGATTCGCGATGACCGCAGCTCGCTGCGCGACATCGCCGACCTGATGCAGGACAGCCCGGCGCTGGCCCTGAGCATCATCCGCGAAGCCAACCGCCACACTCACGGCAACATGACTGCGCCGGCGGAAAACCTCGAAGTGGCGATCAATCGCCTCGGCCTTGGCCGTACCGAAGAACTGCTGGCACGCCTGCCCACCGAACCTGCCGCACAGATCCCCCAGGCCCTGCGCCAATTGCAGATGATCAGCCAGCACGCCACGCAACAGGCCAACGGTTTTTTTGCCAGCCGCCTCGCGCGACTTTGGCAGGACATTCATTGGGGCAGCCTGCTGTTTCTGTCGCCGCTGTGGCCGTTGGCGCTGACCTTTCCCAAATTGCTTGAAGAGTGGGAAGTGCGGGTTATCCACAAGGGTGAATCGGCGCGAGTCGTGGAAAAGCAGCTGTTCGGTGTGCGCCTGCTGAAAATCGGCGAAGCGCTGGTGGAAGCCTGGCGTCTGCCGATCTGGGTGCAGCAAGGTTATCGGCTGCTGCTGACCGAGCAGCGCGAACTGGTCAAAGTCCTGCGCATTGCCCGCGACGTCGATCATCCGCTGCGCCAGCAGAATCGCCTCGACGATGATCCGACCCTGCGCCGCTGGCTCAATCAGCCGGCCAACACCGTGTTGCTGGCCAACGGCCTGGCACTCTCGGCGCAACAGGCCTGGGACAGTCCGCACAGCGAGCGCTGGCAATACCTGACCAGCCTTTATCTGCAAATCTCGATGGACGAGGTGCAACAGCAGTTGCACCAACAGGCTGCCGTCAGCGCTCGCCATCATTTCATGCCGGACCTCTGGCACCCGGCAGTTTCGCTGCTGTGGCCGTGGGGCACTCATCGCCTGCCCGCCGGAATGCTCCCGGCTGCGGCGCCATCCGCTGAAGACCTGACCCAGTGGCGCCGCCAATGCGCCGAGCTGTTGGCCGTGCCAAGCCGCTTCACCAACGCCATGAGTCTGACTGTCGCCGCCCGCGATGCGCTGATCGCCAGCGGCATGCGTCGGGTGATGATCCTGATGGCCGACCGCAGCCACGCCAATCTGCGCGTCCACCAAACCTCGGGGTTGCCGAAGGAAGCCGCTGCGCTCAACTTCGTCGTCAGCCAGAGTTCGGTACTGCAACGCTTGCTCGCGCAACAGGCGCAAGTGCGGATCACCCCGGACAACAATGCCCAGTTTTCCGCCCTGCTGCCGCCCTCGCTGCGCACGCTGTTTCGTGGCGAACACCTATTCCTGCGCTCGCTGGTGAACAACGGCCGGGTGATCATGATCGTGGTCGCCGACCAGGGTGGCGGACCGTTCGCCGACATCACCGTGCAAGCCTTCGGCAAAACCGCGCAGTGCATCGAGAAAGCCCTGCACAGTTTTAGCCAGCGCGGCCAATGACAGCTACAATCCTTCCCCTTTGTGCTCTGGAGACCTCACATGTCTGATTTCTCTGGCCTGGCCCTGGTGATCGAGCCGAGCGACCTGCTGCCGCGCCTCGAATCCCGCGATCTGATTCTGGTGGATCTGACCAGTGCCGCCCGCTACGCCGAGGGACACATTCCCGGCGCACGTTTTGTTGATCCGAAACGCACCCAGCTGGGTCAGGCGCCGGCTCCGGGCCTGTTGCCGAGCAAAGAAAAACTCGAAGAACTGTTCGGTGAGCTCGGCCATCGCAAGGACGCGGTCTACGTGGTCTATGACGACGAAGGCGGCGGCTGGGCCGGGCGCTTCATCTGGCTGCTCGACGTGATCGGTCACGACAACTACCACTACCTCGACGGCGGTCTGCCGGCGTGGCTGGCGGAAGGTTCGCCGATGTCGATCCAGATTCCTCCGGCGGTGGGCGGCCCGGTTGCCCTCACCCTGCACGAGGAACCGACCGCCACCCGCGAATACCTGCAAAGCCGTCTCGGCGCCGCTGACCTGGCAATCTGGGACGCTCGCGGGCCGCTTGAGTATTCCGGCGAGAAAGTCCTGGCGGCCAAGGGTGGACACATCCCCGGCGCGGTCAATTTCGAATGGACGGCAGGCATGGATCAGGCGCGTCAACTGCGCATCCGTACCGACATGCCGCAGATCCTGGAAAACCTCGGGATCACCAAAGACAAAGAAATCATTACTCACTGCCAGACCCATCACCGGTCCGGTTTCACTTATCTGGTGGCCAAGGCCCTCGGTTATCCGCGGGTCAAGGGCTACGCCGGTTCCTGGGGCGAATGGGGCAACCACCCCGACACCCCCGTCGAGCTTTAAGGATTTTTAAGGACAGTCATGAAAGAGCGTTTGTTTATCATCAGCCAATACCTGCTGCCCCATCACCTGCTGTCGCGCCTGGCCGGCTGCGTCGCCGAGTGCCGCGTGCGCTGGTTCAAGAATGCCTTCACCACCTGGTTCGCCAAGCGTTACCAAGTGGACATGTCCCAGGCACTGGTTGAAGACGTCACCGCTTACGAGCACTTCAACGCCTTCTTCACCCGCGCCCTGAAAGACGGTGCACGTCCACTGGACCAGACCCCGGGCGCGATCCTCAGCCCGGCCGACGGTGCGATCAGCCAGCTCGGCCCGATCGAGCACGGTCGCATCTTCCAGGCCAAGGGCCACAGCTTCAGCGTGCTGGAACTGCTGGGCGGCGACGCGGCCAATGCGGCTCCATTCATGGGCGGTGAGTTCGCGACTGTGTACCTGTCGCCGAAGGACTACCACCGCGTGCACATGCCGCTGGCCGGCACCCTGCGCGAAATGGTCTACATCCCGGGCCGGATCTTCTCGGTCAACCAGACCACCGCGGAAAACGTTCCGGAACTGTTCGCCCGCAACGAGCGCGTGGCGTGCATCTTCGACACCGAGCGCGGACCGATGGCCGTGGTGCTGGTGGGCGCGATGATCGTGGCATCGATCGAAACCGTGTGGGCCGGTCTGGTCACGCCACCGAAGCGCGAGCTGAAAACCTTCCGTTACGACGAAGCCGCCCGTGCGCCGATTCATCTGGAAAAAGGTGCAGAACTGGGGCGCTTCAAGCTGGGTTCGACCGCGATCGTGCTGTTCGGGCCGGACCAGGTGAAATGGGTTGAAGAATTGAAAGCCGGCTCGCCGGTACAGATGGGTCAGGCTCTGGCACAGTCGAACGCCTGAACCTGTTGATCCGCCCTTTCGCACGTCTGCGAAGGGGCGGACACGACCTGGGTGGCGCCGTTACTCTATCTGCCCACGGAAGCCGATCGGCCCTTCGTTGGCGTAGGTATTGGTGCCACTGAGGTTTTTCCCTCCGTCACTGGATGTGACACTCAACGCGATAACGTTCTGGTTATCCCGCCCGCCGATCACCCACTTGCCACCTGGATGCCACGGGGCATCGTTGCCACCCCACTGGTTCTCGACGTTGTACTGGTTCTGGCCAGTGCGCTGAGCCTTGAAGCCAATAGGGCCTTCGCCGGCGTAGGTCATGGTGCCGGTGAAGCTTTTGCCACCGTCGCCGGACTTGATCTCGATCGCGACGACATTCTGGTTGTCCCGCGCGCCCAACACCCAGGTTCCACCCGGATGCCAAGGTGCCGAACTACCGCCCCATTGATTTGCCACTGCGTATTTAGACATGAACCTCATCTCCTTGAAGTTTCGGGAGACCTGCCCCGACGTTGACGGCAGGCCGTGCAACCGTGCGTTTCCGATCGCACGTCTGAGAGCCTAGTAGCGCCTGCGGGAATGGCACCAGGCCAGCAGACCAACGGTAAAAAAGCCAGACAATCGCATGCGAAACAGAGCACAACTGCTAGAGTTTTTGGCATTGCCCTATTCGCCGCCGGAGCTTGTCACGGCATGAGTGAGCCACGATCCCAACCGAAACTGAGCGTCCCGACGCCCACGCAGTTGCGCATGTCCTTCTGTGAGGCCACCCCGCGCGACCTCAAGCGCTGGATCGCCGGCCTGCCCAAGGCCAACATCGGCGAAACCGCACGCCTGTTGTATCAAGGCCTCGGCGAACTCAATCAACTGCTGACCCCCAGCGACAATCGCCTGCATCTGTTGGAGCTGCTGCGGCCCGAGGTTTACTTCGTCTGCCAGCATCTGGAACGGCATTTTCTGCATCAGGCGATCATGCTCGATGAGCGTTCGCGCAAGATCAGCAACCTGTGCCAGGCCCTGCAAAGTCAGCTGGCCATCGGTTACAAACAGATCATTGTGCGGATCGCGCCCAAGTACTCCCGGGATCGCGCAGCCCTGGTGAGCGAAGCGCTGCAACGGGCGGCCCATGCACTGAAAGGGCAACTGGTTCGCGCCACGCAGCTGTACAGCACCGCGCCGGAACAGCTGTGGTTCGAACTGCATCAATTGTTTCGCTGTGCCTGCGAGTTGCAACTGCAACATCGGCGAGTGCGCGACGACCTTGCCAGCCTGACCGGCGAGTTGAGCGTCGAACAGACCTACCTCGCCGTCCTGCTGCTGGGCAGCGCCCGCTGCAATCAGCTGCGCCAGAACCAGATCGCGCGCCTGGCGCAAGTGGTGGAACCCTGGAGTGCGTGGCTGAAGCTGCATCCCGCCAATCCGCGCGAAGGGTTGTTCGCGGTCTCGGCAGACATCGACGCCGGCCCGCGTTACCGCTCCCAGTTTCGCAGCGAGCAACAGGCCGGTCTGCTCGGTTTCGATCCGCAACCGCTGGTGAATGCCATCGAGTCCCACCTGCTGCATCAGGATGCGAACACGCCGCTGCCCGTGCCGTCGGGTCTGACCCTCGATACCCTGCAACACCTGCACGCCAGCTGGGGTGAAGCCGCCGAGCGCAGCTTCCAGCGCACCGTCGGTCAGGGCAACCTGACTGTGTGCGTCGGCATGAGCGCCCTGCACTTCTACCTCGGCGGCGAACGCACCTTCAGCGAACTGCTCAAACACCCCGGCGCCCGTGCGGCGAATTTCAGCCGCGCGGTGGTTCAGGGTGAAAAGGACAGTTGGAGCCAGGCGTTCGATGCCGCACCGCAAAACACTTCCGATCAATTGTTGCCCTACGAGGAAATCCGCTACGAACCGCTGATCGACGATGAAGGCGACGCCGACAGCCCGCCCCATTACCCGACCTATGCCTTGCCGGTAATCAACCACAGCCCCGGCGGGTATTGCCTGGCCTGGCCGAAGGAAGTCCCTGCCGAATTGCAGGCCGGGGAAATGGTCGGGATTCAGGACAGCCTCAATCAGGGCTGGAGCATTGCTGTGGTGCGCTGGATCCGCCAGGTGCGCGGCGCCGGTACGCAAATGGGCATCGAACTGGTGGCGCCCCATGCCCGGCCGTGCGGGTTGCAACTGGTGCGTTCGCGGGATGATCACAGCCAGTATCTACGCGGTTTGCTGTTGCCGGAGATCAGTGCGATCGACTTGCCGGCGACGTTACTGGCGCCACGGCTGCCGTTTCAGGAAGGCAATAAAGTGCTGATCAACACCCAGGGCGAGGAGCACCGCGCCGGGCTGGATCGGCGGGTGGCCAGCACTCACAGTTTCAATCAGTTTGCCTATCGCTCGCTGGAGGCCGCCAGGAATGGCGGGAGCGAGGAGGATTTCGACTCGTTGTGGAAATCCCTTTGAGCCAGGACCGCAGCCAACGACTGCGATCCTGTGCCTGGGTCAGAGCTGCCCGTCGCGATCCCGGAAGCCCAGCAGGTACAGCACGCCGTCCAGACCGAGGGTCGAGATCGCCTGCTTCGCCGACTGCTTGACCAGCGGCTTGGCGCGGAACGCCACACCCAGACCGGCAATCGCCAGCATCGGCAGGTCATTGGCACCGTCGCCCACGGCGATGGTCTGTTCCAGACGCAAACCTTCTTTTTCAGCCAGCTGTTTCAGCAGATCGGCCTTGCGCTGGGCATCGACGATCGGCTCGATCGCCACGCCGGTGCACTTGCCGTCGACCACTTCCAGTTCGTTGGCGAACACGTAGTCGATGCCGAGTCTGGCCTGCAACTGCTTGGCGAAGTAGGTGAAGCCGCCCGACAGGATCGCGGTCTTGTAACCCAGGCGCTTGAGTTCGGCGAACAGGGTTTCGGCACCCTCGGTCAGGCGCAGCGAGGCGCCGATCGAGTCGAGCACGCTGACATCCAGGCCCTTGAGCAGCGCCAGACGCTCCTTGAAGCTGGCGCGGAAGTCCAGTTCACCGGCCATTGCCCGCTCGGTGATTTGCGAAACCTGATCGCCAACGCCGGCGGCCTTGGCCAGTTCATCGATGACTTCGGCCTCGATCAGGGTCGAGTCCATGTCGAATACCGCCAGACGGCGGTTGCGACGGAACAGCGAATCTTCCTGGAAGGCGATGTCGACATTCAGTTCCTGAGCCACGCTGAGGAACTCGGCGCGCAGGGCCTGCGGATCGGCCGCTTCGCCACGCACAGAGAACTCGATGCAGCCCTTGCCCTTGTCGGCCGGGGTGTCCAGCGGCATGCGACCCGACAGACGGTCGATATGGTCGATGTTCAGGCCGTATTTGGCGGTGATCGAGCTCACGGCCTGCAACTGGCCGGCGGTGACCTTGCGGGTCAGCAGGGTAACGATGTGGCGCTTCTTGCCCTGATTGCCCACCCATTGCTGGTAATCCTCTTCGGACACCGGGGTGAAGCGCACCTGCTGGTCGAGTTCATAGCCCTTGAACAGGATGTCCTTGAGCACCGACTTGCCTTGCTCGGAGTCGGGGATTTCCACGAGGATGCCGAACGACAGCATGTCGTGGATCACCGCCTGACCGATGTCGAGGATATTCACACCACCCTGGGCCAGAACACCGGTAATGGCCGCCGTCAGACCCGGACGGTCGACTCCCGTGATGTTAATCAGGACGATTTCGCGCAACGCGCACCCCCGCAACTGGAAAAAAACCGCATTCTACCCACTTTCAGTGACCATCGGGCACCGCCAGCGCTTTGCCGGTCTAGGGCCTGTCGCTATACTGCGCGTCAACTTCACGGACAAAAGAGCCGAGCTCAGTGAACCGGCCCACGCCAGTTAAAACCGATAACTTCTTTCTGCTGATCTTCCGTGCACTGCGCCACCGCCGTGTACCGATTGCATTGCGCATTGCCAGCCATAACGTGATCCTGGTCGCTCTGGCCCTGGTGATCTATGCCTGCGTGATGGGCCTGCAGTTCAAGCAGGCCATGCACGAGCAGGCCGATGCGCTGGGCGAAAGCCTGACCACGCAGACCGCCACCTCCGCCACCGAGCTGCTGGTGTCCAACGACATCCTCAGCCTCAACGTGCTGCTCAACAACCTGACCAAGAACAAGCTGGTGGCCCACGCCGCCATCTACAGCGTGGACAACCGCATCCTCGCCGAGTCTGGTCAGCGGCCCAAGCACGGCCTGCTGGGCGAAGCCGAGGGCATGTACGAGAGCAAGATCACCTTCCAGGACGTGACCGCCGGGCAACTGCGCATCAGCCTGGACATGGATCAGTTCCAGCAGCCGATGACCATCAGCCTGCAAAGCATGGGCATTTTGAGTGCGATCCTGCTGGCACTGTCCCTGGCCCTGAGCCTGCGTCTGGGCCGGCACATCTCCACGCCGCTGCTGCAATTGCGCGTGTGGCTGCGCCGGATCGACGAATACACGCCGGGGATCGAGCGTCAGGACGAGATCGGCGATCTTGCCCGCCAGTTGCACGCCAACTATGCCCCGGAGCCGGCCGAACCGGAGCCTGAGCCGGAACCCGAATTCGAGGACGACGAGCCGGAATTCGAAGTGCGCAACCTGCGTGATCCGAGTTTCGACGAAAGCCGCCCGATGGCTGCGCAGAAGCCTGCGCCACGCCATGTGGTCAGCACCGTTGAAGACGACGATGACGAAGACCCGTTCGCCGACCTGCGTGACGAGTCGCTGGACGAAGCAGCACAACCGGCAGTGCGCCGACCGACCCCAAGCGTGCCGCAACACACGGCGGTGCTGGCGGTGCAACTGGGCTCGCAGGAGCAATTGCGTCGTTTGCCTCGCGCACGTCTGGAAGAGTTGCAGGATCGCTATCGCGACTGTCTGGAGCAGGCCGCCTCGCTATATCAGGGCGAAATCGAAACCCTGAACGACGGCAGCACGCTGATGCTGTTCCACACCGAGGACAGCGGCGACGATTACCTGACCAACGCCATCTGCTGCGGCGAGCTGCTGCGGGCGCTGGGCCACCAGTTGCAGATCGAAGTCGCCGACAGCGGCATCACCCTGCAATTGCAGCTGGGCCTGACCCTCGGCGACGAGCTGTTCGGCCTGAGCCAGATCGACCTGTTGCTGACCGACTCCGCCCAGGACGCCCTGGCCCTGTCGCAGCACAGCCGCAACCTACTGCTGGTGGAGCGCAAGATTGGTGACGACGCGCTGATTCGCCAGCGTGCACGGATCCGCCCGATTGCCAGCCCTGAGGGGGCTTGCTGTGTAGAGCGGTTGATGGAGCCTTATCCGTCGATGCTTGAACGGCAGCTGGCGCGGATGCATGAGCGCCGGGCTTAAGCCTTAGTCCAGTTACAACGAAGCCCGCAGACGAGCGATTGTCTGCGGGCTTTTTTGTGCGTGGTGGTTTCGTGATTGCGCCAGGCTTTGGAGCCCCCTCACCCTAGCCCTCTCCCAAAGGGAGAGGGAACCGATCCGGGAATATTGAAGAGCTGCAGCGACTTGAACGCCCAGCTTTGAATCCATAATCGCCAAGATCTTTCAGGTCGATGTATGACGCCAGACACCTCGGTCAGTCCCCTCTCCCTCCGGGAGAGGGTTAGGGGGGGCTCTTGATCTTTCACTGAACCCCAGACACAACAAAGCCCGCACAAGGCGGGCTCTGTCCTGACTCGTTCCAGCCTTAGAAGCGGAACACTTCCATATCCGTACGAATCGGCGAAGCCATCGGAATCTTCGGCTGCTTCTCGGCTTCCGCCGCCGGCGCTGCCGGTTTTGGTGCCGGTTTGCGCGGCGCTTCGGCAACTGGTGGCTGATTGGCCAACGGCTTGAGCGCTACCGACAACTGCTCGGCCAGACGCTGCAACAACACGCCCTGCGCCTGCACCTGCGCGGCAGTGGTGCCAGCGTGCTGTTCCTGCAGATGGACGATGCGGTTATCGCGCACCTGGCCACGGCGGTCGATCAGGCGCCATTGCGCATCGAGGATCGCCGGTTGCTTGGCACCGGAATCCAGACGCGTGATGGTCAACAGCACCTGCACATCCGGGGTGAACCCGGTGGTGGCCGGTGCCAGCACTACACGTTGACTGTCCAGATGACCGGCAACCTGACGCAGCAGCAATTGATCGATATCCGACGAAAGGCTGCCGGCCCAGCGACCATCGACCGCAGCCTGCAGGCTGCCGTCCGGTTGACGCTGCAACAGGGTTTCCCGTTGCAGGTAATCGGCTACGATCACAGGGCCCAGCAAAACTGCCATGCCCGCGCTTTGCGCAGGCTGGGCCGGACTTCCGCTGTCCAGCTGATACAGCGACACCGGCTGGTGAACGCTGCAACCCGCCAGGCCAAGAACGCCGGCGAGCAGGAAAATAAGGGGGCGCAGAGAAGTCATCATCCCGTCCAGGTGGCCGCCACAAGGCTGACCACAGTGAAAATACTCAATAAATATGAAGAACGCTCGGCCACGCCGGCGCTTGGAAAGGCCATATCATCCGTGAATATGCGTTCCGACTCCAGCGCCAAAGCGCCGATCTACGGGTTAAATCGTAGATCGGAGCGTCTGGGACGCCTAATTGAGGTTTTCGACGAGCAGCGCATCCACCCGCTGAAAGCCCCTTGGCAACTTGTTGCCACGGCGACCACGTTCACCTTTGTAGTGTTCGAGGTCGTCGGCTTTCAGCGACAGGGTGCGTTTTCCGGCCTGCAGCACCAAGGTGGCGCCTTCCGGAAGAACGGCGATGTCCGTGACATATTCTTCGCGACTGGCCACGCGCTCACCGGAAATACCGATGATCTTGTTGCCTTTGCCCTTCCCTAATTGTGGCAGATCACTGATCTTGAAGATCAGCAGGCGACCCTCGGTCGTTACCGAGGCCAGCCAGTTGTGCTCGCGGTCGGCCACCGGACGCGGCGCGATCACCCTGGCGTTGTTCGGCAGGCTCAACAGGGCCTTGCCGGCCTTGTTCTTGGCTTGCAGGTCTTCGCCTTTCACCACAAAACCGTAGCCGGCGTCTGAGGCGATCACGTACAGCGAATCCTCCTCAGGCATCAGCACACATTCGAACGTTGCGCCCGGCGGTGGCGTCAGACGGCCGGTCAACGGTTCGCCCTGGCCCCGTGCCGATGGCAGGGTGTGGGTAGCCAGCGAGTAACTGCGGCCCGTGGAGTCGATGACCACGGCCGACTGGTTCGAACGCCCCGCCGCCGATGTCTTGAAGCCGTCCCCCGCCTTGTACGACAGGCCGGTGGCGTCGATCTCGTGGCCCTTGGCCGAACGGATCCAGCCTTTTTCCGACAGCACGACGGTGACTTTCTCGTTCGGCAGCAGATCGTGTTCGGTCAGCGCCTTGGCTTCAGCGCGCTCGACGATTGGCGACCGACGGTCGTCGCCGTAGGTTTCAGCATCTTTCAGCAGCTCGCTGCGAACCAGCTTCTTCAGCTTGGCTTCGCTGCTCAGCAGGGCTTGCAGCTTGGCTTGCTCCTTGAGCAGTTCGTCCTGCTCGTCGCGCAGCTTCATCTCTTCCAGTCGCGCCAACTGACGCAGACGGGTGTCGAGGATGTAGTCGGCCTGGATTTCGCTGAGGGCAAAACGCTCGATCAGCTTGGCCTTCGGGTGTTCCTCGGTGCGAATGATGTGGATCACTTCATCCAGGTTGAGGTAGGCAATCAGCAAACCGTCCAACAGGTGCAGACGACGCTCGACCTTGTCGAGACGGAATTGCAGGCGGCGACGCACGGTCAGCACGCGGAATTCCAGCCACTCCACCAGTAACGCACGGAGGTTTTTCAGCTGCGGCTTGCCGTCCAGACCGATGATGTTGACGTTGACCCGATAGGTCGACTCCAGCTCGGTGCTGGCGAACAGGTGCTGCATCAGCGCTTCGTGATCGACACGGCTGTTGACCGGGATGATCACGATGCGGCACGGGTTTTCGTGGTCGGATTCGTCGCGAAGATCGGCGATCTGCGGCGCTTTCGACGGTTTGGCCTGCATCAGGGCGGCGATCTGTTCCAGCACCTTGGCGCCGGAGACCTGGTGCGGCAGCGCGGTGACGATGATGTCGCCGTCCTCGACGTGGTACACGGCGCGCATGCGCACCGAGCCCTTGCCGGTGTCGTACATTTTCAGCAGGTCGGCACGCGGCGTGATGATTTCCGCTTCGGTCGGGTAGTCCGGGCCCTGAATGTGCTCACAGAGCTGTTCGACCGTGGCTTTTGGCTCATCGAGCAGGCGTACGCACGCCGTGGCGACTTCGCGCAGGTTGTGCGGCGGCACGTCGGTGGCCATGCCCACGGCGATACCGGTGGTGCCGTTGAGCAGGATGTTCGGCAAACGTGCCGGCAACACCAGCGGTTCCTGCAGGGTACCGTCGAAGTTCGGTCCCCAGTCTGCGGTGCCCTGGCCCAGCTCGCTGAGCAGCACTTCGGAATAACGCGACAGCCGCGCTTCGGTGTAACGCATGGCGGCGAAGGACTTCGGATCGTCCGGCGCACCCCAGTTGCCCTGGCCGTCCACCAGCGTGTAGCGATAGCTGAACGGCTGGGCCATCAGCACCATCGCTTCGTAGCACGCCGAGTCGCCGTGCGGGTGGAACTTGCCGAGCACGTCGCCGACGGTACGCGCCGACTTCTTGTGCTTGGAATCGGCGTCCAGCCCCAGCTCGCTCATGGCGTAGACGATACGCCGCTGTACCGGTTTCAGACCGTCGCCGATATGCGGCAGGGCACGGTCCATGATCACGTACATGGAGTAGTTGAGGTAGGCATTTTCGGTGAAGTCAGCCAGCGACCGGCGTTCTACGCCATCTAAGCTGTCTGCAAGGTTATCGCTCATGCGGGCCTCATCGGTTCGTTGTCTGGCGCAGCAGCATGGTGCCGCCGCGCTGAATAAATTCAAGTTTGTTCAGGGCGCTCATACCGAGCAACACCTGATCGCCATGCAGCCCGGGCGCCACCAGTGCGCGGACGTCCCGCAACACGATGTCGCCCAGTTGCAGGCGGTCGATACGGGTGCGATAGCCCTGGCTCAGGCCATTGGCCGTGCTCAGGGTCACACCGAAACCTTCTTCCAGCCTGAGGTTTTTCGCCACCTCGGCCGGGATTGCCACGTCGGTCGCGCCGGTGTCGAGCATGAACTCCACCGGCTGACCGTTGATCTGGCCACTGGCGACAAAATGCCCTTGGGCATTACTTGCCAGTTTCACTTCAATAAAACCGTCGCCCTGTTCCGAGCTGACCACCACATTCGGGTTCTGCTGGCGCTCTTCCCACTGGCCGAAAAACCGCGTGGCCAGAAACAGCGCCGCGCACCACGCCAGAATCATCAGCACCCGACCGGCGCGTTTGCCCGGAGGTTGCTGGCTCATGGCTTGGCGCTCCAGCCACCCTCAGGCGCTGCGAAACGCCAGATGATCGGGCGAACCTCGCCATCGGCGCGAGGGCCGAAATTGTTGTCGACGCCGATCCAGGCACCCTGTGCATCAACCACAAGCGCCTCTTCCAGCCCAAAGTTCTGCTCGTAACGACGATTGGCCTGCAACAGCTCGGCCGCATACGACCAGCAAAGCTCGACCTTGGCCGTCTGCGCATCGCGTCGACAGATCTGGTACGCGTTGCGCTCAAGGGTAAACAGCTTGCCGTTAAACAGGGAGATATCGGAAAAGTCCCGATTGACCGGACGGGCTTTCGGGAACTGCGGCGGTTGCATTTCCATGCCGCCTTCACTGAGCAGCACGCAACGACCGTCACAATCCCACACTGTCTGCTGGCGCTTGATCAGCAACAAGCCACGGCTTTGCCGCTCGGCGGCCAGCCACATCTGATCCCCCGCCGGGTTGATCGCCAGGCCTTCGAATATCGCGTTGAATTGCA
This sequence comes from Pseudomonas fitomaticsae, assembly GCF_021018765.1. Lineage (GTDB taxonomy): Bacteria > Pseudomonadota > Gammaproteobacteria > Pseudomonadales > Pseudomonadaceae > Aquipseudomonas > Aquipseudomonas fitomaticsae. The sequence goes on along the minus strand of NZ_CP075567.1, from coordinate 794,231 downwards.
GCAACATCCCGCTGGCCCGCGCTTCGCGCACCATCATCGGCGAGATTTTCAACCACGACGACGGCCCCTGCGGCGGCACTTGCAACACGGCCGCGTGGGCTTCGCTGACGATGTAGCGGTTGCCGGCGCTGTCGCAGCTGATGCCTTCGAAATCCAGATCGCCGCCACGAATGAATGAGGCCGCCCAGGTGCGCGAACTGATGCCCCACGGCAAACCGCTGTCCGGCACTTTCGGCGGATCGATGCGCACGGCCGTGGCCTGCCAGACCCGGTCGCGAATATCGAGACGGTAGATCTGATCATCGTCACGGTCCGAAACGGTCCACAGGTCATTGCCGCACAAGGCCAGCCCCGACAGGTTGCCGCCGCGCATGCCTTCGACCGGGTGTTCGGCGAGCACGCGCAGCTCTTGCGCAGGCTCTGCCGACACCGTCATCGAACCCAGCAGCAACGCACCCGCCAAGGCCCAGCCAAACCGCATCAGGCCAGAACCTCGGCGAGGTTGCCCTTGGATTCGAGCCAGGTCTTGCGGTCGCCGGCGCGTTTCTTCGCCAGCAGCATGTCCATCATTTCCGAGGTCTCGGCGAAGTCGTCCCCGAGGGTCAACTGCACCAGACGGCGGGTGTTCGGGTCCATGGTGGTTTCACGCAGTTGCGGCGGGTTCATTTCACCCAGACCTTTGAATCGGGTGACCTGCGGCTTGCCGCGTTTCTTCTCGGCCACCAGACGGTCAAGGATCCCGTCGCGCTCGGCGTCGTCCAGGGCGTAGAAAATCTCTTTGCCCAGGTCGATACGGTACAGCGGCGGCATCGCCACGTAGACGTGACCGGCATCCACCAGCGGGCGGAAATGCTGGACGAACAGGGCGCAGAGCAAGGTAGCGATGTGCAGACCGTCGGAGTCGGCGTCGGCGAGGATGCAGATCTTGCCGTAGCGCAGCTGGCTCATGTCCTCGGCGCCCGGATCGACACCGATGGCCACCGCGATGTTGTGCACTTCCTGGCTGGCCAGCACTTCGCTGCCGTCGACTTCCCAGGTATTGAGGATCTTGCCGCGCAACGGCAGGATCGCCTGGAATTCCTTGTCCCGCGCCTGCTTGGCCGAACCGCCGGCGGAATCACCTTCCACCAGAAACAACTCGGAGCGCATCGGGTCCTGCCCGGCGCAATCAGCCAGTTTGCCCGGCAATGCCGGCCCCTGGGTGATGCGCTTGCGCTCGACTTTCTTGCTGGCCTTCAGTCGACGGCCAGCGTTGCTGATTGCCAGTTCGGCCAGCGCCAGACCGGTTTCCGGGTTGGCGTTGAGCCACAGGCTGAACGCATCCTTGACCACGCCGGAAACGAAGGCCGCCGCTTCACGGGACGACAGGCGCTCTTTGGTCTGGCCGGAGAATTGCGGTTCCTGCATCTTCATCGACAGGACGAAAGCGATGCGCTCCCAGACGTCTTCCGGTGCCAGCTTCACGCCACGCGGCAGCAGGCTGCGGAATTCGCAGAACTCGCGCATTGCGTCGAGCAGGCCCTGACGCAGACCGTTGACGTGGGTGCCGCCCTGCTCCGTCGGGATCAGGTTGACGTAGCTTTCAGTGACCGAGGTGCCGCCTTCGGGCAGCCACAACAGCGCCCACTCGACCGCTTCCTTGGTGCCGGCCAGATTGCCGCAGAACGGCGCGTCCGGCAGGCGCTCGAATTCGCTGACCGCGTCCACCAGGTAGGAGCGCAGGCCATCTTCGTAATGCCACTCGACCTTTTCGCCAGTGCCTTTGTCTTCGAAGCTGATCAGCAGCCCCGGGCACAGAACGGCCTTGGCCTTGAGCACGTGCTTGAGGCGGCTGATGGAGAATTTTGGCGAATCGAAGTATTTCGGGTCCGGCGCGAAGTACACGCTGGTCCCGGTATTGCGCTTGCCGACGGTGCCGATCACTTGCAGATCGGTGGCCTTGAAGCCGTCGGCGAAGGTCATTTCGTATTCGTTGCCGTCACGCTTGACCCGCACCCGCACCTGGGTCGACAAGGCGTTGACCACGGAAATACCCACCCCGTGCAGACCGCCGGAGAACTGGTAGTTCTTGTTGGAAAACTTGCCGCCCGCATGGAGCTTGGTGAGGATCAGTTCGACGCCCGAAACGCCCTCTTCCGGGTGGATGTCGACCGGCATGCCACGGCCGTCGTCGCAGACTTCCAGCGAGTGATCGGCGTGGAGAATGACCTGGATCGATTTGGCGTGGCCGGCCAGGGCTTCGTCGACGCTGTTGTCGATGACTTCCTGGGCAAGGTGGTTCGGCCGACTGGTGTCGGTGTACATGCCGGGGCGTTTGCGCACCGGGTCGAGGCCCGAGAGGACTTCGATGGCGTCGGCGTTATAGGAGCTAGCGCTGGGAGTGGCCATAGGGTCTCGTCGTCAGTGATTCAATGAAAATGGGGCAAGACTTCACAGTGTGGTGAAATCGATTGCCTGATAGGTATCGGCGCCAATCCCGGCAAAGCTGAGCAATGCCGGCAATTGTGTAACAAATCCCTGGAAACTGTGGTCGCCGCCGGCCTGAATGCGCAAGGCACAGGCCCGGTAATACTGCTGGGCAAGGCGATAATCCAGCGTTTCATCCCCGGTCTGCAACCATACCTGATAACGCTGCGGATCCTGCGGCGCCGGCACTTCCAGCTCGGCCAGGGCCGTCACATGGTCGTGGGTCAGCTCCCAGGTTTCGTCGGTGTACAGGTTTTTCTGGGTGCCCAGGTATCCGTCGAACATCCGGTGCGGACTGACGGCCGGGTTGACCAGCAGGGCTTTCAGGCCATGGCGCTCGGCCAGGTGAGTCGCATAGTAGCCGCCGAGCGAGCTTCCCACCAGCAATGGCCGGCCGAGTTCGGCGATTGCCTGTTCCAGCTGACCGATGGCTTCGCGCGGGTGGTGATGCAGCGCCGGAACACGCAGTTGATCGCTCAAACCCAGCCGCTCCATCACCTCGACCAGCTGACAGGCCTTTTTCGAGGCCGGCGCACTGTTGAAACCATGGATATAGAGAATCGAACCGGACATTTGAGCTCCCTGGGCGTCGGCTGAAGAAAGCGGAGTTTACAGGGAGTCGAGGGGAGTTGGGCCAGCACCCGAGGAAATCAGCGCTGCGCCCTTTGATCAGTAACCGTCGGAGCCGTAATCAACGGTGAACCGGAAATCGGTGACACGCTCCACACCGGTCTCGATCCGCCCGTCCGGCAATAACCGCAACCAGCGATACCCCGGCGCCTGCTCGCCAACCTTGAAATCTTCGCTGCCCGGCTCGAACTGGATGCAGGTCGACGGCGAGGCGATCAGCCGTACGCCGTTGCGTTCGCGGTCGATCTCCTGATGCACATGGCCCCACAGCACCGCGCGGGCCTGCGGGAAACGGTCGAGCACGTCGAAAAACGCTTCAGGATTGCGCAAGCCGATCGGCTCCATCCAGGCGCAACCGATCGACACCGGATGGTGGTGGAAGCACACCAGATGATGGCGATCCGGCGCTTCGCTCAGGGAGCGGGCGAGCAATTGCAACTGGTCATCCTGCAAATACCCCGGCACCGATCCGGGCACCGCCGAATCGAGCAGGGTCACGCGCCAGTTGCCGACATCCACCACGGACTCCAGCAACGCACTCTGCACAGTCGCCTGAGCCATGATCTGTGGCTCGTCGTGGTTGCCGGGAATCCAGCGGGCCGGCGCATCGATTTGCGCCGTCATCTGCCGAAATTGCTGATAGGACTCCAGCGTGCCGTCCTGGGACAGGTCGCCGCTGGCAACGATCAGGTCGATCCGCGGTTGCTGTTCGAGCACCAGCTCGATGACTTTTTGCAGGCTCTCGCGGGTGTTCATGCCCAGCAGCGTTCCGTCCGCCTCGGCGAACAGATGACTGTCAGAGAGTTGCACCAGCAACGCCGTGTCGGCGGTGGTCAAAGTCGATACGCTCGGCAAGGCGTTCTCCCCCGGGATCGCGGGACTGGAAAGTTGCGGCAATTATGCGGGGGGACAGCGCAAAGAGAAACCGGCGAACCGGACGCAGTTCACAACTTGCGGCGCTTATCGGACCGCTGCGTATTCGTGACCGCAGGCCAGGCAATGACTCAGCCATTCGCCCAGAAACAGATTGAGCTGGGCCTTCTCGTCCGGCTGATGCATGGCCGCATTCGGGTAAGGATAGACGCCGCGAAAACGTCGCGCATGTTCGGCGCTGATCACCTCGGCCATGCGCGCATCGTGATAGACCTGCACTTCCAGTTGCGGCACCGGCAGCCACGGCAGGCTGTGTTCCTGGCGCACCTGCAGGGTCGTGGTGTACGGACAGGCCTGCAGCACTTCCAGGGTCAGCACGCCGAGCATCTGGTCGCCCTGGGTGACGGCGATGCGCCGAGCCTCGGGGTCGCTGCGCATGTCCGGCAACAGTCGCATCAGGCGCGCGTAGTTGGCCTCGCAGGCGGCTTGCAGCCCCACGAGGTCGACGCGGTAGCGATCGCGCAACTTGTTTACGACCATAACCCCCTCACTTCGGCGCGATTGAGCGCCAGCCACTGCAAGGCGATGATGCTCGCCGCATTGGCAATCCGTCCGTCACGTACGGCCTGCAGGGCATCTTCAAAGGCCCAGACCGTGACGCGAATATCTTCAGCTTCTTCCTCCAGCCCATGCAGGCCGCCCACGCCTTCGGTGCTGCAACGCCCCAGATACAAATGCACGAATTCGTTGCTGCCGCCCGGCGACGGAAAGTATTTGGTCATCGGCCACAGGGCCTTGATGTCCAGCCCAGCTTCCTCCTGTGCCTCGCGGTGAGCAACTTCTTCCGGCTGTTCGTCCTTGTCGATCAGACCGGCGACCAGCTCCACCAGCCATGGGTTGTCCGCCTTGCCCAGAGCGCCGACGCGAAACTGCTCGATCAGCACCACTTCATCGCGCTGCGGATCGTAGGGCAGCATGCACACGGCATCGTGGCGCACGAACACTTCACGATTGATTTCGCGGCTCATGCCACCGGCGAACAGTTCGTGACGCAAGTGCAGACGGTCGAGCTTGTAGAAGCCCTGGTAGCACTGCTCGCGTCGCACGATATCGACGGCGGACGGAATGGCTTTGGCAAGATCGGTCATGAGCATCCTCTTTACTGCAAATCCAATACGAGGCTCCTGACTTGCCACCTCGACTTCGCGCCATCCTAACGCGCCCGTGACGTTTGATGCAGCCCCTTTACTGTCAGCGGGATGGACGGTGGAAGCGAAACCCACTCTAATTAGCTTAGTGGCGAACTGACCGCTTCGTTGAGAGTCGAAGCGGTAACTTTTTGCCTTCCCCTGCTTCAGAAAGGACGCCCATGTCGCTTGTCAAAATTGCCTCCGTGGCCGCCATCGCCCTGACCCTGGGTGCCTGCGCCAGCCTGTTCCAGCCCAACTACCGCACGCCGCTGGAAACCACCCGCGACGCCTCGGAAACGCTGAAACCCGGTTGCTCCAACCCGGACTGTCCGCTGGTGAACATCGATACGTTGCGCTTCCCGGCAGAACCGGCGCTGGACGGCATCATCGAAAAACGCCTGCTGCAAATGACCCGCACCGCACCGAACGCCCCGGTGGCGCCGACGCTGGCAGCGTATCGCGAGCAGTTCCTGGCCAACGCCGGCCCGCGCAACAGCAGCTATTTGCAGGCGAAAGTACGCGAGCAGCATGACGGTCTGGTGATCATCGAAACGTCGAGCTACCTGGACACCGGCGGTGCCCACGGTACGCCGGGACGCGGTTTCATCAACTATTCGCGTCAACAGCACAAAGTGCTGACCCTGGCGGACATGCTGCTGCCGGGTCAGGAAGAGGCGTTCTGGAAAGCGGCGCAAGTGGCGCACAACAGCTGGCTGATCAGCACCAAGCTCGATCAGGAACCGGAGTTCGTGAAGAGCTGGCCATTCGTCAAAACCCCGAACGTGGCGCTGACCTACGGCGGCGTGATCCTCAAGTACGACGTGACCACCATCGCGCCTTATGCGCTGGGCCACGTCGAACTGAAGATCCCTTACCCGCGCCTGAACGGCATTCTCAAGCCCGAGCTGTTTCCCGGCCGAAACTGAAAGCCCGGCCGAGCACGAGCTGCAGCAGCCCTGCCAGCACCAGCGCCGGCAGGGTCGCGCCGATATCCGGATACAGATTGGCCAGCAAGTGATAGGTGCTGATGCCACCCAGCCAGGCCAATAGTGCCGGCCAGCGCAACGCGGCCGACGCCACCTGGGCACTGCGCTTGCGCAGAATGAAGTGTTCCACCAGCACCACGCCGAACAGCGGCGCAAACACCGAACCGATCAGCAGCAGGAAGTTCTGGTACTGCGCCAAGGGCGCGAGCAAGGCGATCAGGGTGCAGATCACACCGATGGCCAGCGCCAGATGCTCGACTTTCAGACGCAACAGAATCCCGCTGGAAACCGCTGCCGAGTGAATGTCGGCGAACGCGTTCTCCGACTCGTCCAGCAGAATCAACAACAGCGGAATCCCAAGACCTGCGCCAGCCAATGCCAGCAGCAGCGCGTTGACTTCACCGCTCGGCGCAAAGGCCAGTGTGTAGGCCACGCCGAGGCTCATCAGCCAGAAGTTGCCAATGAAGAAACCGATGGCCGTACCGCCGAACACGTTCTTCGCCCGCTTGCCGAAACGCGAGTAGTCGGCGATCAGTGGCAGCCACGACAGCGGCATCGCAATCGCAATGTCGAAGCCCACGGCCAGCGGCATCGAGCCATCCCCGGCCTGTGCCCACAAGGCGGCGAGATCGGCCTTGGCGAACAGGTTCCAGGTCAGCCAGATGCACGCGGCCAGAATCAGCCAGATGCCCCATTTGCGCAGGATCTTGCGCACGAACGTCAGCGGCCCACTGACTGCGAGCAACGTCGCCAATGCGCCGAAGCAAAGCGTCCACAACATTGGACTGGCCCACAGCGAACCTTCGCTGAACGCACGGGTGCCGAGCAGGCTGGCCGCATCGCGCATGACGATGATTTCGAAAGAACCCCAACCGATCAGTTGCAGCAGGTTAAGCAGCGCCGGCAGGCTCGCGCCTTTGCTGCCGAGGCTGAGTTTCAGCGCGGCCATCGACGACAGACCGGTGTCGCTGCCGATCACGCCAACGGCAGCCAGCAACAGGACCCCGACGAAGGTGCCGAGGAAGATCGCCAGCAGCGATCCCGACAGGCCCAGCCCCGGCGCCAGCAGCGCACCGGTCTGCAACACCATCAGGCCGATGCCGAGGGAAAACCACAGGGAAAACAGATCGCGACCGCCGAACACACGCTGGTTGGCGGGTACGGCGAGGTCGGGGGAATAAGTACCGGGTTGAATGCTCAAGGGTGTTATCTCGGAGGAGTATTTTTTGTCATTGAGATCTTTGGCGCCAGTTCTGACGCCTTCGTCGGATCGCCGCCCGGAGCAAGCCCGCTCCCACATTCAAATCCCGCTGTTCACAAAATTTGTGTTCACAGGAGATCCAGTGTGGGAGCGGGCTTGCCCGCGATGACGGCGGCGCGAGCGCCGCCGGACTCAGGTCAGATCAAACCTTCTTGTACAGCTGACTGCCTTCCTTCTTGAACCGCTCGGCCTGTTCCGCCAGGCCCTGGGCGACGTCCACGTCGACCGCGTCGATCCGCTGGTTGGCCGCGTATTCGCGGACTTCCTGAGTGATCTTCATCGAGCAGAATTTCGGCCCGCACATCGAACAGAAATGCGCGACCTTCGCCGAATCCTTCGGCAGGGTTTCATCGTGATACGAACGGGCAGTGTCCGGATCCAGACCCAGGTTGAACTGGTCTTCCCAACGGAATTCGAACCGCGCCTTGCTCAAGGCATTGTCGCGGATCTGCGCGCCCGGATGTCCCTTGGCCAGGTCCGCCGCGTGAGCGGCGATCTTGTAGGTGATGATCCCGGTCTTCACGTCATCCTTGTTCGGCAGACCCAAGTGTTCCTTCGGCGTCACATAGCAGAGCATCGCGCAACCGAACCAGCCGATCATCGCCGCACCGATGCCGGAAGTGATGTGGTCATAACCCGGTGCAATGTCGGTGGTCAGCGGGCCGAGGGTGTAGAACGGCGCCTCGTCGCAGCACTCCAGCTGCTTGTCCATGTTCTCTTTGATCAACTGCATCGGCACGTGGCCCGGGCCTTCGATCATGCATTGCACGTCGTGCTTCCAGGCGATCTTGGTCAGCTCGCCGAGGGTTTCCAGTTCGCCGAATTGCGCTTCGTCGTTGGCGTCGGCAATCGAGCCCGGACGCAGGCCGTCGCCCAGCGAGAAGCTGACGTCGTAGGCCTTCATGATTTCGCAGATTTCGTCGAAGTGGGTGTAGAGGAAGTTCTCTTTGTGGTGCGCCAGGCACCACTTGGCCATGATCGAACCGCCACGGGAGACGATGCCGGTCACCCGTTTGGCGGTCAGCGGCACGTAGCGCAGCAACACACCGGCGTGGATGGTGAAGTAGTCGACGCCCTGCTCCGCCTGCTCGATCAGCGTGTCGCGGAACAGCTCCCAGGTCAGGTCTTCGGCCACGCCGTTGACCTTTTCCAGCGCCTGATAGATCGGCACGGTGCCGATCGGCACTGGCGAGTTACGGATGATCCACTCGCGGGTTTCGTGGATGTGCTTGCCGGTGGACAAGTCCATCACGGTATCCGAGCCCCAGCGAATGCCCCAGGTCAGTTTCGCCACTTCTTCTTCGATGGACGAACCCAGCGCGCTGTTGCCGATGTTGCCGTTGATCTTCACCAGGAAGTTACGGCCGATGATCATCGGTTCCAGTTCGACGTGGTTGATGTTGGCCGGAATGATCGCGCGGCCACGGGCGATTTCTTCGCGCACGAACTCAGGGGTGATTTCTTTCGGGATGCTCGCGCCAAAACTGTGGCCGGCGTGTTGCTGGTTCAGCAGGCCGGCGGCGCGGGCCTCTTGCAGCTTCATGTTTTCGCGGATGGCGACGTATTCCATCTCGGCAGTGATGATGCCTTTGCGCGCGTAGTGCATCTGGCTGACGTTGGCCCCGGCCTTGGCGCGGCGCGGGTTGTTGACGTGAGCGAAACGCAGCTTGGTCAGCTCCGGATCGGCCAGGCGCTCCTGGCCGAAATTCGAGCTCAGGCCCGGCAGGCGTTCGGTGTCGCCACGGTCGTCGATCCACGCTGAACGCACGTCGCCCAGCCCTTTGCGCACGTCGATCACCACGTTCGGATCGGTGTACGGGCCCGAGGTGTCGTAGACGGTGACCGGCGCGTTGATTTCGCCGCCGAAATCGGTCGGGGTCACATCGAGGGTGATTTCGCGCATCGGCACGCGGATGTCCGGGCGGGAGCCCTGAACGTAGACTTTTTGCGAACGGGTGAACGGTTGAACCGACTGTTCGTCGACCTTGGCCGAGTCACTCAGGTTGATCGCGTTTTTAGATTTTGTAGTCATCACGGGCTCTCCAGACAGCATCCAGGCAGTGGATTGTCGGAGCAGAACCTGAAAGGCACGGACGCACCAGGACTGGTGCTGTGCATCGTCGTCGAGCGTTCGATTGTCGAACAATATCCCGGACGAAGCACAAGAGGACTCGCCGGGTGACGAGAAATCTTGTTCCCTACGCAGGCGCTAACCTGATCAGGTTCAACGGGATCCGAAATTATTCGATCTCAGCCTCATAGCAAGGCACCCCGACAAGAACCCGGCCAGTCTAGACACAACCGGCAAAGAACGCCAACACCGCTGTAAACACCATGATGAATGGCGCAATTGGCAGATTGTTGCCTGCCGCCTGCGCAACTACACTCGCTACGCCATGCTGCGCCTTGACGCTGCATGGGCCGCGCCTTACCTTTGGCGCCCGGATTATTTCCATAATATTCATGCTAGGGATCGCCTCATGCTGCGCAAACTTTCACTGGCTGTCGCCGTGTCTTGTGCGTCCACCGCAACGGTCTGGGCAGCAGAAGCGCCTTTATCGACCAAGACGGATCTGGTCAGCGTCTATCAGGAAGCGGTCGACAACAACGCCGACCTGGCCGCCGCCCGCGCCCAGTACGGCGCGCAGAAAGAAGTCGTGCCCCAGGCCCGCGCCGGGCTGCTGCCGAACCTGTCCGGCGGCGCCCAGGTCGCCAATGTCCGCACCGACATCGATCAGCCGTCGGCTGTTGCCAACCGTAGCGCCCAGTCGTATCAGGCGACCCTGGCGCAGCCGCTGTTCCGCGCCGATCGCTGGTTCCAGTACCAGGCCGCCAAGGACGTCAACGAGCAGGCCGCGCTGCAACTCTCGGCCACCGAACAGAACCTGATCCTGCAGACCGCCGAAAGCTACTTCAACGTGCTGCGCAGCCAGGACAACCTGGCCTCGACCAAGGCCGAGGAAGCCGCGTTCAAGCGCCAGCTCGACCAGTCCAACGAGCGCTTCGATGTGGGCCTGTCGGACAAGACCGACGTGCTGCAATCGCAAGCCAGTTACGACACCGCGCGCGCCAACCGGATCGTCGCCCAGCGTCAGGTGGATGATGCGTTCGAAGCGCTGATCACCCTGACCAACCGCCAGTACAACTCGATCCAGGGCATCGTCCACACGTTGCCGATCCTGCCGCCGGCGCCGAACGACGCCAAGGCCTGGGTCGATACCGCCGCGAAACAGAACCTCAATCTGCTGGCCAGCAACTACGCGGTCAGCTCCGCCGAACAGACCTTGAAACAGCGCAAGGCCGGCCACCTGCCGACCCTCGACGCCGTGGCGAAGTACGAGAAAGGCGACAACGATTCGTTTGGCTTCAGCAACCCGAATGCTTTCGGCACGCCGTATGGCGGCAACGTCGAACAACGCACCCTGGCGTTGCAGGTGAACATCCCGATCTACAGCGGCGGGCTGACCAGTTCCCAAGTGCGCCAGTCTTACGCGCAACTGGATCAGACCGAACAGCAACGTGAAGGCCTGCGCCGGCAGATCGTCGAGAACACCCGCAACCTGCACCGCGCGGTGAACACCGACGTCGAGCAGGTACAGGCACGCCGCCAGTCGATCATCTCCAACCAGAGCGCAGTGGAAGCCACGGAAATCGGTTACCAGGTGGGGACGCGCAACATCGTCGATGTGCTCGATGCCCAGCGTCAGCTCTACACCTCGGTGCGCAACTACAACAACACCCGCTACGACTACATCCTCGACAATCTGCGTTTGAAGCAGGCGGCGGGGACGTTGAACCCGGGCGACTTGCAGGATCTGACGCGTTATCTGAAAGCCGACTACAACCCGGACAAGGATTTCCTGCCGCCGGATCTGGCCAAGGCTGCGGAAGCCCAGCTCAAGGCCCGGCCTTAAACAAAAAACGCAGCCCTGAGGCTGCGTTTTTTTATGGGCGGTCGATCAACCTTCCCAGGCCATCGAGCAAGCGCTGCAACGCGCCCTGATTGCGGCGCATCACGCTCAGCCCGGCTTCTGCCATGCGCTGTGCGTCGCGGGGCAGTTCGAACAGGCGCTGCACTTCAGTCGCCAGACCTTCGGCGTCATCCACCTCGGCCAACGCCCCGGCACTGCGCAGTTGCGCGGCGATGTCGAGGAAGTTGAACAGGTGCGGGCCGCTGATCACCGGTTTCGCCAGCGCTGCCGGCTCAAGCAGATTGTGTCCGCCGTTGGGCACGAGGCTGCCGCCGACAAACGCGCTGTCGGCCAGCGCATAGAGAAACAGCAACTCGCCCATGGTGTCGCCGAGCAGCACCGAAGTCTGCGCATCGACACTCGCGCCGGTCGAACGACGTACCGTGGCGAAACCTTCACGTTGGCAGAGTTCGAACACCGAGTTGAAACGCTCCGGATGGCGCGGTACCAGAATCAGCAACGCATCGGGATGGTTGGCCAGCAAACGACGGTGAGCGTTCAGCACCACCTCGTCTTCGCCTTCATGGGTACTGGCGGCGATCCACACCGGACGCTCCAGCGCCTGCCATTGACCGCGCAATTCATGGGCACGCTTCAGCAGTTGCGGGTCGATTGTCAGGTCGAACTTGATCGAGCCAGTGACTTCGACTGTCTCCGCACGCGCCCCGAGATCGCGGAAGCGCTGGGCTTCGGCTTCGGTTTGCACGGCGAACAGGCTCATCTCGGCGAGCATCGGCGCGGTCAGTTTGCTGAACCGGCCATAGCCTTTGGCCGAACGTTCGGACAGGCGCCCGTTGGCCAGCGCCACCGGGATCCCGCGTTTGGCGCATTGGTGAATGTGGTTGGGCCACAGTTCGGTTTCCATGATCACCGCCAGTTTCGGCTGCACGCGATCCAGAAAACGCGCCGCCGCGCAGGGCAAGTCGTAAGGCAGGTAGCAATGCTGGATGCGCGGTTCGTTGGCGAACAGCGCGTGAATGCGTTCCGAACCGGTCGGCGTCATGCAGGTCACGGTGATCGGAAGCGTCGGATAACGTTGCAGCAGTGCGCGGATCATCGGCGCGGCGGCGATGCTTTCGCCCACCGACACGGCGTGAACCCAGATACCTCCGGGCTGCAGAGTCGGCATGCCGTAGGAGAATCGTTCGCCAATCCGCTTGGCATACGCCGGAGCCTTGCGCGAGCGCAGCCACAGCCGAATCGCCACCAATGGCAGCCCCAGGTAAAACAGCGCGGTGTAGAGAGTTCTATTCATGGCGGCGGAGTTTATCGGCTTTTGCCGCCGATCGCCCGCAGGTGTATGGCAAATCGCTCCGCCAGCCAGCGGGCGGCCGGCCCCAGCGGTTCGTCGCGGCGCCAGACCAGCTCCACCACCAGTGCCGGCGGTGTCCATTCGCTGTCGAGTTCCACCATCAGGCCCTGATAGGCCGAGTACTGCACCACGTGGCGCGGCAGCCAGGCCCAGCCGAGGTCACGCACCAGCCATTCGGCCATCACGTAGAAGCTGTCGGCGCGCCAGACCTGCGGACTGGCAGGTTCACTGCCGGGGTAGACGCTGGTCTGAGTCGACATCAGCAGTTGCCGATGCTGAGCAAGCTGCTGGCAGTTGACCCGTGGCTGCGCTGCAAGCGGGTGATTGACGCCACAGACCGTGACCATTTCCACACTGCCCAGCACCCGGCGCTCCAGCGCTTCGGGGATTTCGTCGTGATAGAACAGCAACCCGAGATCGGCCCGGCGCTCCACCAGTTTGCGTGAAACCTCGCCCTGGGCGGCGCTGGTCAACTGGACTTCAAGACTGGGAAACTGCTCGGCCAGTGCGCCGAAGCTTTCCACCAGGGCCTGATAGGGCATCGCCTCGTCCTGGGCCACCCGCAGTTGCGCTTCCTGCCCGCGCATCATGGCCACGGCCCGACCGTTCAGGCGCTCGCACTGGCGCAGCACTTCTCGCGCCTCTTCAAGCAACGCTTCGCCTGCTTCGGTAAGACTCGGCTGGCGTCCGCTGCTACGCTCGAACAGACTGACACCGAGGTCGTCTTCCAGCATGGCAATCGCGCTGCTGATCGCCGACTGCGCCTTGCGTTGCTGCCGCGCAACGGCGGAAAACGAACGCTGTTCGGCCACCGCGACGAACACCCGCAACTGCTCCAGATTCCACTGCATGCTCATCGGCCAACCCATCTTGTAAACAGATAGGTAATGACTTTACCCCATCTGGAGAGTCACTAGAATGCCGCCTCAGAAAGCAACGCTTCACACGAGGATTTGAACATGAACGCTTACGTCTACCTGGCCATCGCCATCTGTGCCGAAGTGATCGCGACCGTTTCGATGAAAGCCGTCAAAGGTTTCAGCACGCCTTTGCCACTGGTACTGGTCATCGTCGGCTACGCCATTGCGTTCTGGATGCTGACCCTGGTGGTACGCAGCGTGCCGGTGGGCGTGGCCTACGCGGTGTGGGCCGGCATGGGCATCGTGATGGTCAGCGTCGCGGCGCTGTTCATCTATGGGCAGAAACTGGATATCCCGGCGATGCTCGGGATGGCGCTGATCGTGCTCGGCGTGGTGGTGATTCAGCTGTTCTCGAAAACCGCCGGCCATTGATTCCGACATGAGCCCTTGCAGGCACTCGCTCCTGTAAGGGCTCAAGCATTCCCTCTGTTGATCAGCAACAAATCCCCTTTTCCCCGAGTCTGTATACTGCGCCCTCGTCTTGAACACTGAGGTCGTTGCATGCCATCTCCAATTTCCACCGACGTGCTGATTGTCGGCGCGGGTGTCGCCGGTCTCTGGCTGAACGCGCGCCTGCGTCGCCAGGGTTTCTCGACCGTACTGGTGGAAAGCGCCAGCCTCGGCGGCGGGCAGAGCGTGAAGTCCCAGGGCATCATCCACGGCGGCGCCAAGTACGCGCTGCACGGTGCGCTGACCGGCGCCTCGGAAGCCATCGCCGACATGCCGCGTCGCTGGCGTGAAGCCCTGGCCGGTAACGGCGAACTGGATCTGACCGGCGTGCGCCTGCTGTCCGAGGCCCATTACCTGTGGTCGCCGGGCACCCTGGCCGGCAACCTCACCAGCTTCTTCGCCAGCAAAGCGGTGCGTGGTCGGGTCGATCAGGTCAAGGGCGATCAACTGCCGCCGGCCCTGCAAGACAAACGCTTCAAGGGCAAGGTCTACCGTCTCGCCGAACTGGTGATCGACGTGCCGAGCCTGATCCAGCGCCTGGCCGACCTGTCGGGCGACGGTCTGCTCGCCGGCCAGACCATCGAGCCGTTGCTGGAAAGTGGCGTGCTGGTTGGCCTGAAAGTCGATGGCCGCGAGATCCGCGCCCAGCGCATCGTGCTCAGTGCCGGTGCCGGTACTGCCGATCTGCTGACTGCTTTGGGCCTGACTCATCCGGCCATGCAACGCCGACCGCTGCACATGATCATCGCCAAGGGGCCGGGCCTGAAGCCGCTGTACGCGCACTGCCTCGGTGGCGGCACCAAACCGCGCATTACCGTGACCACTCACCCGGCCGCCGACGGTCAGTGGGTCTGGTATCTGGGCGGCGACATTGCCGAGTCCGAAGGCGTGGCCCGTGAGCCGGCCGAACAGATCGCCACCGCTAAAAAAGAACTTGGCCAGTTGTTGCCATGGATCGACCTGAGCACCGTGCAATGGGCGACCCTGCGCGTCGATCGCGCCGAACCGCTGCAAACCGGTCTTACCCGTCCAGACAACGCCTTCCTCGCTGAAGAAGGTCGCCTGCTGGTCGGCTGGCCAACCAAACTGGCCCTGGCTCCGGATTTCGCTGACCGCGTGATCGCGTCCCTCGAACGCGACGGCATCCAGCCAAGCCGCCCTGCCCCGCTGCCAGAATTGCCAAAACCACCGATGGGCGTTCCCGCCTGGGAGCAATTGCTGCCATGAGCCTGCCGACCCTGCACGATCTGCATCGCCCGCTGGGCAGCACCGGCCTGCTGGTTTCGCCGCTGGGTTTGGGTACCGTCAAACTCGGCCGCGACCAGGGCGTGAAATACCCCAACGGCTTCCAGATCCCCGACGACGACGCCGCGCGCATGCTGCTCAAGCAGGCGCGGGAGCTGGGCATCAACCTGATTGACACCGCCCCGGCCTATGGCCGCAGCGAAGAACGCCTCGGGCCGTTGCTGCGCGGCGAGCGTAAGGACTGGGTAATCGTCAGCAAGGTCGGCGAAGAATTTGTCGACGGCCAATCGACCCACGATTTCAGCGCCGCTCACACGCGGATGTCGGTGGAGCGCAGCCTGCAACGTCTGGAAACGGATTTTATCGACCTGGTGCTGGTGCACTCCGATGGCAACGACTTGGCGATTCTCAACGACAGCGAAGTCTACGCAACCCTCGCGGCATTGAAGGCCGAGGGCAAGATTCGCGGCTTCGGCTTCTCCGGCAAAACCGTCGACGGCGGCCTCAAAGCACTGGAGCAAGGCGACTGCGCGATGGTCACCTACAATCTGAACGAACAAAACGAGAAGGCGGTCATTGACTATGCTGCTGCCCACGGCAAAGCCATTCTGGTGAAGAAAGCCTTGGCCAGCGGTCATGTGTGCCTGAGTCCCGGCGTGGATCCGGTGCGCGCCAGCTTCGAGTTGCTGTTCGCCCAACCCGGCGTGGCCAGCGCCATTGTCGGGACCATCAATCCGCTGCACCTCGCCCATAACGTTGCGACCGTTGCCCAGGTCCTTCGTGGTCACTGACGCCGCCTCGCGGCCTTAAGCAGGAGCCGACATGCCGCGTACGCTCATCAGAAAGAACCCGAGCAACTTCAAGACGCTGCCGCTGTTCGTCGAAGCCACGCCGGAAGGCCTGACCTACCAGAGCGTCGGCATGCCGCTGAATTTCGCCCAGACCCTGCAACGGCGCAAACCGGTCAGCGTGGCCGACGCCGAGCGCTTTGCGCTGGAGTTGGCCAACCTCGGCGTCTCGGTGCGTCTGACCCTGCACTGGCAGAATCGCGATTACTGGGTGCTGGTGCGCCAGCGCCGGCAGGATCGCGGCGATGTCGTGCTCAAGCTGATTTCCGGCTACGTGCCGGCCCATGAACTGAATATCCCGCTGCACACGGCGATCCAGGAGATCGCCGAAGAATGCCTGCTGGAAACCCCGGAAGGCTGGCTCGGCGGGCGCTTCAATGACACCTGGCTGCCGGCGCCGTATGCATCGGCGCTGCATTATCGCGAGGCTCTGCCCTTTCGCCTGACGCCGCTGTCCGGTTCGGCCCGGCCGGTGCGTTGCGCCAATCTGCAATTGCTCGAACGGCCGAGGGCCTATGTGCACTTGCCGACCGCGTCGCTGCAATTGATCTACGACCTGCGACTGGACGTGCCCAAGGAAGCCAAAAATCTGAGCCTGTTCCATGTCGATGAACGGCTGGAAGGCGATCAACTGGTCGCCCGGCTCGACCGCAAACGCCCCGATCTGTACTTGATGCCATTGGAAGACGGCGAACCGCTGCCCGAGCTGTACACGCTGAAGAAAGGTCAGTTGTACCCGGCGGGCACTCGCGGTCTGTACCTGGCGGAAAGTTTCGCCCGGCAGGACGGCTGGCTGGTGCGCGACGAGCGTATTCGCTGGAAGGACTGGCTGCGCCAGCAGGGTTTGACGCCGCCGCCCAAGGACACAGGGCTGGCGCGGTTGCGCGGCAAGGCGAAGCAGCTGCTGAAGAAGATCGTGCCGCGCAAGAAAGTGAATTCCTGAACGGCAAAAGACCGCGCCTGCGAGTGACTCCGGAGAGTCATCACAGGCGCGGTCTTTATGTTTGCATCACTCGGATTTGCGGATTTTTTCCACAATCGCCGTGGTCGAGCTGTTTTCCACCAGCCCCAGCACTTTAACGGTGCCGCCATAGGCTTTGACGATATCCGCGCCGACAACCTGGTCGATGCCATAGTCGCCGCCCTTCACCAGCACGTCCGGCTTGACCTCGCGCAGCAGGTTTTCCGGGGTGCCCTCAGCGAAGCTGATCACCCAGTCCACCGCGCCGAGGCCGGCGAGAACCGCCATGCGTCGATCAACGCTGTTGATCGGACGGCCCGGCCCTTTCAGGCGGCTGACCGAGGCGTCATCGTTGATCGCGACGATCAGGCGATCGCCTTGGGCCCGCGCCTGCTCGAGGTAGGTCACGTGACCGGCATGCAGGATGTCGAAGCAGCCGTTGGTGAACACGATCCGCTCGTTGTGCGCACGGGCATCGGCGACTGCCAGCAGCAGTTGCTCCAGACCCAGCACGCCACGCTCGGAACCTTCTTCACGCTGAATGGCACGACGCAGCTCCGGGGCGCTGATCGCCGCCGTACCCAACTTGCCGACCACGATACCCGCCGCCAGATTGGCCAGCGCCACCGCGTGCGGCAGTTCTTCGCCAGCGGCAATCGCAGCCGCCAGGGTGGAAATCACTGTGTCGCCGGCACCGGTCACGTCGAACACTTCACGGGCCCGGGCCGGCAGGTGCAGCGCCGGATGATCCGGACGCAGCAGGGTCATGCCGTGTTCGCCACGGGTCACCAGCAATGCGCCGAGATCCAGGTCGTGCATCAGCGTCGCGCCCTTGGTCACCAGCTCGTGCTCATCGGTGCAACCGCCGACGATGGCTTCGAACTCGCTGAGGTTCGGAGTGATCAGGCTCGCGCCACGGTAGATCGAGAAATCCTTGCCCTTCGGGTCGGCCAGCACCGGAATGCCTTTGGCACGCGCGGCCTGGATCAGCGCCTGATGGTTTTTCAGGGCACCTTTGCCGTAGTCGGACAGCACCAGCACCTTGATCCCTTCGAGCAGATCGTCGACTTGCGCGCCGAGGGCCAGTGCGTCGGTGGCGAACGGTTCTTCGAAGTCGATACGCAGCAATTGCTGGTGCCGGCTCATGACCCGCAGCTTGACGATGGTCGGCTGGTGCGCGATGCGCTGGAACATGGCCCGCACGCCCGCGCCCTTGAGGCTGTTGCTCAGGCTGTCGGCGGCTTCGTCGTCACCGGTCACACCGACCAGCGACGCCGGCGCACCCAGCGCGGCAATGTTCAAGGCAACGTTGGCGGCACCGCCCGGGCGGTCTTCGATTTGCTCGACTTTAACGACAGGAACCGGTGCCTCAGGGGAAATCCGTGAGGTACCACCATGCCAGTAACGGTCGAGCATGACATCGCCGACCACCAAGACAGGGGCTTGATCGAATCGCGGCATGGACAACTTCATGGAGCAACCCACATACAAAATGAACAGGGGCGCGATATTAACACAGGGTTGGCGAAGGCTTGTGCGGCGGCTGCAACAGGATGAAACAGCTGGCTTTTTTGCTCATTTTTTAAGCAGAAAAGCCGCCAACCGCTCGCAGGCCTCGCTCGGTTCGACCGCTTCAGTGTCGATCCGGCATTCCGCCGCCAACGGCGCCTCGTAAGGGCTGTCGATGCCAGTGAAATGCTGGATACGGCCCTGGCGCACCGCCTGATACAAACCTTTCGGATCCCGGCGCTCGCACACCGTGAGCGAAGTGCTCACATGCACTTCGATGAAGTCGCCCTCGGCAAACAGTTGCCGCGCGGCTTCCCGTTCGGCACGGAACGGTGAAATCGCCGCGACGATGACGATCAGGCCGGCATCGACCATCAGCCGGGCGACTTCGGCCATGCGTCGGATATTTTCCCGACGACAGGCGTCGTCCATGCCCAGATCCCGGCACAAGCCATTGCGCACGTTGTCGCCATCGAGCAGGAAGGTGTGCAGCCCGAACTGATGCAGGTGCAGCTCCAGCGAGTTGGCCAGGGTCGACTTGCCGGCCCCGGACAACCCGGTCAGCCACAGGCAGCGCGGCCGCTGGCCCTTGAGGCCGGCTCGGGCCTGACGAGACAACGCAAGGCTGTAGGGGCTGATGGCGGGAACTGTCGCCAGACTGTGCAGCGCCTCATTCATAACCGAGCAACTCGTAGTCGCGCTGATAGGCCCGACGCACCAGGCGACGGGTTCGCGCCGAGCAGAACTCCCGGGCCTTCAGCGGTTGACGCTGCCGGGAGCTGTTGACGTGCGGTAACTGACACACAATCCCCAAGCGGTCACAGACCTGCTTGAAATCCTGCTCCAGATGTTCCTGGTAACCGATGAAGTCCAGCGCCAGATGACCCAGTGAATCGATAAGGAAGTCGGTCTGTGCGGCAAAATGCAGTTGTCGCGAAATCGTCTCCGGGTGCAGCCAGCGTGCGACGAAGTCGTCGAAATCCCGATACTGACGAACCATCTGCTGTGCGGCGTGATCACGCCCGCTCAAGGTGTTGCCATGCAAGAAGGCATAAGCCGAATAGGCGCGCTCCAGCGGGTCGCGGACAAAGGCGAATTTGTAGGCGGCGGCATATTGCTCGGGAAATTGCTCTTCGTACCAGTACAACGGCAGGTGTCCGGGACGCCAGCCGTCGAACATCGCCGCACACAGACTGCTGCCGGCGCACTTCGGTACGTGGATAAACAGGCAGTCACGCTGTTCGAAAGCGGCGGGGAAGGCCAGATTGGCCGACATCGACTTGTTCACCACTTGCCGGTCGACCACCGACAGGCGCCCCAGCAGAAAGGCCCGCTGCGGCTTGGGCAGCAGTTTCCACAGATAGCGTTGCAACATGAGAGTACCCGCGCGACGGGGATGGCCCCCTCGATGAAAGTCAGAGTTCGTTCAGGAACCTTAACAAGCGCGGTGCCGGGTTTTATGCCGGTTTGGTCAAGAAGGGTAAAGGTCTGGATACAAATCGCCGGGCGCATTGCGCGCCCGGCGTTTTCGTGGCGGGATCAGGCGATGTCTTCGGCCGGGGCGTCGAGGCCCATGGCGTTGAGACGCGCGTAGTAACCGTTCTGCGCCAGCAGGGTATCGTGAGTACCGCGCTCGACGATCCGGCCCTGATCCATGACCAGAATCAGGTCGGCCTTCTCGATGGTCGACAGACGGTGGGCGATCACCAGCGTGGTGCGGCCCTTCATCACTTGATCCAGAGCAGCCTGGATATGCCGCTCGGATTCGGTGTCGAGGGCCGAGGTGGCCTCGTCGAGAATCAGCAACGGCGCATTCTTGAGCAAGGCCCGGGCAATCGCCAGACGCTGGCGCTGACCGCCGGAGAGCAGCACGCCGTTTTCGCCGACCTGAGTGTCCAGGCCTTCGGGCAGTTGCGAAATGAAGTCCATCGCGTAGGCATCACGCGCGGCTTTCTCGATGTCTTCACGCGGCGCCCCGGCCAGATCGCCATAGGCAATGTTGTTGGCCACGGTGTCGCTGAACAGCGTGACGTGCTGGGTCACCTGGGCAATGTGCCGGCGCAGGTTGAGCAGCTTGTATTGCTCCACTTCCACGCCGTCGATCAGGATCTCGCCCTTGTCGTGGTGATAGAAGCGCGGGATCAGGTTGGCCAGGGTCGACTTGCCGCTGCCCGAACGCCCCACCAGCGCCACCATCTGCCCCGGCTCGACCGAGAAGCTGATGTCGTCGAGCACCTGACGGTCGGTACCCGGGTAGGTGAAGCTCAGGTTGCGCACATCGAGGCGACCGCTGACCGAATCGCGCTCGACCGTGCCGGTATCGACTTCCGGTTCGACGTCCAGCTGCTCGAAAATGCTTTCGGCACCGGCCACGCCTTTCTGGATGGTCGAACTGACTTCGGACAACTGGCGGATCGGCTTGGGCAGCAGGCCGGCCAGGGTGATATAGGCCACCATGTCGCCCGCCGACGCGTCGCCGCGCAGGAACAGCACCAGGAACATCAGTACCGCCATGGCGCTGTAGATCACCAGTTGCAGCATCGGCGTGTAGATCGCGCCGGTGCGGGTCATGCGCAGTTGCTTGTCGGTGTTGCTCTGGCTGGCGTCGAGGAATCGCTTCTCCTCGTAGGTTTCGCCGCCGAAGCTGCGCACCACGCGATAGCCTTGGATGGTTTCCGACGCCACGTGGGTGACATCGCCCATGGCCAGCTGGATTTTCTTGCTCTGCTTGCGGAATTTCTTGCTCGCGGTGCGCACCATCACGGCGATCAGCGGCAGGATCGCGACCATCACCAGCGTCAGCTTCCAGTTCATGAACAGCAGGGAAGCAAACAGGAAGATCACCGTCATGCCTTCACGGATTACGACCTTGATCGCATCTGTCGCCGCCCCCGTGACCATGGTGACGTTGAAGGTGATACGCGAAATCAGGTGACCGGAGTTATGCTTGTCGAAGTAACGGTTGGGCAGGACCAGCAGGTTGTTGAACAACTGCACCCGCAGGTCATGCACCAGGCCCAGGGAAACCTTGGCCAGGAAATAGTTGCCCAGATAAGATCCCAGGCCCTGCCACGCGGCGATCAGGATGATCAGCAGCGGTACGGCCTGCAACAATTGCAGGTCGCGCAGGTAAGGCACGGTGGGAAACAGCACCGCCTCGGGATTGGACAGGCCGTCGACAAAGTACTTGAGGATGTAGCCGAGCATCGGCTGCGTCGAGGCAAAAATCAGAAAACCGACGATGCTGATCAGGAACAGACTGATGTACGGCCGGACATAGCCGAGCAGGCGGAAGTAGATTTTCAAGCTCGAAGGGCTTGCGGCGGGACTGGATTCGGTCATATCACGCGAAAGTCGATAAAAAGGACGCTGACTTTAGCACAGCTTCTTCAGGGTTCTGGCAATCGGGCAAAGGCTGTTATTGTTAGGCATCTTTTTCAGCATCAAATAGCCATCAACGAAATGGCCGATCAACTTCAGGATTGAATCTCACAGCATGCAACTTCGCGGCTTCAGCACGTCCAATCGGATTTTCGATTTCATCAGCCTGTGGATTCTCCCCGTCGGCTACTTCCTGCTTTTGTGTGCGCTGTTCTTCCTGCCGGGTCGCAGTCTTCATCACAAGCTGTTTTACGGCCTGTTCAGCATTCCCACGCTGATCGCCATCTGCCTGCGCCCCCGCGACTTCAAAGAGCTGCTGCAAGAACCGCTGATCATTGCACTGCTGCTGTTCGTCACCTGGGCGCTGCTCAGTCTCTGCTGGGGTCCGGGGGGTGAACCGATCGGCGGCATGTTCAAGCCGCCCTTGCATACGTTGCTGCTGTTTGCCGGCTGCTACCTGCTGGTGCGATACCGCAGTGACATCCTCCAGCCGCTGCTGTTCGCGGCAGCTCTGGTCGCGCTGATTGCCACCACCGGTTTCCTGCTCCAGTTTGCCCGCACCTATGAACCCGGCATGCGCCTGATCGGCGGCGGAGCCTTTGACAACCCGCTGCTCAGCTCCCACCTGTTCGGCTTTTTCTGTGCCTACTGGCTCAGCGTCAGCATGACCTGCAAGCGTCGCCAACTGCTTTGGCTCAGTCTGCCTGCAATGGCGATCATGTTCACGGCGGTGATCGGCACCGGTTCCAGAACCCCGCTGGTGGCCTTGACCGCCGCCGCCCTCTGGCTGAGCTTCATCTGCTGGAACCGGCGCTCCCTGTTGCTGCTGGGGACTCTTGCCGCCAGCGGCGCGGCGGTCATCAGCGTGTTTTCGCAAATGATCATCGAGCGGGGCGATTCCTATCGCTTCGAAATCTGGCTACTGGCCTTGAACAAGATTTCGGACCATCCGTGGATCGGCCATGGCTACAACGCCAACCTGGCCATTGATCCCGGTGTCGGATACAACTTCCAGGAACCGCACAGCTTCGTACTGGGCGTGCTCTATTACGTCGGCCTGCTGGGCCTGCTGCCCTGGTTGTTCTTTATTGCCTGGGGGCTGCTGAGCAGTTGGCGCCAGCGGGTACAGCCGCTGCTGATCATCGCCTCGACCTGGCTGGTGTTCGGCATCGGTGCAGGCCTGACCGAGGGTGGCGGCATTCTCTCGCGGCCCAAGGAGCACTGGTTCCTGCTGTGGATTCCGCTGGCGCTGATCGCCGCGCTGAGCATCAATCAGCGCGCCCGCCGCCTGCTGGACAGGCCCGTGGAAAAGCGCTCGACCTCAGACATGCAGCAACTGAGCCGTAACGCACAGGTCATCGAAGAGGATGGTCTGGGACCCAAGGTTCTGCGCCTGGAGGACGGCAGCTTTCTGAAGCTTTTCCGCCGTCGCCGCTGGTACACCTCCGGCAGCTTCAACCCTTACTCCGAGCGGTTTGCCGTCAACAGCGAACAACTGCGCATGGCAGGCATCCCGACTCCACGGACAATCGGCCTGTATCGTCTCGACGACGGCAGCAGCGCCGTACACTACGCCCCCTTGCCAGGCCACACCCTGCGCCAGGTATTGCAAGGCATCACGGCGCCTGCGGTGCGCCAGGCGCTGGTGGAACGCTTTGGCAAGTTCATGGCCCAACTGCATGAACAGGGCGTGTATTTCCGCTCGCTGCACCTGGGCAATGTGCTGGTGCTGGAGGATGGCGAGTTCGGATTGATCGACCTGGCCGATCTGCGCATCTATCCATCGCCCCTGAGCCTTTCATTGCGCCAGCGCAATTTGCGTCACATGCAGCGCTACACGGAAGACAAGCGCTGGCTGTTCGAGGATCACTTCGATGCCCTGCTCCAGGGTTACTCGGTGACGGCCTCCAGGGCAGCGGTCGACAATCTGCACCGACAGGTGCAACAGGGAGGTCGCCCGGTCCGGGCACATTGATCATGACGGATACAAACCCAGTCTATGCCGCGATAGCGTATCTGCTCGCCATCGCGACTTCGGCCCTGCTGCTGCGCTTGCTTCCCAAGGCGGCTTCGCATGTGCGGCATACCGGCGAAAGCCGCTACGGCAGCATTGACGGGTTGCGCGGTTACCTGGCTTTTGGCGTGTTCATTCATCACGCCATCATTACCTGGTTTTACCTGCGCACAGGCGTGATCGATTTTCCACCGAGCAACTTCTACTCCCAGCTAGGCCAGGCCAGCGTGGCACTGTTTTTCATGATCACCGGCTTCCTGTTCTGGAGCCGTCTGCTCAAACAGGGCCGCGACCACGACTGGCAGGCCTTTGCCGTATCACGGGTATTCAGGCTTTACCCCCTGTACCTGCCGCTGATGCTGATCGTGTTTGTCACGGTGTTCTACCTGCAAGACTGGGCGCTGAAGGACTCCGGCCCACAGCTGGTCGGACAGGTGCTGGCCTGGTTGACGTTCGACCGGCCCGATATCAATCAGTACCCCCAGAGCGGAATGCTGATTTCCAACGTGACCTGGACGCTGGCTTATGAAGTGTTTTTCTATCTGGCACTGCCGCTGCTGGGGCTGGTGTTCATCTACCGCGGACACTGGCTGCAAGTGGTGCTGTGCCTGATCGGGATCTACACCCTCTACCAGGTGGTCGGTTGGGAGCATTCGCTGAAGAAGCACTTTCTGGCGAGTTTTCTCGGGGGGATCGCAGCCGCTTACTGGGTCCGTCGACCACAACTGGCTGCATGGGGCCGGACAGGCATCGCCACGGTGATTGCCCTGCTGGCTCTGGTTCTGGTGATGACGCTGTACAAACGCGCTTTCAACCTGATGCCGTTATTGCTGCTGACGGTGTTTTTCGTGATCGTCGCATCGGGCAACCCGCTGTTTGGCGCCCTGCGCCTGCGCAGTGTCCGATGGCTGGGAGAAGTCAGTTACAGCACGTATCTGCTGCATGGTTACGTGCTCTGGATAATGGCGCAGCAACTGCCGCATCTGGTCCCCTTCAACCCGCAGAATCCGATGCTCTATCTGTTGTTGATGGCCGTGTGCAGTTGCCTGCTGATCGTCATCGCCAGCCTGACCTTTCTGTACATCGAAAAACCGGGCATCGACGCGGGCAGGAAATTCCTGCAGTGGTTACGCCAAAACCGGCAAAACCCGAAGAAGCTGGCCGAGAAAGCCGTTCAGGAACGCTGAGCGGCTACGTCGACCGACGCTGGCGGGCGTAATTCAGGAAGGCTTCGATGTCACTGCTGCACAGCGTATCGACCAGCCCCCGCAGCTCGGCTTCCGACCAGTCCCACCAGGCGCTCTGCAACAGCTGCTGGCGCTGTTCTTCGGGAAACCGCCAACGCAGGAACTTCGCCGGATTGCCGCCCATGACCGCATAGGGTTCGACATCCCGCGTGACCAGTGCACCGGCCGCGATGATCGCACCGCTCCCGATGGTCACGCCCGAAAGGATCGTGCAGTCGGAGCACAGCCAGACATCGTTGCCGATCGTCACATCCCCATGGGTGCCGCTGTATTCACCGATGTGCGCCGCCTCCGGCAACATCGCCGGAAACGGAAACGTGGTCACCCAGTCGGCTCGATGATGCCCCCCGAGAAAAATCTGCACGCCTTCGGCAATCGAACAGTAGGCACCGATCTTCAGCGTCGAGCCTTCCTTCCAGTCATGAACGATCGGCAGACCATAACTGCCCCGGCCAAAGGCATAGTCAGGGTAAGCCTGCGCGAACCGCGCCGCGCCGCGTTCGATCTTCGGCAACTTGCGAATCGCCCGTTTGGCGCGTCGTTCGCGCCAGCGCTGAAGCCAGCCCATGGCTCAGTCCTTTTCCAGCGGCGAAAACAGCAACCGGCCCAGCCCGCGCCAGGTTTTCTTGTTCCAGGCCTTGAGCGGAATCTGCGCCAGTAGCTCCCGCGCCAGTTTGCGGTCACGGTTGGCGGTTTTCAGGAACATCGAATTGAGCGACTTGTAACGCACTTCGTCGTACAGCGGATGATCGCTGAACAACGCGTAGGTGCGCAGAATGTTCTCGATCATGAAACGGTGATTCTTGTAGGAGTTGGTAGCGTGTTTGCGATAGCGCGCCATCACCACGTTCAGGCCGTCGATGAAATACCCGGCGCGGGTGACTTTCAGCTCGATGTACAGATCTTCGAGACGAATCGTCGGGTCGAACCCGCCCACCTTGTCCAGTGCCTCGCGGCGAATCATCAGGGTCGGTGCCGGCGGATACGGCTTGCGCTCCAGAAACATGTCATCGAAATCCAGGCGACGGAACGGCACATCGCGGCGCTGACGCTTTTCCGGGTAGAGGTTGCCGTCGGCGTCCATCAACTCGATGTTGCCGGCGCAGATACCCACTTCCGGCTTGCCGTCCATGTAGGCGACCTGGGTGGCGATCCGGTCCGGGTACATGATGTCGTCGGAGCCGAACGGTACGATCAGGCTGCCTTTGGCCCGAGCGATCGCACCATTTAGCGTATTGGTCAGTCCCTGGTTCTGCTGCACCCGGAAATCGAAGCCGTGTTTTTCCTGCAAGGCCTGGATGCGCGCGACGCTGTCATCCTTCGAGCCGTCGTCAACCACCAGCAGCTCGATGTTCTGGTAACTCTGGTTGATGACACTGAGGATGCTTTCCTCGATGTACGGCCCGTGGTTATAGGACGCGATGATGACGGTGACGAGGGGTTGCTCACCGCTCAGGGCTGCGGGCTCGCTCAGGGCTCTTTCTTCGCTCATGGCTCTTTCTTCGCTCATGGCTGTTCCTTGCGGGCCTGCTCCAGGCCGGAGTCGATCAGGTTCAGGTATTCCTGGCGGAAGACCTCGATGTCGTGCTGCTCCTGCAAATAGCGGTAGGCCTGCTCGCCCTTGGCCTTGAGCTCGTCATCCGACAGCGCGAGGTAGGTGTCCAGCGCCTCGAACAGGCTTGGCACGTCCTTGGGCGTGATCGACAAGCCACCGGCACCTTCGATCAGCGGCAACATGGCCGGCACGTTCGAGGCGATCACCGGCAGATGCCCGCTCATGCCTTCCAGCAAGGCCAGGCCCAGGCCTTCGGCCAGCGACGGCATGGTCCAGATGTCGAACGCGCGCACGTATTGCAGGGCGTTTTCCTTGAAACCCAGCAGGTGCGCCCGGCCGCTCAGGCCCAACTGTTCGATCTCGGCGGCCAGCGGCGCCTGCAGGCGTCCGGCACCGATGATGGCCAGCTGGGTGTTCGGGTATTTGTCTTTCAGTTGGGCGAATGCCTGCAACAGATAAGTGTGGCCCTTGACCGACACCAGCCGCCCCAGCGCACCGATCAGCCGCACATTCGGGTCGATGCCCAGCAATTCGCGCGCGCGTTCGCGGCTGTGTTGCAAACCTTCGGCCTGTTCGATGTCGATGGCGTTGGTGATCGCGTACGTGTTCTGGTCGGTAAAACCGCAATCGCAGTCCAGCAGATACTGTTTGACCGCCGGCGACACGCCGACGAAGCGCCAGTGTCGGTCGATCAGGCGTTGAGTCTGGCGACGACGGTAGAAGCGGTCGTACTCGCCGAAACCGTGGGAAATGCCGATGCACAGTGGCACTTTCAACCAGCGGTTGAGCGTCAGCATCATGTTCACCGGTTTGAAACGGTTGCAGATCACCACGTCGAACTTTTCCCGGCGGCAGAACTTGTACAGCTGCCACATCGCCCGCAGGCGCATGCCCTTGAGGGATTTGTCGGAAAACTCGAAATACACCGAACGGTCGGCACGGCTGACGGCCTCACCCGGCCCTGGCTTGCCACGCAGGAAGGCTGCAGTCACTTCGTAACGATCGGTCGGCAGCGCCTTGACGATCTGTTCGGCGAGATCGGCGAAATCATGGGATTTGACGTTGTAGTCGGGCTGCAGCTGCAGAACCTTTGCGCGTTGACTCATGACTCTCCCCGTTGCGAACCCGTCGCGCCTGTTTCGCTCTGCTTCAGCACCCAGAACAGCTCCTGGCGCCTGACCGCTTTTCTGAAAAATTCGTTCTCGCCGTAGACCGACCGCATCCGACCGGCCAGCAGTCGCTGAAACAGTCGGCGCAGGCGGCGCTTGAACGGCGCCGGTGGCTGCAGGTCATGCATCATGCCCAGCGCCATGGCCTTGTCCCGTTGCAATTCGATCGACAGCGGCAGGCACAGCGGCTGCATCACGAGAGTCGCATCGAACGTCGGCGGCAGCGCAATGCCCTGCCCGCTGTCGCCCATCGGCCAGCGGTCGTTGTCGTGCAAGTGGTTGGCATAGCCGAGCAGGACCGGTTGCCAGTCGAGGCCGCGCAAGGCTTCCAGCACCGCCTCTTGGGCGCAGATATGGTCGGGATGCGGATCCAGCGACGGATGCGGCAGCACGATCACATCCGGGCGCGCACGGGACAGCACGTCACGCAGGTCGGCCAGCAGATTGTTCCAGGTCGGCGCGCCGTCGGCATCGCCGGGCAAGGCAAACGGATTCAGCTGACGGAACAGCCGCGTGTCGCTCAGATCTGCTTCCCGCGAACCCACTGGCTGATTCGGCGCAGCCTGCATCGCCGCCAGTTGCAGGCAGAAATACCCGAGCTGTACGCAATGTTCCTGCGGCACGCCGGCCCAGCGCGGCACGGCAAGGCTGTCCCAGGCACGCAGACGACCCTTGAGCCGTGCCGCCTCGACCTTGTTCAAGCCCATCTGTTGATAGTGTTCAGCTTCGATCTCGCCGGCGGTCAGGGTCACGATCCAGGCTTCTTTGGCCTGGCTGTACAGACCGTAGGCGGCCAGTTCGGCATCGTCGGCGTGCGGCGCGATGACCATCACCCGCTGCTGGCGGTAGTCCGGCTGTTCCAGCGCCCACAGCACCGGCTCGCCGGACACCCGGCAAAAGCGCCCGCGCAGACGCAGCAGACCTTGCGACAAGGCTTGTGCCTGACCGCTGAGATTCAGATAACGCAGGCCGTTGACGCCACGTTCGAACGTCTGCACATCGGGATGGGTGCCGCCGACCAACTCGACCCGAGGATCGAAGAAGCGTCCCAGAAAGCTGCTTTTGACCTTCAGGGCGAGGATCAGCGTGGCATCCTCCACCAGCATCACGCCCTCGTCGAGGCGCAATTGCTCACCGTTCAGATGCACTTTTGGCTGTGGTGTGAATGGCGCAAAGCTGTATTGGTAATCGTCTTTCGGCGAATAGAACAAATGATCGGCGAACCACGCTTCGTGAGCGATCCAGCCAACCACTGCCAGTACCAGCGGCAACCACCAGGCCACCAGTACGCCGAGGGCGACCAACACGATCAGCGCGATCAACAGGCTGATACGCTTATTGCGCCGGTGGCGCTTGAGCAGTTGCTGTTTGCGGCTCATGGGCTGACTCATACGGTGAAGACCGGCACAGGATTGCACCAGCGATCCTTGTATTCACGGTCGGCGCGACCGAAGGAAAAGCGCAGCGGCTTGTTCAATGCCCGAGCGTGTTCCCAGGCACTTTGCGTATTGAGAAAACTCAGGACGCTGCCAGGGCTGAATTCACGGGTTTCAGGGTCGACGCCGCCATTGATGTATTCGACGCTGATCCACTCCTGCGCTTCGACGCGGTACACCAATTGAATGGCAATCGGCGCGTCGTTGAGGAAGATCACCGAGCCGATCAACAGTTCGCGCAACAACTCTATGACATCGGCCATGCGTGCAGCGCCAGTGGCCGGGAAACCCCAGCGACGCTGGAACAGGTCGCAATAAATGGCGGCCAGTTCGGCACTGGAGAAATCGCTGACCGGCCGCACCACGCCGCCCGCTTCTTCCAGCAGACGCAGTTCACGGCGCTGGTTGTAGCGAAACTTCTTCGACAGTTCTTCGGGAGTTCGGGCCATGGCCAGTTGTTCGGTCTGCAACTTGAGGCCGCTGAAGCGGTTCTCGTTGAGCGCCGACAGGTAGCGCCCGCGATGGCGCAACGGTGCCTGGGCATCAGCGGCGGCCGGCAGGATCAGTTCGGCGTTGCCGAGATCGAACAGGCCTTTTTTTCCGTTGCGCTTGAGCACGTCCTTGGACAAGGCCAGGTCGCGGCCCCAGGTCGGGATCGCGGCTTTGAGTTCGCCCTGCTGTTCCCAGGCCAGATAGCGCACCGGGATGCTGGCCAGATCCGCCAGACGCTCGACGACCATGGGATGAGTCGCGACGCTGCCGCCGAAACGTTGCCAGGCCTGTGCATAAGTTGAGGCGTCAACGGGCGACCAGCCACGTTCGCGCCAGCCTTGAAATCGGTTGAGCATCAGCCCCTCGGTGCCAGATCGGTAACTTGCGGCAAATGCCAGAAGGTGTCGCGTACGGCGCGGTCGGAGAAGCGCTCACGCAGGCGATCGAACATCATCTCGGCGCACTGACGACGCTGCTGCTCGTCCATGCCGGCCAGATGTTTCAAGCCTTGGGCCAGATGCTCGGCATCGCCCAGCGGGAACAGAATGCCCACACCTTCGACCACTTCCTTCGCCCCGCCGCACGCAGTCGCCAACAACGGCACACCGGCGGCCATGGCCTCCAGCAGCACCATGCCGAACGGTTCGTGGTCGGAACTCAGGGCAAACACATCGAATGCGCGGAAGTAATTGCGCGCGTCCGGCACCTGGCCGAGGAACAGCACGCGATCACCGACGCCCAGCTCGCGGGCCTGCGCCTTGAGTTCATCCTCAAGCCGGCCCTTGCCAAGAATCACCAGTTGGCTGTTGGCTGGCAGACCGGGCAACGCCGCGGCAAAACCGTGCAGCAGCGTGGCCTGATCCTTGTCCGGGTGCAGCCGACCAACGTTGCCGACAATGAACGCATCCGCCGACAGACCGAGGGTCTCGCGGGCTTCACGGGCGGACACCTGGCTCATCTGCAACGCCGAGACATCGATGCGGTTGTAAAGGGTCTGGATGCGCGCCGCCGGCCATTTCGGCAGGCAACGACGCATGTCGTCGCGCACCGCATCGGACACGCCGAGCAGGCTCAGACGCTTGCGGAAAATGTGCGCAAACAGTTTGCGCGAACCGCGTTTGTAATCGCCAAACGCGTGGTGCACGCCAATCACCGGCAGCGAAGTGCCAAGCAAGGCGATGTAGATCGGCTTGAAGCGATGGGCGATGCAGAAACTGAAATTGCGTGAAGCGGCGATCTTGCGCAGATCGCCGATGGCGCCCAGCTTCAGGCCACGAATGGCCTTGGAGCTGTATTCCATGAACAACACTTCATCGGAGGCGCAGGCCGCGGCCACCTCGCTATCGGCCGCCCCGGTGAGAAAGACCGTGGTGACCCGATAACCGGTGCCCGCGAACAGGCTGGCGTACTGCCGCGCGCAGTCGAGGAACGGCCCGTCATAGCCGTGACAGAACTGCAGCACATGGCGTTCAGCCGAGCGTGTCATAAGCGTTTGCGCCTTCTTTGACCACCAGGATGTCTTCCATGATCAGGTACTGCAGATCCGAGCCGAAGAACATGTTCAGGGCGTCGGTCGGCGAGCAGATCATCGGTTCACCACGGCGGTTGAGCGAGGTGTTCAGGGACACGCCGTTGCCGGTCAGCACTTCCAGCGCCTTCATCATGTCGTAGTAGCGCGGGTTGTATTCGCGCTTGAGCACCTGGGCCCGGGACGTGCCGTCTTCGTGGACGACTTCCGGCACGCGGGTCTTCCACTCTTCAGCCACTTCGAAGGTGAAGGTCATGAACGGCGCCGGGTGATCGATCTTGATCATCTGTGGCGCAACGGTGTCGAGCATCGACGGGCAGAAAGGCCTCCAGCGCTCGCGGAACTTGATCTGGTGGTTGATCCGGTCAGCCACGCCAGCCACGCTCGGGCAGCCGATGATCGAACGACCACCCAGTGCACGCGGACCGAACTCCATGCGGCCCTGGAACCAGGCCACCGGGTTGCCATCGACCATGATCTTGGCGATCTGCTCCGGCATGTTGTCGAGCTTGCGCCAGGTCGGCTTGTTCTCGTGACGGGCACACGCGGCGATCACGTCTTCGTTGCTGTACGACGGGCCGAGGTAGACGTGCTCCATCTTCTCGACCGGAACGCCACGGGCGTTCGACACATAGGCCGCTGCGCCGACTGCGGTGCCGGCATCGCCGGATGCAGGCTGCACGAACAGTTCCTTGACGTCGTCGCGGGCGATGATTTTCTGGTTGAGCTTGACGTTCAACGCACAGCCGCCGGCGTAGGCCAGTTTGCCGGTTTCCTTGAGCACGTCGCCCAGGTAGTAGTCGATCATCTGCAGCGCGATTTTTTCGAACAGCGCCTGAATGCTGGCGGCGTAGTGGATGTACGGCTCGTCGGCGATGTCGCCTTCGCGCTTCGGACCCAGCCACTCGATCAGCTTCGGCGAGAAGTAGTAACCCTTGCCCTTCTCTTTATAGCGACGCAGGCCGATCACGTTGGCGTAGTCGGTGTTGATCACCAGCTCGCCGTTCTCGAACGAGGCCAGACGCGAGAAATCGTATTTGCTGGCGTCGCCGTACGGCGCCATGCCCATGACCTTGAATTCGCCATCGAGCATGTCGAAACCGAGGAACTCGGTGATCGCGCCGTACAGGCCGCCGAGGGAATCCGGATCGAAGAATTCCTTGATCTTGTGGATCTTGCCGTTTTCGCCGTAACCGAAGAAGGTCGTGGCGTACTCGCCCTTGCCGTCGATGCCGAGGATCGCGGTTTTCTCTTTGAAACCCGAGCAGTGGTAGGCGCTGGAAGCGTGGGCCAGGTGGTGTTCAACCGGCTCGATCTTGATTTTCTTCGGGTCGAAGCCCAGTTGCTCCAGGCACCAGACGATCTTGTTGCGATAGCGCTTGTAGCGACGGTTGCCCATCAGGATCGCGTCGAGTGCGCGATCCGGGGCGTACCAGTAACGCTTGGCGTACTGCCAGCGAGCCTTGCCGAAAATGCTGATCGGGGCGAACGGAATCGCGACCACGTCAACGTCGGACGGCTTGATGCCTGCCTGCTCCAGGCAGAACTTCGCCGATTCGTAGGGCATGCGGTTCTTTGCATGTTTATCGCGTACGAAGCGCTCTTCCTCAGCCGCCGCGACCAGCTTGCCGTCGATGTACAAGGCTGCTGAAGGATCATGGCTAAGGGCGCCGGACAGGCCAAGAATCGTCAATGCCACAGGGGTCTAGCCTCTTTAGTCTGCATTCAGGCGCGATGCGCCTTGAAAAATGATGTGCCCTCGCACCGGGCGAGAGACAGCTAAAGGGCGGGATTATAGCTTAAAAGCGCCGACAAACCTCTAGCGGAACTGGCCGGCCGGTGCGTTGACACTCGAGTGGCATCGACATAGACTCCACCACAAATGGACTGGGAGATCCCGGTCGGCGCTAATGCCTCGGTGAGATCATCGGGGCTTTTCGCTTTCTGGGGATGGGAAAATCTTCAAACCCCAATTCTCGAAACCCTCTCCAACTTTGCTCCGCCCCCCGCTGCAATAGAACTTGCGCTTGAGCACGGCAAAAGCACGGTTTCCCTGACCCGCCCTCAACACGCTCATGCCAATGGGCCTCGCAACAAGATCGGCTAGCTGCAGGCCGGTGGAATTCACCTGTTTGGTTGCAAAAGCGATGTCAAACGGCAGTTGAATACCCCATCGATTCGCCCCACCACACATCCTGCGAAACTCCAACTCAAGCTCGTTATCCTCTCGCTTTCCTCGGCGCTCGAAAATTACGTGCGTCAGTGCCCCTTGTTGATTCTTCTCCTGCAAAAACTCATAGAGCGTTTCCAGACAAAAGCCGAGAGCGAGGTGATAAGGATTGTGTCCCGTGCCTTGTTTTTCACGAAGGGAAGCCTTGTCTACGACGCAACTGATCAGAACGAAGTTGCTGGCTTCAATGATGCAAGTCAGCTCCTCAAGAACAGCATTTTTGTGCTCTCTGGACATGAAGAGGCCAGAAAACGCTCCTTTTTCTTTACGAATTTCGAGCTCATGCAGACCGATCAGATCGTGACCCATGTGTGCAAACTTGAATTTCTGTAGAGCAGGAATGACTTTCTCGCAGTAATGCCTCTTATGAAAGACACAAAACGCGAGCACGAAGACCGGATAGTTGGGATCCAGTGTCTGCATCCCATGATCACCGCTCTCATCGACATAAACGATGGCATCGCTGTATTCACTGGTTGGGGGCAAGGTAATTACCCCCGGCCTGGCCGCCAATAAACACTGATATTCCCGTCCACTGCCTGACGATAGATCGTATACGGCAAAAACGCCGTGTCGAAGACGCCGGACAGGGTCAGGTCGAGCAGGACGACCGGTACCAGAATGCCGGTAGGATCAGGCGGCGCGTGCAGCAGGCAAAAATCGTGGGCGAGCCCGCTGTAGATGCGCGGGATCGACTGACAGTAGGTCTTCTGTTTGCGCAGGCCGCGCGTGGCGGCTTCATCGTCCTGCAACACCGTGACGGCGGTGCCGCAGCCGGTCAGTGCCAGGAAAAATGCGCCGATAGTGATAGCGTTTTTGATGGTCAAGATTTGCCCTCCGGGAACGTCGGGGCAAACTAGCATCGGGGCTTTGCGGGGGGCAGTTCATGGGTTCTGGCAAGGCCGTAGGACAAGTCACAAGGATTTGTCGCTACAACCCTCACCCGATTTCAACTGCAGAAATGTCTTACGCGCTGGCGAAAATAATCACGCAGTGCCTGCTACATCCTTGGGCAAACGCTGATCCATCACCCGATACAGCGCACTGGTTTCAGGCCAGTTACGCATGAACCGCGCGCGATCCCGGGCATAGGCCGGGGCGAAGCTGCCCACCGAGCCGTGCTGGCACATCGAGTCCAGATCGATCAGTGCCCAGCGATCTTCCTGCCAGAACAGGTTATGACCCTTGAAGTCGCCATGGCTGATGCGTTCGGCGATCAACCGTGCAAACAGCTGATCCAGCGCCTGCAGCTCGGCTTCCGGTGCCTCGCCGCTTTCGACGTACGGCGCAAAGCGCTCGATGATGTCCGGCCCGGCCAGGTGCTCGGTGATCAGATAGGCCTTGCTGCGCAGCCAGAAAAACCGGGTTTCCAGCACCGCCAGCGGTTTTGGCGTGGCAATGCCGAGGAACGCCAGGCGATTGCCTTCGCGCCAGGAATGCCAGGCGCGGCTTGGACGCCAGAAGCGCTTGAGCCAATGGGCAAAATTCTTGATGTTGTAACGCTTGATCACCAGAGGACGCCCGGCAACCTCGACCTTGCCGACACTGGCCGCGCCGCCGGTCTTGTACAGATGGCCCTGATCGAGCAAGGCATCGGCCTGCTCCAGCACCGGCAGCATGGCGGGCTCTTCCTCTCGGCGAATCGACCGCAGACCGAACGCGCCGCGCTTGACGCTGAACAGCGTGCACTCACGACCGACCTTGATCAGGTAATCCTTCAAGCGCCAGGCGCGGACCTTGTCGATCTGCTTTTGCAGGGCTTCCAGCGGCAGCGCGTGCTCGCTGTTGCTCAGCAGGTAATACACCAGCAATTCTTCGGTGAACGGCTCGAGCGACTTGGGCAATTGGGCGAAGAACACCCCGAGGTTTTCCAGCACTTTCTGCCGGGACAACGGCTGGCCGGCGTTTTCCGCACAGATACCCGCGCCGTCGATCAGATAGAGCTGGCCGCCATGGCGCAACAGATTGTCCAGGTGCAGATCTTCCTGCCACAGGCCTTTGCCGTGCAATTGACCGATGGCGCCGAGCGCTTCGGCCAGCACCGCCGATTGTTCGTCGGCCAGCACCGGCAAGGATTCGACCTTGTTCCAGGCATCGCCGAGGCTTTCGGCGCCTTCGAGGAACTCGAACAGCAGCCAGCCTCCTTCGCCGTCCTTCAAGCCATCGGCCAGCAGCAACGGCGTGGTCATGCCCTGGGCGGCGAGCAGCTTCACGCCCTCCAGTTCACGCTGAAAGTGCCGCGCAGCCTTGTTGCCGACCAGCAATTTGGCCAGCACCGGACGCCCGCGCCACACACCGGCACCGACGTAACGCTGCCCCGGCAGTACCCGCAACAGACTGAGCAACTGCAAATCGGCAGCGCCCGCCGCATCGGCCAGCGAAACCGTCAGCGGCAGACTCGGCGTGCGCCCGGCATTTTTCAGGTCGGACAGCTGCATCAGCGGGTCTCCTTGCGACTGCGCCGCGCGGTCAGCCGCGTGACCCAGCTATCGACCAGCGAACTGTCCGTCGATTGATCGAGATACGCCGCCAGCAGCTCACGCAATTGCGCCTCGCTCCACTCCGGCGCACGGCGCAGCAGCGGCTCCAGGTCCTTGACCCGGTCACGCATACCGAACAGCAACGGGCGGGTCTTTTCCAGATCGATCAACTGCGCCTGATAGCCGTCGCCTACGGCGCGCAGGAAAATGTGCTTGGGATAGAAGCAGCCGTGCACCTGGCGCATGCCGTGCAGATGGCGCGCCAACAGGCCGCAAGACTTGAGAATCGCCGATTGCTGCGCGGCATCGAGATCGGACCAGCGCTGCAGCAGCGAATCGAGATCGTCCCAGCCGTCCAGCGCCCGGGTCAGCAGGATCGCACGGACTTCGCCGTTGACCTTGCGCTCACCGAAGAACGCCGCCTGCAACGCCGGAATACCCAGCTTGTTGTAGCGACTGATGTTGCGAAATTCCCGGGCGAACGTCGGCTCGCCAAACGGGGCGTGCAAGGTGCGGGTCAGGTAATTGCACTGGCGCTTGAGGTAATAGGCATGCCCTTCCAGCTCCAGACGAAACACGCTGCTCCAGCCGCCGCCATCGGTGTTGGGCTCATCCACGGCGTCGAGCTGCTTGGACCACAGCGCATCGAATGTGCCGAGACCGTGGCGCTCCAGCAGCGCACGGTCTTCAGCGGCCAGAAAATCAGTCATTCGCGTCCCTCGAAAAATCTCACCACGTGGCGAATCCGTTGCTTGTCGGCGGCATTCAGCCGATCACGTCCACGGTATTGCAGGTAGAAGCGCAGGCGCTGGGTGTTCGACAGGTGATACTTGGCCACCTTGTCGAGACAGGCCAGATCCTTGGTGATCCGGTACTTGAGCCAGAAACCGCGCCAGAAATCGCCGTTCGGGCAGTCGATCAGAAACAACTGCGCCTGATCGTCGATCAGCAGATTGCGCCACTTCAGATCGTTATGGGTGAAGCGGTGGTCGTGCATGACACGCGTATAAGCAGCCAGTTGCCGGCTGACGCCGTCGACCCAGGCACGATCCTTGAGCTTGGGATCGTTGCGCTCGGCCAGCGCCGACAAGTCTTCGGTGCGCGGCAGTTCACGGGTGATCATCGCCCCGCGATCGTAGGCCATGCCGTTGCGTTCAAGACCCCACGCCACCACTTCGGCGGTGGGAATGCCCCACTTGGCGAAGCGCTTGAGGTTCTGCCATTCCATCTTTACCCGGGGCTTGCCCAGATAACGACGCAGGCCCTTGCCGGCCCCGGTGTAGCGCTTGACGTAATAGTTGACGCCGTTGAGCTGCACGCGAATGACTTCGGACAATGGATCGCGGGTCAGGCGCTCGCCCTGAAGGGCAAATACCGCTTCGAGGCTACCGAAATACTGCGCAAGTTCACGGTACTCAGGCTCCAGATTCCAACCCGCCATCAGAGCGCATCCCCGTAACGTTGCTTGCGCGCGTAGAGCTTGTTGGCCTTGCCTTCGAGCCAGCTCAGCAACGGCGCTTCTTCGGCCAGGATCTGGCGCAGCGGTTGCTGGAAGTAGCCCTTGAGGAAGCGCAACTTGTCGCGTCGGGTCAGGCCGATGTCCAGTGCGGAAAAGTACAGCGCCGCCAGATCCTTGTTGCGCCAGCGCTGGGTGATCGCCGGGCGGGTCTGGGCACGGTGCAGGTCGATCACCGAGAGCTTGAAGTCTTCGGGAGTCACCGGTTTGTCAGTGTGCAGCAGGAAGTGGCAGATGTAGCAGTCGCGGTGGTTGACCCCGGCGCGGTGCATCATGCCGGTCATGCGCGCGACTTCGGCGATCAGCGCCCGCTTGAGTTTCGGCTGCGGCGGCTGCTTGACCCAGTCGATGCTGAAGTCTTCAAGGCTGATGGTCGGCGCCAGCTCTTCGGTGACGATGAACGAATGCTGATCCGCCGGGTTGCTGCCCTTCTCGCCGTACGCGACGGCGGTCATGGTCGGCACGCCGACTTCCTGCAAGCGTTGAATGGCTTTCCATTCCTGGCCCGCGCCGAGCACCGGCAGCTTGGCGGTCAGCAGGTTCTTGAAGATCTCGCCCCAACCGATACCCCGGTGGATCTTGACGAAAAAGCCATTGCCGTCGACTTCCGTGCGCAACGTCCGGCGGGCTTCCAGCTCGCGGTACACCTCGCCCTGCAAGCCTTCGACTTCCACGAACGCATCGCGGCCAGCCCACAGGCTCTTGAACGGTTCAGCCAGCATCAACTTCATTTAAGCGTGCTCCGCCAGAATCACATCGGCCGCGTGCTGCGGCATGCTGTAGAGGTCGGCCGTCTCGGCGAAGGCCAGACCGTTGCGGCTCCAGGCCGCCCGTGCAGCGTCGTCGTTCAACATGTCAGTCAGGTATTGCGTCAGTTGCGCCTGATCGAACGGTTCATCCAGCACTCGCCCGGCATCGGCCTCGGCGATGTAATGGGCATAACCGCAGACGGCGCTGACCAGCACCGGCAACCCGGCGACCAGCGCTTCAAGCAGCACCGTACCAGTGTTTTCGTTGTACGCCGGGTGGATCAACAGATCGGCACCGAGCAGGAAACGCGGGATATCGCTGCGTCCCTTGAGGAACGTCACGTTGTCGCCCAGGCCCAGCGTCGCACTCTGCATCTGGAACAATTTGGGGTCATCCTGGCCGATTACAAACAGCCGGGTGCGTTTCTTCAGCTCGGCAGGCAATGCGGCCAGCGCTTTCAGGCTGCGATCGACGCCCTTGGTCTTGAACCCGGAACCGATCTGCACCAGCAGCAGTTCGTCGTCCTTCAGATTGAATTCGGCGCGGAAACCGGCGCGAATCTGGTCGGCATCCGCAGGGCGTCGACGATCCTGGGCGATGCCCGGCGGCAGCAGGTGGAAGCGCTCCAGCGGCGTGTCGTAATGCTTGATGAACAGCGGCTGCTGCACTTCGGAAATCATCAGCACTTCGGTCTTCGCGTCTTTGGCGAACACTGCGCGCTCGTACTCGGCGAAGTGGCGGTAGCGGCCCCAGCGGCGGTACAGCGAATTGCGCAGGTTCTGCGCCTTGTCTTCGAAGCAACCGTCGGCGGCGTAGTAGACGTCCAGCCCCGGCATCTTGTTGAAGCCGATCAAGCGATCCACCGGGCGCTTGGCCAGGTCCGCCTCCATCCACGCGCTGAGCTTTTCGTTGCGGCGGTGATTGAAGAACGCCTTGACCGGCGCCACCAGCACTTCGAAACCGGGCGGCACATCGCCTTCCCAGATCAGGGTGTAGACGCGGATCTGGTGTCCGCGCTTCTGGCATTCGAGGGCGATGCGCATGAAGTCGCGCTGCAAACCGCCGAACGGGAAATATTTGTACAGGACAAAAGCCAATTGCATCAGCGCAGCTCCTCAGCCATCAACAACGTGCTCAGTCGGCTGGCAACACGCTCGGGATTCAGACGCGTGAAGCACAGGGGCCACTCGCGTTTCAGGTCAAACTGACGGGCATCCTGCGCGGTCGGTTGATACGTACATTTCTTTTGCAGGCACGGCGCGCACGGGAAATCGCTGCCGAGGTGAATCTGCAGCTTGCCGTAGGCGCCGGTCAGGCCTGGATTGGTCGGGCCGAACAGGGAAATCGTCGGCACGTCCAGTGCCGCGGCCAGATGGCCGAGACCGGTGTCCACCGCGACGCAGGCCTGGGCGCCGGCCAGCACTTTGCCGACCCCGGCCAGGTTCAGCTTCGGCAGCACTTCGGCGTGCTTGAAACCGGCGGCGATGCGCTCGGCCCGGGCCTTCTCCAGCGGGTTGCCCCACGGTAGTTTGATCCCGACGCCGAGGTAGCCGACCCGTTCGGTCAGCTCGCGCCAATAGGCTTCCGGCCAGTGCTTGGTGTCCCAGGTGGTGCCGTGGAGGAACACCACGTAAGCATTTTTACGTGGCAGTTCGACCAGACGCTCGACGTTGAGGCCGTAATCGCCCAGGCCTTTGGGCAAGTCATAACCCAGTGCGATGGCGAACAACTGGCGCACGCGCTCGACGGCATGCTGCCCACGGGCCACCGCCAGTTTGCGGTCATAAAAGCGCGCAGCGATCGGCTCGCGGGCCGAGCCCTTGTCGAGACCGGCCACCGGGGCTTTGACGTAGCGGGTCAGCCAGGCGCTTTTCAGCAGGCCCTGAGCGTCGATCACCAAGTCATATTTGTTCACCCGAACGGATTGCTTGAAGCGCTTCCATTCGCCGCTGCTGATGGTTTTCCAGATGTTTTTGCGCCAGCGGCGGATCGCCACCGGAATCACTTTGCCTACGGCCGGGTGCCAGGTCGGAATCTCGGCGAAACCTTCTTCCACCACCCAGTCGAACTTGATCCCGGGAATGGCCCGGGCGGCGTCGGTCAGCGCCGGCAACGCGTGAATCACGTCGCCCAGCGATGAAGTCTTGATCAGCAATACCCGCAAGTTAATGAACCTCGACCACAGAGCCCTGCAAACGCTGCAAGGCATCGTTGACCGCGTCCGGCATCAGCTGGCGCAGGCAGTTGTAATGGCCGAAACGGCAAGTGCGGTCGAAGCAAGGGCTGCAATCAAGGCCCAGACGGACGATTTCCACATGCTCGGCCAGCGGTGGGGTGAAACCCGGCGAGGTCGAACCGTAGACCGCCACCAACGGGCGATTCAGCGCAGCGGCCACGTGCATCAGGCCGGAATCGTTGGAGACCACCGAATCGGCGCAGGACATCAGGTCGATGGCCTCGGCCAGCGAAGTGCCGCCGCTGAGGTTCACGGATTCTTCACGCAGGCCCGGAATCAGCCGCGCGCGAATATCTTCGCCGACCGCGTGATCGTTCTTCGAACCGAACAGCCAGACCTGCCAGCCTTCGCGAATCCGCGCCTCGGCGACCTTGGCGTAATGCTCGGACGGCCAGCGCTTGGCTTCGCCGAATTCGGCGCCGGGGCACAACACCAGCACCGGGCGATCGAGGGTCAGACCGAACTTGGCCAATGCGGCCTCGCGGGTCACCGGATCGATCTGCAGGCTCGGACGCGGATAAGGTTTCGGCAGCTCGGCGTTCGGCTCGTAGGCCAGCGCCATGAACCGCTCGATCATCAGGGGATAACGTTCTTTATCCAGCGTGCGCACGTCATTGAGCAGGCCGTAGCGGAATTCGCCGCGCCAGCCGGTGCGTTTCGGGATGCCGGCGAAGAACGGCACCAGTGCCGACTTCAACGAATTCGGCAGCAGGATCGCCTGGTCGTACTGGCCGGCCAGGGATTTGCCGATCCGCCGACGGGTCGCCAGCTCCAGCGCGCCGTGGCCGAGCGGGAAGCTCAAGGCCTTGCGCACTTCGGGCATGCGTTCGAGGATCGGCCGGCTCCACTCGGGGGCCAGCACGTCGATTTCGCACTGCGGGTGGCGTTGCTTGAGACACTGAAACAGTGTCTGCGCCATCACCATGTCACCGACCCAACTGGGCCCAACGATCAGAATATTCATGTGGTTTCCATAAACGAACCGGGGAGGCTTTACGCCTCCCCGTCTCGAGAATCAGCTTAGCCCCAGCTCACGCCAGATCCGCATCACCTGCCGCCGTTCGTCCGCGAACTGATCGCCCGGTATCACCCCGGCGTCCTTCTGCAATGCCTGCCGGTGGGCGGCGGAACGATAGGCCTTGTAGGCCTCGCGCAACAGGCTGGCGTCTTCGGCAGGCATCAGCCCTTCGTGCTCCAGCTCTTCCAGAATGCGGATATTGTCCGTCCAGCGCAGCAACGGCGGGTGGGTTTGCGACCACGCCAGAGCCGCGTATTGCACCATAAATTCAATATCGACGATACCTCCGGCGTCCTGCTTGAGGTCGAACGGCGCCGTGGCCTCGAAGGCATTCGCCCCGGTACCGGCGACGGTGCTCTTGCTGCCGAGGTTGTCGCGCATCTTGGCGCGCATCTCGCTCACTTCCTGTTGCAGTTTCGCCAGATCCCGCACCTTGCCCAGCACCTGGGCCCGGACGTTCTCGAAGGCCTGGCCGACATCCTTGCTGCCCACCAGCACCCGCGCCCGCACCAGCGCCTGATGTTCCCAGGTCCAGGCTTCGTTTTCCTGATAGCGCGCAAACGCGCCGAGCGAACTGACCAACAGCCCGGATGCTCCGGAAGGACGCAGGCGCATGTCCACTTCGTACAACTGACCGGAGTTGGTCTGCGCCGTCAGCAAGTGAATGATCCGCTGGCCGAGCCGGGTGAAGAACTGCGTGCCATCGATCGGTTTCGGGCCATCGGTTTCAGCCTGTTGGTCGCCATCGTGGATAAACACCAGATCCAGATCCGAACCATGCCCCAACTCGATCCCGCCGACTTTCCCATAACCGACAATGATGAAGCCGGGATCGCACAACGTGCCGTCGGTGCGCAGCGGCGTGCCGTACTTGGCCACGGTCTGGCGCCAGGCCAGGGCCAGCACTTGCTCAAGAATCGCTTCGGCCAGCCAGGTCAGGTAATCGCTGACTTTCATCAACGGCAGGCTGCCGGCGATTTCCGACGCGGCGACGCGCAAGCGGTGCGCCAGCTTGAAATGGCGCAGGGCTTCCATCTGTTGTTCGAGGTCGTCTTCCGGGATCCGGGTCAGGCGCTCGCGCAACTCGGCGGCCAGTTCCGGCGCCAGCGGCGGCTTGAACAACCGGCCTTCATTGAGCAGTTCATCGAGCAGCAGCGGGAAACGGGTAATCTGCTCGGCGATCCACGGGCTGGCGGCGCACAGCGTCAGCAAACGCCGCAGCGCGCCGGGGTTTTCCGTCAGCAGCACCAGATAAGCCGAGCGCCGGGCCACCGCTTCGACCAGCGGCAGAACCCGCTCCAGCACCAGATCGGGATTTTCATGCTCCACCGCCTGAGCCAGCAGACGCGGAATAAAGGCATCGAGACGTTCGCGCCCCAGACGCTGCATCGCCCGCAACTGCGGGCTGGCACGCAGGCTCGCCAGTGCCTTCAAGGCCTTGGTCGCATCGGCGAAACCGCCCTCCTCCAGCTGGCGACAGGCCGCTTCTTCGTCCTGAGCTTCTTCCCACAGTGGCAGCCATTCACCGCCAACCACCACTTCACTCTCGGCGCCTTCGTCCTCATCGGGATCGGCGATCACTTGCGCAAAGTGCCAGGCCACGCGGCCGCGCCAGAACATCAGCTTCTCGTGGAACGCCTCCCAGTCGGCAAAACCGAGCATGAACGCGATACGCGCCTGATCCTGAACGCTGTCCGGCAGCATCTGAGTCTGGCGGTCGGCAATCGCCTGGATCGCGTGTTCGGTGTAACGCAAAAATTCGTAACCTTCGCGCAGTTCGCTGATCACCGCCGGCGGCAGATAGCCCTGCCCTTCAAGCGTGCTCAACACCTTTAATAGAGGACGCTGTTGCAGACTCAGGTCGCGACCGCCGTGAATCAGTTGAAAGGCCTGGGCAATGAACTCGACTTCACGGATACCGCCGGAGCCCAATTTGATGTTGTCGGCCATGCCCTTGCGCCGCACTTCCTGCTGGATCAGCTGCTTCATGGTGCGCAGCGCTTCGATCGCCGAGAAGTCCAGATAGCGCCGGTAAACGAACGGTCGCAGCATTTCCTGCAACTGCTCGCCCGCCACCTGATCGCCGGCCACCACCCGCGACTTGATCATCGCGTAGCGTTCCCAGTCGCGGCCCTGATCCTGGTAATACTGCTCCAGCGCATTGAAGCTCAGCACCAGCGCGCCGGACGAACCGTAAGGGCGCAGGCGCATGTCGACACGGAACACGAAACCGTCGACGGTGATCGGGTCGAGGGCCTTGATCAGGCGCTGGCCGAGGCGGATGAAGAATTCCTGGTTATCCAGCGGGCGCTTCACGCCGACGGTTTCGCCGCCCTCGGGGTAGGCGAAGATCAGGTCGATGTCCGAGGACAGATTCAGCTCGACCGCGCCGAGCTTGCCCATGCCGAGAATGACCATCTGCTGCGGTTCGCCGCTGCGCCGGCCGGTCGGCGTGCCGAACTGGTCGCAATGGCGGCGATACAACCATTGATAGGCTTGATCGATGCTGGCGTCGGCCATGTCCGAGAGGTCGCGGCAGGTCTGCACCAGATCGGCCTGGCGGTTGAGATCGCGCCAGATGATCCGCACTTGATGCCGGGTGCGCTGACGACGCAGGGCTCGCCCGAGTTCATCTTCGGTCTGCGCGGTGCTGACCGCAGCCGCAATCTGCCCGCACAACTCGCCGGGGGCGAACGGCCGGTCCAGCTCGCCGGACTGCACCAGCGACAACAACATCAAAGGGTCACGAACGCTCTGTTCAATGACGAAATCGCTGGCGGCGCTGACGCGGGCGAACTGCGCCCAGCGTTCCGGCGCCCAGGACGAGAAGCCGTGATCGTCTTCCAGTTGACCGACGGCCGCACGGAACGACTGCTCCGATCGGCTGACCAACGGCAGGAGAATGGCGGGCAGTTCGGCAAGCGCGGGCAGGGTCATGGTCTATCCTTGATCGGCGTGTAAATGGCCGCTTGTAGTGATGATTGAAAAACCGCTACGCGAAGGACTGTCGAACAAAAGTGAGAAATAGCTGAA
This sequence comes from Pseudomonas fitomaticsae, assembly GCF_021018765.1. GTDB lineage: Bacteria > Pseudomonadota > Gammaproteobacteria > Pseudomonadales > Pseudomonadaceae > Aquipseudomonas > Aquipseudomonas fitomaticsae. Next base: position 749,524 of record NZ_CP075567.1, on the reverse strand, counting down.
ATTTCTTTTTCTTTGGCAGCCAGCATCAAACTTTCACCTTTTTCGGATGGCTAAAGACCAACCTTAACGATTATTCTCACAACGCAGTCGGAGGCCACAAGCCTTTCATCTGTAGTTTTACTACTCGTCTATACATTCGAAAGGCTGAAATGCCGGATGATTTGTAGTAAAACTACACGCCGCCGGAACAACCTGTCGGCAATCCAAGAATTTTAAATCGTCTGCCCACAAGGCCAGTCGCAAACTCAGGCAACCGATTCTGGAAGCCTTTCCGCCCTGGAGCAAGCCATGCAAGACCTCGATCCCGTCGAAACCCAGGAATGGCTGGACGCCCTGGAATCGGTTCTCGACAAAGAAGGCGAAGACCGTGCTCACTATCTGATGACCCGTATGGGTGAACTGGCGACCCGCAGCGGTTCGCAGCTCCCTTACGCCATCACCACGCCTTACCGCAACACGATCCCCGTTACCCACGAAGCACGCATGCCTGGCGACCTGTTCATGGAACGCCGCATTCGCTCGCTGGTACGCTGGAACGCGATGGCCATGGTAATGCGTACGAACCTGAAAGATTCTGACCTGGGTGGTCACATCTCCAGCTTCGCTTCCAGTGCGACCCTGTACGACATCGGCTTCAACTACTTCTTCCAGGCCCCGACCGACGAACACGGCGGCGACCTGATCTACTTCCAGGGCCACACCTCGCCAGGCGTTTACGCCCGTGCATTCATGGAAGGCCGCATCACCGAAGACCAGATGAACAACTTCCGCCAGGAAGTCGACGGTCAGGGCCTGTCGTCCTACCCGCACCCTTGGCTGATGCCTGACTTCTGGCAGTTCCCGACCGTTTCGATGGGTCTGGGCCCGATCCAGGCGATCTACCAGGCTCGCTTCATGAAGTACCTGGAACACCGTGGTTTCATTCAGCCGGGCAAACAGAAAGTCTGGTGCTTCCTGGGCGACGGCGAGTGCGACGAGCCGGAATCCCTGGGCGCGATCTCCCTGGCCGGCCGCGAGAAGCTGGACAACCTGATCTTCGTCATCAACTGCAACCTGCAGCGCCTCGACGGCCCGGTTCGCGGCAACGGCAAGATCATCCAGGAACTCGAAGGCGTGTTCCGCGGTGCTCAGTGGAACGTGACCAAAGTCATCTGGGGCCGTTTCTGGGACCCACTGCTGGCCAAAGACGTCGACGGCATCCTGCAACGTCGCATGGACGAAGTCATCGACGGCGAGTACCAGAACTACAAAGCCAAAGACGGCGCGTTCGTGCGTGAACACTTCTTCAACACGCCAGAACTCAAGGCGATGGTTGCTGATCTGTCCGACGACGAGATCTGGAAACTCAACCGTGGCGGCCACGACCCGTACAAGGTCTACGCCGCGTATCACGAAGCGGTCAACCACAAAGAACAACCGACCGTCATCCTGGCCAAGACCATCAAGGGTTACGGTACCGGTGCGGGCGAAGCGAAGAACACCGCGCACAACACCAAGAAAGTCGACGTCGACAGCCTGAAGCTGTTCCGCGACCGCTTCGACATTCCGGTGAAAGACGAAGAGCTGGAAAACCTGCCGTTCTTCAAGCCTGAGCCAAACAGCGCCGAAGCCCGTTACCTGGCCGAGCGTCGCTCTGCACTGGGCGGTTTCGTGCCTCAGCGTCGCGCACAGAGCTTCAGCGTACCGACTCCGGATCTGGACACCCTCAAGGCGATCCTCGACGGTTCCGGCGACCGTGAAATTTCCACCACCATGGCGTTCGTGCGGATCCTCGCGCAACTGGTCAAGGACAAGGAAATCGGCCCGCGCATCGTTCCGATCATCCCGGACGAAGCCCGTACCTTCGGTATGGAAGGCATGTTCCGTCAGCTGGGCATCTACTCGTCCGTCGGCCAGCTCTACGAGCCAGTCGATAAAGACCAGGTGATGTTCTACAAGGAAGACCAGAAAGGTCAGATCCTTGAAGAAGGCATCAACGAAGCAGGCGCCATGAGCTCCTTCATCGCCGCCGGTACTTCGTACTCCAGCCACAACCAGCCAATGCTGCCGTTCTACATCTTCTACTCGATGTTCGGCTTCCAGCGTATCGGCGATCTGGCCTGGGCCGCCGGCGACAGCCGCACCCGTGGTTTCCTGATCGGCGGCACCGCCGGCCGTACCACCCTGAACGGTGAAGGCCTGCAGCACGAAGACGGTCACAGCCACCTGCTGGCTGCCACCATCCCGAACTGCCGCACCTACGATCCGACCTACGGCTACGAGCTGGCGGTGATCATTCAGGACGGCATGAAGAAGATGACCGAAGAGCAACAGGACATCTTCTATTACATCACCGTGATGAACGAGTCCTACCAGCAGCCAGCCATGCCGGCCGGTGCCGAAGAAGGCATCAAGAAAGGCATGTACCTGCTGGAAGAAGACACCCGCGAAGCGGCGCACCACGTACAGCTGATGGGCTCCGGCACCATCCTGCGCGAAGTCCGTGAAGCGGCGAAGATCCTGCGTGAAGAGTTCAACGTCGGTGCCGACGTGTGGAGCGTCACCAGCTTCAACGAACTGCGTCGCGACGGCCTGGCCGTAGAGCGCAGCAACCGTCTGAAACCTGGCCAGAAGCCTCAGCGCAGCTATGTCGAAGAGTGCCTGAGCGGCCGTAAAGGTCCGGTCATCGCGTCTACCGACTACATGAAACTGTTCGCCGAGCAGATCCGTCAGTGGGTACCGTCCAAGGAATTCAAAGTCCTGGGCACCGACGGTTTCGGCCGCAGCGACAGCCGCAAGAAACTGCGTCATTTCTTCGAAGTCGACCGTCATTTCGTGGTGTTGGCAGCCCTGGAAGCACTGGCTGACCGTGGTGATATCGAACCTAAAGTCGTGGCCGAGGCCATTACCAAGTTCGGCATCGACCCGGAAAAACGCAACCCACTGGACTGCTGAGGAGAAACTCTGTGAGCGAACTCATTCGCGTACCTGACATCGGCAGCGGTGAAGGTGAAGTAATCGAACTGTTTGTGAAGGTCGGCGACCGTATCGAAGCCGACCAGAGCATCCTGACTCTGGAATCGGACAAGGCCAGCATGGAAGTGCCGGCCCCGAAGGCTGGCGTCATCAAGAGCCTGAAAGTGAAGCTGGGCGATCGCCTGAAAGAAGGCGACGAACTGCTGGAGCTGGAAGTCGAGGGCGCCGCGCAAGCGGCCCCTGCTCCGGCTGCTGCGCCTGCCGCCAAGGCCGAAGCTGCACCGGCCGCTGCTCCTGCACCGGCTGCGCCAGCCGCAGCTCCGGCTGCCGCTTCGGTTCAGCAAGTGCACGTGCCGGACATCGGTTCGTCGGGCAAGGCCCAGATCATCGAGATCCAGGTCAAGGTCGGCGACACCGTCGAGGCTGATCAGTCGCTGATCACCCTGGAATCCGACAAGGCGAGCATGGAAATCCCTTCGCCTGCCGCTGGCGTGGTCAAGGCCATCAGCGTCAAGTTGAACGACGAAGTCGGCACCGGCGACCTGATTCTGGATCTGGAAGTGGCGGGTGCTGCGGCCCCTGCTGCAGCCGCTCCGGCCCAGGCTGCTGCTCCAGCCGCTGCCGCTGCACCAGCACCGGCCGCCGCGCCAGCTGCACCGGTTGCCGACAGCGTTCAGGACATCCACGTTCCGGACATCGGTTCGGCCGGCAAGGCCAAGATCATCGAAGTGCTGGTCAAGGCTGGCGACAGCGTTGAAGCCGACCAGTCGCTGATCACTCTGGAATCCGACAAGGCGAGCATGGAAATCCCGTCGCCTGCCGCTGGCGTGGTGGAAAGCGTTTCCATCAAGCTGGACGACGAAGTCGGCACCGGCGACCTGATCCTCAAGCTGAAAGTCAAAGGCGCCGCTCCGGCTGCAGCCCCGGCTCCAGCTGCCGCTGCTGCTCCGAGCGCTCCGGCGCCGGCCGCTGCTGCTCCGGCGGCCGCTGCACCTGCTGCTGCCGCTCCGGTTGCCGCTCCAGCCAAGCCTGGTGCGAAAGTTCACGCCGGCCCTGCCGTGCGTCAACTGGCTCGCGAGTTCGGCGTCGAGCTGAGCGCTGTCGGTGCCAGCGGTCCGCACGGTCGCATCCTGAAAGAAGACGTGCAGGTTTACGTCAAAGCCATGATGCAAAAGGCCAAGGAAGCGCCGGCCGCTGCCGCTGGCGCCACCGGTGGCGCGGGCATCCCGCCGATTCCGGTCGTCGACTTCAGCCGTTTCGGCGAAATCGAAGAAGTGCCGATGACCCGCCTGATGCAGGTCGGCGCCGCCAACCTGCACCGCAGCTGGCTGAACGTGCCGCACGTAACGCAATTCGACTCGGCGGATATCACCGAGCTGGAAGCGTTCCGCACCGCACAGAAAGCTGTCGCAGAGAAGGCCGGCGTCAAGCTGACCATTCTGCCGCTGCTGCTCAAGTCCTGCGCGCACCTGCTCAAGGAACTGCCGGACTTCAACAGCTCGCTGGCACCAAGCGGCAAGGCGATCATCCGCAAGAAATACGTGAACATCGGCTTCGCCGTGGACACCCCGGATGGCCTGCTGGTACCGGTCATCAAGAACGTCGACCAGAAGAGCCTGCTTCAACTGGCCGCCGAGGCCGCTTCCCTGGCTGAAAAAGCCCGGACCAAGAAGCTCTCGTCGGACGAGATGCAAGGCGCCTGCTTCACCATTTCCAGCCTCGGCCACATTGGCGGTACCGGCTTCACGCCGATCGTCAACGCGCCGGAAGTGGCGATCCTCGGTGTTTCCAAGGCAACCATCCAGCCCGTCTGGGACGGCAAAGCCTTCCAGCCGAAACTGATGCTGCCACTGTCGCTGTCCTACGATCACCGTGTGATCAACGGCGCCGCTGCTGCACGCTTCACCAAGCGTCTGAGCGACCTGCTGGCGGACATCCGCACCATCCTGCTGTAAAGCGCTCGGCCCTCCGGCAACGGAGGGCCGACCGTGTCCCACGTTTTCGAGCGCCACACGCTCGTACCTCAACCCCGTCAGTTTGGCGGGGCTTTTTTTTGCCTGAAATAACTACCGCCCGAACTTTTCCCACAACTTGTGCTGATATAGGCCACGACTTGAGTCCACTACCTGTCGATATTTTTCAGCAACAGGCAACTAACCTTGATGTATTAAAGTTGCACCAACAAAGCGTGGCAACTTTGTTCATCACCAACATTTATTCGAATGGATTCGAACATGCTGAAACCTACTGTCGGCCCGATCGTTGGCCACACAACAACTAATCAGGCGCGAATCTTTATTCGCGGCGGACTGCAACATAACGCTGCCGTATTTGCCGGCATTCGCTATCGGATATTGGATACGAAACAATGGCAGACTGGCCAGTTTGTAAAACTTGATTCAACTCGCGACATGACTGAAGTACTGGTGCTCGATCATTTGCAAGCCGACACCGACTACGAATACCAGACCGGCTGGTTCAGCCCGATGAGCCCCGTCCACACCATTCACAGCGTGGCGGAGTTGCCGCTGCAATGGCCAAGGGAGACGTATCGCCTGCGCACCCGCAGCCATCAGCCTTTACAGCCGCGCGCCTACATCCTCGGCTCCTGCCGCTATCTGCGCATGACCGCCGGCATCCCGGTGCTTCCGCATCTGGGCGATCGGATCTTCGCGTCCATCAGCCAGTTGATCGAGGGCGCACAACCGACGATCAGCGCGATCATGATGTGCGGTGATCAGATCTACGCAGACGATTTGAACCTGTTCGCCCCGGATCGCGACTATGACGATTTCATTGCAAAGTACCGTGCGGCGTTTTCCCTGCCTAATATTCGACGACTGATGTCGGAGACTTCGACTTACATGATTCTTGATGATCATGAAATAGAAGATAACTGGCCCATGAACGCCAACGAGCCCGATGAAAGTCTCTATCGCAACGCAATGGCGGCTTACGATATTTATCAAGCGAGTCATAGTCCAATCTGCTCGATAACAACTAACGGCACAATCGACCGCACTTCACTGAAGCACTACTGGTATCAATTCAGCGACGGCGATATCGAATGGTTTGTGACGGACAGTCGAACTCGCCGCAACTTGTCGAACGACAACCGCCGCATCCTCGACGAAGAACAGGAACAGGCCTTGTGCAAGTGGCTGGTCGAAAGCCCGGCGCGGGTCAAGTTCGTAGTCACCAGCGTCATGTTCTACCCCGACCGCAAAATGAACGGCGATGATGCCTGGGCGGGCTTCCCCGAACAGCGCCTGCGCCTGCTGGAAATCATTCGCCGGCATCGGCTCAGGAACGTCGTGTTCATTTCCGGCGATGTGCATGGCTCGCTGACCAGTCGCCTGAGCCACAGCGAAGACCCGGACTTTGAGGTGCACACCGTCGTGTCCTCGCCGCTGAGTAACAGCAAACTGCTGCCCTACGCCACCACCGCGACTTTTACGCTCGACCAGCCGCTGGCGCAGACCGAGGCAGGTGAATACCGGCATTCGCTGACCAGCCAGGTCATCAGCCAGGACAACTTTGCGCACATGGTGGTCGAGGCAGGACGGATCCAGGTCAACTATCACGACCGCGATGGCCGGCACCTGCAATCCATCGATATCCCGTTGCGATGAATCCAGCGGCACGACCGTTCCGGATGCCGAAAGGCTCTGGAACGGGCATCTCCGCGCTTGATCGCATTAGTTTCCGGCCAGTGCTGGAGAAATGTTCACTGCAGCCGACATATTCTTATAGCACTTGGCCTTCATGTCTCTTGTCAGTCGGTGCCGCAATGATGCAACCTTGCCGCAGGCAACAGTAAAGAGGGCGAGAGCCCGGCGCGTTCAGCAAATTTCCAAGCGAGTTCCCTTCATGAAGAGCCAACCCGATGCCGCCAGCCGTATGGTGGCCGAGGTAGTGACGCAGTTGCCTGTGCCCTCGCGGCTCGGCATGCTGCGTTTCGAGCGCCTGAATGAAGCCAGCTGGGCGATGCTGTTTCTCGATCCCAACTGCGAACGCCAGTTCGGCCAGCCCGCCGTCGAACTCTGCGCCCTGGTCGGCTCGCCCTACGCCAGCCTGATGGAACCCGAAGCGCGCTATCAGCTGCACGACGCGATCCAGCAACAACTTGGCGAAAGCCCCCATTATCTGGTGCGCTACACCCTGCACACCGCCGCCGGCGTACTGAGCATTCTTGAACTGGGTGAAGCCTACAAACAGCACAACCGCCACTTGCTGCGCGGTTACTTGCTGGCGGTCGACGATGTGTTTGACGAGGCGCCAGCGCTGCCGTCCGTCGACCTTGAGACCCAGAACTCGCGCCTGCAAATCGCCCTCGAGCTCAATCAGCGCGCCCAGCAAGAACAGTTGCAACATCTGGAGCGGGTGCGCGCCCAGCAGGATCTGATCCTGTTGCTGGCTCGCCAGCGCTACAGCAGCCAGAACTCCCTGCAAGAAGCCGCCGAACTGATCACCCGCTGCGCCTGCGATATCTACGAAATCGACTGCGCCAGCCTGTGGAACCTTGAAGGCCAGAAGCTGGTGCCGATCTCGGCGTACCACCGCGCCACTCAGGAATACATTCTGCCGGAGGTGATCGACGTCAGCGGCTTCCCCGATTACATGGACGCGCTGCACGGCAGCCGCGCCATCGACGCGCACAACGCGATGCGCGACCCGCGTACCCGGGAGATGGCCGAGGCCCTGCGCCCGCGTGACGTCAACGCCATGCTCGACGCCAGCATCCGCGTCGACGGCCAGGTGGTCGGCGTGTTGTGCCTGGAGCAGACCGGCGTCACCCGCGCCTGGCAGTCCGACGAAATCGCCTTTGCCGGCGAGCTGGCCGACCAGTTCGCCCAGGTCATCAACAACCACAACCGCCGCACCGCCACCAGCGCCCTGCACCTGTTCCAGCGCGCGGTCGAACAAAGCGCCAACGCCTTTTTGCTGGTCAATTGCGACGGTGTGGTCGAGTACGTCAACCCGAGCTTCACCGCGATCACCCAGTACACCACCGAGGAAGTCCACGGCCAGCGCCTGTCGGAACTGCCGGCCCTGGAAAACCTCAGCGAGCTGTTGTTCGACGCGCCCTCGGCGCTGGCCAAGAGCAACAGCTGGCAGGGCGAATTCAAGAGCCGCCGCAAGAACCTCGAACCCTACTGGGGCCAGTTGTCGATCTCCAAGGTCTACGGCGACAACCGTGAGCTGACGCACTACATCGGCATCTACGAAGACATCACCCAGACCAAACTGGCGCAGCAGCGCATCGAGCGCCTGGCCTACACCGACAACCTGACCAACCTCGGCAACCGGCCTGCATTTATCCGCAATCTGGATGAACGCTTCGCCCGAGATAGCGATACCCCGATCAGCCTGCTGCTGGTAGACATCGATAACTTCAAGCGGATCAACGACAGCCTCGGCCACCAGACCGGCGACAAACTGTTGATCAGTCTGGCCCGGCGCCTGCGCAACAGCCTGAGCCCGAGCGGCAGCCTGGCGCGGTTCGCCAGTAATGAATTCGCGGTGTTGCTCGACAACACCGACCTCGAAGCCGGCCAACAGATCGCCAGCCAGCTGCTGATGACCCTCGACAAACCGATGTTCGTCGACAACCAGTTGATCAGCGTCACCGGCTCCGTGGGCCTGGCTTGCGCGCCGCTGCACGGCCGCGACCCGCAGACCCTGATGCGCAACGCCGGTCTGGCCCTGCACAAGGCCAAGGCCAACGGCAAACATCAGGTGCAGGTGTTCACCGAAGCGCTGAATGCCGAGGCCAGCTACAAACTGTTCGTCGAAAACAACCTGCGCCGCGCCCTGACCCAGAACGAGCTGGACGTGTTCTACCAGCCGAAGCTGTGCCTGCGCAGCGGTCGCCTGCTCGGCATGGAAGCGCTGCTGCGCTGGAATCACCCGGAGCGCGGCATGATCCGCCCGGACCAGTTCATCAGCGTCGCCGAGGAAACCGGCCTGATCATTCCGATCGGCAAGTGGATCGCCCGCCAGGCCTGCCGCATGAGCAAGGCGCTGACCGCCGCCGGCATGGGCAATTTGCAAGTGGCGATCAACCTGTCGCCCAAGCAGTTCTCCGACCCGGATCTGGTGGCCTCGATCGCCAACATCCTCAAGGAAGAAGCGCTGCCGGCCAATCTGCTGGAACTGGAGCTGACCGAAGGCCTGCTGCTGGAAGCCACAGAAGACACTCACTTGCAGCTCGACCAGCTCAAGCGTCTGGGCCTGACCCTGGCCATGGACGACTTCGGCACCGGTTACTCGTCGCTCAGCTACCTGAAAAAATTCCCGATCGACATCATCAAGATCGATCGCAGCTTCATCCATGAAATCCCGGACAACCAGGACGACATGGAAATCACCTCCGCCGTGATCGCCATGGCTCACAACCTGAAACTCAAGGTCGTGGCCGAAGGCATCGAGACCGCCGAGCAGCTGGCGTTCCTGCGCCGGCACCGCTGCGACGTTGGCCAGGGCTACCTGTTCGACCGGCCGATTCCGGGCGCCGAGCTGATCCAGGCGCTCAAGCGCTACCCGCGCGGCCCGCTCTGTCTGTAACCCACAAGGCACTATCCTCACATTTTGCCTGGTGATTAACCGGGCATCATTGGGCACACTGGCGGTCAGACTTTTTACATCCCATCCTGACTGAGAGGAACGATCATGGTTCTGCGCTCGGAAATTCTGGTGAACAAAAACGTGCTACCGACAAAAGAACAAGCTCTGCCTGGCCGCGAAACCGCAATGACCCTGCCTGAAAAGCACTTCGTGTTCGAAGACACGCCGCTGCTCGGCCCGTTTTTCGAAGACGTCGACTTCGCGATCTTCGGCCTGGGCTGCTTCTGGGGTGCAGAACGCCGCTTCTGGCAGCGCGAAGGCGTGGTCAGCACCGTGGTCGGTTACGCCGGCGGTTACACGCCGAACCCGACCTACGAAGAAGTCTGCTCGGGCCTGACCGGCCACGCTGAAGTGGTTCTGGTGGTGTATGACAAGGCCAAGGTCAGCTACGAAGAGCTGCTGGCGATGTTCTGGGAATTGCACAACCCGACGCAGGGCATGCGCCAGGGCAATGACATCGGCACTCAGTACCGTTCGGTGATCTATGCGACCCATCCGGAGCAACTGGATGCGGCGCTGAAGAGCAAAGCTGTTTATCAGGCTGAGCTGTCGAAGGCGGGTCTGGGTGAAATCAGCACCGAGATTGAACAGGCACCGACCGTTTACTTCGCCGAGACCTATCACCAGCAGTATCTGGCGAAAAATCCGGAAGGCTACTGCGGGATTGGCGGCACCGGCGTTTGCATGCCACCGAGTCTGGCGGGTAACTAAGTCCGCCCTGATCGCTCCCGCGCTATGTGCGGGAGCGATTGACGGTTGATCAGCTCTCGGCGATCAACCAGTCCATCTGCCACCCACCCTGGGTCTGCCCAAGTTTCTTGGACAGCCACGGCAGCAGCTCACGCAATTCTTCCTCCAGCCCCCACGGCGGATTGGCAATCGCCAGGCCAGAGCCGTTCAGGCTGTTCGGCGTGTCCAGCGGATGTACCAGCAGCTCGACCCGCAGCAACTTCGGCGCACCGGTGCCGGCCAGATCCTGATAGAAACGACGCAGCGCACGCTGATCCTTCACCGGATACCAGATCGCGGCCACGGTCTGGCGCATGCGCGAGATCGCCTCTTTCAAGGACGCTGCGCAACGCTGCATCTCGTCGAGTTTCTCGAACGGCGGGTCGATCAGCATCACCGCACGTTTCTCGGCCACCGGCAGCAACGCCCGCGCCACATGCCAGCCCTCCCCCAGATGCACGGCCACACGACGGTCGCCCTTCATGTTGTCCTTGAGCAGCACGCCGTCTTCCGGGTGCTTCTCGTTGAGCAACACCCGGTCCTGGGAACGGGTCAGACGTCGCGCCAGCTCCGGCGAACCGGGGTAATAGCGCAACTGGCCGTCCGGGTTCATCTCGTGCAGCACTTTCATGTAGTCCGCGGTCAGCGCCGGCAAATCCGGCTGATCCCACAACCGCGCGATGCCTTCCAGGTACTCGCCGGTACGGTTGGCCTGATCGCCCTGCAGGTCATACAGACCGATGCCGGCGTGGCTGTCGAGATAGGCAAACGGCTGCTCCTTGCGCGACATCAGGGCGATGAGGCGGGTCAAGGTCAGGTGTTTGAACACATCGGCGTGATTGCCGGCATGGAAGGCGTGACGATAATTCATGGCTGCTCCTGCGAGGGCCGTGAAGTTTACCTTTTACCGGGCGGCAAGTCAGGGGTTGGGGGCTGAGTGGGCGTTCCCGGCGTTACACTGGCCGCAACCACCTGACAGGAAGTCTGAAAATCATGTACCGCCGGATCATTGCCCTCCTGTGCCTGCCGGGTTCATTACACGCCTTCGCTGGCGAAGAACACACCGAACAGTCACGCCAGAATCTGAAGAACTACGGTTTGAGCCACTGCATCCTGGCGCCATTCAAAGAACAATCTGCTCTGGAAAAAGATATCGGTCTGTCCGCCGGAGCCTACTCGTTCATGGGCAAAGGCCTGCACACCGTTGTTCAGAATGAGGACACGCTGCAAGTCGTGCACGATCCTTACAAAGAAACCGAAAACTACGTGCTCGCGGCCTACGATCAGACATCCTCGGCCAGCCAGCACTCGAATCGGAAAGTCGTGTTTTACGCATGCCTTGAGGTTTACAACTCCCACGCTTTCGACAGCTTCATCAGGACCCAAGACGCTTACATCTCAGAATGATCACCCGACGACAGAGGCTACATTCGACGATCCTTTGAGTTCGCTGTTTTGGCGAGGGAGTTTGCAGGGACTGTCAGGCCTGCGTGCGTAGTCGCTTGCCAATCACATCCAACACATCACAGCCGTCACGCAGTGGAATCACGCAGAGCTGGGCGAAGTCGCTGAGGATGATCGAGTCGCACTCGACCGAGCCGCGCATGCACATGTTTTCCAGGACCTGGATCACGGCGCGGATGCGGTAGTTGGCGGCGTCCATCAGGACATCGAGCGGGGCGTGCGTGTCGATGAACAGGGTGGGCATGTCGTTGCAGTTGCTGGTCAGCGCCATGAGGCGGTTGTTGGGGTGAGGGATGAAAGGCTCGTAGGGTGGATCGGGTTTCAATGTTGGCACTGGACTAACTCCTAACGTATTGGATGGAGCCGCCAACTCTCACTTCCACGCATTAGGTGGCGGCTGTACGCAGGTGTGGAAGACCGAGACGTTAGGCACCCGGCGCACTCGAAAGCGCCCCGCGCACAGCCACCAAAAACTCAAACGACAAAAACGTCTGACTGGTGCAGCTTGACGCGCCTAACGATAAAAGGGCTTCCACGCCCTGTCACCGAATTTGCGGTGACAGCCAAAAGACTATCCCCGCACCACCGCGCCCACCAGTTCATGCAAACCGCCGCAACTCGCAGGAAACGTCCGAAGCCTTTGCCCGGAAATTTCACTCTGATTCGTCCCGCAAGTAGTCCAGCAACGCCGAAGACGACGATTCGTCCGACGCCGAAACTGCAAAAAACCTGACAACCTTGCAGCGCAAGACATCGGCAGGAAACGCCTCAGACAGCACCGGCTGCTCCTCGCTCAGCCACTGCAAGGCGTTGTTGATCCGGGCATCATCGCCAAATTGCGCCAGCAGTTTTTCCGGCACCGACCACCAAGGAAACTCCCGCCCCGAGACCCGCGCCCTTCCCCCGATCTCAACGGCCTGACCGTTGATCAAGCCTCGCGTGAGAACCGGTAGTAGTTGCCCGGCATCCACCTCGGACGACTCAAGGATCGGCAACAAAAACCGCCCATCCCAGAACCGGAAGAACACCGCTTTCCCGTCCGGCATCAGCACCTGGGTCAAACTACGAAAGTGCTCGACCACCGCCTCAAGCCCCGCCGAAGAAACCGCCAGCCAACCCCAGTCGCGAGACTCCGTGGTCGCCACCCAATCCAGAAACTCACTGCCTGCCTCGACGATTCCCACGTAGGGCATCACCGCATCCCACTCGGCATAAATCGTTTCCGCCCAGACCGGTTTCGGCATCTGCGCATTCGAAGGCCAGCCCTTCAGCGGCTCTGACGCACTGGCGCTACTGAAAATTGCGAACAACTGCTCAGACGGCTTCAGCGGCACATCCTTCAACCATTGATCAGGCTGCACAGACACCCTCCTTGCAGCGCTCGCATTCTTCGCAGAACGGCGCATCTCCTTTAAGGCTCATGATTTGCGCAGCAGTCAGAATCGCAGCCGGTGCCGCCACCAGTTTCTCCGGCAACCCCGGCACTATCGGCGCAGCACTCATCGCCGCCATCGGCGCGCCACCCACCACAATTGGCACGCTGCTGAAGATCCCGCCGGGGCCGATGTTGATCCACTGCCCGCCCGCCTGAATCGTCGCGCTCGCCCCGCCGTCGATTACCACCTGCTGGCCGGCGCTGACGTGGAATTGCGCACTGGCGTTGATCGCCTGATTGCTTACGCGGATGTGCCGGTCGCCGGTCACCGTAAGATGGTCGTCCTGCTTCACTTCGGTCTGACGCTGACCGTGGGTGATGCGCTGTTCATCGGCTTTCAACTCATGTTTGGCGAGGCCGGTGACGACAATGCTGCGCTGGTTATCCACCTGCACCTGTTGATCATTCAACACATGCTGCGTCCAGTTTCGCTGGGCCCGCAGGTAGATTTCCTCGGCGCCCTTGCGATCCTCGATGCGCAATTCGTTGTAGCCTCCGCCGCCGGGACTACTCTGGCTGCGGAAAATACTGCGGGTCTTGTCAGCCGGCAGGTCCAGCGGCACCGGCGTCGCTGCGTTCGGCAGGCAGCCCATGACCAGCGGTTTGTCGGCATCGGAATCGATGAAACCCACCAGCACTTCCATGCCGACCCGTGGTATCAGCACGCTGCCATAACGGTCATGAGCCCAACCGCTGGCGACCCGCAGCCAGCAGCTGGAATGCTCGTTGAGTTCGCCGTCGCGATCCCAGGCCAGTTGCACCTTGACCCGGCCGTACTCGTCGCAATGGATTTCACTGTCTTGCGGGCCGGTGACCACGGCGGGTTGATAACCGAGCATCCGTGGTTTTTCCGGGCCCATCGGCGGGCGGAAGAACACGTCCCACGGCGTGGCGAGAAAGGTATTACGGTAACCCTGGAATTCGTCGCCATCGCTGGTGACTGATTCCTCCAGCACTTGCGGCTGCCGGCCATGGTGTTCGAGCGAGGTCAGGAGCCAGAGGTCATTCAAATCCTGGCGCGGATGCTCGATCAGCTGCAGGAAATGTCCGCTGATCAAGGCAGATTGATCGCTGCGCCCCTCGGCCTGACGGTAGTCGGCGACATGCCGCTCAAGCGTGCGCTGGGCCCGTTGCTTGCCAGTGGCGCGATCGGTGAACTGGCCGGGGAAATGGTAATCCTCCAGCACCGGGCGCTGTTCGCTTTCCACCCAACTCTGCAGCGGCAGACGTGGTTTGGTGAAGTCGTAATCACGTCGGGTGACCACGCTGGTGCGGGTTTCAACCCGTACGGTGAAGCGCTTGATCGCCGGTGCCGCCGCAGCCATGCCGCTGCCCGGCAGGTACAGCGTCGGCTCGGCCAGACGTGGGAACACCGTTTGATCGTCGCCGAACACCAACAGATGGCCGTCCGGACTGTGCTGGAAGTGGAAGTGAATGCCGACTTCGGCACACAGCCGCTGAATGAACGCCAGATCGCTCTCGGCGTACTGCACGCAATATTCACGGGGCGGGTAGTCGCTGCCGAGGCGAAATTCGAAGGCATCGCGCAGGATCGCGTGATCCTTGAGGATCTGCGTCACGATCTGCGGCACGCTTTGGTGCTGGAAGATCCGCTGATTGATCCGATGCCCCAGATAGGCCAGACGTGGAACAAGACTGACGTGATAGCGGGTCAGACGCTTGCCGGAATCCCCCTGCCCGACCCGATAGATCTGACCGTGGATACCGGAACCGTCGTCATCAAAACTCAGAAACGCTTGACAGTGCAGCAGGCTTTCCAGATCCAGATCCGGCCGCTCACTGACCAGTTCCAGGTCAAAGCGGAAGGGTTGGCTGATGGCTTCCTTGCCCGTGAACTCAAGGACTTTGAGGTCAAACTGGGCGCCTTCGACGGTCAACGTGAAACGCGGTTGATTGGCAGGCGCGAACATCCGATGTCTCTCTGCAGATTGAGGGCGGGCGATTCTGCATGAGGGGCATGGGGTGCAGGTTGGGTGACTGAAAAATCAGATTTCCCCTACTTGAAACTTCGACCTCCCCTTCAAAAATCGGCGCATTCGACTACAGACATTTCCTTCAGAAAAATCGCAGGCAATAAAAAACGGCCCGTTTCCTGGCAGGAAACGGGCCGTCCTTTTGTGAGCCTCAGCTCATTTCCATCACTTGTTCAGATGGAAATCCTTCTCGGCCGCTTCAAAGCGCTGAACCATGCCAGTGCTTGGCTGGCCCATCAGGCTGACCAGGTAGATGGCCAGGCTGGCGAAGATGAAGCCCGGGATGATTTCGTACAGACCCAGCACTTCAAAGTGCTTCCACACGATCACAGTGATCGCGCCGACCAGGATGCCGGCCAGTGCGCCGTCGCGGGTCATCTTCTTCCAGATCACCGAGATCAGGACCACCGGACCGAAGGCTGCACCGAAACCGGCCCAGGCGTAGGACACGAGACCCAGCACGCGGTTTTCCGGATTGGCGGCCAGAGCGATGGCGACCAAAGCGACCAGCAGCACCATCGCACGACCGACCCACACCAGTTCAACCTGGGAAGCGCTCTTGCGCAGGAAAGCCTTGTAGAAGTCTTCGGTCAGGGCGCTGGAGCACACCAGCAACTGGCAGCTCAGGGTGCTCATCACCGCCGCGAGAATCGCCGACAACAGCACGCCTGCAATCCATGGGTTGAACAGGATTTTCGCCAGCTCGATGAACACACGCTCGTGGTTCTCGGTCACTGGACCCGCGACTTCCGGGTGCGCCGAGAAGTAAGCGATACCGAAGAAGCCCACGGCTACGGTGCCGCCCAGGCACAGGATCATCCAGGTCATGGAGATGCGACGGGCGTTGGCGATCGATTTCACCGAATCAGCGGCCATGAAGCGCGCCAGGATGTGCGGCTGGCCGAAGTAGCCCAGACCCCAACCCATCAGCGAGATGATGCCGATGAAAGTGGTGCCCTTGAGCATGTCGAAGTTGCTCGGGTCCTGCGCTTCGATGGCCAGGAACGTGGTATCCACGCCACCGGTCGCCAGCAGAACGATGATCGGCGTCAGGATCAGCGCGAAGATCATCAGGGTGGCTTGCACGGTATCGGTCCAGCTGACCGCGAGGAAACCGCCGACGAAGGTGTAGGCAATCGTCGCCGCAGCACCGGCCCACAGCGCCGTCTCGTAGGACATGCCGAAGGTGCTTTCGAACAGACGGGCACCGGCCACGATGCCGGAAGCGCAGTAGATGGTGAAGAACACCAGAATCACGACTGCCGAAATGATCCGCAGCAGACCGCTCTTGTCTTCGAAACGGCTGGAGAAATAGTCCGGCAGGGTCAGCGCGTCGCCGTTGTGTTCGGTTTGAACTCGCAGACGACCGGCGACGAACAGCCAGTTCAGGTAGGCACCGACGATCAGGCCGATGGCGATCCAGCTTTCGGACAGGCCGGACATGTAGATGGCGCCCGGCAGGCCCATCAGCAACCAGCCGCTCATGTCGGAAGCGCCGGCGGACAATGCCGTCACCACGCTGCCCAGGCTGCGGCCGCCCAGAATGTAGTCAGAAAGGTTGTTGGTGGAGCGATAGGCCATGAAGCCGATCAGCACCATTGCTGCGATGTAGATCACGAACGTGATCAGGGTTGGATTGCTTGCGCTCATTACGTACGTGCCCTGGCTTTGTTTTTATGTAGCGGCGGCGGTTGCACCGTTTGCAGACTGACGTCTGACAGACGATTCGCACGGCCACGCATTTATGACCAATGTTTCCCCAGGAAAGCCATTGGCCGGTGCGCAGGGCTTCCCCGGTTGCACCTTGGGCGCGAATCCTATGCAACAAAGCAAAACAGGTGCAACCAGTTTCTTGAGAATTAGTTGCACCCAGTCGGATTTATCCTACAGAAGTCGCTTTTTGCTCCCTTTTAACGCAGTCACAGCGCTTTTCTAGAAGCAAAAGCACCAAGCAGGAGCAGCACTTTCGTACCAGAAATTATTTCCTGACGAGTTGCCGAATATTCCGACAAAAAAGGGTTGCACCCGGTTGCACCTCTTTCAGCTCGCGGCTAATCTTGCCGCCAGCTGTTGTCGCGCAACTGCGGCACCTATGAGGATAAAAATATGGCTACCACCACCCTTGGGGTCAAACTTGACGACCCGACCCGCGAGCGCCTGAAGGCCGCCGCAACCTCGATTGATCGCACACCGCACTGGCTGATCAAGCAGGCAATTTTCAATTACCTGGAAAAACTCGAGGGTGGTGCAACCCTGACCGAGCTGAACGGCTTGACCGCCAAGGACGCCGACGACGCAGGCGAAGTCCACACCGATCACGCTCACCAATGCTTCCTCGAATTCGCCGAAAGCATCCTGCCGCAGTCGGTGCTGCGCGCCTCGATTACCGCCGCTTACCGTCGCCCAGAGCCAGAAGTGGTGCCGATGCTGATCGAGCAGGCTCGCCTGCCGGCGCCGATGGCCGAAGCCAGCAACAAACTCGCCGCAACCATCGCGGAAAAACTGCGTAACCAGAAGAGTGCCGGCGGTCGTGCAGGCATTGTTCAGGGCCTATTGCAGGAATTCTCCCTGTCGTCCCAGGAAGGCGTGGCGCTGATGTGCCTGGCCGAAGCGCTGCTGCGCATCCCGGACAAGGGCACTCGCGATGCGCTGATCCGCGACAAGATCAGCACCGGCAACTGGCAGCCGCACTTGGGCAATAGCCCGTCGCTGTTCGTCAACGCAGCGACCTGGGGCCTGCTGCTGACCGGCAAACTGGTCTCCACGCACAACGAAGCCGGCCTGACTTCGTCCCTGAGCCGCATCATCGGCAAGAGCGGCGAGCCGATGATCCGCAAGGGCGTCGACATGGCCATGCGCCTGATGGGCGAGCAGTTCGTCACCGGCGAAACCATCGCCGAAGCCCTGGCCAACGCGAGCAAGTTCGAAGCCAAAGGCTTCCGTTATTCCTACGACATGCTCGGTGAAGCGGCGCTGACCGAACACGACGCCCAGAAGTACCTGGCCTCGTACGAACAAGCCATTCACTCGATCGGCAAAGCGTCCCACGGCCGTGGGATTTATGAAGGTCCGGGCATCTCGATCAAACTGTCGGCCCTGCACCCGCGTTACAGCCGCGCCCAGTACGAGCGCGTGATGGACGAGCTGTACCCGCGCCTGCTGTCGCTGACCCTGCTGGCCAAGCAATACGACATCGGCCTGAACATCGACGCCGAAGAAGCCGACCGCCTGGAGCTGTCGCTGGATCTGCTCGAGCGCCTGTGCTTCGAGCCGCAACTGACTGGCTGGAACGGCATCGGTTTCGTGATCCAGGCCTACCAGAAGCGTTGCCCGTACGTGATCGACTACGTGATCGACCTGGCTCGCCGCAGCCGTCATCGCCTGATGATCCGTCTGGTGAAAGGCGCGTACTGGGACAGCGAAATCAAGCGCGCCCAGGTCGAAGGCCTGGAAGGCTATCCGGTCTACACCCGCAAGGTGTACACCGACGTTTCCTACATCGCCTGCGCCCGCAAACTGCTGTCGGTGCCGGAAGTCATCTACCCGCAGTTCGCCACACACAACGCCCACACCCTGTCGGCGATTTATCACATTGCCGGTCAGAACTATTACCCGGGCCAGTACGAATTCCAGTGCCTGCACGGCATGGGCGAACCTTTGTACGAGCAGGTTGTAGGCAAAGTCTCCGAAGGCAAGCTGAACCGTCCGTGCCGCGTGTACGCTCCGGTCGGCACCCACGAAACCCTGCTGGCGTACCTCGTACGTCGTCTGCTGGAAAACGGCGCCAACACCTCGTTCGTCAACCGTATTGCCGACCAGTCGATTTCGATCCAGGAACTGGTGGCCGATCCCGTTGCGCAGATCGAGCAGATGGCAACCGTGGAAGGTGGTTTCGGCCTGCCGCACCCGCGCATTCCGCTGCCGCGTGACCTTTATGGTTCCGAGCGCGCCAACTCCAGCGGCATCGACATGGCCAACGAACATCGTCTGGCCTCGCTGTCCTGCGCCCTGCTGGCCACCGCGCACAACAACTGGAAAGCCGCGCCGATGCTCGGTTGCGCCTCCAGCAACGAAGCGCCGGCACCGGTGCTGAACCCGTCCGATCTGCGTGACGTGGTCGGCCACGTGCAGGAAGCCACCGTCGAAGACGTCGACAACGCCATTCAATGCGCCCTGAACGCCGCACCGATCTGGCAGGCCACCCCGCCCGCCGAGCGTGCCGCGATTCTGGAACGCGCCGCTGATTTGATGGAAGGCGAGATCCAGCCGCTGATGGGCCTGCTGGCCCGCGAAGCCGGCAAGACCTTCGCCAACGCCATCGCCGAAGTCCGCGAAGCCGTCGACTTCCTGCGTTATTACGCGGTGCAGGCACGCAACGATTTCAGCAACGACGCCCACCGCCCACTGGGCCCGGTGGTCTGCATCAGCCCGTGGAACTTCCCCCTGGCGATCTTCAGCGGTCAAGTCGCCGCCGCACTGGCCGCCGGTAACCCGGTGCTGGCCAAACCGGCCGAACAGACTCCGCTGGTCGCCGCACAAGCCGTACGCCTGATGCTCGAAGCCGGGATTCCGGAAGGCGTGCTGCAATTGCTGCCGGGTCGCGGTGAAACCGTCGGCGCTGGTCTGGTGGGTGACGAGCGCGTCAAAGGTGTGATGTTCACCGGTTCCACCGAAGTCGCGCGTCTGCTGCAACGCAACATCGCCGGTCGCCTCGACAACCAGGGCCGTCCGATCCCGCTGATCGCCGAAACCGGCGGCCAGAACGCGATGATCGTCGACTCTTCGGCACTGACCGAACAGGTGGTGATCGACGTGGTGTCGTCGGCCTTCGACAGCGCCGGTCAACGTTGCTCCGCCCTGCGCGTCCTGTGCTTGCAGGAAGATTCCGCAGATCGCGTCATCGAAATGCTCAAAGGCGCGATGGCTGAAAGCCGTCTCGGCAACCCGGAGCGTCTGTCCGTGGACATCGGCCCGGTGATCGACGCCGAAGCCAAGGCCGGTATCGAGAAGCACATCCAGGGCATGCGCGACAAAGGTCGCAACGTGTATCAGGTGGCCATCGCCGATGCCGAGGAAGTCAAACGCGGCACCTTCGTCATGCCGACCCTGATCGAGCTGGAAAGCTTCGACGAACTGCAACGCGAGATCTTCGGCCCGGTGCTGCACGTGGTGCGCTACAAGCGTAAAGAGATCGACCAGTTGATCGCCCAGATCAATGCGTCCGGTTACGGCCTGACCCTCGGCGTGCACACCCGCATCGACGAGACCATCGCGAAGGTGATCGACAACGTCAACGCCGGTAACGTCTACGTCAACCGCAACATCGTGGGTGCCGTGGTCGGCGTCCAGCCGTTCGGCGGCGAAGGCCTGTCGGGTACCGGTCCGAAGGCCGGTGGCCCGCTGTACCTGTACCGTCTGCTGTCGACGCGTCCTACCGATGCCATCGAACAATCCTTCGCTCGCGGTGATGCTGCCGTGGCACCGGACGTTCGTCTGCGCGACGCCATGAGCAAACCGCTGACCGCCCTGAAAGCCTGGGCCGACAGCAACAAGTTCGCCGACCTGAGCACCCTCTGCGTGCAGTACGCAGCGCAGTCGCAAAGCGGTATCACCCGCGTGCTGGCCGGCCCGACCGGCGAGAAGAACAGCTACGCGATCCTGCCGCGTGAGCACGTACTGTGCCTGGCGGACATCGAAGGTGATCTGCTGACCCAGCTCGCGGCAGTGCTGGCGGTGGGCGGTTCGGCGGTCTGGCCGGAATCCGACACCAGCAAGGCATTGTTCGCACGCCTGCCGAAGGAGATTCAGGCGCGGATCAAACTGGTTTCCGACTGGAACAAGGACGACGTGGTGTTCGATGCGGTTCTGCATCACGGCCATTCCGACCAGTTGCGTGCGGTCTGCCAGCAGATCGCCAAGCGTGCCGGCGCCATCGTTGGGGTTCAGGGCCTGTCCCAGGGCGAGACCAACATTGCGCTGGAGCGTCTGGTGATTGAGCGCGCGCTGAGCGTCAACACTGCGGCAGCGGGCGGTAACGCCAGCCTGATGACCATCGGTTAAACTGCTGTAACACCAGGCGACCGCAATGGTCGCCTGGAATGTAATTCCCCTGTGGGAGCGGGCTTGCTCGCGAAGACGTCGTGTCAGTCGATATCAATATCGAATGATCTACCGCTTTCGCGAGCAAGCCCGCTCCCACATTTGTTTTGAGGTGCTTGTTAAGCCGCTGCTCGGCTCCAATATCACCGTTATCAATCTTCCTGTTCAGCCTTTATTCGCACGCCTAGACTCGGCCCATTCCAAAAAAAGGTAGGCCGCCATGTCCGAGACGCTGCTCAGTTCCCGCAATCTGGCTTTCGAGCTGTACGAAGTCCTCGATGCCGAGGGCCTGACCCGGCGCGAGCGGTTTGCCGAGCACAACCGCGAAACCTTCGATGCCGCCATCGGCACGGCGCGCAACATCGCCGAAAAATACTTTGCCCCACACAACCGCAAGGGTGACGAGAACGAGCCGCGCTACGAGAACGGTCAGGCGATTCTGATTCCCGAGGTGAAACCGGCGGTGGATGCCTTCCTCGAAGCCGGATTCCTCAACGCTGCGCGAAGTTTCGACGCCGGTGGCATGCAACTTCCTACACTGCTGTCCCAGGCCTGCTTCGCTCACTTTCAGTCGGCCAACGCGGCTTCGACTTCCTACCCGTTCCTGACCATGGGCGCCGCCAATCTGATCGAAAGCTTCGGCACCGAAGAGCAGAAGCAGCGCTTCCTGCAACCGATGATCGACGGTCGCTTCTTCGGCACCATGGCCCTGACCGAACCCCATGCCGGTTCGTCACTGTCGGATATTCGTACCCGCGCCGAGCCTGCGTCCGACGGCACTTATCGCCTCAAGGGCAACAAGATCTTCATTTCCGGCGGCGATCACCCGCTCTCGGAAAACATCGTGCACATGGTGCTGGCCAAGCTGCCGGACGCGCCGGCCGGGGTGAAGGGTATTTCGCTGTTCATCGTGCCCAAGTTTCTGGTTAACGACGACGGCAGCCTCGGCAAGCGCAACGACGTGCTGCTGGCCGGGCTGTTTCACAAGATGGGCTGGCGCGGAACGACGTCCACCGCGCTGAACTTCGGCGATAACGGCGAGTGCGTCGGCTATCTGGTGGGCAAACCGCATCACGGTCTGAGCTACATGTTCCAGATGATGAACGAGGCGCGGATTGGCGTCGGCATGGGCGCGGTGATGCTCGGTTACGCCGGTTATCTGTACTCGCTGGAATACGCTCGCGAACGTCCGCAGGGCCGGGTGCCGGACAGCAAGGATCCGACGACGGCGCCAGTGGCGATCATTCAGCACGCTGATGTCAGACGCATGCTGCTGACGCAAAAATCCTACGTTGAAGGTGCGTTTGATCTTGGTCTGTATGCGGCACGGTTGTTCGATGACACCACCACGCTGGAAACCGAAGCCGAGCGCAAACAGGCCCATGAACTTCTGGACTTGCTGACGCCGATCGTCAAATCCTGGCCATCGGAGTTCTGCCTCAAGGCCAACGAACTGGCGATCCAGATTCTCGGCGGCCACGGCTACACCCGCGAATACCCGGTGGAGCAGTACTACCGCGACAACCGCCTGAACCCGATCCATGAAGGCACTCACGGTATTCAGTCGCTGGACTTGCTTGGGCGCAAACTGGCGCAGAACGGAGGCGCCGGGCTCAAGCAACTGATTTGCCTGATTGCCGACACCGCCGAACGCGCAGTGGCGTACGAATCGTTGACCGCACTGCGTGAGCCGCTGGAGAAACTGGTGGCGCGCCTTCAGACGGTGACCATCGGTCTGCTGACGGATCTGGCTCAAGGCAAGGTCAACAGCAGCTTGGCGAACTCGGCGCTGTATCTGAAGGTGTTCGGGCACGCGGTGATTGGCTGGCGCTGGCTGGAGCAGGCGATTCGGGCGGAGGAAGGGCTGGCCAGGGGGAATGTGGCGGATGCCGACTTCTATAAGGGCAAGTTGCAGGCGGCGCGGTATTTTCTGACGTGGGAAGTGCCGGGTTGCCAGCATGAGCTGACGTTGCTGGAGGCGCGGGATGATACGTGCCTGGCAATGCAGGACGCGTGGTTCTGATCCCACGGTGATCGTTCCCACGCTCCGCGTGGGAATGCCTCCTGTGACGCTCTGCGTCACGATCTTGAGAGGACGCGGAGCGTCCGGGGCTGCATTCCCACGCAGAGCGTGGGAACGATCAATCAAGATAGTTTGAACCCACCCATCTGCCGCGCCAGATCATCCGCCAACCGCTGCAACATCTGACAATCCTCCCGACACGCCCGAACCTCCCCCGCCGTCGCCCGGGCCAGATCGGAAATCCCCTGCACGTTACGGTTGATCTCCTCGGTCACAGCCGACTGTTCCTCGGTCGCCGTCGCCACCTGGTGGTTCATGTCGCTGATGCGCTCGACCTGCCCGGTAATCGCAGTCAAAGAAGCCCCGGTACGCTGGCTCGATTCAACGCCAGTGCCTGTCGCAGCCTGCCCGGTACGCATCGATGACACCGCGTTCTCCGCGCCCTGCTTGAGGCTGCCGATCATCTGCTGAATCTCGTCGGTAGACGCCTGAGTCCGACGCGCCAGCGTCCGCACCTCGTCTGCCACGACCGCGAAACCACGCCCCATGTCCCCGGCCCGCGCCGCTTCAATTGCCGCGTTCAACGCCAACAGATTGGTCTGCTCGGACACCCCGCGAATCACCGCGAGCACCTGATCGATCGACGCCACCTGATGCGCCAGCTCACCCACCGCGCCCGCCGCGACGCCAATTTCATCGGACATGCTTTCTATATGGCGAATCGAACCGCCCACCACCTCCCGCGCCTGCATCGCTTCATCACGAGCGGTCTGCGAAGCGAGCGCCGCGTTGCCGGCGTTCTGAGCGATTTCCTGCACGGTCAGGCCCATTTCGTGGACGGCGGTGGCGACCATGTCGGTCATTTCCTGCTGGCGACCGGAGCGTTCGGCGGTGTTATCCACAACCCTGGCCACCTGGCCTACGGCAACGCGCAGACGCTCGCTGGTGGTCAGCACTTCGCCGATCATCCCGCGCTGGCTGTCGAGGAAACGGTTGAAGCCCCGGGCGAGGTCGCCCAGCTCGTCGGCGCGGCTGGAATCTAACCGATGGGTCAAATCTCCACCACCGCTACCGATTGCTACCAATGCAGCTGTTACCTGACGAATCGGTCGCACCAACCCCTGGGCCAGCCAGATCACCAGCGCCAGGCAAACCAGCGCCACCACCAGGCCGATGCCGCTGCTCATCCACATCGCCCGGCGGGCTTCGGCGTAGATCTGCGACTGTGGCACTTCGGCCACCAGGGTCCAGCCGAGGTCGCGCAAAGGCAGGCTGAAGGCGAGGAAGTCTTCGCCGTCGCGCTGGAAGCTGCTGTTGGCGGCGACTTTATGGCCCATGACCGCTTGTGCCGCCGAGCTGCCGATCTGCTCGCTCAAGGTGCGCTTGCCGCTGAACTGTGCTTCGGGATGGACCTGAATCAAACCGTCGGAACGCACGAGATAGACCTTCCCGCGCTCGCCGAAGCTGAAATTGTGGATCAGCTCCGACAGCTCTTTCATGCTCAGCCCGAGCCCCGCAACACCCACCACTTTGCCGGCCTGCTCCACCTTCAAATCGATGAACAACGCCAACTCTCCGGTGGCTCCGTCGTTGTCGATGTTCAAGGTTCGCGGCTGATTGCTGTCGAGAAACGAGTAGAACCAGGCATCGGCCGGTTTATCGCGGCTGAGTGTGCGATCCAGGCCTTTTTCGGTGATGTAGTGATTGGATTCGGTGCCGATGATCAGCGCGGTGAACGCCTTGTGTTCGGCGCGGATGCCTTCCAGATACTGCGCGAAGCCCGCCGTTTTGCCGGAGTCTTCACCATTGGCCAGCCAGTCGCGAACCATGGTGTTGCTGGCGATGTCCTTGGCGGCGGTGAGGGGTTGCACGAGGATTCGTTCGATGTCGTTGCGCGTCGCTTCGATGCTCGACGGCAGCGCCTGTTCGACCAGATAGCTCTGGGCGAGGCGGTTGACCACCAGGGTATAAATGCCAACCACGATCAGAATGCTGACCAGCAGGGCGGTGCCCATACCGAGGATCAGCTGCCATTGAATACTGCGACGCCAGAACTGCATGGAGCACCCCCAAAGAATAAGAGGCTGAAACACTGCAACAGCCGTGCCGATTGTATACAGCACAATCGACAATCTTATTCTTTGGTTGTGCGCAACCCCATCAACCCTGATTGATGGTCTTGGCGATGGTCTCGACCGTGGCGCTGACTTGCTCTTGGTAACGCTCGAGTTCTTCCTGATGCTGCTTCTTCATTTCAATCTGCTGCGAGCACAGATTCATCGCCGCCAGCACCAGCAGACGATCGCCGATCAGCGTCGGGTATTTGCGCTTGGTGTCGGCCAGTGCGGCCTTGAGCATCAATGCGGCGTCCAGCAGGGTCTGTTCTTCCCCGGCCGGTGCCTTGATCGAATAGTCCTCCCCCATGATGGAGATGACTTTTACCCCTGCTGTGCCATGGTTCATGCGCTGACAGGACCTGCGTTGACGCGATCAACCAGGGCCTGGATGCGCGCGGCGGTGGCGCCGTGCTTTTCTTCCTGTTCCATCAGGCTCAGTTGCAGGCTTTCGTTTTCATCCTTGGCCTGGGCCAGTTCCGCTGACAGGGTCTGGTTGGTTTCCGACAGGGTCTGGTTCTGTTGCACCAGGTCGCTGACGAGCTGTTCCAATTGGCTGAGGGATGCTTCCAACATTTTGATCTTCCAGGGCTTTTTCAAAGGGCGCGTACGATAAAGAAAAGTCGTCGTTGACGCCAGGGTTAAACCGGCGCAAGGCCTTGATTTTCCTGGCGGCTCGACCGTTCTTGCGAGTCTTAGAGACTGTCATCTGCCGATCTGGTTCCTGCACTTCGTCGCTTGCGTGCGGATGCGACAAATACGCGCACCGACTCAAGACTTTAGTCGTATGACCGATAAGTCATCCAACAGCAGTCTCAGCCCGCATGGATGCGGCCCTTCCTGGTATACGCCCCATGTCCCTTCGCAATATGAATATCGCCCCTCGGGCGTTCACCGGCTTCGCTTTGATTGGTGGCCTGATGCTGATTCTCGGCGTATTCGCCCTGAACCAGATGAGCAAGATCCGCGGCGCCGCCGAGGACATTTCCTCCAGCAGCGTGCCGAGCATCAAGAACCTCGACGAATTCACTCAGCTGACCCTGCGCCTGCGGGTGCTGTCATACCGTTTGCTGGTGAACCGCGAGCCGGATGTTCAGCAGAAAACCATCGAGCTGCTGGAAATGCGCAACCAGCAGATCCGCAAGGCCCAGACCGATTACGAGCCGTTGATCGGCAGCCCTGAAGAGCGTGCGGCCTACGATCAGTATGTGCAGTTGCTGGGTCAGTACCGTCAGATCGAAGACCGGATGAAAACCCTGTCGCGCAACAACCAGGTCGATGAGCTGCGCAACCTGCTGAACACCCAGTTGCTCGACAACTCCGAAGCAATGAACACCGTGCTCAACCGCCTGATGCAAATCAACGGTGAGCAGATCAGCGAAACCAACCAGCAGGCCGCCGACCAGTATTCCTCGGCCTTCAATCTGGTGGTGACCCTGCTGGTGATCGCCACCGGCCTGACCTTCCTGTTCGCCTGGTTGCTGACCGTCAGCATCACCAAGCCGATCGCCAAGGCACTGGATGCGGCGGAAACCATCGCCGAAGGCAACCTGACCCAACCGATCCACGTTGACGGCACCGACGAAGCCGGGCGCCTGCTGGCGGCCATGGCCAAGATGCAGTCGAAGCTGCGCGACACTCTGCAGCGAATCTCCGGCTCGGCTACACAACTGGCCTCCGCCGCCGAAGAGCTGAACAGCGTCACCGACGAAAGCGCCCGCGGCCTGACCCAGCAAAACAACGAAATCGAGCAGGCCGCCACCGCGGTCAACGAGATGACCAGCGCCGTGGAAGAAGTTGCGCGCAACGCGGTCAGCACCTCGGAAGCCTCGAAGAACGCCACCACCTCCGCCGGCGACGGCCGTGATCTGGTGCAGGAAACCGTCAGCGCCATCGAACGCATGAGCGCCGACGTACAGAGCACCGCGACCCTGATCGGCGATCTGGCCAACGAATCCCGCGACATCGGCAAGGTGCTGGACGTGATCCGTGGTCTGGCTGACCAGACCAACCTGCTGGCGCTTAACGCGGCGATTGAAGCGGCCCGTGCCGGTGAAGCCGGTCGTGGTTTTGCCGTGGTGGCTGACGAAGTCCGTGCCCTGGCGCACCGCACCCAGCAGTCGACCAGCGAAATCGAGCGCATGATCGGCAGCATCCAGAGCGGCACCGAACACGCCGTGGACTCGATGCGCAACAGCACCGAGCGCGCCGAGTCGACCCTGAACATCGCCCGTGGCGCCGGCCTGTCGCTGGACACCATCAACACGGCCATCGTCGAAATCAACGAGCGCAACCTGGTGATCGCCAGCGCCGCTGAAGAGCAGGCGCAAGTGGCGCGGGAAGTGGATCGCAACCTGGTGAACATCCGCGATCTGTCGGTGCAATCGGCGACCGGCGCGAATCAGACCAGTGCGGCGAGCAACGAGCTGTCGCGCCTGGCGCTGGATCTGAACAACATGGTTGGACGGTTCAGCCTCTAACCCTCTGCATTGATCGATCCCACGCGGAGCGTGGGAACGATCTTGCGCCAAGCTGAAAAAGCTTTTTGACAGCATCACATTTCAACAGGTTAGAATCGCTGGCACGCAGACTGCATGGTCAGTTTGTGCCCGTCTTTCCGCTTCTGGAGTACTGCCTTTGAATGCGACGACCATCAACAGCCTGTTCTTGATCGGCGCGTTGCTGGTAGGCGCAAGCATTCTTGTCAGCTCCCTTTCTTCCCGTCTCGGCATCCCGATTCTGGTGATCATCCTCGCGGTCGGCATGACTGCCGGGGTCGATGGCGGCGGCATCATTTTCGATAACTACCCGACGGCCTATCTGGTCGGCAACCTCGCATTGGCAGTGATCCTGCTCGACGGCGGCTTGCGCACCCGGGTGTCCAGTTTCCGCGTGGCCCTGTGGCCAGCCTTGTCGCTGGCGACGGTCGGCGTCCTTATCACCACCGGCCTCACCGGCATGGCCGCTGCGTGGCTGTTCGACCTCAACCTGATTCAAGGCCTGCTGATCGGCGCCATCGTTGGTTCCACGGATGCCGCGGCAGTGTTCTCGCTGCTCGGCGGCAAAGGCTTGAACGAACGGGTGACCGCCAGCCTGGAAATCGAATCCGGCAGTAACGACCCGATGGCGGTGTTCCTCACCGTGACCCTGATCGACATGCTCGCCAGCGGCCAGACCGGCCTGCACTGGAGCCTGCTGACCCACCTGATCCGCGAGTTCGGCATCGGTGGCGTGATCGGTCTGGGCGGTGGCTGGCTGATGCTGCAACTGGTCAACCGGATCAATCTGGCCGCCGGCCTGTATCCGATTCTGGTGATCGCCGGCGGTCTGGTGGTGTTCGCCCTGACCAACGCCCTGCACGGCAGCGGCTTCCTCGCCGTGTACCTGTGCGGTCTGGTGATCGGCAACCGCCCGGTGCGCAGCCGCCACGGCATCCTGCACATGCTCGACGGCATGGCGTGGCTGGCGCAGATCGGCATGTTCCTGGTGCTGGGCTTGCTGGTTACTCCGCACGACTTGCTGCCGATCGCCTTGCCTGCTCTGGGCCTGGCGCTGTGGATGATTCTGTTCGCACGGCCGCTGTCGGTGGTGGTCGGGTTGCTGCCGTTCAAGGCTTTCCATGGTCGCGAAAAGGCGTTCATTTCCTGGGTCGGCCTGCGCGGCGCGGTACCGATCATTCTCGCGGTGTTCCCGCTGATGGCCGGGCTGCCGAATGCGCAGCTGTACTTCAACCTCGCCTTCTTTATCGTGCTGGTGTCGCTGCTGGTGCAGGGCACGAGCCTGCCGTGGGTGGCCAAGCTGCTCAAGGTGACGGTGCCGCCGGAGCCGGCGCCGATCTCCCGCGCGGCCCTCGAAGTCCACGTCACCAGCGAGTGGGAGCTGTTCGTCTACAAGCTCGGCGCGGAAAAATGGTGCATCGGTTCGCCCCTGCGCGAACTGAAAATGCCCGAAGGCACCCGTATCGCCGCCCTGTTTCGCGGCCAGCAACTGCTCCATCCGTCGGGTAGTACGGTGCTGGAAGTCGATGATTTGCTGTGTGTTATCGGCCATGAACACAACCTTGCGGCCCTCGGAAAACTGTTCAGCCAGGCGCCGCAACGGGGCCTCGACCTGCGCTTCTTCGGCGACTTCGTACTTGAAGGAGACGCCCAGCTCAAAGCCGTTGCCGCCCTGTACGGCCTGCCCGCCGAAGGCATCGATCCGGACATGACCCTGGGCCACTTCATTGCCCAGAAAGTCGGCGGTGCACCGATCGTTGGCGACCAGGTGGAATGGAACAACACCCACTGGACGGTTGCGGTCATGGACGGGAACAAGATCGGCAAAGTGGGCGTCAGATTCCCCGAAGGAAGTCGCCCGGGCCCCGGGCTCTTCCTCTAAACTGCGTCCACTCTCACTTGCTTGACCGGTCTCTATGCCTACCCTGCGATCTTTTTTCCTCGCGGCCCTGCTGGGCCTGAGTCTTTCCGTCGGCCCACTGCAGGCCGCTGAACCGCCGTCCAGCGACGCCGTGCAGGCCAGCCTGGACAAACTCACCGACAGCAAACTGCCCGAGGCCGACAAGAAGGCCCTGCAGACGGTTCTGCAAAACACGCTGAATCAGCTCAACAACCGGCGTGACTACGAGCAGAAGCTGATCGACCTCAAGCAGCAACTGGCGACTGCGCCGAAGCAGACCATCGAGAATGCGCGCGAGCTGACCCGACTCAAGGCCAGCGCCGTGGTGCCGGTGGCGCAGCGCTTCCCCAAGGAAAACATCCAGCAGCTGGAGCAGATGCTCACCGAGCGCTCGACCCAGCAGAGCGATCTGCAAAAGGCCCTGGCCGACGCCAACAGCCTGATCATCACCGCCCAGACCCGCCCCGAGCGCGCCCAGGCGGAAATCGCCAGCAGCCAGACACGCATCCAGCAGATCAACAACATCCTCAAGACCGGCAAGGACAGCGGCAAGACCCTGAGCGCCGAGCAACGCGACCTGCTCAACGCCGAACTGGCGGCGATCAATGCACTGATCCCGCTGCGCCGGCAGGAACTGGCCGGCAACAACCAGTTGCAGGATCTGGGCAACAGCCAGCATGACCTGCTCTCGGAGAAATCCGACCGTCTGGACCGCGAGATCCAGGAACTGCAAACCCTGATCAACCAGAAGCGTCTGACCCTGTCGCAGGAAACCGTGACGCAGCAATCGATCGAGGCTCAGAAGTCCGGCAGCAGTACCCTGCTCGCCACGGAAAGCGCGGCCAACCTCAAGCTCTCCGACTACCTGCTCAAAAGCACCGACCGCCTCAACGAACTGACCCAACAGAACCTGCAGACCAAGCAGCAACTGGACAGCGTGACCCAGAGCGATTCCGCCCTCGACGAGCAGATCAACGTACTCAAGGGCAGCCTGCTGCTGTCGAAGATTCTCTATAAACAGAAACAGGCGCTGCCGCGTCTCAAGGTCGACCGCGATCTGGCGGACCAGATCGCCGACATTCGCCTGTACCAGTTCGAAATCAACCAACAGCGCGAACAGCTGAGCAATCCGGCGACTTACGTCGACAACCTGCTGTCCACCCAGCCGCCGGAACAAGTCACGCCGCAACTGCGCAAAAGTCTGCTGGAGCTGGCCAACACCCGCGTCGACCTGCTGGAACGGCTGAGCCGTGAACTGAGCGCGATGCTCAACGAATCGATCACCCTGCAACTGAACCAGAAGCAACTGCTGAGCACCGCGCAAAGCCTGCGCGCGACCCTCGACGAGCAGATGTTCTGGATTCCGAGCAACAAGCCGCTGGACACCGAATGGATGCGCGGCGTGCCGGAGCGCCTGAAGCGTCAGATCGACACCCTGCCGCTGGCCTCGAGCTTCAGCGAACTGACCGACGGCCTGACCCAGCGACCGCTGTTGTTCCTGCCGCTGGCGCTGCTGATCGGCGCGCTGCTGTGGCGGCGCAAGCAACTGTATTCGCGCCTGAACAAGGTTCACCAGGACATCGGCCACTTCAAGCGTGACAGCCAGTGGCACACGCCGCAGGCAATCCTGATCAATATTCTGCTGGCGATGCCGGTGGCGCTGGGCCTGGCCCTGTGCGGGCTGGCGTTGCAGATCGACGCCCGCGGGCAGAACGCCAATATGGGCGCGGCGCTGCTGCAAATGGCCCAGGCGTGGCTGGTGTTCTACACCGCTTACCGGATCCTCGCGCCGGGTGGCGTGGCCGAATTGCACTTCCGCTGGGAAAAACCGCAGGTCGAATTCCTGCAAGGCTGGGTACGTCGTCTCGGACTGGTGGTCATGGCGCTGGTGGCCGTGGTGGCGGTCGCCGAGCTGCAACCGGCGGCGCTGGCCGATGACGTGCTGGGCATGCCGGTGGTACTGACCTGCTACGCGCTGATGGCGTGGCTGCTCAGTCGCCTGCTGATCAGCAGCCCGACCCACGAAAACGCCTCGCTGTTCCGCAAGGCCGTGGGCGTGATGTTCACCCTGCTGCCTATCGCGTTGTTCGTCGCCGTGTGCTTCGGCTATTACTACACCGCGCTGAAGCTCAGCGACCGCTTGATCAACACGTTGTACCTGCTGATGTTCTGGCTGGTGATCGAAGCCACGTTCGTCCGTGGTCTCGCGGTCGCGGCACGTCGTCTGGCTTACCAGCGCGCCCTGGCCAAACGTCAGGCCGCGAAAGAAGCCGGCGACGGCGAAGCGGTGATCGAAGAGCCGACCCTGGACATCGAAAAGGTCAACGAACAGTCCCTGCGCCTGATCCGTCTGGCGCTGCTCGGCGGTTTCATCGCCGCGCTGTACTGGGTCTGGGCCGACCTGATCACGGTGTTCTCGTACCTCGACAACATCACCCTCTACGAATACACCAGCGGCACCGGCGCCAACATGAGCATGGTGCCGATCAGCATCGGCGACATGCTCGGCGCGCTGATCATCATCGGCATCACCTTTGCGCTCGCCCGCAACTTGCCGGGTCTGCTTGAAGTGTTCGTGTTGTCGAAACTCAATCTGGCCCAGGGCAGTGCCTACGCGACCACGACGCTGCTGTCGTACGTGATCGCCGGGGTCGGTTTCGTCTCGACCCTGTCGACCCTTGGCGTGAGCTGGGACAAGTTGCAATGGCTGGTGGCGGCGCTGTCGGTCGGTCTCGGCTTCGGCATGCAGGAGATCTTCGCGAACTTTATCTCCGGCATCATGATCCTGTTCGAACGCCCGGTGCGGATCGGCGACACCATCACCATCGGCAACCTGTCCGGTACGGTGAGCAAGATCCGCATCCGCGCCACGACCATCACCGACTTCGACCGCAAGGACATCATTGTCCCGAACAAGACGTTCATCACCGGGCAACTGATCAACTGGTCGCTGACCGACACCATCACCCGGGTGACCCTGAAACTGGGCGTCGATTACGGCTCGGATCTGGATCTGGTCAAGGAACTGCTGCTCAAGGCCGCCCGGGAAAACCCGCGCGTGCTCAAGGAACCCGAGCCGCACGTGTACTTCCTCAACTTCGGCGAAAGCACCCTCGAC
Organism: Pseudomonas fitomaticsae; assembly: GCF_021018765.1. Lineage (GTDB taxonomy): Bacteria > Pseudomonadota > Gammaproteobacteria > Pseudomonadales > Pseudomonadaceae > Aquipseudomonas > Aquipseudomonas fitomaticsae. The sequence goes on along the minus strand of NZ_CP075567.1, from coordinate 716,568 downwards.
CACGAATTGCGCATGCATGTGCGTGATCTCGGCGACCGCAACCCGGTACTCGATGAGGTCAACCGCTTCATCAACCGCGAGTTCAAGAAGCAGCACATCAACATCTCGTTCCGCCAGATGGAGGTTTACCTGAAGAACCTCCACGGTCAGGAATACAAGATGGTGCCGATCGAGCCGGAAACCAAAACCATCGTGCCGGTCAGCGACGACCAGAAGCCGTTGCAGGAACCGCCGCCGGCCAAACTCGACTAACCCGGCTAATCCCAGCAGAATGCTCGGACATTCTGCTGGAGCCGGCCCTTGAAAGCCCTCGACGAACTGACCTTCGACAACCGCTTCGCCCGCCTGGGCGATGCGTTCTCGGCCCACGTACTGCCCGAATCGATCGACAATCCTCGGCTGGTGGTGGCCAGCCCTGCGGCCCTGGCGCTGCTGGATCTCGACCCGGCGATGGCCGACACCCAGGAATTTGCCGAGCTGTTCGGCGGCCACAAACTGTGGGCCGATGCCGAGCCGCGGGCGATGGTCTATTCCGGGCATCAGTTCGGCGGTTACACCCCGCAACTGGGCGATGGCCGCGGGTTGTTGCTGGGCGAGGTCTACAACGCGGCCGGTGAGCACTGGGACTTGCATCTGAAGGGCGCCGGGCAGACGCCGTTCTCGCGCATGGGCGACGGTCGCGCGGTGCTGCGTTCGTCGATCCGCGAGTTCCTCGCATCCGAAGCGCTGCATGCGCTGAACATCCCGTCTTCACGCGCCGCCTGCGTGATCGGCTCCGACACCCCGGTCTGGCGTGAGAAACAGGAGCGCGCCGCCATGGTGCTGCGCCTGGCGCCGAGCCACATCCGTTTCGGCCATTTCGAATATTTCTATTACACCAAGCGTCCCGAGCAGCAGAAGCAGCTCGGCGAACACGTCTTGGCGATGCACTACCCCGAATGCCTGGAACAGCCGGAACCGTATCTGGCGATGTTCCGCGAGATCGTCGAGCGCAACGCCGAACTGATCGCCAAATGGCAGGCCTACGGCTTCTGCCACGGCGTGATGAACACCGACAACATGTCGATCCTCGGCATCACCTTCGACTTCGGCCCGTTCGCCTTCCTCGATGATTTCGACGCCAACTTCATCTGCAACCACTCCGACGATCAGGGCCGCTACTCCTTCAGCAATCAGGTGCCGGTCGGCCAGTGGAACCTCAGCGCCCTGGCCCAGGCCCTGACACCGTTCATCAGCGTCGAAGCCCTGCGCGAAACCCTCGGCCTGTACCTGCCACTGTTCCAGGCGCACTACCTCGACCTGATGCGCCGCCGCTTCGGCTTCACCTCCGCCGAGGACGACGACCAGCCACTGCTGGAGCAACTGCTGCAACTGATGCAGAACAGCGGCGTCGACTACACGCTGTTCTTCCGCCGCCTGGGCGAAGAGTCAGCCGAACAGGCCGTCGCTCGCCTGCGCGATGATTTCGTCGATATCAAGGGTTTCGATGCCTGGGGCGAGCGCTACGTCGCCCGTGTCGCACGCGATGGCGCGACCGATCAGGAGCAACGCCGTGCGCGGATGCATGCGGTGAATCCGCTGTACATCCTGCGCAATTACCTGGCGCAGAAGGCGATTGATGCTGCCGAGCAGGGTGACTACTCCGAGGTGCGACGGCTGCATGCGGTGCTGAGCAATCCATTCGAGGAACAGCCTGGAATGGAGAGCTATGCGGAACGGCCGCCGGAGTGGGGCAAGCATCTGGAGATCAGTTGTTCGTCGTAAGCGGGAACGACTGGACCTTGATAATCGATCCGTACGGCTCCAGATCAGTCGTACGATCCCGTTTTATTCACCGAGCTGATCATGACCGACCCACTCCTCATCCCCTGCCCCTCCTGCAACGGCCTCAACCGCATTCCCGCCGAGCGCCTCAACGATCACCCGAAATGCGGGCGCTGCAAGTCCGAGGTGCTGCTGAACAAGCCGTTCGAGCTCAAGCAAGGCGATTACGCCAGTCAGATCAAGGGTGATCTGCCGTTGCTGGTGGACGTGTGGGCGGACTGGTGCGGGCCGTGCAAGTCGTTTGCGCCGGTGTTCGAGCAGGCGGCTGCGCAGTTGGCGGGCAAGTGCCGGCTGGCCAAGCTGGACAGCGAGGCCAATCCGCAGTTGTCGGCGCAGTTGGGGATTCGTTCGATTCCGAGCCTGATTCTGTTGCGCAACGGCCGGGAAGTGGCCCGTCAGAGCGGGGCCTTCCCGTTGCCGCAGTTGATGGCCTGGCTGCGCAGCCAGGGCATCTGACAAGGCTTCAGGCGTCTTCGAGCAGGTTATGCAGCTCGACGAACTGCTGCGTCAGCTTGTGCCGTGGATCGAGGTGGATCAGCGGCATGCTGGCCTGATGCGATTCGCGCATGCGCACTGAACTGGCGAGGTAGACCGGCAGCACCGGCAGGCCCTCGGCGATCAGCTCGTCGAGGATCTGCTGCGGCAGGCTGGCGCGGGCCTGGAACTGGTTGACCACAATGCCTTCGACTTCCAGGCCTTCGTTATGGTCTTCCTTCAACTCGTCGATCTCGGCGATCAGACCGTAGAGGGCCTGACGCGAGAAGCTGTCGCAGTCGAAGGGAATCAATACCCGATCGGCGGCAATCAGTGCCGAGACCGCATAGAAATTCAGCGCCGGCGGCGTATCCAGATAGATCCGGTCGTAATCTTCCGATAATTCGTCGAGCAGCTTTCGCAGCTTGTTGATCTTGTGCTTGGCCTCGAGCTTGGGCTGCAAGTCGGCCAGTTCGGCGGTGGCGGTAATGATGTGCAGGTTGTCGAACGGTGTTTCGTAGATATCCGCCTGATTCTTTTTCGAGAACGGCCCGGAAGACAAGGTTTGCTTGAAGAAGTCGGCAATGCCCATCGGAATGTCATTACCCGTGAGCCCGGTCAGATACTGAGTGGAATTGGCCTGGGCATCGAGGTCTACCAACAGCGTGCGATAACCCTCGCTGGCGCTCACCGCCGCCAGATTGCAGGCAATGCTGGATTTGCCCACGCCACCTTTCTGATTGAACACCACGCGCCGCATGACAAAACCTCCGTGTATCAAAGAATGACCGAGTGTAGTGGTGCCCGGTGCCGGTTCGCTACCTCGATGGACACGGACTACAGCGTCAGGCGCCAATATCCCAATGAATTCGGCGCAAAGATACCCGTTGATCGCCGATTCGCCCGACAGACAGACACCCGACAATCTGGATAATGGCCAAGTGACAGTTTTTTGCTGCGTACCATTCGGTCCATTTCACCGCGCAAAATGTAACCAGCATTTGCTACACACTCGTCGCACCGGGATAATGCGCGCCACCCGGCGCCACGCGCCATGCCATTTCCGGCTAAATCAGCTCAGCGGCGACGTTGGCGAAACCGCGTCAAATCAGCCCGCAGGGGCGGGATAAATGTCCGTGATCAACTTCAACATCGCCCAATGGCGCGCCTGGGCTCCCGGGCTCGACAGTGTGGAAGACTGGCAGGCCTGGAGCCGACAACCGGTCGTGCTCGAAGTCAGCGATGCCGCACCCGATGTGTCGTTTCTGCCGGCCATGCAGCGCCGTCGTCTCAGTCGTCTGGCGCGGATGGCGTTCAGTGTCGGCTGGCCGCTGGCCGATGGTCGGGAAAATCTGCCGCTGGTGTTCGTTTCCCGGCACGGCGAAACCCCGCGCACCTTTGAAATCCTCAGCGATCTGGTCAACGAACAGCCGCTGTCACCGACCCAGTTCAGCCTGTCGGTGCATAACGCGATCATCGGCCTGTGGTCGATCATGCGTGGCGAGACCAGCGAAATGACTGCCCTCGCCGCAGCCGGCGACGGCCTCGAACACGGCATGCTCGAAGCGGCCACGTTGCTGAACGAAGGGGCCCCGGCGGTACTGCTGGTGATCACCGAGGAGCAACCGCCCGAAGCCTATTCGACGTGGATCGACGACGTTCCGTTTCCCTATGCCGTCGGGCTGTTGCTCACCCCCGGTACCGACTGGCGGCTGACCCTGAACAGCGCCCCCGAAGCACTGTCCAAAACGCAGTGGCCCCATGCGCTGAACCTGCTGCGAACCCTGCTCGATCAGCAACCCCATTGCCAACATGCCTGGAAGACTCGTCTATGGACCTGGCAACGCAACCTGTAATCGGAAAAAACCGCGACGCCTATTACTGGCGTCTGCTGGCCACTGCCACCAGCTTCGCGCTGTTCGGGCTCGGTGGTCTGTGCCTGCGCCTGCTGGTATTTCCATTGCTCGGTTGCCTGCCGGGCGACGCCATTACGCATCGCGAGCGGGCACGCCAGACCGTCAGTCGGCTGTTCTGGTTTTTCGTCCGATTCATGGCCCGTACCGGCGTGCTGACCTACGACATCCAGGGCGCCGAACGGCTCGGCCGTCCGGGGCAGATGATCATCGCCAACCACCCGTCGCTGATCGACGTGGTATTCCTGATCGGTCTGGTGCGCGGGGCCAATTGCGTGGTGAAGAAAAGCCTGTGGGAAAACCCCTTCACCCGCGGCCCGCTGCGCAGCACCGAATACATCAGCAACGACGGCAGCATGGACATGCTCGACGCCGCCGCCGGCGCGTTGCAGAGCGGGCAGACCCTGATCATTTTCCCTGAAGGCACCCGCACCCAACCGGGTCAGGCGCCGGCCTTTCATCGGGGCGCGGCGGCCATCGCATTGCGCGGTGCGAAAATCGTCACCCCGGTGGTTATCCACGTCAGCCCGACCACCCTGACCAAGGCCGAGCCCTGGTATCGCATTCCCAGTCGCCGCGTGCACTTCAGTTTTCGCGTCGGGGCCGATATAGACCCACAGACTTTCGCCGCGCAGGGGCCCGCGCCGCAGGCTTCGCGCAAGCTCAACGACTATTTGCACCAATTCTTTATCAAGGAGCTCGCCGAAGATGAGCGATCTAAACCGTGACATCAAAGAGCTGATCATCGACGCCCTGGGCCTCGAAGACATCAGCCCAGAGGACATCGGCGACGACCAGACGCTGTTCGGCGAAGGCCTGGGCCTGGATTCCGTCGACGCCCTGGAGCTCGGTCTGGCGATCCAGAAAAAGTACGGCATCAAGATCGACGCCGACGCCAAGGACACCCGCAACCATTTTTCCAACGTGGCGAGCCTTGCGGCGTTCGTCACGGCAAAACAGGCAGCTTGAGACCGGACCATGCAAACTCGTGACGACATCTTCAACACCCTGCGCGATGCCCTGGTCGAGCTGTTCGAACTGGACCCGGCCCGCGTGAGCCTGGAATCCAACCTGTATCAGGATCTGGAAATCGACAGCATCGACGCCGTCGACCTGATCGATCACATCAAGCGCCAGACCGGCAAGAAAATCGCCGCCGAGGAATTCAAGTCAGTGCGCACCGTCAGCGACGTGGTCGAGGCGGTCTACCGTCTGGTTCAACCGGCCGCATGAGCCGATTGATCGGCCTCGGCCTGCTGCTGGCAGGCCTGTTGTATCCCTTTGCGGTGTATTTCGGCATGGAGCATTTCGCGCCATGGCAGTTCGGTCTGCTACTGGGCGGCCTGTGGCTCGCCCGGGCGCTGACCGGCGAACGCAAGCCCGGCAGTCTGTGGATGGCCTGCGTGGCGATCGTGTTCTGCCTGCTGCTGGCAGTGTTCGACAGCCCTTTGCTGTTGCGCTGGTACCCGGTGCTGATCAGCGGCTTCATGCTGGTGCTGTTCAGCCTGAGCCTGAAATACGGCCCGCCGATGGTCGAGCGTCTGGCTCGCCTGCGTGAACCGCAACTGCCGCCCAAGGCGATTCGTTACACCCGCCAGGTCACCGTGGCCTGGAGCGTGTTTTTCTTTTGCAACGGTTTGTGCGCCGCCCTGCTGACACTTTGGGCGCCGCTGAACTGGTGGATGTTGTACACCGGCCTGATCTCCTACGGATTGATCGGCCTGATGTTTGCCATTGAATGGCTGATACGACAACGGGTAAGAGGTCGCCCATGAACTGGATAAAACTTGAGCAGCTGTTGCTCAAGGATCTGCCGCAGCGCGCAATCACCGTCGCGCCGGCACTCGATCATGCACAACTGCGCGAACAGGCCCTGAGTCTGGCCGGCGGCCTGCAAGCGCGCGGCGTGCAACGTCTGGCGCTGCATCTGGAAGATGCCGCCGACCTGGCCGTCGCCCTGCTCGGCGCCTGGCGCGCCGGTGTCAACGTGTTGCTGCCTTCGGACCTGCAAGCGCAGACCCGCCAGCGCTGGTCGAGCGACGTCGACCTGTGGCTGACCGATCAGGCCGATGACGCTCGCTTGAGCGATCTGCTGCAACCTCCCCTGCCCGCTGCCGAACTGGATCTCGACCAGTGTCGCCTGAGCCTGTGCACCTCCGGCTCCAGCGGCGAGCCCAAGCGCATCGACAAATCCCTGCGGCAACTGGCCAACGAAGTCGAAGCCCTTGAGCAACTGTGGGGCGCGGATCTCGGCGAAGCCTGCATCCTCGGCAGCGTCGCCACCCAGCACATTTACGGCTTGCTGTTCCGCGTGCTGTGGCCGCTATGCGCCGGGCGTCCGTTCCTGCGCAAGCAACTGGCCTTCCCGGAAGACCTGCAACGCGCCAGCCGCGAGCACTCGACCTTTGCCTGGGTCGCCAGTCCAGCGCTGCTTAAACGCATGGGCGACAACCTCGACTGGCCCGCGTTGAGCGCCGTGCGCCGGGTATTTTCATCTGGCGGCGCACTGCCGGCAGACGCCGCGCAAAGCCTGCACCAACGCCTGGGACAGTGGCCGACAGAAATCCTCGGCAGCTCGGAAACCGGCGGCATCGCCTGGCGTCAGAGCGAATCGTTGTGGCAACCGTTTGCCGGCGTCGAGTTGAGCCAGGACAGCGACGGCGCCTTGCTGATCGCATCGCCCTACCTGCCCGCCGGGCATGTCGAACACACCGCCGATGCGGCGCGCATTCAGGCCGATGGCCGCTTTGAATTGCTCGGGCGGCTCGACCGGATCGTCAAACTCGAAGAAAAACGCATATCCCTGCCGATGCTTGAACAGGCACTGGTGGCCCACGAATGGGTCGCCGAAGCGCGTCTGGGCGTGGTTCAGGAAAACCGCGCGTCCCTCGGCGCGCTGTTGGTGCTCAGCGAATCCGGCCTGTTTGCCCTGCGCGAACACGGTCGGCGCAGCCTGACTGAAACCCTGCGCCGTCATCTCGGCGACCATTGCGAAGCCCTGGCCCTGCCCCGCCGCTGGCGTCTGCTGCGACAGTTGCCGCTGACCTCGCAGGGCAAGTTGCCTCAAGCCGACGTCGAAGCCTTGCTGCTGGCGCCACGGCCAAAAGCGCCGGAAATCCTGGAGCAGGCCCAAACCGAGGGCGAATGGAACCTGCAATTGAGCGTTCCGCCGGATCTGGCCTACTTCAGCGGCCACTTCCCCAAGGCTCCGGTGCTGCCGGGTGTGGTGCAGGTCGAATGGGCGCTGAACCTGGGTCGGCAACTGCTGAACCTGCCCGGCGCGTTCGCCGGCATGGAAGTGCTGAAATTCCAGCAACTGGTGCGCCCCGGCGATGAAATCCAGTTGCATCTGCGCTTCGACCCGGAGCGCGGCAAGTTGTATTTCGCCTACCGCAATGACACCGCCACCTGCTCCAGCGGGCGGATTCTACTGGGGACTGGCGATGCATAACCCTTGCGCCGTGATCCCGGTCTACAACCACGAAACCGCCATCGGCACGGTGGTCGACGCCCTGCTCGCCGAGGATCTGCCGTGCATTCTGGTGGACGATGCCAGCAGCAAGTCCTGCGCGGCGGTGCTGGACGCGCTGGCCGGGCGCGAGCGGGTTTATCTGGTGCGCCTCACTGCCAATCAGGGCAAGGGCGGCGCGGTGATGACCGGTCTGCGTGAAGCCGCGCGGCTGGGCTTCAGCCATGCCCTGCAGGTCGACGCCGACGGTCAGCATGACTTGCAGGATGTCGCGCGGTTCATCGAAGAATCCCGCGCTCACCCCAAGTCGCTGATTTGCGGTTATCCGCTGTATGACGCCAGCGTGCCCAAGGGCCGTTTGTATGCGCGTTATCTGACCCATGTGATGGTGTGGATCAACACCTTGTCGCTGCAGATTCGCGACTCGATGTGCGGCTTCCGGGTGTATCCGCTGGAACCGACGCTGGGCGTGATCGACTCGGCGCGGATCGGCAAGCGCATGGATTTCGACTCGGACATTCTGGTGCGCCTGGCGTGGCGCAATCAGCCGATGCGCTGGTTGCAGACCAGCGTGCACTACCCGCTGGACGGCGTGTCGCACTTTCGCCTGTTCCACGACAACGTGCTGATCTCGAGCATGCACACGCGACTGTTCTTCGGCATGTTGCTGCGCCTGCCCGCAATCCTCTGGCGACGGTGGCGCGCATGACCGTCGAGACCGACAAGAAGCACTGGGCCGACCGCGAAGAGCGCGGCAGTTTCCTGCTGATGAAATTCACCGCGTTCGCCGCCAAGGTCCTTGGCCGACGGCTGCTGAGCCCGTTGCTGTACGGCATCGTTCTGTACTTTTTCCTGTTCGGCCGCACCGCCCGGCGCAGTGCCTGGCAGTATCAGCAGCGCCTCGCCGACTGGAGCGGTCGCCACGAATTGCGTCCGACCCGGTGGCGGGTGTTCCGCCAGTTCATGGCATTTGCCGATTCGCTGCTCGACAAGCTCGACGTGTGGAACGGCAAGCTGAAGATCGAGCAGATCGAAATCATCGACCCGGCGCTGCTGCGCAATCAGTTGCGCGGCAGTCGCGGGCAAATGCTGGTGGGCGCGCATCTGGGCAACCTCGAAGTGTGCCGGGCGCTGGCGGAACTGGGTGAAAAGGTCACCATGAACGTGCTGGTGCACACCAAGCACGCCGAGCAATTCAATCGCCTGCTGGGCGAGGCCGGGGCGACCAACCTGCGACTGATCCAGGTCAGCGAGCTGGACCCGGTGATCATGCTGCAACTGCACGAACGCCTGGAGCGCGGCGAATGGCTGGCGATTGCCGGCGACCGCGTGCCGCTGCATGGCGGGCGCAGCGTGACCGTGGACTTTCTCGGCCACCCGGCGCCGTTCCCGCAAGGGCCGTGGCTGCTGGCCGGCCTGCTGAAATGCCCGGTCAATCTGCTGATGTGCCTCAAGCAGCCTGACGGTCACTACCGCCTGACCCTCGAACCCTTCGCCGACGCCGTGACGTGGTCACGCCGCGAGCGCGAACAGGTCATTCATCAGTGGGCCACCCGCTATGCGCAACGCCTGAGTCACTATTGCCTCGAAGCACCGTGCCAATGGTTCAACTTTTACCCATTCTGGAAAACCGATGACAACGCCAACTCCTGAGCCGGTCACCTTCGGCGAACGCCCTTTGCGCATCGAAGACGTGCTGGCCCTGGCCAACCGTCAGGCGCCCGTGCAGTTGCAGAGCGACGCGCCTTATCGCGAACGCATCGCCAAGGGCGCGCGGTTCCTCGATTCGCTGCTGGACAAGGAAGGCGTGATCTACGGCGTGACCACCGGTTACGGCGATTCCTGCGTGGTCGCGGTGCCGCTGCATCACGTCGAGGCGCTGCCGCGTCATCTCTACACGTTCCACGGCTGCGGGCTGGGCAAACTGCTCGACGCTCAGGCCACCCGCGCGGTGCTGGCGGCGCGTTTGCAGTCGTTGTGCCACGGCGTGTCCGGGGTGCGCATCGAGTTGCTGGAACGCCTGCATGCGTTTCTTGAACACGACATTTTGCCGCTGATTCCTGAAGAGGGTTCGGTGGGCGCCAGCGGCGACCTGACGCCGCTGTCCTACGTCGCCGCGACCCTGTCCGGCGAGCGTGAAGTGATGTTCCGTGGTGAACGCCGCCAGGCTGCAGATGTGCATAGCGAACTGGGCTGGACGCCGCTGGTGCTGCGTCCGAAGGAAGCACTGGCGCTGATGAACGGCACCGCCGTGATGACCGGCCTCGCCTGCCTGGCTTACGCCCGCGCCGATTACCTGCTGCAACTGGCCACCCGCATCACCGCGTTGAACGTGGTGGCGCTGCAAGGCAACCCGGAACACTTCGACGAGCGCCTGTTCGCCGCCAAGCCGCATCCGGGACAGATGCAGGTCGCCGCGTGGCTGCGCAAGGATCTGGCGATCGACGCGCCGACCGCGCCATTGCACCGCTTGCAGGATCGCTACTCGCTGCGCTGTGCACCGCATGTGCTTGGCGTGCTGGCCGACAGCCTGAACTGGCTGCGTTCGTTCATCGAAACCGAACTCAACAGCGCCAACGACAACCCGATCATCGACGCCGAAGCCGAGCGCGTGCTGCACGGCGGGCATTTCTACGGTGGGCATATCGCGTTCGCCATGGACAGCCTGAAAAACCTCGTGGCCAACGTCGCCGACCTGCTCGACCGGCAACTCGCGCTGTTGGTGGACGAGCGTTACAACCACGGTTTGCCGAGCAACCTGTCCGGCGCCAGCGCCGACCGCGCGATGCTCAACCACGGCTTCAAGGCCGTGCAGATCGGCGCCAGCGCCTGGACCGCCGAAGCCTTGAAAAACACCATGCCGGCCAGCGTGTTTTCGCGCTCCACCGAATGCCACAACCAGGACAAGGTGAGCATGGGCACCATCGCCGCCCGCGACGCCATTCGTGTGCTGGAGCTGACCGAACAGGTCGCCGCCGCCACGCTGCTGGCGGCCAATCAGGGCGTGTGGCTGCGTGGTCGCGATGCAGACGCGCGTCCACTGCCGCCATCGTTGGCCGCCATGCACGAACAACTGGCCCGGGACTTCCCGCCAGTGATCGAAGACCGCGCCCTGGAAGGCGAACTGCGCCTGTGTCTGCAACGTATCGCCGAACAACACTGGAGGCTGCATGCGTAGTGCCGGAGTGCTTCACGCCGATACGGAAATCCTCGTGCCGTTCTTTGACGTCGACACCATGCACGTCGTCTGGCACGGCCATTACGTGAAATACCTGGAAGTGGCGCGTTGCGCACTGCTCGACAAGATCGGCCACAACTACAACCAGATGGTCGACTCGGGCTATGCCTGGCCGGTGATCGACCTGCAATTGCGCTACGTGCGCGGCGCGGTGTTCGGCCAGCGGCTGAACGTGCGCGCCAGCCTGGTTGAGTGGGAAAACCGCCTGAAGATTAACTACCTGATCACCGATGCCGATACCGGCGAACGCCTGACCCGCGCCAGCTCGGTGCAGGTGGCGGTCGAAGTCAGCAGCCGCGAGATGCAACTGGCCTCACCGAAAGTCTTCACCGATGCCGTGGAAAGGATGCTGCGATGAATGTGTTGTTGAAATCCCTTGGGGCCCTGGCGCTGCTGACGCTGTCGTCGCTGGCCAACGCCTTCGACCTGCAACAGTTGAGCGAGCAACTGGCGAAGCCGGACGTGATCCACGGCCAGTTCATCCAGGAAAAACACCTGCGTGCCCTGCCCCAGCCGCTGATCAGCAAGGGCAGCTTCGTGCTGGCGAAAAAACACGGCCTGCTGTGGCTGCTGAAAACCCCGCTGCAACAGGATTACCGCATCAGCGCCAAAGGCATCGCCCGGCGTGATGCCACCGGCTGGCAACTACTACCAAACAAGAGCGCCGGGGCCGAGCAGAACCGACTGTTCCTCGCCGTGCTGCAAGGCGACAGCAGCGGTCTGCAACGGGATTTCGAACTGGCCCTGAGCGGCGATGCGCAGAAATGGCAACTGACCCTGACCCCGCGCTCGGTGCTGCTCAAGCAAGTCTTCAATCAGATCAACATCAGCGGCGGCGCGTTGGTGAACACCATCGAACTGCTGGAAACCCAGGGCGACAGCACCGTTCTGCGCATGCAGGACAGCACTGCCGGCCAACCTCTGAGCGACGCGGAGCAACATGACTTTGCCGAGTGAACGCAGGCTGCCCTGGCTGTTCCTGATCCTGCTGCTGGCCGTCGTCGCACTGGGCGCCTGGCAGTGGCGCGACGGCGCGCCGCTGTCGGCCAACCTGATGGAGCTGGTGCCCGGCACCCACCCGGACGCCCTCGAACTGCGCGCCGAACAACGCATGCAGGAACCGCTCAACCGCGACATGCTGGTGCTGGTCGGCCACGCCGATCGCCAGCAAGCCGTCGCCATGGCCCAGACCCTGGGCGAGCAATGGCAGGCCAGCGGGCTGTTCGAAAAGGTCCAGTGGAACCTGCAAGCCGACCTGCCGGCCCTGCGCACGCAGTTGCTGCAAGGTCGGCTGGCAATGCTCTCGGCGGACGACCGGCAACTGCTGACCGAACATCCCGACGCCTTCATCCAGCAACGGGTGCAGGCGCTGTTCGACCCGTTCACCGGATTCAGCCTGGTGCCGAGTCAGGACGACTGGCTGGGCCTGACCGGACGCATCCAGAACAGCCAGCCGCAACATGGCGCGGTGCAACTGGACATCGGCAGCGGCGCGTTGATCGCCGACGCCGACGGCAAGAGCTGGGTGCTGCTGCGCGCGCGCACCACCGGCAGCGCCTTCGACATGAATCAACCGCTGCAAGTCGCCGCGCTGCTGCAACACAGCCGTGAACAAGCCGCGAGCGCCGACGTGCAACTGCTGGCCGCCAGCGGCCTGCTGTACGCCGCCAACGGTCAGCAGCAGGCGACCCGGGAAATGACCTGGGTCGGCGGCGGCGCCACCGTTGGCATCCTGTTGCTGTTGCTGCTCGCCTTCCGTCGCTGGCGGGTGCTGCTGGCGTTCATTCCGGTGCTGGTCGGCATGCTGTTCGGTGCGGTGGCCTGCGTGGCGCTGTTCGGGCACATGCATGTGATGACCCTGGTGCTTGGTTCCAGCCTGATCGGCGTGGCGGTGGATTACCCGCTGCACTACCTGTCCAAGAGCTGGAGTCTCAAGCCGTGGCACAGTTGGCCGGCGCTGCGCCTGACCCTGTCCGGACTGACGTTGAGCCTGATCACCAGCGCCATCGGTTACCTGGCACTGGCCTGGACACCTTTCCCGGCCCTGACCCAGATCGCCGTGTTCTCCGCCGCCGGTTTGCTCGGCGCCTACCTGTCGGCGGTGTGCCTGCTGCCGGCGCTGCTGAAGAACGTCGAACTGCGCCCGGCGCAATGGCCGCTGCAACTGGCTGAGCGTCTGGTGCGACTGCGAGAAAACCTGCTCGAACACATCAGGACGCCAGTGTTGCTGGCCCTGCTGATCGCCTTCTGCGTCGGTGGCCTGCTGCAACTGGAGAGCAAGAACGACATTCGCCAGTGGGTCGGTGCGCCGCAACGCCTGACCGATGAAGCGCAGACCATCGCGCGGATTACCGGCTATCAGCCGACCAGCCAGTTTTTCCTGGTGCGCGCCGCCGATCAGCAGCAATTGCTGGAACGGCAAGCGGCCCTGAGCGAGCGGCTGGATCAACTGGTCAACCTCGACAAGTTGCAGGGTTATCTGGCGCTCAATCAACTGGTCAGCCCGCCGTCTCAGCAGCAACAAGTGCGTGAAGCGCTCAGCAAGTTGCCGCAGTTCTGGCAACCGTTGCTGGAGGTCGGCGTGCCGCTGGCGGCGCTGCAAAACGAGCTGCAACAGTTGCAGGTCCTGCCCGCCGAGGACATCGATGCGGCACTGGCCGGCCCGCTCGGCGAACCCTACCGCACGCTGTGGCTCGGGCCGACCGAGGACGGCGTGGCAGCGATGGTCAGCCTGCAAGGCCTGAACAATCCGTCGTTGCTGCGGGTGCAGGCGCTGGATCTGCCGGGTGTGATGCTGGTGGATCGGCTCGGCGATCTGAACAAGGTGTTCGCGCAAACCCAGATCAGCGCCGCTGAACTGAAACTCGCGTCCTGCGTGTTGATCGTGCTGGTGCTGATGCTGCCGTTCGGTCTCGGTGGCGCCCTGCGGATCGTCGCCCTGCCGCTACTCGCCGCGCTGTGCAGTCTCGCCAGCCTGGGCTGGCTCGGTCAGCCGCTGACCCTGTTCAGCCTGTTCGGCCTGCTGCTGGTGACGGCGATCAGCGTCGACTACGCAATCCTCATGCGCGAGCAGGTTGGCGGTGCGGCCGTGAGCCTGCTCGGCACCTTGCTGGCGGCCGCCACCACCTGGCTGTCGTTCGGCCTGCTGGCGGTGTCGAGCACCCCGGCGGTGAGCAACTTCGGCCTGTCGGTGAGCCTCGGTCTGGCCTTCAGTTTCATGCTCGCACCGTGGGCCGGGCGTCAGGCCCATGCGGTTGCCGTCACGGAGCCTTCAGCATGATGGTGGTGATTTTCTGGCTGATGGCCCTGGCGCTGTTCTTTGTCGCCACCCGGGTCGGCCGGCATTTCGGGCTGATCCCGATCGTCAGTCAATTGCTGCTGGCCAGCTTCGGCCTGCCGCTGTTGATGTACTTCTGGATCGAACCGGGCTGGCAACTCAACGGCGCCGAACTGATCGCGCCGGGCTGGCTGAAAAACCTCTACAGCCTGAGCTTCGCCCTGCTGCTGGGGCACATCCTCAGCGACGTGATCGACCTGCGCCTGGACCGTCAGAGCGTGAAGATCGCCCTGCCGAGTTTCGCCGTGCCGTTCACCTGCGGCCTGGCGACAGCGTACTGGCTGTTGCCGGCGCAACCGTGGATCCACTCGCTGGCCATCGGTCTGGTGTTCGCCATCACCGCGATTCCGGTGTTGTACCTGTACCTGCGCCACATCGACTACCCGCCCGCCGCCACCCGGCGCCTGGTGCAGACCGCGATTCTGATCGACCTGACCTGCTGGACGCTGTTCGGTCTCGCTCAGGGCAGCCTGCACCTGAGCAGTCTGTTGCTGCCGCTGGGGCTGGCCTGCGTGCCAGTGTTGTTGCGGGTGTTCGGCATCCGCCGGCCATTGACCTACAGCCTCGGCTTTTTTGCGCTGTTGGTGCTGGCCGAACACTCCAAACTCAACGCACTGATTTTCGGCATCGGCTATCTGCTGTGCATGGCCGCGCTCAAGGTGCCGCTGGTATTGCCGCTGCCGGCGCACTGGATGAACCGCTTGCAGACCTGGGTCGCGATTCCGCTGATCCTCACGTTCGGCATCGTCCAGATCGACGTGCACAGCGCCCTCGCCAGCCTCGGCGCCGTGCAATGGGCGGCACTGCTGTTGTTGCCGATCATCAGCAAAATTGTGGGCAACTGGCTCGGCCTCGGCTGGGCCGGCGCGTCGTTCGCAGGCGCCAGTCGCTGGCGCGAAAGCGTGCTGCTGAACATTCGCGGCTTGAGCGAAATCGTCTTTCTCAACCTGCTGTTGCAACAACAGCTCATCAGCCCGGCGCTGTACTTTGCGCTGATGCTGATGGGTCTGATCGCGACGCTGTTGCCGGCCTTCATCGGCCTGCACCGGGCGTCACTGAACCCTATTGCCGTACCCAGGAGCTCGCGTGCCAATCGTTGAAATGGAATCCCGTCAGGTCGTGATCATCGGCGCCGGCCCCTCCGGCGCCATCGCCGCCGCATTGCTCAAGCGCAAGGGACACGACGTGCTGGTGATCGAGCGCCAGCATTTCCCGAGGTTCTCCATCGGTGAAAGCCTGCTCTGCCATTGTCTGGATTTCGTCGAAGAAGCCGGCATGCTCGAGGCGGTGAATGCCGCCGGTTTCCAGCGCAAGAACGGTGCGGCGTTCGCCTGGGGTGAGCGCTACAGTGCCTTTGATTTTGCTGACACCTTCACCGCCGGCAAGCCCACGACCCTGCAGGTACAACGCGCCGACTTCGACAAGTTGCTGGCCGATCAGGCGGCGTTGCAGGGCGCGGAAATCCGCTATGGCGACGCGATTGTCAGCGTCGATGTCGAACGCCCGCGACCGCAGCTGGATGTGCGCCGCGAAGACGGCAGCGAGTACCGCGTCGAAGCCGACTTTGTCCTCGATGCCAGCGGCTACGGCCGCGTGCTGTCACGCCTGCTCGACCTGGAAGCACCGTCGAATTTCCCGGTTCGCCAGGCCGTCTTCACCCACGTCGAAGACCATATCGATCATCCCGGCTTCGACCGCGAGAAGATCCTCATCACCACCCATCCGCAGCACCGCGATATCTGGTTCTGGTCGATCCCGTTCAGCAACGGTCGCTGCTCCGTCGGCGTGGTGGCTGCCGCTGAACATTTCACAGGTCGCGATGCCGACCTCGACGCCTGTCTGCGCGGCTTCATCGCCGAAACCCCGAGCCTGGCCAAAGTGCTGAACAACGCCGTGTGGGACACCCCGGCGCGCACCCTCGGCGGCTATGCGGCCAACGTCAAAATCCTGCACGGCCCGGGCTTTGCGCTGCTGGGCAACGCGGCGGAATTTCTCGACCCGGTGTTCTCCTCGGGCGTGACCATCGCCATGCGTTCGGCGAGCATGGCCGCCGCTGTGCTGCACCGGCAGTTGCAGGGCGAATCAGTGGACTGGCAAAGCGAGTTCGCCGAGCCGCTGAAACGCGGGGTCGACACGTTCCGCTGCTACGTCGAAGGCTGGTACGCCGGCACTTTCCAGGACGTGATTTTCCACGAGCAAAGCTCCCCGGAAATCCGCCGCATGATCTGCTCGATCCTCGCCGGCTACGCCTGGGACGAACGCAACCCGTTCGTCAGCGAAGCGCGCCGTCGGCTGAAGACGATCTCCGAACTCTGTGCAAGGGACGACACATGAATTACTTGAGCGACAACTACGTCGAGGAAACCCGCTTCGGCTTCTGGTTCCTGCGCAGCCACACCTGGCAGCACCATGTGCTGCGCGTGGCGATCAACGATCTGCGCGGGCTGTTCAGCGAATCGTTGCCGGCCAGTCCGGTGCTGCTGGATGCCGGTTGCGGCCAGGGCAAATCGTTCGGTCACCTGCGCCAGACCTTCGCGCCGCAGCGCCTGATCGGCGTCGATGCCGACCCGCACAGCCTGGAACTGAGCGCCGCCGAGGCCGCGCGTCAGGGCTTCGACGTCGAGCTGATCGGCAGTGACTGCGCGACTTTGAATGTCCCGGATGCGAGCGTCGATCTGCTGTTCTGTCACCAGACCTTCCATCATCTGGTGGAGCAGGAAAAAGCCCTGGCCGAGTTCTATCGGGTGCTCAAGCCGGGCGGTTATCTGCTGTTCGCCGAGTCCACCGAGGCTTACATTGATACGTGGGTGATTCGCTGGCTGTTCCGTCATCCGATGCACGTGCAAAAGAGCGCGGCGCAGTACCTGGAGATGATTCGCCAGCAGGGTTTCGAGTTCGCCGAACAGAACGTTTCGTACCCGTATCTGTGGTGGAGCCGGTCGAAGGATTTCGGCCTGCTCGAACGTTTTGGATTGCACAAACCAAAACCATTCGGCCAGCGGGAAGAAACCCTGGTCAACGTGGTAGCCCGCAAACCCTTGAACGAGGCTGTCTGATGTTGCGTGTTCTGCTGCTCGCCTGCGTCCTGTTGCTCGGTGCCTGCGCCAGTCAGGCGCCGCTGCCTGCCAGCAACCCGAGCCTGCCGCTGCCGATGCAACTGCATATCGAGCGCCACCTGGCCGGGCAACAGCAAGACTGGTTGCTGGTGATCCAGCGCGAAGGCCCCGGCATCCGCTGGTCGATGATGGATCCGCTGGGCATTCCCCAGGCGCGTCAGCAGTTGATCGACGGACACTGGCAGGCCGACGGCCTGCTGCCGCCCAACCCGGAAGCCCGAGAGCTGTTCGCCGCGCTGCTGTTCGCCCTGACCCCGGCGGGCGAGCTGTCGCGCAACTACCCCGACGCGCAACAACAGGGCGGCCAACGTTCCCTGCCGGCGCGCTGGGACATCCGTTACACCCAACCCTTGAGCTTCGAATTGAACCTGCCACAAGGCCCGCACTATCGCGTAACGCCACTCGGTGAACCGACGTCATGACCGCCTACCTCAATGCCCTCGGCGTGATCTGCGCCCTGGGGCGCGACAAGCAAGCCGTGGCACGCAACCTGTTTGCCGGCGACTGCTCGGGCATGCGCCGCGCGTCCGGCTGGGTGCCGGAGCGCGAACTGCCGGTGGCCGCCGTGCACGGCGATCTGGCGCCGATTCCCGAGGCACTCGCCGACCAGCGCAGTCGCAACAATCAACTGTTGCTGGAAGCCGCGTTGCAGATTCGCGATGACATCGAGCAGGCGATCCAGACTTATGGTCGCGATCGCATCGGCGTCGTGCTCGGCACCAGCACTTCGGGCATCGACGAGGCCAGTCGTGGGCTGGCGCACTACATTCGCGACCACCAGTTCCCGGCCGATTACGACTACCGGCAACAGGAACTCGGCGCCCCGGCGAATTTCCTTGCCGACTGGCTGCAACTGAGCGGCCCGACCTATGTGATTTCCACTGCCTGCACCTCCAGCGCACGCGCACTGATGAGCGCCCGGCGCCTGCTCGATCTGGGCCTGTGCGATGCCGTGCTGTGCGGCGGTGTCGATAGCCTGTGCAAACTGACCCTCAACGGTTTCAGTGCGCTGGAAGCAGTGTCGGACGAGCGTTGCAATCCGTTTTCCGCCAACCGCAACGGCATCAACATCGGCGAAGCGGCGGTGCTGTTCGTGATGAGCAAAGAACGTGGCGCAGGGCCGGGCATCGCCTTGCTCGGCGCTGGCGCCAGCTCCGACGCGCACCATATTTCCGCACCGGAGCCGACCGGCCGTGGCGCGCGGCAATCGATGCAGAAAGCCCTCGATCAAGCCCACCTGCAAGCCGGCGACATCAGCTACCTGAACCTGCACGGCACCGCGACCCAGCACAACGACGCCATGGAAAGCCTGGCCGTCGCCGCGCTGTTTGCCGAAGGCGTGCCGTGTTCCTCGACCAAACCGATGACCGGCCACACCCTCGGCGCCGCCGGTGCACTGGAAGCCGCGTTCTGCTGGCTGAGCCTGAGTGCCGACAACCCCGACCACGCCTTGCCGCCGCACATCTGGGACGGCCAGGCCGACCCGGCATTGCCAACGCTGAAGTGGGTGACCGCAAGCGAACGCCTGGCGTCCATTGCACCCCGCTACCTGATGAGCAACTCGTTTGCCTTCGGTGGCAATAACGTCAGCCTGATTATCGGAGACGCCCCATGACCCACTGGCCGCTCGCCGAACTGCTGCCCCACGCTGGCGACATGATCCTGATCGACCGGATCCTGAGCTTTGACGACGAACAGATCCACACCACCCTCACCGTCCGACCCGGCGGCCTGTTCAGCTTGCCCGACGGCAGCCTGCCGGCCTGGGTCGGCGTCGAGTTGATGGCGCAAAGCGTCGCCGCGTTCGCCGGCTGCCATGCGCGGCAGAAAGGCAACCCGGTGGAGCTGGGCTTTCTGCTCGGCACACGCAAGTTCGAATGCAATGTCGCGGCCTTTCCGGTTGGCAGCGAACTGACCATCCATGGCCTGCGCTCGCTGGAAGACGACAACGGCATGGGTGTATTCGAATGCCACATCAACGCGCCCGGCATCGAGGTCAGCGCCCGGCTGAACGTGTTCCGCCCTCCCCAGGCAGCGGACTATCTGGAACAATCCAAGGAGTCGAACGATGACTGAATCCATCCTGGTCACCGGCTCCAGCCGTGGCATCGGCCGCGCCATCGCCTTGCGCCTGGCCAGCGCCGGCCACGATATCGTCCTGCATTGCCGCAGCGGCATGAGCGACGCGCAAGCAGTGAAAGCCGAAGTCGAAGCGCTCGGCCGCAACGCGCGCATCCTGCAATTCGACGTGGCAGATCGCGAAACCTGCAAAGCCATCCTCGAAGCCGACGTTGAAGCCCACGGCGCCTACTACGGCGTGGTGCTCAATGCCGGCCTGACCCGCGACGGCGCCTTTCCGGCCTTGAGCGACGACGATTGGGACGTGGTGCTGCGCACCAACCTCGACGGTTTCTACAACGTCCTGCACCCGGTGATGATGCCGATGATCCGCCGCCGCGCCGCTGGTCGCATCGTTTGCATCACCTCGGTCTCGGGGCTGATCGGCAACCGTGGCCAGGTCAATTACAGCGCGTCGAAAGCGGGCGTGATCGGCGCTGCGAAAGCCTTGGCGATCGAACTGGCCAAGCGCAAGATCACAGTCAACTGCGTCGCGCCGGGCCTGATCGACACGGCGATGCTCGATGAAAACGTGCCGGTGGAAGAACTGATGAAAATGATCCCCGCACAACGCATGGGCACACCTGAAGAGGTGGCCGGTGCGGTGAATTTCCTGATGTCCGCGGAAGCGTCGTACATCACCCGCCAGGTGCTGGCGGTCAACGGAGGCTTGTGCTGATGAAGCGCGTCGTCGTCACCGGCATGGCCGGCATTACCTCGCTGGGCAGCGACTGGGACACCATCGCCGGCAATTTCGCCGCCAACCGCAGCGGCATCCGCCGGATGGACGAGTGGGATCGTTTCAGCGAACTCAACACCCGCCTGGCCGGGCCCATCGATGATTTCCAGGTGCCGGCGCACTGGACCCGCAAACAGCTGCGCAGCATGGGCCGTGTTTCGCGGCTGGCCGTCGCCGCGGCGGAAAAAGCGCTGGCTGATGCCGGCCTGCTCGGCGACGAGTCGATCAAGGACGGGCGCATGGGCGTGGCCTGCGGTTCGTCCACCGGCAGCACCGATGAGATCAAGGCGTTCGGCAACATGCTGCTCAACTCGGTGGCCGAGGGCCTCAACGCCAACTCCTACGTGCGGATGATGCCGCACACCACGGCGGCGAACATCAGCATCTTCTTCGGCCTCACCGGCCGCCTGATTCCGACCTCCAGTGCCTGCACCAGCGGCAGCCAGGGCATCGGTTACGCCTACGAGGCGATCAAGTTCGGTCGTCTGCCGCTGATGCTCGCCGGCGGCGCCGAAGAGCTGTGCCCGACCGAGGCCATGGTGTTCGACGCGCTGTACGCCACCAGCCTGAAAAACGATGCACCGCACACCTCGCCACGCCCGTACGACAAGGGCCGCGACGGTCTGGTGATCGGCGAAGGTGGCGGCATGCTGGTGCTTGAAGAACTGGAGCACGCCCTCGCGCGCGGTGCGCACATTCACGCCGAGATCGTCGGTTTCGGCAGCAACGCCGACGGCCAGCACACCACCCGCCCCGAACAAGTCACCATGCGCCGGGCAATGGAACTGGCGCTGGAAGACGCAGGCCTCACGCCCGATGCAATTGGTTACGTAAATGGTCACGGTACGGCTACAGAACAGGGCGACATTGCCGAAACACTGGCCACCAGCAGCCTGTTTGGCGAACGCATGCCGATCAGCTCGCAGAAAAGCTTCCTCGGGCACACCCTTGGGGCCTGCGGTGCGCTGGAGTCGTGGTTCAGCATCGAAATGCTCAATCGCGATCAGTACGTGCACACATTCAACCTCGACGAGGTCGATCCGCACTGCGGCAAGCTTGATTACCTGCGCGGCGAATTCCGCCAGATGTGCAACGAATATGTGATGAACAACAATTTCGCTTTTGGTGGCGTCAACACTTCGTTGATTTTCCGCCGCTGGCACTGACCGCAACATTTCTGGAGTGAAGGGAATGACTCAGTTTCACCGCATCGCCGCCCTGCTGGCCCTGGCCTTCGTACTCGGCGGTTGCACCAGCAAACCGGTGTACAACGCCAAGGAAGAGTTTTCCAGCAACCTGGGCTTCACCGACGCGCAGATGAGCCGTGCCATTGTCACGGCGCTGAATGACCGCCAGTGGGTCGTGCAATCGGTACGTCCGGGCATGATCAAAGCCGCCATCACTGTGCGCGGCCGCCATCACGCCGAAGTCGACATTCCGTTCAGCGCGACTTCGTTCGAAATCGACTACCGCAGCAGCTACGGCCTGGACGCCAAGGACGGCAAGATCCACGGTAACTACAATCGCTGGGTCAATCGTCTGCGTGACAACGTACTCAAAGAGCTGTCGATCAACCCGGACATCGAAGCCGTCAATAACCTGGGCATCATCAAGCAAGGCGCCGATGAGCCGACTTACCTGAGCTTCCGTGAAGGCGTCAAACGCGCTACCGACGCCGGCTTGCTCGACGGCAGCGTGAAGTTCTACCTGGCCGGCGAAGTGCTGCCCAACCAGGTGCGCAAACTCGACACCGTCAGCAGCAGCCGCAAGACCAACGGTTCGAACAAATCCGACGCCGACGCCTGCTTCTGGGCGCTGCAATCGGCCCTCGCGACCTTGCAGGCAGCGGCGAAGAAAGCCGATGCGAATGCGGTAATCAACATCGCCAGCGTCGACCAGCGCGACCTGTACAAAGACACCGAAAAATTCCAGTGCCGCGCCGGGCTGGTGGTGTCGAGTGTGGCGTTGCGCGGGGATCTGGCGCACGTGGATTGATTGAGCCGTCGGAAACGACAAAGGGCGCCATTCGGCGCCCTTTTTTTCATCTATTGCACAAAAAACTGCACACAAGGAAAGCTCAGCGTTTCTTTTCGGAAACGTCCCACATTCAGCGCACTTTCTACTCTGTAAGGTCAATGGTGCCGCGATCAAGCGGCACACCTCAAGGACGAAAAAATGCGTAAAAAAGCGGTTATCGTTTTCAGCGGCGGTCAGGATTCAACCACCTGTTTGATCCATGCCTTGCCGAGGTACGACGAAATTCACTGTATTACGTTTGATTATGGTCAACGCCATCGCGCAGAAATCGACGTAGCACGTCGACTAGCGAAAGAGTTGGGTGTGACTGCACACAGCGTGCTGGACGTGAAGGTACTCAGCGACTTGACCATCAGCAGCCTGACGCGTGACAACATCCCCGTACCGTCCGCCAATTCATCCGGCAACGATTTGCCCAACACGTTCGTACCTGGAAGAAACATTCTGTTTTTAACGCTGGCGTCTGTTTATGCGTATCAAATTCGGGCTCAGACTGTGATTACAGGTGTCTGCGAAACAGATTTTTCTGGCTACCCGGATTGTCGTGATGATTTCGTTAAAACGCTAAATGAAGCTATCAACTTAGGCATGGAATATGAACTGCAGCTTGAAACGCCATTGATGTGGCTGACCAAGGCCGAAATTTGGGCGCTGGCCAACTATCATGGTCAACTCGAACTTGTTCGCGAACATACACTGTCTTGCTATAACGGGATAAAGGCTAGTGGCTGTGAAAAATGTGATGCTTGTGGCCTTCGCTCGAAGGGGCTAGACGACTTCCTGAAAAACAAGAAAAAATTCACAAACAGTTTGAGATATCGATTGAGCTTAAGCTAACTCCCCAAAGAACAGGAGGAGGAGCGTAATAACGCCCCTCCCCCGATGCCTGTTACGCGACCTTACTCTCCGCAACAAACCTTCTAAAAAGCGACCTTGCTCCGTACGCGGGAAAAACATTGAAAAATGCAAAAAACATCTTGATAGTGATTTGAACCATCACGATTGACAATATTTCACCACTCTCCAGCACACCATAAAAAGCTATAAAGCAAAAAAGTACACTATCGATCAAAACTGCAAAAACCGTGCTAAAAAAGACACGCAAGAAGAGGTACCTAGAGTTTGTAAACTGTTTAATTTTGCACAAGAGGTATGAATTAATATATTCGGAAAACAGAAACGATACCGATGAGGCCAACAACACCGAGGAAACATGCGATACAACCTCACCATAAGGTGCATCAAGTTTCCAATCCGACACTCCCGGCATCATTTTTGCCGCACTCAACAATAAAATAATCAGCGCATTGCTCAGAAATCCAAAAAAAATTGCCCTTCTTGCCAGCTTGAACCCATACAACTCATTCAACATATCGACTACAAGAAAGGTCAGAGGATAGAGAAAAACTCCTGGCGTTAAAACGACGTCAAATTGCTCGATATATATCAGCTTCGTGGCACCAATATTCGAGAACACATACAACACCAAAAGCAACAGGTTTAATACAACATAGACCATCCAGGATCGCTCATGACGATCGGTCATATCATAGGCGGTCACGGCCGTACTCGTAGAATAATATTTCCTGTATATACTTTTGACTTCGGCCCTGCTGAGATTATCTATCAAATCACTTTTTATCAGCTCTGCCAATTTTAGCTTAATCAGCTTCCCGGTTGAGACAACCATTACTACAGCGAGCTTCTTATCCGGCTCAAACCCCAGCAGCTTATATTTGCTGCTTACAGTCTCAATATTTTCCGACATTAAACCTTTCCTCAATCAACTCTCCTATGACGAGCACATCAGCATCTAACTCCGAGCCGGCAACGATGGTAAGTTTTCTGGTACGCTTGTCATATACAAGCTTTTCACTTCTACTAGTCGATACACCTTTTCTAACTATCAGAAGGTCACCCACTTCATTGGCACCAACTATCTCATTCTCCAAAAGCACGCCTATAAGATTACTCGCAGCCCCGAAGTAATAGGTCAAAGGATGCGATATAGCCAATTCGCCAATCCTTTTCTCCAAACTCTGAAGCAGCAAGCTTTCTTTGATGACCGGCACTGCGGCCGGATTCATATTCCCGTGCAAAGAAACAGTGGATTCAATTATTTCCCGCTCTTCAAAATCAACAGTTTCAATCTCTTTGTAAGACACCCCGAAAAAATCCGAGATCTTGCGGATTGTAGATTGCTGTACATTAACTACTCTACCTTCCAGAATATTGTAGATTGTTGTCCTGGTTAACCCGCTGGAGTTACACAGCGAAATTCTTGTCTCGCCCCGGCTTTCTATCAGGTACTTAATATTCCTTTTTAGCTTTTCTGTTTTTTCTTTCTTATGCATTAAATATCTGCCAATCACTTGATAGTTTGAAACGCATCCGCCATTCGTTGGAATTATGCAGAATACTGCCACACGCGGATAAATTGTACATCCACAGCAGCATGTTTAATTCGATGTTGAATACCAAACACCATAGATAGGATAAATCCCACAACATTGAGAGAGCTTGCTTACATATGCCTACAAAGAATCATTTAATTACACAAACGTTCAATTATTTGATTAATAGAAGCGAAATTATTAGTTATAAATACGTTCGTTATCCACGCCCTTCGCTGAGCACCTATGAATAACTGGAATTGGATGTTGCTATTCACTAAAAAACCAGAGGGAGTTCCGAAATGAAAAAAGTTGATTCCGACCACCCGCAATTCTTGGGCAAAAGTAATCCAGACATGCCCGACCAAACCCGAACTACTGCCCCCGTCACCTCCCACCGCTCGCGTAAATCGGAGCCGCTCAGCCACATTTTCACGATACTGCCGGATGTCGACACTGAGTCATTGCTTTGCCATGCATGCGAAAACCTCGCTTCGCTCAATGTCATGGCTACGAATCTCGCGGGCGAGGTAGAAGGGCCGCAGCGGAACGTAACGTTGGCTATTCAGCAACTCACCGTCCTGAGCGAATTGCTGGTCAATAGGGCGCTGGACAACCTGGATCCGCCTTGAGAGAGCCCGCGCTTTCACTGAACACTGACTACCGAGTACCCGCGCCTTTTACCTAATGGAGTTCTTCTGTCATGGATCGATACAGACCTATCACCGGAATTGACTGCGAAATACCTTCACTGCTGATCGACACTGAAGCACCACTGGACGTACTTCACGAAATAGCCGCCTACCGCATACGCACAGCGACACAGTTTCTCGAAAACCTGGCGTTCGCTGAGGGCATTTACAGCGAGTTGGCGAAGGTATTGGTCACATCGTTGCGCGATGGCTGCGACTTGTTGGATGTGATCGGGCGCAGATTGCAGGATGAGGCTTCGGCTCAGGAAGTAACGCAATCAAACCTTCAAAAATGACAAAGGGCGCCTTTCGGCGCCCTTTTACAAACAGATTCGCTTGTCATCGCCTCTCATCTGTTTGGCTCTGCGATGCCTGGTTGCCCAGGATTCTCGGAGTCTCACAAGCCCCTTTCGGCAACGCCGGCAGTATTGCCTGAAAAGGTACTCCCGACAGCGCTGGCATTTCGCTGCACCTTCGCAAGCACCATCTACACTCGCTCAAACAGGCCAACCCACAGCGCCTGCCGGAACGGCGAGCCCTGCCGGTCAAGTACTCGCGGTTCTCTTTCACCGTCAAGGAGACAACCATGCAAGCGAAAGCCCTGATCGCCGCCGCCCTTCTCGGCCTGCTGCCCGGTACCAGCCACGCCACCAATCTGATGTACATGCCGTTCGAAACAGTCGTGTCGGATGCGATGCGCGCCGGGCGGCTGGATGGCAGTGTGAAGTTTTATCTGGTCGGCAACGGGCCTCAGGGGACTCAGCGGTTGTTGCAGCGCGGGGTGGTCAGCGACTTGAAGACCAACGGCTTCAACAAGAGCGATCACGACTCGTGCGAGTGGGTGTTGCAGTCGAATCTGATTGCGCTGCAGGCCGAAGCCAAGCGTGTCGGGGCGAATGCGGTGACCAACATCGTCAGCTACTACGACCAGCATGTGCGCAAGGATCTGAACACTTACGAATGTCGGGCCGGCATCTTTGTCACGCGGGTGGCGTTGAAGGGTGATCTGGTGCGGCTGCCCTGATCAACCGGCTTCAACCTTGCGCGTCAGCAATTCGACAAACGCCTTGGCCATCGGCGATTTCTGGTCCTTGCGCTGCACCAGCCACACCGCCGTCACGGCCTCAGGGTCCAGCAGCGGCCGGTAGACCACGCCGTCGATGCGCATCCGCTGATACGAGGCCGGCATCACTGACACGCCCAGACCGGCGGCCACCAGACCGATGATGGTCATGGCTTCGCCAGCCTCCTGGGCGAAGTGAGGACTGAAGCCTGCGTCGCGGGCCAGGCTGATCAACTGTGAATACAGACCGCTGCCGTAGCTGCGCGGGAAGAACACGAACGGTTCGAGGGCCAGCGCCGAGAGGAACAGCCCCTCTTCAGAGCCCTGCGCCAGCGGATGTTTGGAGCTGAGCACGGCCACCAGCGGCTCGCGCATGAGCTCGACCACACTGAGCGAATCCGGCAAACCCAGCGGGCGCATGATGCCGACCTCGATCGATTCGTCCACCAACGCGTCGGCCACCATGGTGCTGCTCATCTCGCGCAGATTCAGGTGCACAGCCGGGAAACGCTGACGGAAGGAAAATATCGCTTGGGGAATGGTCGAGTTGAACGGCGCCGAAGAGGTGAAACCGATCTTCAACTCTCCCAGCTCGCCGAGTTGTGCACGCCGGGCCACGTCGGCCGCTTTGTCGACTTGCGCGAGCACCAGCCGCGCTTCCTCCAGAAACAACCGCCCGGCCTCGCTGAGCTCGACCCGACGATTGGTCCGCTCGAACAGTCGCGCGCCGACTTCCTGTTCCAGCGCCTGGATCTGCTGGCTCAGCGGTGGCTGGGAGATGCCCAGCACCTGTGCGGCGCGGCCGAAGTGCAGTTCTTCGGCAACGGCGATGAAGTAGCGCAGATGACGCAATTCCATGAACACCCCATTAGGTCGTGAAAGCTATCAAACAGGTCGAACAATATATTGGATAGAAACATTAGCCAGCTATATGATTTTTTCATTGCCTGCCTGCCCGCGCCCTCCGAGGTCTGATGTGAAAACCGCCGTCGCTCCACTGGCCCATGAAGTCCCGCCCGCTGCGGCGGACGATGTGCTGACCGAACTGCAAGAGATCTACATCGAGAAAGGCACGCCCGCGTTCATGCGCACGGTGCTCGCGCTGTTCAGCGGCGGCTTCGCGACCTTCGCCCTGCTGTACTGCGTGCAGCCGATGATGCCGTTGCTGTCCCACGAATATTCGATCAACGCGGCGCAGAGCAGTCTGATCCTGTCGGTGGCCACCGGCATGCTGGCGTTCGGCCTGCTGATCACCGGTCCGATTTCCGATCGGGTCGGGCGCAAGCCGGTGATGGTTGCCGCGCTGTTTGCCGCGGCCCTGTGCACCATCGCCAGTTCGATGATGCCGAGCTGGCACGGTGTGCTGATTATGCGTGCGTTGATCGGGTTGTCGTTGAGCGGTCTGGCGGCGGTGGCGATGACGTATCTGAGCGAGGAAATCCATCCGCAGCACATCGGTCTGGCGATGGGCCTGTACATCGGCGGCAACGCGATCGGCGGGATGAGCGGGCGTCTGATCACCGGCGTGCTGATCGACTTCGTCAGCTGGCACACGGCGATGATGGTGATCGGCGGACTGGCGCTGATCGCGGCGGCGGTGTTCTGGAAAATCCTGCCGGAGTCGCGCAACTTCCGCTCCCGCTCGCTGCACCCGCGCAGCCTGCTCGACGGCTTCACCATGCACTTTCGCGATGCCGGCCTGCCGCTGCTGTTTCTTGAGGCGTTCGTGCTGATGGGCGCGTTCGTCACGTTGTTCAACTACATCGGTTATCGCCTGCTGGCTGAGCCGTACCACATGGATCAAGTGTTTGTAGGGCTGTTGTCGGTGGTGTACCTGTCGGGCATCTACAGCTCGGCAAAAATCGGTTCGCTGGCCGACAAACTGGGTCGCCGCAAAGTACTGTGGGCCACCATCGCGCTGATGTTCGCCGGCCTTGCCCTGACAATGTTCACACCGCTGCCGCTGGTGATCATTGGCATGCTGATCTTCACCTTCGGCTTCTTCGGCGCCCACTCTGTGGCCAGCAGCTGGATCGGCCGCCGGGCGCTCAAGGCCAAGGGCCAGGCGTCGTCGTTGTACCTGTTCAGCTATTACGCCGGGTCGAGTATCGCCGGGACGGCGGGCGGGGTGTTCTGGCACCTGGCCGGGTGGAACGGGATTGGCCTGTTCATCGGCGCGCTGTTACTGGTGGCGCTGTTGGTGGCCTTGAAGCTGGCGAAGTTGCCGCCGCTGGGTGGTGGCGAAAAGGTTTAGCCACAACTGCGCCTAGCGGTAATCACGGGCCAAGGTACACTGACGGCATTCGCCTGCTTTGGTAAAGGAAGCCAGAATGCGCCTGGACCGTCTCCACATTCAGAATTTTCGTTGCTACGAAGATGCCACGTTCGACTTTCAGCCGGGATTCAATCTGGTGGTGGGGGTTAATGGGAGCGGGAAGACATCCTTGTTGCAGGCGGTTGCCGTTTCGTTCATCGAACTCGGCAATGCCATGAAGCCAAGTCAGACCTCTATAAAAAATGAAGACGTTCGCTTTGTCATAGATCGTTTTGAAAACAGAAGCCGCTTCGAGCGCAAGTTCCCATTACTGGTACATGGCATAGGCAGCTTCTTCGGAGCTACAGACTGGGTCCTGAAACGAGATGCAGAAGACTTACCCCATCTTGTAGATTCAGTATTCGACGCCGAGATAGACAAACTAAAACAGAAAATCAACCTGGCCATTCCAGTCGATTTGCCTGTGCTTGCTTTCTACCGCTCCAATCGCCGCTGGCAAGGAGTCGGAGTATCTGCTGAGTTCGCCGCGAAACAACGCGTCTCGCGCTTCGATGCCTACGTTAACTGGTTCGATGCAGTTGCGGATCTCAGAGAGTTTGAAAGCTGGTTAATCGGCAGAACGCTGGAGCGGATGCAGAACCTTCTTGATTCCAACACCCAGTCACTTGAGTTCGACGACGAACTTTACTGGGTAAACACTGCGATCGAGCGCGCTATTCCCCACGCACAAAATTTGCGCTATGACCTCCGGCTGCAAAGCTTGTTGATCGACCTGGATGGAAAAACCATTCCCTTCAATGAGCTTAGCGATGGTCAACGCGGGATGATTGCGTTGTTCGCCGATATCGCTCGACGCATGTGCATCCTCAATCCCCACATGGGCAAAGACGTCCTGAAGAACACCTCAGGCGTGGTCATCATCGACGAACTGGATATCCACCTTCACCCGGCCTGGCAACGCAGCATCGTGCCTGCATTGAGACAGGCTTTTCCCAAAGTCCAATTCATCGCCGCAAGCCATTCCCCACAAATCATCGGCAGCCTGAAACCTGAGGAAGTGATCGTGTTGCACAACGGGGATCCTACTCATCCGCGGGTCACCTACGGTCTGGATTCCAGCAGCGTGCTTGAAGAGGTAATGGGCGTTACGCAGCGCGAACCAGAAATCGAAGATCTGCTGTCCGAGCTTTTTTCCACGTTGGAAGACAACGACCTCGAAAAGGCAAAATCACAACTTGAGGCGCTGAAAAAGAAAGCCCCCGACCTACCGGAATTCGCCGGCGCCGAAGCACTGATCAGGCGCAAGGAGATTCTCGGCAAATGAAGCGAGTGCTCAAAGGAACTGAACCCGCTTCATTTACAGATTGGAAAAACTCGGCGAACGACGAGTGGAGTCCAACTTACCCAACGCTACAAAACCCGCAAAAACGGGATTTGCATAATGCCCTGCTTAAGGAGCAAGGCTTCTTCTGCTGTTATTGCGGCCGGGAAATAGATGCCTCGACCAGCCATATCGAGCACTTCAGACCTCAAGAGCATTTCGAAGAGCTGGCGTTGGAGTTTCACAACCTTCATGCCTCCTGCCTGCGAGAAACCAAGCCCGGCAATCCGTTGCACTGCGGCCATAAGAAGGGCAACTGGTTCGACGAAAACCAACATATTTCTCCCACCGACGAGAATTGTGAACAGCGTTTCCGATATCTGCGAACCGGCGAAATCCAGCCAAAAGATTCTGACGACCTTCCCGCCACAAAGATGATCGAGGTATTGGCGCTAGACATCGCCTACCTCAAAAATCGACGTCAGGACACAATCCGCCGCCTCTTCGATGATGAGTTCGTCATGCAAGTCAGCGAGGAAGAGCTTGAGCGGTTGGTGACGGCGATCAGAAATACCGCGATTCCCAATCAAAAACCCTTCGACCACATCATCGCCCGCTACGCCGAACAACTCCTCGGTCGCTAAATCCATCGCAAACAAAAACGCCCGGCATCAGCCGGGCGTTTTTCTTGAAGCGCGATTACTCGTGATACTGCGCCGACAACTCGTGTACCGCACGAAGGAACGCGCCGGCGTGTTCCGGGTCGACTTCCGGCGTAATGCCGTGACCGAGGTTGAACACGTGGCCGCTGCCCTTGCCGTAGCTGGCGAGGATGCGCCCGACTTCAGTGCGGATCGCTTCAGGTTTGGCGTACAGCACAGTCGGGTCCATGTTGCCTTGCAACGCGACCTTGTCGCCGACGCGAGCGCGGGCGTTGCCAATGTCGCAGGTCCAGTCCAGGCCCAGTCCGTCGGCGCCAGCGTCGGCGATGCTTTCCAGCCACAGGCCGCCGTTCTTGGTGAAGAGGATCACCGGCACTTTGCGACCGTCGTGCTCGCGGATCAGGCCGCTGACGATTTTCTTCATATAGGCCAGGGAGAACTCTTGGTACGCCGCCGCCGACAGGTTGCCGCCCCAGGTATCGAAGATCTGCACCGCTTGCGCACCGGCCTGGATCTGGCCGTTGAGGTACGACGTCACCGACTGCGCCAGCTTGTCCAGCAGCAGGTGCATGGCTTGCGGGTTGTCGTAGAGCATCGCCTTGGTCTTGCGGAAGTCTTTCGACGAGCCGCCTTCGACCATGTAGGTGGCGAGGGTCCACGGGCTGCCGGAGAAACCGATCAGCGGTACGCGACCGTTCAGTTCGCGGCGGATGGTGCTCACCGCGTCCATCACGTAACCGAGGTCTTTGTGCGGATCGGGGATCGGCAGGGCTTCGATGTCGGCCAGGGTGCTGACGACTTTCTTGAAGCGCGGACCTTCACCGGTCTCGAAGTACAGGCCCTGGCCCATGGCATCGGGGATGGTGAGGATGTCGGAGAACAGGATCGCCGCGTCCAGTTGCGGATAGCGGTCGAGGGGTTGCAGCGTGACTTCGCAGGCGAATTCCGGATTCATGCACAGGCTCATGAAATCACCGGCCTGGGCGCGGCTGGCGCGATATTCCGGCAGGTAGCGGCCGGCCTGGCGCATCATCCATACAGGGGTGACGTCTACGGGTTGCTTGAGCAGGGCGCGGAGGAAACGGTCGTTCTTCAGGGCAGTCATGTCGGCATCCGGAAAAAAAGTGCGGGCATTTTCTCAGAGCGCGACGCAAAAGGCACGGATGCAGGTCAGCCTTTTGTCTATCGGGTCAATTTGTCGCGGAGAAACACCGGTCTTCGCAACACCACAGAACCAATGTGGGAGCGGCGGTGCGACGATTCGACTTGCTCGCGAATTCGGTGTGTCAGACAACAAATCTGTCGACTGACACTCCCTCTTCGCGAGCAAGCCCGCTCCCACAGGTTTACTGCATTTCAGCTCGGGATCGCGGTTAGACGCCCAGGTAATCCAGGATCCCTTCCGCCGCATTGCGGCCTTCGAAGATCGCCGTCACCACCAGGTCGGAACCGCGCACCATGTCGCCACCGGCGAAGATTTTCGGGTTGCTGGTCTGGTGCTTGTACTGACCCTGCTCAGGCGCAACGACGCGGCCCTGGCTGTCGGTCTGGATCTCGAACTGCTCGAACCACGGCGCCGGGCTCGGACGGAAACCGAACGCGATGACCACGGCGTCGGCCGGGATGATCTCTTCGGAGCCCGGGATCGGCTCGGGGCTGCGACGGCCACGGGCGTCAGGCTCGCCGAGACGGGTCTCGACCACTTTCACACCTTCGACCTTGTCTTCGCCAACGATGGCGATCGGCTGACGGTTGTAGAGGAATTTCACGCCTTCTTCCTTGGCGTTCTTCACCTCTTTGCGCGAGCCGGGCATGTTCGCTTCGTCACGACGATAGGCGCAGGTCACCGACTTGGCGCCCTGGCGGATCGACGTGCGGTTGCAGTCCATCGCCGTGTCGCCACCGCCCAGCACCACGACCTTCTTGCCTTTCATGTCGACGAAATCTTCCGGCGACTTTTCAAAGCCCAGGTTGCGGTTGACGTTGGCAATCAGGAAGTCCAGCGCGTCATAAACGCCCGGCAGGTCCTCACCGGCGAAACCGCCCTTCATGTAGGTGTAAGTGCCCATGCCCATGAACACGGCATCGTATTCGGCGAGCAGTTGTTCCATGGTCACGTCCTTGCCGACCTCGGTGTTGAGGCGGAACTCGATGCCCATGCCGGTGAAGACTTCGCGGCGATTGCTCAGCACGGTCTTCTCAAGCTTGAACTCGGGGATGCCGAAGGTCAGCAGACCGCCGATTTCCGGGTTCTTGTCGAACACCACCGGGGTCACGCCGCCGCGCACCAGCACGTCGGCACAACCGAGGCCCGCCGGGCCTGCACCGATGATCGCGACACGCTTGCCGGTCGGTTTGACCTTGGACATGTCCGGGCGCCAGCCCATGGCGAACGCGGTGTCGGTGATGTACTTCTCGACCGAACCGATGGTCACCGCACCGAAGCCGTCGTTAAGGGTGCAGGCACCCTCGCACAGACGATCCTGCGGACAAACCCGGCCGCAGACTTCCGGCAGGGTGTTGGTCTGGTGCGACAGCTCGGCAGCCTGGAGGATGTTGCCCTCGGCCACCAGCTTCAGCCAGTTCGGAATGAAGTTGTGCACCGGGCACTTCCATTCGCAATACGGGTTGCCGCAACCCAGGCAGCGGTGGGCCTGGTCGGCCGACTGCTGGGGTTTGAACGGTTCGTAGATTTCCACGAACTCTTTCTTGCGTTGACGCAACAGTTTCTTCTTCGGATCCTTGCGCCCGACATCGATGAACTGGAAGTCGTTATTCAGACGTTCAGCCATTGTTAAAACCTCATCAAACTCTTCAGGCGCATATCACTGCGGGTTGGCACGGGTGCTGGAAAGCAACGACTTCAGGTTGGCAGCCTTCGGCTTGACCAGCCAGAAACGACGCAGGTAGTCATCGAGGTTCTCGGCGAGCTCACGACCCCACTCGCTGTCGGTTTCCGCGACGTACTCGTTCAGCACGTTCTGCAGGTGGCTGCGATAGGCTTCCATCGCCTCGCCGCTGATCCGCTGGATTTCCACCAGTTCGTGGTTGACCCGGTCAACGAAGGTGTTGTCCTGGTCGAGCACGTAGGCGAAACCGCCGGTCATGCCAGAGCCGAAGTTGTAACCGGTCTTGCCCAGAACGCAGACAAAACCACCGGTCATGTACTCACAGCAGTGATCGCCAGTGCCTTCCACGACCGTGTGGGCACCGGAGTTGCGCACGGCGAAACGCTCGCCGGCGGTGCCGGCGGCGAACAGCTTGCCGCCCGTGGCGCCGTACAGGCAGGTGTTGCCGATGATGGCGCTTTCCTGAGTCTTATAGACGCTGCCCTTCGGCGGCACGATGGTCAGCTTGCCACCGGTCATGCCTTTGCCGACGTAGTCGTTGGCGTCGCCTTCCAGGTACATGTTCAGACCGCCGGCGTTCCACACGCCGAAGCTCTGACCCGCAGTGCCCTTGAAGCGGAAGGTGATCGGCGCTTTCGCCATACCCTGGTTGCCGTGCTTGCGCGCGATTTCGCCGGAGATCCGTGCGCCGATCGAACGGTCGCAGTTGCAGATATCCAGATCGAATTCGGCGCCGCTGAGGTCGTTGATCGCCGACGTCGCCATCTCGACCATTTTCTCGGCCAGCAGGCCCTGGTCGAAGGGCGGGTTGCGCTCGACGCCGCAGAACTGAGGCTTGTCCGCCGGGATGTGATCGCTGCCCAGCAGCGGGGTCAGATCCAGGTGATGCTGCTTGGCGGTCTGGCCTTCGAGGATTTCCAGCAGATCGGTACGGCCGATCAGCTCTTCGAGGGAGCGCACGCCCAGCTTGGCCAGCCACTCACGGGTTTCTTCGGCGACATAGGTGAAGAAGTTCACCACCATGTCGACGGTACCGATGTAGTGATCCTTGCGCAGCTTCTCGTTCTGAGTCGCGACGCCGGTGGCGCAGTTGTTCAGGTGGCAGATACGCAGGTATTTGCAGCCCAGTGCGATCATCGGCGCGGTACCGAAACCGAAGCTTTCGGCGCCGAGGATGGCTGCCTTGATCACATCGAGGCCGGTTTTCAGGCCGCCGTCGGTCTGGACCCGAACCTTGCCGCGCAGGTCGTTGCCGCGCAGGGTCTGGTGGGTTTCGGCGAGGCCGAGTTCCCACGGTGCACCAGCGTATTTGATCGAGGTCAGCGGCGAAGCACCGGTGCCACCGTCGTAGCCGGAGATGGTGATCAAGTCCGCGTAGGCCTTGGCCACACCGGCGGCGATGGTGCCGACGCCCGCTTCAGCCACGAGCTTCACCGAAACCAGCGCCTTCGGGTTGACCTGTTTCAGGTCAAAGATCAGCTGCGACAAGTCTTCGATCGAATAGATATCGTGGTGCGGCGGTGGCGAAATCAGGGTCACGCCCGGCACTGCGTAACGCAGTTTGGCGATCAGCCCGTTCACTTTGCCGCCCGGCAGTTGCCCGCCCTCGCCCGGCTTGGCGCCTTGGGCGACCTTGATCTGCAGCACTTCGGCGTTGACCAGGTATTCCGGGGTCACCCCGAAACGGCCGGTCGCGACCTGTTTGATTTTCGAGCTCTTGATGGTGCCGTAGCGCGCCGGGTCTTCGCCGCCTTCGCCGGAGTTGGAACGCGCGCCGAGGCGGTTCATGGCTTCGGCCAGGGCTTCGTGAGCTTCCGGCGACAGGGCGCCCAGCGAGATACCGGCGGAGTCGAAGCGCTTGAGCACCGATTCCAGCGGTTCCACTTCACTGATGTCCAGCGGCGTGTCGAGGGTCTTGACCTTGAACAGGTCGCGGATCATCGACACCGGACGGTTGTCCACCAGCGAGGTGTATTCCTTGAATTTGCCGTAGTCGCCCTGCTGCACGGCGGCTTGCAGGGTGTTGACCACGTCCGGGTTGTACGCGTGATATTCGCCACCGTGGACGAACTTCAGCAGACCGCCCTGCTGGATCGGCTTGCGCGGACTCCAGGCTTCGGTGGCCAGGGCTTTCTGCTCGGCTTCGATGTCGACGAAACGCGCACCCTTGATGCGGCTCGGCACGCCACGGAAGCTCAGCTCGCAAACTTCTTCGGACAGACCGATGGCTTCGAACAGCTGCGCACCGCGATAGGACGCGATGGTCGAGATGCCCATCTTCGACAGGATCTTCAACAGGCCTTTGGTGATGCCTTTGCGGTAGTTCTTGAACACCTCGTAGAGGTCGCCCAGCACTTCACCGGTACGGATCAGGTCGCCCAGCACTTCGTACGCCAGGAACGGATAGACCGCCGAGGCGCCGAAGCCGATCAGCACCGCGAAGTGATGCGGATCGCGTGCGGTGGCGGTTTCCACAAGGATGTTGGAGTCGCAGCGCAGGCCTTTTTCGGTCAGGCGGTGGTGCACCGCGCCGGTGGCCAGCGAAGCGTGGATCGGCAGCTTGCCCGGGGCGATATGGCGGTCGCTCAGAACGATCTGGGTACGACCGGCACGCACGGCCTCTTCAGCCTGATCGGCGACGTTACGGATCGCCGCTTCGAGGCCGACGCTTTCGTCGTAGTTGAGGTCGATGATCTGCCGCTCGAAACCCGGACGGTCGAGGTTCATCAGCGAACGCCACTTGGCCGGGGAAATGACCGGCGAGCTGAGGATCACGCGCGAAGCGTGCTCCGGCGATTCCTGGAAGATGTTGCGCTCGGCACCGAGGCAGATTTCCAGCGACATCACGATCGCTTCACGCAGCGGGTCGATCGGCGGGTTGGTCACCTGCGCGAACTGCTGGCGGAAATAGTCGTACGGCGTGCGCACGCGCTGGGACAGCACGGCCATCGGCGTGTCGTCGCCCATCGAGCCAACGGCCTCATAGCCTTGCTCGCCGAGCGGACGCAGTACCTGATCGCGCTCTTCGAACGTGACCTGATACATCTTCATGTATTGCTTGAGCTGATCGACGTCGTAGAAAGCCGAACCGTGATCGTTGTCTTCCATGGTCGCCTGGATGCGCAGGGCATTCTTGCGCAGCCATTGCTTGTACGGATGACGGGATTTGAGACGGTTGTCGATCGCGTCGGTGTCGAGGATCTGCCCGGTTTCGGTGTCCACGGCGAAGATCTGGCCAGGGCCGACACGGCCTTTGGCAATCACGTCTTCAGGCTTGTAGTCCCACACGCCGATTTCCGACGCGAGGGTGATGAAACCGTTGGTGGTGGTGACCCAGCGCGCCGGGCGCAGACCGTTACGGTCGAGCAGGCACACCGCGTAGCGACCGTCGGTCATGACCACGCCGGCCGGGCCGTCCCACGGCTCCATGTGCATCGAGTTGTACTCGTAGAACGCACGCAGATCCGGGTCCATGGTTTCGACGTTCTGCCACGCCGGCGGAATGATCATCCGCACGCCACGGAACAGGTCGATGCCGCCGGTGACCATCAGTTCGAGCATGTTGTCCATGCTCGAGGAGTCGGAACCGACGCGGTTGACCAGTGGGCCGAGTTCTTCCAGATCCATCAGATCGTTGGTGAACTTGGTCCGACGGGCCTGGGCCCAGTTGCGGTTGCCGGTGATGGTGTTGATCTCGCCGTTGTGGGCGAGGAAGCGGAATGGCTGGGCCAGCGGCCATTTCGGCAGGGTGTTGGTGGAGAAGCGCTGGTGGAACACGCAGATCGCGGTTTGCAGGCGCTGGTCACCCAGATCCGGATAGAACGCGGCCAGGTCGGCCGGCATCATCAGGCCTTTATAGATGATGGTCTTGTGGGAAAAGCTGCAGATGTAGTGGTCGGTGTCGGCGGCGTTGGCCACCGACGAGCGACGACGGGCGCTGAACAGCTTGACCGCCATGTCCTGATCGCTCAGGCCTTCGCCGCCGATGTACACCTGCTCGATCTGCGGCAGGCGCTCGAGGGCCAGGCGGCCGAGGACGCTGGTGTCGATTGGCACTTTGCGCCAGCCGATCAGTTGCAGGCCTTCGGCCAGGATCTCGCGGTTCATGTTCTCGCGGGCGGCTTCGGCCTTGGCCGGATCCTGATTGAAGAAGACCATGCCCACGGCATATTGCTTGGGCAGCTCGACGCTGAAGGTTTCCTGGGCAATGGCACGCAGGAACGCGTCGGGCTTTTGAATCAGCAGACCGCAACCGTCACCGGTCTTGCCGTCGGCATTAATCCCACCGCGGTGGGTCATGCAGGTCAGGGCCTCGATGGCCGTTTGCAAAAGGGTATGACTGGGCTCGCCCTGCATATGGGCTATCAGGCCGAAACCGCAGTTATCCTTGAATTCATCTGGTTGGTACAGACCTGCTTTCATAGACACTTTCTCACCAGGCTGCCTCTTAACGAGGCAAATTTCTTTTCAATTCAACCACTTGCTTGCCGCGCCGAACGTACGCCGGCTTTGCGGGGGCAAAAGGGTGGTCATTGTACACAGCGACACAGAGGCTCACAAATTTGACGACGAAATGTCGCAAATTCATGTCGCATTTGTGAAAGGTTTAAAGCGATCTGCTGTGCTAGTCAAAACTTTTTTAATTTTGACCGCAACGACTCAAAGACTACTGTGACGCAGACACCACAAGGCACGCGGTCTGTAGAGACGGCGCGCACTTGTAGAAATTTTGAGGTGCTTGGAGAGGCGGCCTGGGTAAGGCCGCCGAATCTTCAGCGAGTTGTTGCCAGTTCCTGTTGGACGCTGGCGACAGTGCGAGGCCAAGGTTTACCAGCCTGAACCTTCGCTGGCAAGGCCTTGATGGCAGAAACGGCTGCATCACGGTTGGCGAAGTTGCCGTATGTGATCACGTAGAGAGGCTTGCCGTTGAGGACTTTCTTGAAATAACGGTACTCGCCGCCCTGCTCCTTGACGAAGCTTTGCGCGGTCGCTTCGGAGCTGGTGCCGAGGATCTGCACCACGTAGTTACTGGTCGGCTGACCGGCGTACCAGCTGCCACCGGCGGCCTTGGCGACGGTGACCGGCTTCTCGGCAGGTTTGGCGGCGGCAACAGGCTTGGCAGGTGCCGGAGCCGGTTTGGCCACTGGAGCGGCCGGAGCAGGCGCAGGCTTGGCGGTAGCGACCTGGGTCGGTGCCGGGGTCGGCTTGGCCGCCGGGACTGGAACCGGAACCGGGGTCGGCGCAGGGCCGGCCTGAACGCCCGCGGGTGGCGCGGTGGTGGTCACGGTCGGTGGCGTGTTGCTGGAGCCTTCGACCGGCACGCCGTCGTCGCCTTCAGTGATACCACCCGCGGCTTCAGCCAGCGGGCCACGCATCACCGGTTGCGAGTTGCCGACCAGCGGCAGCGGCATCGGCTGGGTATTGCCGTTGAATTCGACGGACGGTGCGCCACCCGCCTGCGGCGTGCCCTGACCCAATGGCAGTTGCGCCTGCTCGTTGGCCGGCGCACCGGTGGTCGGTGCCTTGTTGCGACCCGGCATCAGCCAGGCCGCAGCGACCGCGACCACGACAACGGCGGAAATCGCCAATACGTGTTTCTTCGGCATGTTGAACCCCATACTTGGACGCTTGACCGCAGAGCGGCTGGCAATCATGACTTCGATCAGAGCATCGCGAGCGACCTGGTTGATGTTGCCGGGCCAACCCTCGGAGCTTTCGTGAATATCAGAGATCTGATCCGCGGTGAAAAGTTCGACACCCCGGCCGGCGCCTTCGAGCCGCTGGTCGAGATACTCGCGGGTTTCTTCTTCGGTGTACGGCTGCAATTCGATGACGTGGAAGCGCTCTTCCTCGAGGTGCAAGGCCTCAAGCTGGGCGATCAGCGACGACTCACCGAACAGGAACACATGCGGGCGCCCTTCCGGCGCGCCGGCGCCCAGCGCCATCAGCGCTTCAAGCGCGGACTCGTCGAGCTGCTCGGCATCGTCCACCAGCAGATAGACTTCCTGACCGGTCAG
Source organism: Pseudomonas fitomaticsae (assembly GCF_021018765.1). Lineage (GTDB taxonomy): Bacteria > Pseudomonadota > Gammaproteobacteria > Pseudomonadales > Pseudomonadaceae > Aquipseudomonas > Aquipseudomonas fitomaticsae. Next base: position 677,031 of record NZ_CP075567.1, on the reverse strand, counting down.
CGCGAGCTGCACGACCTGATCGAGGATCGCCCCGACTTCGGCCTGGGCCACATCCAGCGCCTGGGCAATCTGGCGCAGCACACCGGCTGCATCGCCGGCGCCACGGGCGGAAACGACGACGCTCTGCACCGATTGCTTGTTGGTGCTGGCGACCAGCGCCTGACGCAGCAGGGTCTTGCCGCTGCCCTGCGGGCCGGTGACCACCAGCAGCAACTGGCTGTAACGCGCCAGATGATGCAGCTGACCCAGCACCGGCTTGCGCTGGGCCGGGAAGAATTTGAAGCCCGGCACCCGCGGCGCGAAAGGGTCGTGACTTAACTGGAAATGGCCGAGGAACGCCTCGTCGGCATGCAAACTAGTCATCGGAATCTTATTAACCTTTAAGCTGAGCCAGAGCGCGGTAATCCGCTCCCAGCGTGGCCTGTAGAACCTCTTTCGGATAATCGTCGGTCACCACCGCTTCGCCCATCCGGCGCAGCAGCACCAGGCGCAAGCGACCGTCGATCACTTTTTTGTCAATTGCCATGTGTTCAAGGAAATCGGCCTCGGTCATCTCCTCCGGCGGAATCACCGGCAGACCGGCACGCTGGAACAGGCGGATGCCGCGATCACGCTCCTGCTCGCTGATCCAACCCAGGCGCGCGGACATTTCCAGCGCCATTACGGTGCCGGCGGCGACCGCTTCGCCATGCAACCAGACACCATAGCCCATGTGGGTTTCGATGGCGTGGCCAAAGGTGTGGCCGAGGTTGAGCGTGGCACGCACACCGGTTTCTTTCTCGTCGGCGCCGACCACCGCCGCCTTGGCGGCGCAGGAGCGCTCGATGGCATAGGTCAGGGCCGTTTGATCCAGCGCACGCAGGGCGTCGACGTTGTCTTCGAGCCAGGTCAGGAACGGTTCATCGCAGATCAGACCGTACTTGATGACTTCCGCCAGCCCCGCCGACAGCTCACGCGCTGGCAGGGTTTTCAGGGACGCGGTATCGATCAGCACCACGTTCGGCTGATAGAACGCGCCGACCATGTTCTTGCCCAGCGGATGGTTGATCCCGGTCTTGCCGCCCACCGACGAATCGACCTGAGACAGCAGCGTGGTAGGAATCTGGATGAAATCGACGCCGCGCTGGTAGCAGGCGGCCGCGAAACCGGCCATGTCGCCGATCACACCGCCACCGAGGGCGATGACGGTGGTGCGGCGATCATGACGGGCGGTCAGCAGGCCGTCGAAGATCAGTTGCAGGGTTTCCCAGTTCTTGAAGGCTTCGCCGTCGGGCAGCACCACGGAAACCACCGAGAACTGCGCCAGGCTGCGGGTCAGACGCTCGAGATAGAGCGGCGCAACGGTCTCGTTGGAGATGATTGCCACTTGCCGCCCGTGGATATGCGGGGCCAGCAGTGCAGGCTGGTCCAGTAATCCTTCGCCAATGTGAATCGGGTAGCTGCGCTCGCCTAGGTCGACCTTGAGTGTCTGCATGTGTCCCCACAGTGAAGATGGAAGCAGGCGTCCTGCCCTGAATTATTGGTTGTCTGCGGCCTATAGCGGGTATGACGCCGCTCGCACGCCATCCGCCACAACCGCGGCGGGTTGTTACAGGACGCCGAGGATAGCGCATTTCGAGCGATGCTTTAACGGGGCGGAAGCTGCGCCAGGCGGTCGAGAATATCGAGCACGACCATGCGCGGTGGCCGCTCGTCGGTTTCCACCACCAGATCGGCGATTTCGCGATAGAGCGGATCACGGATCGCCAGCAGATCGCGCAAGGTTTTCTCCGGATTGGCGGTGCGCAGCAACGGCCGGTTGCGGTCGCGGGAAGTGCGGCCGACCTGCTGCTCGACGGAGGCGTGCAGATACACCACCCGCCCGCCCTCGTGCAGGGCCTTGCGGTTGGCATCGCGCATCACGGCGCCGCCGCCGGTCGCCAGCACCACGCCGTCGAACGCGCACAGCTCGGCAATCATCGCCTGCTCACGGTCACGAAAGCCGGGCTCGCCTTCCTTGTCGAAGATCCACGGGATATTGGCGCCCGTACGCAGTTCAATTTCCTTGTCGGAATCCTTGAACGGCAGGCGCAGCTCTTTGGCCAGTAATCGGCCGATGGTGCTTTTTCCAGCCCCCATCGGTCCTACAAGAATCAAATTTCGCACAGAATCAACGACTCACAGCAATCGCCTGGTTATTCATGATACGCGGAGTGAGAAATACCAGCAGCTCGGATTTTTTCTCCGAAACCACATCACGCCGGAAAAGGCGGCCAAGATACGGCACATCGCCAAGAAATGGCACCTTATCTACAACCTTGCTTTGAGTATTTGAGAAAACGCCCCCGATCACGATGGTCTCGCCGTCGTTCACCAGCACCTTGGCATTGACCTCGTTTTTCTTGATCGGCGGTACATCCTGCACTTTGTTCAGGTAATCCGGTTCGTCCTTGGTGACCTTCACCTCCATGATGATGCGGTTGTCCGGGGTGATCTGCGGCGTCACTTCCAGCGACAGCGAAGCCTCCTTGAAGGACACCGACGTAGCGCCGCTGGAGCTGGCTTCCTGGTACGGAATCTCGGTGCCCTTGAGGATCTTCGCGGTCTCCTTGTCGGAGGTGACCACCTTGGGCTGCGAGACGATTTCGCCGTTACCGGTCTTCTCCATCGCGGTCAGCTCAAGGTCCAGCAAGACGTTGTCGGTGATGAAGGCGATACCGATCCCGGACGTGTTGTTGACCGTGCCCATGTCGACGAACGGCGAGTTGGTGCTGGTGCTGCCCGGCGTGCCAATGGTGGTCGACGAACCGTTGCTGACCCCGGAAGTGTTCCAGTTGCCCTTGTTCTGGATCGAACCGCCCCAGCGCACGCCCAGACTTTTGTCGTAGTCGACGTTGGCCTCGACGATCCGCGCCTCGATCATCACCTGACGCACCGGAATATCCAGCTGCGCCACAATCCGCCGCAGCTCGTCGAGGCGATCCTGGGTCTGGTAGGCAATGATGTTGTTGGTGCGCTCATCGACGGTGATCGAACCCCGTTCGTCGACCTTGGCCTCGGCACTGGTGACCGACTGGAACAGCTTGGCGATGTCCGCAGCCTTGGCGTAGTTCACTTGCAACAGCTCACGGCGCAGCGGCGCCAGCTCGGCAATCTGTTTCTGCGACTCCAGTTCCTGCCGTTCACGGGCGGCGATTTCATCCGCCGGCGCCACCAGCAGCACGTTGCCGACCTTGCGCTTGTCCAGGCCTTTGGTCTTGAGCACCAGATCCAGCGCCTGATCCCACGGCACGTTCTGCAGGCGCAAGGTAATGCCGCCCTGCACCGTATCGCTGGCCACCAGATTGAGGTTGGTGAAGTCGGCGATCAGTTGCAGCACCGAGCGCACATCGATGTCCTGGAAGTTGAGAGAGAGCTTTTCGCCGTTATAGCTGTTGCGGTCGGCGTTGCGCTTTTGCAGGTCATCGACGGTCAACGGCCGGATGCTGACGGTCAGCTTGTTGTCGGTCTGGTAAGTGGAATAGTCGAAAGTACCGCTGGGCTCGACGGTGATCGTCGCGCGATCACCGCTGACACCGGCATTGACGAACTGCACCGGGGTGGCGAAATCCTTGACGTCGAGGCGCACGCGCAGTGGCTCAGGCAATTGGGTACGGGCAAAATTGAGGATGATCTTGCCGTCGTGCTCCTGGATGTCCGGGGCGATAGCCGGGTCGGACAAGTCGATGACCACGTTGCCCTCGCCCGCCGTACCACGCTGGAAATCCACGCCGCGAATGGCTCTGGCGGTCGGCGTAAACGTGCGGACCGGCGCTGCCGCAGGTGCTGCGCGCGGTGCACGAGCGACCGTACGTGGGGCAGCGGCTTTGCTGCCCTGCCCGACCACCACAAACACCGTATTGCCTTCGACCCGGGTGTCGTACGGTGCCAGTTGCGTCAGGCTGATGATCAGCCGCGTCCGGTTATTGGCCTCGACCACTGTGGCCGTGCGGGCATTGCCACTGCCCAGGTCACGGGTCTTGCTCGTCAGCTGACTGGCGACACCCGGCAGATCGAGGGCGATCCGTGCCGGCGAATCAGTGGTGTAGCCCTTGGGCTGTGGTGGCGGGCCGTCGAACGACAGCTTCAACTCGACCCGGTCGCCCGGCAGTGCCGCGACGTCCAGCGCCTTCAGATTGGCTGCCTGTACCATCGGTGAAAGCAGCGCCATCCATAGCGAAAAACCGAGGGTGGAAAAAATCCTGTTCATTGTTCGACTTCCACTTATGAGTGCTCTTTCAAAGGAATGGTGCGCGGCCGCTCAAGCCAGGCGCCCTGGCCATCCGGAACGATTTCCACCACCTCGACCTGTGAAGCGCTGATCGCAACGATCCGCCCGTCGTTGCGCCCCAGATAGTCGCCAACCTTGAGCCGATGGACCCCGCCCGCACCTCGCAACAAAGCGAAGGAACCGGAGGCATTGGCAATCGTGCCGACCATTTCGAATTGCTCGATGTTGAAACCTTCGAGGTATTGCTTGACCCGGTTGGGATCGGGTTTCACATCCCGCGAGCCGTGTTTCTGCCCGGCCAGATCGACCCGCAACTGGCGCGAAAACGGACTGCGCAGGTTGGCGGCGCTGTAGGTGAATGTCGGGTAGGAGCGGAAGGTCGGGGTCGGCTCGATCTTGCCCGGCGGGCGCAGGCGCACTTCATTCATGTAAGCGTCGAGATCGCTGAAGTCATCACCACCGCAGCCACCGAGTACCATTAACAATGCCGACAAGGCGATAAAACGGATCGGGCTCATTTTTGCAGCCCCTTGTCGTTGTAGCGGTAGGTCTTGGCGAGAATGCTCATACGCAACTTCGGCCCGCCTTCGGGATTGGCGGGTGCCAGCTCGAAGTCGTGCAGGGTGACGATCCGAGGCAAACCGGCCACGCCACTGACGAAGGTCGCAAGGTCGTGATAGGCACCGGTCACGGTGATCTGGATGGGCAGCTCGATGTAGAACTGCTGGGTGACTTCGGGCAGCAGTTTGATTTCTTCGAATTCAAGACCACTGCCCAGCCCGGTACGGGTGATGTCTTCCAGCAACCCCGGCACTTCGGTGTCACTGGGCAGTTGCCGCAAAAGTACGCCGAACGAGTTTTCCATCTCTTTCATCTGCTGGGTGTACAGCTCGAGATTGGCCGCCATGCGCGCCTTGCTCGCGAACTGCTCCTTGAGGGTGATTTCCTCCTCACGCTTGAGCTCGAGCTGGTTCTCCAGGTCACTGATGAAAAAGTTATAGCCAAGCGCCAGAACCAGCACCATCAACAGTCCGCCGGCCAGGCTTTTGACTGCTGGCGGCCAAGAGCCGATGTTGCTGGTGTCCAGGTCGTTGAAGTCGACATTGCGCAGGCTTTCCAGCCACTCGGACGGCTTCATTGGTCGTCCTCCTCGAACCGGGGTCGAGTCTGGCGAACGGTCAGCTGAAAGACGTTGGCTTGATCCACCTGGCCAGCAGTGGTGGCTTTCACTTCATTGAGGTTGGGCGCATCGAACCAGTCGGAGGCATCGAGGTTGCGCATCAGGTCGGACACCCGATTGTTGGACTCCGCCGCGCCGCTGATCGACAGGGTCTTGCCGACCATTTTCACGTCGGTGAAATACACCCCGTCGGGCAAGGTGCGCGCCAGCTGATCGAAGATCCGCCCGCTGATCTGCCGGTTGCCCTGCAAGTCCTGGATGATGCGCATGCGCTCGACCAGTTGCTGACGATGGGCCTTGAGCTCGCTGATCTGCTTGATCCGTTCGTCGATCACGGCGATCTGCTTGCCGATGTAGTCATTGCGCGCGACCTGCCGGGCGATGGCGGCGCTGATGATCTGGTCGGCAATGAGCACCGCCCCCACCGAACCGACCACCACGCCGGTCAAGGCCAGCAGGAAGCGTTTGCGCCGCTCTTCGCGACGCTCCTCGCGCCAGGGTAAAAGGTTGATCCGCGCCATCAGTCGAAACTCCTGAGCGCGAGCCCGCAGGCAATCATCAGGGCCGGCGCATCGCTCGCCAGGGCCCCGGCGTTGACCTTGCTGCTCAAGGCCATGTCGGAAAACGGGTTGGCGACCTGAGTCGGGGTGTTCAGGCGCTCTTCGATCAGCCGGTCGAGGCCGGGCACCGACGCCGTGCCGCCGGCCAGCAGAATGTGGTCGACGGCGTTGTACTGGCCGGAGGCGAAAAAGAACTGCAGGGAGCGCGACACCTGCTGCACCAGTGCCTCGCGAAACGGTTGCAGCACCTCGCTGACGTAATCGTCCGGCAGGCCGCCCTGCTTCTTGGCGAGCCCCGCCTGCTCAAGGGTCAAGCCATAACGGCGCTGGATTTCCTCGGTCAGCTGGCGGCCGCCGAACAGTTGTTCGCGGGTGTAGATGATCCGGCCGTTGTGCAGGACGCTGAGGGTGGTCATGGTGGCGCCGATGTCGACCACGGCCACCGTCAGCCGATCCTGGGACGCCGCCAGTTGCGTGGCCAGCAGACCAAACGAGCGCTCCAGCGCATAGGCTTCGACATCCACCACCCGCGCGGTCAGCCCGGCGAGAGCGAGCGCCGCTTCGCGGACTTCGACGTTTTCCTTGCGACAGGCGGCCAGCAGCACGTTGACCCGCTCGGGGTTGCGCGGCGAAACGCCCTGGACTTCGAAGTCGATGGCGACCTCGTCCAGCGGATAGGGAATGTATTGATCGGCCTCGATCTTGAGCTGGTTTTCCAGTTCGTCGTCGGACAGTCCGGCGTCCATCTCGATGACCTTGGTGATCACCGCAGAGCCGGCCACCGCCACCGCCACGGTTTTCAGTCCGGTGCGCGCCTTGACCAGCACCCGGGACAGGGCCTGGCCGACGCCCTCGAGCTCGGCGATGTTCTTTTCGACCACGGCGCTCGCCGGCAACGGCTCCACCGCATACGCCTCGACCCGGTAGCGCTCACCCTGACGGCTCAGCTCCAGCAGCTTCACCGAAGTGGAGCTGATGTCGATCCCCAGTAACGTATTGGCCTTTTTATTGAAGAGTCCTAGCACTACCAATTCCCTATGACTATCCGTGAGTTACGGACTCTGTAATGCGCATTGCGTTCCCTCGCCCCGTCTTGACAGAAGCGCAAATGACGCCCCCAGCGGAAAAGTGCTTATAATGCCCAGCGTTTTTTTCCGCTTTTTACTGCCGGCGCGGGTCGTTCTGTGTGTTACCCGGAACCCTGTCGCCCAATTCATTCTTTGCCGTGGATGTCCAAAAGCCTTGATTCGTCTGCTGAAATTTTTCGGTTGGTCCATCGTCGCCGTTTTCTGCGGACTGCTTTTAGGTCTCAGCGGCGCGTTTCTTTACCTTAGTCCGGGTTTGCCATCTGTGGAGGCGCTGAGAAGCATTCAGTTGCAGATTCCGCTCCGGGTCTACAGCAGCGACAACAAGTTGATCGCAGAATTTGGCGAAATGCGCCGTACACCGATCCGTTTCGCCGACATTCCCCCCAATTTCATCAATGCGTTACTAAGTGCTGAAGACGACAACTTCGCCAATCACTATGGCGTCGATCCGAGCAGCCTGATGCGTGCCGCGACCCAACTGGTCAAGAGCGGGCACATCCAGTCCGGCGGCAGCACCATCACCATGCAGGTGGCGAAGAACTTCTTCCTGACCAGCGAACGCAGCTTCTCGCGCAAGACCACTGAAATCCTTCTGGCCCTGCAGATCGAACGGCAGCTGACCAAGGACGAGATCCTTGAGCTGTACGTGAACAAGATTTATCTGGGCAACCGCGCCTACGGCATCGAGGCGGCGGCGCAGGTGTATTACGGCAAGTCGATCCGCGAAGTCAGCCTGGCGCAGATGGCGATGATCGCCGGCCTGCCGAAAGCCCCGTCGCGCTTCAACCCGCTGGCCAACCCGGCGCGCAGCAAGGAGCGTCGCGACTGGATCCTCGGCCGCATGTACAAGCTCGGCAAGATCACCGAAGCCGACTACACCGCCGCGATCAACGAGCCGCTGAACGCCAGCTATCACGTGCCGACCCCGGAAGTGAACGCGCCGTACATCGCCGAAATGGCCCGCGCCGAAATGGTCGGCCGCTACGGCAGCGACGCCTATACCGAAGGTTTCCGCGTCACCACCACGGTGCCGAGCAACCTCCAGGAAATGGCCAACACCGCGCTGCACGAAGGCCTGATGACCTACGACCAGCGTCACGGCTACCGCGGCCCTGAATCGCGCCTGCCGGGCAAGACCCGTGAAGCCTGGGCCACCGAACTGACCAAGCAACGCACCATCAGCAGCCTCGAGCCGGCCATCGTCACCCAGGTCGACAAGAACGGCCTGCAAGTGCTGACCCGCACCGGCGAAGAGCACGTGGCGTGGGACTCCATGAAATGGGCGCGACCGTTCCTCAACACCAACAGCATGGGCGCCAACCCGCGTCAGCCGTCGGATGTGGCACAGATCGGCGACCTGATTCGCGTGCAGCGCCAGCCGAACAATTCGCTGAAGTTCAGCCAGATTCCGCAGGCGCAGGGCGCGCTGGTGTCGCTGGATCCGCAGAACGGCGCGATCCGTTCGCTGGTCGGCGGCTTCGCGTTCGAGCAGAGCAACTACAACCGCGCGATGCAGGCCAAGCGTCAGCCGGGCTCAAGCTTCAAGCCGTTCGTCTACAGCGCCGCACTGGATAACGGCTACACCGCCGCCAGTCTGGTCAACGACGCGCCGATCGTGTTCGTCGACGAGTACCTGGACAAGGTCTGGCGCCCGAAGAACGACACCAACACTTTCCTCGGCCCGATCCGTTTGCGCGAGGCGCTGTACAAGTCGCGCAACCTGGTTTCGATTCGTCTGTTGCAAGCGATGGGCGTAGGCAAGACCATCGACTACATCACCCGCTTCGGCTTCAACAAGCAGGACCTGCCGCCAAACCTGTCCCTGGCGCTGGGCACCGCGACCCTGACGCCGATGGAAATCGCCACTGGCTGGAGCACCTTCGCCAACGGTGGCTTCAAGATTACCCCGTACATCATCGACAAGATCGAAAGCCGCAATGGCGACACACTGTTCGTCGCCAACCCGCCGACCGTACCGCAGGGCGGCGCGGCCACCGATGGCATCGCGGCACCCGCTACCGAATCGTTTACCGTCAATGCAGCGCCGGTTCCGGGTGAAGCGCCGGGCAACGCCGCCGTGCCGCAAGCGCCAGCAGTTGCCGAGCGCATCGTCGATGGCCGTACCACTTACATCCTCAACAGCATGTTGCAGGACGTGATCAAGCTCGGCACCGGTCGTCGCGCACTGGCCCTGGGCCGCAGCGACATCGCCGGCAAGACCGGTACCACCAACGAATCCAAGGATGCTTGGTTCTCCGGCTACAACGCCGATTACGTGACCACCGTGTGGACCGGTTTCGACCAGCCGGAAAGCCTCGGTCGCCGGGAGTTCGGCGGCACTGTGGCACTGCCGATCTGGATGAACTACATGGCCGCTGCGCTCAAGGACAAGCCGCCGCATGTCCAGCCGGAGCCGGAAGGCATCCTCAGCCTGCGGGTAGACCCGGTCAGCGGTCGCGCGGCATCGCCGAGCACACCAGGCGCGTACTTCGAGCTGTTCAAGGCCGAAGACACACCACCGTCGGTCAATGAGATCGGCAATGGCACCGCGCCGGGCAGTCCGCTGCCGGCGGATGAACAGGCGCCGATCGATCTGTTCTGATCCCGCCCCGTAAAAAAGCCCCGCCTTCGTGAGAAGTGCGGGGCTTTTTTATGCCTGCCAGATTTGTATTGCATGGACTGACCCCTTCGCGAGCAAGCCCGCTCCCACATTGGAATGCATTTCACCTGTGGGAGCGGGCTTGCCCGCGAAGAGGCCCTTAAGATCACCCCAAAATCAACAGGCACAAAAAAAGCCCCGACTCTCACGAACCGGGGCTTTCGGCTGAAGCGCTACAACGACTTAGCCGTTGAACACGTCATCCACGCTTTTCAGCGGATAGTTCTTCGGATACGGCAGGGTCGCCACACCGGTCTCGATCGCGGCCTTGGCCACGGCGTCGGAGATCACGGTGATCAGGCGCTTGTCCATTGGCTTCGGAATGATGTACTCACGGCCGAATTCCAGGGAGATACCGCCGTAGGCGTCGCAGACTTCCTGAGGGACCGGCAGCTTGGCCAGTTCGCGCAGGGCGTTGGCGGCAGCGATCTTCATTTCTTCGTTGATGCGCTTGGCGCGAACGTCCAGGGCACCACGGAAGATGAACGGGAAGCCCAGTACGTTGTTGACCTGGTTCGGGTAGTCCGAACGGCCGGTGGCCATGATCACGTCGTTACGGGTGGCGTGAGCCAGTTCCGGGGAGATTTCCGGATCCGGGTTGGAGCATGCGAAAACGATCGGGTTGGCCGCCATGCGCTTGAGTTGCTCGGCGCTCAGCAGGTTCGGGCCCGACAGGCCGACGAATACGTCAGCGCCTTCGATGGCGTCGTCCAGGGTGCGCTTCTCGGTAGGATGAGCGAACACAGCCTTGTACTGGTTCAGGTCGTCACGGCCAGCGTGGATCACGCCGGTACGGTCAACCATGAAGATGTTCTCGACCTTGGCGCCCATGCTCACCAGCAATTTCATGCAGGAGATGGCGGCTGCGCCGGCGCCCAGGCAGACGATCTTGGCGTCGGCCAGGGTTTTGCCAGCGATTTCCAGGGCATTGATCATACCGGCAGCGGTCACGATCGCGGTGCCGTGCTGGTCATCGTGGAATACCGGAATGTCGCACTGCTCGATCAGAGCACGTTCGATCTCAAAGCACTCAGGCGCCTTGATGTCTTCCAGGTTGATGCCACCGAAGGTGATGGAAATGCGTTTTACGGTGTCGATGAAGGCTTGCGGGCTTTCGGAGTCGACTTCGATGTCGAAGACGTCGATGCCGGCGAAGCGCTTGAACAGCACGCCTTTACCTTCCATGACCGGCTTGGAAGCCAGTGGGCCGAGGTTACCCAGGCCCAGAATCGCGGTGCCATCGGAAATGACTGCAACCAGGTTGCCCTTGCCGGTGTACTTGTAGGCCAGTTCAGGATCGCGGGCGATCTCGCGCACTGGTTCAGCTACGCCGGGGCTGTAGGCCAGCGACAGGTCGCGGGCGGTAGCAGTGGCCTTGGTGAGCTCGACACTCAGCTTTCCTGGACGAGGATTGGCATGATATTCGAGAGCGGCAGTTTTCAGATCAGACATTTTGGCATTCCGCTTTTTACTGTTGGACAGACTGGTCAGCGAGGATACGCGCCTCGCAAAGTCCCCACAAGACTGCCCGGTCACCCCTGTCAAGCGCCCTGCCCTACGACTTTGGGCCAAGAGCCACGGCGCACAAGGGCTAGACTGTTCACAATCGACAGAAAAAATGTCTACAACTTTTTCTTCAGCGGGACGACTGGAGCATCGAAGGATCGGTCAGCGGCAACAACCAGCGCGCCTGACCTGATTTCAGTCCACCGCGCCGGGAACGATCGACCACCCAGCCACGGGCCTCGATCTGCTTGCCCTTCAACGCCTGCAGAGCGGCGCCGTCGAAACGATCCAGCAGATTGGGTGCAACGCGCAGTACAAGCTTGTCCTGCAACTCGATCCAGATTCCGCCGCGATTGCGCTGAACCTTGCTCACACGACCGCTGACCAGCGCGAAACCCGAGCGCTCGATCTGCTCCGCTTTCAGTACAGGCGGGCGCTTCCAAAGGCCAAGCCCGGCCTGTCGCGCGCGGCGTTCGGCGGCTTGCTGGCAATCGACCAGATCGACATTTGGCGCCACCGCGACCTGGAAACCGAGGCCATCGGCGAGCATCTGCGCTTCGAGATTCTCACCCTTGGCGCTGAAAACATGGGCCAGAGTGCGGCCGTAATGGTCTTTGGGCTGTGCGCCAAGGCGAAGGCCAACCCGCGCGTCGCTCTCGGCGACCAAGGCTTCGAGGCGCTTGCGCGCCGCTACCGCAAACGGCTCGTCGCTGCGGCCCTGCTTGCCGAGTTCGGGCGTATTGAGGCCGATCATCCGCACATTGCGTCCGTCGCTCAGGCGCAGGGTGTCGCCGTCGACCACCCGCTGCACCGTGGCGCTGTCCAGCCCGGACGGCGCCGGGCAGAAAGCCTGGGCGGCGGAGAGCCAAATCGCGGACACAAAAAAGGCGCCCGCAAGGGACGCCTTTTTCATCAGACCGGAAAAGCCGCTGAGGTTTTCCAGAATGAAGGGCCTTAGGCCTTTTTCGCGCCGAAAGCACCGAAACGGTCGGCGAACTTCTGAACGCGACCACCGGTGTCCAGAGTCTTCTGCTTACCGGTGTAGAACGGGTGGCACTCGTTGCAAACGTCGATCGCCAGGGCTTTGCCGAAGGTCGAACGGGTTTCGAACTTGTTGCCGCAGCTGCAAGTTACTGCAACTTCTGGGTAATTCGGGTGGATATCGGCTTTCATGGTGTTTTCCTCAGCTGGCGTGCCGCCATCCAACACGATTGTTGAATACCGCACGTAATTAGGCCGCGGATTCTACCAGACCTTTGCAATCACGCAAGCTGTCGCTGAGACCGACCGTCTGCTAGGCTCCCGCCCTTCTCCACCGCCCCGCCTATGAGAATCCCCCGCGTGCCCGACGCCATTCTGCGCCTCGCCCTGCCTTCGCCCCTGCGCCGCCTGTTCGACTATCGGGCCCCGGCCGGTGTGCTGCGTTCGCAGTTGCAACCGGGCATGCGCCTGCGGGTGCCGTTCGGCCGACGGGAGATGATCGGGATTCTGGTGGAGGTCACTGACACCAGCGAAGTGCCGGTGGAAAAGCTCAAACCGGCGCTGGCCCTGCTCGACGCCACCGCTCCGCTGCCGCCGGCGCTGTTCAAGCTGTGCCTGTGGACGGCTCAGTATTATCAGCACAGCCTCGGCGACACTCTGAGCTGGGCGTTGCCGGTGCTGCTGCGCCAGGGCGAACTGGCCGAGGTTCGGCAGGAACGTTTCTGGTCCGCCGCTCCCGGCGCCAACCTTGATGACCCGCGAATCGCCCGCGCCCCGCGCCAGCGTGAAGCCCTGGCAACACTGGCCCAGCATCCCCACGGCGTCGCCCATCAGTTGCTGAGCAAACTGATGCTGAGCAAGGACAGCCTCGATCTACTGCTGGCCAAGGATCTGGTGCAGGTCGAAGTGCGCCGCCACGCCCCCGGCGCACGCCATGAACACTGGCTGGCCCAGCCCGAGCTGCCGCTCAACAGCGAACAACGCGCTGCCTACGAGGCGATTCGCGCCGGGTTCGACAGCTATCACGCCTTTCTGCTGGCCGGGGTCACCGGCAGCGGCAAGACCGAAGTCTATTTGCAGCTGATCCGCGAAACCCTCGAGGCCGGCAAGCAGGCGCTGGTACTGATCCCGGAGATCAACCTCGGCCCGCAGACCCTCGCCCGCTTCGAACAACGCTTCAACGCCCGCATCGCCCTGCTGCACTCGGCGGTCAACGATCGTGATCGTCTGGACGCCTGGCTCGCCGCCCGCGATGGCGAGGCCGACATTATTATCGGTACCCGTTCGGCGCTGTTCACCCCGATGAAGAATCCGGGGTTGATCATCATCGATGAAGAGCACGACGGCTCCTACAAGCAGCAGGAGGGCCTGCGCTACCACGCGCGGGATCTGGCGCTGGTGCGGGCGCGGCAGGAAAACATCCCGATCGTGCTCGGCTCCGCGACCCCATCCCTGGAAAGCCTGCACAACGCCTACACCGGCCGCTACGGACTTCTGCGCCTGAACGAACGGGCGGGCGGCGCCAAGCAGCCACGTTTCCTGCGCCTGGATGTGAAAAGTCGTCCACTGGACAGCGGCATTTCCGGGCCGATGCAGCAAGCCATCGGCCAGACCCTCGCCGCCGGCCAGCAGGTATTGGTGTTCCTCAATCGCCGGGGGTTTGCCCCGACGCTGCTGTGCCACGATTGCGGCTGGATGTCCGAGTGCCAGCGCTGCGATGCACGAATGACCGTGCACCAGCGCTACGGCGAATTGCGTTGCCACCACTGCGGTTACGTCGAGCGCGTGCCGCGCCAGTGCACGAAGTGTAACAAGGTCGATCTGCGCCCCGTGGGTGCCGGCACCGAGCGGGCCGAAGAACGACTGGCGATCTTGTTCCCGGACTATCCGGTGCTGCGCGTCGACCGGGACAGCACGTCGCGCAAGGATGCGATGAACCAGTTGTTCGCCACGATCCAGAAAGGCCAGCCGTGCATTCTGGTCGGCACCCAGATGTTGGCCAAGGGTCACCACTTCCCTCGGGTGACACTGGTGTCGATCCTCGATGCCGACGGCGGGCTGTTTTCCGGCGACTTCCGCGCCAGCGAGCGCATGGCGCAACTGATTGTGCAGGTCGCCGGTCGAGCCGGGCGGGCGGAAGAACCGGGCAAGGTGATCATCCAGACGCATCTGGCCGACCATCCTTTATTGGTGCAACTGACCGAGCAGGGTTACTTCGCCTTCGCCGAGCAGGCCCTGAGCGAACGCCGCGCCGCCGGCCTGCCGCCGTTCGCCCACCTCGCCCTGCTGCGCGCCGAAGCGCACAAGCCGGGGCAGGCCGAAGGCTTTCTTGATGAGGCGTGCAGCGAGGCCGAGCGTTTGCTGGCCGAACAGAATCTGAGCGGCATCGAACTGCTGGGACCGGTGCCGGCACCGATGGAACGTCGGGCTGGCCGCTTCCGCGCGCAGCTGCTGTTGCAGGCCACGGCCCGGGCGCCGCTACACCGATTGCTGGCGAGCTGGCTGCTGGTGCTGGAGCAGATGCCAAGCGGCCGGGCGGTGCGCTGGTCGCTGGATGTCGACCCTGTCGATTTGTATTGATTGATCGATTGCTATCGCTGGCAAGCCAGCTCCCACAGGGGAATTGCGTCGCTCTTGTGGGAGCTGGCTTGCCAGCGATGACTGACGAATTGTCACCACACATCCACATCCTGCCTGCTAAGGTTGGCAAGCCCGTCTTCGCAACGGATAATGCCCAGTTTTTCCACCCGCGCATCGATGCGCCGCCGCGCTTGCGGTCGAAAGAGAAGACCATGAAAGACACCATTCGCCAGCTGATCCAACAAGCCCTCACCCAACTCGTCAACGAAGGTGTGTTGCCTGAAGGCCTGACGCCGGCGATCCAGGTGGAAAACGCCCGGGACAAGACCCACGGCGACTTCGCCAGCAACATCGCGATGATGCTGGCCAAGCCTGCGGGCATGAAACCGCGCGATCTGGCGGAAAAAATCATCGCCGCCCTGCCGGCTGACGAGAACGTCACCAAGGCCGAAATCGCCGGTCCAGGCTTCATCAACTTCTTCCAGAACACTCATGCGCTGGCCTCGCGCCTCGACGCAGCGCTGGCCGACGCTCACGTTGGCGTGCGCAAGGCCGGCCCGGCGCAACGCACCGTGGTCGACCTGTCGGCACCGAACCTGGCCAAAGAGATGCACGTCGGCCACTTGCGCTCGACCATCATCGGCGACGGCGTGGCGCGAGTACTCGAATTCCTCGGCGACACCGTGATCCGTCAGAACCACGTCGGCGACTGGGGTACCCAGTTCGGCATGCTGATGGCCTACCTGCAGGAAAACCCGATCACCAGCGACGAACTGTCGGACCTGGAAAACTTCTACCGCGCCGCCAAGCAACGCTTCGACGAATCCCCGGAATTCGCCGACCGCGCCCGTGGCCTGGTGGTCAAGTTGCAGGCCGGCGATGCTGAATGCCTGGCGCTGTGGACCAAGTTCAAGGACATCTCGCTGTCGCACTGCCAGAAGATCTATGAACTGCTCAACGTCAAACTGACCATGGCCGACGTGATGGGCGAAAGCGCCTACAACGACGACCTGATCAACGTGGTCAACGACCTGAAAGCCGCCGGCATGCTGGTCGAAAGCAACGGCGCCCAGTGCGTGTTCCTCGACGAATTCAAGAACGCCGAAGGCGAGCCGCTGCCGGTGATCATCGTCAAGGCTGACGGCGGCTACCTGTACGCCACCACCGACCTGGCGGCCGTGCGTTATCGCAGCGGCAAGCTGAAGGCCGACCGTGCGTTGTACTTCGTCGACCAGCGTCAGGCCCTGCACTTCCAGCAGGTGTTCGCCGTGGCGCGCAAGGCCGGTTTCGTGACCCATCCGATGGAAATGGAACACATGGGCTTCGGCACCATGAACGGCGCCGACGGCCGTCCGTTCAAGACCCGTGACGGCGGCACCGTGAAGCTGATCGACCTGCTGACCGAAGCGCAGGAACGTGCCTACAGCCTGGTGAAGGAAAAGAACCCGACACTGGCCGAAGACGAACTGCGTGCGATCGCCAAAGTCGTGGGCATCGGCGCGGTGAAATACGCCGACCTGTCGAAGCACCGCACCAGCGACTACAGCTTCAACTTCGACCTGATGCTCAACTTCGAAGGCAACACTGCGCCATACCTGCTGTACGCCTACACCCGCGTGGCCGGTGTATTCCGCAAACTGGGCAAGGATTTCAGCGAAGTCGACGGCCAGATCGTCCTCGAGGCGGCGCACGAACAGGAACTGGCGGCCAAACTGGCGCAGTTCGGTGAAGTGCTGAACAACGTTGCGGAAAAGGGCACGCCACACACCCTGTGTACTTACCTGTACGACGTGGCCGGCCTGTTCTCCAGCTTCTACGAGAACTGCCCGATCCTCGCCGCCGACACCCCGGCACAAATGCAAAGCCGTCTGCGCCTCGCCGCGCTGACCGGCCGTACCCTCAAGCAAGGCCTGGAACTGCTCGGCCTGGAAACCCTGGAGCGTATGTAAGTTGGCTGCCAAGAAAAAACCTGCACCCAAGCGTGGCGCCAGCCGTTACCAAGCTCCAGCGAAGCAGCCGATTCCGGGCTGGCTGTGGATGGCCATTGGCCTGACGGTCGGCGCGTTCATCGTGTTCCTGATGAAACTGGAGCCGGGCAAGGGCAGCGACACGGTCAAGCGCGAGAAGGTCGAGCAACAGCAACAACAGAAAGCCACCAAGATCGCCGAGGCCAACAAGACCCCGCCGAGCCCGACGCAACCGGTGAAGCCGAAGTATGACTTCTACACCCTGTTGCCGGAATCGGAAGTGATCGTGCCGCCTGATGCCGTGCCGGAGAAAACCCTGCCGACGCCGCAAGTGCCGGCGATCCCGACCACGCCGGTGACCCCGGCTGAAGCGGCGAAGATCGACACAGCGCGTGCACAGGCTGCACTGGCCGGGATCACCCCGCCGCCAGCGCCACCAGTGACCAAGGCTGCACCGGTGACCAAGTTCTTCCTGCAGGCCGGCTCGTTCCGCAAAGAGACGGATGCCGACAAGGTCCGCGCGCAGATCATTCTGCTCGGCCAGGCGGTGGCGGTTGAGTCCGGGACGGTCAAGGATGAAACCTGGTACCGCGTACTGGTCGGCCCGTTCAGCAACCGCGAACAACTGACCACCGCCCAGAAACAACTGGCGGGCGCAGGCTTCAGCAACCTGTTGTTACAACAACGCCAGAGCCGCTGATATCCCCCAAATGATCCTTCCCGCGCGCGGCGCGGGGAGGATCCGCGCAACACCACCGCTCGTCCCCTCTCCCGCCCCGCAGTTGAAATCCTCTCTACCACCCCCATATGAATGGGCATAAGGCATTTTCGCCCCGCAGTGTGGAGACTCTTCCCTTGACCACCATCGTTTCAGTCCGCCGCCACGGCAAAGTCGTCATGGGCGGCGACGGCCAGGTTTCTCTTGGCAACACCGTGATGAAAGGCAACGCGAAGAAAGTTCGTCGCCTGTACCACGGCGAAGTCATCGCCGGTTTCGCCGGTGCCACCGCCGACGCCTTTACCCTGTTCGAACGTTTCGAAGGCCAGCTTGAAAAGCACCAGGGTCATCTGGTTCGCGCCGCCGTCGAACTCGCCAAAGAATGGCGCACCGACCGTTCCCTGAGCCGCCTCGAAGCGATGCTCGCGGTCGCCAACAAAGACGCCTCCCTGATCATCACCGGCAACGGTGACGTGGTCGAACCCGAAGACGGCCTGATCGCCATGGGTTCCGGTGGCGCCTATGCGCAAGCCGCCGCCAGCGCCCTGCTGAAGAAGACCGACCTGTCGGCCCGCGAAATCGTCGAGACCGCTCTCGGCATCGCCGGCGACATCTGTGTATTCACCAACCACACCCAGACCATTGAGGAGCAGGATCTCGCTGAAAAAGCCTGACGCGGCCCCTGTGCCACGGCTTGTTTCTGCTTGAGGACCGTCAATTATTATGTCCATGACTCCCCGCGAAATCGTCCACGAACTCAACCGCCACATCATCGGCCAGGACGATGCCAAGCGCGCCGTCGCGATTGCCCTGCGCAACCGCTGGCGCCGCATGCAGCTGCCTGAAGAGCTGCGCGTTGAAGTGACCCCGAAGAACATCCTGATGATCGGCCCGACCGGCGTCGGTAAAACCGAGATCGCCCGTCGCCTGGCCAAGCTGGCCAACGCACCGTTCATCAAGGTCGAAGCGACCAAGTTCACCGAAGTCGGCTACGTCGGCCGTGACGTCGAATCGATCATCCGCGATCTGGCAGACGCCGCGATCAAAATGCTGCGCGAGCAGGAAATGACCCGCGTTCGCCACCGTGCCGAAGACGCCGCCGAGGACCGTATCCTCGACGCCCTGCTGCCACCGGCACGCATGGGCTTCAGCAACGAAGAAGCGCCGACTCAGGATTCCAACACTCGCCAACTGTTCCGCAAGCGCCTGCGCGAAGGTCAGCTGGACGACAAGGAAATCGAGATCGAAGTCGCCGAAATGGCCGGCATCGAAATCGCCACGCCGCCGGGCATGGAAGAGATGACCAACCAGTTGCAGTCCCTGTTCGCCAATATGGGCAAGGGCAAGAAGAAGGCCCGCAAGCTCAAGGTCAAGGAAGCGCTGAAGCTGGTACGCGACGAAGAAGCCGGTCGCCTGGTCAACGAAGAAGAGTTGAAGGCCAAGGCTCTGGAAGCAGTCGAGCAGCACGGCATCGTGTTCATCGACGAGATCGACAAGGTCGCCAAGCGCGGCAATGTCGGCGGCGCCGATGTGTCCCGTGAAGGCGTGCAACGTGACCTGCTGCCGCTGATCGAAGGCTGCACCGTCAACACCAAACTGGGCATGGTCAAGACCGACCACATCCTGTTCATCGCCTCCGGTGCGTTCCACCTGAGCAAGCCGAGCGATCTGGTGCCGGAGCTGCAAGGCCGTCTGCCGATCCGTGTTGAACTCAAGGCCCTGAGCCCGCAGGATTTCGAACGCATCCTCAGCGAACCGCACGCCTCGCTCACCGAGCAATACTGCGCGCTGCTGAAAACCGAAGGCCTGAACATCCAGTTCCAGCCGGAAGGCATCAAGCGTCTGGCGGAGATAGCCTGGCAGGTCAACGAAAAGACCGAGAACATCGGTGCCCGTCGCCTGCACACGTTGCTCGAGCGTCTGCTGGAAGAGGTGTCGTTCAGTGCCGGCGATCTGGCCAGCGCCCACGACGACAAGGCGATCCAGATCGACGCCGAGTACGTCAACAGCCACCTGGGCGAATTGGCGCAGAACGAAGACCTGTCCCGTTATATCCTGTAAGCCATACTTACAGTGGTCGTGAAACTGTGGGAGCCATCGGCTCCCACAATTTTTTCCACCTGACGGAACGCCGGCGATGACCCAACTCCCCACCGACATCAAACTGCACAAAGCCTCGAAAACCCTGTCGCTCAAATACGCGTCCGGCGAGGAGTACACCCTGCCCGCCGAATTCCTGCGCGTGCATTCCCCCTCCGCCGAGGTCCAGGGCCACGGCAAACCGATCCTGCAATTCGGCAAGCTGCATGTCGGCCTGACCAAGGTAGAACCGGCCGGTCAGTACGCACTGAAACTGACCTTCGACGACGGGCACGACAGCGGTCTGTTCACCTGGGATTATCTGTACGAGCTGGGGCGACGCTATGACGCACTCTGGGCGGATTATCTGGCCGAGCTCAAAGCCGCCGGCAAAACCCGCGACCCGGACGAGTCCGTCGTCAAGCTGATGCTCTAGTCCGCGCCTCGGACTGTTTAGAGGGCATTTTCTAGATTCATCTGTTTGAATGCTCCGCTAAAGCGGCCCGGGATCGGCTGCTTGCGAAAAAAATCAATCTCGGGTAACCAATGGAACTGGCAAGTTCCCTGCAATGCTCTACGACTGTAAAGCAGCTATGCAGAATCAACGGTCACCCGAGCAGTAGTACCTGGCATTGGCTGTGGAACTGCACAGCAGAAAACCGGGTACTCGTCTCAGGACAATGGAGCGTCGTAGATGAGTAACAAGAATAACGATGATTTGAAGTACCAGGCCTCGGAGAACACCCTGGGGCTGAATCCTGTCGTTGGGCTTCGCGGAAAGGATCTGCTGGCCTCTGCTCGAATGGTGCTGACCCAGGCCATCAAACAACCGATCCATAGTGTCAAACACGTCACCCAGTTCGGCCTCGAACTGAAGAACGTGCTGTTCGGCAAATCCGACCTGCAACCGGCGGGCGATGACCGTCGCTTCGTCGATCCGGCGTGGAGTCAGAACCCGCTGTACAAACGTTATCTGCAAACCTACCTGGCATGGCGCAAGGAACTCCATGCCTGGATCGACGACAGCAGCCTCTCGCCCAAGGACATCGCGCGCGGCCACTTCGTGATCAACCTGATGACCGAGGCCATGGCGCCGACCAACACGGCAGCCAACCCGGCGGCGGTCAAACGCTTCTTCGAGACCGGCGGCAAGAGCCTGCTCGACGGCCTCTCGCACCTGGCCAAGGATCTGGTGCACAACGGCGGCATGCCGAGCCAGGTCAACATGGGCGCGTTCGAGGTCGGCAAGAGCCTGGGCGTGACCGAAGGCGCGGTGGTGTTTCGCAACGACGTGCTGGAGCTGATCCAGTACAAGCCGATCACCGAGCAAGTGCACGAGCGCCCGCTGCTCGTCGTGCCGCCGCAGATCAACAAGTTCTATGTATTCGACCTCAGCCCGGACAAGAGCCTGGCGCGCTTCTGCCTGCGCAACAATGTGCAGACCTTCATCGTCAGCTGGCGCAACCCGACCAAGGAACAGCGCGAGTGGGGCCTCTCGACTTACATCGAAGCCCTGAAGGAAGCGGTCGACGTGGTCACTGCGATCACCGGCAGCAAGGACGTCAACATGCTCGGCGCCTGCTCCGGCGGCATCACCTGCACCGCCCTGCTCGGCCACTACGCCGCCACGGGTGAAAACAAGGTCAATGCCCTGACCCTGCTGGTCAGCGTGCTCGACACCACGCTCGACAGCGACGTCGCGTTGTTCGTCGACGAGCAGACGCTGGAAATGGCCAAGCGACACTCCTATCAGGCCGGTGTGCTCGAAGGCAAAGACATGGCCAAGGTCTTCGCCTGGATGCGTCCCAACGATCTGATCTGGAACTACTGGGTCAACAACTACCTGCTCGGCAACGAGCCGCCGGTGTTCGACATCCTGTTCTGGAACAACGATACGACTCGACTGCCGGCCGCGTTCCACGGCGACCTGATCGAGATGTTCAAAAACAACCCACTGATCCGCCCCAATGCACTGGAAGTGTGCGGCACGCCAATCGACCTCAAGCAGGTGACCGCCGACATCTTCTCGCTGGCCGGCACCAACGACCACATCACTCCGTGGAAGTCCTGCTACAAGTCGGCGCAGCTGTTTGGTGGCAAGGTGGAATTCGTGCTGTCCAGCAGCGGGCATATCCAGAGCATCCTGAACCCGCCGGGCAACCCGAAATCGCGCTACATGACCAGCGACGAAATGACCGCCAATGCCGATGACTGGCAGGAAAACTCGACCAAGCACGCCGACTCCTGGTGGCTGTATTGGCAGGCATGGCAGGCCGCGCGTTCGGGCGAGCTGAAAAAGGCGCCGACGAAATTGGGCAACAAAGCGTTCCCGGCAGGTGAAGCATCGCCGGGCACTTACGTACACGAGCGGTAACCGACACACCTCGTACCCTTTGTGGGAGCGGGCTTGCTCGCGAAAGCGGTTGATCAGCCAACATCAATGGCGACTGACACGACGCCTTCGCGAGCAAGCCCGCTCCCACAAAGGGTACGAGGTGACATTGAGATTGACCCACAGGGCCTTGAAGCATGCCGCATCCGTTCATCTTTCGAACCGTCGAGCTGGATGGCCAGACCATCCGCACGGCGGTCCGCCCCGGCAAGCCTCACTTGACGCCCTTGCTGATATTCAACGGCATCGGCGCCAACCTGGAGCTGGTGTTTCCTTTTGTCGCGGCGCTGGATCCGGACCTGGAAGTGATCGCCTTCGACGTGCCCGGTGTCGGTGGTTCCTCGACGCCGCGACGGCCATATCGCTTTCCGGGGCTGGCGAAGCTCACCGCACGGATGCTCGATTACCTCGACTACGGACAGGTCAACGTGATCGGCGTGTCCTGGGGGGGCGCGCTGGCGCAGCAGTTCGCCTACGACTATCCCGAGCGCTGCAAGAAGCTGGTGCTGGCGGCGACCGCTGCCGGTGCGGTGATGGTGCCGGGCAAGCCAAAAGTGCTGTGGATGATGGCCAGTCCGCGGCGCTATATCCAGCCGTCCCATGTGATCCGCATCGCCCCGATGATCTACGGCGGCTCGTTCCGCCGCGACCCGACACTCGCCGCCAGCCATGCGGCCAAGGTGCGTTCGGCGGGCAAGCTCGGTTACTACTGGCAACTGTTCGCGGGCCTGGGCTGGACCAGCATTCACTGGCTGCACAAGATCCATCAGCCGACGCTGGTGCTGGCCGGTGATGACGATCCGCTGATCCCGCTGATCAACATGCGCATGCTCGCCTGGCGAATTCCCAACGCGCAGTTGCACATCATCGACGACGGGCATCTGTTCCTGATTACCCGGGCCGAGGCGGTGGCGCCGATCATCATGAAATTCCTCCAGGAGGAACGTCAGCGTGCGGTGATGCATCCGCACCCGACACCGCTGGGCGGATAACCGTCCCGGCGCGGATTTCTGGACAGCGTCTTGCAACGTGTCCACACAGGTGCGTGGCAGGAGGCCGCGCAGGCAACAACCCGCAACAGCGTCTATGGTGTTCTGGTTCGGTGTGTTTGTTTTTGGCCTGAAGACGAAGGAGTGTTGAGTCATGCGTGACAAACCAGCGACGGGCGTCGTGCCCAGCCCCGCCGTGTTCATCAATGCACAGAGTGCCATGACCGGCCTGCGCGGCCGGGACCTGATCTCGACCTTGCGCAGCGTGGCTGCCCACGGCTTGCGCAATCCGATCCACAGTGCAAAACACGCCTTGAAGCTGGGAGGCGCGCTCGGACGCGTGCTGCTCGGCGAAACCCTGCACCCGACCAATCCGCAGGACAGCCGCTTCGCCGATCCGGCGTGGAGCCTGAACCCGTTCTATCGGCGCAGCCTTCAGGCCTATCTGGCCTGGCAGAAACAGGTCAAGAGCTGGATCGACGAGAGCAGCATGAGCGACGACGACCGCGCCCGCGCGCACTTCGCCTTCACCCTGCTCAACGACGCCGTTGCGCCTTCCAACACACTGCTTAATCCGCTGGCTGTGAAGGAGCTGTTCAACTCTGGCGGTCACAGTCTGGTGCGCGGTCTCAGCCATCTGTTCGATGACCTGTTGCACAACGACGGCCTGCCACGCCAGGTGACCAAACAGGCTTTCGAAGTCGGCAAGACCGTCGCCACCACCACCGGCTCGGTGGTGTTTCGCAACGAAATGCTCGAGCTGATCCAGTACCGGCCGATGAGCGAAAAACAGTATTCGAAACCACTGCTGGTGGTGCCGCCGCAAATCAACAAGTACTACATTTTCGACCTCAGCCCGAGCAACAGCTTCGTTCAGTTCGCCCTGAAGAACGGCTTGCAGACCTTCATGATCAGCTGGCGCAACCCGGATGTGCGCCATCGCGAATGGGGCCTGTCGACCTATGTTGAAGCCGTGGAAGAAGCGATGAACATCTGCCGGGCGATCACCGGCGCCCGCGAAGTCAACCTGATGGGCGCCTGCGCCGGTGGGCTGACCATCGCCGCGCTACAAGGACATCTGCAGGCCAAGCGGCAGTTGCGGCGGGTCTCCAGCGCCACCTATCTGGTGAGCCTGCTAGACAGCGAAATGAACACCCCGGCCACCCTGTTCGCCGATGAGCAAACGCTCGAAGCGGCCAAGCGGCGCTCCTATCAGAAAGGCGTGCTGGACGGTCGCGACATGGCCAAGGTGTTCGCCTGGATGCGCCCCAACGATCTGATCTGGAGTTACTTCGTCAACAACTACCTGCTGGGCAAGGAGCCGCCGGCGTTCGATATCCTCTACTGGAACAACGACAGCACCCGTCTGCCCGCCGCGTTTCACGGCGACATTCTGGACTTCTTCAAGCACAACCCGTTGACCCACCCGGGTGGGCTGGAAGTGTGCGGCACGCCGATCGATCTGCAGAAGGTCACGGTCGACAGCTTCAGCGTCGCCGGGATGAACGACCACATCACGCCGTGGGACGCGGTCTATCGCTCGACGCTGTTGCTGGGCGGTGAGCGGCGCTTCGTGCTGTCCAACAGCGGCCACGTGCAGAGCATCCTCAACCCGCCAGGCAACCCGAAAGCCCATTACGTCGAGAACGGAAAGCTCAGCGGCGATCCGCGTGCCTGGTACTACGACGCCAAGAAAGTCGACGGCAGCTGGTGGCCGCAATGGCTGGAGTGGGTGCAGCAGCGCTCCGGCACCCTGCACGAAACCCAGATGACCCTCGGCAACGCCAATTACCCACCGATGGAAGCGGCACCCGGCACCTATGTGCGTGTGCGCTGACTGACTCTAGCCCTTTAAGAAGACTGGATGAAAACAAGCGAACGGATCCTCGAATGTGCCCTGCAGTTGTTCAACGAAAAGGGCGAGCCGAACGTCTCCACCATGGAGGTTGCCAATGAAATGGGGATCAGCCCTGGCAACCTCTACTACCACTTCCACGGCAAGGAACCGCTGATTCTCGGATTGTTCGAGCGCTTCCAGAACGACCTCGCCCCGCTGCTCGACCCGCCCGCCGATGTCGAACTGGCGCCGGAGGATTACTGGCTGTTCCTGCATTTGATCGTCGAGCGGCTGGCGCAGTACCGCTTCCTGTTCCAGGACCTGTCGAACCTGGCCGGACGGTTGCCGAAACTGGCCAAGGGCATTCGCCAGTTCCTCAACGTGCTCAAGCGCACGCTGGCGTCATTGCTGGCGCGCTTGAAAGCGTCGGGGCAACTGGTCAGCGACACCCAGGCGCTGGGGCAACTGGTGGAGCAGATCACCATGACCTTGCTGTTCTCGCTGGACTATCAGCGGATTCTTGATCGTGAAGGGGAAGTGCGGCTGGTGGTGTACCAGATCATGATGCTGGTGGCGCCGCATCTGTTGCCGCCGGTGAAGGTGGCGACGGAGAGGATGGCTTTGCAGTACCTCGAAGATCACGAGTAATCCGACGGCTTTTCCCAAACAAAAACGCCCGACCTTCACAGGCCGGGCGTTTTCTTGAGCCCTGAAAAATCAGGACTGACTGGTTGGCGTCGACGGAGTCGATGCAGCAGTCGGAGCAGGCGCCGGGGTTGGAGCCGAGGCGGAGTTCGACGTGCTTGCCAGTGCTTGCGGCGTAGTCACCGGTTTTGGCGCAGCTGGTTTCGGCGCAGCGGCTTTCGGCGCGGCCGGTTTTTTCACTGCCGGTTTTTTCGCCGCAGCCGGTTTGGCGGCTGGCTTGGCAGCGGGTTTGGCGGCAGCGGTTTTCGCTGCTGGCTTGGCCGCAGGTTTGGCGGCTGGTTTTGCTGCCGGCTTGGCGGCGGCCTTGGCGGCAACCGGTTTGGCCGCGGCTTTCGCTGCAGGCTTGGCGGCAGCAGTTTTTGCCGCTGGTTTTGCGGCCGGCTTGGCGGCGGCTTTAGCCAGTGGCTTGGCAGCGGTTTTGGCCGCGACAGGCTGAGCTTTCAGGCCGGTGAGTTTTTCGATCTGCTTGGTCAGGGTATCGACCTTCTTGTGCAGATCCTTCACCTCGTTGCGGCTCGGTACGCCCAGCCGCGAAATCGCACTGTTCAGGCGCTTGTCAAAAGCCCCTTCCAGTTGATCCCAGGTGCCCAGCGCGCGATCTTTCACGCCGCTGATGCGCGATTTTGCCGAGCTTGCAGAATCCTTGGCAGCATCGACTTTCTTGCCGACTGCAGCCTTGGTGAGCTTCTCGGCTTTCTCGCCGTCTTTGACCAATGTATCGAAGAGCTTGCTGCCGTCAGTGTCGATCTTCGAGTACACGCCTAAACCAGCCAGCCAGATCTTGCGGGAATAGTCTTCGACTTTTCCGATCCACGAGCTGCCTTCTTTATCGGTGTTCTTTTTACCAGCCATCCCGTTCTCCTTAAGATTTACGCGCGACGCGTTCGAGCAATGCCGTCAGCTCATCGAGCTTAGCAGAGAGTGCCTCAACGTCATGTTTAGACGGAATGCCGATACGATTCAAGGCACTGGCGACACGCGTGTCGAACGCCTTCTCGACCTTGTCGAGCTGAACTTCGACCCGGCCTTTGAAAGAGCTGACTTCGCTCTTGGCTTCATCGATCTCGGCGTTGGCCGCTTCGAGTTTTTCGGTGACGGCTTTTTTGCCTTTCTTTTCAACAGTTTGACCAGCCTTGATCAACTCCTGAAAGTACTCGCTGCCCTCCTGACCGACCTTGGTGTAGGCACCCAGGCCTGCCAGCCAGATCTTGCGGGCATAGGATTTGACGTCGCTCAGAGCGGAAGTCGAAGCGTCGATTTTTTTCTTCAAAATGACTTTGGCCATGGTGCACCTCACGCGCAGAAGGTTTGAGGAACTGCCCTGACGAGTGTCGGGCTCAGGCACAAAGTAGGGAGAAAAATTAGAAACGGCACCCTAACAACTGACATAAAAGGCAGGTGCACGAGAAAAAAACGGGGAGCCCGAAGCTCCCCGTTTTGTCCTGATCAGACCAGCGCTTTATCCAGCGCCTTTTCGATCTCGGCTTTGATCATGCCGCTCATGGCCGACATCATCAGACCCAGTTCCACGTCGACCCGGATCGAATCCTCGGCCACATGCACCGCGCCCTTCACGCCCGAACGCTTGAGGTTCAGGACATCGCCCGACCACTGCGGCTCCAGGCCATATTGATCGGAGAGTTTCTGCGCCAGTTTGTCGGCTTTCTCGCGGGCCGCTTCCTTGCCCAGGCTGTGGGCACGCTCAACACTGATATGGGCCATTGAATGACTCCTGCTTTTTGAATGGGGCTATGAATGCCTGCAACGAATCTTGACCGCCACTGCGGCAAATCGTCCCGAAGGTTGCCCATCTTACCTTTAGCCATTCCAAGACAAAGCATGGCTTGGGGATTAGAATGTCGCGCATTCTCTTTTGGTGACAGCGATATGACTGATCAGCGCAAAGGCAGCGATGCCGAACCCACCACTCACTTCGGCTTCAAAAACGTTCCGGAAAGCCAGAAAGCGGAAAAAGTCGCTGAGGTGTTCCACTCCGTGGCCGCCAAGTACGACCTGATGAACGACCTTCTGTCGGGCGGCATGCACCGTCTGTGGAAGCGTTTCGCGATCGAACTGTCGGGCGTGCGCGCCGGCAACCGCGTGCTGGACATCGCCGGTGGCACGGGCGATCTGACCAAGAAATTCTCGCACCTGGTCGGCCCGACCGGTCAGGTGGTGCTGGCCGACATCAACGAATCCATGCTCAAGGTCGGTCGTGACCGCCTGCTGGATGTCGGCGTGTCGGGCAATGTCGAGTTCGTCCAGGCCGACGCTGAAAAGCTGCCGTTCCCGGACAACCATTTCGACTGCGTGACCATCGCCTTCGGCCTGCGCAACGTGACGCACAAGGAAGACGCTCTGCGCTCGATGCTGCGCGTACTCAAACCGGGCGGCCGCCTGCTGGTGCTGGAATTCTCCAAGCCGACCAACGCGCTGATGTCCAAGGCCTACGACGCCTACTCGTTCGCCTTCATGCCGCTGATGGGCAAGCTGATCACCAACGACTCGGAAAGCTATCGCTACCTGGCCGAATCGATCCGCATGCACCCGAATCAGGAAACCCTGAAGTCGATGATGGTCGACGCCGGTTTCGACCGCGTGACCTATCACAACATGACCGCAGGCATCGTCGCCCTGCACCGCGGCATCAAACCCTGATGCTGCTGACCGGGCTGCTCGCCAGCGTCGAACTCGGCCTCAACCGTGTGCTGCGTCTCGACAGCACGGCGCTGCCGCGACTGGCGCATCTGACCGGCAAGGTGATTGCCGTGGATTGCCGCAGCCCGGCGCTGCAACTGTTCATCCTGCCGAGCGATGAAGGTCTGATGCTGGCGTCCCACTGGGAAACCGGCGTCGATTGCACCCTGCGCGCCCCGGCCTCGAGCCTGATGAAACTGGCCCTGAGCAAGGACAAGACCGCGGTGCTGCACGCACCGGAAGTCGAACTCGACGGCGACAGCGGTGTGCTGCTGGAGCTGGCGGGCGTGCTGCAGGATCTGGAGCTGGACTGGGAGTACGAACTCTCGCGCTGGCTGGGGCCTGTCGCCACGCAGCTGGTCGGCGGTCACCTGCGCAGCCGCGCCCGCTGGTATCAACAAGGATTTGCCAGCCTCAACCAGAACCTCGCCGAATACCTGGCCGAAGAATCGCGCACCCTCGTCGGGCAGCGCGAAGCCGAAGCCCGCTTCAGCGAACTGGACCGGATCAAACTCGATCTGGAACGTCTCGAGGCGCGCTTCGAGCGCCTTTCCCGATCCCTCGACCCAAGCGATAACGCATGAAGCTGCTCGCCGTCCGCCGTCTGTTGCGCATCCAGCGCGTCGTGATCCGCTACCGCCTCGATGACCTGCTGTTCGATCTGCCTTTGCCGTGGTTCCTGCTGGCGCTGCGCTATGTGCTGCCGTGGCGCTGGTTCCCGCGCAAGCCGCTGGACCTGAGCCGTGGCGCTCGCCTGCGCCTGGCGTTGCAGGATCTGGGACCGATCTTCATCAAGTTCGGGCAGATCCTCTCGACCCGCCGCGACCTGCTGCCGGAAGACATCGCCGATGAGCTGATGCTGTTGCAGGACCGCGTGCCGCCGTTCGATTCGCAGCTGTCGGTCAAACTGATCGAAGAACAACTGGGCAAGAAGATCAGTGAAGTGTTCAGCCGCTTCGACGTCGAACCGCTGGCCTCGGCCTCGGTGGCGCAGGTACACGCCGCGCAACTGAAGACCGGCGAAGAAGTGGTGGTCAAGGTGATCCGCCCGGGCCTGAAACCGGTGATCGCCCAGGATCTGGCGTGGCTGTTCATCCTCGCCCGCGCCGCCGAAAAGGTCTCCGCCGACGCCCGCCTGCTGCACCCGGTGGACGTGGTCAGCGACTACGAAAAAACCATCTACGACGAACTCGATTTGCTGCGCGAGGCGGCCAACGCCAGCCAGTTGAAGCGCAATTTCGAAGGCTCGCCGCTGCTCTACGTACCGCAAGTCTATTGGGACTGGTGCCGGCCGAAAGTGCTGGTGATGGAGCGCATCTACGGGATTCAGGTGACGGATCTGGCGACCCTCGCCGACCAGCGCACCGACATGAAAATGCTTGCCGAACGCGGCGTGGAGATCTTCTTCACCCAGGTGTTCCGCGACAGTTTCTTCCACGCCGATATGCACCCGGGCAACATCTTCGTCAGCACGGTCAATCCGTGGAGCCCGCAGTACATTGCGATCGACTGCGGCATCGTCGGCAGCCTGACCCCGGAAGACCAGGACTATCTGGCGCGCAACCTGTTCGCCTTCTTCAAGCGCGACTACCGCCGCGTGGCGCAATTGCACATCGATTCGGGCTGGGTGCCGGCGGAAACCAAGCTCAATGAATTCGAAGCGGCGATCCGTACCGTGTGCGAGCCGATCTTCGAAAAACCATTAAAAGATATTTCATTTGGCCAGGTGCTGATGCGCCTGTTCCAGACCGCGCGCCGCTTCAACATGGAAGTGCAACCGCAACTCGTTTTGCTGCAAAAGACCCTGCTGAACATCGAAGGCCTGGGCCGTCAGCTGTACCCGGATCTGGATCTGTGGAACACCGCGCAGCCGTTCCTCGAACGCTGGATGCGCGAGCGCGTCAGCCCGAAAGCCTTGATCGGCAACGTCCAGAGCCAGTTCGAACAGCTGCCGCACCTGGCCAACATGGCCCGCGACCTGCTCGAACGCATGTCCCAGCCCCACGCCAACGACCCGCCGCCACCGTGGAAAAAACGCAAGGACGACTGGTTTCTGCGCCTGCTCGGCAGCGCCCATCTGGCAGGCGGTACGATCCTCGCCGCCGGGGGCCCGATGCACGAACTGGGGCATTGGCCCGCCGGGATCATGGTGGCAGTCGGCTTGTATCTGGTCGTTCGCCGATAGCCAGTTCAGTGATCGGCTGGCACACTGTTTCAACGCCTGAACCCGACTATTGAAGTGTGGGTTCGCTGTCGGAGTCGAAGATGAAAAACTGGCTGGACGAGATCAAGTGGGATGCCGATGGCCTGGTGCCGGCGATTGCCCAGGATCACAAGACCGGACGCGTATTGATGATGGCCTGGATGAACCGCGAAGCCCTGGAGCTGACCGCGGCGGAAAACCGTGCCATCTATTGGTCACGTTCCCGTGGCAAGCTGTGGCGCAAGGGCGAAGAGTCCGGCCACGTACAGACGCTGCATGAAATGCGTCTGGACTGCGACGCCGACGTCATCATCCTGATGGTCGAACAGATCGGCGACATCGCTTGCCATACCGGCCGTCAAAGCTGCTTCTACCGCGTCTTCGAAAACGGCGACTGGAAAACGGTCGACCCGGTCCTGAAAGACCCGCACGCCATCTATTCCGCAGGACACAAACATGAGTGACACCCTGACCCGCCTCGCTCAGGTGCTGGAAGAGCGCAAAGGCGCAGCCGCCGACAGCTCGTATGTCGCCAGTCTGTATCACAAGGGTCTGAACAAGATTCTGGAGAAAGTCGGCGAAGAATCGGTCGAAACGATCATTGCCGCCAAGGACGCCGCCGTCAGCGGCGACTGCAGCGACGTGATCTACGAGACCGCCGACCTGTGGTTCCACAGCATGGTCATGCTCGCCCAGCTGGGGCAGCATCCGCAGGCAGTGCTGGATGAACTGGATCGCCGTTTCGGCCTGTCCGGACACGTCGAGAAAGCCTCGCGTCCGTCCGCCTGAACAACTATTAGAGAGGAACAGCAACATGGGCATTTTTGACTGGAAACACTGGATCGTCATCCTGGTGGTCGTGGTACTGGTGTTCGGTACCAAGAAACTGAAAAACCTCGGCACCGACGTTGGCGAGTCGATCAAGGGCTTCCGTAAAGCCATGAACGACGACGAAAAACCGGCCGATCCGACCGTCACGCCTGCGCAGCCGGTGCCACCGGTTCAGCCGCAAGCCACCGCTCAGGCCAACCCGCCGCACACCATCGACGTGCAGGCGCAGAAAGTCGAAGAGCCGATCCGCAAAGACGTGTGAGCACTGACTAATGTTTGGTATCAGCTTCTCTGAACTGCTGCTCGTCGGCCTCGTCGCCCTGCTGGTGCTGGGCCCCGAGCGTCTGCCGGGCGCTGCACGCACCGCCGGCCTGTGGGTCGGACGGCTGAAGCGCAGCTTCAACGCGATCAAACAGGAAGTTGAGCGTGAAATCGGTGCCGACGAAATCCGTCGGCAATTGCACAACGAGCACATCCTGTCGCTGGAGCAGGAGGCGCGGAAGATTTTCACGCCGGTTCAGCAGGAGCCGACGCCGGTCGAGCACGTGGGTGAGCAGACGATTCATGCGCCTGCCGCCGCGACGCCACCAGCACCTGTCGTAGCGCCAACCGATTCTGCGCCTGCTGTCGCAGCCACGACGGTTGAACACGTAGCCCCAACCGCCGCGCCGACCACACCAGCGCCTCACGACCCAACATTGCCGCCGCGAGCCCCATGACAAGGGCCTGTCATCGGTCATTTCCTGTGTCGCGTTGTCGCCTGAAAGCGGGCCAGGCAAGGCGTAGTCCGCAGGGAATGTGTTTTACCTTTCCAAGGACTACAACGCAGCCTGGCCCGCTTTCAGGCACAACCCGAAGGGCCGGCCCGTATTTGCGCAGGGCTGCGTTACTCGTTGCTTATTTGAAACGCCAAACTACGCGCCTCGCGCCTTGCCCTGCGCAAATACGGGCTCGGCGCGACACAGGAAATGACCGATGACAGGCCCTAGCCTCCCCGAAAACGACCAGCACATGCCGCTGGTTTCGCACCTCACCGAGTTGCGCACCCGCCTGCTGCGTTGCGTGGCGGCGATCTTCATCATCTTCGCCGGGCTATTTGCCTTCACCCAGCAGATCTACACCTTCGTCTCGACGCCGCTGCGCGAATACCTGCCGGCCGGCGCGACGATGATCGCCACCGACGTGTCGTCGCCGTTCCTGACGCCGCTGAAACTGACGATGATGGTCTCGCTGTTCCTGGCGATTCCGGTGATCCTGCATCAGATCTGGGGTTTCATCGCACCGGGCCTCTACAAGCACGAAAAGCGTGTCGCGGTGCCGTTGCTGATCTCCAGCATCCTGCTGTTCTACACCGGCATGGCGTTCGCCTACTTCTTCGTGTTCCCGCTGATCTTCAAGTTCTTCGCCTCGGCCACCCCGGCCGGCGTGGAAATGATGACCGACATCACCAGTTACCTCGATTTCGTCATGACGCTGTTTTTCGCCTTCGGCGTGGCGTTCGAAATCCCGGTGGCCGTGGTGCTGCTGGTGTGGATCGGCGTGGTCGACGTCAAATACCTGAAGAAGATCCGTCCGTACGTGATCATCGGCTGCTTCGTGGTCGGCATGATCCTGACCCCGCCGGACATCTTCTCCCAGACCCTGCTGGCCGTGCCGATGTGGATGCTGTTCGAAGTCGGCATCCTGTTCGGCAGCCTGGTGAGCAAGCGCGAGCGCCCGGAAGAAACCGTCGACGATCACAACGACCAGCCGCCAGCGACTCAGCCATGAACCTGCTGCTGCTCGAGGAGGCCGACTTCATCGCGGCCGACCGTGTCGTGCTGCGTGATCGGCGCCTGACCCACATGCAGGAAGTCCACCGTTCGGAAGTCGGCGACAGCCTGCGGGTCGGGCGTATCAACGGGCTGATGGGCTCGGCCGAGCTGCTGCGTCTGGACGCGGGTGAAGCCGAGCTGCGAGTCACCCTTGATCAACCGCCACCGGCCAAACTGCCGCTGACCCTGGTACTCGCCCTGCCGCGCCCGAAGATGCTGCGTCGGGTGTTCCAGACCGTGGCGACCATGGGCGTGTCGAAGGTGATTCTGGTCAACAGCTACCGGGTCGAGAAAAGCTTCTGGCAGACGCCGTTCCTCGAACCGGACGCCATCCGCGAACAACTCATCCTCGGCCTCGAACAGGCCCGCGATACCGTGCTGCCGGAAATCATCATCGAGAAGCGCTTCAAGCCGTTCGTCGAAGACCGCCTGCCAGCCGTCACCGACGGCACCCTCGGCCTGGTCGGTCATCCGGGCAACTTCCCGCCCTGCCCCCGCGCCCTGAACGAACCGGTAACCCTGGCCATCGGCCCCGAGGGTGGCTGGATTCCCTACGAAATCGATCTGCTGACCAAGGCCGGCCTGCAACCGGTGCAACTGGGCGAGCGAATCCTGCGGGTCGAAACCGCCGTCACCGCACTGCTCGCCCGGCTGTTCTGAAGTCTTCGTCAGACAAAAGGCGTTACAGATTGCCATCATGCGGCCGATACCCTCCCCATAAGTCCAATTAGTGGTCCGAGGGAGTCGTCGCATGTACCGTTGGTTAGCCGAGAGTCTTGGAAACGTCAGCGTTAAACGTAAGCTTGGAATCGGTTTCGGCCTGGTGCTGCTGCTGACCCTGTTGATCACCTTCACCGGCTGGACCGGCATGAGCGGCATCATCAGCCGGGGCGACAAGCTCGGCTTCATCTCCAGCCTCAACGAGCTGACCAAGGACCTGCGCCTGGCGCGTCTGGACTATGAAGCACGCCGTGGCGAACAGGGCCCCGGCGCGGTCAACGACCTGCTCGGCAAACTCGACGCCGGCCTGCAAAGCGCCCGCGGCATGATCGAGCAACCGTCCGACGTGGCCATGATCGATCAGCAACTGGCGGCGGTCGCCGAGTACAAGCGCGCCTTTGGCGACATGACCCAGGCCACCGTGCAGCGTGAAGACGCCCGCAGCAAACTCGGCGCCAGCGCCGACAATGCCGTGGCCAAGGTCAGTGAAGTCGAGAAATCCCTGCTGCAAGGCGACAGCGTCGCGCAATTCAACAGCGTGATCGAACTGAGCAAACTGCTGCAGCAGGCGCGCTATCAGGTGCGCGGCTACACTTACAGCGGCAAGGCCGAGGCCGAACAGCCGGCGCTGGATGCCATCGCCGCCGCCCTGAACAATCTGGAAAGCCTGCCGAGCAAACTGCCCGAGCAACACATCGCCAACCTGCAGCAGGCCACCGAATCGCTGAAGGCTTACCGCGCCGCCGTCAGCCAGTTCCGCGACTCCCAGGTGAACAACGCCAAGGCCTTGGCTCGCATGTCGGCCCAGGGTGACATCCTGCTCGACGTCAGCAAGAAGCTCACGGTGTCCCAGACCATCGTCCGCGACACCGATGCCGCCAGCGCCAAGAACCAGCTGCTGATCGCCACTCTGCTGGCTGTGGCTTTCGGTCTGCTCGCCGCCTGGGCGATCACCCGCCAGATCATCATTCCGCTGGAGCAAACCCTGAAAGTCGCCGAGCGCGTAGCCGCCGGTGACCTGACCCACAACCTGGTGTCGCTGCGCCGCGACGAACTGGGTCAACTGCAACGCTCGATGCAGGGCATGACTCAAGGCCTGCGCGAATTGATCGGCGGCATCAGCGACGGCGTGACCCAGATCGCCAGCGCTGCCGAAGAGTTGTCCGCCGTGACCGAGCAGACCAGCGCCGGGGTCAACAATCAGAAAGTCGAGACCGATCAGGTCGCCACCGCCATGAACGAAATGGCCGCCACCGTGCAGGAAGTCGCGCGCAACGCCGAGGAAGCTTCGGAAGCTGCGGTCGCCGCTGACCAGCAGGCCCGTGAAGGCGACAAGGTGGTTGGCGAGGCCATCGCCCAGATCGAACGTCTGGCTGCCGAAGTCGGCCACTCCACCGAGGCCATGGGCGAGCTCAAGCGCGAAAGCGACAAGATCGGCAGCGTGCTCGACGTGATCAAGTCCGTGGCCCAGCAAACCAACCTGCTGGCCCTCAACGCCGCCATCGAGGCCGCCCGTGCCGGTGAAGCCGGACGTGGTTTCGCGGTGGTTGCCGACGAAGTCCGCAGCCTCGCCCAGCGCACTCAGAAGTCCACCGAAGAGATCGAAGAGCTGATCGTCGGGCTGCAGAACGGCACCCAGCAAGTGGCGACGATCATGGACAACAGCCGCACCCTGACCGACAGCAGCGTCGAGCTGACCCGGCGTGCCGGTGGTTCGCTGGAAAGCATTACCCGCACCGTCTCGGCGATTCAGGCGATGAACCAGCAGATCGCCGCGGCGGCCGAACAGCAGAGCGCCGTGGCTGAAGAGATCAACCGCAGCGTGCTGAACGTGCGGGATGTCTCGGACCAGACCTCGGCGGCCAGTGAAGAGACGGCGGCCTCCAGCGTCGAGCTAGCGCGTTTGGGCACACATCTGCAAACGCTGGTGGGACGGTTCAAGGTGTAAGTGGACGCCTGATCGTTCCCACGCTCCGCGTGGGAACGCCGCCCGGGACGCTCTGCGTCCCTTCGCAAGCGTGACGCGGAGCGTCACAGGATGCATTCCCACGCAGAGCGTGGGAACGATCAGTGAACCGCGCACACAAAAAAAACGCAGCCAATGGCTGCGTTTTTTTGCCCTGCGTTTAGAGAACTTGCCGCAGGAACGCCTGAGCTCGCGGATCCTTCGGTGCATCGAAGAACTCTGAAGGCGAGGCGTCCTCCAGCAGTTTGCCGTGATCGAAGAACAGCACCCGATCCGCCACTTCCCGGGCAAAGCCCATTTCGTGGGTCACGCAGACCATGGTCATGCCTTCCACGGCCAGGTTCTTCATCACGTCCAGCACTTCACCGACCATTTCCGGGTCGAGGGCCGAGGTCGGTTCGTCGAACAGCATGACCTTCGGATCCATCGCCAGCGCCCGAGCAATCGCCACCCGCTGTTGCTGACCGCCGGACAGGCGCGACGGATATTCGCGGGCCTTCTGGGCGATGCCGACCTTCTCCAGCAGCGCGAGGGCCTTGGCTTCGCTTTCCTTCTGGCCGCGTTTGCGCACGACTTTCTGCGCCAGGCACAGGTTCTCCAGCACGGTCATGTGCGGGAACAGATTGAAATGCTGGAACACCATGCCGACTTCGCGGCGGTAGGCGTTGACGTCGGTTTTCGGGTCGGCCAGTTGCAGGCCGTCGATGCTCACCGAGCCGGAATCGAATTCTTCCAGACCATTGAGGCAACGCAGGAAGGTCGACTTGCCGGAACCGGACGGGCCGATCACCACCAGCACTTCGCCCTTGGCCACGGACGTGCTGACGTTATCCACCGCGCGCACCACTTGCCCACGGGTGTCGAAGACTTTTACCAGATCGCGGACTTCAATCACTTTGCGCGAGCCTCCGCTCAAGCCGGCTGGCGATTTTCGACAGCGGCAGGTTGATCAACAGATACAGACCGGCGACGCAGAACAGGATCTCGAACGGCGAGAACGACGTGGTGATGACTTCACGGCCGCTTTTCAGCAGCTCGGTGATGGCGATCACCGACACCAGCGACGTGTCTTTGACCAGACTGATGAACTGCCCGGCCAGCGGTGGCAGCACGCGCTTGAATGCCTGCGGCAGCACCACATGACGCATCGACTGGCCGGCGCTCAGGCCCAGCGAACGCGCTGCTTCGTTCTGCCCGCGGGCAATCGACTGCACGCCGGAACGGATGATTTCCGCCACGTAGGCGCCGGTGAACAGCGACAGCGCGGCGATCCCGGCGAACTCCCGGGACAGGTTCATCACCGTGCCGATAAAGAAATAGAAAATGAAGATCTGCACCAGCAGCGGCGTGCCGCGCACCAGTTCGACATAGATCGTCGACAGGTCGCGCAGGGTCGGGTTGCTCGACAACCGGCAAAGCCCGGTCGCCAGACCGATCAGCAAACCCAGCACCCCCGATACCACCGACAGCCAGAGCGTGGTCCACAGGCCCCACAACAGCGGACCTGCCGCCCAATGCCGTGTCACGCCCACGACGTCGCCTTCGGCCACATCGTCGCCCTGAGCGAATTGCAGGCTGTTTTCGTCGACGGTCAGGTGCTGCTCGTCACCGGCATCGTTGCGCAGGGTGACCTGCGCGCTGCCACCCTTGCGCACCAGTTCGCTGACGGTGGAAATGTCGGTCGCGCGCTGGGTTTCCTCGGCCTGGTAGGCGAAGTACTGCGGCACGCGGTTCCAGCGCCATTCGTAGGACATCAGCGACGTGGCGTAATACAGCGCGCCGGCCAGGCCGACCAGCACCAGCACGGTCAGGACGTGCCAGGGCCATTGGGCTTTTTTCTGTTTCATTACAGGTTCCGGATTCTGTGTTGCTCTGGAGGCCCTCTTCGCGAGCAAGCCCGCTCCCACAGTGGATTTGTGGCGTTCACACAATCCCTGTGGGAGCGGGCTTGCTCGCGAATGGGTCAACTCGGTCTAACTGACCCAGTGTTATTCCATGTCCTTGAGCCACTCGGTGCTCTTGAACCACTTGTCATGGATGCGATCGTAGGTGCCGTCTTCGTGGATCTGGTGCAGGAAGTTGTTGATGAAGTTGATGCTGTCGTAGTCACCCTTCTTCAGACCGAAGGCCAGTGGCTCGTAGGTGAACGGCTTGTCGAGGAACACCAGTTTGCCGGCGCCGACCTTGTTCACTGCAACGACGTTGTACGGCGCGTCATAGATGAAGGCGTCAGCCTTGCCGTTGACCACGTCGAGCACGGCTTCCTGCTCGTTGTCGTAGCCGTGGTACTTGGCCTTGGAGATCAGCTTCTTGGCGACCATCTCGCCGGTAGTGCCGAGCTTGGAGGTGATGCGGTAGTCGGCGGTGTTCAGGTCTTTATAGGACTTGATGGTGCCTTCCAGCTCCTTGCGGATCAGCAGGGTCTGGCCGACCACGATGAACGGTTCGCTGAAGTTCAGGCGCAGGTTGCGTTCCTGGGTCAGGGTCATGCCGCTGCCGATCATGTCGAACTTGTCGGTCATCAGCGCCGGGATGATCCCGTCGTAACCGGTGGAGACCAGCTCCAGCTTGACGCCCATGGCCTTGGTCATGGCTTTGAGGATGTCGACTTCGAAACCGATGATTTCGCCGCGCTTGTTGGTCATTTCGAACGGCATGTAGGTCGGATCCATACCGACTTTCAACGAGCCGCGCTTGACCGCGTCATCGATTGCGCCGGCCTGCGCCGCATTGACTGCAACCAGTGCCGTGACGCCGACCAGCAGCATCGACAGATACTTCTTCATCTTCAAGTCCCCAAAACCATTGCGTTCGCGGCGCGAAAACCGACAGAAATGGACAAGATTGTCCGGGTGCGCCAATTCGGGGACGGATGCTAACGCACTCGTTTTTTTGCACAAGGTTTAATGGACGATTTGTTTAACAATCAAGAGTGAGGTGAGGGGGCTTTTCAGCGAGCATAAAAAAACCCCGCCAGTTAGCGGGGTTTCTTTATCAGGCCGGTTGCGCCTGCAAGCTCACAGGCTTGAGCGGCAGCAGCGG
Organism: Pseudomonas fitomaticsae; assembly: GCF_021018765.1. Classification (GTDB taxonomy): domain Bacteria; phylum Pseudomonadota; class Gammaproteobacteria; order Pseudomonadales; family Pseudomonadaceae; genus Aquipseudomonas; species Aquipseudomonas fitomaticsae. The sequence goes on along the minus strand of NZ_CP075567.1, from coordinate 638,268 downwards.
CGCATGGGGATCGGCTTTCACCGAGGCCCGCCATGCGTCCAGCCACTCGGCGTGACCTTCGGCCCACACCTGCTCGTGCAGACGGGCCAGGGCCACCGGATCGCTCAGCAGTTGCAGGCGATCATGGTTGTTCAGCCCGGCCGGGCCGACCTTGATCGCGTGACGCACACGTTCCTGACGCAGCCATTCTATCGGCTCGGCTTCACCGTGACGCGAGGTCGCCAGCGAGCACGCCAGGGCGTTCTGCTGTGGATCGACCACGGCGCGGACAAAGCCGTCGTTCAGCGCGTGCCAGCGGTTTTCGTGGGTGTACTGATCGGTGGCCAGCAGCGCCTGTGGCGGATTGTATTCCTCAGGGATGAGGAACAGGCTCTCGTCACGGGACTTGAGGCCCAGGCCCACACGGCTGGAAATCACCGACACCGGAATCGACAGCATCAGCGAACCGACGATCGGCACCAGCCACCACAGGAAGCTCGGGTTCAGCCAGATCACCAGCAGCGCCCAGAAGAAGCCCAGCAGGGTCTGCGGACCGTGGCGCTTGACCGCTTCGCTCCATGGCGTGGAGTCGTCGTCACGCTGCGGCGAATTCCAGGTCGCGGCCCAGCCGAGGAACGCGGCCAGAACGAAACGGGTATGGAAAATCATCCGCACCGGCGCCAGCAGCATGGAGAACAGCATCTCCAGCAGCATCGACAGGGTCACCTTGAACTTGCCGCCGAACTCTTTCGCGCCTTTGGCCCAGATCAGGATGATGCTCAACAGTTTCGGCAGGAACAGCAGCACGATGGTCGTCGAGAACAGCGCGATCGCCTTGTCCGGGTGCCATTGTGGCCACAGCGGATAGAGCTGACGCGGTTCGAGGAAGTACTGCGGCTCCATCAGCGTGTTCACCGCCAGCAGCGCGGTCGACAGCACGAGGAAGAAGAACCACAAAGGCGCCGACAGGTAAGACATCACGCCGGTCAGGAACACCGCGCGGTGCACCGGGTGCATGCCTTTGACCAGGAACAGACGGAAGTTCATCAGGTTGCCGTGGCACCAGCGACGGTCACGCTTGAGTTCGTCGAGCAGGTTCGGCGGCAGTTCTTCGTAGCTGCCCGGCAGATCGTAGGCAATCCACACGCCCCAGCCCGCACGGCGCATCAGCGCAGCTTCAACGAAGTCGTGAGAGAGGATCGCACCGGAGAACGCACCCTTGCCCGGTAACGGCGCCAGGGCGCAGTGGTCGATGAACGGCTTCATGCGGATGATCGCGTTGTGACCCCAATAGTGGGATTCACCCAGCTGCCAGAAGTGCAGACCGGCCGTGAACAGCGGACCGTACACACGGGTGGCGAACTGCTGCATGCGTGCATACAGCGTGTCCATGCCCGAAGCGCGCGGCGCGGTCTGGATGATGCCGGCGTCCGGAGTGGCCTCCATCAGGCGCACCAGACTGGTCAGGCACTCGCCGCTCATGACCGAGTCGGCGTCGAGTACGACCATGTACTTGTAGTCACCGCCCCAGCGACGGCAGAAGTCGTCGAGGTTGCCGCTCTTGCGTTTGACGCGACGGCGACGGCGGCGATAGAAGATCTTGCCGAAGCCCTTGGCTTCGCGGCAGACGTCCAGCCAGGCCTGCTGCTCGGCAACGCAGATGTCGGTGTCGTTACTGTCACTGAGGACAAAGAAGTCGAAACGGTCCAGGTCACCGGTAGCGGCGACCGACTCGAAAGTCGCGCGCAGACCGGCGAACACCCGAGGCACGTCTTCGTTGCAGATCGGCATTACCAGCGCGGTGCGCGCGTCTTTCGGAATCGGCTCGTTGCCGGCACTTTTACCGGAGATACGGTATTTATCGTGGCCGGTGAGCAATTCGAGGAAGCCCATCAGCGCGGTCCAGAAACCGGCCGACACCCAGCAGAACAGAATCCCGAACATGATCAGGATGCTGGTCTGCAGCGCATACGGCAGCACTTGCGTGGCGGTTTGCAGCAGCGGTTGATGCAGGACTTCTTCCAGATCGACGAACGACCAGCCCTGGTACGGCATGATGCCTTTCATGTACCAGCCGGCGACGATGGTCTGGCCCAGCATCAGCACCAGCAAAATGTAGCGACGGATCGAACCGACCGTGCGCCAGCGCGCCGCTGGCAGCACGTTGGCGTCCTTCGGCGGTTGCGGCGGGTTGGTCCGGCCGGTCAGGCGGCGCCAGCCACGCACCAGAATGTTGGTGCGCCACGGCTCCGGCACGACCTTGGTCCGACGAATCGGCGGCGTGGCCTTCATGCTGACCCGGCCGCTGGCGTCGAGCACCAGCATTTCCGCGTCTTGCAGCTCTTCGGCGGTGCTCAGGGTCAGGCGTTTGCCCACCGAAGCCTGGGCGGCTTCGGTCGGTGCGTCAAAGGTCTTGGACGACAGGCGTTCATGCAATTCGCTGAAGGACTGGCAGCCCGCGAGTTCCGCGCGCTGCTCGTCGGTCATCGGCAGATGCGCCAGGTACTCGGACAGAGTCTCTGGCTTTACTTGAGAGTTACTCATCGGCAGGCAACTGATAGCTCCAGGTCTCGGTCAGGACTTCTTCAGTCGGTGCCGATTCCGGTGTGGCTGGGGCCGCGTCCGCAGCGGCTGGCTGCTTGGCGTCTTTGTTGGCCTTGTCCTTGGCATCTGCAACCGGCTTGGCGTCGGCCTGTTTGGCCTCGGCGGCCTTGGCTTCCTTGTCGGCTTTCTCTTGTTGCTTGGCGGCAACCTTGTCGGCTTTGGCTACCGACGAGTTGGACGTCGGCACCGAAGACTTGGCCAGATCAGCGGTGACCACTGGCTGCACCAGGGCTGCGCGCATCTCGGTGGACTTGCTCGCGTCCTTGATCTTCATCCGCAGGGTCAGGCGCCAGCCCTTGGTTTCCGGGTTGTAGCGCACGCTGTTCTCGACCAGTTCGGCGTTGTCGCCGACGCTGACCTGGCTGCGAACGTCCGCATCCGGAGCCAAAGCGGCCAGGGACGGGCCTTCGAAGTCGACCAGGTAGGCAACGCTGCCATCCGGCTGACGGATCAGGTTCGATTGCTTGACGTCACCGGTCGACCGCAGGGTCTGGTTGACCCAGGCGCTGTCCGGCGCGTGCAGCGCGGCTTCGTCGATGGTCCAGTGCATGCGGTAGGCGAAGTCCAGCGGCTGGCCAGGCTCCGGCAGTTTTTCCGGGTTCCAGAACGCAACGATGTTGTCGTTGGTTTCGTCGGCGGTCGGGATCTCGACCAGATCGACGGTGCCTTTGCCCCAGTCGCCCTTCGGCTCGATCCAGGCGCTTGGGCGCTTGTCGTAGCGGTCGTCGAGGTCTTCGTAGTGGCTGAAGTCACGGCCACGTTGCAGCAGACCGAAACCGCGCGGGTTTTCGACGCTGAACTGGCTCACGGCCAGATGTTTAGGGTTGTTCAGCGGACGCCAGATCCATTCGCCGTTGCCGGCATGGATCGACAGACCGCTGGAGTCGTGCAGTTCACGACGGTAGTTGAGCACTTTCGACGGCTGGTTGGCGCCGAACAGGAACATGCTGGTCAGCGGCGCGATGCCGAGCTTGCCGACCTTGTCTCGCAGGTACATCTGGCCCTTGACGTCGACAATGGTGTCGCTGCCCGGACGCAGGATCAGACGGTAGGCGCCGGTCGCACGTGGCGAATCCAGCAGGGCGAAGATCACCAGGTGCTTGTCACCCGGCTTTGGCTGCTGAATCCAGAACTCGCGAAAACGCGGGAATTCTTCGCCGGACGGCAAAGCGGTGTCGATCGCCAGACCACGGGCCGACAGACCGTAGGTGTGACCCTTGCCGACGACGCGGAAGTAGCTCGCGCCCAGCATGGTCATGATTTCGTCTTGCTTGTCAGCCTTGTTGATCGGGTACAGCACACGGAAACCGGCGTAGCCCAGTTGTTCGGTGGCCTTGGGATCGAACTGCAGGTCGCCGAAATCGAAACGGCTCGGATCGTATTTGATCTCTTCGACGGTGTTCGCGGTGATTTCGTTGATTTTTACCGGCGTATCGAAGTGCATGCCCTGGTGATAGAAGGACAGCTTGAACGGGTTCTTCTGGTCGGCCCATTCGGCTTTTTCGGTGCGGAAACGAATCTTCTGATAGTCCGCGAATTTCATTTCACGGAATTCGTTCGGCAGGTTGCTGCGCGGGGCTTCGAATTTCTGCCCGGCCAGCTCTTTGGCCTTGGCCGACACATCGTCAAGATTGAATGCCCAAAGCTGGCCGGCGCTGAGCAGGCAGAGTACTGCCGAGCCCGCTACCAGAGCGCTGCGCAAGCGTTTGGCAGACAATTTTGCTGCATTACAGGGACTAACAATCACGAGCAACCCTCGCCGAAAACAGATCAATAAACCAACGGCCAGATGAAGTGCCTGTGAGGGATTCGGTACAAAAAAACCGACCTTTCAGGACACCCTTGCCAAGTTGGCGAGCATTGTTCCGACTCCGCTGGGTCAAAATGATTCCCCAATCGGATCCGGACAAGTCTCTACCTAAGTCAAAATGGACCAACGAACGCTGATCCCCGTAGCGCGCGATTATCTAGTAGCCCGCGTGACAACGCATCAGGGGTAACAAAGTATTTATCGCGAAAATTCCCTGTTTTCAGTCGAAAAGCCCTTAAAAAGATGTTTCAAGCGCTTTCATGTCTGTAACAGGAAGGTTACCGGGCCATCGTTGACCAGGTGCACCTGCATATCCGCGCCGAATCTACCTGATGCCACTGTGCCATGCATCTGTTTCGCTTTGCTTAATAGATAGTCGAATAATTCTTCGCCCAGCGCCGGAGGGGCGGCGGTCGAGAAACTCGGGCGCAACCCGCTTTTGGTGTCGGCAGCGAGGGTGAACTGAGAGACCAGCAGCAACCCGCCGCCCACATCCGCCAGGGACAGATTCATCTTGCCCTCGGCGTCACTGAACACTCGATAGTTAAGCAGCTTATGCAGAAGTTTGTCGGCGCTGGCCGGCGTGTCGTCGGGTTCGACCGCCACCAGCACCAATAAACCCTGATCGACACTGCCAACCACCTCACCCGCCACTTCGACCCGCGCGCCTTTCACGCGCTGCAACAGACCCTTCATGCTTCTTCGGGCGGCAGATCGAGCAGGCGACGGGCCATTTTGCTGGCAGCGCGCACCAGTGCATCGGTGATACCCGGTTCGGACGCGGCGTGGCCGGCATCGCGGATCACCTGCAACTCGCTGTTCGGCCAGGCCTGATGCAGTTCCCAGGCGTTGTCGAGCGGGCAGATCACGTCGTAGCGACCATGGATGATCACGCCCGGCAGATGGGCGATCTTGCCCATGTCGCGGATCAGCTGGTTTGGCTCAAGGAACGCATTGTTGGTGAAGTAGTGGCATTCGATGCGCGCGATCGACAAGGCGCGCTGCGGCTCGGAGAAACGGTCGACCACCAGCGGGTTCGGACGCAGGGTTGCGGTGCGCCCTTCCCAGGTCGACCAGGCCTTGGCCGCGTGCATCTGGGCGATCTGGTCGTTGCCGGTCAGGCGTTTGTGGAATGCGCTGAGCAGGTCGTCACGCTCGTCCAGCGGGATCGGCGCGAGGTAGTCCTGCCAGTAATCGGGGAACAGACGGCTGGCACCGGCCTGGTAGAACCATTCGATTTCCTGCGGGCGGCAGAGAAAGATCCCGCGCAGAATCAGACCATGCACGCGCTCGGGGTGGGTCTGCGCATAGGCCAGCGCCAGGGTCGAACCCCAGGAGCCGCCGAACAGCACCCATTTGTCGATGCCCAGGTGTTTGCGGATGCGCTCGAGGTCTTCGACCAGATCCCAGGTGGTGTTGTTTTCCAGACTGGCGTGGGGCGTGGAACGACCGCAACCGCGCTGGTCGAAGGTGACAATGCGATACAGGTTCGGATCGAAGTAGCGGCGACTCTGGGCGTCGCACCCGGCGCCGGGACCTCCGTGGATGAACACCACCGGCAAACCTTCCGGTGAACCGCTTTCGTCGACGTACAGCGTATGGGTGTCATCGACGGCCAGATCGTGCCGTGCGTGAGGTTTGATCTGCGGAAACAAAGTCTGCATTGCGCGCTCCGTAAGGGGTCGAGGTCATCCCTGGGGGGACTTCTATTATTCTGCCGTCCGGCATCATAAACCCGATTTACGTCAATGAGCATGCCCGTGCGCTGTCACAATTTGTCAGCCATGAACCCCAGCAGGTTCTCAAAGAGACGATCGACCTCGGCGACCTGATGCCGCGCCCGCAGGCAGCCGTGCACCAGCCCTTCGCCGTAATACAGCGCCGCGTCGACGCCCGCTGCGTTAAGCCGTTCGGCGTAGCACACGCCGTCGTCACGCAGCGGATCGAACTGCGCCACGGCGATCCAGGCCGGGGGCAAACCGCTGAAATCCCCGGCCAGCAACGGCATCGCATAAGCGTTCGGCGTCGCGGTGCCGCGCAGGTACAAGGCGTGATAGCAATCGACATCGCTGCTGGCGAGCAGCGGAGCATCGGCGCATTCGCTGCGCGACGGTAACTGCTCGTCGCCTCCCAGCCCCGGATAGATCAAGACCTGCGCTCCCGGCAGCGGCTCGCCGGCATCGCGTAGCGCCAGGCACAGCGCCGCCGCCAGATTGCCGCCGGCGCTGTCGCCCGCCACCAGCATCCGTCCGGGATCGAACCAGAACGGCCCGCTGCGCAACGCGCGCCACACGCTCAGGCAATCCTCGAAACCGGCCGGGAACGGATGCTCCGGCGCCAGCCGGTAATCCACCGCCACCACCATCGCCCCCAGCGCCATCGCCAATTCGCAGCAGATGAAGTCATGGGAATCCAGCCCGCCGACCACCCAACCGCCGCCGTGCAGATACAACACGCACGGCCAGCCACTGGCCGATGGCCGGACAGGCGGGCGATACGAACGCACCGCCACCCCGCTCAACTGGAAATCCACCACCTCCAGACCCGCCGGCCGTTCGGGCGTGAAGGCGCGGCACATGGCGTCATAGGATTTGCGCAATCCGCCGAGGCTGCTGTCATCGCTGGCGAAGCTTTCGGTTCTGGCGACGAAGGCCGCCATCGCCGGTGAAAGTGGATAGGTACTCATCAGTTTTTCAGGCTGGCCTGAACCGTGGCCACGCCGTCCTTGCCGTCGAAACTGCTGACACCCGCCAGCCAGCGTTGCAAGTCTTCGGGATGCTCACGCAGCCAGGTTTTCGCCACTTCCTGAGGGGTCTTGCGCTCCATGATCGGCACCATCAACTGGCTTTCCTGGGCGGCGGTGAAGGTCAGGTTTTCCAGCAGTTGATGGACGTTCGGGCAGCGCTCGGCGTAGTCCGGTGCGGTGACGGTGGAAACGGTGGCGGCGCCTTCGTTGGGGCCATAGACGTCTTCGCTGCCGGTCAGGTAGGTGATCTTCATGTTGATGTTCATCGGGTGTGGGGTCCAGCCGACGAATACCACGAACTCTTTGCGGTTCACCGCTCGTTGCACGGCGGCGAGCATGCCGGCCTCACCGGATTCGATGATCTTGAAATCCTTCAGGCCGAAGTGGTTGGTTTCGATCATGGTCTTGATCGTGGTGTTGGCGCCGCTGCCGGGCTCGATGCCGTAGATCTTGCCGCCGAGTTGATCCTTGAATTTCGCGATGTCGCCAAAGGTTTTCAGCCCTGCCGCCGCCACGTAATCCGGAACCGCCAGTGTTGCCTGGGCATCGGCCAGGCTTGGCTTGTCCATGACCTTGACCTGATTGGCGGCGAGGAACGGCGCGATGTTCTTGTCCATCGCCGGTTTCCAGTAGCCGAGGAAGATATCGAGGCGCTTGTCGCGGATGCCGGCGAAGATGATTTGCTGCACGGCGCTGGTCTGTTTGCTTTCGTAGCCGAGGCCGTTGAGCAGCACGTCGGCCATGCCGCTGGTGGCGATCACGTCGGTCCAGTTGACCACGCCCATGCGCACGGTTTTGCAGGAAGCATCGTCGGAAGCCATGGCGCCGGCGCTGAGCAGCGCGCAGCCGGTGAGGATTAACGCACAACGAGTGAACAGTCTTTTCATGTGGGATCGTCTCGTGCGGCAGCGGGTTATTGTTCGGATCGGTGTCTTCTTGCACCGTGGCCGAAACATTACGCAGCAGACGAGCGGGAAAAGCGAACTGTGGCGACCGGGATTTGCACGGTGGCGACCCTGTTGGAACGCGGAACCTGTGAAAACCCAAAAACCTTGTGGGAGCGGGCTTGCTCGCGAAGGGTCCGTGTCAGTCACCCTTTGAGGCGGCTGACCCGCCGTCTTCGTCGGATCGCCGCCCGGAGCAAGCCCGCTCCCACAATTAGTTATGCGCTGTAGTGGTTTTTGCCCCAAGTGAGCAGCCCTTGCAGCAGCTCCTTCAGTACCACCCGCGTCGGCTCCGCCAGATCGGCGCGGTAGCGGAACGGTTCGAACTCTTCCATATACGTGCACTGGCCAAGCTCCAGTTGCACGGCGTGGATGTTCTCGGCCGGGTTGCCGTAGTGACGGGTGATGTGGCCGCCCTTGAAGCGTCCGTTCAGCACATGGCTGTAATCGCCATGGCGTGCGCAGATCGCTTCCAGCTGAGTGGCCAGTTGCGGATCGCAACTGGCGCCATTGAAGGTGCCGAGGTTGAAGTCCGGCAGCTTGCCGTCGAACAGGTGCGGGATGATCGAACGGATCGAGTGTGCATCGAACAGCAGCGCGTAACCGAACTCGGCCTTCAGCCGCGCCAGCTCTTCCTGCAAAGTGCGGTGGTACGGCGTCCAGATCTGCTCCAGGTACCTCGCACGCTCTTCTTTCGACGGCTCCTTGCCTTCCTTGAACAACGGAATGCCATCGAACAGCGTCGCCGGGTACAGCCCGGTAGTGGCGCCGGCGTAGAGAGGTTTGTCGTCGGACGGCCGGTTCAGGTCGATGACGAATCGCGAGTATTCGGCCGCCAGCGTGCTGGCGCCCAGTTCGGCGGCGAAGTCGTAGAGCTGCGGAATGTGCCAGTCGGTGTCCGGCAGGCTTTTCGCGTCAGGGATCAATCCGGCCTCGACCGCCGGGGTCAGGCGCACACCGGCGTGGGGCATGCTGATCAGCAGCGGCACGCGACCTTGTTTGAAGTTCAGAACCTTATCCACAACCGCTCTCCTACAGACTTGATTCAACGCCGTGACGCACGACGCGTTTGTCCAGTTCACCACCCAGCCAGTACGCCAGATCCGCCGGGCGGTCGATCTGCCAGGCGACAAAATCCGCGACCTTGCCGGCCTCCAGCGAGCCGTGGGTATCGGCCATGCCCAGGGCTTGTGCCGCGTGAATCGTGGCGCCAGCCAGGGCCTCTTCCGGGGTCATGCGGAAACAGGTGCAGGCCATGTTCAGCATCAGGCGCAACGACAGCGCCGGTGAGGTGCCGGGGTTGAGGTCGCTGGCGATGGCGATTTTCACTTTGTGTTTGCGCAGGGCTTCCATCGGCGGCAGCTGGGTTTCGCGCAGGAAGTAGAACGCGCCCGGCAACAGCACTGCGACAGTGTCGGATTCGGCCATGGCGATGGCGTCGGCTTCGTCCATGAACTCCAGGTGATCGGCGGACAACGCGTGATACCGCGCGGCGAGGCTGGAGCCATGCAGCGACGACAATTGCTCGGCGTGCAGCTTCACCGGCAGACCGAGTTTTTGCGCGGCAATGAAAACCCGCTCGACCTGTTCCGGGGAGAACGCCAGGTATTCGCAGAACGCATCCACCGCATCCACCAGGCCTTCGGCGGCCAGCGCCGGCAGCATCTCGGCGCAGATGTGATCGATGTAATCGTCGGCACGATCCTTGTATTCAGGCGGCAATGCGTGAGCGGCCAAGCAGGTGCTGCGCACACTGATCGGCAGCTCGGCGGCGAGGCGACGGATGACCCGAAGGATCTTGCGTTCGCTGGCCAGATCGAGGCCGTAGCCGGATTTCATTTCGACCGTGGTCACGCCGTCTCGCATCAGGCTTTTCAGGCGTTTGGCGGCGCTGGCGAACAGCTCGTCTTCCGAGGCTTCGCGCGTGGCGCGCACGGTGCTGGCGATGCCGCCACCGGCCGCTGCGATTTCGGCGTAGCTGACGCCTTGCAGGCGCTTCTCGAATTCGCCGCTGCGGTTGCCGCCGAACACGGTGTGGGTGTGGCAGTCGATCAGGCCGGGGGTGACCCACGCGCCTTGCAGGTCATTGACCGCCGGGTATTCGCCTGACGGCAATTGGCTGCGCGGGCCGATCCACTCGATGAGTGCACCGGACGTCACGATGGCCGCATCCTCGATGATCGAGTAGACGCCTTGCGCCATGGTTGCGACGTGGCAGTGTTGCCAGAGGGTTTTCACTGTGAGCCTCCGTTGAAATTCGGTGATCGTTCCCACGCTCTGCGTGGGAACGATCAGGGGTGGTTAAAGGCTAGGCAGCAGTTTCGCCGGAACCAGCTCCGTCAGAACCCGCGAAGCCAGCAACTCGGTCGCCGCATTGATGTCCGGCGCGAAGAAGCGGTCTTTCTCGTAGAACGGCACTTCGCGACGCAGAATCCCCCGAGCCTGCTCCAGTTTGACCGAGGTCTTCAGGCCGTTGCGCAGGTCCAGGCCCTGCACCGCCGCCAGCCATTCCACCGCGAGAATCCCGCGTGTGTTCTCGGCCATTTCCCACAGACGCTTGCCGGCGGCCGGGGCCATCGACACGTGGTCTTCCTGGTTGGCGGAGGTCGGCAGGCTGTCCACCGAATGCGGATGGGACAGCGCCTTGTTCTCGCTGGCCAGAGCTGCAGCGGTCACCTGGGCGATCATGAAGCCGGAGTTCACGCCACCGTTGGCCACCAGGAACGGCGGCAGTTGCGACATGTGCTTGTCCATCATCAGCGAGATACGACGCTCGCTCAGGGAACCGATTTCGGCAATGGCCAGGGCCATGTTGTCAGCGGCCATGGCCACTGGTTCGGCGTGGAAGTTGCCGCCGGAAATCACATCGCCTTCGGCCGCGAACACCAGCGGGTTGTCGGATACGGCGTTGGCTTCGACAGCCAACACTTCGGCGGCCTGACGGAACTGGGTCAGGCACGCGCCCATGACTTGCGGCTGGCAACGCAGGGAGTACGGGTCCTGAACCTTCTCGCAGTTCTGGTGCGAGTCGGAGACTTCGCTGCGCTCGCCCAGCAGATCGCGGTAAGCGGCGGCAGCGTCGATCTGGCCTTTCTGGCCACGGGCGGCGTGAATGCGTGCGTCGAACGGCGAGCGCGAACCGAGCACCGCTTCGACCGTCAGCCCTCCCAGCGCCAGCGCGCCGGCGAACAGGTCTTCACCTTCGAACAGGCCGCGCAACGCGAATGCGGTGGAAACCTGAGTGCCGTTGAGCAGCGCCAGACCTTCTTTCGCCGCCAGGGTCAGCGGCGTCAGACCGGCGACTTTCAGCGCTTCGGTCGCCTCCATCCACTCGCCCTTGTAGCGCGCCTTGCCTTCGCCCAGCAGCACCAGCGACATGTGCGCCAATGGCGCCAGGTCACCGGAGGCACCGACCGAACCCTTCAACGGAATATGCGGATAGACCTCGGCGTTGATCAGGGCGATCAGCGCATCGATCACCACCCGACGGATGCCGGAGAAACCACGGCTGAGGCTGTTGACCTTGAGCACCATGATCAGACGCACCAGCTCATCGCTGATCGGCTGGCCGACGCCGGCGGCGTGGGACAGCACCAGCGAACGCTGGAGGTTTTCCAGGTCTTCGCTGGCGATGCGGGTCGAGGCCAGCAGGCCGAAACCGGTGTTGATGCCGTAGGCGGTGCGGTTTTCCGCGAGGATCTGCTCGACGCAGGCCACGCTGGCTTCGATCTGCGCGCTGGCGCTGTTGTCGAGGGTCAGCTTGACCGGGTTCTGATAAACGTCACGCAGTTGGGCCAGGCTCAGTTGGCCGGGGATCAGGTTCAGCGCAGTCATTTTGTGCTCCTTTTGAGAGTTTATTGTTAACTCGCCAGACGCTCCGGAGATGTCCGTTGTCCGTCGCGTCTGCCCTTTTGGGGAGCCGCGCCTTGGCACGCTGGCGTGGGTAGTTTTCAGTGCAGATTCGGTAATGCGTTGTGCAACAGGTTCGAGTCTTTCAGAACGCTTGCGGCAGCGGCGATATCCGGCGCCAGCCAGCGGTCCTGATCGTAGGCCGGGACTTTTTCGCGCAGCAGTCGCCAGGCGGTATCGGTGCCCGCGCCGAAGCGCTGTTCTTTGAGGAATTCAAACGCCTGGGCCGCCAGCAGGTACTCGATGGCGAGGATCTGCGTGCAGTTTTCCAGCGCGCGATGCAGCTTCAGCGCGGCGTTGGTGCCCATGCTCAAGTGGTCTTCCTGCAAGCCCGAGGTGACGTAGTTGTCGAGCACTGCCGGTTGCGCCAACTGGCGGTTTTCCGCGCACAGCGACGCGGCGACGTATTGCACGATCATCATCCCGGAGTTCACCCCCGGATTGGCCACCAGAAACGCCGGCAGACCGCTGACGTGCGGGTTGATCAGGCGATCCAGACGCCGCTCGGCAATCGAGCCGATTTCAGCCATCGCAATCGCCAGCAGATCCGCCGCCAGCGCCACTGATTGCCCGTGCGGGTTGGCCTGGGACATGACACGGAAATCGTCCGGCGTGCCCAGCAGCAACGGGTTGTCGGTGCAGCCGTTGAGTTCGGTTTCGATCTGTTTGATCGCGTGTTCCAGTTGATCGCGGGCAGCACCGTGCACCTGCGGGATCGAACGGATGCTCAGGGCATCCTGAGTGCGAATGCCTTTGCTCGCGGCGATCACTTCGCTGCCATCGAGCAAGGCGCGCAGATTGACGCCCACCTGTTGCATGCCCGGGTGCGGCTTGAGCGCGATGATCTCGGCATCGAACGCGGCGATCTGGCCGCGTTGCGCTTCAAAGCTCATGGCACCGATTACATCGGCCCATTGCACCAGACGCGTGGCGTCGGCAATCGCCAGGCAACCGAGGCCGGTCATGCACGGCGTACCGTTGACCAGGCACAGACCGTCCTTCGCCCCGAGCTGCACCGGTTGCAGACCCTCTTCGGCCAGCGCCTGCTGCGCGGACACGACCTGCCCGCGATAGCTGACACTGCCCACGCCCAGCAGCGCGATACCGATGTGCGCCATGTGGGTCAGGTAACCCACCGAACCCTGGGATGGCACTTGCGGGGTGATGCCGCGATTGAGCAGCGTCAGCAGCGCTTCGACCACCCGGCGATGAATGCCGGATTTGCCGTGGCTGTAGTTGCGGATCGCCGAGCACATGATCGCGCGCGTCTGCTCATCGGCCAGCACCGGACCGACGCCGCAGGCATGGCTGAGCAAGGTGTTGCGCGACAGCTGGCTGAGCTGTTCGGCTTTCAGCGAGACGTTGCACAGCGCACCGAGACCGGTGTTCACGCCGTAGGCGCGCTCGCCGCTGGCGACGATGCGCTGGACGATGCCCTGCGCGTTTTCAATGCGCGCCCAGGTCTGCGCCGACAGCTCGAGCTGCGCGCCGTGACGGGCGACTGCGACCACATCCTGCCAACGCATCGGAGCGTCGGCGATAACGATTTTTTCAGCCTGGGACATCACTTACCTCAACCATAATTTTGATGCAGCTTCACCGGCCTCATCGCTGGCAAGCCAGCTCCCACAGAATCTCCGGCGCTCACACAATCCCTGTGGGAGCGGGCTTGCCCGCGATGAGGCCAGTCTGTGCACTGCAAAACTCAGATCAGACCACCGCCGCCCGCCGCTGCACGAAGCGGTCGACATACTCGTCCGCCGGCGAATGCAGGATCTCTTTCGGCGTGCCGACCTGGATCAGGCGGCCGTCCTTGAGGATCGCGATGCGGTTGCCGATGCGCACGGCCTCGTCGAGGTCGTGAGTGATGAAAACGATGGTCTTGTGCAGGGTCTTTTGCAGCTCCAGCAACTGATCCTGCATCTCGGCGCGGATCAGCGGATCCAGCGCACTGAACGCTTCGTCCATCAGGATGATGTCGGTGTCCGCCGCCAGGGCGCGGGCCAGACCGACACGCTGGCGCATGCCGCCGGAGAGCTGGTGCGGGTATTTGTTTTCGTAGCCCTTGAGGCCCACGGTGTTGATCCAGTGCAGCGCGCGTTCGGCGCACAGTTGCTTGGTCTCGCCGCGCACTTTCAGGCCGTAGGCGACGTTGTCGAGCACGGTCTTGTGCGGCAGCAGGCCGAAGCTCTGGAACACCATGCTGATCTTGTGCCGGCGAAATTCACGCAAGGCTTCCATGTCGTATTGCAGGATGTCCACGCCGTCCACCAGGATCGCGCCGCTGGTCGGGTCGATCAGGCGGTTGAAGTGGCGTACCAGGGTCGATTTGCCGGAGCCGGAAAGGCCCATGATCACGAAGATCTCGCCGGTGCCGATGCTCAGGGACAAGTCGTTGACCCCGACCACGCAACCGGTTTCGTTCAGCACCTGATCCTTGGTCTTGCCCTGGCCGACCATCGCCAGGGCGTCCGAGGCGCGGTTGCCGAAAATCTTGAAGACGTTTTTGACTTCGATCTTGCTCACGGTTGCGTTGCTCATTTGCTCACCTCATGCCGTGGCCGACCATACGCCTGGGTAATGCGGTCGATGACCACTGCGAGAATCACGATCGCCAGACCGGCTTCCAGGCCGCGTCCGACGTTGAGGGTCTGAATGCCCACCAGCACATCTTCACCCAGGCCACGGGCGCCGATCATCGAGGCGATTACCACCATCGACAGGGCCATCATGGTGGTCTGGTTGATCCCGGCCATGATGCTCGGCAGGGCCAGCGGCAATTGCACGCCGAACAGCTGCTGCCAGCGGTTGGCACCGAAGGCGTTGATCGCTTCCATCACTTCGCCGTCGACCTGGCGGATGCCCAGATCGGTCAAACGGATCAGCGGCGGTGCGGCGTAGATCACGGTGGCGAAAATCGCCGGCACCTTGCCCAGGCCGAACAGCATCAGCACCGGAATCAGGTACACGAAGCTCGGCATGGTCTGCATGATGTCGAGCAGCGGCATCAGCACCGAACGCAGGCGATTGCTGCGCGCCGAGAGAATCCCCAGCGGTACGCCGATCAGCACCGAAATGACCGTCGCCACCATCATCAGCGCGAGGGTCTGCATCAACTTGTCCCACAGACCGACAGCACCGACCAGGAACAACAGACCGACGATCACCGCGGTGGTCACGACTTTGCGCGTGGCGTGCCAGGCCACGACGCCGACGATGGCCAGCATCAACCACCACGGTGCGGCGCGCAGCAGGCCTTCAAGATTGACGATGGCCCACAGCAGGGTGTCGGAGATATGGCGGAACACATCGCCGTAGTTGGTGACCAGCGCATCGACCCAACCGTTGACCCAGTCGGCGATGGAAAAGGTAAAGCTTTCGGGAAACATAAGCGGCTCTCAATCAGGAAACTCAATCAAGCGATTGCGGCGAACACCCCGGCCAGCCTCTCGGTTGGCCGGGAGGAATTCGACCTACAGCGCCGCGTCGATTTTCTTGGCAGCGTCTTCACTCACCCACGCATGCCAGACCTCAGGATGTTCCTTGAGGAAGATTTTCGCCAGTTTTGGCGACTCGATACGTTCCTTCGCCATGCGGCCCAGGTTCTGGTTCAGCAGGTCGATCGGCAGGTTGACCTTCTCCAGCACGGCCACCAGTTCCGGCGCTTGCTCGTGGAAGGTCTTGGACAGACCGACCTTGATGGTCACGGTCTTGTCGACGCCCGGTTTTTCTTCCAGTTTCACCGCGTCGATCTGGCCCATCAGCGGGGTTGGCGACCAGTAGTAGAACAGGATCGGCTCGCCACGCTTGTAGCTCGACAGCACCGCCGCATCCAGCGCCGGGCCGGTGCCCGGGCGGAAGTTGGTGTAGCTGTTTTCCAGGCCGTAGCTTTTCAGCATTTCGCTGTTGTCCAGCTCGCAGGTCCAGCCGGCCGGGCAGTTGTAGAAACGACCTTTGGAGGGCTCTTCGGCGTCTTTGAAGACGGCGGCATATTTGCCCAGGTCGGCGATGTTTTTCAGGTCCGGCGCCTTGGCTTCGAGTTTGCGTTTGGCGTCGCCTTCGATCACGTAGCGCGGCACGTACCAGCCTTCGATCGCACCCACCACCGGGGCGCCGACACCGACGACCTTGCCGGCCTTCTCGGCCTTGTTCCAGACCTCGCTGCGGCCGACCCATTCTTCGGCGAAGATCTGGATGTCGTTGCTGCTCAGGGCGTTTTCCATGGTGATGGAGTTGCCCGGCAGGCTGTCGGTCTTGCAGTCGTAACCTTTCTCCAGCACCACCTGCAGAACGTCGGTCAGCAGCATGCCGCTTTCCCAGTTCAGGCCGGCGAATTTCACCGGTTTGCCGGACTCGCACCAGCCAGCGGCCTGGGTTGCGCCGGCGCTGGCCAGCAGGCCCATGGAAAGCAATGTGGTCAGCAGGGTCTTGTTCGATTTCATTGTTGTGACGCTCCTAATCATGAATTGGCTTACGGCAGTCAAGAGGCATCCAGCCCTGTCCACGTCCAAATCAGGCCTGCGCCGCAGCGCGACCGGCCCCGCTTGTTTTAGGTTGTACAACGCTGTCCTGCTCGACGGGCAGAATCAGTCGATCGGGTACGGTGCCGTGCCATTTTTTCGCGCAGACGTAGTACAACGCTGCGGGCAGCACGAGACCGATGATCCAGGAAATATCCACATCCCCCAGGGCCGCTACCAATGGACCGGTATAGAACTTGGTGGAAATGAACGGCAGTTGCACCAGCACCCCGAACACATAAACGCTGATACCGAGGAGGTTCCAGCGGCCGTAGCGACCGTTCGGATCCGCCAGCGCCGGTACGTCGTAGCGCTCGCGGGTGATGCAGTAGTAGTCCACCAGGTTGATCGCGCTCCACGGCGTGAAGAACGCCAGCAGGAACAGGATGAAGGACTTGAACGCACCGAGGAACGAATGTTGGCCAAGCAGCGCGATCAGGGTCGCCGCGCCGACGATCACCAGCACGAACACCAGACGCTGCATGCGGGTGACCGTCAGGTGGCCACGGAAGCCGCTGATGATGGTCGCGATGCACATGAAGCTGCCGTAGGAGTTCAGGGTAGAGATGGTGACCTTGCCGAACGCGATGCTGAAGTACAGCAGCGCGGCGGTGGCACCGGTCCCGCCCAGACCGACGATGTAGGCGACTTCATGACCGGCGAATTGCCCGTTGGCCGAAGCGGCCGCGAACACACCGAGGATCATCGCCACCTGCGCACCAATCACCGAACCGGCACCGGCGGCGAAAAAGGTTTTCACCGAAGACACCTTGCTCGGCAGGTAGCGCGAGTAGTCCGCCACGTACGGGCCGAAAGCGATCTGCCAGGAGGCCGCGAGCGACACCGCCAGCAGGAAACTGCTCCAGCTGAAGTGGCGGATTTCCAGAAGTGCGCCGACGTCCACCTGACTCATCAGACGGCTGAACAGGTACACGAAAGCGATCACGCCAATGGCACTGGCGATCCGGCCGATCCAGTGAATCACCCGATAGCCAAGCACCGTGACCACGACGATGACGCTGGCGAAAAGCAGGATGCCGACGGTGTCGCTGACCCCGAACAACTGGCCCAGCGCCTGACCGGACAACACGGTTCCGGTGGCGGTGAAGCCCAGGTACATCAGGCACACCAGCACGATCGGAATCGCCGCGCCGTAGACGCCGAACTGCACCCGGCTGGAGATCATCTGCGGCAGGCCAAGCTTCGGCCCTTGCGCCGCGTGCAGCGCCATCACCCCGCCGCCCAGCAGTTGACCGATCAGCAGACCGATCAACGACCAGAACACATCGCCGCCCAGCACCACGGCCAGGGCCCCGGTGACAATCGCGGTGATTTGCAGGTTGGCACCCATCCACAGGGTGAACTGACTGAACAGACGACCGTGTCTTTCCGCTTCCGGGATGTAGTCGATCGAACGCCTTTCGATCAACGGTTTACTGCCTGCACGATCGGTGTTGCCCGCCATGATTCAACCTCTGTGGATTGTTTTAATTGTTCTGTCCGGTTTACTCGATTTCTGTGGGAGCGGAGCTTGCCCGCGATGACGTCGGCACCTGCGACATCAATTCCAGCAGTGCCGCCGCCATCGCTGGCAAGCCAGCTCCCACAGGTTCTTTATTTGCCGGTGATCATCGGCAGGTTCAGCCCTTGTTCCTTGGCGCAGTCGATGGCGATCTGGTAACCGGCATCGGCGTGACGCATGACGCCGGTGCCCGGGTCGTTGTGCAGCACGCGAGCGATACGCTCGGCCGCTTCGTCAGTACCGTCGCAGACAATCACCATGCCCGAGTGCTGGGAGAAGCCCATGCCGACGCCGCCGCCGTGGTGCAGGGACACCCAGGTCGCACCGCTCGCGGTGTTCAACAGAGCATTGAGCAGCGGCCAGTCGGAGACGGCATCGGAGCCATCCTGCATCGATTCGGTTTCACGGTTCGGGCTGGACACCGAGCCGGAGTCGAGGTGGTCGCGACCGATCACGATCGGTGCCGACAGCTCGCCGCTGCGGACCATTTCGTTGAACGCCAGACCGAGCTTGGCGCGCAGGCCCAGGCCGACCCAGCAGATACGTGCCGGCAGACCCTGGAAGCTGATGCGCTCGCGCGCCATGTCCAGCCAGTTGTGCAAGTGGGCATCATCCGGGATCAGTTCTTTGACTTTGGCGTCGGTCTTGTAGATGTCCTGCGGATCACCGGACAGCGCAGCCCAGCGGAACGGGCCGATGCCACGGCAGAACAGCGGACGGATGTAGGCCGGCACGAAGCCCGGGAAATCGAATGCGTTTTCGACGCCTTCTTCCTGAGCCATCTGACGGATGTTGTTGCCGTAGTCGAAGGTCGGCACGCCCATCTTCTGGAAGTCGAGCATGGCTTTGACGTGAACGGCCATCGATTGCTTGGCGGCCTTGACCACAGCGGCTGGCTCGGTCTTGGCGCGGGCGCGGTATTCGTCCCAGGTCCAGCCGGCCGGCAGGTAACCGTTGAGCGGGTCGTGGGCGCTGGTCTGGTCGGTGACCATGTCCGGGCGCACGCCGCGCTTGACCAGTTCCGGCAGGATTTCAGCAGCGTTGCCGCACAGGGCGATGGAAACCGCCTTGCCTTCGGAGGTGTATTTGGCGATGCGGGCCAGCGCGTCGTCGAGGTCTTTGGCCTGCTCGTCGACGTAGCGGGTCTTGAGGCGGAAATCGATGCTGATCTGCTGGCATTCAATGTTCAGCGAGCAGGCACCGGCGAGGGTCGCGGCCAGTGGCTGGGCGCCGCCCATGCCGCCGAGGCCGGCGGTCAGTACCCATTTGCCGGTGAGGTTGTCGTTGTAGTGCTGGCGACCGGCTTCAACGAAGGTTTCGTAGGTGCCCTGGACGATGCCCTGGCTGCCGATGTAGATCCAGCTGCCGGCGGTCATCTGGCCGTACATGGCCAGGCCTTTGGCGTCGAGTTCGTTGAAGTGTTCCCAGGTTGCCCAGTGCGGCACCAGGTTGGAGTTGGCGATCAGTACGCGCGGGGCGTTGCTGTGGGTTTTGAACACACCGACCGGTTTGCCCGATTGCACCAGCAGGGTTTCGTCTTCGTTGAGGTTGGTGAGGCTCTCGACGATCTTGTCGTAGCACTCCCAGTTACGCGCAGCGCGGCCGATGCCACCGTAGACCACCAGCTCTTTCGGGTTCTCGGCGACTTCCGGGTCGAGGTTGTTCATCAGCATGCGCAGCGGCGCTTCGGTCAGCCAGCTCTTGGCGGTCAGCTTGTTGCCGCGGGCGGCGCGGATTTCGACGTCACGATGCTTTGTGAATGAAGAAGTAGTGCGGTTGTTGTCAGTCACGAAAAAGACTCCTCAGCGATCAATTCAAACCAACCCTGGCAGTGGGCAAGCAGCCTGTGCGCATCAGTGCGCGACAAGCGAATCAGTGGACGCTGCGGAGAGTCTCGATCGACTCATACGCATACGTCTTTACTTGTACATACAAGCATATGCAATCAAGCGGCCAACTTGTTGGAGGGTCGTTCAACAAAAATCCCTGACAGGGCTGGAGAGTGCCTGAATCAAGGGCTCTGGCGTTGATGAAATTTTTCGCGGGGTGGATTGAGGGTAGCGAGAGGTTGTTACGAAAGCGTGGTTTTGCGCCACACTGGGGCGTTCGGTAACAAGTTGGTGCGCATTTCGGGAACGTCGGGACGAAAAAAAACCGCTGCTTTCAAAGCAGCGGTTTTTGATCGTTCCCACGCAGAGGGTGTGAAGGAGTCAGCGTGGGGACAGTTCGATCACGCAGCACCCGGCATTGACGGCAATCTCGGTCAAACCGGTGTTACCGTCCAGTTGCAGGCAGTCATGACGGCCGAGTTGCGACGCACTGTCACCGACCGCGACCTCCAGCAGTTCACTGACGCTGAAGACCAGCACGGTGCTTGCCGAACTGAAAAACCGCTGTTCGCCGTCCAGCCATTGCAGGCGTGCGCTGTAACGCTGGGGCGAGTAGATCAGGTTGAAGTCACGGATTGCGCCGCCGAGCAAGGTGCAGGACACCTGGCTCTCGCCGCTGAAGGCAAACGGGTCGAGGGGTAACAACGGCCGGGTATCGTCGCCGTCGACACACAGGGTCATGCCGTCGCCCTGCAATACCGTGATGACCCGCTGGTAACCGGCGAAGGTCGAAAAGCCGCCGGATTCGGCGATGTCGGCAATCGACAGACGCCAGCCAAAACCGTCGAGGCCAGCGCCAGCGTCACGGGTGATTTCCTCGGTGCTGCCGCCGCCGTTTTTCCACGGCATGCGCGGGTAGCCTTCAGCGCGTAATACCTTCAACTCGTTCATTTATGAAACCGACCTTCCAGACGATGACGGGAACCGGGGTGAATCAGACGCGCCGCTGTCACCGGCTGACGCCCCGACCAGGTGCGGCGGCGGATCAGCAGGCAAGGCTCGCCCTTTTCGATCTGCAGCAATTTGCATTCGGACGCTTCGGCGAGGATCGCTTCGACCACGTGCTCGCCTTCGGTCAGCGGCGCGACCTGGTTCAGATAGGCGTAAGGCGTTTGCAGGGTGAAGTCCTGCTTGAGATATTCCGGGGCGACCAGCGCGTTGACGAAGCGATCTTCGATCTGCACCGGAATGTCGTTTTCGTAATGCACGATCAGCGAGTGAAAGACCTTCTGCCCTTCGCGCATGTCCAGCGCGAGCGCGCGCTCGGAACCGGCGGCCTCTTCTTCAAGGGTGATCACCTGGCAAGTGTGGCGATGGCCACGGGAGGCGATTTCATCGGCGATGTTGTGCACTTCGAACAGCGCGGACTGGCTCTTCGGCTCGGCGACAAAAGTACCGACGCCTTGCATGCGCACCAGCAGACCGTCGGCGGTCATTTCCCGTAGCGCGCGGTTGATGGTCATGCGGCTGAAGCCCAACTGGCTGACCAGCTCGCTTTCCGACGGCACGCGGTAATGCGGCGGCCAGTTACCGCTGTCGATCTGTTGGGTGATCATCTGTTTGACGCGGGCGTACAAAGGCGCCGGACTGTCGCCCATGTTCGCGGCCAACGGGGAGACTGGAGGCGGAGTCGGCACGGTGGATCCCTGTTCATTGGATGAAAGTTGCTAGCTTGCCGGAGTTTACCGGGCAGGCAAACGTCTGTATATGTATATACAAATAACACACGATGGGGTGCTGAACCATGTCCGCCTTCTTTGCCGAACGCGCGCTGCTGCCTAACGGATGGGCCAACAATGTACGTCTCGAGGTCAGCGCCGATGGCGTGCTGACCCGAATCCAGGCCGATTCCACCGCAGATGGCGCCGAACGGCTGAGCGGTCCGCTGCTGCCGGGGATGCCGAATCTGCACTCCCACGCGTTCCAGCGAGCGATGGCGGGACTGGCGGAAGTGGCCGGCAATCCCAACGACAGTTTCTGGACCTGGCGCGATCTGATGTATCGGCTCGTCGGAAAAATCAGCCCCGACCAGCTCGGTGTGATTGCCCGCCAGCTGTACATCGAAATGCTCAAGGCCGGTTACACCTCGGTCGCCGAATTCCATTACGTCCACCACGATCACAACGGCCAGCCTTACGCCGACCCGGCCGAGCTGGCGTTGCGCATCAGCCAGGCGGCCAGCTCGGCCGGCATCGGTCTGACCTTGCTGCCTGTGCTCTACAGCCACAGCGGTTTCGGCGGCCAGACGCCGAACGAAGGCCAGCGCCGTTTCATCAACAGCACCGAAAACTACCTGAAGCTGCAATCGCGCCTGCAACCCCTGCTGGCGCAGCAAAAGGCGCAGTCGCTGGGCCTGTGCTTCCACTCGTTGCGCGCAGTCACGCCACAGCAGATCAGCGAAGTACTGGCAGCCAGCGACAAGCAATGCCCGGTGCACATCCACATCGCCGAGCAGCAGAAGGAAGTCGACGACTGCCTGAGCTGGAGCGGTCGCCGTCCGCTGCAATGGCTGTACGAAAACACCGAAGTCGATCAGCGCTGGTGCCTAGTCCACGCGACCCACGCCAATCCGGAAGAAGTCACGCTGATGGCCAAGAGTCGCGCCATCGCCGGCCTGTGCCTGACCACCGAGGCCAACCTCGGCGACGGGATTTTCCCGGCGGTGGATTTCCTCGCTCAGGGCGGGCGCATGGGCATTGGTTCCGACAGCCATGTGTCATTGAGCGTGGTAGAGGAATTGCGCTGGTTGGAATACGGCCAGCGTCTGCGCGATCAGCGGCGCAATCGCTTGTACGGCGCGGATCAGCCGATGGTCGGCCGCACGTTGTATGACGCGGCGCTGGACGGTGGCGCTCAGTCCCTGGGCCAGCCGATCGGCGCACTGGAGGTCGGCAAACGCGCCGACTGGATTGTGCTCGATGGCAGCGATCCGTATCTGTCCACGGCCAGCGGTGACGGGATTCTCAATCGCTGGCTGTTTGCCGGTGGCGACCGTCAGGTGCGCGATGTGCTGGTCAATGGTCAGTGGGTTGTGCGCGAGGGGCGACATGCCGGGGAGGAGGACAGCAATCGCGCCTTCACCCAGGTCCTGCGAGAGCTTTTGGGCTGACATAAAAAAACCTGTGGAGGGCAACCTCCACAGGTTTTTTTATGCGCGTCAGTTGGACGTCTTGGCCATCTGCTGATCCGACGCACGCCAGATCAGGCGCGTGGTGTCGTAACCCTGTTGACGGGCCTTGCTCAGCAGTTCCTCACGCACCACACCGTTGACGGTCGGCGTGCGGGACAACAGCCACAGGTAGCGCCGGCTCGGATCGCCTACGAGGGCGGTCTTGTAGTCATCGCTGACGTACAGCACCCAGTACTGCCCCTTCGCCACACCCGGAATCAGGCGCGAGAACCAGGTATCGAACTCGACCCACAGCTTGTCGGTCTTGCCCGGCACCTGTGGATAAGCCGTGCCTTTGACTTCTTCCCACTGCCAGTCTGCCGTCAGGCAGCGGTTGTACACCGCAACATTGCCATCCGGCTTGAGGGTGTAGCGGGCTTCGGATTGCGCGCAATTGCGCTGGAAATACATCGGCAGACGCGCCAGTTCGTACCAGGTGCCCTGGTAACGCTTGAGATTGACACTGTTGACCGTCTTCGGCGCCAGCGGATCTTCACCGGTCGTGGCGCAGCCGGCCAATACCAGGCCGGCAAAAAGGACAAGCAATAACCGCTTCATTGTTTTTCTCCCGTGGGCACGTGGCCCCGGTTTACTTCAGGCCTTGGCCGGAAAACATCAGCACTTTGTCACCGGCGTACTGCACGCTGATAAAGCTGTTCTTGTCGCCCCAGGTGCAACTGGACATGCCGAGCGCGCCGGAGCAATCGGTAGGCTTGCCGAGCAGCGTCTCGACTTCGGCCTTGGCCATGCCGGCCGAGAGCTTCGAATAGTTTTCCTGATTGACCTTGCTGCATGCGGCCAACAGCACGCAAAACGAAAGAAGGGCGATAGATCGCAGCGACATGGTGTAACTCCTGGAACGGAAGGGGGGTGGCATGGCGCCAACCAGAAGCTTAGAAGAGAAAACCCCTGTCTGGTTCCCTGGGAAGCTGGCTATTTGTTAACCCGCTCGTCCGGCTTTTGCCGGTAAATCAGACAGTTTGTAAGGCTATCGAGCATTTCGTCGCTTTTAGCAAAAGGCGCCTAATCTTTGGCGCGTGGCGGTCGAAATAACAGCAGCGCAAAGCCCCAGAGTGTGGCAAATTGCCGCCCTTCTTGACCAGCCCCTTCGCGGTAGCTCACTTAATGACCAGAAACATGAAATTCAGCCACAAGATCTTGTTGGCTGCCGCCCTCGTGGTGGCCGTTGCGTTCGCCTGTTTCATTTTGTTCAACGACTATCGCCAGCGCGAAGCCCTGCAAAGCAGCACCGAATCGTCGATGCAGGAACTGGGCAGCCTGACCACCAGCAACATCCAGACCTGGCTGGAAAGCCGCATCCAGTTGCTGCAATCGATGGCGCAGCAGGTTGTCGCCGACGGCAACGCCCCGGCCAGCCTGAAACGCATCATCGACCTGCCCGCCTACACCGGCAATTTCCAGCTCAGCTACTTCGGCGGTGCCGACGGCGTGATGTTCTCGGTCCCGGCCGGCAACCGCGCGCCGGATTACGATCCGCGCGCCCGTGGCTGGTACAAGGCAGCCAACGCTGCGCAACAGACCATCGTCACCGAACCGTACATCGCCGCCTCGTCGGGCAAACTGGTGATCACCGTCGCCACCCCGGTACAGCGCCAGGGCCAGATGATCGGTGTGGCCGGCGCCGACATTGACCTGTCGAGCGTCAGCGCGATCATCAACTCGCTGAACTTCGGCGGCCACGGTCACGCGTTCATCGTCGGTGCCGACGGCAAGATCCTGATCCACCCGGACAGCAAACTGGTGCTCAAGACTCTGGCCGAGGCCTATCCCAACGGTGCGCCGAAAGTCAGCCCGGGCCTGAAAGAAGTCGAGTTCGACGGCAAGACCCAGTTGATCTCCTTCACCCACGTCAACGGCGTGCCGTCGGCCGACTGGTACGTGGCGCTGGTGCTGGACAAGGACACCGCGTTCTCGATGCTCAGCGAATTCCGCACCTCGGCGCTGATCGCGATGGTCATTGCTGTGGTGATCATCATCGCCCTGCTCGGCATGCTGATCCGCGTGCTGATGCAGCCGCTTCTGACCATGGGCCGCGCCATGCACGACATCGCCGAAGGCGAAGGTGACCTGACCAAACGCCTGACCATCCACGGCAACGATGAATTCGGCGCGCTGGGCACCTCGTTCAACCGTTTCGTCGAGCGTATCCACACTTCGATCCGCGAAGTGTCCTCGGCCACCGGGCAGGTCAACGAAGTCGCCCTGCGCGTGGTCGCTGCATCGAACTCGTCGATGTTCAACTCCGACCAACAAGCCTCGCGCACCAACAGCGTGGCCGCCGCGATCAATCAGCTCGGCGCCGCCGCCCAGGAAATCGCCCAGAACGCCGCCCTCGCCTCCCAGCACTCAAGCGACGCGCGAAGCCTGGCCGAAGACGGCCAGCAGGTTGTGGATAAAACCATCCACGCGATGCAGCAACTGTCGGCGAAGATCAGCGACTCCTGCGGCAACATCGAAACCCTGAACAGCAACACCGTGAACATCGGGCAGATTCTGGAAGTGATCACCAGCATCTCCCAGCAGACCAACCTGCTGGCGCTCAACGCCGCCATCGAAGCGGCCCGTGCCGGTGAGGCCGGTCGCGGTTTCGCCGTGGTCGCCGACGAAGTGCGCAACCTGGCGCACCGCACCCAGGACTCGGCGCAGCAAGTGCAGAAGATGATTGAAGAGCTGCAAGTCGGCGCGCGTCAGGCGGTCGGCATCATGACCGAAAGCCAGCGCGAGAGCGAAAGCAGCGTCGGCATCGCCAACCAGGCCGGCGAACGCCTGGGCAGCGTGACCCAGCGCATCGGCGAGATCGACGGCATGAACCAGTCGGTCGCGACCGCGACGGAAGAGCAGACGGCGGTGGTCGAGTCGATCAACGTCGACATCAACGAGATCAACACACTGAACCAGGAAGGCGTGGAGAACTTGCAGGCGACGTTGCGGGCTTGTGCGGATCTGGAGCAGCAGGCTGCGCGACTCAAGCAGTTGGTTGGCAGTTTCCGGATCTAAGTCGCGGCTACTGACCTCATCGCTGGCAAGCCAGCTCCCACAGTATCCAAGGTGGAACACAAACCGTGTGAACACCGAAGATCCTGTGGGAGCGGGCTTGCCCGCGATGAGGCCGGCAACTGCGGTGAAAGTCTAAAAACTCGACCCGGGCTGCGAAAGAAACTCCAGCTCCTCAACCGTAGACTCCCGCCCCAACACCGCATTGCGATGCGGAAACCGTCCAAACCGCGCAATCACTCGCTGATGCCGCTCGGCATAATCCAGGTTGTCGGCAAACACCTCGCGCTCCCCCTCCGGCTGTTCAGCCACCAGTTCGATGAATCGCGAGACCGCTTCATTCTGCACCGCGAGGTTTTCGCAGTGTTCGAAGACGAGGTAGATGAAGAGTCGCTGGATCGGTTTCAACTGCCGATCGAAGTCTGCAGCGATCCCCTGAGCAACCAGTTTCTGCGCCCGTAGATCACCGGAAAAAGCCTTGGGCGTATCGCGAAAGATCATCCGCGGCAGTTGATCGAGCAACAACACCACCGCCAGCCAACCTTCGGGACATTGCGTCCACTCGGTCAATTCGCCAGCGAGGGCCTGATCGACAAAGACCCCGAAACGCTCACGCGCTTCGAGGTCCTGGCTGTCTTTCTTGCCGAACCACAACTTGCCCTTTTCAGCCGTTACATCCTTTGCCGATTCGGAGTGACCGAACCACCAATCGAGCAACGGCTGCCAGGGCGCGGTCATGGTTTATTCCTTGTGGTACGCCGTGGCGCGGGCGACTTCTTCTTTCGAGCCGAGGAACACCGCTACGCGTTGGTGCAGGCCTTCAGGCTTGATATCGAGAATGCGCTGGTGACCGTCGGTGGAAGCGCCGCCTGCCTGTTCCACCAGGAACGACATCGGGTTGGCTTCGTACATCAGGCGCAGTTTGCCCGGTTTGGACGGCTCGCGGCTGTCGCGCGGGTACATGAACAGACCGCCACGGGTCAGGATGCGGTGCACGTCGGCAACCATCGCCGCGACCCAACGCATGTTGTAGTTCTTTTTCAGCGGGCCTTCTTCACCGGCCAGCAGTTCCGAAACGTAGCGCTGTACCGGAGCTTCCCAGTGACGCTGGTTGGACATGTTGATGGCGAATTCCTGGGTAGATTCAGGAATGGTGATGTCTTCGTGGGTCAGGACGAAGCTGCCCATTTCGCGGTCCAGGGTGAAACCCTTCACGCCGTTACCCAGGGTCAGGATCAACATGGTTTGCGGACCGTAGATCGCGTAACCGGCCGCGACCTGCTGGGTACCTGGCTGCAGGAAGGCCTTTTCGTTCAGGGCTTCGTTCTGGCTCAGGTATTCGTTCGGGCAACGCAGCACGGAGAAGATGGTGCCGACCGGAGCGTTGATGTCGATGTTCGACGAACCGTCCAGCGGGTCGAATACCAGCAGGTAGGCGCCTTTCGGGTATTTGCCCGGGATCTGGTAGGCGTTGTCCATTTCTTCGGACGCCATGCCGGCCAGGTGACCGCCCCATTCGTTGGCTTCGAGCAGGATTTCGTTCGACAGCACGTCGAGCTTCTTCTGCACTTCGCCTTGCACGTTTTCCGTGCCCATGCTGCCCAGAACACCGCCCAGGGCGCCTTTGGACACGGCGTGGCTGATTTCTTTACAGGCACGCGCCACCACTTCGATCAGGAAACGCAGATCGGCAGGAGTGTTGTTGCTGCGGGTCTGCTCAATCAAATAGCGACTCAGGGTAACGCGGGACATGGACGGCTCCGGTGGAATGGGGGGCTAAAAACCCGCGCAGTTTACAGGGAGTCTGAAACCGTAGCGAGCAATGACGCCCGGTAACGTGCGTCGGGTGCAATTCCTGCTATCAGACGTGATCGAACCGAGAGAGTTCAGGCACCGGATTCAGCGTAGTTGGAAACCCGACGGGTGTAGAGGCCACACCCGTCATATTCAGGACTTGGCCGGCGGCTTGCGCAGCAGACTGAACGCCATCGCCGCCAGAAACAGCACACTGAGCAGCAACACCGCCCACAGGCCGAACTTCTTCCAGTGGGTGTCCGCCGTGGCCGAGGTGGTGGCCGTCGAAGTCTGGGTCGCCAGCGCTTCGCCCTGCACCGTGGCCTTGCCCAACGTGGCCAGTTTCTCCGGTTTGAAGTCGGGGATCAGCGTGGTCAGCGGCAGGTTCGCCGTCTTCACGGTCGGATTGCCCAGCGCCAGGCTGTACGGTCCTTCGCCGCGCGCGAGGAAGATCACCTGAGTGGCGCGCACCGCGTATTTCACGCTCGGCGCCTGCTCGCCGAGACCGCCGCCGCGCTCGTCGACCGTCAGTTTCAACTGCTGCACGGTCTGCCCGTAGAGCTGCAATTCGTTCTGCACCACGTCCTGGCCGTTCTGGGTCAGACGATAGAGCAAGCCGCTGCTCAGCGGTTGCCACGGCAGACTGCTTTCGCGACGCCCCGACAGCGTCACCGGTGCCAGGCTGTTGGCCTGCTTCAGTTCGACCTGCACCCGCTCGATGTTCAGCCCCATCGGCAATTGCCAGGTGTATTCCCCGGCCTTGCCGCTGCTGCCGGCCAGCGCCGGCGACCAGAGCAATGGCAGCGGCAGGTTGCGCGGGTCGCTGCTTTTCAGTTGCGCAGACGTCAGCACCGGCGCCGAAGCCGGCGAATCCCACAGCAGACGCAGATACCGCGCCGATTGCCCCGGCAGCGCCACTTCATGCTGCTCGACCCGTTCGTCGGCAAACGTCAGGCGCGCGACCTGGCCTTCGCCCCAGGGTTGCCAGTGCTGCAGATCATCACTGGCTTCGATGCTGAAACGCTGGAAGCCGTCGCGCTCGCTGGTCCAGTCGAGGATCAGTTGCTGCAACGGCGCCTTGATCGCACTGGCATCGAGCAGCCAGCCGCGCAGCACTTCTTCCCCGGCTTCCAGCTGACTGGACGGCTGCACTTCCACCAGCGTGCCGGTGGTGGTGGATTGCACGCGAACGCTCGGCGCGCGCTCGGTGGCATCCGCCGAGTTGTACAGCGGGAACCACTTCACCTCATGCAACTGGCCGTCGTCGCGGGTCTGTGCTGATTCCCGGGCCAGCGCATAGGCCTGCGGTTCTCCGGCGGCGTTGAACACTCGCAGATCGCTGAGATCAGTCTGGCGCGCCTGCAACTGCACGCTCAGCGGCAGTTCGAGGCGATACCACGGACCGGAACCACTGACCGACAACGGCACCTGCGCGGCGAAGTCCGCCGGTTTTTCCTGGGCGCCGGCCGTCATGGCCACGCCCAGCAACAGCCACCCGAGATTAAGCTTGCGACTCAAGACGACACTCCTTCGGTTTCCGGGGCCGGTTTGTCCGCCGCCGGTGCAGCGTCGACGCGTTTGGGCGGCAGCGGCGCAAAATAGCCCACCACCAGCAGCAACACGCCGACGCCGATGAACGAGACGATCCGGGCCAGTCCGCCACGGTTGCTCAATTCGACAAAAATCAGTTTGGCCACCACCAGCGCAATCAGCGCCGCGCCGATCAGCCAAACTTCGCGGCGATGGCGCAGGTGCCCGCCGATCATCAGCCCGAGCGCCATCAGCGTCCAGACGATGGACAGACCGGCCTGCACCAGCATCGATTCGAGCAGCAGATCCAGCTCGAACGGAATACCCGCCCAATGATGCGCGGCGCGGGTAACCAGCGCGGTGCAGAACGCGAACAGCGAAACACCGGCAATCATTTGCGTCGCGTAAGCCGCGTAATCCTGACGGATCGACAGCTCGGCCACGGCGCTGCGCGACCAGACGTAGACACCGAACAGCGCAAACAGCAGACCCAATTCCAGCGGGTTGAGCAGCGGCACATAAGGCAGCGGTTCGGCGTTGCCATCACTCACGCCATTGGCCAGCCAGAACCAGACCAGCATCAGCACCGCCAGCGGCGCCGCCGCGTACAGGCGGTATTCGCGAGGGAACGCCGCCACCGGCCATGGCCAATTACGCGGCGCAGCCATCAGCAACAGATACACGCTCGGCAGAATCGCCCAGCCCAGCCAGCGCCAGGCGTTGTATTGCTCGGACAACAGCAGCAGGCCGTAGCGCAACTCCAGCGCCAGCACGCCGATCAGCAGCCAGCAACCGAGCACATGCGCCGTGCTCAAGGCCCGCGCCGGCAACATCGGCGCCAGACGCCGCAGGCTGATGAAATGCACAACGAACACCGCCGCCCAGGCCAGCCAGCCGAAATCCGCCGCCGGGTGAAAGCGAGAATGCCACGCACCGAGCAACACCAGTCCGGCCGCCGGAATCAGCACGGTGCAGAACAACCCGAGCGACGGCCATTTCAGGCGCAGTGCCAACAGCGTCCACAACGCGACGCTCAGCGCGGCCACCAGCAGCAACAGCGGCGCCTGCAGATTCAGCGGCGCAAACCGCAGCACTTCGCTGACCCACGCCAGCGCCCACCAACCGGCGCCCCACACCAGCAATACTTCGGACAGGCGCTGCAGGCTCAGCACGTCGAACGCCGAGGCGTGATTGCCCAGTTGCAGGCGCCACGCCCCGATCATCGCCGCCAGCCCCAACACCAGTGGCGTCCAGAACCCGCCATGGGCCAGCGGTCGCAGACCCTCGCTGGACAACGGCCCGAGCAACTCGGGGCCGGCCAGCAAAAACGCTGCGCCGCCGATCAGTTGCAACAGCAGACCGAAAACAAAACTCACGCGCTGCTTGAGGTACAGGCTGAGCCAGATGATCAGCAAGCCACTGGCCGCCCACACCGCACTCGCGGTCTGCCATGGCAGCACGAACAACACCGCCAGATTGATCAGCACCAGACCCGCCAGCAGCACCACCGACAATCCGCGCAGCAGACGAACATCGCTGCGCACCATCTCGTCACGCGCCGCCAGCAGCATGCCGGCGATCAGTGCCAGACCGATCAGCGATGCGCTGAGCAGACCGCTCCAACCGGCGCTGAACACGGCCGCCGAATCCTCGCCCGCCCCTTGCAGGCGCAACAGGAACAACGCACCGCCCAGCAGTTGCACGGCAAACGCGGTGAACAGGAAGGTGCGCGATTGCAGGCGCAAGCCGACGAACAAGGTCACCAGACCGGCCAATGCCCAACTGATCGCCGTGCCGTGGGTGAAGAAAAACAGCGGCGCCAGCAGATACAGGAAGGTCAGCCCCAGACACGCCAGCACCGGCAAGCCCTGACGCTCCCACGGCGAGGTTTGCTCCGGCGACGCCTTGCGCAATTGATAGAAGCTGAACAGCAACGCCGCGCCGAGCATCAATGATCCCAGCGGCGCTCCGTCGAGCAGACTGCTTTCGCCAACGCGCAACTGACTGAGAAACGCAAGCGCCGAACCCAGTTGCAGCAGCAACGCGAAGGCCCGGGCCAACGGCCGTTGCTGACGCAAGCCCAGCCAGAAAATCCCCGCGCCCTCCACCGCCCAGGCGGCGGATGTCCAGCGCGCATCCAGCCCCAGCGGAATCGCCAGGCTGGCGAAAATCACCCCCAGCGCCAGGCAAGTCTCGCCCAGCAACAATGCGCGGCCACCCATCAGCACTTTGGCGAGGGCCATATAAATCATGCCCAGCGCCAACGCACTGAACGCAGCGGCGAATTCCAGATGCTGGACCAGCGCGAATTGCAGGCCGAAACCCACCAACGGCGGACCGAACAGCATCGTCCCATCGACGTAGTCGCCTTTGCGCGCCGACCAGTGCAGCAGCGCCTCACGATCGCCATCCGCCGGGGCGTCCGGCATGTCCAGCAACTTGCGTCGGGCGAACAGCAGGCCGATGGCCAGGTACATCAGGAAGAACAGCATCAGGAACGGCTCGGTGCTCCACAGCAGCTCTGGCGTGTAGGAACGCAAGCCCCAGGCGAAACCGATGCCGAAGGTCCCAACGAAGCCGATCAGGTTGAGCACGCGCCACGCCTTGAACCAGGCGATGGCCAGGATGCCGGCGTTGAGCAGCGCGAAATAACTGAACAGCGCGACATGATTGCCGGCGCCGGTGGAGGTCAGGATCGGCGCAGCGAAACCGCCCAGCGCGGCAACGCAGGCCAGGGCGAGGGAATCCTGGGTGATGGCCAGAATGGCCGAGAACACCGTCACTGCCACCAGCAATCCCAGCGCGGCAGACGGATCGAGCAGCGGGTGCAGGCGCATCGCCGCAAACACCGTCAGGTACAACACCGCGATCCCGGTGCCTTGCAGCATCAAGGCGTAGCTGCTGTTGCGATGGCGCAACCACCAACCCAGCGCCAGCAATCCCAGCGCTGCCGCCGCGACCCCGGCGTAACGCAATTCGATCGGCACCACCATGCCTTCGGTGGCGTAGCGCAGCAGGAACGCCAGACCGAAAAACAACAGCACCACGCCGACCCGCAGCACGGTGTTGCCACCGAACAGCCAGTTGCGCGCCGCGCTGATGCCGCGCTCGATAAGGTTCGGGCCACGAGGTTCGGCGGGCGGTTGTGATTCGCGGGTGACGGGGTCCGGGCGCCAGGCATCGACCGGCAGCGGCTGATTGAGTTCGCTGGCGGCGACGGCGACAGGTTCGAGTTCGGGTGGCAGTTCCCAGACCAGCTCGGGTTCTGCGGCAGAGGGTTGTTCAAATACCGTGACGGGTTCAACGATCGTTTCGCTGGCCGGCGCGACACTCGGCGGCGCTGGCGAATGCGCCGGAGCGCCCTCCAGCAGAAACAGTCGCTGTTCGACGCCCTGCAACGCGATCTTCGCGTGATCCAGCTGACGCTGTTGCTCGGCAGCCTGTGAACCGAGCCGCGCGATACGCATCGCCTGCCCGATGGCGAGCCCCAGCAGCGCGCCCAACAGCGCATCGCTGAACGACTCGTCGAGCAGCCAGCCGAGCAGCAGCCCGATCAACATGAACATCCATTGCATGGTCGATATCCCTGAGCAGCCCCGTGACGGGGCGGAACCAAGGCTCAGTATATCGGCCCGGCCCAACAATCGTGGGGCCGGGCGCACATTTGTCGCTAAAAGTTACTCCAGTGCCTTCCAGATATCCGTGGCGTACTCGCGGATTGTCCGGTCGGAGGAGAACCAGCCCATGCGCGAGGTGTTCAGCACCGCCGAACGCCACCAGCTGTTGGCGTCGTGCCAATGGGCATCGACTCGCATCTGCGCATCCCAGTAGGAGTCGAAATCGGCGCAGACGAAGAACCGGTCGTAATCCACCAGCGAATCGATCAGCCCGGTGTAGCGCGACGTGTCGTCCGGCGAGAACACCCCGCTGCGAATCGCCTGCAACACATCGTTGAGGCGATGGGAGGCGGCAATATCCGGCAAGGCGCTGAACTCATGGTTCTGCTTGCGCGCTTCGACCTGCTGGGCGCTGAGACCGAAGATGAACATGTGCTCGGCGCAGATGTTTTCGCACATCTCCACGTTGGCGCCGTCGAGGGTGCCGATGGTCAGCGCACCGTTCAGGCCGAACTTCATGTTGCTGGTGCCCGAGGCCTCGAAACCGGCGGTGGAAATCTGCTCCGACAAGTCCGCCGCCGGAATGATGCTTTCCGCCAGGCTGACGTTGTAGTTGGGCAGGAACACCACTTTGAGCAGGCCGCGCACGGTCGGGTCGTTGTTCACCACCCGGGCGATGTCGTTGGTCAGTTTGATGATCAGCTTGGCCTGGTGATAACTCGCCGCTGCCTTGCCGGCGAAGATCTTCACGCGCGGCACCCAGTCGACTTCCGGCTCGGCGCGGATCGCTTGGTACAGCGCGACCGTATGCATGAGGTTGAGCAACTGACGTTTGTATTCGTGGATCCGTTTGACCTGCACGTCGAACATGGCCGCCGGATTGACCGCGATCCCCAGCCGTTCATGGATCAGGTAAGCCAGGGCCTTTTTGCTGTGCAACCGTTGCTCGGCGAAGGCTTTGCGGAAGGCGGGTTTTTCGGCGAACGGTTCAAGATCGAGCAGACGCTGCTCCGGATTATCCAGAACATCCGCGCCGAGAGAATCGACCAGCATCGACGTCAGTTCCGGGTTGGCCTGGTACAGCCAGCGGCGGAAGGTGATGCCATTGGTCTTGTTGTTGATCCGCTCCGGATACAGCTTGTGCAGTTCGGCGAACACGGTTTTGCGCATCAGCTGCGTGTGCAGCCCGGACACGCCGTTGACGCTGTGGGAACCGAGAAACGCGAGGTTGCCCATGCGCACCCGACGGCCGTTGTCTTCCTCGATCAGCGACACCGCGCGCAGCACGTCGAAATCGTGGATGCCCTTGGCCCGCAGCGAATCGATGTGCTGGGCGTTGATCAGGTAAATGATCTGCATGTGCCGCGGCAGCATGCGTTCCATCAGCCCCACCGGCCAGGTTTCGAGGGCTTCGGGCAGCAGCGTGTGGTTGGTGTACGACAGCGTATCGACGGTGACTTGCCACGCCGCGTCCCAGGCCACGTCGTAGACGTCGACCAATTGGCGCATCAGTTCGGCGACGGCGATCGAGGGGTGCGTGTCGTTGAGCTGGATCGCCGCGTGATCGCCGAGGGTCAGCACCGAGGTGTGCATGTTGCGATGGCGGCGCAGCAAATCCTGAAGCGACGCGGCGACGAAGAAGTATTCCTGACGCAGGCGCAGTTCCTGTCCGGCTTCGGTGCTGTCCGCCGGGTAAAGCACGCGAGAGATACTTTCGGCCCGGGCCACTTCGGCGACGGCGCCGAGGTGGTCACCGGCATTGAAGCGCTCCAGGTGCAGGTCCTCCATCGCCCGAGCCCGCCACAGGCGCAAGGTGTTGACGCTCGCCCCGCGCCAGCCGACCACCGGAGTGTCATAGGCGATTGCCCGGACGGTTTCCGCCGGATGCCAGACTTGTCGGGACTTGCCGCTGGCATCGGTGACGGTTTCGACGCTGCCGCCAAAGCCGATCGGATAGACCACCTCGGGCCGCTCGAACTCCCAGGGGTTGCCGAAATCCAGCCAGTGCTCGGTCTGTTCCTGCTGCCAGCCGTCGACGATGGCCTGGCGGAACAACCCGTGCTCATAACGAATGCCGTAGCCGTGGCCGGCGATGCCGAGGGTCGACATGCTTTCCATGAAGCACGCCGCCAGCCGTCCGAGACCACCGTTGCCCAGCGCCGCATCAGGCTCCAGGATGCGGATGCGCTCCAGATCGACGCCCAGTTCGGTCAGCGCTTCACGGGCGACGTCCAGCAGACCGAGGTTGCTCAGGCTGTCGTACAGCAAGCGGCCGATGAGGAATTCCAGCGAGAGGTAATACACCCGCTTCTGGCCTTTGCGATAGATCTGCCGGGTGTGGTCCATCCAGTGCTCGACCATGTGATCGCGCGCCGCCAGGGCGATGGCTTCGAACCAGTCATGGTCGAAGGCGTGATCCGGGTCTTTGCCCACCGCGTAGGTGAGTTTGGTCAGGACGGCGTCGCGGAATGCGGCCACCTCTGCTTCGCGAACTAGTGGTTCTTGAGTCATCGATAGGACCTCGAGCGAGCGGGGAATTGTCAGAGCCTAGACGGTCTGACCGACGGTAGGGACTCTGGTTCGGCAGTTTTTCCTGAGAGTGAGACTTCGTCCGGCAATACCCTGGCGAATGCGGTAATGAATGCAGGGGCCGTGCCGAATTGTCGGACGATGTTCGCGCGTGAAGAAAAAATCTGGCGAAAGGTTGTTCAAAAATCCACCAGTCCCGGTATGATCGCGCGCCCTGATGCACACGCCTGGTAAACACCGATGATGAAGCCCAACCTGATCGCCGCAGCCGAGATCGACCGTCTCGATACCTGGGCCAAATATTCGGCCCCGATGTGCGGCTCGTGCGTTTCCAGCTGCTGCACGCTGCCGGTCGAGGTCAAGATCAAGGATCTGGTGCGCATCGGTGTGGTCGACGAGTTCGAACTGGGCGATCCGCCGAAGAACATCGCCAAGCGTCTGCAGAAGGAAGGCCTGGTCGAGCGCTTCAACCAGAAGTCGGGGATCTTCACCCTGCAGCGCATGAGCAACAACGATTGCTACTACCTGGATCGCAAGAGCCGCCTGTGCACCATTTATGACAAGCGCCCGGACACCTGCCGCAACCACCCGAAGATCGGCCCGCGCCCGGGTTACTGCGCGTACAAGCCGAAGGAAGTGGAACGGGTGCAGAATTCGCGGTCGATCGAGCGCTTCTGATCCCGCTTGAAATGTTCGGCGGCTGATCGGCCGCCATCGCTGGCAAGCCAGCTCCCACAAAGGTTGCTGGTGATCGAATAAATTGTGTTCCACCCCAAAACCCTGTGGGAGCTGGCTTGCCAGCGATGGGGCCCGCACAAACACCGCATAAATCCCGGACAAACAAAAACGCCCCCGGTCTCTCGACCGGGGGCGTTTTTTTAAGCCTGGGCTAAATTACGCCTTGGCTTTCTTGGCAGCGCGGGTACGCTCGCTTTCGTCCAGGATCTTCTTGCGAAGACGGATGGACTTAGGAGTCACTTCGCACAGCTCGTCTTCCTGGATGTATTCCAGAGCCTGTTCCAGGGTGAAGCGAACAGGTGGGACCAGAGCGATGGTTTCGTCTTTACCCGAAGCACGCATGTTGTCGAGCTTCTTGCCTTTGGTAGGGTTCACACCCAGGTCGTTGTCGCGGGAGTTCTGACCAACGATCTGACCGTTGTAGATCTCCTGGCCGTGTTCTACGAACAGCTTGCCACGAGCCTGCAGGGTTTCCAGGGAGTAGGTCAGTGCCTTGCCGGTTTCAACCGAAACCAGAACGCCGTTCTGACGGCCGGACATGTGGCCCGACTTCACTGGAGCGTAACGGTCGAAGATCGAGGTCAGGATGCCAGCACCGTTGGTCAGGGTCAGGAACTGGTTACGGAAACCGATCAGACCGCGAGCAGGGATGTTGTATTCCAGACGAACACGGCCTTTGCCATCCGGCACCATGTTGCTCAGGTCGCCTTTACGCAGACCCATTTCTTCCATGACCTTGCCCTGGGATTCTTCAGGGATGTCGATGGTCACGTTTTCGAACGGTTCCTGCTTCACGCCGTCAACTTCACGGATGATCACTTCAGGACGGCCCAGGGCCAGCTCGAAGCCTTCGCGACGCATGGTTTCGATCAGTACCGAGAGGTGCAGCTCACCACGGCCGGATACCTTGAACTTGTCAGCCGAGTCGCCTTCTTCAACGCGCAGTGCAACGTTGTACAGCAGCTCTTTGTCCAGACGATCCTTGATGTTACGGGAGGTCACGAACTTGCCTTCTTTACCGCAGAATGGCGAGTCGTTTACCTGGAAGGTCATGGAAACGGTTGGCTCGTCAACGGTCAGAGGCTTCATCGCCTCGACGTTGTTGATGTCGCACAGGGTGTCGGAGATGAACAGCTCGTCGAAACCGCTGATGCAGACGATGTCGCCAGCTGCTGCTTCTTCAACGTCAACGCGGTGCAGACCGTGGTGACCCATCAGCTTCAGGATACGACCGTTGCGGCGCTTGCCGTCGGCGCTGATAGCGACAACCGGGGTGTTCGGCTTGACGCGACCACGAGCGATACGGCCAACACCGATAACACCCAGGAAGCTGTTGTAGTCCAGAGCGGAGATCTGCATCTGGAACGGACCGTCACGGTCAACAGCCGGAGGCGGAACGTGGTCGACTACCGCCTGGTACAGCGCGGTCATGTCTTCGCCCATGGCGGTGTGGTCCAGACCGGCGATGCCGTTCAGGGCCGAAGCGTAAACAACCTGGAAGTCCAGTTGTTCTTCGGTGGCGCCCAGGTTGTCGAACAGATCGAAGATCTGGTCCAGAACCCAATCAGGACGCGCGCCCGGACGGTCAACCTTGTTGATGACCACGATTGGACGCAGGCCGGCTTCGAAAGCCTTCTTGGTCACGAAACGGGTTTGCGGCATAGGGCCGTCTTGAGCGTCGACCAGCAGCAGCACGGAGTCAACCATGGACATTACGCGCTCGACTTCGCCGCCGAAGTCGGCGTGGCCCGGGGTGTCCACGATGTTGATGTGGTAGCCGTTCCAGTTGATGGCGGTGTTTTTCGCCAGAATGGTAATGCCGCGCTCTTTTTCCTGGTCGTTGGAGTCCATCACGCGCTCGTCGTTGAGCTCGTTGCGCTCCAGGGTGCCGGATTGACGCAGGAGTTTGTCTACCAGGGTGGTCTTACCATGGTCAACGTGGGCAATGATGGCGATGTTGCGTAGATTTTCGATCACTTGTGTATCTCGATCAGAGGATTCGGTTTGCTGACAAGTCTTGGCAGCGATTGACAGTAGTGTCCGGCATGGCCGTTACAGCTTGACGGCGGTGTCGGGGGGCCGGTGACGCAGGCCACAGGCAAACAGCCCCGGGCACTTAGCTCGGTCGATAAACGCGCACATTGGCATGCCCCTCACTGAGCAAATGGTGAGCATGCAGGCGACTCATCACGCCTTTGTCGCAATACAGCAGGTACTGGCGAGTAGGGTCCAGTTCCTTGAAACGAGCGTTCACTGCGTAGAACGGCATCGTCTGTACCTCTATGCCAGCGAGCTCCAGCGGGTCATCCTCGGCGGCATCCGGGTGACGGATGTCGATGACGATCTGACCGGCCAGCGCTTCGCTGACTTCTTCGATCTGCAAATCCTGGCCCAATTCGTCGATCACCCGATCGATCGGCACCAGTCTGGCGTTTGCGAGCGCACGCTCGAGCACCGCCATGTCGAATTCCTGCTCTTCGTGCTCGACCCGGCCACGCTTGGCGGCGGTCTTCGGGTTGACCGAGATGACGCCGCAGTATTCCGGCATGTGCCGGGCGAAATCACCGGTACCGATCTGGTCGGCCGTGTCGATGATGTCCTGCTTGTGGGCGACGATCAGCGGTCGCAGCACCAGCTTGTCGGTGACGCAATCGATGACCGACAGGTTCGGCAACGTCTGGCTCGACACCTGGGAAATCGCTTCGCCGGTGACCAGCGCATCGATGTGCAGGCGTTCGGCAATGCTCGACGCTGCGCGCAACATCATACGCTTCAATACGACGCCCATATGACTGTCGTCGACCTTGCCGAGAATTTCGCCCAATACTTCTTCGAACGGAACACTGACAAATAGCACGCGTTGCGAGCTGCCGTACTTCTTCCAGATGAAATGCGCGACTTCCATGACGCCCAATTCGTGGGCACGACCGCCCAGATTGAAGAAGCAGAAGTGCGTCATCAGGCCGCGACGAAGGATCTGGTACGCGGCAACCGTCGAGTCAAAGCCGCCGGACATCAGCACCAGCGTCTGCTCCAGCGCACCGAGCGGGTAGCCGCCGATGCCATTGTGCTGGCTGTGGATCACGAACAACCGTTTGTCGCGAACTTCAATGCGGACTTCGATTTCCGGCTGTTTCAGGTCGATTCCGGCGGCACCGCACTCACGGCGCAGCTTGCTGCCGACGTATTTTTCGACGTCCATCGAGCTGAACGCATGCTTGCCCGCACGCTTGCAGCGCACCGAGAAGATCTTCCCGGCCAGCGCATCGCCGTAGTGCTGTTTGCACTTCTCGGTGATGTCGTCGAAGTCACCCAGCGGGTACTCGTCGATCTGCAGAAAGTGCGCGATGCCCGGCATGCAGGTGAGGCGTTCGCCCATCTCTTTCAGGGCCTTGGGGTCGGTGACGCGGGTTTCCAGCTCGAGATTGTCCCACACACCGTTCACCACCACGGCCGGGTCCAGGTCGCGGAGCACGGTGCGGATGTTCTTGGCCAGCTGGCGGATGAATTTCGTCCGGACAGGTCGGCTTTTGATGGTGATCTCGGGGAAGACTTTTACGATTAGTTTCATGAAAACAGCGCGCGCAGGGCCAGCCGAAAAAGGGGGGCGCGGATTATAGCGGAAATTGCTCAAGGTTTAACCAGTTAATGTGCAGAAGGTTTTGCACGCACCAAAACGGGTCGTTTTGCGATTTGAGCGCTACATTAAAGGGCGAGATTTTCGCCTCTAAGGCGCTTTCGACCTTTAGAAGCGTGAATTTGGGGCAAAAAACCCATGCTGGGGCACTGGCATGCAATTTGCTCCCTTGTGAGGCAGGTTGCCTTGGCAGAGTATTCGCGCCGGCATCACCACTATTAAGGGCATCCACTACCCGCCCTAATTCACCCGGAGGACACTATGTCGAAGTCGGTTCAACTCATCAAAGATCATGACGTCAAGTGGATTGATCTGCGCTTCACGGACACCAAAGGCACTCAGCACCACGTGACCATGCCGGCTCGCGATGCGCTGGAAGACGACTTCTTCGAAGTTGGCAAGATGTTCGACGGTTCCTCCATCGCTGGCTGGAAAGGCATCGAAGCCTCCGACATGATCCTGCTGCCGGACGACGAAACCGCCGTTCTGGACCCGTTCACCGAAGAGCCGACCCTGATCCTGGTCTGCGACATCATCGAACCTTCGACCATGCAAGGTTACGATCGCGACCCGCGCGCCATCGCCCGCCGCGCCGAGGAATACCTGAAGACCACCGGTATCGGTGACACCGTATTCGCCGGCCCAGAGCCAGAGTTCTTCATCTTCGACGAAGTGAAGTTCAAGTCCGACATCTCCGGTTCGATGTTCAAGATCTACTCCGAGCAAGGCTCGTGGATGTCCGACCAGGACGTGGAAGGCGGCAACAAAGGCCACCGTCCAGGCGTGAAAGGCGGCTACTTCCCGGTTCCGCCGTTCGACCACGACCACGAAATCCGCACCTCCATGTGCAACGCACTGGAAGAAATGGGCCTGACCGTTGAAGTTCACCACCACGAAGTGGCAACTGCCGGCCAGAACGAAATCGGCGTCAAGTTCAACACCCTGGTGAAGAAAGCCGACGAAACCCAGACCCTGAAATACGTTGTACACAACGTTGCCGACGCTTACGGCCGCACCGCGACCTTCATGCCGAAGCCGCTGTACGGCGACAACGGTTCGGGCATGCACGTTCACATGTCCATCTCCAAAGATGGCAAGAACACCTTCGCGGGTGAAGGCTATGCCGGCCTGTCCGACACCGCCCTGTACTTCATCGGCGGCATCATCAAGCACGGTAAGGCCCTGAACGGCTTCACCAACCCGGCCACCAACTCCTACAAGCGTCTGGTGCCAGGCTTCGAAGCGCCGGTCATGCTGGCCTACTCGGCTCGCAACCGTTCCGCCTCGATCCGTATTCCTTACGTCAACAGCCCGAAAGGCCGTCGTATCGAAGCCCGCTTCCCGGATCCGGCTGCCAACCCGTACCTGGCGTTCGCAGCGCTGCTGATGGCCGGTCTGGACGGTATCCAGAACAAGATCCACCCAGGCGATGCTGCCGACAAGAACCTGTACGACCTGCCGCCTGAAGAGGCGAAAGAGATCCCGCAAGTTTGCGGCAGCCTGAAAGAAGCCCTGGAAGAGCTGGACAAGGGCCGTGCGTTCCTGACCAAGGGCGGCGTGTTCTCCGACGACTTCATCGACGCTTACATCGCGCTGAAATCCGAAGAAGAAATCAAGGTCCGCACCTTCGTACACCCACTGGAATATGAGCTGTACTACAGCTGCTGATCCGGTAGCGCCGCGCTACGCGGCGTGACAAAAAGAGGCCTCCTTCGGGAGGCCTTTTTTATGCCCGCTCATCCATGGATAATCCGCCGCTTTCGCGCCACGACCGGCGCCTTGACGAAGGGATTCGCATGAAGTGGTTACGGGCTATCGCCCTGATGGCCGGCCTCGCCTGCTCGACAGTCGGCGCAGCCGAGTTCTATGAAAACAAGCCGCTGGCTCACCCGCTGATCCAGG
The DNA here is from genome assembly GCF_021018765.1 of Pseudomonas fitomaticsae. Taxonomy (GTDB): domain Bacteria; phylum Pseudomonadota; class Gammaproteobacteria; order Pseudomonadales; family Pseudomonadaceae; genus Aquipseudomonas; species Aquipseudomonas fitomaticsae. The sequence goes on along the minus strand of NZ_CP075567.1, from coordinate 596,414 downwards.
GCTTGCAGGAAAGCTCGATGACTCTGGCGTTCATCAAGGAAACGAACGGCGTCAAAGGCTATTACTGCCGTTGCGAGACACCGGGCGAACGTCCGCAATTGCTTGATGACTTCGGCCAGGCGAGCATCGAGTCGGTTTTTCTCATGTCGCTCGACAGTGAGGATCCGACCCGCTTCGTGCTTTTTCGGCAAAACGACCGCTACAAAATCTACGCCTACAAATACAACGCCAACGACCGCCTCTACAGCCGCGTCACGCGATTGCAGACGGCGCTGGACCGCATCGCCGAAGGTCGCAAACACCTCGACGCCCTGACCATCAAGAAGGCTCTGAGCCAAATCACCCCGCTCAACTACAGCCTCTTCCTTGAAGAGTCCGGCATACCGGAATTCGACCAGCTCGATTTCAGCCAAGGGAAACTGGTGAGCTTTTACGGCCAGTACTACGACCCACTGAGCGACCCGACGCCAGATGATGAACCTTACTTCTTCAAGAAGACCTATCAGGAAAAAAACGGCCGGTTCCTTACCGTTACTTTCTGGCGATGGCTCGACGAGACGCTCGTCGAGGGCAAGCGCACGCTCTACAACTATCGGGTGAGGCGTATTGCCTGGGAAACCGAACCGGCTAAATTCACCGGCAGCGAAGACGGCCAATCGGTGTCTTATGATTCCGGCTCGCTCTCGGCCCAAGGTGCCTACAAGCAGGGTGTGCGGATCGGCCCGTGGTCTTCTTCCAAAGACGAGAAATATTCGGAGTCCGGCAATTTCGTAGAGGGCAAACGAGAGGGCCAGTGGACGCTGTACCAGGATGGGCAAACGCTGGAGGGCGAATTCCACAATGATTTGCGCGAGGGTCGTTGGCAGCTTCTCAACCACGACGACATGGAATGGGTCGCCACCGGATTCCAGACCTATGCCCACGGCCAACTCAACGGCCTCAGCGAATTGACTGTTCGTGGCACTACCGAGCGCGGTGAATATCGCGATGACAAACGCCAAGGCCTCTGGGTGACCAGGCTCGACAATGGCCACATCCTCAACGTCAACTTTGTTGACGACGTAAAGGAAGGCGAGTTGCGCGAAGTCGACACCAAGGGTGCGCCGGTCCTGATCGAGCACTACAAGGCAGGCGTCCTGTCCGGCGCCCGCGAGAATGCCGTTGCGCCTGGCGCCGCACAATAAATCCTGAACGGTTTGTGTGAGCGGATATTGTCCCGATTGGGCTTACCGCCGCCCCTGGCCTATGCTGCAAGCCAATCTCATTGTTGATCGGTCGAATCCATGAGTCGTGGTTTTTTCTTCCTGCTGCTGATCGCCCTGCCCGCCGCCGCGCAGATCTACAAGTACACCGATGCCAGCGGCAACACGGTGTACAGCGATCATGCGCCGGACGGCGTGCAGGCACAGTCGGTGGAGTTGCCGCCGCTCAACAGCGTCCAGCCTCAAGCACCGAATGCGCCGTCGTCAGATACGGCCAGTCGTGAGCCTGCGCGCAATGCCTATGAAGTGCTGGAGCTGACCGGCCTGCCCACCGAAGAAGCCCTGCGCGCCAACAACGGCACCTTCACGGTCAGTGTGCTGATCAAGCCCCGCCTGCAACCGCCGCATCAATTGCGTCTGCTGCTGGACGACGCGCCTTATGGCCAGCCGAGCAATGTGCCGATCCTGCAACTGGTGAACGTCGACCGGGGCGAGCATCGGCTGGCGGTGCAGGTGATCAATGGCGAGGCGATCATTCAGCAGAGCCCTGCGGTGGTGTTCACCGTGCAGCGGGTGCACAAGCCATGACGCGGGGATTGATTGCCCTGTGCCTGTTTCTGATCGCGTTTGGCGCATCGGCCGAAGTGTTCACTTACATCGACGCACAGGGTAATCGCGTCTACACCGATCAACCGCGCGGCAACGCCAAGCGTGTGCCGCTGGCCACCAGCAATCGCATGGCCTCGAATCCGACCGCCGCTGCACCCGTCACGCCTTCGAAGAAATCAACAGAGCCGCCGCTGTTCCATTACGACATGCTGCGCGTGCTGATCCCCGAGCCGGACGCGACCATTCGCAGCAGCGCCGGCGAGCTGATTGTCAGCGTCACCAGCGAGCCGGGCCTGCAAAGAGGTCATCTGTATCGCCTGCTGCTGGATGGCCAGGCCGTCGGCGAACCCGGCCTGAGTCCGGTGTTCCCGCTGAGCAATATCGATCGCGGCAGCCACAACCTGTCGGTGGAGATCCTCGATGCTCAGGGCCGAACCGTGGAGAAAACCGCCAACCAGCCGTTCCACATGCAACGCATCTCCCTGGCGCAGAAGCGTCAGGTCAAACCGTGCGTCAGCGCCGACTACGGCGTTCGCCCGGAATGCCCGCTGAAAGACAAACCCGCCGAACCGAAAAATCCTTTCCTGCGTTTCTTCTGACGCCGTTCAGCTTTGCGCACTATATTGGTGCAATACGCTGCACCGTACTCACATTCCAACCCATTTTGGTTCGAAAGTACCCGCCAGAGCGGTTTGACTGCCACGCAAACGAGCGTCAAACGCCCGTTTCAGGGGTTGAGCGCTTCTTTTCGGAGCCTTGGTTTGGTTTTTGCATTTTCCTCGCATCAGCGCTGTATCCCTGCGCGCGCCATGCTCCAAAAGAGGTCCTCATGACCATCAGTGACGCACTGCATCGCTTGCTACTCGACAACCTGACCACCGCCACCATCCTGCTCGACAGCGAATTGCGCCTCGAGTACATGAACCCGGCGGCGGAGATGCTGCTGGCCATCAGCGGTCAGCGCAGCCATGGGCAGTTCATCAGCGAGCTGTTCACCGAGTCCACCGAGGCGCTCAATTCATTGCGCCAGGCGGTGGAGCAGGCGCACCCGTTCACCAAGCGCGAAGCGATGCTGACCGCCCTCACCGGCCAGACCCTGACCGTTGATTACGCGGTGACGCCGATCCTCAGCAACGGCGCGACCCTGCTTCTGCTGGAAGTCCATCCCCGTGACCGCTTGTTGCGGATCACCAAGGAAGAGGCCCAGCTGTCGAAGCAGGAAACCAGCAAGATGCTGGTGCGCGGCCTGGCCCACGAGATCAAGAACCCGCTCGGTGGCATCCGCGGTGCCGCGCAACTGCTGGCCCGGGAACTGCCGGAAGACAGCCTGCGCGACTACACCAACGTGATCATCGAGGAGGCCGACCGCCTGCGCAATCTGGTCGACCGCATGCTCGGTTCGAACAAACTGCCGTCGCTGGCCCTGTGCAACGTCCACGAAGTGCTGGAGCGCGTCTGCCAATTGGTCGAGGCCGAAAGCCAGGGCTGCATCACGCTGGTGCGCGATTACGACCCGAGCATTCCCGACGTCCTGATCGACCGCGAACAAATGATTCAGGCGGTGTTGAACATCGTCCGCAACGCGATGCAGGCCATCAGCAGCCAGAACGAGCTGCGCCTGGGCCGCATCAGCCTGCGCACCCGCGCCATGCGCCAGTTCACCATCGGCCACGTCCGCCATCGTCTGGTGACCAAGATCGAGATCATCGACAACGGCCCGGGCATTCCGGCGGAACTCCAGGAAACCATCTTCTTTCCCATGGTCAGCGGCCGTCCGGACGGTACCGGGCTGGGCCTGGCCATCACCCAGAACATCATCAGCCAGCACCAGGGCCTGATCGAGTGTGACAGCCACCCCGGCCACACCACGTTCTCGATCTTTCTGCCACTGGAACAAGGAGCCACATCGACATGAGCCGTAGTGAAACCGTGTGGATCGTCGATGACGACCGTTCTATCCGTTGGGTTCTGGAAAAAGCCCTGCAACAGGAAGGCATGACCACCCAGAGCTTCGACAGTGCCGATGGCGTGATGAGCCGCCTCGCGCGCCAGCAGCCGGACGTGATCATCTCCGATATCCGCATGCCCGGCGCCAGCGGCCTGGACCTGCTGGCGCGGATCCGCGAGCAGCACCCGCGGCTGCCGGTGATCATCATGACCGCTCACTCCGATCTGGACAGCGCTGTCGCCTCCTATCAAGGCGGCGCGTTCGAGTACCTGCCCAAGCCGTTCGATGTCGACGAAGCCGTGTCGCTGGTCAAGCGCGCCAACCAGCACGCTCAGGAACAACAGGGCCTGGAGGTCGCACCGACCCTGACCCGCACCCCGGAAATCATCGGCGAAGCACCGGCGATGCAGGAAGTGTTTCGCGCCATCGGCCGCCTGAGCCACTCCAACATCACCGTGCTGATCAACGGCGAGTCCGGCACCGGTAAAGAACTGGTGGCCCACGCCCTGCACCGCCACAGCCCGCGTGCGGCCTCGCCGTTCATCGCGCTGAACATGGCGGCGATCCCGAAAGACCTGATGGAATCCGAGCTGTTCGGCCACGAGAAAGGCGCCTTCACCGGCGCGGCCAACCTGCGTCGCGGTCGTTTCGAACAGGCCGACGGCGGCACGCTGTTTCTCGATGAAATCGGCGACATGCCGGCGGACACCCAGACCCGACTGCTGCGGGTGCTGGCCGATGGCGAGTTCTATCGCGTCGGCGGGCATGTGCCGGTCAAGGTCGACGTTCGGATCATCGCCGCGACCCACCAGAATCTGGAAACCCTGGTTCACGCCGGGAAATTCCGTGAGGACTTGTTCCACCGCCTCAACGTGATCCGCATCCACATCCCGCGCCTGTCGGACCGCCGCGAAGACATCCCGACCCTGGCCAAGCACTTCCTCAGCCGCGCCGCGCAAGAGCTCGCAGTCGAACCGAAGCTGCTGAAAAGCGAGACCGAGGAATACCTGAAAAACCTTCCGTGGCCAGGCAACGTGCGTCAGCTGGAAAACACCTGCCGCTGGATTACCGTGATGGCGTCCGGACGCGAGGTGCACATCAGCGACCTGCCGCCAGAATTGCTGAGCCTGCCGCAGGACTCGGCGCCGGTGACCAACTGGGAACAGGCGCTGCGCCAGTGGGCCGATCAGGCCCTGGCGCGCGGTCAGTCGAGCCTGCTCGACAGCGCGGTGCCAGCATTCGAGCGGATCATGATCGAGACGGCGTTGAAGCACACTGCCGGACGTCGTCGTGATGCTGCGGTGCTGCTGGGCTGGGGCCGGAACACCTTGACCCGCAAGATCAAGGAACTCGGCATGAAGGTCGATGGCGGGGATGACGATGAGGGCGAAGAAGGCTGAGATCCAGCGCCAGCCTGCACCGCCGCAAGGCACCGTGACCCTTAATCGGGCACGGCCACTGGCTCAGGCCTGCACTGTAAACCGCTGAAAATCCCACCGTGTGAAAAGACGAAGGCCCCGTATTACGGGGCCTTCGTCATTGTGTCGGGCTTTTTTGTTTCAAAACGAGAAAACCTGGCACGCCCCCTGCAATAACTCCATCAGGTGATTCGATTCACCCACCCTTTCGGGGGCCTTGGTACAGGCAGGCCGGGGATTCCCCTCTTTACACCGGACTCAGCGAGTCCACCCTTTTGGGGCCCTTGATACAGGCAGGTCAGGGGTTCCTTCTTTACACCGGCTCAGAACGCGATGCGATGAGCCCGCCCGTTTCGGGAACCTTGGTACAGGCAGGCCGGGGATTCCCTCTTTTATTGCTCCCGGAGATGGATCTCCAGCCGCCAGCGGTCATCGACCGCCTGGCCGGCCCAGTCGCCCTGCAGCGGACGCGCCGCCACCAGCGTCAGCAACAATCCCCCGTCACTCAAACGCGTCCGCCAGTTCACGTCCTTGCCGTTGAACTTGAGCTGACCTTTCTGCGCCTTGCCTTCAGCCTCGAACAGCAACGCGAGGCTGCCATCGACAATCTCGCCGTGCAGCTTCGGCTCGTTGTTGAACCAGACCGCCAGACCGCCATCGATCACCTCGACCTGCTGCAAGACGGTTGGGTCAGGCGTGGTCAAACGGCCGATCATCATCCCGACCATCACACCGACGATCGCCAGTGAAGCCATCACCCTCGGGAATAGTTTCGAACGCGGATCCGCTTGCGGCGTAGAATGCGCGTCATCTTTACCTTCGGAGCCGTGCATGTTTCACGTCATCCTTTTTCAACCGGAAATTCCGCCGAACACCGGCAACGTTATCAGGCTGTGCGCCAACAGCGGCTGCCACCTGCATTTGATCGAACCGCTGGGCTTCGAGATGGACGACAAGCGTCTGCGCCGTGCCGGTCTCGACTACCACGAGTATGCCACCTTGCAGCGCCATGCCGACCTCGCGAGCTGCCTGGAAAGCCTCGGTCACCCAAGGCTGTTCGCCTTCACCACCAAGGGTTCGCGGCCGTTTCACGATGCCGCGTTCGTCCCCGGTGATGCGTTCATCTTCGGCCCGGAAAGCCGTGGCCTGCCGCCGGAAGTACTCGACGCCCTGCCCGGCGAACAACGCCTGCGCCTGCCGATGCGCGAAGGCTGCCGCAGCCTGAACCTGTCGAACACCGTGGCAGTGGCCGTGTACGAAGCGTGGCGGCAGAACGACTTCAAGTAACACCGCATAACAAATGTGGGAGCGGGCTTGCTCGCGAAGGGGCCGCATCAGATGACATTTATGCCACCTGACACACCGCTTTCGCGAGCAAGCCCGCTCCCACATTGGACTTGCGTCAACGCTCAGATCATTTACTGAACGGTCGGGGTCTCGCCGGATTCCTGCATGCGCTGCAGCTCTTGCGCGTACAGGGCGTCGAAGTTCACCGGGGCCAGCATCAAAGCCGGGAACGAACCGCGGGTCACCAGGCTGTCCAGGGTTTCGCGAGCATACGGGAACAGGATGTTCGGGCAGAACGCACCCAGGGTGTGGCTCATCGAAGCCGCGTCCAGGTTCTTGATCAGGAAGATACCGGCCTGTTGCACTTCAGCGATGAAGGCCACTTCTTCACCGTTTTTCACGGTAACGGACAGGGTCAGCACGACTTCGTAGAAATCACCTTCCAGGGCTTTCTGGCGGGTATTCAGATCCAGAGCGACCGCCGGGTCCCACTGCTGGCGGAAGATCGCCGGGCTTTTCGGGGCTTCGAAGGACAGGTCGCGTACGTAGATGCGCTGCAAGGAGAATTGCGGTGCGGTTTCTTCTTCGCTGGCTGCAGTGTTCTGTTGGTCAGTCATCTCAGATCCTTTCTGATCTTGGGTCTTTTAGGGTTCTTTACGTGTGCAGCAGTTCAGGCCTTGAGCAGCGCGTCGAGCTTGCCGGCGCGCTCCAGGGCATACAAATCATCACATCCGCCGATGTGGGTGTCGCCGATCCAGATCTGCGGCACGGACGTGCGCCCGGCCTTCTGGGCCATGGCGGCGCGCACCTGCGGCTTGCCATCGACCTTGATCTCTTCGAAGGCCACGCCTTTGTTCGCGAGCAGGTACTTGGCGCGCGAGCAGTAAGGGCAGTAATCGCTGGAGTAGACGATGACGTCGCTCATGTCACTTCACCAACGGCAGGTTGTCGCCTTTCCAGCTGGAAATCCCGCCGGACAGCTTGGCGGCGGTGAAGCCGGCCTTCATCAGCTCGCGGGCGTGGGTGCCGGCGGTCTGGCCCAGGGCGTCGACCAGAATGATGGTCTTGGCCTTGTGTTTTTCCAGCTCGCCGATGCGGGCGGCCAGTTTGTCCTGGGGAATGTTCACCGCGCCAACGATGTGACCGGCGGCGTAGTCCTTGCTCGGACGGATGTCCACCACCACGCCGGCTTCCTTGTTGACCAGTGCGGTCAGCTCGCCCGTGCTCAGGCTTTTACCGCCGCCCTGCACCGTATGCGCCAGCAGCAAAGCCAGCAGTACGACGAAGATACCGACAAGAATGTAGTGGTTAGTGGCAAATTCAATCAGGTGAGCAACCATCGAAGGAGGTTCCAGGGCGTTAAAATGTCGGCCAGTATACACAGCCACTATGGTCGGCCAAACCCCGTCCGGCGGTGACGCCGCCGGAACTTCGCTTTAAACTCCAACTCCCTTTTCCATCGCCCTCTTCTTATTAGCCACGAGTGGATTCCATGACTACCACGCCTAAACCTTTGGTCCTGATGATTCTCGACGGCTTCGGTCACAGCGACAGCCCCGAATCCAACGCCGTCTATGCGGCCAAAAAGCCTGTGCTGGATCGGCTGTGGGCCACCGTGCCGAACGGCTTGATCTCGGGCAGCGGCATGGACGTCGGTCTGCCGGACGGCCAGATGGGCAACTCTGAAGTCGGCCACATGAACCTCGGCGCCGGCCGCGTGGTGTATCAGGACTTCACGCGCGTGACCAAAGCGATCCGCGACGGCGAGTTCTTCGAGAACCCGACCATCTGCGCCGCCGTGGACAAGGCCGTGGCAGCCGGCAAGGCCGTGCACTTCATGGGCCTGCTGTCGGACGGCGGCGTTCACAGCCACCAGGATCACCTGATTGCCATGGCCGAACTGGCCTTCAAGCGCGGCGCCGAAAAAATCTACCTGCACGCCTTCCTCGACGGCCGCGATACCCCGCCGAAAAGTGCCGCGTCGTCGATCGAACTGCTCGACGCGACCTTCCAGGCGCTCGGCAAGGGCCGCATCGCCAGCCTGATCGGCCGCTACTACGCCATGGATCGCGACAACCGCTGGGACCGCGTGTCACAGGCCTACAACCTGATCGTTGATGGCAATGGCGAATTCAACGCCGCCACCGCCCAGGAAGGACTGGAAGCCGCTTACGCCCGTGGCGAAAGCGACGAGTTCGTCAAAGCCACCAGCATCGGTGAGCCGGTAAAAGTCGAAGACGGCGACGCCGTGGTGTTCATGAACTTCCGCGCCGACCGCGCCCGCGAGCTGAGCCGCGTGTTTGTCGAAGACGGCTTCAAGGAATTCGAGCGCGCACGTCAGCCGAAAGTGCAGTACGTGGGACTGACCCAATACGCCGCCAGCATCCCGGCCCCTGCAGCCTTTGCACCTGGCAGCCTGGAAAACGTGCTCGGCGACTACCTGGCGAAAAACGGCAAGACCCAGCTGCGTATCGCCGAAACCGAGAAATACGCCCACGTGACCTTCTTCTTCTCCGGCGGCCGCGAAGAACCGTTCCCGGGCGAAGAGCGCATCCTGATCCCGTCGCCGAAAGTCGCCACCTATGACTTGCAGCCGGAAATGAGTGCGCCGGAAGTCACCGACCGCATCGTCGAGGCCATCGAGAATCAGCGCTACGACGTGATCGTGGTCAACTATGCCAACGGCGACATGGTCGGCCACAGCGGCGTGTTCGAGGCGGCGGTGAAAGCCGTGGAATGCCTGGACACCTGTGTCGGCCGGATCGTCGATGCCCTGGAAAAAGTCGGCGGCGAAGCGCTGATCACCGCCGACCACGGCAACGTCGAGCAGATGGCCGACGAATCCACCGGGCAGGCGCACACCGCGCACACCACCGAGCCGGTGCCGTTCATCTATGTTGGCAAGCGCGACCTGAAAGTCCGCGAAGGCGGCGTACTGGCGGACGTGGCGCCGACCATGCTGAAACTGCTGGGTCTGGAAAAACCGGCGGAAATGACTGGCACTTCGATTCTGGTGTAATCGCCCGTCAAAACACTGAAAAACCCTGTGGGAGCTGGCTTGCCAGCGATAGCAATCTGACAGCCAACATCTATGTTGAATGTGCAGACGCCATCGCTGGCAAGCCAGCTCCCACAGTGGTTTATGGAGTTTTCGAAATGGAATTCGGCCTGTCGCTTGCCCCAGTTATCACACAGTCCCAATTGGGCGTTTTTTTTGCCGCGTCGGGCGGGCATACTAGGCCGTCCCTTACCCTGGTGCCGCCCGCCTCTATGCTTCGCGTCCTGATCGCCCTCGCTCTGACATGCCTGCTCCAACCGGCTTTCGCGGATGAGCGCGCGCAAACCCAACAGCAACTGGACGCCACGCGCCAGGACATCGCCGAGCTGAAAAAACTGCTGGGCAAGCTCCAGGAAGAAAAATCCGGCGTGCAAAAGGAGCTCAAGGGCACCGAAACCGAGATGGGCAAGCTCGAGAAACAGGTCGAAGCCCTGCAGAAAGAGCTGAAGAAGAGCGAATCCGAGCTGCAGCGGCTCGATGCGGAGAAAAAAAAACTCCAGAGCGCGCGCACTGAACAGCAGCGACTGATCGCCATCCAGGCCCGCGCCGCCTATCAAAATGGCCGCCAGGAATACCTCAAGCTGCTGCTCAACCAGCAGAACCCCGAGAAATTCGCCCGCACCCTCACCTATTACGACTATCTGAGCCAGGCTCGCCTGGAGCAGTTGAAGAGCTTCAACGAAACCCTGCGCCAACTGGCCAATGTCGAAAAGGACATCGGCTTGCAGCAGGCGCAATTGCTGGTACAGCAAAGCGATCTCGACACTCAGCGCGAAGCGCTCGACAAGGTCCGCAAGGAACGCCAGCAGGCCCTTGCCAAACTCAATGACGACGTGAAAGCCCGGGACCAGAAACTGGCCGCCCGCGAGCAGGATCAGGCAGACCTGTCTAAAGTCCTTAAAACCATTGAAGAAACCCTGGCCCGCCAGGCTCGTGAGGCAGAAGAAGCGCGGCAGAAAGCGCTCATCGCCCAGCAGGAAGCCGAAAAAAAACGCTTGCGTGAGGCCGAGGCGGAAAACACCGACGCCCCACGCAAACCGGTCAGATCGACTCCCGGCGCCCTGGTGTCCAGCGGCGGCGAGACCTTCGGTGGTCCTTTTGCGTCAAGTCGGGGAAAACTTCCATGGCCGGTTGATGGTCGACTGCTGGCACGCTTCGGCGAAACCCGCGGCGACGATGCCCGCACCAAGTGGGACGGCGTGATGATCAGCGCCTCCGCCGGCAGCCAGGTGCATGCCGTACACGGCGGGCGCGTGGTGTTTGCCGACTGGCTGCGCGGTGCCGGGCTGCTGGTGATCCTCGACCACGGCAACGGTTTTCTGAGTCTTTACGGTCACAACCAGACGCTGCTGAAGTCGGCAGGCGACGTGGTTAAAGCCGGTGAGTCCATCTCCACTGTGGGTAACAGTGGCGGCCAGGACACACCAGCGCTGTATTTCGCAATTCGTCAGCAGGGTCACCCGAGTGATCCGGCGCAATGGTGTCGTGCGCAAGGATAAGCGCACCGCCTAATTAAGGAGTTCGTTCGACATGCTGCATTTGTCCCGTCTTACCTCGCTGGCCCTGACGATCGCCCTGGTGATCGGCGCGCCTCTGGCGTTTGCCGCTCAACCGGCTCCGGCTGTCGCTCCGGCAGGCACTGCCGCGACTTCCAAGGCCCCGCTGCCGCTGGAAGAGCTGCGCACCTTTGCCGAGGTCATGGACCGGATCAAGGCGGCCTATGTCGAGCCGGTGGACGACAAAACCCTGCTGGAAAACGCCATCAAGGGCATGCTCAGCAACCTCGATCCGCACTCCGCCTACCTCGACCCGGAAGATTTCACCGAGCTGCAGGAAAGCACCAGCGGTGAGTTCGGCGGCCTGGGCATCGAAGTCGGCGCCGAAGACGGCTTTATCAAGGTCGTGTCGCCGATCGACGACACCCCGGCGTCGAAGGCCGGCATCCAGGCCGGCGACTTCATCGTCAAGATCAACGGCGCGCCGACCCGTGGCCAGACCATGACCGAAGCCGTGGACAAGATGCGCGGCAAGATCGGCCAGAAAATCACCCTGACCCTGGTCCGCGATGGCGGCACACCGTTCGACGTGACTCTCGCTCGCGCCGTGATCCAGGTGAAGAGCGTCAAGGCGCAACTGCTGGAATCGGGTTATGGCCTGATCCGCATCACCCAGTTCCAGGTCAAGACCGGCGAAGAGGTTTCCAAGGCCCTGGCCAAGCTGCGCAAGGACAACGGCAAGAAGCTCAACGGCATCATTCTCGACCTGCGCAACAACCCGGGTGGCGTGTTGCAGGCGGCGGTGGAAGTGGTCGACCACTTCATCACCAAAGGCCTGATCGTCTACACCAAGGGTCGGATCGCCAATTCCGAACTGCGCTTCTCCGCCACCGGCAAGGACGAAAGCGAAGCGGTGCCGATGGTCGTATTGATCAACGGTGGCAGTGCCTCGGCCTCGGAAATCGTCGCCGGCGCCTTGCAGGACCAGAAACGCGCCGTGGTCATGGGCACCACCAGTTTCGGCAAGGGCTCGGTGCAGACCGTGCTGCCGCTGAACAACGACCGTGCGCTGAAGATCACCACTGCGCTGTACTTCACGCCGAACGGTCGCTCGATCCAGGCCCAGGGCATCGTCCCGGACATCGAAGTACGCCGCGCCAAGATCACCAACGAGGCGGACAGCGACTACTTCAAGGAAGCCGACCTGCAAGGTCACCTGGGCAACGGCAACGGCGGCGCGGACAAGCCGACCGGCTCCGGCGGCAAGGCCAAGGCGATGCCGCAGGATGACGATTACCAGCTGGCCCAGGCCCTGAGCCTGCTCAAAGGCCTGAGCATCACGTCCGGCCGTTGAGGATGTCTTTGCGTTTCGTCTTTGTCCTGCTGTGCTGTCTGGCGGGTGCTGTTCACGCAGAACCTGCCAGACCAACACCTCAAAAAGCCTACCTGACGCTGATCATTGACGACCTGGGGCAGAACCTGCCCCGGGATCGTCGCGTGCTGGCCCTCCCCGGGCCGGTCACAACGGCGATCATGCCCGACACCCCGCACGCAACCGAATTTGCCCGCGAAGCCCATCGCGCCGGAAAGGTCGTGATCCTGCACATGCCGATGGATCCTGCCACCGGCCCGTTCGCCTGGCATCCCGAACTGCCCATCGAAGAACTCGAAAAACGCTTGAACGCTGCGTTCAAAATGGTCCCCTACACCGCCGGCATCAACAACCACATGGGTAGTCGCATGACCGCACAACCAGGGGCGATGGCGTGGTTGATGGGCGAGTTGCAGCGTCGCCACAAGTTCTTCGTCGACAGCCGCACCAGTGCCCAGACCGTCGCTGCGCAACAGGCGCAGAAGATCGATCTGGCGAGCGTTTCCCGGGATGTGTTTCTCGATGACGTGCGCACCGAAGCGGCGATCCTCACTCAGCTGCAGACGGCAATCAGCCTGGCGCACAAACAGGGTTCGGCCGTGATGATCGGCCATCCATACCCACAGACCCTCGCCGTGCTGGAGCGCGAACTGCCGAAGCTGAAGGCTCAGGGCATCGAGTGGATCGACATAAAGCAGATGATCAGTGTGCGCAGCAATCGCGCCACAGCCGCTCATGGCAAAGACGGTGTCTATCGGTAATGCCGGCCCATACATAATTACCGCCAGCCCCTTCGCCCACTTCCGGATAGTGAAACCTGCAACCGGTAGCGACTCACCCGAGTCGCCTTTCACTATCAGGACTGACCATGACGATCAATGACAACACCGCCACCCACTCGCGGCCAATGGAACCCATCAAGCTCGACAACCTGCTGATCAGCTTCACCACAGAGTTTCAGCGGGTGTGGGACACCAAGAACCTTCGCTCGAGCCCGGCCGGCTTCTGGCGCCCCGCCCCGCCTCCCGATGTGTTGCCGGGTTATTTCTCGCTGGGCGACCTTGCGATTCCAGAATTCTCCAATATCACCGGTACAAGCGTTGCAGCCGTTGTACGGGAGGCGGACTCCCCGAGCATCGACAGCACCAAGGGTAAAGCACTCAGCCGACCCGCCAACTTCGAACAAGTCTGGAAAGATTCAGGTTCGGGTGCCAAAACCTATGCCTCGATCTGGCGCCCGATCCCTCCTGAAGGTTATGTCGCTCTTGGACTGGTTTGCGCCAGTGATCACGAAAAACCTTCGGTCAACTCGGTACGTTGCGTACGTATGGATCTGGTAGCGCCGGCCACCGTAGGCACTTCGATCTGGAGTGACAAAGGCAGTGGCGCAAAGCAGAACTTCAGCGCCTGGAGCATTGAGCCACCGATTGCAGAAGCGGGGGAGATCTGCTTTTCACCTGGCACGTTCACGGGCGTCCAGAGCCATTCCAGGCCTTCGCCACACCTGGCCTCCTACGCATTGCGAATACCCATCACCCTGCAATCGAACACTGCGCCAGCAGCCCCGATACTGTCCGGGTTCGGATCGCCCTCCCCCATCGAGCCGGCTACGGTTACTCAGGTCGCCAGGCTTCCGTGGTTCGCAGTCAGAGACGATATGCACCCGCTCGAACAGCTGCGGTCATCGCCGTACTACCGCCTGGAAAGAGCGGATCGGTACGTGTTGGTCGGTCACGAGCATAACGCGGGGGACCAATATCGATCCGTCAAATGGACGGCAGAGCGGGCTCAAAATGCGTCTTTACTGCAGATGTTCAATCGCCTGACAGCCATCGAGTTCGACAGGGCCTGGCCGATCAGGACACCCGGCGATAACTGGGCGATAAGATTTTCGGCCAACCTGGCCAAAACCTTCACTCACACCGAAACATCACCCGGCGGATGGAGAAAATTCTATCCGCTGGAAGTTGTCGCCCTGGCAGCGAAACACTCGATGGTTGCGGTGTATCAAAGGCAGAGCGAATACCGGTTACTACGTGCGGACAATACGCCAGTGACATTCGGCATCGAGTACAGCGATGACGAAAGCCTCTATCTGAGCCAGTACCCGTCCGAGAAAGACGCCGTGATCACATGCCCATTGCCGATGGCATCCGGTCATGAACAGAGCGAAGTCTCTTTCGGGCAGGATGACATCCCCGCCCTGGCATCGAAAATAGTGACGGTGATTACAGATACCGCCCCATGATCTCGTCGACCACGCCGTCCTTGCGCATCTGGTCGAGCGCTGCCTGAAGCTTGGCAACGGCTTCGTCCGGGACGTCCCTGTTCAGTGCCAGATACAGTTCGGCGCTGTTGAAGCGCAGTACGGTTTTCAGCCCGGTCACGCCATCCTGCCGCGCCAGATAACGGCCGGCAGGATCGCCGGTGGCCCACAGGTCGATCTGTCCGCTGACAAGCTTCTTGGCGTTGTCCTGATCGCGCAGCACCACCACCGGCTTTAGACCCTGCTTGGTCAACGTCTCGGCAATCGCATCGCCCTTGTAGGCGCCGATCTTGTACTTGCGCGCATCATTGAGGGTTTCGAGGGTGATCTTGCTGTCGGCCTTGGCCAGCATGACCCAGTCGTCCGGGCCGATCGGGCCGACCCACTTGAATAGCTTTTCGCGATCCGGAAGGCGTGCCATGACGAACGCACCGTAACCGGGATTCTCCAGTGCCAGCTTGTAGACCCGCTCCCATGGGAAACGCAGGGTCAGGCTGTAAGTGATGCCGGCACGCTTGAACATCTCGCGCACGATGTCCGTGGCGATGCCGTTGATGTTTTCATCCTGAGCGAAATTCTTGCCGTTCTTCGCCATGTTGTACGGCGGGAAGTTTTCGGTGAGGAGCACCAGATCGGTGTCGGGACTTTCTTCGGCGTGGCCGGTGTTGATCAACAACACGGAGGCACTGGCGAGGGCGAGAAGCAGGCGTTTGATCATGTCGGGCTACCGAAATCCATGGCGTGCCCAAGAGTGCCTTGGGTACGCCATGCTGTCCACTGGCCTGTATTGTTTAACGCATTACGATGCCGCGTTTAGACATGTAAGCCTTGGCTTCCTGAACGGTGTATTCGCCGAAGTGGAAAATACTCGCCGCCAGTACCGCGCTGGCGTGGCCTTCGAGGATGCCGTCCGCCAGATGCTGCAGGTTGCCGACGCCGCCGGAAGCGATCACCGGAATCCCCAGCGCATCGCTGATGGCGCGGGTCACGCCGAGGTCGAAGCCGTTTTTCATGCCGTCCTGATCCATGCTGGTCAGGAGGATTTCACCGGCACCCAGGCCTTCCATTTTCTTCGCCCACTCGACGGCGTCGAGGCCGGTCGGTTTGCGACCGCCGTGGGTGAAGATCTCCCAGCGCGGGGTTTCGCCCGGACCGGACACCTTCTTCGCGTCGATGGCGACGACGATGCATTGCGAGCCGAAATGCTGCGCCGCTTCGCCGACGAACTCCGGGTTGAACACGGCAGCGGTGTTGATCGACACCTTGTCCGCACCGGCGTTGAGCAGATTGCGAATGTCCTGCACGGTCCGCACGCCGCCGCCGACGGTCAGCGGAATGAACACCTGGCTGGCCATGCGCTCGACGGTATGCAGCGTGGTGTCACGGCCATCGACGCTGGCGGTGATGTCGAGAAAGGTAATCTCGTCGGCACCCTGCTCGTCGTAGCGACGGGCGATTTCCACCGGGTCACCGGCGTCTCGGATGTTCTCGAACTTCACACCTTTGACGACCCGGCCGTTATCCACGTCCAGGCAAGGGATGATGCGTTTGGCCAGCGCCATGGTCAGTCCTCAGCCTTGGTACGAGTCGCAGAAAGCTTGCGCTTCGGCGACGTCGAGAGTGCCTTCGTAGATCGCCCGGCCGGTGATGGCGCCGATGATGCCCGGTGCCTTGGCGTCGAGCAGCGACTTGATGTCGCCCAGGTTGTGAATGCCGCCGGAGGCGATCACCGGGATCTTCGTGGCAGCAGCGAGCGCAGCGGTGAAGGGTACGTTGCAGCCCTGCATCATGCCGTCTTTGGCGATGTCGGTATAAACGATCGAGGACACGCCGTCGGCTTCAAACTGCTTGGCCAGGTCGATGACCTGCACGGTGCTGATTTCAGCCCAGCCATCGGTGGCGACGAAACCGTCTTTGGCATCCAGACCGACGATGATCTTGCCCGGGAACGCGCGACAGGCTTCAGCGACAAACGCCGGATCCTTCACCGCTTTGGTGCCGATGATCACGTAGCTGACGCCCGCCTTGACGTAGTGCTCGATGGTTTCCAGCGAACGGATGCCGCCGCCGATCTGGATCGGCAGGGTCGGGTAGCGCTTGGCGATCGCGGTCACCACTTCGCCGTTGACCGGCTGGCCTTCGAAAGCGCCGTTCAGATCGACCAGATGCAGACGACGGCAACCGCCCTCCACCCACTTGGCAGCCATGCTCACCGGGTCATCGGAGAACACTGTGGAATCTTCCATGCGGCCCTGGCGCAGACGTACGCAGGCACCGTCTTTGAGATCGATAGCGGGAATAATCAGCATCTGGCAAACCTTCAAATTTGAATGTTCAGCTTGGCTCGGAAATCAGTTTTTCTCGAGCGCCCACAGGTCGCTTTCGATGCTTTCAAACCGCTCCTTGAGGTGGGTCTGCACATCGAAAATCGCCCTGTTGTAATAGTGCGGAGCAATTTCGCGGGTAAACAGCTCAAGAATTTCCGCCGCCTCGAACGACCCCAGGTCCAGTTCGAAACGATCCTCCATGAACCGCTGAATCTTGCGGTTGGCCTCGCTCTCCTGCTCGGGAGTGAGGGTCAGGATCGGCGGTTTCTTCTTGGCAGCCATTTACCAGCGACCGTCCCACGCAGCGAAGTTCTGCAGCAATTGCAGGCCATGGGTATGGCTCTTCTCCGGGTGGAACTGCACGGCGAAACGCGAACCTTCGGCCAGCGCCGCGGCGAAATCGACACCGTAATGACCGCTGCCAACCACCTGCCGCGGGTTGCCGGCAGCGATGTAGTAGCTGTGCACGAAGTAGAAACGCGCCAGGTCCGGAATGTTGTGCCACAGCGGGTGATCCACCGACTGCTTCACTTCGTTCCAGCCCATGTGCGGGACTTTCAGGTGCTCGCCGTCTTCATGCAGGTCTTTGCCGAAGAACTTCACCGCGCCCGGGAACAGGCCGATGCAGTCGACGCCGTCGTTCTCTTCGCTGCTGTCGAGCAAGGCTTGCATGCCGACGCAGATGCCGAGGAACGGACGATCCTGGCTCACTTCACGCACCAGCGAATCGAAACCGAGGCGACGGATCTCCGCCATGCAATCGCGAATCGCGCCGACGCCGGGGAAAACCACACGGTCGGCTTCGCGGATCACTGCCGCATCGCTGGTGATCAGCACCTTGCCGGCACCGACGTGCTCCAGAGCCTTGGCCACCGAGTGCAGGTTGCCCATGCCGTAGTCGATAACTGCAACCGTCTGCATTACAGGACGCCTTTGGTCGAAGGCATCTGGCCGGCCATGCGGTCGTCCAGCTCGACGGCCATGCGCAGCGCGCGGCCGAAAGCCTTGAACACGGTTTCGATCTGGTGGTGGGTGTTGGTGCCGCGCAGGTTGTCGATGTGCAGGCTGACCAGTGCATGGTTGACGAAGCCCTGGAAGAATTCCTGGAACAGGTCGACGTCGAAGCCGCCAACGGTGGCGCGGGTGTACGGCACGTGCATCTGCAGGCCCGGACGACCGGAGAAGTCGATCACCACACGCGACAGCGCTTCATCGAGCGGCACGTAGGCGTGGCCGTAGCGACGGATGCCTTTCTTGTCGCCAATGGCTTGCGCGAAAGCCTGGCCGAGTGTGATACCGACGTCTTCCACCGTGTGGTGGTCGTCGATATGCAGATCGCCCTTGCATTGGATATCCAGGTCGATCAACCCGTGACGGGCGATCTGATCCAGCATGTGCTCAAGAAAAGGAACACCGATATCGAATCGGGCCTTTCCGGTGCCATCAAGGTTGATCGAGGCTTTGATCTGGGTTTCCAGAGTGTCGCGCTCGACAGACGCCTTACGTTCGGCCATCACCAGCTCCGCAAAATCATTGGGCGAAAAAGGCAGCCATTATAGGGGCGCGGGGCCGAAACAGAAACACGAGAGGTGGAATGACTGACGGATAGAACCCCATGCTGTCGGGGATAGACATGTCCATACAAGCATTGAAAGGCGCTGATCGCTCCCACGCTCTGCGTGGGAGTGCAGCCCCGGACGCTCAGCGTCCACTTCGAATATGACGCGCAGCGTCACAGGGAGACATTCCCACGCAGAGCGTGGGAACGATCAGGTGTAAACGAACTTAGTGGAACAGAACCGCCGTCTTCTGCAGGGTCACCCACACACCCCACGCCAACGGAATCCCCACCACCAGCCATGCAGCGATTGCCAATGGCTTGCTGCCCGGCGCGGCTTTCCACTCCAGCACGGTGCTGGCGTCAGCCCCCTTGTCGTGGCCCAGCGCCTGTTCGGCAGCCAGTTCGGCGTCGGTCATGAAGTACTTGTCCGCTACCGGGCGCACCAGCAGGTTGCACAGGAAACCCAACACCAGCAGGCCGGCGAGGATGTACAGGGTGATGTCGTAAGCGGCGGCGCGTTCAACGCCAATGCTCAGCTGATACTCACGCAGGTAGTTCACCAGCACCGGACCCAGCACGCCAGCGGCGGCCCAGGCAGTCAGCAGACGACCATGGATCGCACCGACCATCTGCGTACCGAACAGGTCGGCCAGATACGCCGGAACGGTCGCGAAACCACCGCCGTACATCGACAGGATGATGCAGAACGCCGCCACGAACAGCGCAACGTTGCCCAGGTGACCGAGGTTCGGGATCAGTGCGTACAGCGCAAAACCCAGCGCGAAGAACACGAAGTAAGTGTTCTTGCGGCCCAGGTAGTCCGAGAACGAGGCCCAGAAGAAACGGCCGCCGATGTTGAACAGGCTCAGCAGACCGGTGAAACCGGCTGCAATGGCAGCGATGGAAGCCAGTTGACCGGCGTCCAGCTGACCGAACGGCAGATCGTTGCCCAGCAGCTTGCCGCCGAACACTTCCTGCAACAGTGGCGAAGCCATGCCGAGGATGCCGATACCGGCAGATACGTTCAGGCACAGCACCAGCCACACCAGACGGAATTGCGGCGTTTTCCACGCCACATTCACGTGAACGTGACGGTGGGTGATCATCGCGTTCGACGCTTTCTTCGCCGGTGCGGTCCAGCCTTCAGGCTTCCAGCCGGTTGGCGGTACGCGGTACGCCAGTGCGCCACCGATCATGAACACGAAGTAGATCGCGGCCATGGCCACGAAGCTCTGCCAAACACCCACGCCAGCCGGCGAAGCGAAATGGCTCATCAGGGCGGTCGCCAGTGGGGCACCAACCATCGCGCCACCGCCGAAGCCCATGATCGCCATGCCGGTCGCCATGCCGCGCTTGTCCGGGAACCACTTGATCAGGGTCGACACCGGCGAGATGTAGCCCAGGCCCAGACCGATACCGCCGATCACGCCGGAGCCGATCCACATCAGCCAGATCTGGTGGGTATAGATACCCAGCGCAGAAATCAGCAGACCGCCGCACCAGCACAGTGCCGATACAACACCGGCCTTGCGTGGACCTGCGTGTTCGAGCCAGCCACCCCAGATCGCTGCCGAGCAGCCCAAGAAGATGAAGAACAGGGTGTAGATCCAGCCGAGCATGGAGATCGGCCAGTCGCATTGCGACGAGAAGACTTGTGCGATGAAGCTCATGTCCGGTGCGCAAGCCACCGGAGCGGTCACGCCCAGCGCCTTGGACAGCGGCAACCAGAACACCGAGAAGCCGTAGGCCATGCCGATGCACAGGTGAATGGCCAGAGCGGCCGGCGGGACCAGCCAGCGGTTGAAACCGGGCTTGGCGATGATGCGTTCCTTGGACAGGAACCCGGGCTGATCGGCTTTGAAGCCGTCCGCCGTAATGGTCGTGCTCATTGTGTATCCCCCAATTATTAGTATGGTTCGCCAGCCACTGCCCACCCCGGCCTTTATGCACGCAGGCATGACCGTTTTTTGCGGGTGAAGCTCCTTGAAAGCGCGACGTTAAGTCGCAGATGGGCGGACGAACGGGCGAAGGTTACCATTTGCACGTGACAGAAAAACCAAACTGATATCACCTTTTTTGAGTCATCTGATCTCCTGATGCCGGGGAACCCCGATGCCGAACGTTGTCGAAGCGCTGTACATCGCGGTTCCGCAGGCTGCACGGGACACCGCAACAGCGCGGGGTGATGCAGCGCTATACTCCCCGGCTAAATTACGAATTCGACTACTTACAAGGACTCGCCCATGAAAGCGTTCGGCAAAATCCTGGGTCTGGTACTTCTCGGGCTGTTGCTGATCATTGTGGCGGCGGGCTTCGCCCTGACCCACCTGTTTGATCCCAACGACTACAAAGACGAGATCCGCCAGATTGCCCGCGACAAGGCCCACATCGAGCTGACGCTCAATGGCGATATCGGCTGGAGCCTGTTCCCGTGGCTCGGCCTGGAACTGCACGAGGCCAGCGTCGCGACCCTGGCCAAGCCTGCCGAACCGTTCGCCGACCTGCAGATGCTTGGCCTGTCCGTTCGCGTGCTGCCGCTGCTGCGCCGCGAAGTGCAGATGAGCGACGTGCGTGTGGAAGGCCTGAACCTGCGCCTGAACCGTGACAAGAACGGGCATGGCAACTGGGAAGACATCGGCAAGGTGCCGCCCAAGGCCGGCAGCGCCCCGGCGCCAACCACCACAGCCGAAACCACCCCCGAGCCCCCTGCGCAACCGGAAAAACCGGCCCAGCCAATCCGCCTCGACATCGACAGCCTGACCGTCAACAACGCTCGCGTGGAATACAACGACGAGCTGACCGGCAAGCAATTCAGCGCCGAAAGCATCCAGCTGAGCACCGGCGCGGTTCACGATTCGACCAACATCCCGGTCAAGGCCACCGCGTTCCTCGGCACCAACCAGCCAGTGCTGCGGGTGCGCACCGAACTCAACGGCGAGCTGCGCTTCGAGCGCGCCCTGCAACGCTACAAGTTCGAAGACCTGAAGCTGTCCGGCGAAGTCGCCGGCGATCCGCTGCAAGGCAAGACCGTGACCTTCGCCGCTCAGGGCCAACTGTTGCTGGACAAGGCCGCCAACGTCGCCGAATGGACCGGCATCAAGCTCTCGGTCAATCAGCTGCGCGCCCTGGGCGAGCTGAAAGCCAACGACCTGGACAAGACGCCACAGATCACCGGCGGGATTTCCATCGCCCAGTTCGACCTGGCGAAATTCGTCGACAGCATCGGCCAGACCCTGCCGGCCATGGCCGAAGGCAGCCTGAGCAAGGTTGAACTGGTCAGCCGTGTCGCCGCGACGCCGACCAGCGTTTCGCTGGACAACATCAACCTGAAACTCGACGACAGCAGCTTCAGCGGCCGCATCGCCGTCGAAGATTTTGCCAAGCAGTCGCTGCGGGCGGTCCTCAAGGCCGACACCTTCAACGTTGACCGTTATCTGCCGCCGAAATCGGAAAAAGCCAATAACGCCACGCAGGTCCGCCAGGCCGAAGTCGCCAGCACCGAGGCCGATGCGATGGCCGGTGCCGGCAGCACACCGCTGCCGGAAAAACCGAGCAAAAGCGCCTGGAGCACCGAGCGCCTGTTCCCTGTTGAACGCCTGAGCAAACTCGACGTGAACGCCGACCTGACCTTCGGCCAGTTGACCCTCGACAAACTGCCAATCCAGAACGCCGCACTGAAAGCCACCGGCCAAGGCGGCCTGCTGACCCTGGAGAACCTGCGCGGCGAGTTGTACAACGGCGACTTCGAAGCCAAGGGCACGCTGGACGTACGCCAGACCGCGCCGGTGCTGAACCTGCAAACCCGGATCAACCGGGTGCCTGTAGAGAAAATCCTCGAAAGCCAGGGCAAGAATCCGCCAGTCAAGGGTCTGGTCAATCTCACCAGCACCGTCACCGGCAGCGGCAACAGCCAGCAGGCGCTGATCGAAACCCTCAACGGCAACGCCAGTTTCGTGATCAACAACGGCGTGCTGCTCAACGCCAACCTTGAACAGCAACTGTGCAAGGGCATCGCCACCCTGAACCGAAAATCCCTGAGCGGCGAGCCACGCGGCAAGGACACACCGTTCCAGGAACTCAAGGGCAACCTGACCTTCCGCAACGGCGTGGCCAGCAACCCGGACCTGAAAGTGCGCATCCCCGGCATGAGCGTCAACGGTGACGGCGATATCGACCTCAAGGTGCTGGGCATGGACTATCGCGTCGGCATCATCGTCGAAGGCGACACCAGCGCCATGCCGGACCCGGCCTGTCAGGTCGGCGACAAATTCGTCGGCATCGAATGGCCGCTGCGTTGCCGTGGCCCGCTGGAACTGGGCGCCAAGGCCTGCCGCGTGGACAACGAACGCATGGGCCAGGTCGCGACCAAACTGGCCGGCGACAAGATCAGCGAAAAGATCGACGAGAAACTGGGTGACAAAGTCAGCCCGGAACTGAAAAACGCATTGAAGGGGCTGTTCAAGCGATGAGAGCGGAGCAGTTTTCCACGGCGGTGCTGGAATGGTTCGACCGCCACGGCCGCCATGATTTGCCTTGGCAACAGAACATCAACCCGTATCGGGTGTGGGTGTCCGAAATCATGTTGCAGCAGACCCAGGTCAGCACCGTGCTCAATTACTTCGACCGCTTCATGGCCGCACTGCCGACGGTCGAGGCCCTGGCCGAAGCGCCGGAGGACGAAGTGCTGCACCTGTGGACGGGCCTGGGTTACTACACCCGCGCGCGCAATTTGCAGAAGACCGCGAAGATCGTCGTCAGCCAGTACGGTGGCGAGTTTCCCCGGGATGTCGAGAAGCTCACGGATTTGCCGGGCATCGGCCTGTCCACCGCCGGCGCGATCGCCAGCATCAGCATGGGCCTGCGCGCGCCGATCCTCGACGGCAACGTCAAACGGGTGCTGGCGCGCTTTACCGCGCAGGAGGGCTACCCCGGCGAGCCGAAGGTCGCCAGACAGCTGTGGGCCAACGCCGAGCGCTTCACACCGCAGGATCGGGTCAACGCCTACACCCAGGCGATGATGGATCTGGGCGCCACGCTCTGCACCCGCAGCAAGCCGAGCTGCCTGCTGTGTCCACTGGAAAAAGGCTGCGAAGCGCACATGCTCGGCCTGGAGACGCGTTACCCGATCCCCAAGCCGCGCAAGGCCATCCCGCAGAAACGCACGCTGATGCCGCTGCTGGCCAACGAGGACGGCGCGATCCTGCTTTATCGCCGCCCGTCCAGCGGACTGTGGGGCGGTTTGTGGAGCCTGCCGGAACTCGACGACCTCGACGACCTGCAACATCTCGCCGCGCAGCACTCACTGGAACTGGGCGAGCAGCAGGCGCTGCCGAGCCTTGTCCACACGTTCAGCCACTTTCAGCTGTCCATCGAACCCTGGCTGGTTCAGGTGCAGGAGGCAGGCGGTCACGTGGCCGAGGCCGACTGGCTCTGGTATAACCTCGCCACCCCGCCGCGCCTGGGCCTCGCCGCCCCGGTCAAGACCTTGCTCGAACGCGCGGCCGCCGTCTTGAATGCAGGAGAGTCGACATGACCCGCACCGTAATGTGCCGCAAGTACAAAGAACAACTCGAAGGTCTGGAGCGCCCACCGTACCCGGGCGCCAAGGGCCAGGACATTTTCGAGCACGTCTCGGCCAAGGCCTGGGCCGACTGGCAGAAACACCAGACCCTGCTGATCAACGAAAAACGCCTGAACATGATGAACGCCGAAGACCGCAAATTTCTTCAGGGCGAAATGGACAAGTACTTCTCCGGCGAGGAATACGCTCAGGCCGAAGGCTACGTTCCGCCTGCAGAGTAAACCTCGCGAAATCGGGGGTCGGATCGTAAGCGACGGAATTAATTTAAGAAATTTTAAAAAAGTCGTTGACGTAAATCCGAAAAACCCTTTTAATGCGCCCCGTTGCCCAGATAGCTCAGTCGGTAGAGCAGGGGATTGAAAATCCCCGTGTCGGCGGTTCGATTCCGTCTCTGGGCACCAAATACCGAAAACCCTGAATCGCAAGATTCAGGGTTTTTTTATGCCTGCGATTTGATGTCACGCCATCGCGGCACGACCGATAACGTCACTAGCTGTTGTCGTTCCAGTGAAACACCAGATTGCGCGCAGCACCGCCGCCTATTTCCGCCGCATCCCGGCGCGTTTCACCATTACGGGTCGCGACGACCGTGTATTTGCCGGGCGGCAACTGCACGTACACCAATGGCCCGGTCTGATTCAGCGTCAGCACGGTCTGGCCGGGGGCTTTCTGAATCATCACGTCGACATCGGCGGTGTACTGGTTTTGCAGGCCGACGGCGAACGTCATGTGCAGGTTGTAGCCCGCGGATTGCTGAATGGCTTTCGACTCATCTTCACCAATCCCGCCGGCGAGATAGCGAACACCGTTTTGCTCCTGCTGCTGAACCTGCACGGCGGCATTGTCGATCGGCTCCAGACTTGCAGCCTGCGCCATGATCGGAAACAGCAGCACCGCCGCAGCGGCAACGGGCAACACGAATGAAAGAACGCGTTTCATGAGGACGACTCCCGGGCTCTCGCGGAACCCAATCGTTACCTCTTTTTAGATTTTGTCTGGCGGGGTGGGTTTTAGAACGATTGGGAGCTGC
This sequence comes from Pseudomonas fitomaticsae, assembly GCF_021018765.1. Lineage (GTDB taxonomy): Bacteria > Pseudomonadota > Gammaproteobacteria > Pseudomonadales > Pseudomonadaceae > Aquipseudomonas > Aquipseudomonas fitomaticsae. The sequence goes on along the minus strand of NZ_CP075567.1, from coordinate 571,259 downwards.
CTTGAATGCGAAAAGAACTACAGAAGCATCTTCCAGCCAATTCATGACGCACTGCGTCACGGATTGGCGGCCGCCTGATCGAACCGTCAATCCGGTACGCACTGCGTACCAAGTCATTGCGTTACATCCCGCCTGAAGTTCATTCTCGACCCGTCCTAGCCAGGCTCGAAACCCATGAACCTACAAAGTGCGCCACCTCCACTTGGCCAAGCATCCGACATTGAAAGCGAGCCTTTCCAAGAGCCCGCCGCCGACGGCTATCTGCTCGGCGGTTTCACCTGGCGCCACGCTTCGCCCGACCCACAGCGCCCGGTAGTGATCATCAACGCCGCCACCTCCGTGCGCTGTCGCCACTACTCGCGCTTCGCGGCGTATCTGTTCGCCAATGGCTTCGACGTGATCATTTACGACTACCGGGGCATTGGCGAATCGAGGCCGAAGTCGATGAGGCATTTGCAGGCTTCGTGGACGGATTGGGGCGCGCTGGATTTCGAGGCGATGCTCAAACGCGCACAGCGGGAGTTTCCCGGGCAGCCGATCGATGTGGTCGGGCACAGCTTTGGTGGCTGTGCAGCGGGCCTGGGGGCCTCTGGAAAGATAATCCGACGACTGGTGACGGTCGGCGCGCAATTCGCCTACTGGCGCGATTACGCGCCCGAGCACCGCTGGCGGATGTTCGGCAAATGGCATCTGCTGATGCCGCTGGTCACGCTGTTCTGTGGCTATTTTCCGGGCAAAAGACTTGGCTGGCTGGAAGACACGCCCGCCGGCGTGGTGCGCGACTGGAGCACGCCTGCCGCACGTTATGAGCGGCGACCGAGCGGTAGAACGATGACCGACTTGCCCTTCGCCAACGTTTCGGCCAAAGCCCTGGCAATCAGCATCAGCGACGACCCCTACGGCACGATTCCCGCCATCGAACGCCTGCTCGCTTACTTCCACAACGCGCAAAAGACCCACCTGCGAATCGAGCCGCAGGACATCGGTGAACAGCAAGTCGGACATTTCGCCTTTTTTCGCAGCGCATACCAAGCCACACTATGGCCCATCGCTCTGACCTGGCTGCAGACCGGCGAACTGGCCTCCGACACACCGGGGCGCAAAATCCCACGCAGCCAAACCCTTTAACGCACCACGGAACACACACCATGGCTTCCGCCAACAAGCAGCAAAAACGCGCCGCCCGGGCCAAGACCAAAGCCAAGCAGAACCGCACCAAACGTGCGGAAGCGCCGGTCGAGCTGGACCCGAACGACGACCGCATCGATTTCGAGTCGGTGGACCTGACCGAACTGTTCAAGAAAATGATCGACGCCGAAAAGATCAGCCAACAGGCCCTGTGTACTGCGTTCCTCGAAGACCCGCTGCTGGAGCTGGTGTACGAGCAAGAAGGCGAAGAAGGCGCGATGGACTTCATCCTCGCCGCGCTGATCGAGTACCGCCAGTGGTCCACCGAGACCGACGAGGCTGGTGCCCTGGCGTGGATCGAGTCGCCGGATTTCCAGAAAGACTATGTGGCTGCGTCCGACGCAATCGCCGCACAAACCCAACAGAAAAACTGAGTTCCCATGGCATCCCTGAACAAGCAGCAGAAACGCGCCAAACGCGCCAAGGCCAAAGCCAAGCAGATCCGCATGGTCGGTCGCAAACCCCTGGCGCAGGACGATGACCTCGGTCACCTCGCCGAGCCGATCCCGGAATACACCCTGGCGATGTTCAGCAAGATGCGCGACGCCGAAGCCGTCAGTCGCAACGAAATGCTGCTGACGCTGCTCCGCGAGCTGGCGTTCATCATCGTCGATCACCCTGAACTGCTGGACATGGAAAACGCCGAGAACGAAGGCATGGCTGCCACTCACCTGGCCGCCGACATGCTGATCGACTACCGCATGTGGGCCGATGGCATGGATCGCGAGACCGCCCAGGCCTGGCTGAGCGAGCCGGAGTTCATCAGCGATTTCGGGATTGCGCTGGACACCTACGGTCAGTCGGCGGAAGCGCAGGAAGAGAAGAGCGAATAAACCGCTCGCAGTAACAAAAAACGGCCGCTTGTCATCACTGACAGCGGCCGTTTTGCGTTACGCGTTGCGGATCAGTTCAGAACCGCCGCGCCACGTTTTTCCAGATTGCGGCGGCGAGCCACCAGCAGACCGGCAGCGACCACCAGCAGGCTGAGCAGGCCGGTCGCGAGGATTTCCACGCGGTGGGCGTCCTGGAACAGCATGATGGTCAGGGCCGCCACGATGAATACGATCACCGCGTAGGTCAGGCCCGGGAACAGCCACATGCTGAAGACGATTTTCTCGCCACGAGCCATGCGTTGTTTACGCATGCGCAGTTGCGAAATCGCGATCACCAGGTACACCAGCAGCGCGATGGCGCCGGAGCTGGCCAGCAGGAACTCGAACACCGCAGCCGGGGCCACGTAGTTGGCGAAGGTGCACAGGAACGCTGCCCCAGTGGACAGCATCACTGCCCAGTAAGGCGTGCCGCTCTTGTTGGTACGAGTCGCCATGGCTGGAGCATCGCCACGCTTGCCGAGGGAGAACAGCATGCGCGAAGAGGTGTACAGCGCCGAGTTCAGGCAGCTGGTCACAGCAACCAGAACCACGATGTCGACGATCATCTTGGCGTTCGGGATGCCCATGCGCTCAAGCACGGTCTGGTAGGAGCCGACGCTGGCCAGAACCGGGTCATTCCATGGCACCAGGGCCACGACGATGAAGATCGAAACGAGGTAGAACAGACCGATCCGCCAGATCACCGAGTTGGTGGCCTTGGAGATCTGTTTGCCCGGGTTCTTCGATTCCGCGGCCGCGATGGTCACGATCTCGGTACCCATGAAGGAGAACATGGTGGTCAGGATCGCGCCCAGTACCGCGCCCATGCCGTTCGGCAGGAAGCCCTGGGTGTCGAAGATGTGCGACACGCCGCTGACCTGGCTGTTCGGCAGGAAGCCGAAAATGGCCGCAACACCGAGGATGATGAAACCGATGATCGCCACGACTTTGAGCAGGGCGAACCAGAATTCGAACTCACCATAGTTTTTCACACTGAACAGGTTGGTCACGGTCAGCAACATGGTGATGATCAGCGCGAAGGCCCAGATATCTACACCCGGGAACCACGCGTGCAGGATGGTTGCGGCGGCGTTGGCTTCCAGCGGAATCACCAAGACCCAGAACCACCAGTACAGCCAGCCGATGGTGAAACCGGCCCAGTGACCGATAGCGCGGTCGGCGTAAGTCGAGAAGGAACCGGTGTCAGGCGAGGCGACGGCCATTTCGCCGAGCATGCGCATCACCAGCACAACCAGCGCGCCAGCAGCGGCGTAAGCCAGCAGAACAGCGGGACCGGCGGCGGCGATAGCGTGGCCGGAGCCTACGAACAGACCTGCACCGATCACCCCGGCGATCGACAGCATGGTCACATGACGCGGTTTGAGCCCCTGTTCGAGGCCATTGGAGCTTTGGGTACTGCTCATTGAAACTACCTTTGCGAGGAAAGCGATTGCGTCCGGCCCGTCTGGCGTTCCTTCTCGTAAAAAGAATCCAACGGGGCGTTCCAGATTCTGCACGCAATAATTGCGCCAAAATGTTTCAAGCTCTTCTGGCTCGCGGTTTTCAGCGCGACCGGACAGTCATCGTAAGCCCTTGAGAATACTGGCCTTTCGCCAAAGCGTTACCCTGCGACTCACTTTTTAAACGAATCAGCGCACCAGAAACACACTGAAAAAGTGACGGACGCACAATAAAAGGGCGAATGAGGAACGTTCGGCCGGATAGCGCTTCCAACACCCCGCCAAAGGTGGCAACATCGCGCCTTTTTTTACGTGACACCCACGGGAATCAACGTTCAAACACCCGTTCGGTTGTTGATGGGGCGACAGTCTGCTGCGCCGATGCGACAACCTGCCACACGCCATCCGTTTACCGCCCGTAGCGCTGTTGGCTGCCATTGAAACGCTATGCTAGCTTGGCCGCCTCGCCAGGAAGGCCAACCAACAGCAGGAGCGCAACATATATGAGGAACGCACATGGCTGAGGCCACGCCCGCGCTTGAAATCCGCAACTTGCACAAACGCTACGGACAGCTTGAGGTGCTCAAAGGCATCTCGCTGACCGCCCGCGACGGCGATGTGATCTCGATCCTGGGTTCCTCCGGTTCCGGCAAGTCCACGTTCCTGCGTTGCATCAACCTGTTGGAAAACCCGCACCAGGGCCAGATCCTGGTGGCCGGGGAAGAACTCAAGCTCAAGGCCGCCAAGAATGGCGAACTGGTTGCCGCCGACGGCAAGCAGATCAATCGCCTGCGCTCCGAGATTGGTTTTGTGTTTCAAAACTTTAATCTGTGGCCGCACATGAGCGTGCTCGACAACATCATCGAAGCCCCGCGCCGCGTACTCGGCCAGAGCAAGGCCGAAGCCATCGAAGTCGCCGAAGCGCTGCTGGCCAAGGTCGGCATCGCCGACAAGCGCCACGCCTACCCGGCGCAACTGTCCGGCGGCCAGCAACAGCGCGCGGCGATTGCGCGCACGCTGGCGATGCAGCCCAAGGTGATCCTGTTCGACGAGCCCACCTCCGCCCTTGACCCGGAAATGGTCCAGGAAGTACTTAATGTCATCCGCGCATTGGCCGAAGAAGGCCGCACCATGCTGCTCGTGACCCATGAAATGGGCTTCGCCCGTCAGGTCTCCAGCGAAGTGGTGTTCCTCCACCAGGGCCTGGTAGAAGAGCAAGGATCGCCACAGCAGGTGTTCGAAAACCCGCTTTCGGCGCGCTGCAAACAATTCATGTCCAGCAACCGCTAACGGAGCTACCCGCATGCAGAACTACAAAAAGGTCTTCCTGGCCGCCGCCGTCACCCTCGCGTTCAGCGCCGGTGCCATGGCCGAGACCCTGAAGATGGGCATCGAAGCGGCTTACCCGCCGTTCAACAACAAAGACGCCAGCGGCAACGTCGTCGGCTTCGACAAAGACATCGGCGACGCCCTGTGCGCCAAGATGAAAACCGAGTGCTCCGTAGTGACCTCGGACTGGGACGGCATCATCCCGGCCCTGAACGCCAAGAAGTTCGACTTCCTGATCTCCTCGATGTCGATCACCGACGAGCGCAAGCAAGCGGTGGACTTCACCGACCCGTACTACTCCAACAAACTGCAATTCATCGCGCCGAAAAACGTCGACTTCAAGACCGACAAGGCTGCGCTGAAAGGCAAGGTGATCGGCGCCCAGCGTGCGACCCTGGCCGGCACCTTCCTGGAAGACAACTTCGGTGACGACATCACCGTCAAGCTGTACGACACCCAGGAAAACGCCTACCTCGACCTGACTTCCGGTCGCCTGGACGGCATCCTCGCCGACAAATACGTCAACTACGAGTGGCTGAAAAGCGACGCCGGCAAAGCCTACGAATTCAAGGGCGACCCAGTGGAAGAAAGCGACAAGATCGGTATCGCTGTACGCAAAGGCGACCCGATCCGCGAGAAGCTGAACGCCGCGCTGAAGGAAATCGTTGCCGACGGCACCTACAAGAAGATCAACGACAAGTACTTCCCGTTCAGCATCTATTGATCCTGACCTGCCGGATCGGCGCCGCCACATGACGGCGCCGATCCCCGGCCTTGCCTGCCGCGATTTGAAAAGAAATCCATGATTATCGACCTCTACGGATTCGGCCCGGCGCTCTTCGCCGGTGCGCTGATGACCGTCAAACTGGCACTCTCGGCCCTGTGCCTGGGGCTGGTGCTCGGTCTGCTCGGCGCCTTGGCCAAGACTTCCCCGTACAAGCCGTTGCAATGGCTTGGCGGTACCTATTCGACCCTGGTGCGCGGTGTCCCGGAATTGCTCTGGGTGCTGTTGATCTACTTCGGTACGGTCAACGCGATGCGCGCGCTCGGTGAGTTCCTCGGCAATCCCGAACTGGAACTCAGCGCCTTCGCCGCCGGCGTCATTGCGCTGGGCCTGTGCTTCGGCGCCTACGCCACGGAAGTGTTTCGTGGCGCGATCCTCGCCATTCCCAAAGGCCACCGTGAGGCCGGCGTGGCCCTGGGCCTGTCGAAATGGCGGATCTTTACCAAACTGATCATGCCGCAGATGTGGCGCATCGCCCTGCCCGGCCTGGGCAACCTGTTCATGATCCTGATGAAAGACACCGCGCTGGTGTCGGTCATTGGCCTGGAAGAAATCATGCGCCACGCGCAGATCGGCGTGACCGTGTCCAAGCAGCCATTCACCTTCTATATGGTGGCGGCGCTCATGTACCTGTGCCTGACCGTGCTGGCGATGATCGGCATGCACTTGCTTGAAAAACGCGCCGCACGCGGCTTCGCGAGGAGCGCTCAATGAATTGGGAAGTCATCATCAAGTGGCTGCCGAAACTGGCCCAAGGCGCGACGCTGACCCTGGAGCTGGTGGCCATCGCCGTGATCGCCGGTTTGTTGCTGGCGATTCCGCTGGGCATCGCCCGTTCTTCGAAGCTGTGGTACGTGCGCGCTTTGCCCTACGCCTACATTTTCTTTTTCCGTGGCACGCCGTTGCTGGTGCAGTTGTTCCTGGTCTACTACGGCCTGGCGCAGTTCGATGCAGTGCGTAACAGCTCGATGTGGCCGTACCTGCGCGATCCGTTCTGGTGCGCCACTGCGACCATGACCCTTCACACCGCGGCGTACATCGCCGAGATCCTGCGCGGCGCGATCCAGGCAATTCCGCCGGGTGAGATCGAAGCGGCGCGGGCATTGGGCATGTCCCGGCCTAAAGCGCTGTTCTACATCATCCTGCCGCGTGCCGCGCGCATCGGCCTGCCGGCCTACAGCAACGAAGTGATCCTGATGCTCAAGGCCAGCGCCCTGGCCAGTACCGTGACCCTGCTGGAACTGACCGGCATGGCGCGCACGATCATTGCCCGCACCTACCTGCCGGTGGAGATCTTCTTCGCTGCCGGCGTGTTCTATCTGGTGATGGCTTACGTGCTGGTTCGCGGCTTCAAGCTGCTGGAACGCTGGCTGCGCGTCGATGCGTGCCAAGGACGCTGAATCTTCTGACGTGCTGACGGGCGAGGCCCTACTCGCTCGTTTCACGGCACTGGATTCATTTCTCACAGCCCATCAGGCGCTGTGGAAGCCGCGCCCCTTCACTCATCTGCAACTGCCATGGGAAGCGTCCTACCCGGAACTGGCCTCGTGGCTACGCGGGCGGTCGCTGGAAAATGCGGAAAACGCCCACAACCAACCTGCCGAACTCCTGGATGCGCCGGAGCCGTTTGCTTCATTGGCGGCGTTGTCGCTTGAGTTGAGTTCGGTCGGTGAATTGCCTGCGCATTCGCTGGAAGCCGCCGGGCATCGTCTGAATGTCGATGTGCCGGGGCGCAAATGGCAGCAGATCGAGGCCTTCGCCAGCCGCTTGTCGTTTGCCGCGCAACCCAAGCACTGGCTGGATTGGTGTTCGGGCAAAGGTCATTTGGGCCGGCGCCTACTCGGTGCTGATCAGCAACTCACCTGCCTGGAATATGACCCGGCGCTGGTTGCCAGCGGTCAGGCGCTGAGTCAGCGTCATCACCTGCATGCGCTGCATGTGGAGCAGGATGTGCTCGCGGCGAACACCGCTTTATTGCTGAACGCCGAACATACGCCTGTTGCCCTGCACGCTTGCGGCGATCTGCATGTTCGACTGATGCAACTTGCGTCCGCCGCTGGCTGCCGACAACTGGCGATCGCACCGTGCTGCTACAACCGGATCAGTCGCACTGAATATCAGGCGTTGTCCTCCGCAGGATCGCGATCAGACCTGCAGCTCTCGCTGGAAGATCTGTCCCTGCCAATGAGCGAAACCGTCACCGCTGGTGCCCGCGTCCGACGTCAGCGTGACACCTCCATGGCCCGCCGACTTGCCTTCGATCTCTTGCAACGGCAAGTGCGCGGCGTCGACGAATATCTGCCAACGCCTTCTCTGCCCAGCGCCTGGCTGGACAAACCGTTCACCGATTACTGCCGCGACCTGGCAGCACTCAAAGAGTTATCCACAATCGGCTCGCCAGATTGGGTAGCACTGGAAGCCGCCGGTTGGCAGCGATTGGCCGAAGTTCGCAACCTGGAACTGCTGCGCGGACTGTTCCGACGGCCGCTGGAGCTTTGGCTGAATCTTGATCGGGCACTTTTCCTCACCGAACAGGGATACGTCGTACGCCTGGGCACCTTCTGCGAAACGCCGCTCACACCGCGTAATTTCCTGCTGCTGGCCGAACGCGCTTAAATCTTTACAGGCTGTGGATAACTCTGTTGATGGAATTATCATGGATCCAATATCCACGGCTGTTTCAGGCCATTAGCAGCGCTGGTCATTTTTTGTTCATATAAATAAAAAACCAGTAAAACAGGGATTTGCGACTCAAATGAGAACCGGTCCACAAAAACCTGCCTAAGCCCGCCTTCTTCAAAGCCTGTTGTGCATAAGCCCTCGACCAAAAGGACATAACCGCCGAATCGCGGACGCCGGCAATGGAAAATTGCAGTGGCCCACCACCCTTGCTATACAGACCTACGCCGTGCAGGTAGCACACGCCCGAACAAGAAAAATCCGACCGACAGGAAGCGCCCGTGACGTTCATTTCTTACGCACAGAATTTCGAGGACGTTCGCCTTTGGCGCGCTCTGCAGAATTTTGAAAACGGTTTTTATATCGACGTCGGCGCCAATGACCCGATCCACGACTCGGTCACCAAGGCCTTTTATGATCGCGGCTGGCAAGGCATCAATGTCGAACCGATGCAGAACTACTACGACGCCCTCTGCCAGCAGCGCTCCCGCGACACCACGCTGCAATGCGTGGCCAGCGACCAGCCAGGCGAACTGACCTTCTACGGCATCCCCGGCACCGGCCTGTCCACCGCTGACCCGGTCGTTGCGCAAGAACGCAAAGACCTCGGCATGGATGTTCGCAGCCTCAACGTCAACGCACGCACCCTGACCTCGATCTGCGAGGAACACGCCGCCGAGCGGCCGATCCACTTCCTGAAAATCGACGTCGAGGGTCATGAAGAAACAGTCCTGCGCGGCATGGACTTCAGCCGCTTCCGTCCATGGATCATCCTCATCGAAACCCCATGGAAGCGCGACCACACCTGGGAACACCTGGTGACCGACGCCGGCTACACCAACGTCCTGTTCGACGGCCTCAACAGCTTCTTCCTGGCCAACGAACACATCAACCTCAAACCCGCGTTCGACCTGCCACCGTGCAACCTCGACAACTTCCAGCTGTGCAAAGGCCACAACCTCGCCTACCCGGTAAACCCTGCACTGGAAACCGCCCTGCAACGCGCCGAACAAGCCGAAGCCGAACTGCGCGCCCTGCAAAACAGCCGCGCCTGGCGCGCTGTACAAAAACTGCGCAACGTCCTGCGCCGGGCGTGATTCGCAGAGGGCGCAAAAATAGTCTGAATTCAGGGGTTTACAGAAGCACCCGAGTCGCTATAATCGTCGCCCACACGCCGGTATAGCTCAGATGGTAGAGCAACTGACTTGTAATCAGTAGGTCCCGGGTTCGATTCCTGGTGCCGGCACCATACAAAGCGAAGCCCCTGCAGAAATGCAGGGGCTTTGTTGTTTCTGGGGTTTGGGTTTTCCGCGCCAAATGAAAAGCCCCCGACAGCAATCGCTGTCGGGGGGCTTTTCTCCAATCCTACGCAGCCTCAACCGAGAGCAAAATCCGGCGCCCAAGCTGCTGCAACGCACGCTCGACATTCTCGATCTTGGAGTGATGCAGGAAATCGACTAACCGATCTACCTGGGGTCGTTGCACCCCCAAGCGACGTGCAAGTTCAGCCTTGCTGACTCCAGACTCCAAAAGCGAATTCCAGAGCCCAACCTTTGCCGCAGTCAGTGCAGGCAGACGCAACACCGCGTCACTTTCCTGCTCTCCCACATCACCTGTCGGAATCAACCGGCGGTCATCTACGTAAATCGACAAAGCCGTCTCCATTGCATCAATCGCGCCGTCGAGTGCTTCCTCGAGGGTATCGCCAGCGGCGTGCATCTCTGGAATTTCTGCGCAGGACAACCAGACACTGCTCGGCTCCTCGTGGACTTCCAACGCATATTCGAACATCACTTTTCCTCTCATGGGGTACAAACTCAGTCTCACCCTTGTGGCGTAGCTGCATCGCCGAAACTCGATGTCGCTTATGCGCATCACGCGCTATTTCGGCAGAGCGACCGTGCAACATATTTGTTACCCATGCAACATAAGTGTTGCATGTGAGTATGTCGGCCTCCCCGCCACCACCTGGCCACGATTGCGCTCCAACCCTCCCCCAAGCTACCGTCAAACCCGTCGCTGCCAATCCAGCGACCGGGCCTGAGAACCCGCGTAAGATACAGGCGCACCAGCGCCCCAACCCACGTTTGCCGGCGTTTTTTTGTGGCTGCATTTCCGTGCAATGGCGGCTGTGCGTGGGAGGTCTTCGGACCTGCCGGATTCCTGTATCTCCGGTTTCTCAGCCTGCGCATAGCTGCCACCCTTTCGCCTGAGAACGAATTGGCAGCCCTCATTTGATACAGGGAGTTTCACAAATGATTAGCATCGCTCCGTCCAAAGCCTGCTCTTTCCACCTCCCAGCCAATGGTAGGTGAAGCCATGACCCATCCCCACGATCTGAAAACCCTCGGTCTCACCCATTTTTCATTTCAATCCAACCACGCACTCTTCCGCACCAACCCCGGCGTCCCAGTCGTCACCGCCCTCTCCCACGCCTCCTACCTGCTCCATATTTCAAAACTGCTCACCTCAGATACCTCTGCCGCCAACGATCCGGAACTCCACGCCTGCGCCTCGCAATATTTGCAGGAGTTGAGCAAGGCGCTGGTCGATGACGCGGTCAAAGTGTTGAGTCCGGATCCATAAACCGTCGCGCACAAAAAAGCCCTCGCATCGCTGCCAGGGCTTTGTGTTACCGGATCAATCAGTGCCCAGCGCTCTGCCCGCCATCCACGTGCAGAATCTCGCCAGTCACAAAGTTCGCGTTATCGAGATACACAACCGCCTGCGCGATATCGTCGATCTCGCCCATGTGCCCAACCGGATGCAGCGCACCCAGTGCTGCGTGGGTTTCTTCGCCATGCATCGGCGTCTTGATGATGCCCGGCGATACCGCGTTCACCCGGATTCCGCGCTTGGCGTATTCGATGGCCAGGGATTTGGTGGCGGCGTTGAGGCCCCCCTTGGTCAGCGAAGCGAGGACCGAGGGCACGCCGTCGATGGCGTGGTCGACCAGGCTGGTGGTGATGTTGACGACGTGGCCTTTGCCTTGTTTTTCCATCTCGGCGATGGCCAGTTGGGTGATGTAAAAGAAGCCGTTGAGGTTGACCGACAGCACCGCCGCGTAGTCTTCCGCGGTGTAGGCGGTGAACGGTTTGGCGACGAAGATGCCGGCGTTGTTGACCAGGGTGTCGATGCGGCCGAAGCGTGCCACGCCTTCGCTGATGACGCGCTGTGCGGTGGCAGGGTCGCCGATGTCGCCAGCGATGGTCAGGATCTGCGGGTCGTTCGACGGTTTGATCGAGCGCGAAGTGGCGACGATGTTGTAGCCCAGCTCACGGAAGGCCTTGACCATGCCTTCGCCCAGACCTTGGGAAGCACCGGTGATAACGACGGTTTTTTTCGAGTTGCTCATGATGAAATCCTCAATCAATAAGTAGGTGTTGAATCAGGCGGTAGCCAGTTGTTTCAGCATTTGTTCGTAGTACTCGACCGATTGCGAACCGGACACCAGGTGCTTGCCGTTCAGGATCAGCGCGGGCACCGAGTTGATCCCGTGCTGCCGGTAAAACGCCTGCAGTTGCCGCACTTCGCTGGCGAATTCGTCGTTGGCCAGCACCTTGCGGGCCCTCGCCGCATCCAGTCCCGCTTCGGTCGCCAGACGGATGAGCGTCGGGTGATCGTTGGGGTTGTCGCCGTCGCGGAAGTAAGCGCGCAGCAGGATCTTTTTCAGCGCGACTTGCCGCCCTTCCTGCGCCGCCCACATCAGCAATCGATGGGCATCGAAGGTGTTGTGAAAGTGCGTGCGTTTCTCCAGGTCGAACTCGAAACCGATGGCCTTGCCGCGTTCGATCTGCATCTTCTTGCCGGCGGCGACGTCTTCGGCGGTGCGGCCGTATTTGCGCATCAGGTGCTGCACGGCCGGTTCGCCTTCGGCGGGCATGTCCGGGTTGAGTTCGAAGGGCTTGTAGGTCAGCTCCACCGAAACCTCGCCGGCCAGATTGCCGATCGCCTGCTCCAGCGCTGTCGCCCCGAGTGCGCCCCGAGTGCGCACCAAGGGCACACCACGTCGGAGACGAAATCGATGGTCACGATCGGGGTCATGACTGGCCCCGTTCCGCCAGTTGTCGGCGGTATTCGGTAGTGGTGATGCCGGCGTAGCCCCAGTTATCGGTGTCGACTTCTTCGATCACGATGTGGGTCAGGTCCGGGCGCTTGTTGAGGACGCGTTCCAGGGTTTCAGTGATTTCGGCGATCACCTGAGCTTTCTGCTCACGGGTAACACCGTCGCGGGTGATGCGTACGCTGACAAATGGCATGACGACGACTCCAGTGACCTGCCCTCGGGATGATGGTCAGGTGTTGGAGCTCAATGTAGGCGTGTGCCGGGAGGGGAAAAAGTAGGGGTGGGGTACTTCATTTGTGAGTTGGTGTAATGAATCGTCTGTAAAAATCGCGCCAAAAATTCTTTGAAAAACCCGCAGACGCACCCAAACCGTGCACTTTTTTTGACCCCAATCACCCCCACGTCACCAAAAAACCCGATCCTGTGTCAGCCTCCAGCCATCGGCGGGGACATCAATTCGCTACTAATTGCGCGACAACTATGCTCAGGTACAGGAATATAGCCGGCAAATGGCGCCGTTCAGGCCGTCACGTACACAACAATACCCAGCCCACTTCAGAGGGCATTACCCATGGATAGCAGAACCTTACGCAACCTCATGCGCATCGTGCAGACCGGCTCGTTGTCGGCCGCAGCCGAGCATTCGTGCCTGACCGTGCAGGCCCTGGCCGCACAGTTGAACAAGGTCGAAGAGCAGTTCGGTTTCCGCTTGTTTAGACGATCCAACAAGGGGCTGACGCTGACGCCGCAAGGCACGGAGCTGACGCCCTATATGGACAGAGTGCTGATTGCCACGCGGCAGATGGAAGAGAAAGTCGAAGCCTTGAAGGTGCCGGGACAGCGCACGCTGAAAGTGGCGTTGAACACCACGCTGGCGCCGGACTTCAACCGGCGCCTGATCGGACGCCTGATCGAGGTGTTTCCCGATTACCAGATGGAATTCAGCTACGCCGAGTCGATGGAAAACCTCAGCAAACTGAAGAACGAGGACTTCGATCTGGCGGTGCTGATCGGCCCGCAGCGTCCGGGCTTGCCCAGCATTGTCCTGCCGGAAGTGCAGGTGCAAGTGGTCGGCGCGCACTGCGGTCAGGAGAATGATCCGCTGACGTTGCTCGGCAACAAGTTTCAGGTGCGTCCGGCAGAAGATTGCCCGTATTCCCACAGCTTTTTGCGTTTTCTCGACGCAGGGCTGGGCAATCACGAGAACAGTCAGCGCACGATCTATTCCTGCAGCGAAACGCTGACCCTGTCGCTTATCACCCAGATGGACGCGGTCGGCATGGTCTCCCGCGAGGCCGCGCAGAAGAACGGCCTGACGATTTTCCCGGGATTCGAGGATTTCCTCGAAGTGCGCCTGGCGGTGAACAACCCGGATCTGTCCGGCCAGGCGTTGAACGACGTGGTCGATCTGCCGCTACATGAACGAACCGAGCGCAATGTACGCAGCCGTCCCAACCGCCACACTGAGAAAGAGGTTTTTGCTGAAATACGCACATAACAGCGTCGGAATCGCTGCATAGAATTCCGGGCGATCGAGCTGTATGTGCTGATCCTTGATCAACAAGGGTGTCAGGCTGATCGCAGCGACGATCGCCACTGGCAGGTATTCCAGCGCGCGGGCGACGAAGGGCGGCCAGTGCTCGGTGTTGACCTGCAGCGGCAAGGCCCGTGGCAGGAAGGTCACGGCCATCATCAGCGCGACCACCAGGATCAGGAACGTTTGGTCAGGCATACACCCACTCCGCAGCCCACAAACGTGGCGATGAAAACGTTGAATGGCGAACTGCCGACCAGGCTTAGTGCGCCCATGCAAACCACCGCGGCCAGCGCAGCAATGAGTTTGTTGCGGGTGTTACACAACGAGACCAGCACGTAGAGCATCATCGCGGTCAGCGCGTAATCGAGCTGGTATTTGATCAGGTGCGACGCGTACTGCGCGCACAGCGCACCCAGCAATCCGCCGATCACCCAGGAGGTGTGGCAGAACAGGTTGAAGCCGATCAGATATCGAATGTTCACCGGCGCACCGGTGCCCAGTTTGACGCTGTGGAAGGCGAACGATTCATCCGTCAGCCCGCCGGCGTAACACCAGCGCTCCATGCGGCTCAGACCCAGCGCTCGCAGGGCTTTCGCCATGTAGACCGACATCAGCATGTGCCGCGCATTGATCAGAAACGTGGTCAGCACGATGGTGGTCAGCGACGCCCCGCTGCTGATCAGCGCCAGCGCGGCAAATTGCGAGGCCCCGGCATACACGAACAGACACATGGCCACCGGCAGCCATAGCGGCAGCCCGGCGTTGACGGCCATCAGCCCGAACACGAACGACACGGTGAAGTAACCGGCCACCACCGGGCTGGCTTCGGCAAAGGTGCGCGATGGCTGACGGTCGACCATCAGCGGCGCACTGCCGGATGTTTCATTCATAGATCCCTCTCAAATGTCCGCTCGCCGTGAGGTTCGCAAAAACCCTGGGCCGTCCAGAAACGCTTGCCCGCGAGGTTAGCATCGTCGACGAACAGAAACATCCGCAGCACACCGACCCGTTTCATGTCGGCCGACGCCGCTTCCACCAGCCGCTGGCCCACACCCTGACTGCGGTAGCGCAGGCTGACCGCCAGATGGTTGATCGTGCCGCGACTGCCCAGCATGCCGCCCAGTACCGCGCCGACGATTTCGCCTTCAACGTCGAAGGCGAGATAGGCCGTGGTGGTTTTCTGGATCAGCACGCCGCGCAGGCATTTGGCGTCCTGCCATTCGCAGAACGACACTTCGTCGAACTGGCGGAAGAAACGCTCCATGCGCTGCGCGTCCTTGGCCGTCGCACGCCGCAGCACCACCGGCGTCGAGCATTCGACGCCATCTATTTGGGTGATCTGATTAGCGAACAATGTCAAAAGCGGTCCCGGGCCGCGAGAAGGAAATCGCCAGGATCTGCCGGTACGCCATGGCGTGGGAGTGGGTATTGCGTGCCGGTGTCACGTAGTGACGCATGTCGCGGTCGAGGAAGTAGGTGGTGTCGAGGATTTCCTGGTAGGTGGTCGACGCCAGTTGATGCTCGTGGATGTCGTACAGACGACTCTCCGCACCCTCGACATTGTTGCGCCCCCAGAAGTGCACGCCGCTGAACGGATAACCGTCGCAGTGAATCCCTTCCGGGGTGATTTCCAGTTGTTTGCCGGGTTTGATCTCGATGCGGATCTGATGGATCTGGCACTGCCAGATTTCATCGTGCAGCTCTTCCGGCAACACGCTTTTGTACACTTCGAAATCGGTGTCGATCAGGCTGCGCATCACCGGCGAAGTAATCACTTCATCGGAGAAGTCCTGGAAGTGCCGCACAACGCCGCCCACGTAGGCATTGTTTTCCTTGGACTGCACGTACGCGCGATGTTCCAGTTGCTTCAGTTCGCGCGTCTTGGGGTTGTATTCAAAGTCGCTGTAACGACGGTAACGCATGCCGGCTTCGGCCTGACCGTAGTAACTGTCAGGCTCCATGTTTTCCCAACTTTTGGTCAGTCTGACGAAGTCGGCGAAATGACCGTAGAGATTGAAGTCAGCACCCTGCACATTGGCGTACTTGTCGCGCCGTAGCGATTCGCCCACTTCTCTGGTTAAAACGATCATTACCAAATTCTCCGCTGCATTGAGCGGCCTAATCTATTAGGTGGAGAATTTGCGTCCATGAGAAAGAATTTCAGGCATTTAAAGCCCTGTTTGAAACGCGATTTGAAACGGCCTGAAAGTGCATTTCAAATGACAAAAACACGGGTTTTTATGCTGTTTTTTCAAAAAGCGTCAAAAAAAAACCCCGAACCAGTCGGGGTTTTTCTGTCGCGTTTCGCGGGTTCAACCCATCATCAGAAGATGTTGATCGGGTAATCCACGAACACACGCAGTTCGTTGCCGCTGACGTTGTATTCGCTGGATTTCTGCGACACACGCAGGATCGAGCTGCGCAACTTGATGCTCAGGTCTTTGGCCGGGCCACTTTGCACGACGTACTTGAACTGGTTGAAGTATTCGCGCTCGGTACCGCCAGTACTGGTGGAGGTAGTGATGTTGTCACCACGCACGTACGCGAAGTTGTAGCTCAGACCCGGTACGCCGAACGCCGTGAAGTCCAGACCGTAACCCAACTGCCAGCTGCGCTCGTCTTCAGCGTTGAAGTCGGACCAGTAGGAGTTGGCCAGGTAGATGGTATTGCCACCGTCACCTACGCGACCTTGTTCTTTCTGGTAGCCGCCATAGGCATAGCCCAGGTTGCTGTCGCCGGTGGAACGCTGGTGTGCCACGGTGAACGAGTGCGGGCCGGTAGCGAAGGTCGCTGCCAGGCTCCAGATCTTGTTGTCGTCGCCGGTCACACCGTTTTCGCGGACGTAGGAGTTGTCCAGCTTGGTACGGTAGCCGTTGAAGTCCAGGGTCAGGGACTGATCCTTGTCGATCGGGAACACGTAGTTGGCGTTCACATATTGCTTCTTCAGCACGTCTTCGACATCGGAAGCGTACAGCGCAGCCTTGAACTGTTCGGTGAACTGATAGCTACCGCCCAATACGTTGATCGACTTCAGACCACCGCTGTCACGACCTTCAGCGCTCTTGCGCGACTCGGCGGTGAAGCGACCGGCGTTCAGCTCCAGACCTTTGATCTCTTTGGAAGTGATCAAGGTACCGGTGTAGCTTTCCGGCAGCAGACGCACGTTGTCGTAGCTCAGCACCGGCAGGGCCGGCATCTGGTCGCCGTAAGTCAGTACGGTGTTGGAGATACGGAACTTGACGGCTGCACCGCCCTTCGACAGGTCGTCGGCAGCGCTACCGCTGTCGCCCGGCTTGAAGAAGTCGATACCTTGCGCGCCGATACGGCCTTTGCCGCCATCCAGACGCAGTGCGTACAGGCCGAAAGCGTCCACACCCACACCTACGGTGCCTTGGGTGAAACCGGACGAGAACGTACCGATGGCCGCCTGGCCCCACTCGGCTTTGTCCGGGCGACCGTCTTTGTAGTCACGATTGATGTAAGCATTGCGCAACAGCACTTTGAGGCTGCTGTCTTCAACAAAACCCTTGGACTCGGCCTGGTCGTTAGCCATGGCCGAAGTGGCACTCAACATCCCCAGTGCGATCAGACTGATTCGCTTGTTCAACATTTTGTTTTCCTTATTACGGGTTGAAACGCGCTGTGTCGAACGGCTGAAACGGCGCTTATTGCACTCTTTTATTCACCCCGAAACAAAAAGACCCGCTCAAGACAATGTCATGGCGGGCCTGCTCCTGATTTTGTGTCATGGCGGTTAGCCACAGGCGTTGGGCCGAATCGTAGCCGCGCCCTCAACTATGTGTCAATTTCAAGAATCGTCTTTAAATAGGCGAAAATCGTCTAAAAAAAGTAAATTTTGCGATGGCTTCGTGCACGGAATGGCCCGCAATTAGGGATTTTGATGCTGGATTATACGCAACCATCAAGGCCACAGACCGGCAGGCTTTCAGTCCGTGGTGCAGGCTTAAACGACTCGCTCAACCATTGGGCGAAGGCTTCGGGTTTGCCGAGCCATGGGCCGATATCAACCAGTGTGAACTGGCCGTTTTGTTCCAGTGCGAAGGTCGGAAACCCCTGTCCACCGAGTTTCGCCAGCAGTGCGCGGCTGCTCTTTATGTGTTGTTCGGTGTCAACGGACTGCACGGTGTTCAAGAAAATATCGGCGTTGTAGCCCAACTCCACTGCACATTCCACAAGCACACTTTCGTCGGCAATTCGCCGTCCTTCGACATAGTGCGCAGTCTGCAAACGACCAAGCAGTTCCAGGCCACGGCCGTCGATTTTTTCGGCGGCCATCACAGCGGCAATCGGTGGTGCCGAATCAAACACCGCCGTGTGATCACGCAACAGGCCTTCGAAATAAGCTTCACCGAACGGCTGGCCGGTGTATTCGGCGATGCGCCGGTCGTGAGGCATCACGTAATTGCGCAGTTGCGGTGAAACGTTCTGGCGGTTGGCGCCGGTCATCATGCCGCCAGCGTGGGCGATCACCGGCAGCACTTGCTGCGCGGCTTGCACCAGTGGTTTGGCGCCATAGCACCAGCCGCACAGCGGGTCGTAGATGTAATGAAGAGTCATCGGAAAGCTCCGCTCAGAAGGTGGGAAAAATGATGTCGGCACATTAGTCCCTCGATCGTTGCGGAAAAACGCCGGAATGGCTTTCAGTCTGTTTCGGCAATCGGTCAAATGCGGACTTTGTCCGATCCGACATAAACCTGAAATAAATTGACACAATCAATCCACGGAACCTTTCAGGATTAATTAACGGAAGTAAATGCAAAGCATTACCATTCGCGCGCTCGAATTCTTCCACCCTTTCGGATGCGCTTTTCAATGCCTGCCCCGTTCCGTCTCACGCCCGTCACGCTTGGGCTTTCTGCCTTTTTGTCCTCCGGTTTCGCTTACTCCGCGACCGAACTGCCCGCCACCTCAATCAGCGCCGAAAGCCAGGCCGACGACCCGCGTGTAAAGGTCAGCAACACTGCGACCCGCACCTCAACCCCTGTGCGTTACGTGCCGCAGGCGATCGACTCGGTCAAGACCGCCAACTTCGCCAACTACGGCACCAATGACCTGGGCGACGCGTTGAGCGGTATGCCCAACGTCAGCAGCGGCGGCGACACGCGCTTCGACAGCCTGCGCATCCGCGGCTTCGACGCCAGCAACGACTTCTATCTGGACGGCATCCGCGACGACAGCCAGTACAAGCGCGACCTGCACAACATCGAGCGCGTTGAAGTACTCAAGGGGCCCGCCGCTGTGCTGTACGGCCGTGGCAGCCAGGGCGGGATCGTCAACCGCGTGAGCAAGGCTCCCGAGGCCGGTCGCCGTTCGACCATCGAGGCTCAGGGTGGCAGCGAAGACCTGCGCAGCCTGTACGCCGACCTCAGCACCGACCCGAGCGACAACATCAGCCTGCGCCTGAACATGGGCAACATGGACGAAAACAGCTTCCGCGACGGCGTCAGCGGCAATCGCCAATTGTTCGCACCGTCGATGAGCTGGCAGCTCACCCCTGACCTGAACTGGCTGGTGCAATACGAATACAGCCGCTACAACCGCACACCGGATCGCGGCATTCCCGGCGTCAATGGGCGCCCGGCAGATGTCGGCCGGGACACGACCTACGGCAACGATCACGATTTCATCGACGACAAGACGCAGTCCCTGCGTTCGAAGCTGGCCTATGAAATCAACGACAACTGGCAACTGCGCCATACGCTCGGTGTGTTCAAGCTCGACAGCGATTTCGACAACACCTACCTCACCGGCTACACCCCGGCGACCAAGAAGGTCACGCGCCAGCACTGGCAGCAGGACCTGACCACCCGCAACGTGTTCAACAACGTTGAACTGGAAGGCGGATTCGAAACCTTCGGCCTCGAGCACCGCCTGCTGACCGGCCTCGAAACCGGCAGCCAGCGCCGCGACCCGACGCTTTACAACGCGGCCACTTCCGGGCGCGGCAGTTCCGCCGTGCCGGCGCTGGATCTGTACAACCCCAACCGCGACCTGCGCCACACCGGACGCATGCAGGTGTCGAGCAGCAGCCACACCGAAGTCGAAAGCCGCGCGGTCTATGTTCAGGATCAGCTGCGCCTGAACGATCAATGGCAATTGCTGGCCGGTCTGCGCTACGACACCTTCGACATCGAGTCGACCAACAAGCTGCGCAACATCTCCGAAGACCGTGACAGCCACAGCACCAGCCCGCGTTTCGGCGTGGTCTGGACGCCGCTGCAGAATCACTCGTTCTACGCCTCGTGGACCAAGACCTTCTCGCCGGTGGGCGGCGGTCTGATCGGCATCACTCCGGGCGCGGCCGGCAATACCAACAACCTGAGCCCGGAGCTGACCAAGCAGAAAGAGATCGGCGTGAAGAGCGACTGGCTCGACGATCGCCTGAGCACCACCCTCGCCGTCTATGAGCTGGAACTCTACAACCGTCGCACCACCGATCCGAACGATCCGACCCTGACCGTGCTCAGCGGCCTGCAACGCTCGCGCGGGATCGAGCTGACCGGTACCGGCAAGATCGTCGGCAACTGGTACGTGCGCGGCGGCGTCGGTGTGCAGGACGCAACCATCGAGAAGGACAACAACGGCCTGGAAGGCAAACGCGTGAACAACGTGGCCAAGCGCAACGGCAGCCTGTTCCTGACCTGGAAACCGGAAATGGGCTGGTACGCCGAAACCGGCCTGACCCTGGTCGGCCAGCGTTATGCCGACAACGCCAACACCACCGTGCTGCCGGGCTACGGCCGCTGGGACGCGCTGGTCGGCTACCGCCACAAGGATTGGGACCTGCGTGGTGCCCTGAACAACATCACCGACCGCGAGTATTACTCGTCGGCCACCAGCGCGTTCCAGATCCAGCCGGGCGCACCGCGCAGCCTGGTGGTCACCGGCACCTACAGCTTCTGATTCGCGCCCATAAAAAAAGCGCTGCCATCCCGGCAGCGCTTTTTACAATCCTTGTCTGTTCTTCTTATCCTTCCATCACATCCCACAATGCGTCCAGTTCGGCCTCGCTGAACAGGCCAGCGGGGTAACGCTCGATCATCATCCGGCGCGGATCAGGTTCCCTGATCTGACGCGTTCCATTGGACTTCAACCAGTGCGCGACAATCTGGAGCGACTCACTATTTACAGCCATGGGATGCAACGTCCGCTCGCTGATTACGTTCACTTCGGCGTTCATTTCAGCGCTCTCTCCCCGTTCATGAGCGGCTACGTTATCCAAGGTTTATGACAGAACTGTTGAAGTTCTCCCCCCTCCCTAGTGCGTCATGAGTGATACAAGAGCTATGCCAATGTCCTGAAATTGTCGACCGGCGGACATAAAGAAACCCGCAGTCCTGACGGGCTGCGGGTTTCTCTTCAAACGTGGGCAACAAGTGACCGCCCGGTCGATTTTCCAATCAACTCAAGCTGTTACATCCGCACTCACTCTTTGTGCGGCGCGGGTTGCTGTTGGGTAAGGCAGTGAATGTTGCCGCCGCCCAGTAACAGTTCGCGACCCGGCACCATCACCACTTCGTGTTGCGGGAACAGGTTCTGCAGGATTTCGCGGGCCGGGGCGTCCATCGGATCGTCGAAGCTCGGCGCGATGATGCCGCCGTTGACGATCAAGAAGTTCACGTAGGAACCGGCCAGGCGCACACTCGGATTGCGCTCCTGAGTGCCGTCCACCGGGTCCACGCCCGCGCACTCTTCTTCAGTGGCAAACAGCGGCCCCGGAATCGGCATCTTGTGCACCGTGAACGGGCGGCCCTTGGCGTCGGTGCTGCTTTCCAGCACTTTCATCGCGGCCTGACAGCGCGGGTAGTTCGGATCCTGCGGATCGTCGGTCCACGCCAGCAGCACTTCGCCCGGACGCACGTAGCAGCAGAAGTTATCCACATGGCCGTCGGTTTCGTCGTTGAACAGGCCATCCGGCAGCCAGATGATCTTGTCCACCGACAGGTTTTCGCTGAGCACCGCTTCGATCTCTTCGCGACCCAGGTGCGGGTTGCGATTGCGGTTGAGCAGGCATTCTTCGGTGGTGATCAGGGTGCCTTCGCCGTCGACGTGGATCGAACCGCCTTCGAGCACGAAGCCTTCGGTGCGGTAGCGCGGGCTGCGTTCGATTTCGAGGATCTTGCCGCCGACCTGGGAGTCGCGGTTCCACGGCGAATACAGGCCGCCATCAAAACCGCCCCAGGCGTTGAAGTCCCAGTTCACACCGCGCACTTCGCCGCTGTTGTTGATCACGAAGGTCGGACCACTGTCGCGGACCCAGGCGTCATCGCTGGACATCTCGACCACGCGGATATTCGGCACGTCGAGACGAGCACGGGCGTTTTCGTACTGGCCGGCGGACACCGCGACAGTTACCGGTTCGAAACGCGCAATAGCCTTGGCCACGGCGGCGTGAGCGGCCTGCGCTGGCTTGCCGCCCAGGCGCCAGTTGTCCGGACGCTCAGGCCAGATCATCCAGGTCTGGGTTTGCGGTGCCCATTCGGCCGGCATGTAGAAGCCATCGGCGCGTGGTGTGCTTTTCAATGTGGTCATGTCGATCAGACTCCAGGGAACCGTCGAGGTTTTTTCAACACGCCGTACAGGGTTGGACGACGGACTATGGCGACTTTATAAACGATAAATATCGGCTTTAGAAGCCATAAAGAAAAAACAATCTCAATTTAACCCGATAAATACCGATACAAATCGGCATTTGCCGGTTCCGGATCGCCTCAGAGCCCTTCTTCCAGCACCTTCGCCAGCATGTCGACGAAGAAATCCACGCTCTGACGCGAGGTGACCATCGGCGGTTTGATCTTCAGGACGTTCAGGTAATCGCCGGTCGGCTGCATGAAAATCCCCAGTTCCCGCAGGCGATCACATAGCAGCGTGGTTTCTTCGGTCGCCGGTTCCAGTGTTTGCCGATTGCGGATCAGCTCGACCCCCAGATAGAACCCGGAACCGTGCACCGCGCCGACCAACGGATATTGATCGATCAACGCCTCCAGCCGGGCCTTGAAGTGAGCGCCGACCACCTGGGCGTTTTCCCAGAGCTTTTCTTCTTCCATGACGTCGAGCACCGCCATGCCGATCTGACAGCTCACCGGACTGCCGCCGGCGGACGAGAAGAAATAGCCCTCGGCTTCCAGCGCCTCGGCGATTTCCCGGCGGGTGATCACAGCGCCCAACGGCTGGCCGTTGCCCATGCCTTTGGCCATGGTGATGATGTCCGGCACTACGCCTTGCTCTTCGAAGCCCCAGAAAAAGTGGCCCATGCGCCCGTAACCGACCTGCACCTCATCGGCGATGCACACGCCGCCCCGGGCGCGCACCATTTCATAGACCTTTTTCAGGTAACCCGGCGGCAGCGAGATCCCGCCCGCGTTGCCGTAGACCGGCTCGCAGATGAACCCGGCCAGTTGGCGTTTCTGCTCATCGATCTTCGCCAGATGATGTTCGACGCTGCGCACGTAATCCGGTGCCGAATCCGGGCCGCGAAACTCGCCGCGATAGGTGTTCGGCGCGGTCACCGCATGCACCCAGTCCGGGCGGCTGCTCAGGGCCTGCGGGTTATCGGCGATCGAGGTCGAGACCGCATCCGCGCCGACCGTCCAGCCGTGGTAGGCCTCCAGCACGCTGATCATGTCGCGCCCACCGCTGGCAGCCCACGCCAGGCGGATCGCCAGATCGTTGGCCTCGCTGCCGCTGTTGACCAGGAACACCCGATCCATGCCCTCCGGCGCCAGTTTCAGCAAGCGTTCGGAGAACTCGGCGACCGCCGCATAGTTGAACCGCGAGTTGGTGTTGAGCAGCGACCACTGCCGGCTCGCGACCGCCGCCATGCGCGGATGACCGTGCCCGAGCACCGCGACGTTGTTGAGCATGTCGAGGTAGGAGCGGCCCTGCATGTCGATCAGATGATTGCGCCAGCCGCGCTCGATGCGAGGCGGGTCGACGTAATAGTGTTTCTGGGTGCGGGCGAAACTGGCGTCGCGGCGCGCCAGCAGGGTAGCTGCGTCCAGCTCGGGTTCGGCGTCGCAAGCCAGGCCCAGCAGCGCGGCCGGTGATGGGGACAACGCCTGCCACGCCAACGCGCGCGATGGAGTACAGAACAGCGGCGCGTCAAGCTGCACGCCGCGAGTCAATTGCACGATCAACGGACCGTCCACCGAACCGAGTACCTGACCTTTGACCAGCGCTGCGCCGCCGTGCAACGAAGGTTTCACGCCCCACAGACGCAGACTCAGTTGCGGGCCGTCGAGTCGCAGCGCGCCCTCGGCCGACAGGTGAAGTACGCCAGCAAACGGCGCTTCCACCGTCGAACCCTGGGGCACGTGCAATTCGACGTGCAGCGGGAATGTCTCTGGCTCATCGGCGCTGTCAGGCCGGGTGCGCGACAACCGGTATTGCCCGTATCGACTGGCCGCCAGACCGTGGATGGCGGCGGCCTCGCTCAACAGACGCTGATCGATGCCAGACTGCTCCCAGTTGCCCGCCTCGAAGTGCGCGCTCAACACACCCAGATCGATCAACGCGAACTCGCGCCCGACCAGATCGGGCAACAACGGCGCAAAACCTTCACTGTCGATGGCCGGCAATGTCTGGCCGACTGCCGTAAGAATTGCCGCCTCCATCAGTGCCAGCGGCACCGACGTGGCGACCCGGAAGATTTCCCATTCATGGGTCAGGTTGTCGCGGCTGTAAGCATTGCCCGGATCGATGCTGACCTGTTGCTCGCCACTGAGCACCAGCACCGCCGCCCGCGCCACGATCAGCGGCCACAGCGCCAGAAGCTCTTCGTGTTGCAGCGGATTGACCGCGTGATAGGCCTGCACGGCCGGCAGGATCACGAACGGGTCGCCTGCGGCATGATGCAGCAACGCGGCGCAAGTGACCGACAGATCGGTAATGCGCCAGGTGCGCACCAGATCGCCGAAATCGATCACGCCCTGCAACTGCCAGTGCCGTCGGGCGTCACGCTGCCAGACGACGTTGTCATCGGTGATGTCCATGTGGATCGCCTGCACCGGCAGCTTTTCCAGCAACGGCTGCAAACGAAGCCTGGCCTGTTCGGCAGCCGCGGCGATCAGCACGCGCTGGCGTTCGTCATCGATCACCGGCAACAGATGTTCGATGAGAGCGCTGGCGTGGCGCGCGTCCCATTGCAACGTGCGCTCGAGTCCCGGATGGTCGAAACCGGCCAGGGCCAGATCCATTTCACCGCAGAGTCGGCCGAACCCGGCGACAACTTCATGACCAAGATGATCGAGAGCCGTCAGCGGCTGACCTTCGATGTAATCGAGCAGCCGCACATGCACCGATTCTCCACCTACGTCCAGGGTCAGCAGGTCTGCGCCGTTACTGGCCGGGATGACCCGGGGAACGTGGACATCGCTGTGTTCAGCCAGATATTTCAGGCCCGCATGCTGAGCCTGCAACTCCACCAGCGAATAGTCGCCCCGGCAGATCTTCAGCACGAACCGCCCACGCTCGCTGTCGACCCGGTAATTGAGATCCTGCTGACTGCCCAGAGCCAGTAACGTGCCGTTCAAGCCGTAATGCTGCGCCAGCAGATGCCGGGCCTGCTCCAGCGAAACCTGAGGGCTGGGCAAACTGGCGCGGTGAATCAACGTGGCGAACGACATGGAACGACCCCTGAAATTTTATTAGGCGCTTATATCGCCACTGCTTCAGGCGATAAGCAACCCCCTGCCATCTGTCTCCTTGTGCGCCGCGATGCAGACCGATTTGCAAACCGCTCTCGCACCCACCGGCACTTTGCGCAAGAATGTCGGCCATTCACACCTGCCACTGGAAAATCCTCATGAATGTAATCACCACCGACCTGCCTGGTGTCCTGATCATCGAACCCAAGGTGTTCGGTGACGAGCGCGGGTTCTTTTACGAAAGCTTCAACGCCAAGGCTTTCCAGGAAGCGACCGGCCTCGACACGCAATTTGTCCAGGACAACCACTCCCGCTCGCAGAAAGGCGTGCTGCGCGGCCTGCACTATCAGCTGGAAAATACCCAGGGCAAACTGGTTCGCGTCACCGTGGGTGAAGTGCTCGACGTCGCGGTCGATATCCGCCGCAGCTCGCCGAACTTCGGCAAGTGGGTCGCTGTGCGCCTGTCCGCCGACAACCACCGTCAACTGTGGGTACCGGAAGGTTTCGCCCACGGTTTCGTGGTGCTGAGCGAGTTCGCCGAATTCCTCTACAAGACCACCAACTACTACAACCCGTCTTCCGAGCGGAGCATTCGCTGGGACGACCCGGACCTGGGCATCGACTGGCAGCTGGACGAAGCGCCAAAACTGTCGGCCAAGGATCAGGCAGGCGCCTTCCTCAAGGACGCCGACGTTTTTTCCTGAAGTCCTGTGTGAATCTTCAGCGCTGCTGCACACCCGGCCACGGGTGCGCAGACTGCGCCTGCAAGCCTAGGCATAATGCGCCTGTACCCACAGGCGCTCGATGCTCATGACTCCGACCCTTCCCCGCCGCCCCCGCTGGCGCAGTCTTGCCCTGCTGGCCCTGTGCCTGGCACCGCTGCTGTGGCCGCTGGAACATCTGGCCGAGCGCTATTACCGCAGCGAACTGGCCGGCCAGAACCGTCAGACCCTCGACCTCTACGTCGCCAACCTGCTGGGCACGCTGCATCGCTACGAAGTGCTGCCGCAAATCCTCGGCGACCTGCCGGCCCTGCGCGCGGTACTCGGGGCCCCGGACGACGGCGTAACCCAGGGCAACGCCAACCGCCTGTTGAAAAACATCGCCGCGCAGACCGGCGCCGAAGTCATGTACCTGATGGACACCAGCGGCCAGACGCTCGCGGCGTCGAACTGGGACAAGCACGACAGTTTCGTCGGGCGCAATTTTTCTTTCCGGCCGTACTTCAGCGAAGCCATGGCCGGCCGCCTCGGGCGCTTCTTCGGTCTGGGCACCACTTCCGCCAAGCGCGGCTATTTCTTCGCCGCAGCAGTGCGCAACGGCGAAAAAATCATCGGTGTACTGGTGATCAAGGTTGACCTCGACCACACCGAAAGCCTGTGGGGCAAAACCCCGGAACAACTGCTGGTGACCGACCACAACGGCGTGGTCATCCTCACCTCGCGCCCGGAATGGCGTTTTCGCGCAACCCGCACCCTGAGCAATGCCGAGCGTGCGGCGATCACCGCCATCCAGCCCTACCCGACCCGCGAGCCACGCCCCCTGAACCTGAGCCCGACCGCATGGCTGCCGCAGACCCAGGAGATCGCGGAAACCGGCTGGAGCGTCAGCATCCTCGCCCCGCGCACGCTGATCGACCGACCGGTGCGCACAGTGGTGGCGATCGGCGGCGCCACCTTGCTGGTGGTGATGCTGTTGCTGGGCCTGATGATGCAGCGTCGTCGTCATTACCTGGAACGGATCGCCTTCGAAGCCAAGGCCCGGCGGGAGCTTGAGGGTCGGGTTGCCGAACGCACCAGCGATCTCGAAGGCCTGAACCGCCGGCTGAAACAGGAAGTGCTGGAGCGCGAACAGGCCCAGCAGGAACTGGTGCGCGCCCAGGATGATCTGGTGCAGGCCGGCAAACTGTCGGCGCTGGGGACGATGTCGGCCAGCATCAGCCACGAACTCAACCAGCCGCTGGCGGCGATCCGCAGCTACGCCGAAAACGCCGAAGTGCTGCTCGACCACGAGCGCACCGAAGACGCCCGAGGCAATCTCAAACTGATCAGCGAGCTGACCGGGCGCATGGCCTCGATCATCGCCCACCTGCGCGCCTTCGCCCGTCGCGACCGCCACGCCCCGGAAAGCGTCGCCCTGCAACCGGCGCTGGACGACGCACTCGCCTTGCTGGCCAAACGTCGCCGCAGCATGGATGTCGAGCTGATCCGCGACCTGCCCGCCGCCACATTGTGGGTCGAAGCCGGGGAAACCCGTCTGCGTCAGGTGCTGGGTAACCTGCTGGCCAACGCCCTCGACGCCCTGACCGAAAAAGGCCCGCCGCGCAAATTGTGGCTGAGTGCCGAATCCACCGACGACGGCGTCAATCTGTACATTCGCGACAATGGCCCGGGTTTTTGCATGGAAGCACTGGGCCGTGCCAGCGAACCGTTTTACACGACCAAGACCCGCACTCAGGGTCTCGGTCTGGGGTTGGCCATTTGCGAAACCCTGATGCGCGCCTTCGGCGGTGAACTGTCGTTCGCCAACCACAAGCAAGGTGGCGCCTTGATTACCCTGCGGCTGCGCGCCGGCGCACCCGGGGTCAGCCTGCAACCGTCCGAGGATCGAAGCGCATGACCATCGACAACCGCATTCAGGTGGTGCTGATCGACGACGATCCGCACCTGCGTCAGGCCTTAGGCCAGACCCTGGATCTGGCCGGCCTGAAAATTCTTCCGCTGTCCGAAGCCAAGGGCCTGGCCGCGCAACTGGAACGCGACTGGCCGGGCGTCGTGGTCAGCGACATCCGCATGCCCGGCATGGATGGCCTGGAGCTGCTGAGCGAACTGCACGCTCAGGATCCGGAGTTGCCGGTGCTGCTGATCACCGGCCACGGCGACGTGCCACTGGCCGTGCAGGCCATGCGCGCCGGTGCTTATGACTTTCTGGAAAAACCCTTCGCCAGCGACGCCCTGCTCGACAGCGTGCGCCGCGCCTTGGCCCTGCGCCGTCTGGTGCTGGACAACCGCAGCCTGCGCATGGCCCTGAGTGATCGCAACGAGCTCAGCGCGCGACTGGTCGGTCAGTCCGCGCCGATGTCGCGCCTGCGCGAGCAGATCGGCGCACTGGCGGCGACCAAGGCCGACGTGTTGATCCTCGGTGAGACCGGCGCCGGCAAGGAAGTCGTCGCCCGCGCCCTGCACGATCTGTCGAGCCGGCGTAACGGCCCGTTCGTGGCAATCAACGCCGGGGCGCTGGCCGAGTCGGTGGTCGAAAGCGAACTGTTCGGCCATGAACCCGGCGCGTTCACCGGCGCGCAAAAGCGTCGGATCGGCAAGTTCGAATTCGCCAATGGCGGCACGCTGTTCCTCGATGAAATCGAGAGCATGAGCATGGATGTGCAGGTCAAACTGCTACGCATGCTGCAGGAGCGCGTGGTCGAACGGCTGGGCGGCAATCAGTTGATCCCGCTGGACATCCGCGTCATCGCCGCCACCAAGGAAGACCTGCGCCAGGCCGCCGATCAGGGACGTTTCCGTGCCGACCTGTATTACCGCCTCAACGTGGCGCCGCTGCGCATTCCGCCACTGCGTGAACGGGGCGAAGACGCGTTGATGCTGTTCCAGCATTACGCCGACGAAGCCAGCGCCCGCCACGGTCTGCCGCCGCATGAACTGCAACCGGCACAACGGGCGTTGCTGTTGCGCCATTCCTGGCCGGGCAACGTGCGGGAATTGCAGAACGCGGCGGAGCGTTTTGCCCTCGGTCTGGAGCTGGCACTGGACAACACGCAGCCCGATGGCAGCCCCGGCACGACCGTCGAAATCACGGCGGGAGGGCTCAGCGAGCAAGTGGAAAACTTCGAGAAGTCCCTGATCGCCGCCGAACTGGCCCGCTCTCACGGTTCCGTGCGCAGCCTCGCTGAAGCTCTGGGCATTCCGCGCAAGACCCTGCACGACAAACTGCGCAAGCACGGGCTGAATTTCGCAGGCAGCGGCGGCCATTCCGACGAATCCGAATGAAACACGCTCAATTCACTTTTCTGCCGCAAGAGGCCCGGGCATGAAGCACGACAGTCATTATCTGGAATCGGTCCTTCACCACGACATCCCGCTGACCCGGGACATGGGCCTCAAGGTGCTCGACTGGCAGGAACAGCAATTGCGCCTGCACCTGCCACTGGACGCCAACGTCAATCACAAGAGCACCATGTTCGGCGGCAGCCTGTATTGCGGCGCGGTGCTGGCCGGCTGGGGCTGGCTGCACTTGCGTTTGAAAGAGGAAGGCGTCGAAGACGGGCACATCGTGATTCAGGAAGGACAGATCAGTTATCCACTGCCTGTCACCGGCGATGCCATCGCGATCTGCCCGTCACCGAGCCCTGCGGTGTGGAAGAAGTTTCTGGCAATGTATCAGCGTTACGGGCGGGCGCGACTGACGTTGCAGACGCGGGTCGTCAACGCCGGGAGCGATGAAGAGGCAGTGACCTTCAGCGGGCAGTACGTGCTGCACCGCTGAGGGCTGAGCACTCCCTGGTCTGGAAGCGCACCTATGAACGGGCCAGTTCCAGCAACTTCGAACGCCACGCCGCTTTCGCCGGCAGTGCCAGAAAGTACTCGTTGCGCAACGATTCCCTTGGTGGATAACAGAAAGCATCACCGTTCAAATCCAGAACCTCGCCGCCGGCGCCTTCCAGAACGCCCTGCGCCGCCGCCGTGTCCCACTGCGAAGTCGGCGCCAGTCGCGGATAACAATCCGCCGCACCTTCGGCCACCAGACAGAATTTCAGCGAACTGCCGATATTGGCCAGTTGCAACTCGCCAAGGCTGGCACTCAATCCCGCCAACAAACGCTCCTGCTCCGGACTCGAATGACGGCGGCTGGCGACCACGGTGAAGGCTTCGCCAGGACCGGGCACATCACGAACCTGAATCGCCATCGGCGTACCGCCCGTATCACCGCGCCAGGCACCGAGCCCCGCTCCGCCGACGTAGAAGCGACCGTTGGTCGGCATCGACACCACACCGAACACCACCCGACCATTCTCGATCAGCGCGATATTGACGGTGAATTCTTCGCTGCCGCTGATGAACTCCTTGGTGCCATCCAAAGGATCCACCAGCCACCAGCGCTGCCAGCCCGCGCGAACGCTCTGCGGGATGTTGGCGTCCTCTTCGGACAGCACCGGAATGCTCGGATCGAGCGCCGTCAGGCCGGCCACGATCACGTGGTGAGCGGCCATGTCCGCCGCCGTCACCGGCGAATCATCGGACTTGGCGGTAACCGCCACACCGGCACGCCAGAAAGGCAGGATCGCCTCACCGGCTCGCAGGGCCAGCTCGACCACCGGCGCCATCAACGGATGGGGAAAATTCATCGATATCTCACTCATGACTGAAAAATCCGCGCTGGGTCAGCAGGTCGCGGGTCAGGTACAACGCCGCCAGGGCGCGCCCTTCACTGAAATTCGGATTCTGCGCCAGCGTCGACAGCTCCCGCAGGTTGACCTTGTCCACACGCATAGGCTCGGGTTCATCGCCTTCGAGGCGTTCTTCGTACAGGTCAGTGGCCAACACCACCTGGATCTTCTGGCTCATGTAACCGGGGGACAACGACAGCTCGGTCAGATGCTCCAGTTGTCGCGCGCCGTAACCGGCTTCTTCCTTGAGCTCGCGCTCGGCGGCGGCCAGCACATCCTCGCCGGGTTCGATCAGGCCTTTGGGCAGCGACAGTTCGTACTCGTCGGTACCGCCGCAATACTCCTCGACCAGCACCGCGTGCTCGGCATCGAGCATCGCCACGATCATGACCGCGCCGTAGCCGGCGCCCTTGCCGACCAGCCGCTCGTAGGTGCGTTCCACGCCGTTGGAGAAACGCAGCTTCAGCTCTTCGACGCAGAACAGCCGGCTGGTGGCGACGATCTCGCGGGCGAGTACGGTGGGTTTCTGGCGCATGCAAAGCTCCTTGGCGTGAACGCGCTACTATAACGCGGCTTTTCCGATTGTTTGCGTCGGATATCCTTCTACCGCTCGAGACGTTGCCATGCCTTCATTACCCTGGTCCGACATCGATACCGTTCTGCTGGACATGGACGGCACGTTGCTCGACCTGCACTTCGACAACCACTTCTGGCTGGAACACCTGCCGCAGCGCTACGCCGAACTGCATGGCGTGAGCCGGGCCATGGCGCAAATGGAATTGCAGCCGCTGTTCGAGCGCCATGCCGGTCAGTTGCAGTGGTACTGCCTGGACTTCTGGAGCGCGGAACTGAAGCTGTCGGTGCGTGAACTGAAACTGGAAACCGCCCACCTGATCGCCCTGCGCCCGGACGCCGACACCTTTCTGGAGGCGATCAAGCGAGCCGGCAAACGCGTGGTGATGATCACCAACGCGCACCGCGATTCACTGTCGCTGAAACTGGAACGAATCGAACTGGCGCCGTACTTCGAACGGCTGATCAGCTCCCACGATTACGGTTTCCCCAAGGAGAACCCGCAATTCTGGGACGCCCTGCAGGCCGACATCGGTTTTGACCCGGCACGCAGCCTGTTCATCGACGATACCTTGCCAATCCTGCGCAGTGCGCGGAATTTCGGCGTGGCGCATCTGTTGGCCGTGAAAGAGCCGGACAGCCGCAAAGGGCCCAAGGACACCGGGGAGTTTGCGGCGGTCGAGGATTATCGGGATTTGATTGCCGGGCTCTGATTGCCGGGATCCGAAGACTGCAGGAGCCGCCAGCGGCTGCTCCCGCAGGCGTGTTGTTACTCGGGAATACGCAGCGTCTGCCCCGGATAAATCTTGTCCGGGTGTGACAGCAGTGGCTTGTTGGCCTCGAAGATTTTGTTGTACTGGTTGGCGTTGCCATACACCGCCAGGGAAATCGCGCTGAGGGTGTCGCCCTTCTTCACGACCACAAAACGCGCCGCCGCCACCACCGGCCCGGTCACGGTGATCTGGTCATCGACGCTGCCGACACCGGCAATGTTGCCCACTGCCAGAAGAATCTTCTCTTTCTCTTCCTGGCTCGCCACTTCACCGGTCACCGTCACCTTGTCACCGTCCACGGTCGCCTGGACATTCGGGTTACCCAGCCCGACCTTGCTGATGTGCTCCTTCAATTGCTCGCTGGCATTGGCGTTGCCGGGGGTCAACAGGTCTAGCAACTTCTCACCGGCCTCTTTCACAAAGCTCAAAAGACTCATAGCGCACACTCCTTGATTTAAGTTCCAGACGCCCAAGCCTAGACCACGCCGGACAAACCCGGTTCCGGCCCGACCAATGACCCTGCCCCCGCGCAAGCGGTAGAATCGCCCACCCTTGCCAGCGCCCCGGAGCGAAGATGGACATCAAGCAGCTGAAATTCCTCATCGCCCTCGACGAAACCCGCCATTTCGGCCAGGCCGCTGCCCGCTGCCACATCACCCAGCCGACCTTGTCGATGCGCCTGCGCAGCCTCGAGGAAGAACTCGACCTGCCACTGGTCAACCGTGGCCAGCGCTTCGAAGGTTTCACCGCGCCGGGCGAACGGGTGCTGGCCTGGGCGCGCACCGTGCTGGCGGCCTACGACGGCTTACAGGCGGAAGCGGCGGCCTGTCGCGGCAACCTGATCGGCACCCTGCGGCTGGGCGTGGTGCCGTTGTCGAGTTTCGATGCGCTGCCGTTGATGCAACGCCTTCATGCGCAACACCCGAACCTGCGCTTCGAACTGTCCTCGCTGAGTTCGGAACAGGTTCTGGAGCAACTGGCGAACAACCGCATCGACATTGGTGTGTCCTACCTGGATCGCCTCGACGGCGAGCGTTTCGAATCCCTGGCCTTCAGTGAAACGCAGATGGGTCTGCTCTACGACCAGCGGTTCTTCAGCTTTGGCGAAGCGCCGCTGAGTTGGGAATCACTGATCGAACTGCCCCTGGGCATGCTCACAAGCGGCATGCACTTTCGCCAGTCCATCGACCATAACTTCCACAGTCGTGGCCTGACCCCACTACCCTTGCTGCAAACCGACGCCGTTCACCAATTGTTGCAAGCGGTGCACGGCGGCCTGTGCTGCGCGGTGATGCCACTGGATGGCGGCCTGGAAAACCTCACGGATAACCTGCGCCTGCAACCCATCGAAAACGCTCAGACCCTCGCCCGACTGGGCCTGATCATGCGTCGCGGCGCCCCGCGCTCGGCGTTGGCCGAGGCCTGTTTCGCGCTCTATCAAAAATCACCAACGGACGCTTGATCGACGGCATCTATCGAAGGATCGACACTAGCGATTAGACGCGACAACTTGCCGCGCCTAGTCTTAACGTTGATCAATCCGTCGGTGATGCCATGAACGCCAAGCGCCCGGCCTGCGCGGCGCCTGCTCTCGAAACGCCCGCGCCTGCCGCCAGTCAGACCTACAGCTACAGCGATCTCCCCCTCGCGGAATCGGCCAGCACCGCGCTGGCCGAAGAAGTCGCGTTGGCGATTGCCTATAACGGCATCAGCCAGGCTGTGATGCTGGTCACCCCGACCGACCTTGAAGACTTCATCGTCGGTTTCAGCCTCGGCAGCGGCATCATCGAAGACGCCTCGGACATTTACGACCTGCAACTGACCGGCTCGGGCTCGGCGCAATACGCGCAAGTGACCATCGCCAACCGCGCCTTCTGGAACCTCAAACAGCAGCGTCGGCAACTGGCCGGCACCAGCGGCTGCGGGTTATGTGGTGTCGAAGCGGTGGAGCAGGCGCTGCCTGATCTCAAGGTTTTGCCCGGCGCCCCTTTGCCGCCCATCGAATGGCTCGACGGTCTGCGTCAGCGCATCGGCGCGTTCCAGCCGCTGGGCCAGCACTGCGGTGCGGTGCATGCGGCGGTGTTCATGAACGCCAGCGGTGAATTGCTGCTGGGTCGCGAAGACATCGGCCGGCACAACGCCCTCGACAAGCTGATCGGCGGCCTGATCCGGCAAAAGATATCCACAACCGGCGGCCTGGCGATTGTCACCAGCCGTTGCAGCCTCGAATTGATCCAGA
The DNA here is from genome assembly GCF_021018765.1 of Pseudomonas fitomaticsae. Classification (GTDB taxonomy): domain Bacteria; phylum Pseudomonadota; class Gammaproteobacteria; order Pseudomonadales; family Pseudomonadaceae; genus Aquipseudomonas; species Aquipseudomonas fitomaticsae. The sequence goes on along the minus strand of NZ_CP075567.1, from coordinate 536,692 downwards.
AAGTTTTGCGGGCCGGGATTCAAACCCTGGTCAGCCTGTCCGCGCCCACCGGCCTCGCCGTGCAATGGGCCCGACGCCACAACCTCAATCTCATCCACCTGCCGCAGAAAAATGCGCCGCGGGTGTATAGCCCAGAAATGGAGAAACACCCGTGAGCCAACACCATCAAGCCGACCAGAAACCTGTCCCGCGTTACAAGCCTTACAAGGGCGCAGCCGGCGGCTGGGGCGCACTGATCAGCGTGGCCCAGGCCTGGTTGACCAGCGACAACGCGCTGAAGAACCTGCGCATGATGCTCAAGACCAACCAGAACGGCGGCTTCGACTGCCCGGGTTGCGCCTGGGGCGACTCGCCGGAAAGCGGCATGGTCAAGTTCTGCGAGAACGGCGCCAAAGCGGTGAACTGGGAAGCGACCAAGCGTCGGGTGGACGGCAAATTCTTCGCCAAGCACAGCGTCACCGCGTTGCTGGAACAGAGCGACTATTGGCTCGAGTATCAGGGTCGCCTGACCGAGCCAGTTGTATATGACGCCGAAACCGATCGCTACAAGCCGATCAGCTGGGACGATGCCTACGCGCTGATCGGCAAACACCTGCAAGCGCTGTCGAGTCCGGATCAGGCCGAGTTCTACACCTCGGGCCGCGCCAGCAACGAAGCGGCGTACCTGTATCAATTGTTCGTGCGCGCCTTCGGCACCAACAACTTCCCCGACTGCTCGAACATGTGTCACGAGGCCAGTGGTGTTGCGCTCGCGCAGAGTGTCGGCGTCGGCAAAGGCACCGTGACCTTCGATGATTTCGAACACGCCGATGCGATTTTCGTCTGGGGCCAGAACCCCGGCACCAACCACCCGCGCATGCTCGAACCCCTGCGTGAAGCGGTGAAACGTGGCGCTCAGGTGGTGTGCATCAATCCGCTGAAAGAACGCGGCCTGGAACGCTTCCAGCATCCGCAGCATCCGATCGAAATGCTCACCAACGGCGACAAGCCGACCAACACCGCGTATTTCCGCCCGGCGCTGGGTGGCGACATGGCGGTACTGCGCGGCATGGCCAAATTCCTGCTGCAATGGGAGCGGGATGCGCAGAAGGCCGGTGCGCCAGCAGTGTTCGATCACGACTTCCTCAATGAACACAGCGTCAACGTGCTCGAGTACCTCGGTGTCGTCGATGACACGCCGTGGGAGCAGATCGTCGCGCAGTCCGGCCTGACCCTGGTGGAAATCGAGCAAGCGGCGCGCATGTACACCAAAGGCAAGAACGTGATCATGTGCTGGGCGATGGGCATCACCCAGCATCGTCACTCGGTGCCGACCATCCAGGAAATCGCCAACCTGATGCTGCTGCGCGGCAACATCGGCAAACCCGGCGCCGGTCTGTGCCCGGTGCGCGGCCACAGTAACGTGCAGGGCGACCGCACCATGGGCATCAACGAGCGTCCGCCGGTGGCGTTCCTCGATTCCCTGGAGCGCCGCTTCCAGTTCAAGGTGCCCCGTCACAACGGGCACAACGTGGTCGAAGCGATTCACGCGATGGCCGAAGGTCGCGCCAAGGTGTTCATCGGTCTGGGCGGCAACTTCGCTCAGGCTACGCCGGACAGCCCGCGCACCTTCCAGGCCCTGAGCAACTGTGACCTGACCGTACAAATCAGCACCAAGCTCAACCGCAGCCACCTGGCTCACGGCAAGGATGCGTTGATCCTGCCGTGCCTGGGCCGTACCGACATCGATATCCAGACCGAGGGCCCGCAAGCCGTCACCGTGGAAGACTCGTTCAGCATGGTGCACGCCTCCAACGGACAGTTGCAGCCGCTGTCGAACCAGATGCGCTCGGAGCCGTCGATCATCGCCGGCATCGCCGCCGCGACCCTGGGCAGCAAACCGGTGGACTGGAACTGGCTGGTGGCCGACTACCGGCGCATCCGCGAACTGATCGCCGACACCATTCCGGGCTTCAAGGACTTCAACGAGAAGGTCAAGAACCCGGGCGGTTTCTACCTCGGCAACAGCGCCGGCGCGCGCAAGTGGAACACCACGTCCGGCCGGGCCAACTTCAAGCCGAACATGCTGCCCAAGGACCTGATCCACGAGCGCACTCGCGCCACCGGCAAACTGCCGGACCTGATCCTGCAATCGATGCGCTCCCACGATCAGTACAACACCACGATTTATGGTCTCGACGATCGTTATCGCGGGGTGAAGGGGCAACGTGATGTGCTGTTCGCCAACGAGGCGGACATCATTCGTCTGGGCTTCAAGCCGGGGCAAAAGGCTGACATCGTGTCGCTGTGGGACGACGGCCGTGAACGTCGGGTGAAGGGCTTCACGCTGCTGGCGTTCGATATTCCGGCGGGACAGGCGGCGGCTTATTACCCTGAGGTGAACCCGTTGGTGCCGCTGGAAAGCACCGGCGATGGCAGCCATACGCCGACGTCGAAGTTCATTGCCATTCGCCTGGAAGCGGCGAGCGAAACGGGACTGATCATGGCCAAATCGGCCTGATCTGATTGCTCCCACGCTCTGCGTGGGAGCGCAGCCAAGGACGCTCCGCGTCCGAAAATCAGACTCGATACATCTCGCAGACACTTTTCAAACGCCCACAAAAAAGGCCGCCTTGTGATCAAAGCGGCCTGTCCGAAGTAGCTAAAGACCGGCGAAAAACCGTTAAGTTCCGCCCAAAAATCAGTAAGTTGCAGAATTGTATACAGGTCGTGCTATTCGTCGGATTTCGATTGTCACGCCCATTCCAGAGCCTCAGGATCGCGCCGTCATCCCTTTGAGGCTCCTCTATGAAGTTCTCCTCGATTCTCTTGTTGTCCCTTGGCCTGGTCAGTGGCTTCGCTTCTGCCGGAGGCACCACCGAAGCAGGTGTGGGCGGCGCATTGGGCGGGGTTCTTGGCTCGGTCGTCGGTCAATCCTTAGGCGGCAGTACAGGTTCAACCATTGGCGCGGCCCTGGGCGGCGCGGGTGGTAGTGCGGTCGGCGCCGACAAGCGCAGCCGTGGCGAAGCGGCCATCGGCGGTGCGCTGGGCGCAGCCGGCGGCAACGTGGTAGGCCGCAGCATGGGCGGCACCACCGGCAGCCTGATCGGCGCAGCAGCCGGCGGCGGCGCGGGTGGCGCACTGGGCAACTACATGGGCAACAAGAGCGATGACGATGATCGTCATTACGATCGTCGCCATGATGATCGTCGCTACTACCGTGACCGTCACCCAGGTCGTGGTCATGCCTATGGCCATCGCAAGCACCACCGCTACTATCGCGACTGAGGCCAGGCCTCGTTAGCCGATACACCCAGATCGCAGCTCCCCCGGGCTGCGATTTTTTTTGCCCGTCATACCGTCAGGCGTTCCAGCGCATCGCGCAATGGGGCCGGAATCGACACCGGCTGATTGGATGCCCGGTCGACGAATACATGCACGAAACGCCCGGCGGCACAGGCCTCATCCTCTCCGGCCTTGAACACCGCCAGTTCGTATTGCACCGAACTATTGCCCAGCTTGCCGACCCGCAGACCAATCTCGATTCGATCCGGAAAAGCGATCGACGCGAAATAGTCGCAGGACGAACTCACCACAAACCCCACCACCTCGCCGTCATGGATATCCAGACCTCCGACCTGGATCAGGTAGGTGTTCACCGCCGTGTCGAAGAAGCTGTAATAGGTGACGTTGTTGACGTGGCCGTAGGCGTCGTTGTCATGCCAGCGCGTGGTGATCGGCTGGAAATGCGGGTAATCGCTGCGTTGAGGCATCGGGTTGGACATCAGTGTCGATTCCTGGAGTGATCTGCCCAGTCTAAAGGTAAAAACCCTTGCCTCGCGCCGCCAACTCGCCGATCAATTGCGCCGGTCGCCAGTGATCGCCTTGCCGGGTCTCCAGCGCCAGCAATCGTTTGTGAATGTCGGCCAGCCCCTGATCGTCCGCCCAGGCCATCGGACCGCCCCGCTCCGCCGGGAAACCGTAGCCATTCAGATAGACCTGATCGATGTCATGTGCCGACTCGGCAATCCCTTCTTGCAGGATCTTCGCGCCCTCGTTGACCAACGCCAGCAGGCACCGCTCGAGAATCTCCTCCGAGCCGATATCCCGCCGATGAAACCCCAACCCTTCGCTGACGTTCAACACCAGCGCATCGACCTCGGGATCGTGCTCGGCCTGACGGCTACCCGGCTCGTAGTGGTAATAACCATTGCCGGACTTCTGACCGAAGCGGCCCAGTTCGCACAAGCGGTTATCCACCTGGACCTCCGGTGCGTCCTGCCCCTTGCCAGCCAGCTCGCGAGCACGCCACTCGAGGTCGATGCCGACCACGTCGTACATGCGAAACGGCCCCATGGCAAAACCGAAGCTCTGCAACGCCGCATCGACCTGATGTGGATACGCCCCTTCAAGCAACATCTTGCGTGCTTCGAGCACATACGGATGCAGCATGCGGTTGCCGATAAAACCGTGGCAGTTGCCCGACACCACACTGACTTTGCCCATGCGCTTGCCCAACTCAAGCGCAGCCTCAAGCACGGCCGGTGAGGTCTGCGCGCCACGGACGATTTCCAGCAACTTCATGATGTGCGCCGGGCTGAAAAAATGCAGGCCCAGCACTTGAGTCGGGCGTCGTGTCGCGGCGGCAATGGCGTCGATGTCCAGCGCCGAAGTATTGCTCGCCAGCAGCGCCTCGGGCTTCAGCACGCCATCGAGCTCACGAAAGATCTTCTGCTTGAGCTCAAGATTCTCGTACACCGCTTCGATCACCAGGTCGACATTGCGGATCGCCACATAGTCCGCCGCCGCACTGACACGGGCGATCCGGGCATCGGCCTCGGCCTGATCGATCCGTCCCTGTCGCACGTTGTGCGCGTAGGTATCGGCCACGGTGGCCAGCGCCTGCTCGAGCATCTGTGGATTGTTATCGACCCACTGCACTGACACGCCGGCGTTGGCCAGGCACATGACGATGCCGCGGCCCATGGTGCCGGCGCCGATCACGGCGGCCTGCTGAATAGCGAAGGATGTCTGGCTCATGTTGTTCTCTTGTTGGCGATCCGAAGACAGCCATCACCATAGTCAGCCACCGGGCATTTTTGAAGTTCATTGCCGTGATGATCGACATTCAGCAGATGGATTCGAAACCTCAAAGATGCGCCTGAGCCCAGGCCCGAACCTCGGCGTAGGGATACTCCTCCAGCGCCGCAAACCCGGAAATGGCCCGGGCCTTGAGCCTGGTAAACAACGGCACGCTGATTCCGCACAGAAACCGGGTCAATCGCTCCGCCGACGGAGCACTGCCGGCATGCTGCTGATGCCTGTGGATAAAATCGCCACACAACGCAGAAAAATTTTTATCCACAAGCGCCGGCAATTCCGGAGGTGCCGGCAGCCGCGCGACTTGCCCGTGACACACCGAGCAATGTCCGCACTGCTGCGGCGCATTGTGATCGCCGAAATATTCGGCCAGCCGATATCCGAGGCATCGCTCGGTGGCGAACAGCTCGAGCATGGCGTGAATCCGCGCCACTTCGGTTTGCTCATGGCGGGTGAAATACTCATGCAGTTCAGCACTCAGGGCCTGGGTGTCGAAATCGCCGCGCAGGACGTTGTAGACCTCGGTCATTTGCTTGCTCTCAAGCTCGACCCAGCCCTTTTCCTGAAAGTAATCCAGCGCCTTCACCACCCGAATGCGCTCGGCGGAATACTGCTCGTACATCGCCTCGAAATTCACCGTGGCCCAAGTGCGCGCGCGGCTTGAGGTCTGGATGATCGCGGTAACGAAATCCTTTCGCTCGCCCTCGAAACGCTCAAGCAACGCCTCGGGCTCCAGCAAGTATTTGAAACGGTATTCGGCGTAGTACGCGTAGCGCGGGGCAATGAGCCCTCGCAGCTCCAGCTGCACCAGCAACGTCTTCAAAGGCAACGAACGAATGTTGCTCTGGTCCGCCAGCGGCCCGAGCAGAAATTCCCATTGGCCTTCGGGCGCGGCGGCCTGCAACTCGTCGAGCACGTGACGAATGCCGTCCTGTTCCGGCGTGTCGCCATACACGAAGTTTTCCAGCACGTTGAGGCTGTCGCGGTTGGCCAGCACCAGGCAGTCGGACGGCTGCCCGTCACGCCCGGCGCGACCGATTTCCTGGCTGTAGTTTTCGATGGATTTGGGCAGGTCGAAATGCACCACATTGCGAATGTCGCTCTTGTCGATGCCCATGCCGAAGGCGATGGTGGCGACGATGCAATTGGACTGCCCGCCCATGAAACGCTTCTGGATCGCGACCCGTTGCTCATGGGGCAAACCGGCGTGATAAGCCTCGGCCTGAATGCCATTGCGCTCAAGGTGTTCGGCGATGTGCTCGGCGGTTTTCTGCAGAGTGACGTAGACGATGCTCGGCTGACCGGCGCGCTCGCTCATCCACTCCACCAGCCGTCGGCGCTTGTCCTGCCCTCGCACCGGCTCGACCAGCAGATTGAGGTTGGGCCGATAGAAACCGGTGGTCACCACATCTTCTGCCGCGATGGCGAATTTCGCCTGCATGTCGGCGATGACCTTCGGCGTTGCCGTGGCGGTCAGAAGCAAGCTTTGCGGGATGTTGAACTGGCGCTGGTAGTCCGGCAGCTTGAGGTAGTCGGGGCGAAAGTTGTGGCCCCACTCGGAGATGCAGTGCGCCTCGTCCACCACCAGCAGCGAGATCGGCACCTGCTGCAAAAAGTTGCGAAAGCGCTCGTTCTTCAAGCGCTCCACGGAAATCATCAGGATCTTCAGTTCGCCCGAACGGGCGCGGGCCATCACATCATTGGCATCCTCGCGGCTCTGCGCCGAATCGATGCTGCCTGCCGAAATCCCGTGTCGTCGCAAGAACTCGAGTTGATCCTGCATCAGCGCCAGCAGCGGCGAGACCACCAGCGTCAGGTGTGGCAGCAGGAGTGCCGGCACCTGGTAACAAAGGGATTTTCCGGAGCCGGTGGGAAATATCGCAGCAGCCGAGCGCCCGGCAAGCACGGCGCTGATTGCCGCTTCCTGACCGGGTCGAAACTGTGGATAACCGAAAACCTGTTCCAGGGTGTTGTGCATTCGCTGTCACTCCGTTGACCGCTGTGATGCCAACAGCCTAGCGGGCGATCGCAGCGAGTCGAGAAAAGGTCGGGGGGCAAATCGATACGGGATGATACAGCTTGAGATGCCGAGCCACGGTCTGAAACAAACGAAACACTTTGTTCCTCGCCTGGATCGCTGTGGCGAGAGTAACGTCCGACATTCATCGCGCCAGGACGGCCGATACCCCCGGAGACTCACCAAGGAATGAACATGTCGAACCGTATGAAACTGCTCTTCGCCCTTCTTATCCAGAGCCTGTTGCTGGGCGGGTGCATGCCCTTTCCCGGCGAGCTTCCACCACTCGCCAGCGCGGTGACAGCAGACCACACGCCAGCCGCCTAGCAGGCTCTACGGCTGCAACACCGCCACTCGCAATTGCTCGTTCAACACCTGCTCATGCACGCCCTGGCTTTTGCTGGCCCACAGTGCATGGGCCGGGCTGATATCACCGGTGAATGCCGCCGCCAACTGACGCAGGTCGGCGACACTGCGCACCCGTGGGCAGAACGCTTGCTCATCGCAGTTCTGGCTGGCGTTGCGGTAGGTGGTGAGCAAACGATCCCACAGACCGTCACGCACCTGGCGGATCGACTTGAGCTGTACATACGGCACACCCAAGCGTTGCTTTAGTCCGGATTCGTCCAGGGTTTCGCTGGCAAGAAGCGCCTTGCCGAACATCAATACTTCGGCGCGGGATGCGGTGTCGATGTTGGCCTGAGTGGTGAGTGCTTCCGGCCAGCCAGTGCGCTCCACCTGCGTGAGCATCAGTCCGTTGCCCGCTTCGGAGGCAACCGCCAAACGACAACCACTGGCCCACAGCAAAACGATCGAGGCCATTCGTAGCCACTGCATACCTAATTCCCTTTAAGTCTGTGTCGGACGCCTGGAAACGCCCTACGGATTCTGGCGCGCACCATACAGAGGTTTAACGGGAATCGCCCGACAAACACGTGGGAAATTTTGTCCCTCAGGGTTTGGCGGTGAAAAAGACACAAAAACGCGTAGGGCAAATACCCGAACCCCGGAAAAACCCCTACGAATTCTGTCCATTGTGGCGGTCTTGTCCCACTCGACAGCGCCCTTCTATAGTGGCCGGCGCGACTGAAAACACTGTGTCGGCCCGCCGAAGCGACTTCGTAAAGGACACGCCTCAATCATGAACATGTTCACACCGCTGAATACTCGTTTTCGCCCTCTCAAGACCTGCGACGGTGACAACCCGGCAATGGTCATCGACACCGCAGCAGCACCGGGTGATTTGCTCAATGCCGCCGATCTTCGGCTACGCGCCGCCAGCGATCTGCTGGAAACTCTTTACTGCCTGTGTTTCAAACAGGCCGACGTGAAAGACATCCCTAATATCGTCAACGCGCTTTATTTATTGACGCAGGACGGTTGCGACTTGCTGGAAGTTGCCAGACAACAGATAAACAGTTAAAGCCGGCGGACCAACTTACAAAGTTCGCAACAACCCACCACTTCCATTACAACAAAGATTGGAACTAGCCTGCTTGCTCTTACATCAACCAAGAGCAATAACATGACTACGCTGACTATTTTCTTTTGCGGTACAGGTTCGACAAAGTTTGATAGCGCCCACGAAAACTATTGGGATGGTGAATTGGTCTCCACACTTGCCTCTCATCACTCAGGTCGCGAGTTCGCCGAATGGATCGTGGTCGATGGGCCCGGCACCAGCAACCTGCAAGCCGATGAACTGTTCACCCGATCCAAGGACTACGGCCTCAGCGGGACCTTGTTCGGCAAGGGCTGGGAGGAAAACGTCCAGCACGCGATGAACATCATCAAGGGCAAGTGCGACTGGCAGCGCAAGCAACTGACCGAGGCGGAATACAACCGCCTCAAGGCTGCTGGCATTCCGATTGAAGATGTAAAAGTCGAGGGCTCCTGGCTGTGGCGCAAATACAACTATGGCGATCGCAGCGTCACGCAACAGAAGTTACAGGAACAAATTATTAAAACCTTCCGCAAGGACGGAGTTATTCCAACAAAAGTCAATCTGGTGGGCTGGAGCCGCGGCGGTATCAGTTGTCACATGCTGGCCAATGCCATGTTCAACGACAGCGCATTGAAAAACATTCCGGTAAATATCTTCGCCATTGATCCCGTGCCCGGTATCGGTAACTTTCAGGAACACCGGGTGAAGCTCAATTACAACGTTAAAGAGTACGTGGGTTTCTATGCACGGGACGAACGCTCCAAGGGTTTCAGCTGCGTCATCCCGCAAACCGCGACCGGCACCAAGACCAGCATCTTCCCCATGCCCGGCCGTCACGCCACCCTGGTCGGCAACGCCTCCGCCGATGGCAACAGTGGTCCAAAAGTGCTGACCGAACCCGGCCTCATCGTCCGTCACTTTGCCGAGGTCTGCCTGAAACGCTGGGGCACCGTGCTCGACAAGAACCTCAACCTTACTGACGCCGACCTTCGAAACCACACCGCTGCCATCGTCAACGCGGCAGCGAAATACAAGGCCATGGAGAAGTGCTCCTACACCTGGTTCACCGAACTGGACCAAGGCGAACGTTACGTGTCGCTGGGCAGCAAGGGCGTCCCGTTCTCGACGGTGAAAGGCACGATCTACACCCCGGCGACCGGGCTGACCACGAGTGTGCTGGATGTTGAGGCGTATCGGGCGATTCGTTGAGGCGGGACTGGCAACAGACGTCCACACAATCACGGGAGAATTGAAGGATGGATAGATCCACTGACGGAATTGAACCTCACTGCGACGAGGAGACCTACAAAGAGTGGGTTACTCGGCAAGTTCAGAAAAGCATCGATGATCCCCGGCCAAGCATCCCCGATGAAGAGTCGAGACGCTTGATGGCAGCGAAACGTGAACTGTTGAGAAACCGCAAGAATCCGTAGGAACGACCCTATTGAATCTTCGTCCACGTCCTACATGGAGTGATGCCTTATCGGCTATCGCCGTTTGTTAGCTCAAATCTATAGTCGTGACTGTCGCTGCCAAATCAGCGACTCGGGTTTGGTCACCTGAAAATGAGAGAGAAACTTCGCATGCCCTTGTATGCTTGCCGCCTGATTCATGCGGCACGCTTTATGGCGGCTGTGTTTGGGACGCTTCGGCGTGCCTGGAGTTCTCTCTCTCTGGTTGACCAACCCGAACACAGTCCGCCTCCTATCGTTTGGTCATGATGTTGGCGGTTCTTCGGATACTTGAGAGAGTCTAACCAATGAAATTATGGAACCAATTCCCCAACGATCGCTACCGCCCACTTGATAGCAACCTCACCGACACCAAGCCATTGGTCATCGACACCGATACCAATCCGCAAGACATTCTCGAATGCGCCGTCCAGCGCCTGCGCGCCTCAAGCGACCTGCTGCAAACCCTCTACTGCCTCTGCTTCAAACACGCCGATGTAGAAGACATTCCCCACATCACCCACGCCCTTTATCTGCTGACCAAAGACGGCTTTGACCTGTTGCAGGTCGCCCAGCAACGAATGCTCAACTGGAAAGCTCCAGTCTGAGGTTGAGTGATCAGATCGTTCCCATGTTCGACATGGGAACGATCACCTACCAGTCATCTACTCAAATCCGTTCAGCATTGCTGGAAGGTAAGCCAATGGCGTACATTTGCGATGATTTTTATTGAGACTCGGATCTTCACCCGTCGAGTAAAAGAGCTGCTGGACGATGACACTTACGCCGCTTTTCAGAAGCAACTGGTTGTAAGTCCTTCGATTGGCGATGTAATTGAAGGCACAGGCGGGATCCGAAAAACCCGAATCGCAGCGAAAGGACACGGCAAGCGAGGCGGAGCACGGGTTATCTACTACCACTTCGTTTCGGCATCACAAATCGGGTTATTGATGATCTACCCTAAAAATGAACAACACGATCTGTCCAGCGATGAGCGTAAAGCACTCAAGGTCTTGATCGAAAAATGGAGATGACCATGAGCAAATTTTTTGATGAGCTGATGGAAAGTGTGCAAGAGATGGACGAGATCGTACGAGGCGAGCGCACACCTTCTCGCGAATTCCACGTTGATGCATTGCAGGTCAAAGAAATTCGTAAAGCTACCGGTTTGACCCAGACCAAATTTGCGGCTCTGATCGACGTCCAACTCGGCACTCTACGAAATTGGGAACAGGGTCGTCGCGAGCCTACCGGGCCGGCAAAAGCTTTGCTCAAGGCCATTCATAACGACCCGGTTCATGTTTTGAATGCATTGGCCCATTGAGAAAATGAACGCCCACAAAAAAGCCGCCCTCAAGAGGCGGCTTTTTCATTCACCAGAACTAAGTCTTACAACTTAGGCCCGGCAGCCTTGATCGCGTCGCTCACTTCGAACTTCTTGAAGTTCTCGATGAACAGACCGGCCAGTGCTTTGGCAGCTTCGTCGTATGCAGCCTTGTCAGCCCAGGTGTTGCGTGGGTTGAGCAGGTTGGTTTCGACGCCCGGTACGGCCAGTGGCACGTCCAGGTTGATGGTGTCCAGGTGCTCGGTGGCTGCACCGATCAGCGCGCCGCTCTGGATCGCTGCGATCACCGCGCGGGTGGTCGGGATGTTGAAGCGTTTGCCGACGCCGTAGCCGCCGCCGGTCCAGCCGGTGTTGACCAGGTAGACCTTGGAGCCGAAGCCGCGGATGCGCTTGATCAGCAGTTCAGCGTATTCGCCGGCCGGACGCGGGAAGAACGGTGCGCCGAAGCAGGTGGAGAAGGTCGACTTGATGCCGCTGCCCGAACCCATTTCAGTAGAGCCCACCAGTGCGGTGTAGCCGGACAGGAAGTGGTAGGCCGCTTGCTCTTCGTTGAGGATCGACACTGGCGGCAGGACGCCGGTCAGGTCGCAGGTCAGGAAGATCACAGCGTTCGGCTCGCCGCCCAGGTTCTTCTCGGAACGCTTGGCAACGTGCTCCAGCGGGTAGGCCGCGCGGCTGTTCTGGGTCAGGCTGACATCGGCGTAGTCGGCGTGCTTGGCGTCGTCGATCACGACGTTTTCCAGCACGGCGCCGTGCTTGATGGCTTTCCAGATGACCGGCTCGTTCTTCTCGGACAAGTCGATGCACTTGGCATAGCAGCCGCCTTCGATGTTGAAGACAACGCCTTCGCCCCAGCCGTGTTCGTCGTCACCGATCAGGTAACGGCTTTCGTCGGCGGACAGGGTGGTCTTGCCGGTGCCCGACAGACCGAAGAACAGGGTCACGTCGCCTTCTTCGCCGATGTTGGCAGCGCAGTGCATTGGCAGCACGTCAGCGGCCGGCAGCAGGAAGTTCTGCACGGAGAACATGGCTTTCTTCATTTCACCGGCGTAACGCATGCCGGCGATCAGCACTTTCTTCTGGGCGAAGTTGATGATCACGCAACCGTCGGAGTTGGTGCCGTCACGCTCAGGTACGCACTCGAAGTTGGCGACGTTCAGCACTTGCCACTCTTCGCGACCGGCCGGGTTGTACTGAGCCGGGTTGATGAACAGGCAACGACCGAACAGGTTCTGCCAGGCAGTCTGGGTGGTCATCTTCACGGCCAGGTAGTGATCTTCGGCCGCGCCTACATGCACGTGGGAAACGAAATGCTCTTGCGCGTTGTTGAATGCTTCAACACGAGCCCACAGCGCGTCGAACTTGTCGGCCGGGAACTTGCGGTTGATCGGGCCCCAGGCAATGGCAGCCTGGGTGGAAGGCTCTTCAACGATGAAACGGTCGACTGGCGAGCGGCCGGTGCGGTGACCGGTGCGAACAACCAGAGCGCCGGTATCGGCAAGCTCGCCTTCACCGCGGTTCAGGGCTTCTTTTACCAGATCATCAACACTCAGATCGGTGTACACGGCGTTATTGGCTTGCGTCATGAGGTTCCCCGTCGGCCAGTGGCCGAGTGTGCTCCAAACGTTTTGTAGTAGAAAGTCGTGCACTACTACCGCGAAAAAAGTGGGCCGGATTATGCCAGAAAAGCCCAAAAAGAGTAGGGTCCTCCCGTCGTAACGGCGATATTCCGTCGTTGAGCAGTGAATTTACCTGCGCTGAACCGTTTTAGTGCCGGGTATCTGACGGCGTCTCGACGCCCGCGCCAGCGAACAATTGAGCGATATCTGCCGCATCGAACAGGTAGCGCTGGTTGCAGAACTGGCAATCGATCTCGACTTTTCCACCTTGCTCGGCCACGAGTGCCTGCGCATCTTCCAGACCCAGGCTGACCAGTGCATTGCCCGAACGCTCGCGGGAGCAGCTGCAGTGGAAGCGCAGTTTCTGTACATCGAACAGACGAACCTGCTCTTCATGGTAGAGGCGATGCAGAACCGTTTCGTTGTCCAGGCTCAACAGTTCATCAGCGGTCAGGGTGTTGCCCAGCGCGGTGATGTGCTGCCAGCTGGCGGCGCGTTCTTCTTCGTCTTTCAGGCGATCGGCCGGCAGTTGCTGCAATAACAGACCACGGGCGCGACGGCCATCGGCGCAGAGCTTGAAACGAGTGCCGACCTGTTGGGACATGACGAAATAGTTGGTGAAGCAGTCCGACAGGGTTTCGCCGTCGAGGTCGACGATGCCCTGGTAGCGCTGGCCGGCGATCGGGTCGACGGTCAAGGCCAGGACACCGTTCGGCATCAGGTCGCCGAGGGTTGCGTCGGCCGGAATCTGCTCGGCGTGATAGCGCGCCAAGCCACGGATCTCGCGCTCGCTGGAGCATTCGATCATCAGCAGCGGGATCGGGCCTTCGGAGCGCGCCTGAAGAATCAGCAGGCCATCGAATTTCAGGGTGCCCACCAGCAACGACGCGGCCGCCATCAGTTCGCCCAGCAATTGCGCAACCGGTTCCGGGTACGGGTGCTTGGCGAGCACTTCGGCATAGCTGCGCTCCAGCGACACCAGTTCGCCGCGAGTGTCGCTGTCATCGAAGATGAAGCGTTGGGTGTAATCGGTATCGAGGAAATCGGTCATAGGTCTGGGTATCTGAATGTGATGACAAAATGGTTACAAAGAATGAAAATTCCGCGCTTCTGGCATCCTTTTTGATGCCGATGTTCAGCCACGGGAGGCATTTTATGAACAATCCGGGTTTGTTCCAATCAAGGTGGAACCTCGGCCGGCTGGTTCTGTGCAACATCGTGCCATTGGCACTACTGGCTTTCTGGTTATGGCCTACGGGTCAGATGCTGTGTGTGATTTTCGACGAGTGGCTGTTCCGCTCACTCAACGCACCACTGGCCAGCAACCCCATATGGCTCCACATCTGGGCAATTGCAAGTCTGCGACCATTCGACATCGTCGTCGGCCTGATTCTGCTGATGCTGCTGATCAAGGGTGACTGGGTGTTCAGGGCGACTGACGTGCGTCGCGCCTTTTTCGGATTTTTTTCGATCCTGCTGCTGATGGTGGTGATCCGCGCGCTGTTTTCCAAGTTCTCCGATCACATGGGCTGGCAACACAGCAGTCCGTCGATGGTGCTTGAGGGCGCGGTGCATATCAGCGATTACTTCCCGCATCTGGAGAAAACTTGGGAACTCAAGGACCGCTCGAGCCAGAGCTTCCCCGGTGACCACGCTTCGGTGCTGCTGATCTGGGCGCTGTTCATGGGCGTGTTCAGCCGTACGGTCGGCCAGTTCGTGGTGATCTGGGGCCTGGCGCTGCTGTTCATGCTGCCGCGCCTGGTCGCCGGTGCCCATTGGGGCCAGGACGATTACATCGGCGGCATGCTGCTGGCGGTGTGGGCATTGGGCTGGGGTTACTACACGCCGTTTGCTTATCACGCGGCGAACTTCTGGCTGAAGGTTACGGCACCGGTTTTCCGGCTGCTGGGCAAACTGCCGGTGGTTTCGCGGATGAGTGTGGTGTCCGCGCAGTAATCAACGGTTACTGAAAAAAAAACGCAGCCGCCGGCGGGTCTTGAACCCAGGCCGGCAGGCTGCGTTTTTTTATTCGCCGCTACTGTTCCCACGAAATTTAAACAGATCCCGACGCTGCTTCTTGCTCGGTTTGCCATCGGTGCTCACGCCCAGGGCGCCCGTCTTGCGCATCGCCGCAGCCGCTTCACGTTTGGCAATACTCGCCTCGGTCTCGGCATACAGCGTCTGCGCCTCAGGTGCACCGCGACGCACGATCGACAGGGCCTGAACCACAACGGTCTTCTCGTCGAAGCCGGTGCGGATCTCGAACTCATCGCCAATGCGTGGCTCTTTGCCAGGCTTGCAGCGCTCTCCCCGACAATGCACCTTGCCGCTCTCGATGGCGGCCTTGGCCAAGGCGCGAGTCTTGAAAAAACGCGCGGCCCACAGCCACTTGTCGAGACGGACCTTGTCGTCCTCTTCGCTTTTTTGTGCCATGGAATTTCCTCATTCTGAAATATTGGTGAACTGTACTACCGTTTCTGTCGTGCCATGAATTACGCCGTCCCGGATTACAATGCACGCCTTGCGGGGGATGCCCGAAGGGGCGCCAATCCGGGCCGTGAATATCTGTCGCCTTTTAACCATTATTCTGCGTGAATACCGCGAATCGGGCCCGTTGCGGGCCAGGCGGTTTTCACCGGCTGAGCATTTTTTTGAAGACATTTGACCATTTGACCGTTATCGGTCTGCGCGAGTGGGTGGCGCTTCCGGATCTGGGAGTCGCCGGCCTTCGGGCAAAAATCGACACCGGCGCCAGCACCTCCAGCCTGCATGCCACCGACATCGAGCCGTTCGAACGTGACGGCGAGAAGTGGGTGCGCTTTACCGCGCACCTGGGCACCGTCGTGCAGTTGCGCCATCGGCGATGCGAAGCGCCGCTGGTCGCCCGCAAGACCATCAAGAGTTCGAACGGCCAGGCCCAGGTGCGCTACGTGATCAGCACCACCCTGGCCCTGGGTGACCGGGTCTGGCCGATCGAGTTCACCCTCGCCTGCCGCAAGTCCATGCGCTATCGCCTGTTGCTCGGTTCCAAAGCCCTGATCGACGGCCAGCTGGTGGTCAATCCGGGCATCAAATATGTACAAGACAAGCCGGTGTTCCCGGTATCTACCTCCTCCACAGGTGTTGCATGAAGATCGCTGTGCTGTCGCGGAACCCGCGTCTGTATTCCACCCGCCGTCTGGTTGAAGCCGGGACCGAACGCGGGCATGAAATGGTGGTGATCGACACCTTGCGCGCCTATATGAACATTGCCAGCCACAAGCCGCAGATCCACTACCGTGGCAAGCCGCTGGAGGGTTTCGATGCAGTGATACCGCGGATCGGCGCCTCGGTGACGTTTTATGGCTGCGCAGTGTTGCGCCAGTTCGAAATGATGGGGGTGTTTCCGCTCAACGAATCGGTGGCCATCGCCCGCTCGCGGGACAAGCTGCGTTCGCTGCAATTGCTGTCACGCCGGGGCATCGGTTTGCCAGTGACCGGGTTCGCCCACTCGCCGGACGACATCCCCGACCTGATCGACATGGTCAACGGCGCGCCGCTGGTGATCAAGGTGCTGGAAGGCACCCAGGGCATTGGTGTGGTGTTGTGTGAAACCGCGACGGCGGCAGAGTCGGTGATCGAGGCGTTCATGGGCCTGAAGCAGAACATCATGGTGCAGGAGTACATCAAGGAGGCCGGCGGCGCCGACATCCGCTGCTTCGTGGTCGGCGACAAGGTGATCGCGGCGATGAAGCGTCAGGCCAAGCCCGGCGAGTTCCGCTCCAACCTGCACCGGGGCGGCAGCGCCAGCCTGATCAAGATCACTCCGGAAGAACGCATGACCGCGCTGCGTGCGGCCAAGGTCATGGGCCTTGCGGTGGCGGGTGTGGATATCCTGCGTTCCAATCATGGGCCGCTGGTGATGGAAGTGAACTCGTCACCAGGTCTGGAAGGGATCGAAACCACCACGGGGAAGAACGTGGCGGGGATCATCATCGAGCATCTCGAGAAGAATGGCGGGCCGAACATGACCCGCACCAAAGGCAAGGGTTGAGCCTTGAATCTGGCGGCCGCAAGGCCGCCTGAAAGTTAAACCGCGTCTCGCGGCAGCATCAAGCCCAGCGGCAACCGGACACGTGCTTCCAGCCCGCCACCGGACCGGTTGCGCAACTCGACATTGCCGCCGTGCATCGAAGCAATCCGCTTCACGATCGCCAGCCCCAGCCCGGTGCCCTTCCCGCCCCGCGCACGATCGCCACGGGTGAAGGGGTTGAAGATCGCCTCAAGCTCGGAAGGGTCGATCCCCGCCCCACGGTCCATCACGCTCAGCACCACGTACGGCGCACTGGTGTCACCGGACACATAGGCCGCGACGTCCACGCTGCCGCCGGCATGATTCAGCGCGTTGCCGATCAGGTTGTTCAGCAGACGTTTCATCGACACCCGACGCAACGGGAACGGCTGGATCGGTTCCAGGCGCAGGCGCACTTTCTCTTCAGTCTGGTTATAGGGCGCCGCCACTTCACGCACCAGATCGCTGAGGTCCACCTCCTCCACCGACTCGTCCCGACCATCGCGAATGAACGCGAGGAACTGGTCGAGGATCGCGTCCATGTCTTCGATGTCGCGCACCATGTCGTCAGTCAGATCGGTGCGGTCGCCCATCAGCTCCAGTGACAGCCGCAGACGGGTCAGCGGCGTCCGCAGGTCATGGGATACCCCCGCCAGCATCAGCTCACGCTCGCGACCGGCTTGCTCGACGTCTTCGGCCATCTGGTTGAAGGCGCGATAAACCTCGGCCATCTCGCTGGGGGTGTCGCTGATCGGCAGGCGCACACTGCGGCCCTGGCCGAGCTGGCGGGCGGCGTAGACCAAGCGTTTCAATGGCTGATTGAGCTGACTGACGAAAATCCAGGCGGACGCCGTGGACAGCAGACCGATCGCCAGGAACCAGCCGAGCACGTTCCAGATTTTCTGACCGCGCAAGGGGTGCGGGTACAAAGGCACTTTCAACCAGCCATCACCGAGGCTCGGGGCACGAACCCACAAGGCCGGCGGCGAATGCATGCGCAAGCGCACTTCGGTGTCGGCGCCCAGTTCCGCCTGCATCTGCCGCTGGTAGATTTCGCTGTACGGCCAGTGCTGTTCGCCTTCCGGTACACCGGCACCGACTACGCGGATCAGGGTCGCGGCATCGGCAATTTTTGCGCGGTTCTCTTCGTCGGCGGCCCAGTAGGCACGCAACGTCAGGGCGACGCCGTGACTGTATTGCCGATCCACCAGCACGTCCTCGTTCATCAACAGATAAACCAGGGTCAATGCCTTGGAAAACAATACGACGATGAGTACCAGCCACAGGGTGCGGGAGAAAAAACTTTGGGGGAACCAGACGGGGGTTTTCATGGATAACCGCTACACACTTGCAGGAGCGAGCAATGCTCGCATATTGCGGATTGCGAGTCTGCGCGGACGGCGTTTCCGACCGTTTCCCGCAGACCCGCTCCTACAAATCGCCCATCACTTGGTGGAGTTGCCATCCGGCACGAACACGTAGCCGACACCCCAGACGGTCTGGATGTAGCGCGGCTTGGACGGATCAGGTTCGATCATCCGGCGCAGACGGGAAATCTGCACGTCGATGGAACGCTCCAGGGCATCCCACTCACGGCCACGGGCCAGGTTCATCAGCTTGTCGCGGGTCAGCGGCTGACGGGCGTTCATCACCAGGGCCTTGAGTACCGCAAACTCACCAGTGGTGAGCATGTGCACTTCGTCGCCGCGTTTGAGTTCGCGGGTGGCCAGGGACAGCACGTAGTCGCCGAACGTGACGTTTTCTTCTTCACTGCCCGGCGCGCCCGGTACCGGTGCGGCCTGACGGCGCAACACGGCTTTGACGCGAGCCATCAGCTCGTCCGGGTTGAACGGCTTGGCCAGGTAATCGTCGGCGCCCAGTTCCAGGCCCTTGATACGGCTCAGCTCGTCGCCCTTGGCGGTGAGCATGATGATCGGAATCTGATTGTTCGCGCCACGCAGGCGGCGGCAAGCGGTCAGGCCGTCTTCGCCCGGCAGCATCAGGTCGAGGACGACCAGGTTGAACACTTCACGCGACAGCAGACGATCCATCTGCTCGGTATTCGGTACGGCGCGGGCACGGTAGCCCTTGCTGACGAAAAAGCGTTCCAGCAGGCTGCTCAGCCCCGGATCGTCGTCAACGATGAGAATTTTTTCGCCTTCAGCAGTTTGTGCAGTGCTGCTCATTGGATGCTCCTTTTAGCTCGGCGCGCATTATGGCGTAGCTGCCGTTATACGCACCGTGTGCATTGTTAGCAGATTTTTCCTTCACTGCCAGAAAACCGGGGCTTGTGCCTACAGACTGCGTCGCCCCCGAATGACAGAACGCTGGTTATAATGCGCGGCCTTTTGTGTCAGGCAACGTCTGAATCGTTACCGCAGGTGGCCGTCCTTTATTTTCATGGGCGCCGCAGTAATTGTTCGATTTCACGGGTCAACGGGATGCCTTTTGACCCAGGCAGCGGCCAGCATCAAGCCGCCCCACCAGACTCCGGGCCTTCATTTACGCGCCTGCGAGCCTGCTTTCACAATTTGTCAGGTGGTTTTATGGACAGCATCAACAGCCGCATCGCCGAGGAACTCGGCGTACGCCCACAACAGGTCGAAGCGGCCGTCGCGCTACTCGATGAAGGCTCTACCGTTCCCTTCATCGCCCGTTACCGGAAAGAAGTGACCGGCAGCCTCGATGACACTCAGCTGCGTCATCTGGAAGAGCGTCTGCGCTACCTGCGAGAACTCGACGAACGGCGCATCAGCATCCTTTCCAGCATCCAGGAGCAGGGCAAACTCACCCCTGAGCTGGAGCGCGAAATCAAACTCGCCGACACCAAGACCCGCCTCGAAGACTTGTACCTGCCGTACAAGCAGAAGCGCCGCACCAAGGGCCAGATCGCTCTGGAAGCCGGCCTCGGCGAACTGGCCGACGGTCTGTTCAACGACCCGTCGCTGGCCCCGGAAGCCGAAGCCGCGCGCTTCGTCGACGCCGAAAAAGGCGTGGCCGACGCCAAGGCTGCACTGGAAGGCGCCAAGTACATCCTCATGGAGCGCTTCGCCGAAGACGCCAACCTGCTGGAAAAACTGCGCACCTACCTGAAGCAGGAAGCCACCCTCAGTGCCCGCGTGATCGCCGGCAAGGAAGAGGAAGGCGCCAAGTTCCGCGACTACTTCGAACACGACGAACCGCTGAAAAGCATGCCGTCGCACCGCGCGCTGGCGATTTTCCGTGGCCGCAACGAAGGCATTCTCAGCTCCGCACTGAAAGTCGGCGAAGAACTGCCGGGCACCCTGCACCCCTGCGAAGGCATGATCGGCCAGCACGTCGGCATCCAGAACCAGAACCGTCCGGCCGACAAATGGCTGGGTGAAGTGGTGCGCTGGACCTGGAAGGTCAAGCTCTACACCCACCTGGAAACCGACCTGCTCGGCGAGCTGCGCGACGGCGCCGAAACCGAAGCGATCAACGTGTTCGCCCACAACCTGCACGACCTGCTGCTGGCCGCCCCGGCCGGCCCGCGCGCCACCCTGGGCCTCGACCCGGGCCTGCGTACCGGTTGCAAGGTTGCGGTGGTCGACTCCACCGGCAAGCTGTTGGATCACGCCACGGTTTACCCGCACGTGCCGCACAACAAATGGGATCAGACCATCGCCATCCTGGCCGCCCTGTGCGCCAAGCATTCGGTCGACCTGATCGCCATCGGCAACGGCACCGCCAGCCGTGAAACCGACAAGCTGGCCATCGAGCTGATCAAAAAATACCCAGCGATGAAAATGACCAAGGTCATGGTCTCCGAAGCCGGCGCATCGGTGTATTCGGCATCGGAGCTGGCTGCCAAGGAATTCCCGGATCTGGACGTGTCGATCCGTGGCGCCGTATCGATTGCCCGTCGCCTGCAGGACCCGCTGGCCGAACTGGTGAAGATCGATCCGAAATCCATCGGTGTCGGCCAGTACCAGCACGACGTGTCGCAGCTGAAACTGGCGCGCGGTCTGGACGCCGTGGTCGAGGACTGCGTGAACGCCGTGGGCGTGGACGTGAACACCGCCTCCGTGGCGCTGTTGGCGCGGATCTCCGGCCTCAACGCGACCCTGGCGCAGAATATCGTGACTCACCGTGACGAGCACGGCGCGTTCAAGACCCGCGCCGCACTGAAGAAAGTCGCGCGTCTGGGCGAGAAAACCTTCGAACAGGCTGCCGGCTTCCTGCGCGTGATGAACGGCGACAACCCGCTGGATTCCTCGGCCGTTCACCCGGAAGCCTATCCGCTGGTGCAACGCATCGCCGCTGAAACCGACCGCGACATTCGCTCGCTGATCGGCGACGCCTCGTTCCTCAAGCGTCTGGATCCGAAGAAATTCACCGACGAGACCTTCGGTCTGCCAACGGTGACCGATATCCTGCAAGAACTGGAAAAACCGGGCCGTGACCCGCGTCCGGAGTTCAAGACCGCCGAGTTCCAGGAAGGCGTCGAGGACCTGAAAGATCTGCAACTGGGGATGATCCTCGAAGGCGTGGTGACCAACGTGACTGCGTTCGGCGCGTTCGTCGACATCGGCGTGCATCAGGACGGTCTGGTGCACATTTCGGCGCTGTCGGAGAAATTCATCAAGGATCCGCGCGAAGCGGTGAAGGCCGGTGACGTGGTGAAAGTGAAGGTCATGGAAGTCGACATCCCGCGCAAACGCGTCGGCCTGTCGATGCGCATGAGCGACACCCCGGGCGAGAAGATCGACGGCGCCCGTGGCTCCCGCCCGGGCTCGGCGCCACGCCAGTCGCAGGGTTCGGCTCCGCGCAAGGAAAGCACCCCGGCGGCTCCAGCCAATAACGCAATGGCGTCGCTGTTTGCCAACGCCAAGCAGTTGAAGAAACGCTGATGGAAATGCCGGCCGGGCTCGTCGAGAGCGCGTTTTTCAAGCTGTTGGGCTGCCGTCTGCACAGCCTGGAAACCGGGGTGGCGCAAGTCGCCCTGGTGCTGGAACCCGAACTGCGCAATCGCGGCGGCAAGCTGCACGGCGGCGCGCTGTTCAGTCTGGTGGATATCGCCATGGGGCTGGCCTGTTCCAGCACCCACGGCTTTGACCAGCAGAGCGCGACCATCGAGTGCAAGATCAACTACATCCGCGCCGTCTCTGAAGGCGAGGTGATGTGCACGGCGCGGGTGATCCACCCGGGCCGGCGCACGCTGGTGGTCGAAGCCGACGTGATGCAGGGCGACAAACTGGTCGCAAAAGCGCAAGGCACGTTCGCTGTCCTGTAGATGTTGTTCATCATTTTGAGTTAATTTCGGCGCTGTGATCGCAGCGTCGGAGTTTCCTGTGGGAGCGGGCTTGCCCGCGAATGGGGCATATCAGCCGGTATCAACTTGTCTGACACACCGCTTTCGCGGGCAAGCCCGCTCCCACAGGGATCTCATTTTCTTCGCGTGTATCAGCCAGATTCAAGGATTGAAGTCGGCGTTTCCAACATGGGTTTAACCACCCGAAAACCAGGCGAAAACGCCAGTTTCAACTTCACCCTTGTAGACCGTCCTGCCCACCCCCATATTGGGGCGACTGACGCGTGAAGGAATCCAAATTGAGCGAACTTCTCAACCGCCGCCTGGCTCTGCTCGGCGAGCGCGCTAACCTCTCTCTGCTTGAGCAGTGCCTTCACGGTATCGAACGTGAATGCCTGCGCGTGACCGGCGAAGGCCGCCTGGCCCAAACGCCGCACCCTGAAGCCCTGGGTTCCGCGCTGACCAACGAACAGATCACGACCGACTATTCCGAGTCGCTGCTGGAGTTCATCACGCCCGCCCTGCCAGACCCTGCCGATACCCTGGCGAGCCTGGACAAGATTCATCGCTTCGCCTACAGCAAGCTCGGCAACGAGTACCTGTGGAGTCCATCGATGCCGTGCCCGTTGCCGGCCGAGGAAGATATCCCGATCGCCTATTACGGCACCTCCAACATCGGTCAGCTCAAGTACGTCTACCGCAAGGGCCTGGCCCTGCGTTACGGCAAGACCATGCAGTGCATCGCCGGGATTCACTACAACTTCTCCCTGCCGGAAAAGCTCTGGCCGTTGCTCAAGGAAGCCGAGGGCTTCGTCGGCACCGACCGGGATTTCCAGTCGTCGTCCTATATCGCGCTGATCCGCAATTTCCGGCGCTACAGCTGGCTGCTGATGTACCTGTTCGGTGCTTCGCCGGCGCTGGACGCGGGTTTCCTGCGCGGTCGTGCGCACCAGTTGGAACAGCTGGATCCGGACACCCTGTACCTGCCCTACGCCACCAGCCTGCGCATGAGCGACCTCGGTTACCAGAGCAACGCCCAGGCCGGCCTGACCCCTTGCTACAACGACCTGGCGAGCTACACCGACAGCCTGCGCAAAGCGGTGGCCACGCCGTACGCGCCGTACGTTGAAGTCGGCACGCACCAGGATGGCGAGTGGGTGCAACTGAACACCAACATTCTGCAGATCGAAAACGAGTACTACTCCAACATCCGCCCGAAACGCGTGACCTACACCGGCGAGCGTCCGATCCAGGCCTTGATGGCCCGTGGCATTCAGTACGTCGAAGTGCGCTGCCTGGACATCAATCCGTTCCTGCCGATGGGCATCGACCTCACCGAGTCGCGCTTCCTCGACGCGTTCCTGCTGTACTGCGCGCTGAACGACAGCCCGCTGCTGACCAACATCAGCTGCGGCAACGCCACGTCGAACTTCCTCAGCGTGGTCAAGGAAGGTCGCCGTCCGGGCCTGCAATTGCAGCGCGACGGCCAACCGGTCGAGCTGAAGGAGTGGGCCGCCGAACTGCTGGAAAAAATCGCTCCGCTGGCGGCACTGCTGGATCAAAGCCACGGTGGCGATGCACACAGCAAGGCACTTGATGCGCAACTGGCCAAGGTCAAGGATTCGTCTCTGACGCCTTCGGCCCAGGTGCTGGCAGCGATGGCCACGCACAAGGAAAGCTTCGCGCAATTCTCCCTGCGCCAGAGCCAGGCTCACGCCGAGTTCTTCCGCAGCGAGCCGTTGGCGGCTGAGGAACAAGCGAAGTTTGAAGAACTGGCGCGGTCTTCGCTGGCTCAACAGGCTGAGCTGGAACAGAACGAGGTGGGCGATTTCGACGTGTTTGTCGGGTCGTATCAGGCAAGTATTCTGGCGATCAGCAACTGATCGTTCGGCTTTGGATTTGATCGTTCCCACGCAGAGCGTGGGAACGATCACGTTCTCTCCCTTAGATTTTTCCGCTCATAAGCTCATTCTAAAAAGTTATTTATTTTTAGTTTCTTAGATCATTTAGTCTCCTTTCACGCCGACGCTCGGTCGCCTGATATGGAGCTCTTCAATGAAACTGAATTTCCCGCTTCGCCTGCTGGCCGTGGCCTCTCTGGCTGCTGCGAGTTTTCTGGCTCAGGCCGCCGACCTCACCGTCGCCTACCAGACCACCGTAGACCCGGCGAAAGTCGCCCAGGCCGACGGCGCCTACGAGAAAGCCACCAAGGCCGACATCAACTGGCGCAAATTCGATAACGGTGCCGACATCATCGCCGCCATCGCCTCCGGCGACGTGCAGATCGGCTACCTCGGTTCCAGCCCGCTGACCGCTGCGATCACCCGCAAAGTCCCAGTTGAAACCTTCCTCATCGCCACCCAGATCGGCGCCGCCGAAGCACTGGTCGCCCGTGACGGCTCCGGCATCAAGACACCACAGGATCTCGTCGGCAAGAAAATCGCCGTGCCGTTTGTATCCACCGGTCACTACAGCCTGCTGGCCGCGCTGAAGCACTGGAACATCGACCCGTCGAAAGTCACCGTCCTCAACCTCGCCCCGCCAGCGATCATTGCCGCGTGGAAACGCGGTGACATCGACGCCACCTACGTTTGGGATCCGGCGCTGGGTGTGGCCAAGGAAAACGGCAAAGTGCTGATCACTTCCGGTGAACTGGCCAAGTTCGGCGCGCCGACCTTCGACGCCTGGATCGTGCGCAAGGACTTCGCCGAGAAGCACCCGGAAATCGTCACCGCATTCGCCAAGGTCACCCTCGACGCCTACGCCGACTACCGCAAGGATCCGAAAGCCTGGCTGGCCAATCAGAGCAACGTCGACAAGCTTGTGAAGCTCTCCGGCGCCAAGGCCAGCGACATCCCATTGCTGCTGCAAGGCAACGTCTACCCGCTGGCGGCGGATCAAGTCAGTGACCTCGGCGCGCCGACCACCAAAGCCATCACCGACACCGCCGCGTTCCTCAAGGAGCAAGGCAAGGTCGAAGCGGTACTGCCGGACTACGCGCCGTACGTCAGCGCCAAGTACATCACCAACTGATCGGGAGTTCATCGCGATGGCCTTGCTACAGCTGGAGCGCATCAGCGCACAGTACCCCGGCAGCCCGGAACCGGTACTGTCCGACATTTCCCTGACCCTCGGCCCTCAGCAATTGCTGGTGGCCCTCGGCCCGTCCGGCAGTGGCAAGACTTCGCTGTTGAATCTGATTGCCGGCTTCGTCGAACCGAGCGCCGGCCGCATCACCCTCGACAACGTGCCGGTCAAAGGCCCGAGCGCCGAGCGCGGCGTGGTGTTCCAGGACGACGCCCTGCTGCCCTGGCAGGACGTGCTGGCCAACGTGGCTTTCGGCCTCGAACTGGCCGGTGTGGCCAAGGACAAGCGCGAACAGCGCGCCCGGGAAATGCTCGCGCTGGTCGATCTTTCCGGTTTTGAACATCGTCGCATCTGGCAGCTTTCCGGCGGCCAGAAGCAGCGCGTCGGCCTGGCCCGCGCCCTCGCAGCCGACCCGCGCGTGTTGCTGATGGACGAGCCCTTCGGCGCCCTCGATGCCTTCACCCGCGAACAGATGCAGGAGCTGTTGCTGCAAGTCTGGCAACGCACCGCCAAACCGGTGTTCCTGATTACCCACGACATTGAAGAAGCGGTGTTCCTCGCCACTGACCTGATTCTGCTGGCGCCGAATCCGGGGCAGATCGTCGAGCGCCTGCATCTCGACTTCGGCCAGCGCTACGCCGCCGGCGAATCGGCGCGGTCGATCAAGTCCGATCCGCGCTTCATCGAAACCCGCGAACACGTGCTGGCCAAAGTGTTCTCGCAACGCAGCGCCGTTCAGCGGCAGGAGCGCGCATGAGCAGTTACGACGTTTCCGCCACCGCCGTGAAACCCGCCGCCACATCGGTGGTGATTCCCGTGCGCCGCAGCCTCAGCACCCGCTGGATCAGCCTGCTGACCCTGTTCGCGTTGCTGGTGATCTGGTGGGCCGTGACCGCCACCGGCCTGATCGAACCGCTGTTCCTGCCGCCACCGTCCGCCGTGCTGCAAAAAGGCTGGTTGCTGGCGACCACGGGCTACATGGATTCGACGTTGTGGCAGCACCTGGGCGCGAGCCTCAGCCGTATCGGTCTGGGCCTGGGCTTCGCCATTTTGACCGCCGTTCCGGTGGGCATCGCCATCGGCGCCAACCGTATCGCCCGTGGCGTGCTCGATCCGCTGATCGAGTTCTACCGACCGATTCCGCCACTCGCCTATCTGCCGTTGATTGTGATCTGGTGCGGCATCGGCGAGTTGTCGAAAGTGCTGCTGATCTACCTGGCGATTTTTGCCCCGATCGCGATTGCCACCGCCACCGGCGTGCGCACCGTCGACCCGGCCAAATTGCGCGCTGCGCAATCACTGGGCGCGACTCGCGCACAACTGATTCGCCATGTGATTTTGCCAAGCGCCCTGCCGGACATTCTGACCGGTGTGCGCATTGGTCTGGGTGTCGGCTGGTCGACTCTGGTCGCCGCCGAACTGATCGCGGCCACCAGTGGCCTGGGCTTCATGGTGCAGTCAGCGGCGCAATTCCTGGTCACCGATGTGGTGGTGCTGGGGATTCTGGTCATCGCCCTGATCGCCTTCGCGATGGAGATGGGCCTGCGCGCCCTGCAACGCAAACTGGTGCCGTGGCACGGCCAGGCCCACTGATTTTTCAGCACTGACTACCCCGACAGTTTCGGGGCCCCGGAATTGAAGAGAACCACCATGAGCAGCCTGAACATCACCCCTTTAAGCTCGGCCCTCGGCGCACAGATCAGCGGCGTCGACATCAGCCAGCCGCTGAACCTGGAACAGCGCGACGCCATCGAGCAGGCACTGCTCAAATACCAGGTGCTGTTCTTCCGCAATCAGCCGATCGAGCCTTCGCAACAAGCGCGTTTCGCAGCCTACTTTGGCGATCTGCACATTCACCCGATCTACCCGAACGTGCCGGAACAGCCGGAAGTGCTGATCCTCGACACCGCCGTCACCGACGTGCGCGGCAACGCGATCTGGCACACCGACGTGACCTTCCTGCCGACCCCGGCCATGGGCGCGGTGCTCAGCGCCAAGCTGCTGCCGGAGTTTGGTGGCGACACGTTGTGGGCCAGCGGGATTGCTGCGTATGAAGCGCTGTCGGCGCCGATGAAAGCGCTGCTTGAAGGGCTGACTGCGACTCACGATTTCATCCGCTCGTTTCCGCTGGAACGCTACGGCAACACGCCGCAAGCACTGGCGCAGTGGGAAGCGGCTCGGCGCAAGAATCCACCGCTGTCGCATCCGGTAATTCGTACGCATCCGGTGAGCGGGCGGCGTTCGTTGTTCGTCAGTGAAGGCTTCACGTCGAAGATCAATGAGCTGTCGGAGACCGAGAGTGAAGCGGTGCTGAAGTTCTTGTTTGCGCACGCGACGCGGCCGGAGTTCACCATCCGCTGGCGCTGGCAGAAGGATGACATTGCGTTCTGGGACAACCGCGTGACGCAGCATTACGCGGTAGATGATTACCGCCCGGCGCGGCGGGTGATGCAGCGGGCTACGGTGTTGGGGGATGTGCCGTTTTTTCGCTGAGCCTTTTTGATCGTTCCCACGCTCCGCGAGGGAACGATCAGCGTTCTGTTATTCCGCCGTCGAAGGCTTCTCCCAAAGATTGATCCCGCCCTCCTGGGCAAACCGGTCAATCTCCGCCAGCTCCTCCGCACTGAAGCTCAAATTCTTCAACGCCCCGACGTTCTCGATAATCTGCTCCGGCCGGCTCGCGCCGATCAGTGCCGAAGTCACCCGAGGATCCCGCAGCGTCCACGCCAATGCCAGTTGTGCCAGGCTCTGGCCACGACGCTTGGCGATCTCATTCAACCCCCGCACATGAGCAATGTTCGCCTCAGACAAGTGCGAAGACAGCAACGAACCACCGCCCGGACGATTGACCCGCGCATCCGCCGGCACACCGTTGAGGTATTTGTCGGTCAGCAGACCCTGCGCCAGCGGGGTGAACGCAATCACGCCAGTGCCGAGTTCGTCGGTGGTGTCGAGCAGGTCCTTTTCCACCCAGCGATTGAGCAGGTTGTAGGCCGGTTGGTGAATCAACAGCGGCACTTTCCACTCTTTGAGCAGCGCGGCGATTTCGCGGGTTTTCACCCCGGAGTACGACGAGATGCCGATGTACAACGCCTTGCCCTGCTGCACCGCCGTGGCGAGGGCGCTGGCGGTTTCTTCCAGCGGGGTGTCCGGGTCGAAGCGGTGCGAATAGAAGATATCCACATAATCCAGGCCCAGGCGTTGCAGGCTCTGGTCGAGGCTGGCCAGCACGTATTTGCGCGAACCGCCGCCCTGGCCGTAAGGGCCGGGCCACATGTCCCAGCCGGCCTTGCTGGAGATGATCAGTTCATCGCGATACTGCTTGAAGTCTTCGCGCAGCAGGCGACCGAAATTGGTCTCGGCGCTGCCATAGGGCGGGCCGTAGTTGTTGGCCAGGTCGAAGTGGTTGATCCCCAGATCGAACGCCGTGCGCAGCAATGAGCGCTGGGTGTCGATCGGCGTGCTGTCGCCGAAGTTGTGCCACAGGCCCAGGGACAGCGCCGGCAACACCAGACCGCTGCGTCCGACGCGGCGGTAAGGGATGGAGTCATAGCGGTTTTCGGCAGCGGTGTAAGTCATCGATTCCTCTCTTGTCAGTCTTGAAATGGGTGTCGATTGCTACGCAAAGCGATTGCCGGGCCGGGCAAGGCCAAGGTTCTGGCGCAAGGTCCGGCCCTCGTATTCGGTTCTGAACAGTCCGCGCCGTTGCAGTTCCGGGACCACGCCATTGGCGAAGTCTTCGAGCCCGCCGGGCAGGTGCGGCACCAGCACGTTGAAGCCGTCCGCCGCGCCCTGCTCGAACCATTCCTGCAAACGGTCGGCAATCTGCGCCGGGGTGCCGACGACGCTGTAATGCCCGCGACCGCCGGCGATTCTGCGACCCAGCTCGGCCAGGGTCAGATGTTCCCGGCCGGCCAGTTCGGTCAGCAGTTTCTGTCGGCTTTGCTGGCCGCTGTCAGTCAGCGGCAATTCCGGCAGCGGCCCGTCCAGCGGGTACTTCGACAGATCGAAGTTGCCCAGCATACGCCCAAGCAGGGCGACGCCAACCTCGGGTTCGACCAATTGCTGAAACGTTTCACATTTTTCCTGCGCTTCGGCTTCCGTCTGCCCCACTACGACAAACACGCCGGGCATGATTTTCAGCGAATCGGCGCTGCGTGCGTACTTCGGCAAGCGCCCCTTGAGGTCGGCGTAAAACGCCTGGGCGCTGGCCAGCGAGGTCTGCGCGGTGAACACCACTTCGGCCGTCTGCGCCGCCAGTTCACGCCCGGTTTCCGACGAGCCGGCCTGCACGATCACCGGCTGACCCTGTGGCGAACGCGCGACATTCAGCGGGCCTTTGACCTTGAAGTGCTCGCCGACGTGATTCAGCACGTGCAGTTTTTCCGGGTGGTAATACGCGCCGCTGGCCTTGTCGCGGATGAAGGCGTCGTCCTGCCAACTGTCCCAGAGCCCGGTGACCACCTGATGAAATTCCCGGGCACGGCTGTAGCGTTCGGCATGGCCGATGTGTTCGTCGCGGCCGAAATTCTGCGCTTCGGCTGCGTTGTCCGAGGTCACCAGATTCCACCCTGCTCGCCCGCCCGACAGGTGATCGAGCGAAGCGAATTTACGCGCCACGTGGTACGGCTCGTTGTAGCTGGTGGTCGCGGTGGCGATCAGGCCGATGTGCTCGGTCACCGCGCTCAAGGCCGAGAGCAGCGTGAGCGGTTCGAAGTGATCCGAACGGGCCATGCGGCTGGCGATGTCCTGGGTTGGGGCGGCGACGCTGTCGGCGACAAACAAGGTGTCGAACTTCGCTGCCTCGGCAATCTGCGCCAGACGTTTGTAATGGGCGAAATCCAGCCCGGCATTGGCCGGCACATCCGGATGACGCCACGCGGCGACGTGGTGCCCGGTGGCCATGAGAAACGCGCCGAGTTTCAGCTGTCTGCTCATCTCAGAAGTCCTTGCGCAGTTGCACGCCGAAGTAGCGCTCGTCGTCGCGAGGCACAGCGCGGTAGATGTAGTTGCCACCGCTGGCGAGCAATGGCGAATACGACTTGTCGGTGAGGTTCTTGCCCAGCAACGCCACGCGCCAGCCATTGGTGTAATCGGCCAGGGCGACGCTGGCGTTCCAGAGGCCGTAGGCGCCCTGTTTGGTGTCGGCGTTCTGGCTGATGTCGTACTGCACTTCGCTCTGCCAGCTGTAGTCGGTGCCGAGTTCGATATCCAGGCCGTTCTCCAGCGGGATGGTGTAGTCGGCCCGCACGTAGCTTTTCCAGTCCGGGCTGAACGGCAGCGGCTTGCCGTTGACGTTGCACGACGCCGCCGCGCCCGCCGGGCAGGCGAACTCGTCGATGCGGGCGCGGGTGTAGGCCAGCGCGCCGGAGAACTTCAGTTGCTGGGTCGCTTGCAGAGCGAAATCAAGTTCCACGCCCTCGGTGCTGACGCTGCCGGCGTTAATCAGGCGCGTTACGACTTGCCCGGCGACGGTGTCGAAAAAGTTTGCCTGGTAGTTGTCGTAGTCGCTGTGGAAAACCGCGAGGTTGGTGGTCAGGCGATTGTTCCAGCTTGAGGCTTTGATCCCCGCCTCCCAGGTGTTGGAGGTTTCCGGTTTCAGCGCTTCGGTATCGCGCGGCTGCATGTTGAAGAACACGTTGTAGGCCGGGCCTTTGTAGCCGCGCGAGTAGGTCAGGTAAGTGGTGACGGTATCGCTCAGGTCGTACTGCAAACCGAGCCGGCCGGACCAGCCGTCCTCGTCCACCGAACCGGAACTGCGGGTGGCTGGCTGAATGCCGCTGACGGTGGTGGCGGAGGTGGAAACACGACGGTGATCGTATTCAAGATCGTCGTGGGTGTAGCGCAGGCCGGCGATGCCACGCAAGTTCGAAGTGAAGTTCAGCGTGCTCTCGCCGAACACCGCGTAGCTGTCGCTGGTGGTGCTGTAATCGGCGACGCCGCGATCAGTCCGTGTGGTGGTGGTCAGCGTGCGCTGATAGGTTTCCTCATCCTTGCCGTGCATGTAGAACAGGCCGCCGACGTATTCGAGGAACTCGCCTTTCGGCGACGCCAGGCGCAGCTCCTGCGAGTACTGGTCGAAGGCCAGATCGCCCTTGTCCGCCGTGCCGGGGAACGCGGCCGTTACCGTGCCGAGGCGGTCGCCATCCTGATACTGAGTGTTGTCCCAGCCACGCCACGCGGTGATCGACGTCAGGGTGTAATCCCCCAGTTGCCAGTCGAGCTGGCCGGACAGGCCTTTGTTGGTGTCTTCGACGTGGCTGCGGGTGTCGGTGTTGATGTCGCGATTGTGGCTGGTGGCACTCACCGGACTCAGCGCGTTGGCGAAGGCCGGGGTCAGTGCCTTGGTCACGACGCCGTTGGGTCCGTCATCGTGGGACTGCATGTAGTCGGCGATCAGGGTGAAGGTGACGTCGTCGTTCGGAGTGAATTCCAGTTTGCCGCGCACGCCGCGATGGTTGTAGCCGTTGACCTCCTGGCCGTTGTGCTGGTTGTCGACGTTGCCGTCGTAAGTGCCGAACAGCGTGCTGATCGAGCCTTTGAGCGTGTCCGGAATCAGGCTGCCGCCGATACCGAAACGGGTGCGGCTTTCGTTGCCGCTGTAATACGACTGATCGATGTAGCCGTGGGTCTCGGCGGTCGGCGCCTTGCTGGTGATGTTCAGCACGCCGGCCGAGGCGTTCTTGCCGAACAGCGTGCCTTGGGGGCCGCGCAGGACTTCGACGCGTTCCAGGTCCAGCAGATCCAGAGTGGACTGGCCGGGACGTGCATAAACCACGCCATCAATCACCGTGGCCACGGTCGGCTCGACGCCCGGTGAGGTGGAAATCGTCCCCACGCCGCGCACGAACAACGAGGTGTCCTTGTTCGATGCGCCGCTGCGGAAATTCAGCGACGGCACTTGCTGGACAATGCTCGCCACGCTGTTGCGGTTGTCGCGCTCCAGTTGCTCGCCGTCGATCACCGACACCGCCACCGGCACCTTTTGCAGCGACTCTTCGCGGCGGGTGGCGGTGACCGTGACGGACTTGAGTGTCGGCTCCTGATCGGTGCTGTCGGCGGCGAACGCGGCCGGCAGCGGCAGCGCGGCCAGCCCGGTGAGTAGCCAGCCCGCAGCGCGGATCGATTGCGCCAGTTTATGTGTCGCCCCAGGAATGTTGTGCATGGTTGCCCGCTCGAAAAGTTGCCCTGAACCGCTGCCGTTCTGCGACGACAGCGCCTGTCTCGGTGTCTTGGGCATTCGCTCGAGCGAGTAGCAGACAACGCGCATTGTTAGCGCTAACATCGCCAGTATTGGCAAGCCGGACATAGACCGTAAAATACTGAAAAATTACTTTTATATGCGTTTTGGTTTTTAAGAAGGATCGAGCCTTGAGCGAAGAAAAGCCCCGCAAACGCCGTGGCGCCGGTCGCGTGACCCTCAACGCGGTGGCACGCCAGGCCGGTGTTTCGGCGATTACCGTATCGCGCTATTTCAACCAGCCGGAACAGGTCTCGCCCGAACGCCGCGAACGGATCGCGGCGGTGGTCGCAGAGCTGGGTTATGTGCCGAACCTGGTGGCCGGCGGGCTCGCCTCGGCGCGGGGGAAAATCGTCGGCATGGTGATCCCGAACATCTCCGGGCCGATCTTCGCCAACACCATTCAGGGCTTCAGCGACACCCTCAGCCGTCACGGCTACCAGCTACTTCTGGCCTCGAGTTACTTCAGCACCGAGCAGGAAGAAAACGCGGTGCGGGCCTTCCTCGGTTGGTCGCCGGCGGCGCTGGTAGTCACCAGTCACTTCCACAGTCCGGGCACGGAAAAGATGCTCGCCGAAGCGGATATCCCGGTGATCGAAACCTGGGATTACCAACCGGATCGCGAGCCGATGCAGATCGGCTTTTCACACTTCGAAGTGGGTGCCAGCGCCGCTCGTTATCTGCACGGCAAAGGCTATCGGCGCATCGCGTTCGTGCAGAACAGCGCACCCGGCGACTTCAGCGCACTGGAACGCCGCGACGGTTATGCGGCGACCATGCGTGAGTTAGGCCTGGAACCGTGGGTATTCGCACCGGACGCCAATCGCGCCCCCTTCGAGGCCGGCAAGCAAGCAATGGAAGCGCTGATGAACGCCTCACCGCGCCCGGACGCGATCATCTTCGCCAACGACAACCTCGCCGCCGGCGGCCTGCTCGCCGGGCAACGCGCCGGCCTCAAGATCCCCGACGACTGCGCCGTCCTCGGCTTCGGCGACTACCCGTTCGCGGAGATGCTGCTGCCCAGCCTGAGCACCATCAAACCGCCTGCGCTGGAGATCGGCGTGTTGGCGGCGACGCGGGTGCTGGAAAGTTTGGGCGTGCTACCGAGTGATGAGGTGCAGCGACTTAATCTGCTGCAGTGCATGGTGATTGAGCGGGAAAGTACCTGACGAATATGGCGTGGGCTGGATTGACTATGCTCTAAATGAAACCGAGGTGGCGCCTTCGCGGGCAAGCCCGCTCCCACAGGGTTCTCCGTCGTCCACAGATTTTGTACGCAACACAGAACCTGTGGGAGCGGCGGTGCGACGATTCGACTTGCCCGCGAAAGCGTCCGATCAAACACCGCACATTCCACAGGCGCGACCATGCACACCGCAATCATCATCTTCTTCGGCCTGATTCTGCTGGCGCTGATGTTCTACATCGGCGAGCGCATCGGCTTCAGTCGGCAGACGCTGGCCTATGGTTTCGCGGCGTTGTGGCTGGCGTTGACGGTGATCAATGGTGCGGTCGGCGTGGTGCACGCCGGGCAGCCGCTGGGGTCGGAGATTGCGATCGGCAGCGCCGTGTATGGCGTGCCGCTGGCGGCGATGGTGTTGTTCATGGTGCTGAGCGCCGAGACCTGAAAGCGTCCCGGCACCCTGCCCCGATCAACGCACCAGATGCAGGAACTGCATGTGCCGTTCGTACTGGTCGAGGATGTCGTTGATGATCTGCTCTTTCGTGTATCCGACCAGATCGTAGTCCTGACTGCCCTCGCTCAGATGCACTTCGGCGCGGTAGTAGCGGCGATTGTTGAGCTGCTTGGAACCCATGCCACCACGGGCAAACGACGGCGTGAAGTAGCCGCGCATCTGCACCTGGTAGATGAACGGGTGCTGCTCGCCGTGACCGATTTCCAGGCTGACGCTGTCGTGCGCCGGATCGGGTTGCGTCACGACATTCAGCCCCTTCTCGGCGAACACAGCCGTCACTTCTTCGATGGCCGGTTTCACCGTGGTGTCCATGAAACGGTACACCTCGTCGCGCGACGGGAAGTGCACGGCCTGGCTCAGACGCTGGCGCCAGCCGCCCTTGCCCCGCCGTGAACCGGACACCGGCGCCAGCGAATGCAGTTGCGCGATCTGCTTCTGCGACTCCAGGTAGAACGCCTTATGCAGGCCCCACATCATCAGTAGCAGAATCAGCGAGAACGGCAGCGAGGTCAGCACCACCGCCGACTTCAGCGCATCGATGCTGCCGGAGAACAGCAGCGCGCTGGTGATCAGTGCAGTCATCGCGCCCCAGAACACCCGCAGCCATTTCGGCCCGTCTTCATCCGGGTTGCCACCCTTGGCCGACAGGGTCGAGAGCACCACGGTGCCGGAGTCGGCGGAGGTGACGAAGAACACGAAGCTGATGAACACCGTCACCGCGATGACAGTCTTGCTCCACGGATAGGTTTCCAGCAGCAGGTAAAGGGTCATCGACGGGTTGTCGAGGGCCGACATGCCCAGCGCCGACATCCCGTGATTGAGCACCTGGTCGATGGCGCTGTTGCCGAAGATCGACATCCACGCCAGGGTGAAACCGAGCGGAATCAGCAGCACGCCGAAGACGAATTCGCGGATGGTCCGGCCACGGGAAATCCGTGCGATGAACAGGCCCACGAACGGCGACCATGCAATCCACCAGGCCCAGTAGAACACCGTCCAGCCGCCGAGCCAGTCGCTCGGTTTGTCGTAGGCGTAGAGGTCGAAACTCTTCATCGGCAACGCGCCGAGGTAGTCGCCCAGGTTCTGGATCAGGGTGTTGAGCAAATGCTGGGTGGGGCCGGCGAACAACACGAACAGCAGCAGCGCACAGGCCAGCAGCATGTTGATGTCGGACATGACCCGCACGCCTTTATCCACACCGGAGACGGCGACGATGATCGCTGCGCCCATCATCAGCGTGATCAGGCCGACCTGAATCCACTGGGTGTGGGCGATGCCGAACAGGTAGTCCAGACCGGAGTTGAGATGGAGCACGCCGAAGCCCATGTCCGCACCGAGGCCGAACACCGTGGCGATAATGCCGAAGCCGTCGACCGCGTAGCCGATGGGGCCGTTGATGCGCTTGCCGATCAGCGGGTACAGCGCCGAACGCAGGGCAAGCGGCAGGTTATGCCGGTAGGCGAAATACGCCAGCGCCATGCCGACGAAGGCGAACACGCCCCAGCCGTGCAGGCCCCAGTGCAGAAACAGGATCTGCATCGCCTGACGCGCCGCCTCCGCCGTGCCGGCCTCGCCTTGCGGCGGCTGGAGCATGTGGGTCAGCGGTTCGGACACGCAGAAGAAAAACAGCGTGATGCTGATCCCGGCGGCGAACAGCATGCCGGCCCAGGACAGGTAACTGAATTCGGGTTCGTCGTGGTCGGCACCGAGTTTGATCTTGCCGTAGCCCGATAACGCGGTGACCACCACGAAGACCAGATACAGGGTCATCGCGAGCATGTAGTACCAGCCGACCGTATTGGCCGCCCAGTTTTGCGCTTCGAGAAGCCAGGCGCCGGCCTGTTCCGGCATGGCGATGACTGTGAGGCCGAACAGCAGGATCACCGTCGCGGCGAACCAGAACACCGGCGGATTCATGCGCACCAGACCGCTGGCGGGGGTGGACGATGCACTCATGAACGGTGCACCTCAAGGGGTTGGAAAATGGCTGAAATGATCGGACTCAGCAAAGGCAAGCCTCCTGTTGTGAGCGGGCAGCGAACCGCCGGTTTAACTTGAATGAACGTTCAAGTTAAACATGGATAGCACGCTAAGGACTAATCGCAGGGCTCAGCGGTACCTTTCGTACGCTAGCTCAAGGAGGGGTATGACGCTTTAGTGAGAGCGATCGTTCCCGCCTTGCGCGGGAACGATCAGGCGCAACCGTTACTTCTGCGTCCCGTCATCATGCTGCAGATTGGCCTGGGTCAGGTTGCACCCGGCCGGCACGCTGCGGGTCAGCCACACGTTGCCGCCGATGGTCGAGCCTTTGCCGATGGTGATCCGCCCCAGGATCGTCGCCCCGGCGTAAATC
This sequence comes from Pseudomonas fitomaticsae, assembly GCF_021018765.1. Classification (GTDB taxonomy): domain Bacteria; phylum Pseudomonadota; class Gammaproteobacteria; order Pseudomonadales; family Pseudomonadaceae; genus Aquipseudomonas; species Aquipseudomonas fitomaticsae. Next base: position 500,037 of record NZ_CP075567.1, on the reverse strand, counting down.
ACCACGTCGTCCTCGACGATCGGATGCCGTGGATGCCCCTTCTGCAACTGGCCGTCCTCGTCCGCCGGGAAGCGTTTGGCGCCGAGAGTCACCGCCTGATAAATCCTGACGCGCTCGCCGATGATCGCGGTCTCGCCGATCACCACGCCGGTCCCATGGTCGATGAAGAAACTGCGGCCGATCTGCGCGCCCGGGTGAATATCGATGCCGGTCGCCGAGTGGGCGATTTCCGAGCTGATCCGCGCCAGCAGCGGCAGGCCCGCGCGATACAAATGGTGCGCCAGACGGTGGTGGATCACCGCCAGAATCCCCGGATAGCACAGCAGCACTTCATCAACGCTGCGCGCCGCCGGGTCGCCGTGATACGCCGCCAGCACATCGGTGTCGAGCAGGCTGCGCAGGCCCGGCAACGCGAGGGCGAAATCCTGGATGATCCTGATGGCTTGAGCCTCGACTTCAGTGTCGGCCTGGGCACTGTGGCGGGCGACGTAACGCAGCTCGAGTCGTGCCTGGGCCAGCAGCGCATTCAGCGCGACGTCGAGGGTATGGCCGACGTAGAAATCCTCGCTCTCCTCACGCAGATCCACCGGCCCCAGCCGCATCGGGAACAACGCGCCGCACAGGGCTTCCAGGATTTGCGCCATCGCGTCACGGGACGGCAATTCGCGCCCGCCCTGCTCGCCGGAAGCACGGCCATTTTGTGCCCGCCACTGATCCCGCGCGGTACGCAGCTGGCTGACGATGGTCTGCAATTGCCAATGGCTGGAACGCTCGCTCACGGTAAAGACTCCTCACGGGCGGCCGGACTGTCTGGCCGCGTCAACGGCGACTACTTTACGGCAACCCCACCGGCGCGAATTAAGAACCGATAGTGCTGGCCTAAGCACGTTTGGCTATAAGCGATTGGCGGTTGCCCCGGTAAATCGGCGTGCCTATAGTCCTGACATCTCCTTGCATCAGTACGGAACCATGTCCACACAACCGATCAAACAACAGCTGGATCGCTTTAACCGCCTCGACCTGCTCGGCCAACCGACCCCACTGGAAAAACTCGAGCGCCTGTCCACCTGGCTCGGCCGCGATGTCTACATCAAACGCGATGAACTGACGCCTTTGGCCATGGGCGGCAACAAGCTGCGCAAGCTTGAATACCTCGCCGCCGATGCCCTCGCTCAAGGCGCGGACACCCTGATCACCGCCGGCGCACTGCAATCGAACCATGTTCGCCAGACCGCCGCGCTGGCCGCGAAACTGGGGCTGGGCTGCGTGGCCCTGCTGGAAAATCCGCTGGGCACCGATGACAGCAACTACACCGGCAACGGCAACCGCCTGCTGCTGGACCTGTTCGACACCAAGGTCGAACTGGTCGACAACCTCGACAACGCCGACGAACAACTGGCCGCCCTCGCCGTGCGCCTGCGCAGCAACGGCAAGAAGCCGTATCTGGTGCCGATCGGTGGCTCCAACGCCCTCGGCGCGCTGGGTTACGTGCGCGCTGGCCTGGAATTGGCGGAACAGATCAAGGACACCGGCCTGCAATTCTCCGCCGTCGTTCTGGCCTCGGGCAGCGCCGGCACTCACAGCGGTCTGGCGCTGGCCTTGAGCGAAGCCCTGCCGCAACTGCCGGTGATCGGCGTGACGGTATCGCGCAGCGAAGAAGATCAGCGTCCGAAAGTCCAGGGTCTGGCCGAACGCACTGCCGATTTGTTGGGCGTGGCGTTGCCGGTAAATTTCAAGGTCGAACTGTGGGACGAATACTTCGGCCCGCGTTACGGCGAGCCGAATGCCGGAACCCTGGCGGCGGTGAAACTGCTGGCGAGCCAGGACGCCGTGCTGCTCGATCCGGTCTACACCGGCAAGGCCATGGCCGGGCTGCTCGACGGCATCGGTCGCGGGCGTTTCGACGACGGCCCGATCATCTTCCTGCACACCGGCGGCGCCCCGGCGTTGTTCGCGTACAAGGACTTTCTGTAGGCCTGAGCGCGTTCCCGCGCCCGACGTGGGAACGCTCAGCGTCAGCTCGAATGCATATTCATTAAAGAAATAACAAATGGAAAATTCATTATTTTCCATTCTAAAAGAACCGTCATATAGTCTCGCCGCAGGCGAATTTCGCGAGAGACGCATAAGCTGCTTTAAGGCAGGATAGCGCTGTCGTCCAATTCCCGGATTCGCCAACTTTCCTTAAGCGTCTTCCATAAGAAAACACAGGGGCTTGTCATGATTCTTTCCGCACTACGTCGAAATCTGCTGGTAGGTTCGCTGGGCCTGGCACTGAGCGCCGGTCTGCTGGGGCAGGCGGTTGCCGGTGAGCAACTGCAACAGATCAAGGACAAAGGCGTTATCAACGTCGGCCTGGAAGGCACTTACCCACCGTTCAGCTTCGTCGATGCCGACGGCAAGCTGTCGGGTTTCGAAGTCGAGCTGTCCGAAGCCCTGGCCAAGAAGCTGGGCGTGAAGGCCAAGATTCAGCCGACCAAATGGGACGGCATCCTCGCAGCCCTGGAATCCAAGCGTCTGGACGTCGTGGTCAATCAGGTGACCATCTCCGAAGAGCGCAAGAAGAAGTATGACTTCTCCGAGCCGTACACCGTTTCCGGGATTCAGGCGCTGGTGCTGAAAGACAAGGCAGCCGCGCTGAACATCAAGTCCGCCGCTGACCTGTCCGGCAAGAAAGTCGGTGTGGGCCTGGGCACCAACTACGAGCAATGGGTCCGCGCCAACGTGCCGGGCGCCGACGTGCGCACCTACGACGATGATCCGACCAAGTTCGCCGACCTGAACAACGGCCGTACCGACGCGATCCTGATCGACCGTCTGGCGGCACTGGAATACGCCAAGAAAGCGCCGAAAACCGTCGCTGCCGGTGAGGCCTTCTCGCGTCAGGAAGCCGGTGTTGCCCTGCGCAAAGGCGAGCCTGAACTGCTGGCCGCCGTGAACAAGGCCCTCGACGAACTGCGTGCCGACGGCACCCTTGAGAAGCTGTCCACGAAATACTTCAACGCTGACGTCACCAAATAATGGAAGAAGCTTTCCAACTCGCACTGGACTCCGCGCCCTTCCTGTTGAAGGGCGCGTACTACACGGTAATCCTCAGCCTGGGCGGCATGTTCTTCGGCCTGCTGCTGGGCTTTGGCCTGGCGTTGATGCGCCTGTCGCGTTTCAAGTCGGTCAGCTGGCTGGCCCGCATCTACGTGTCGTTCTTTCGCGGCACGCCGTTGCTGGTGCAACTGTTCGTGATCTATTACGGCTTGCCGCAATTGGGCATGGAGCTCGACCCGCTGCCGGCGGCACTGATCGGCTTCTCGCTGAACATGGCCGCCTACGCCTGTGAAATCCTGCGGTCCGCGATCGGTTCGATCGAACGCGGCCAGTGGGAAGCCGCTGCGAGCATCGGCATGACCCGCGCGCAGACCCTGCGCCGGGCCATCCTGCCGCAGGCGATGCGCACGGCCTTGCCGCCGCTGGGCAACAGCTTCATTTCGCTGGTCAAGGACACCGCACTGGCCGCCACCATTCAGGTGCCGGAGCTGTTCCGTCAGGCGCAACTGATTACCGCCCGGACTTTCGAAGTCTTCACCATGTATCTTGCCGCCGCGCTGATCTACTGGATTCTGGCCACGGTGCTCTCGCACTTCCAGAACAAGTTGGAAGAGCGGGTCAATCGGCACGACCAGGAGTCCTGACCCCATGATTGTCGTGGAAAAACTGACAAAGCAGTTCAAGGGTCAAGTCGTGCTCAACGGCATTGATCTGGAGGTGAAGGAAGGCGAGGTCGTTGCAATCATCGGCCCCAGCGGCTCGGGCAAGACCACGTTCCTGCGCTGCCTGAACTTCCTCGAACAACCCACCAGCGGCCGGATCAAGGTCGGCGAGATCGAAATCGATACCAGCCGCCCGCTGAACCAGCAGCAGAGTCTGGTGCGCAACCTGCGCCAGCACGTGGGCTTCGTGTTCCAGAACTTCAACCTGTTCCCGCACCGCACCGCCCTGGAAAACGTCATCGAAGGCCCGATCGTGGTCAAGAAGACGCCCCGCGACGCAGCCATTGCCCTGGGCAAGAAGCTGCTGGCCAAGGTCGGCCTGGCGGGCAAGGAAGACGCCTACCCACGGCGCCTGTCTGGTGGCCAGCAACAGCGCGTGGCGATTGCCCGGGCGCTGGCGATGGAGCCGGAAGTGATCCTGTTCGACGAGCCGACTTCGGCCCTCGATCCGGAACTGGTGGGTGAAGTACTGGCGACCATCCGCGGCCTTGCCGAGGAGAAACGCACCATGGTGATCGTCACCCACGAAATGGCGTTCGCCCGTGACGTGGCCAACCGCGTGGTGTTTTTCGACAAGGGCGTGATCGTCGAACAAGGTGAAGCGAAAGCGTTGTTTGCCAATCCGAAAGAAGAGCGCACTCGACAGTTCCTCAGCAAGTTCAGAAACAACGGCTGATCCGTAAACTTTCCCGAATACAAACTTCCACGGATGGAAGTTTCGCCTCCACCCTCTCGAATAAAAACTTAATCAAGTGACTGCATTACATATATATGTCCTGCAACAGTCTCGCCGCGATTAAAGTTCGCCCCTCCAAATTTCCAGCTATACAAACCGACCAACGACAGAACAATAAAATCCGGCAAAATCTGTGGCCCGATTCGCCAGGCAGGATAGGTAGAGTGCTTTATCGGCGTAGGAAGCTTCTGATAAATCCGTAATTCTTCAATTAACTAATCCTCTCCGTTGACACGCCATTCAGCGAACTTTTATCTAGTCACTCATCGCGCCCCACAACATTACCAAGACCCGATAACGAATGACCGAACGACCCTGTTTTTATTACCGGGCAATTCACACCATTTGAACTTTCAGAAACGGATTTCGCTGCAAGGCTTCAAGGAGAGGACTTCATGACCCGCACTTCGCACATCCCCGAACTGGCCGCGCCGAGCCTGGCGCCATCCCAAACCAACGGCATCAACCTTGCGGCAGCGGCCCACCTGCTGGTCGATGTATTGCCTTATCCGGACATGGACACCGGCGATCTGATCGAACTGTTCTGGAACAACTGCTATGTCGCCTCTCACGTGCTGACAGCGCAGGACGTCGCCGCCCCGGTCAGCCTGCGGGTGCCGGAAAGTTTTATCGCCAGCGGCTCGTCACGCATCCACTATCGGGTCATGCGGGTGGGTCACGGACCATCGCTGTCGGCAGCCGCGCGGGTCACGGTCAAGCTCGACTGCCCCGGTGGACAGCCCCCGGCAGTGTGCGGCGACGAAAACCAGCAACTGGCGCCGGTGACACTGCCCGACACCATTCGCCGTCAAGGCGTCAACGCGAACCAGATCAAACGCGGCGTACCGCTGACCATCGAGCCGTATCTGAACATGGCCGAAGGCGATGCCATTACCTTGCGCTGGGGCGATGTACGGATGGACCTGGCGCGCATCACCCCGGCCGATATCGGCAAGCCGATCCAGGTCTGGGTGCCGCCGGCGATCATCACCGAGGCCGGCGAGGACCTGCGGCTGGACGTGACCTATTGCATCCTTGACCGGGTCGGCAACAACTCGCGCTGGGCGCCGCCGCGAACGCTGAAGATCGGTTGTGTGAATCCCTACCTCAAGGTGCCGCTCAAGGAAACGCTGAAGGCAGCAGAGCCGCAAAAAAAATGAGCATCGATGGTCGGTGAGGGACGACTTCCTTCGCCGCCGCACACTTAACCAATCGGACCACGCCCCCTTCTATACATATTCCTAAAAGTTAGTTCATTTAAATTTTATACGCGCTTAGGGTATATGAACCGGACCACCGGACATTCTTTCGTTCGCCGCACTTTTGCGGCGTTTTTCATGAGATGTGAGGTAGGTAACATGGTCCGGAACACAATCACCCCAGTGCAGATCGCCAGGGCATTGCGTGCAGCCAAGGAGCGGCACTGATGTCCAGTCTGGCAGACGCAAACGTCCAGAGTGATCTGGATATCGCCCCGTTGTTGTTGCCCGCGCAAGTGCTGCGCAACGACGCCCAAGCCATCAAGGCCGCCCATGAACTGGCGCAAGTCGCCCGCGTGCAGGCCGCCAAACGTGATCGCCAGCGCAAGCTGCCGTGGTCGGAAATCGAACAGTTCACCCGCAGCGGCCTCGGCAGCATCGCGATTCCGCGCGAGTACGGTGGCCCGCAGGTTTCCTTCGTCACCCTGGCCGAGGTGTTCGCGATCATTTCTGCAGCCGACCCGGCACTGGGGCAGATCCCGCAGAACCAGTTCGGCATCATCAACCTGATCCTCGGCAGCGCCACCGAACAGCAGAAAAAACTGCTGTTGCAGAGCGTCCTGGAAGGCTGGCGCATCGGTAACGCTGGCCCCGAACGCGGCACCAAGGACACCCTGGAACTGAAAGCGCGCATCACCGCTGACGGCGATGATTACGTGATCAACGGCCAGAAGTTCTATTCCACCGGCGCCCTGTTCGCCCACTGGGTCGCGGTCAAGGCGCTCAACGATGACGGCAAGCAAGTCCTGGCTTTCGTTCGTCGCGGCACGCCGGGATTGCGCATCGTCGATGACTGGTCGGGTTTCGGCCAGCGCACCACCGCCAGCGGCACGATCCTGTTGAACAACGTGCGGGTCGATGCCGGTCTCGTGGTGGATAACTGGAAGATCAACGAAAAGCCCAATACCCAGGGCGCGGTGTCGCAACTGATTCAGGCAGCAATCGACGCCGGCATCGCCCGTGGCGCCATCGATGACGCCATCGAATTCGTCAAGACCCGCGCCCGACCGTGGGTCGACGCCAACGTCGAGCGCGCCAGCGACGACCTCTACGTGATCGCCGATATCGGCAAACTGAAAATCGAACTGCACGCCGCCGAAGCGCTGCTGCGCAAGGCCGGGCAAGTGCTGGATCAGGTGCACGCCGCGCCACTGACCGCCGAATCCGCCGCCCGCGCGTCGATTGCCGTGGCCGAAGCCAAAGTGCTGACCACCGAGATCTCGTTGCTGGCCAGCGAAAAGCTTTTCGAACTGGCCGGCAGCCGCGCCACCCTCGCCGAATTCAACCTCGACCGTCACTGGCGCAACGCCCGGGTGCACACCCTGCACGATCCGGTGCGCTGGAAGTATCACGCGGTCGGCGCCTATCGCCTCAACGGAAAACTTCCGGCTCGCCATTCCTGGATCTGACGACCAGAACACTTTTGACCAGATCTCTGGAGAAACACATGACTCTTTCCCATCCCGTCGCGGTCATCACCAGCGACGAGCAAGCCCTGATCGTCGCCAGCGACCTGGCCGAAGACTTCCAGCGCGACAGCAACCTGCGCGACCGCGAACGCCGCCTGCCGCTGCCGGAACTCGACGTGTTTTCCCGCTCCGGCCTGTGGGGCATCAGCGTGCCCAAGGAGTACGGCGGTGCCGGTGTGTCCAACGTGACCCTGGCCAAAGTCATCGCCCTGATCGCCCGGGCCGACGGCTCGCTGGGGCAGATTCCACAGAACCATTTCTATGCCCTCGAAGTGCTTCGGGTGAACGGAAGCCACGAGCAGAAACAACGGCTGTACGCCGAAGTCCTCGCCGGCCAGCGCTTCGGCAATGCCCTGGCGGAACTGGGCACCAAGACCGCCCATGACCGTGTCACCAGCCTCAAACGCGACGGCAACGGTTATCGCATCAACGGTCGCAAGTTCTATGCGACCGGTGCCATTTACGCCCAACGCATTCCAACGTCCGTGGTCGATGAAAACGGCGTGCAGCAACTGGCGTTCGTCCCGCGTGACAGCAAAGGCCTGACCGTGATCGACGACTGGAGCGGCTTCGGCCAGCGCACCACCGGCAGCGGTTCGGTGGTGTTCGAAGACGTGTATGTCGCTGCCGAAGATGTCATTCCATTCCAGAGCGCCTTCGAACGCCCGACCCCGGTCGGCCCGTTGGCGCAGATCCTTCACGCCGCCATCGACACCGGTATCGCCCGCGCCGCTTACGAAGATGCGCTGCACTTCGTGCGCAGCAAGACCCGGCCATGGATCGATTCGGGCAACGACAAAGCCACCGAAGACCCGCTGACCCTCAAGAGTTTCGGCCACCTGAGCATTCGCCTGCATGCCACCGAAGCCCTGCTCGAACGCGCCGGCGAATTTCTCGACGCAGCCCAGGCCGAGACCAACGCCGAGACGGTTGCAGCGGCTTCGATTGCCGTCGCCGAAGCACGAGCAATCAGCACCGAAATCTCTCTGGCCGCCGGCAGCACCCTGTTCGAACTGGCCGGCAGCCAGGCCACCCTGATCGAGCACGGTCTCGACCGTCACTGGCGCAACGCTCGGGTGCACACCCTGCACGATCCGGTACGCTGGAAGTATCACGCGGTGGGCAATTACTACCTCAACGATGAAAACCCTCCGCTGCGAGGGACCATCTGATGAGCAAGAAAAAGATCCTGCTCAATGCGTTCAACATGAACTGCATCGGCCACATCAACCACGGGCTGTGGACGCATCCACGGGACACCTCGACCCGGTACAAGACCATCGAGTACTGGACCGAACTGGCGCAACTGCTGGAGCGCGGGCTGTTCGACGGGCTGTTCATCGCCGACATCGTCGGCGTGTACGACGTCTACCAGAACTCGGTGGACGTCACGCTGAAAGAGTCGATCCAGCTGCCGGTCAACGATCCGCTGCTGCTGGTATCGGCGATGTCCGCGGTGACCAAAAACCTTGGATTCGGCCTGACCGCCAACCTCACCTACGAGCCGCCGTATCTGTTCGCCCGACGCATGTCGACCCTCGATCACCTGAGCCGTGGGCGGGTGGGCTGGAACATCGTCACCGGTTACCTGGACAGCGCTGCCAAGGCCATGGGCCTCAGTGAACAGGTCGAGCACGACCGGCGTTACGACCAGGCCGACGAGTACCTCGAAGTGCTCTACAAACTCTGGGAAGGCAGCTGGGAAAACGGCGCGGTGCTCAACGATCCGCAGCAGCGGGTCTACGCGCAGCCAGACAAGGTGCACAAGGTCGAACACAAGGGCGAGTTCTATCAGGTCGAGGGCTATCACCTGTGCGAACCGTCACCGCAGCGCACGCCGGTGCTGTTCCAGGCCGGCAGTTCGGATCGCGGTCTGCTGTTCGCCGGGCGTCATGCCGAGTGCGTGTTCATCAGCGGTCAGAACAAGCCGTCGACCAAAGTGCAGGTGGACAAGGTCCGCGCCAGCGCCGTCGAAGCGGGTCGCAACCCCGAGGACATCAAGGTGTTCATGGGCCTCAACGTGATCGTCGGCGAGACCGAGGAAGCGGCCTGGGCCAAGCACGCCGAATACCTGAGCTACGCCAGCGCCGAAGCGGGCGTGGCGCATTTTTCGGCGTCCACCGGCATCGATTTTTCCCAGTACGAAATCGACGAGCCGATCCAGTACGTCAAAAGCAACGCGATCCAGTCCGCCACCAAGAACCTGCAGAACAACGACTGGACCCGGCGCAAGTTGCTCGACCAGCACGCGCTGGGCGGGCGCTATATCACCGTGGTCGGCTCACCGCAGCAAGTGGCGGATGAACTGGAATCGTGGATCGCCGAAACCGGCCTCGACGGCTTCAACCTGACCCGCATCGTCACCCCGGAAAGCTATGTGGATTTCATCGACCTGGTGATTCCCGAACTGCAACGGCGCGGCGCGTACAAGACCGCGTACGACACCGGCAGCCTGCGGGAAAAACTGTTTCACGGCGAAGCGCACCTGCCACAGCAACACACCGGCGCCCACTACCGACACTCCTCCTCGCACTGACTGGAAAACCACCATGACCAAGAAACGCCTGTCCCCCCCAGTCAAAGCACTGGCCCTGGCCTTCGGCCTGTTCAGCTCGGCGGTGTTCGCCGCCGATGCTCCGTTGAAAATCGGCACTACCGCCGCCTTCGCGATTCCGCTGGAAGCCGCCGTCGAAGAAGCCTCCAAACAAGGCCTGAAAGTCGAGCTGGTGGAGTTCACCGACTGGATCGCACCGAACGTCAGCCTCGCCGCCGGTGACATCGACGTGAACTACTTCCAGCACATCCCGTTCCTGGAAAACGCCAAGGCCGCCTCCGGTTTTGACCTGGTGCCGTTCGCTCCAGGCATCATCAACAACGTCGGCCTGTACTCGAAAAAATACAAAAGCTTCGACGAGTTGCCTGAGGGCGCCAGCGTCGCCATCGCCAACGACCCGATCAACAGCGGACGCGGTCTGCAACTGCTGGCCAAGGCCGGTCTGATCACCCTGAAACCGGGCGTCGGCTACAAGGCCACTGAAGACGACATCGTCGCCAACCCGAAGAAGATCAAGATCCTGCAAGTCGAAGCCGTGCAACTGGTGCGCGCCTACGATGACGCCGATCTGGTCCAGGGCTACCCGGCCTACATCCGTCTGGCGAAGACCTTTGATGCCGGCTCCGCGCTGCTGTTCGACGGCCTCGATCACAAGGAATACGTGATTCAGTTCGTGATCCAGCCAAAGAGCAAAACCGACCCGCGCCTGATCAAGTTCGTCGACATCTATCAGCATTCACCGGCTGTTCGCGCCGCACTGGATAAGGCCCACGGCAAGCTGTACCAGGCCGGTTGGGAAAGCTGAGGATGACGGCAGCCATCCAACGGCGACTGGATCTTCCAGAGCCACCCGCGCTTGCGCAACGCACCGAACTGCATCCCGAACTGAACCGCGCTCATGTGCGCTTCGTCGGTCTGGGCAAAACCTACGACGGCAAACAAGGCCCGGTCGCGGCGCTGCAAGGCATCGATCTGGCGATCCAGCGCGGTGAAGTGTTCGGCATCATCGGCCGCAGCGGCGCCGGCAAGTCGTCGCTGATCCGCACCATCAACCGCCTCGAACAACCGACCTCGGGCCGGGTGCTGATCGATCAGGTGGACATCGGCGAGTACGACGAGGATCGCCTCGTCGCCCTGCGTCGGCGGATCGGCATGATTTTTCAGCACTTCAATCTGATGTCGGCGAAAACGGTGTGGCAGAACGTCGAACTGCCGCTGAAGGTCGCCGGCGTCCCGAAACAACAGCGGGAGAAAAAGGTTCGCGAACTGCTGGAACTGGTGGGCCTGCAAGCCAAGCACAAGGCGTATCCGGCGCAGTTGTCCGGCGGGCAGAAACAACGTGTCGGCATCGCCCGTGCGCTGGTGCACGACCCGGATATTTTGTTGTGCGACGAAGCCACTTCGGCCCTCGATCCGGAAACCACTCAGTCGATCCTTGGCCTGCTGCGCGAGATCAACAAACGCCTGGGCCTGACCATCGTGCTGATCACTCACGAGATGGCGGTGATCCGGGAAATCTGCGACCGCGTCGTTGTGCTGGAACATGGCCGCATCGTCGAGCAAGGCCCGGTCTGGGAAGTGTTCGGCAACCCGCAGCACGAGGTCAGCCAGACGTTGCTCGCACCGTTGCAGCACGCTTTGCCCGAAGAATTGCAGAGCCGTTTGCAGGCACAGCCCTTGTCGGCGGACGCGGCCGTGGTGCTGCGTTTGCAGTTCACCGGCAGCCAGCAGGATGAACCGGATCTGGCCGCACTGTTCGCCGCGCTCGGTGGCCGGGTGAAATTGCTCCAGGGCGGCGTGGAACGGATTCAGGGCCACGCGCTCGGGCAACTGTTGCTGGCGGTGGCGGGTTCAAAGCTGAACGCCGAGGAATTGCGTCAGCGTGCCAGCCAGTGGGCACAACGCACGGAGGTGTTGGGTTATGTGGTTTGATCGCTTGCTGCAGGGTTTTATCGACACGTTTCTGATGGTCGGCGTGTCGTCGCTGATCGCACTGCTGGCGGGTATCCCGATGGCAGTGATTCTGGTCACCAGCGACAAGGGCGGGATCTACGAAGCGCCGTTGCTCAATCGCGCGCTGGGTGCGTTCGTGAACCTGTTTCGCTCGATCCCGTTTCTGATCCTGATGGTGGCGCTGATTCCGTTCACCCGTTTGATCGTCGGCACCACCTACGGCGTGTGGGCGGCAGTCGTGCCGTTGACCATCGCGGCCACGCCGTTCTTTGCGCGGATTGCCGAGGTGAGCCTGCGTGAAGTCGACTACGGCCTGATCGAAGCCGCACAGGCCATGGGCTGCCGGCGCTGGCACATCGTCTGGCATGTGCTGTTGCCCGAGGCGCTGCCGGGGATTGTCGGCGGTTTCACCATCACCCTGGTGACGATGATCAACTCATCGGCCATGGCCGGAGCGATTGGCGCCGGCGGTCTGGGCGACATTGCCTATCGCTACGGCTATCAGCGCTTCGACAGCCAGATCATGCTGACGGTGATCGTGCTGCTGGTGGCACTGGTGGCGCTGATTCAGCTGGGTGGCGATCGCCTGGCGCGGGGTTTGAACAAGCGCTGAATGGCATGGCGTATAGTCGGCAGATTCCTTTGCCAGCGCAGCCCGACCATGAAGCAGACGCCCATCGATCTGGAACAGATCACCTCCACCACCCTCGGCCACTACAACTCGGTGGCCGAGGACTTTCGTGAAGGCACCCGCGATCACGATGTCAGTCAGAACATCGACGCCCTGTTGCGGCACATCCAGGGTGACGCGCCATTCTCCATCCTCGATTTCGGCTGCGGGCCGGGGCGCGATTTGCAGACATTTACCCGGATGGGACACGTCGCCGTCGGCCTCGACGGTGCGGAAAAATTCGCGCAGATGGCGCGGGAAGACAGTGGCTGTGAAGTGTGGTGCCAGGATTTCCTGAAGCTGGATCTGCCGGCAGAACGCTTCGACGGGATCTTCGCCAATGCGGTGCTGTTTCATGTACCGCTGCAGGAATTGCCCCGGGTTCTGAAGCAACTGCACGGGACATTGAAACCGGGCGGCGTGCTGTTCAGCTCCAACCCGCGCGGGGATAACCGTGAGGGCTGGAACGGGCCGCGTTATGGCTCGTATCACGATCTTGAAGCCTGGCGCGGGTTGTTGACCGATGCCGGGTTCGTGGAGCTTGAGCATTACTACCGGCCGGCGGGGCTGCCGCGTGAGCAGCAGCCCTGGCTGGCGAGTGTCTGGCGCAAAGCCGTGTAGTTGGCGATGAGCGCAAAGCGCCCGCCTTACTGCGCCTCTTTCTTCGGCTCGCGAATCTTGTACCAGGCCACGTACAGCGCTGGCAGGAACAGCAGCGTCAGCAGGGTCGCAATCACGATCCCGCCGATCATCGCGTAGGCCATCGGCCCCCAGAACACTTCCCGGGCAATCGGGATCATGCCCATGCTCGCCGCCGCGGCGGTCAGCAGGATCGGGCGACGGCGGTGTTCGGTGGCTTCCACCACGGCATCCCACGGCGCATAACCTTTGCGCTCGAACTCGTCGATCTGGGTCACGAGGATCACCGAGTTGCGGATGATGATGCCGATCAGCGCCAGGATCCCGAGGATCGCCACGAAGCCCATCGGCGTACCGGTCGGCACCAGCGCCAGCACCACGCCGATCAACCCCAGCGGCGCGACACTGGCCACCAGGAACAGCTTCTGCACGCTGTGCAGCTGGATCATCAGGAAGGTCGCCATCAGGAACAGCATCAGCGGCAACACCTTGGCAATCGGCCCCTGCGCCTTGCCACTCTCCTCGACCGTACCGCCGGTGGCGACTTTGTAGCCCACGGGTAGTTTGGCCGCAAAGTCATCAATGGACGGCTTGAGGATTTTCACCAGATCGGTCGGCTGAATCTCGTCACGCACCGACGCCTTGATGGTGATGGTCGGCAAGCGATCACGACGCCACACCAGCGGCTGCTCCAGCTCATAACGAACCGTGGCAAAGGCCAGCAACGGAATCGACGTGCCGTTGGGCGTGACAATCTGCAGGTTCTGCAGGGTTTCCGGCGTACCGCGTTCCGAACTCACCGCGCGACCGACCACGTTGATCAGGTAGATGTCGTCGTTGACCTGAGTCAGCGGCGCGCCACTGACGATGCTGTTCATCAGGTTCGCCACGTCTTCGGACGACAGCCCGAGCTGGCGCGCCTTGTCCTGGGCGATGTCGATGCGCAGGACTTTGCCCGGTTCGTTCCAGTCGTAAATGATCTCGCCGATGTGCTCGTTCTTGTCCAGTTCAGTCGCCAGGTCGATGGCGTGCTTGCGCACCTGATCGATGTCCTTGCCGCTGATCCGGTACTGGATCGGACGCCCCACCGGCGGGCCCATTTCCAGCGCCTGCACGTAACTGCCGATGCCGACGAAATCCTTGTGCAGCCGTTCGCGCAGGCGCTTGCTCAGAGCCTCGCGGGCTTCGAAGTCTTTGCTGACGATCACCAGTTGTGCGTAGTACGGGTTCTGCAATTGCTGGTCGAGTGGCAGGTAGAAACGGATCGCACCCTGACCGATGTAGGTGCTCCAGCGCACGATGTCCGCGTCGCCCTTGAGCGTAGCCTCGAGCTTGTCGACGGCCTTGCGGGTCTCGTCGATCGAGGCGTTTTGCGGCAGGTTGAGGTCGACCAGGATTTCCGGTCGATCCGAGGACGGGAAGAACTGATTCTGCACAAAGCGCATGCAGAACACCGCCAGCACAAACATCAATACCGTGAAGCCGATGGCCCACCAGCGATTGCGCATGCACCACAGCAAACCGCCATTGAACGCGCGGCCAACGCGCCCCGGCTCGGCCTCATGGGGTTTCACGTTGGTGCTGAGAATGTGCACGCCGATCACCGGGGCGAAGAACACCGCCACGATCCAGGACACGATCATCGCCACGGCAATCACCGCGAACAGCGTGTAGGTGTACTCGCCGGCAGAACTGGCGTTGAGCCCGATGGGAACAAAACCGGCAACCGTCACCAGCGTACCGGTGAGCATCGGGAACGCGGTCGAGGTGTAGGCGAATGTCGCGGCCTGCTCCTTGCTCTCGCCCATTTCCAGGCGCGTGACCATCATTTCCACGGTGATCATCGCGTCGTCCACCAGAAGGCCGAGGGCGATGATCAGAGCGCCGAGTGAAATCCGCTGCATGGTGATGCCGCTGTATTCCATGAACACAAACACCATCGCCAGCACCAGCGGGATCGAGCACGCCACCACCAGCCCGGCGCGTACACCGAGGCTGATGAAGCTGACCACCAGCACGATCACCACTGCTTCAAACAACGCACTGGTGAAGCCGCCGACCGCTTCCTCCACCACCACCGCCTGATCGGACACCGTGTGCACACCCACGCCGACCGGCAGATCCGCCGTCAGCTCATCAATGCGCTTGTGCAGAGCCTTGCCGAACTCCTGAACGTTGCCGCCCTTCTGCATGGCAATCGCCAGACCGATCGCCGGCTTGCCGTCGAAGCGAAATTCCGGCGTGGCCGGGTCGACGTAACCACGGGTGATGTCGGCCACGTCGGCCAGGCGATAGAAACGGTCATTGAGTTTGAGATTGACCTCGGCCAGGTCTTTCTCCGAAGCGAACTGCCCCGAAGTCCGCACGGAAATCCGCTCGGGCCCCGCCTCGATGACACCGGCCGGGGTCACGGCGTTCTGCGATTGCAGGCTCTGCACCACCTGACGCTGATCGATGCCCAGCGCCGCGAGTTTGCGGGTCGAGAAGTTCAGGTAGAGCACTTCGTCCTGCTGACCGATCATCTCGATCTTGCCCAGCCCGGGCACATTGCGGATCTCGGCCCGCGCCTGTTCCACGTAATCGCGTAACTGGCGCATGGTCAGGCCGTCGGCGGTGAAGGCGTACACCGAGCCGAACACATCACCGAATTCGTCGTTGAATCCCGGCCCTTGAATGCCTTGAGGAAACTGCCCGCGAATGTCGTTGATCTTCTTGCGCACCTGGTACCAGATTTCCGGAATGTCCTTGGCACTGGTGGTGTCACGCAGGTACACGTACACCGTCGATTCGCCGGGGCGCGTGTAGCTTTTCACGTAGTCGAGGGAATCGAGCTCTTCGAGTTTTTTCTCGATGCGGTCGGTGACCTGCTTGAGGGTTTCTTCCTGGGTCGCGCCCGGCCATTTGGTCTGGATCACCATGGTCTTGATGGTGAACGACGGGTCTTCCTCGCGCCCCAGATTGAAGTAGGAGAACACCCCCATGAGCAATCCGACGAACATCAGATACCAGACGAAAGACTGATGCTTGAGGGCCCATTCGGAGAGATTGAAAGAGCCTTTCATTGACTGTCCTCGTCAAGTTTCACGGATTGTCCGGGTTTGAGACTGTTGACGCCGGCGCTGACCACGCGCTCGCCGTTCTTCACGCCCCCCGCGAGCACCACGCTGCTGTCGGTGCGGCTGATCACGCTGACGTCGCGCGGGTTGACGGATTTGCTCTGGGTGTCGATGACCCAGATTCGCGGTTTGCCGTCGACCTCCTGCAACGCAGTGACGGGCAATTCGATACGCGGTTTGATCGCCGAGCTGAGGGTGACGCTGATCGCCGTGCCGAGGCGGAAGCCGTCAGGCGTGTTGGCCAGGGTCAGTCGTGCGCGCCGGGTGCGCGTCGCACTTTGTGCCTGCGGTTCGATCTCGCGCAGGGTGGCCGTGGTGTTGATGCTCGGGTCGAGCTGCCCGGCCACCAGAAACACCACGTCGGACGGGATCTCATCGACCAGGGTGTCCGGCAGATCGATCACCGCTTCCTTGATGTCCGGTTGCGCCAGGGTCACCACTTGTTGACCCGCCGTCACCACTTGCCCGGCCTCGGCGTTCCACGCGGTGACCACGGCTTTGTGATCGGAGCGCAGCTGGGTGTAATCGAGTTGATCCTTGCTTTGATTGACCGCCGCCCGCGCCTGATCCAGCGAAGCCTGGGTGGTTTTCAGGTCCGTCATGGCAATGTCCAGTTGCGCCTGCGCCCCGACGCCGCGATCAAACAGCGCTTGCTGACGGCGGGCATTGGCCTGGGCGTTGATCAGTTGTGCCTGAACCCTGGCCAGGTCGCCCTGGGCCGAACGCAGCTGGTTCTGCTGATCGGACGGATCGAGGGTGGCGAGCAGCGTGCCCTTCTGCACCTCGGTACCGACGTCGACGTTACGGCTGGCAATGCGCCCGCCGACACGAAAACCGGTGTTGCTTTCATAGCGCGCCTGAATGCTGCCGGCGAAACGCCCGAGGTTTTCCTCGCTCAAGGCTTCGACCTTGACCGACAACACCGGCCGTACCGGCTCCGGCGGTGGCTCGCTTTTCGAACAGGCGGCCAACAACACGCCAATGGATAACAGCCCCAGACGCTTCATGGCTGTGCTCCCGGTTGCAGATCCTTGTAGGTGTTTTCGGCAATTTCGACCTTCATGCCCGGATGCAGCAACTGCCCTCCCGCAACAATGACTTTTTCCCCGCCCTTGAGGCCCTCGCTGATGATGACCTTGCCGATCAGGTAGCGGCTGACGGTGACGTTGTGCAACTGCGCCTCGCCTTTGTCGTCGACCATCCACACCGCTGGATCGCTGACGTTCTTGGTCAGCGCCGACCATGGCAATTCAACGGCCGACTTGCCGGTGCCCTTGGCCGTGGCGCTCACCACCGAGCCCAATTGCATCCCCTGCGGCAGGCTGTCGAGGCTGACCTTGACCTGCACCGTGCCGGACTGCGCAGACACCGCCGGGGTGATTTCGCGCACGGTGCCGGTGGTCTTGATGGCGGGGTTGTCGAGCAGGCTGACGACGATCGAGCGCTCCGCCGGCCGCTCGGCCAGCAGGGATTCATAAACGTTGAATACAGCGTCGCGATCTCCGTCCCGGGCCAGGCTGAAAATCGGTGCCGTGGCCTGAACCACCTGACCGACTTCGGCCTGACGCTCGGTGATGACGCCCGGCGCATCGGCGATCAGCGAGGTGTAGCTCAATTGATCCTTGGCATTGGCCAACTGCGCCTGGGCCGCGCTCAAGGCACTCTGGCTGCTGCGCAAGGCGGCCTGCGCGGAATCGTATTCGCTCTGGCTGGTGTAGCCCTTGGGCAACAGTTTCTGTTGGCGGACGAACGCGGCGGCGCTCTGTTTGACCCGCGCCTGCTCGGCCAGCACCTGGGCCTGGGCGGAGTCGACGTTGGTCTGCAAATCCTTCGGATCGAGCTTGGCCAGCACTTGTTTGGCCGAGACGCGGTCACCGACATCGACCATGCGCTGGATGATCTTGCCGCCGACCCGGAACGACAGTTCGGTCTGTACGCGGGCCTGTACATCGCCGGTGAGGGTCACGGCGGCGGCGTAATTGGCGGGGTTCACCTCCTGCACGAAGACCCGGGGCAGGTATTCGGCGGGGGCCTTTTTCTCGCCGCACGCGCTCAACAAAGCGAACAGACTCAGCATGACCGCTGTTTTCAATCCGGGACTCGCCATGCAGACTCCTTCCTGTGTACGAACGTGCAAGTGACGATACGACTGTGAGCTTAGAACAGGGTTCAACCTTCGTCCGGGCGATATATGCATTTCTGTGCAGCGAGTATCCTGACCCGGATTTCGGGGCACTCAAGAAGGATTTTCATGCTCAAGACCCTCGCGGTGGCCAATTACCGCTCGATCAATAAATTGGTAATCCCGCTGGGCCGTCTGAACCTGATCACCGGCCCCAACGGCAGCGGCAAGTCCAACCTGTACCGGGCGTTGCGGCTGCTGGCGGAAACCGCTCAGGGCGGCGTGGTCAATGCGCTGGCCCGGGAGGGCGGGCTCGACTCGACCTTCTGGGCCGGGCCGGAAACCATCAGCCGGCGCATGCGCAACGGCGAGGTGCCGATCCAGTCCACCGTGCGCCAGGGTGTGAAGCGCCTGCGTCTGGGCTTTGCCGGGGAAGATTTCAGCTATTCGATCGCCCTGGGATTGCCGGAACCGAGCCTCTCGTTCTTTTCCCTCGACCCGGAAATCAAAAAGGAATGCATCTGGGCCGGGTCGCTTTATCGTCCGGCCAGTCTGCTGGTGGATCGCAACGGGCCGATGATCCGTGCCCGTGAGGGTCGTGGCTGGGATGTTTTGGCGCAATACACGCCGAATTTCGACAGCCTGTTCGATCAGGTGGGCAGCCTGCGCACCTCACCGGAAGTGTTCCAGATGCGCGAGTTCATCCGCCGCTGGCGCTTCTACGATCACTTTCGCAGCGACGCCGACGCCCCGGTACGCCAGCCGCAACTGGGCACGCGCACGCCGGTGCTGCATCACGACGGTCGCGATCTGGCGGCGGCGTTGCAGACCATCCGCGAGATCGGCGATCCCGAGGCGCTGCAGGCGGCGATCAGTGATGCGTTTCCCGGCGCACGGTTGAACATCGCGCCGCTGGCGGGCGGACGTTTTGCCATCGAGTTCTTTCAGGAAGGATTGTTGCGGCCGTTGTCGGCGGCGGAGCTGTCGGATGGCACGTTGCGCTATCTGCTGCTGGTTGCCGCGCTGCTGACGCCACGCCCGCCGTCGCTGATGGTGCTGAACGAGCCGGAAACCAGCCTGCATCCGGACCTGCTGCCGGCGCTGGCGCGTCTGATTATCCGGGTGTCGGAGCAGTGTCAGGTGTGGGTGGTATCCCATGCCCGGCGATTGATTTCGGCGTTGCAGGAAGACCCGGAATGCAATTGCATCGTGCTGGAAAAAACCCTCGGCCAGACGGGGATCGTCGGGCAGAGGGTTCTGGATGAGCCGGCGTGGAACTGGCCTGATTAGCCCTGCCACTTCCCGCCTTCGACAATCACGCTCTCAGGCTTGGTGTCATCACTCAGCTCTTTACGCACATATTGGTCATACAGCTTGAGCAGGTATTTCTCTTCACCCAGCTTGGCCAGCTCGGTATTCACCCAGTCGCGCAGTTCGATATTGCCCTTCTTCACCGCCGGGGCAATCGGCGCTTCGGCGCCAAGTTTTTCGTCCAGCACGCGGTAGCCCGGGTTCTGCTTGGCCCAGCTGAACAGCACCAGATTGTCCTGCGCGTAGGCATCGCCACGGCCGAGACCACGGTGGTCTCCTTGAGCAGGAAAATGAAATTGGCGAACAGCGACGGCAGGCTGAGGATCCCGGCTTGCGGCAGGATCACGTAGCGCAGCAACTGGCCGTGGGACAGACCGATGGAGCGGCCCGATTCAAGCTGCGCCTGAGGCACCGCATCGACGCCGGCACGCAGCACTCCGGTGAGGTAGGCGCCGCCGAGAAACGTCATGGTGATGATCGCGGTGGTGAATCCGGAAACCTTGATCCCCAGGGCCGGCAACGCGAAGTAGACGAAGAACAGCTGGATCAGCAGCGGCGTGTTGCGCGCCAGCTCCACATACAGCCCGACCAGTTTTTGCAGGTAAGGCGTGCGGAACACCAGAATCGTCGCATTGAGCAGCGCCACCAGCAGCGAGGTGCCAATGGCGATCAAACCGACCTGCAGCGTCACGCCCACGGCCTTGAGAAACGCCGGCAGGGTGCTGAGGATAAATGCGTAATCGAAGGTCATGAAACATCCTGACGCCGCTCGGTAAGCGGCGGTGGCGCAGTCCATGGACAGCGGGTAACTGTCCGGCAGGCACCGACTTTAAAGGTATAAGAACGAGAATTTAAATACCGCTAAAGCATATTGATATCACACAAAAAACTATCCTGCGGGTTTGCCCCGACAGAATAAGAAGGCTATTTTTCCTTTCGCTGTAGGACGGATCTTTTTTTCATGAAAGCCCTCCAAGGACGTACAGCTTTTGGCCAGACTCCCCCCGGCCAACCCCATAACAAGGAAGAGAACATGGACGTAAAAGTGCCGCAGCGACCGGACCCGCAGGATTTCGTGAAATGGCTGGTGGCCTTGCGCAGGGCGCTGAAAACCAGCGCTGCCTGAGTTATCCACACGCAAGAAAAAACGCCGATGACCATCGCTGGTCATCGGCGTTTTTTTCAACCTTGAAGGGGTTGTTGCTGCGTCGGATCAGAACGCCGGCAGTACCGCGCCGTTGTACTTCTTCTCGATGAACGCTTTGACTTCAGGGCTGGTCAGGGCAGCGGCCAGTTTCTTGATGGCGTCGCTGTTCTTGTTGTCTTCACGGGCAACCAGGAAGTTCACGTAAGGCGAATCCGCGCCTTCGATCACCAGGGCGTCCTTGGTCGGGTTCAACTTGGCTTCCAGCGCGTAGTTGGTGTTGATCATGTCCAGATCGACTTCTTTCAGAACACGTGGCAGCAGGGCCGACTCCAGTTCCTTGAACTTGAAGTTGTGCGGGTTCTTGGCGATGTCTTTTGGCGTGGCCAGGGCGTTCTTCGGATCTTTCAGTTCGATCAGGCCGGCCTTCTGCAGCAGGATCAGTGCGCGACCGCTGTTGCTGCCTTCGTTCGGAATGGCGATGGTGGCGCCGTCCGGCAGTTCGGCCAGGGTCTTGTACTTGCTCGAGTAGCCACCGAACGGTTCAACGTGAACACCTTGCACGGTCACCAGGTACTTGGCCTTGTCGTCCTTGTATTTGCCTTGGTTGAAGCTGTTCAGGTACGGCAGGGTCTGGAAGTAGTTGGCGTCCAGACGCTTCTCGCCCACCTGTACGTTCGGCTGTACGTAGTCGGTGAAGACCTTGATTTCCAGATCCACGCCTTCTTTGGCGAGGGTCGGCTTGATCAGCTCGAGGATCTCGGCGTGCGGCACCGGCGTCGCGGCAACCACCAGTTTCTCGCCGGCCTGGGCCAGGGAAGCAGTCAGAGCAGCCGCCAATGCGGTAAACAACAGAACCTTTTTCATGCAGTGTCCTTATCGAAAATCGGTCGTCATCGACGACGGCATTAATACGTGTGCCAGCGATGTGCTACTGCTGGCGTGAAACGGACAATACCGGGATTTTTTATTCCCGGACAATAACGTTTATTCAGCTTCATATTCCATTTTGTTCATGTTGAACAAAATGGTTACAACGCCTCGCTCAGGCTCAACAGCAATTCTTTCAATGCCTTACGTTCGCCGGCAGTGCCGTTGAGGCTCACGCTCGCCACCTGACGTTCGATCTGAACCAGCGGCCCAGACACCTCGGGCAGGTTCAGGTGCTCCGGCAGGATTTCGTCGCCGGTACTCACCAGCAGCGCAAAATGAATGACGTTTTCCAGCTCCCGGGTGTTGCCCGGCCAGCTGTGTTGTTCGAGCACCTGCTGCGCCGCTTCGCTGATCAGCGGCACCGGCAGATCCAGGCGCTGGCTGTAGATGCCGAGGAAGTACTCGGCCAACGACAGAATGTCGCCGACCCGCGCGCGTAACGCCGGCAGTTCCAGATGCCCTTCGCTGAGATAGTGATAAAGCCGCTCGTGGAATTTCCCCGCCGCCACCGCTTGCGCCAGATCGATGCTGGTCGCCGCCACCAGGCGCACGTCCACCGGGCTCGGCTGATGGGCGCCGACGCGGGTGACTTCGTGGTTTTCCAGGGCGGAAAGCAATTTGATCTGGATCGGCAGTGGCAGGTCGCCGATCTCGTCCAGGTACAAGGTGCCGCCGTTGGCCGAGCCGAACCAGCCGGCGCGACTGCTGGCCGAACCGCTGTAGCTGCCGGCGGCGTAGCCGAACAATTCGGCATCGGCGTAGGTCGGGCTGATCGCGCCGCAGTTGACCGAGACGAACAAGCCGCTGCGATCACTGGCGCGGTGGATGTGGCGGGCGAGCAATTCCTTGCCGGTGCCGGTCTCGCCGCGAATCAACACCGAGATCGAGCGCGGTGCGAGCTGGGCCATTTCCTCGCGCAACTGACGCGAGCGTGGATCGACGAACACCAGCGCCTTGGCGCGAATGCTCAGGGGACTTTTTTCCGCATCGGGAAAGGTCAGCAACGGCTGGCCGAAGGTTTCAAAACTCATGGCAGACTCCCGCCCCAAATCGCCGGGAGACGGGGGCGTTGAAAAAATAAAAGTGGTCAGGCACGGCGCCGGGCGTGGTGTTCCATGCGGTTTTGCAGGCGATACAGATAAGCGAATCCCTGCTCCCAGCGTTGATGCCCGGACTTCACGTTGATATGGCCGGCGCCTGCGAGAATCCCCGCCTCGGCGCCCCAGTTGCGCGCCAGTTCCAGCGCACGCGGCGCACTGACGGCGGCGTCGTTGTCGGAGCTGACGACCTGGCTCGGGAACGGCAGCAGATCGGTCGGGATCGGTGCGAAATTGCGCAGTGCCGGCACGCAGGCCGGACGCTCGACATCCGCCGGCGCAACCAGCAGTGCCCCGCGTACCTGACGCAAATGATGCAACGGCGCGGTGGCCGCCCAGTGCGCCACAGTAATGCAGCCCAGGCTGTGCGCGATGAGAATCACTGGCGAGCTGTCAGCGGCAATCGCCTCGGCCAGCGCCGCGACCCAGTCTTCACGACGCGGCGTCAGCCAGTCGGCCTGCTCCACCCGCGCACTGTTGGGCAGGCTGTTCTGCCAGTGGGTTTGCCAATGATCTTCTGGCGATCCTTGCCAGCCCGGCACAATCAGATAACGGATTGATTCGTTGCGCATGGGGGAGCTCTCCTGCGTCGTGTCTGTTCCTGAACGAGTATAGGGACGGGATTTATATTCGTTAAGGAATAAGAAGCTATTTATTAAGACCTGAAAAGAATATTAAGCATTGGGCAAAAAAAGGGGCCGCACCCTGCCAAGGAGACGGCCCCGGAAAAACGTGAAACCCTTATCGTGCAGTGATCACCGACAGCTTGGTGATGCCCGCCCGCTCAATCGAAGCCATGGCTCTCGCCACTTCGCCGTAATTCACCCCGTCGTCGGCCTGCAATTGCACGCGCACTTCCGGGTCCTTGGCCTTGGCCGATTTGAGGTTGAACTCCAGCAGATCCGGCTGGATTTCGTCCTTGTTGATAAACAGTTTTCCAGCACCGTCGATGCTCACCACCAACGGGTCTTTCTGCTCGACCGGCGCCACCGCTTCGGTCTTCGGCAGGTTGATCGGTATCGCGTTGGTCAGCAGTGGCGCGGTGACGATGAACACCACCAGCAGCACCAGCATCACGTCCACCAGCGGCGTCACGTTGATCTCGCTCAGCACCTCGTCGCTGTCTTGCGTGGAG
This sequence comes from Pseudomonas fitomaticsae, assembly GCF_021018765.1. GTDB lineage: Bacteria > Pseudomonadota > Gammaproteobacteria > Pseudomonadales > Pseudomonadaceae > Aquipseudomonas > Aquipseudomonas fitomaticsae. The sequence goes on along the minus strand of NZ_CP075567.1, from coordinate 476,135 downwards.
AAGGCCATATCAGGACGCCTCCTTCACTTTTGTTGCGTTGCCCTGGGCCGCAGCCTTGTGCGCGGTCGGGTGGATCAGCACGCGGAACGCGCTCTTTTGCGCCAGGCTGTAGAAGTCGTGGGCAAAGTCGTCCAGGTCCGCCGCCGTCAGTTTCAGACGACGCAAAAAGTAGTTGTAAACCAGCACCGCCGGCACCGCGACCGCGATCCCCACACCGGTGGCGACCAGCGCTGCACCGATGGGACCGGCGACCGTTTCCAGGCTCGCCGAACCTGCCGCGCTGATGCCTTTCAACGCTTCCATGATTCCCCACACCGTGCCGAACAGACCAATGAACGGCGAGGTACTGCCAATACTCGCGACCACCGCCAGACCGGTTTCCAGCGAACGGCGCTCGCGGACGATCTGCTGGCGCAAGGCGCGTTCGAGACGATCCTGATGGTTGATCGCCTGGCTCAGGTCATTGGCCTGTGGCGCCTCGCCCACTTGTATCGCCGCATAACCGGCCTGCGCCACCCGCGCTGCCGCGCCGGGCTGGGTTTCGCTCAACTCGGCAGCGGAGTCCAGACTCGACGCCGCCCAGAAGCGCTTGTGAAATTTGCGGTCCTGCGCCTTCAACCGGCCGAACTGCAGCGCCTTGAGCAATGCCAGGCCCCAAGTGGCGACAGAGAAGACCACCAGCAGCCAGATCACCGCGCTTTCGATGGATTCCAGTGGAGATGCCAGTAACGTCATGATGTGTTCCCTCGTGTGTGGGAGCCGAGCTTGCTCGCGATGACGGTTACAGACACACCGCGAGAATAAAGCCGGCTGATTACCAATTAATGAATCTTGAAATCGATGGGTACGCTGACCCAGCCGTCCTGGGCGACATCACCCTGCTTGGCTGGCACGAAGCTCCAGCGCTTCACGGCGTCCAGCGCCGCGTCGTCGAGCTGTTGCCGGCCACTGCTTTTCTGAATCTGGATCTCACCCGGTTTGCCGCTGGCCAACACGTGCACCCGCAACAACACCGTGCCTTCCCAACCGCGACGCTGGGCCAGCGACGGGTATTCCGGCGCCGGGTTCTTCAGGTACGCGGCGTTGGCCGAGGCCGGCGTCACCGGAGCAGGCGCCGGTGGTGCAGGTGGCGCTGGCGCGGCGACCGGGGCGGCCGGCTGTGGCGGAGCCGGCGGTTGCTCGACCGCTTTGGGCGCCGGTTTCGGCACGGGTTTGGCGACCGGTTTCGGTTTGGGGACCGGCTTCGGTGTCGGTGGTGGCTTGGTTGCCAGTTCGTCCTCCACCGGTGGCGGAGGCTCGACCACCGGTGCCGGTGGCGGCGGTACAACCACTGGTGGTGCCGATGGCGCCGGGCGCGAAAACTCGATGGTCATCGGTGGAATTTCCGGCGGCACGATCGGCAGCGCCGGCGTCGGATGCTGGTTGATCCAGTAGATCACCGCGCCATGCACCACCAGCGCCAGAACGCCGAGCAGAATCGTTTCGCGGCGGCTCAGAATGCCCTTGGGCGCGCGCTGCAAACGCAGCTGCCCCAACGGCACGCGATGGGGCCGGCCGAGATCGACCAACTCGCCGCTCGGCGCCTGGCGCCACAGCACCTCCTGTGCACTGGCGGCGGTCTGGACATTGCCCATTGATTTACTCCCTGCGGTCTCTTTGCGTTTTTTCGCTTAGCCGATTCGCCGCTTGTTGAATCCCCCACGGCGTGATCGATGGGTCAATCATTGGGCTAGACGCTTATCTCCGAAAGTAATCTTTCATGTTATGAATAGACGTTTATGGAATATATGAAACAGTCATTTCCGCCAAAGCCACGACCCGCAAGGCTTCCAGCGATTCGCCGAAATCGACATGCTTTCCCGGCATAAAAAGTATTCATGCAAGGCATCGGGTTATCGATGACCCGGGATTCAGTGACAACTAATACCAAGGTGATAGTTGACGAACTTTTTAAAGAACAAACAAAAAGGCCGATGCATGTTTAATGCATCGGCCTTCGATTTACGGAATCTCCTATTGCTTCACAAACTCCCCGGCCAGACCGACTACATCACCGTCAAAGTTGGTACGCGAACCCACCGCGCGAACTTTCGAGTAGTTGTGATCCGGCGAGAACAGCGTCCAGGACTGATAACCAGTGCCGTCATTCAGAGCCGCGAAAGTAATGATCGTAGGCTGCCCGGTGCTGTTCTGGAAGTGATAGTGACCGTACGCGATGTCGTAGTTCACGCCGTTCTGGCTGAACTTGCCGCTGAAGGTGCCGTTGGAGTCGTTGCCATCGGTGATCGTCAGTTTGGCGCCAGCGTTAGCGTTTACATAGTTGCCATTAATGCTCGACATAACGAGATTTCCTTTATCGTTGGATAAGTGTCTTCCGATGAGAGCAAGTTTCCTCCTGGAAACTCACGACACTCAGGATGGTCGGACATTCATTTATTGTCCACGCGACTTTTCAACGAAATTGCTATATGCACTATTCAAGTCGTTCATAACTTATTTCGATTATGAACAGTCCTGATAACTAACGACTGGCATTGGTTTGTTGCACGCCAATGGCCGGCGCAATCACTGCCGTCTCCGAACGCGGCGTACCTGCCGGCACCCAGTCATAACTCACAGGAAGGGCCCGATAGACCCAGTTGCTGATCGCGTCGCTGCCCGGTGCCTTGCCCAGATAAGGGCTGACGTATTCCCAGACGTTCTCACCACTGGCCGTCACCTGGAAAAACCGCCCGTTCATGCCTTCATCGATCAGCGTATTGCCGTTGGGCAAGCGCCGCGCGCTGCTGATGAACGAGCTGTAAAACGCCCATCCCGGCTGCTTTGAATTCGCCGCGCTGTACTGCCAGACGATTTCATTTTTCACCGGGTCGATCTCCAGCACTCGCGAACCGGAAATCAGCCCCAGCGTGACGTTCGGGTAACCCGCCGAACCCTGGTTGTCGAACACCAGCAGATTGCCCGCACCGGGCAGTCCGGCCGGGATGATGTGCGCGTCATGCTGGCCGACAAACTGGTCCACAGGACGCGGGATTTTCTGCGCGGTTTTCGGATTGGCCAACGGCAGGTTCGGCCCCAGGCGCCAGACCACTTTACCGCTGTGCTTGTCGATGATCGCGATGAAGTTGGCGTTGCGCGAATCGATCAGCAGGTTGTCCGGATTGAAGCGCTTGTCGCCGGCATCGAACCACTTGTTCGGCCCGACCAGGCTGAGGTTGTTGATGTGCAGGTAATCCGGATTTTCACTGGCGCGAACCAGCTTCAACTGCTCGGCGGTGAAGCCGAATTCGTTCAAGTGATCCGACGCCAGCCACTGCCATTTCACCTCGCCACCGGGGCTGACTTCGTAGATCGCGTCGTCGATCACCTCGGGCACCTTGAAGCCTTTGACCTTGTGCACCTTGTTCGCCAGCACCACGGTGTTGCCGTTGCTCAGGCGACGCAGATCGTGATGCTGTTGCGCGGCGCCACCGGGGGCCTTGTCGCCCCATTGCCAGACGACTTTGCCATTCCAGTCCAGTTCGCCGACGCTCTGATTGCCGAGGCCATTGCCGGCGGAGCCGAGCTTGCCTGGATCCTTTTCGCTCAGCTGCAGCAACACATGGCCGCGCTCGCCACCGACCAGTTTCGGGTCGATGATCGCCGACGGGAAACCCGACTGCGGCCAGTTCTTCACCTCGTTGCCGTTCATGTCGATCAGGTGCGTCTGCTTGTCGGCACCGCTGAAGATCACATATTGATTGAAGGCCTTGGCCGGGTCGTATCGAGTAACGCCGGTGGGATAGACGCTGGGTGCGGCGAGCGCCCCGGCACTGAGCACTGCGCCGGACAACAACACCGGTAAAGCGGTTTTGATGCGCAACATGATGCAGCTCCTTGAGGGTTCGATCAGAAGTCGTAGCGACCGGTGACCCCGAGGGTGCGCGGCGTACCGAGCAGACCTTCATAGCCGCCGTTGCCGCCGGTCCACAGGGTCGTGTAGTAGGTTTTGTCAAAGGCGTTTTTCAGCCACAACGAGACATCCCACTGACCCTGATTGAAATCGCCGCGCAGGCCGGTGGAGAGATTGACCACCGCGTAACTCGGGATCTGGCCATAGTCGGAATCTTCGACCGTGCCCACCGCTTTCGAGCGGAATGCGTAACTGCCGGTGACATAAGGTTGCAGACCGTTATCCAGATTCCATTCGTACTTGCCGTTGGCGTTACCGATCCATTTCGAGGCGCCAACCACCTGATGACCGCTGAGGTCGCAGGAGGCCGGAGCACCCGGTGCCTGGCTGACTTCCGGCGGGCACGGTGCGTCCTTGTAGGAGAGATAGCTGACGTCGTTGTACGAGCCGTTGAAGTTCAGCGTCAGGCCGCGCAACGGGATCACGGTGCTCTCGAACTCCACGCCACGTGAGCGCACTGAACCGGCGTTGGTCAGGTATTGCACCCGGTTGACGTCGTCGTAGGCGTTGGTCTGGTAAGCGTTGACCTGAGTCCAGAACACGTTGGCGTTGAGCTGCAAGCGACGATCCCACAGCGTGCTTTTTAAACCGAGTTCGGCGTTGTTGGCGCGCTCGGTGCCGATCAGCAACGAGTCGGCGCCGGCGGTCGGTGCGGAACCGACCACAAGGTTGACCCCACCGGACTTCTCACCGTGAGACAACGTGGCGTAGCCGAGCAAATCATCGGTGATGCGATAGCTGAGGTTGAGCAGGCCCGACGGGCTGGAGCTGTACTGGTTCAGGTCGCCGGAATCGTAGGCGCCGGTCCGGCCGCGTCGCGCAGTTGCTGCGGCGCCGGTCACCGCTGCGCCACCTTGCGGCGCATCACGATTGACCCAGGCGTTTTTCTCTTCATAGGTGCCACGCACCCCGGCGGTGAAATCAAGGCGCGGGGTCAGGTGCCAGGTGCCTTGGGCGAACAGCGCGAAGCTGTCGGTCTTGATGTGGCCACGACCGACGCTGTTGACGTTGGCCAGAGCCCCCTGTGGCGTGCCGTTCCAGATATCCGCCCGGGGGCCGTAATAGGCGAAGGATTTGTTGTCCAGGTCCGAACCGAAATAGTAGGCGCCGAGGACGTAATCGAAGAACTCGCCTTTGGGCGATGCGAGGCGAAATTCCTGGGAATACTGCTTGTCCTCCACCGACACCCCGGCGTTGTAGGTCGCCGGCACGTTGAGGCCATCGTCGTTGCGCGGGGTGAAATTCCAGAAGCGGTAGGAACTGACCGAGGTCAGGGTGAAGTCGCTCGGCAGGGTCCAGTTGGCCTCCACCGACGTGCCGCCCTGATGCACGGTGACGTGCTGGTCGTTGTCCAGATTGACCTTGCGGTGCGAGCCGTTGACCAGCGTCGCACCGGCAGCCGCGGCGCGGGCCGAGTAGAGATTGACGCCATTGATGGTCGGCCCGGTGTTGTACAGCACACGGGTGCCGGCGCTGGAATCCTCTTCGTTGTAATCACCGATCCAGCGCAGATTGAAGTTTTCGTTGGGCTTGAACAGCAGTTGCGCCCGGAAGCCGTCGCGGGATCCGCCGTTCAGGTCATGGCCGTTGAATTCGTTCTTGATGTCGCCGTCGCTGCGGGTGCGATAGGCCGACAAACGCCCGGCCAGCACATCGTTGAGCGGCCCGGAAATCGTGCCCTTGGTCTGGAAATAACCGTCCTCGCCGACCGAGGTTTCGATGCTCCGTTCCGGGGTGAAACTCGGCGCGCGGGTGCTGATGTTGATCACCCCGGCGGTGGTGTTCTTGCCGAACAACGTCCCTTGCGGCCCGCGCAGGACTTCGAGTTGTTCGATGTCCATCAGGTCGAACACCGCCATCCCCGGGCGACCCAGATAAACGTTATCGATGTACAGCCCGACGCTGCCTTCCAGGCCATCGCTGGCCGGGTTGTTGCCCAGGCCCCGGATCGACACGCTGGACTGGCGCGCATGCATATAGGCGACGTTGACGCTGGGCACCAGTTGTTGCAGATCCTGGATTCGGTAGACCCGTTGCGTCTCCAGAGTCTGGCCGCTGACCACGCTCATCGGTGTCGGCACATCCTGAGAACTTTCTTCGCGACGACGGGTGGTGACGGTCACGGTTTCCAGTTGCGAAGTGGCGGTCGCGGTCTTGTCAGCCGGTGCCGGCACGGGGGTTTCCGTTTCCGCAGCGTAGCCGTGGGCCCAGCTGGCACTCCCCGCCAGCAACAGGGCCAGAGGCAGACGTTTGAGCCGTCGTGGCGGCGGCGGTGAAGCGAGGTTCAACGGACTCATGGGGCTGCTCCTGGTCAAAAAACACGCAGGCATCTTCCGTGCCGCATATTCTTTTAAGTTATTTATTTATGTTTTTACAAAGATTTACTGCATAAGAGATTGCCTTTATAAGGAGTCGACCTAATGCATATCCAATGCATTTCCCGGATATTTTTTATGTGAAAAATGCATATCGACTTGCGCCAACTCAGACACTTCATCGCCCTCGCCGAACAACGCAGCTTCGTCGCCGGCGCGCAGGCGGTGAACCTGTCGCAGTCGGCGTTCAGCCGCAGCATTCAGGCGCTGGAGCACAGCGTCGGTTGCCAGTTGGTGGATCGCGGGCGCAAGGAATTGCCGCCGACCAAACAGGGCCAGGTGCTGCTTGAACATGCGCGGCGGCTGGTCAGCGGTGCGCAGCAGATGGCCAACGAGATCAGCCAGTTCAACGGGCTGGAGGCGGGGGAATTACGCTTCGGTTGTGGCCCGGCGCCGGCGGCAGGATTGATCCCGCGAGCGATCGGCAGCTTCATCGGTCGATACCCGAAAGCGCGGGTGCATTACCAGGTCGATGACTGGCAGAGTCTGAGCAAACGGCTGCTGAGCGAAGAGTTCGAATTCTTCGTCGCCGACACTCGGCACTTCGAGGCAGATCCGGACTATCTGACCCACCGCTTGCGACCGCGCAAATGGCATTTCTGCTGCCGCGCCGGGCATCCGCTGGCCGCATCGGATCGGGTCACCGCCGAGCAATTGATGAGTTATCCACTGGCCGTCAGCATTCGCCCGCCAAACCTGCGCAAGGTCATCGTCGACCTCAGTGGCCGCCCGGATTTCGTTCCGAATGTAGAGTGCGAAAACAGCGCCAGCCTGCTCGGCGTGGTGTTGCGCTCCGATGCGATCGGCATCGTCGGCGCCTATTCGGATGCGCTGCACCAGGCACGGGGTGAGCTGATGTGCTTGAAGGTCGAAGGGTTGGCGGATGATCTGGAGGAGCTTTACACCCGTTACGGAATTGTCAGCCGCGCCGGGTATCGCCTGTCGCCGTTGGCCGAGGCGATGATCGAGCAGATCAAGGCGATCGATGCGGTGGAAGAAGAACTGTGTTCACTGGACAATTTTGCCGTCTGACGCACCGCCTTCGCGAGCAAGCCCGCTCCCACATTTGGAACGCGTACTCCTGTGGGAGCGGGCTTGCTCGCGAAGAGGCCAGTACAGGCGCCGATGCATTTCTTGCATGAAACACATTCCCCGAATGCACTTGCCGAACACCCTCGCCGAAAGCGAAAAACCTCGCCTGTCTTTCTGACTGGTGAACCCCATGTCCAACCTGCAAAACCCTGTGCGCAACGTGCTGTACATCATGTGCGATCAACTGCGCCGCGATTACCTGTCCTGCTACGGCCACCCACACCTGCACACCCCGAACATCGATCGCCTGGCCACCGCCGGCGTGCGCTTCAGCCGCGCTTATACACAGGGCACGATCTGCGGGCCGTCGCGAATGTCGGCCTACACCGGACGCTATGTCAGCAGCCATCAAGTGACGTGGAACGCGGTGCCGCTGCCGCTGGAAGAACTGACCATCGGTGATTACCTGCGTCCCCACGGCATTCGTACTGCGCTGGTCGGCAAGACCCACGCCACGGCCAACGTGGATGCCTTGCAGCGGTTGGCGATCAACCCTGAAAGCGCCCAGGCCGAAGTGCTCAACGAAGTCGGCTTCGAGCCGTACTTCCGTCACGACGGCATATTCCCCGACGACCCGCTGTTCGATGACAAACGCGAATCCGCTCCCTACACCCATTACCTGCGCGAGCAGGGTTTCGAAGGGCGTAACCCCTGGCACGACTGGGCCAACGCGGCAGAAGGCGACAACGGCGAAATCCTCAGCGGCTGGAAAATGCGCAATGCCCATTTGCCAGCGCGAATTCCCGAGCAACATTCAGAGACTGTCTACACTACAAATCGAGCCATCGACTTCATCGGTGAGCAAGGTGAAAAACCGTGGTTTTTACACCTGTCCTATATCAAACCCCACTGGCCCTACATCGTACCGGCGCCGTACCACACTTTGTACAGTACGAAATCGATTCTCGAACCGGTACGTAATGCCTCTCCAAGCGATCATCCGGTCTATCAGGCCTTTCGCCAGCATGAGGAAAGCCTGAATTTCTCCAAAGATCCGGTACGACTGAACGTGATCCCGACGTACATGGGCCTGGTCAAACAGGTCGATGACCAGTTGGGGCGGCTGTTCGATTTCCTGCAAAGCAACGGACGCTGGGAGGACACGCTGATCGTGTTCACCAGCGATCACGGCGACTTTCTGGGCGATCACTGGCTAGGGGAGAAGGAGTTTCTGCTGGAGCAGGCGGTAGGCGTGCCATTGATCGTGCGCGACCCGCGTGCGGCGGCGGATGTCACACGGGGCACGGTCGATGAACGCCTGGCGGAAACCATCGACGGCGTGCCGACCTTTCTCGAAGCGCTGAGCGTGACTGGCGCCGAGCATCGCCTGGAAGGTCGCTCGCTGATTCCGCTGCTGCACGGTGAAAACCCTGACTGGCGCCGCTATGCGATCAGCGAATACGACTATGCCTTCCAGGCCCCGGCACGGGAGCGACTGGGCCAGCCGATAGACCGTTGCCGCATGACCATGGTGCGCAGCGAGCGCTGGAAATACCTGGCGTACGACGGCTTCCGGCCGCAGCTTTTCGACCTGTTGAATGATCCGCAGGAGTTGCAGGATCTGGGCGCGGATCCGGCGTATGCGGCGGTGCGCGAGGAACATGCGGGGTATCTGTTCGAGTGGGTGCGCGGGTTGAAGCGCCGCACGACCATCAGTCATCAGGAGATTGATTTGCGCGGGCAGCGGTTTCGTTATGGCGAGCCGGAGACCGAGAAAATGGTGCAGATTGGCGTTTGGTGATTGAAAGCATCGCTGGCAAGCCAGCTCCCACAGGATTTGTGTAGACCGCAAACCTGTGGGAGCGAGCCTGCTCGCGATGAGGCCCGATCAGACGCCGACGATTTCTGCGCCTTTGATGGTCTGACTACGCTGCCCATTCGCCCCGACCGGCACTTCCCCTTTGAGCGTCACCCGACGCACCACACGATCCTGAGTACCGTAATCATCAATCGCATAATGCTGCGTCGAGCGGTTATCCCAGATCGCCACATCACCGGCCTTCCAGCGCCAGCGCACGACGTTCTCCTGGCGGATCACATGACTTTGCAGCAAGCCAAACAGGTGCGCCGAATCGGCCTGGGAATAGCCCTTGATGCGTTTGACGAAGTGCCCCAGCAGCAGGCTCTTTTCGCCGCTGATCGGGTGCACGCGAACCACCGGGTGCTCGGTCTCGTAAACCGTCGAGGTGAAGATCTTGCGATAGCGCTCGAGCTTCTCCGCCGACACGTCCGGCTTCACGGCGGCGTAGTCGTACTCGTTGCTGTGCACGGCCACCAGTTTGTCGGCCAGCTCACGCAATTCAGTCGGCAGTTCGTTGTACGCCGTCGCGGTGTTCGCCCACAGCGTGTCGCCACCGAACGCCGGAGCCACCACCGAACGCAGGATCGAGGCTTTCGGGTAGGCATCGACGAAGGTCACGTCGGTGTGCCAGGAGTTGGCGCGCTGCCCTTCGGCGCCGTCCAGCTCCAGCAGATAACGGGTGCCCTCGCGGGACGGCACGGTCGGATGCGCCACGGGCTCGCCGAGCAGGTGCGCGAAGGCTTCCTGACGTTGATCGTCGAGCTGGGTCTGCTCGCGGAAGAACACGACCTTGTACTGAATCAGCGCCTGTTGAATGGCTTCAACCGTCGCGGCATCCAGCTCACCGGACAAGTGCACACCACGGATTTCGGCGCCGATACGGCCGGCCACCGGATGAATGTCCAGCGCGTGGACAGCGGGTTTTACAGCGAGTGCGGCATTGCTCATGGGTAGACCCTCATCGACTGCTTGCGGTTGGACGGCAGCGAAACAACGCTCTATCTATATTCCATTTACATCTAATAGATATTCACATGCTTCGTTGACGGAATAAGAGCTTGCATTTAAAACCTCAAGCAACCTCGTCGCAAATGCCTTCGAGCTATTTTTAGGATGCCGGAAAAGCATATGGATCTTCGCCAGTTGCGCTACTTCATCGCCCTCAACGAACACCGCAGTTTTGTCCGCGCGGCCGACGCCATGGGCATCACTCAACCGGCGTTCAGTCGCAGCATCCAAGGGCTGGAGCAGGAGTTCGGCTGCGTGCTGGTGGATCGCGGCAACAAGGATCTGCGCCCCACGCCCGAAGGCCAGGTGGTGCTGCAACACGCCCTGACCCTGGTGCAGGGCGCGGCGTTGCTCAGCGCCGAGGTGACACAGATGACCAAGCTCGATGCCGGCGAACTGCACTTCGGTTGCGGCCCGGCGCCGGCGGTGAAACTGGTGCCGGACGCAGTGGCGCAATTCATCAATGCACACCCGAAAGTGCGCACCTGTTTTCAGGTGGATAACTGGGAAAAACTCAGCCGCGCCCTGAGCCGCGAAGAGATCGAATTCTTCATCGCCGACATCCGCCATTTCGAGTCCGACCCGAACTTCCAGACCCAACCGCTGACGCCCAAGCGCGGGGTGTTTTTCTGCCGGCCGGGGCATCCGCTGCTGGCCAAGGAAAGCCTGTCGACCAACGACATGTTCGACTACCCGCTGGCGACCACGCTGATCCCGCCGGGCATTCGCAAACTGCTGGCGAATCTCAGCGGGCGGATCGATTTTTCCCCGACCATCGAGACCGAGCATTTTCCGGCGCTGGTGAAAGTGGTGCTGCAATCCAACGCGATCGGCGTGGGTACTGAAGAGGCGTTTGTCGAGGACATCGCTCAGGGTTCGCTGGCGCTGCTGCACTGGCGCAATCTGCCGCAGAACCTGGAGAGCATGAATGCGCGGTGCGGGATCGTCAGTCGCACGGGATTCCGGCTTTCACCGGCGGCGCGGGCGATGATCGAGACGTTGGTGGCGGTGGATAAACAGGAAATCAGCGTCGCGGTTTGAGGGTCATTCCCACGCTCCAGGTGGGAATGACCCTATCACTCAAAGCTTCGCAGCCGCCAGCTCAGGCGCTACCCACTCGGTCACCTTGAACGGCTTGCGGATCAGCTTCTGCTGCGCCGCCAGATCCACCTTGCCCTGCAGGTTTTCGAGGAACAGCGGGTCCAGTGTCGACGGGAATACTTCGCTCAGGTTCTGATCCTTCAGATCCTGGGTCAGGATCACCGGCGGATAACTAGCGAGCCCCGAGACCAGTTGCACGTAAGCGTCCTTGTTGCTGTCCTGAGTCAGCCACTCCACCGCCTGCTGCTGGGCCTTGAGCAGTTTTGCCACGACGTCCGGATGCGCATCGACAAATTTACCGGTGCCCAGGAGAACGGCCTGCACACTGCCAGCGCCACCGAGATCCTTGGTGTTCAGAGGCAACTCGGCCAAGCCTTTGGCCTGCAATGCAGTCAGCCCGGAGCTGCCCCACGACGCATCGATCTGCTTCGCCGCCAGCGCGGCAACCGCTGCGTTGAAATCGAGGTTGATCACTTTCACGTCTTTCTCGCTCAGGCCCACGCTGGCCAGCGCCGCATCGAACGACAACTGAGTCGCGGTGCCCCGGAAGATCGCCACGCGTTTGCCTTTGAGATCCTGCAACGTCTTGATCCCCGAACCCGGCACCACGCCCAGGTATTGCTTCACACCCCGGGCGCTGGCGCTGAGCAGGCGCGTATCCAGTCCGTTGGACTTGCCGATGATGGCCGCCAGATCCCCCAGATAGGCCAAATCGACCTGACCGTTGGCGAACGCCTCGTTGATCACAGGTCCGGCGCCTTTGAAGAAGCTCCACTGAATCTTGATGCCCTGATCGGCGAAGGCCTTTTCGAAGATCTGCTGATCGCGCAGCACGTCCACGATACCCCCGCCGCTGTGTTGAGTACCCGCGCTCAGATCAGGCACGGCAATCCTGATTTCCTTGAGCTCGTCGGCCTGGACAGAGAACGCCAGCAGACCCGCCAGTGCCGGCGCGGCAAACAGACTGATGACACGTTTGAAGGGAAGGTTCATGGGTGCGGCTCCTGATCACGGCGGGCATTGAGGAGCCGAAAGTAGGCGCAATCCGTATCAGCGCTTAAATACTTAAAAAGCACATTTTTATAGCTTTTCAAGCTAAGCCAACAAAGTCGGGACATGCAGAGCCGTATGCATGGAGAGCATCGAAAATATTCTTCGAATGCATTGGATGCGCGCAGGGCTGGAGGCCTTAAATGGCGCTGCTTATCTCCAAAATGATTATTTTCTAACTCGCTTATAACGATTGGTTTTTAGCTAATTCCGCTGACTCGATCCAACCCGACAACGGAGGTCACCATGGCCCGTGAATCCCTGCTCAGCCTGCCACTGGCCGCACCGCCGTTGAAAAGCCGGCGCACCTGGCCAAGCCTGAGCCACCGCGTTTTACCCTGGATATTGCCGCTCGGACTGTTCGCCCTGTGGTGGCTGGCTGCACGCAACCAATGGATGAGCGAACAGATTCTGCCGGCGCCGTCACTGGTGTGGAACAGCGCGATCGAGCTGTCCCAGGGCGAGTTGTGGAGTCACTTGTGGATCAGCCTGCAACGTTTGTTCTGGGGCTTGCTGGCGGGCGTTACCGCCGGCGCGGTACTCGGTGCGGCGCTGGGCTTCAGCCGTCGCCTCGAACGCCTGATCTTCCCGACTTTCGCCGGCCTGGCCCAGGTGCCGACGCTGGCGTGGATTCCGCTGTTCATGGTGTTTTTCGGCATCGGCGAAACGCTGAAACTGGTGGTGCTGATCAAGGCCATCGTAGTGCCGGTGACCTTGCACACGCTGGTCGGCGTGCGTGACGCACAACCGAAACTGCGCGAAGCCGCCGCTGTTTTACGTTTGCCGCCACGCCTGCTGATTCGCCGACTGGTACTGCCCGCCGCCCTCCCCGCATTCATGGCCGGCGTACGCCTGGCACTGGCCGCTGGCTGGACTTCGTTGCTCGCCGTCGAACTGCTGGCCTCCAGCGAAGGCATCGGTTACCTGATGGTCTGGGCCCGGCAGCTGTTCATGCTCGACATCGTCTTCGTGTGCATCGTGGTGATCGGTCTGATCGGCGTGGCGATGGATCGCGGCATCGGTCTGCTGGACAGGAAACTGGTGCACTGGCCACATCCTGCCACGGCAGAAATTCGTCGCGGCCCGTGCTATGAAGGCTGGCAGCGCGTGCAGCCGTGGCTGCTGCCACTGGCACTGTTTGCGCTGTGGCAACTGGCAGTCGATCAACAGTGGGTCGACGCCAACATCCTGGTCAGCCCGTGGGTAGTGCTTGAGGCGACGAAAAACGGATTGCTCGACGGCACGTTGATTTCAGGCATGGCCCTGAGCCTGGGCCGCACACTCGGTGGCTTGTTGATTGGCGGCTGCCTCGGCCTCGTGCTGGGATTGCTGCTGGGTCTGTCGCGTACCAGCGAACGCGTGCTCGGCCCGACCCTCGCCGCCCTGCGCCAGATCGCGATTTTCGCCTGGGTGCCGCTGCTGACCGCATGGTTCGGTCTGGGCGAACTGGCCAAGTGGGTGTTCGTCTCCCTCGCCGCTTTCTTTCCGTTGTTCGTCGCGACTCAACGCAGCGTCGCCAACCTCTCGCCGCAACTCAACGAAGCCGCGCAGGTCCTGCGCCTGAGCCTCGCTCAACGCCTGCGGCGACTGGTACTGCCGGGCGCCGCGCCGGGGATTTTCGCCGGCCTGCGCCTGAGCCTGATCTACGCCTGGCTCGGCACCATCGGCGCCGAATATTTCATGCCGTCCAACGGCGGCATCGGCAGCCAGATGATCGGCGCCCAACAACTGCTGCGCATGGACCTGATCATGGCCGGGATGCTGCTGGTCGGCCTCACCGGCGCCCTGCTCAACCTCATTGGCCAACGCCTGGAAATCCGCGCCACCCGCTGGAGACACGCATGAACGCACCGATTGTCAGCTTCAACCATGTAGGCAAATCCTTCGACGTCGACGGTTTCGAACTGGAGGCGATTCGCGAATTCAACCTCGACATTGCCGAGGGCGAATTCGTCGCCATCGTCGGCTCCAGCGGCTGCGGCAAATCCACCCTGCTGCGTTTGCTGGTGGGCCTCGACACCCAGTTTCGCGGGCAGATCACGGTCGATGGCAAAGCCGTCAGCGGGATCGGTGGCGAGCGCGGCATCGTGTTTCAGGAACACCGTTTATTCCCGTGGCTGACGGTGGCCGACAACATCGGCCTGGGCCTGGTCAACGAGCCGCTGGCTGCCTCCGAAAAGCAGCAACGCATCAACGACTTCATCGAACTGGTAGGCCTGCGCGACTTCACCCGCGCCTACCCACACCAACTCTCCGGTGGCATGGCCCAGCGCGTGGCGATTGCTCGCGGGCTGGTGGCGAGCCCACGGATCCTGTTACTCGACGAACCTTTCGGCGCCCTCGACGCGCTGACCCGCCAGCAGATGCAGGACGAGCTGCTGGCGATTCGCGAGCGGGCGAAGATCACCACGATTCTGGTCACCCACGATGTCGAGGAAGCGATTTTCCTCGCCGACCGCGTGGTGGTGATGGAACCGCGCCCCGGCCGGATCAAACAGGTGGTGGACATCGCCCTGCCCCATCCGCGCCAGCGCAGCAGTTTCGACTTCCACCAGCTGCGCGAAGAACTGCTGCACGAGCTGACCAGTGACGACCATTACCAACCGAGCGCACCGGTGCAGATCCGCGATCTGCCGCTGTCGTTCATTGCCTGCTGAACAGGAGCCTGTTGATGCCGCAACGTCCCAACTTTCTGGTGATTCTGGCCGATGACCTCGGCTTCTCCGACATCGGTGCCTTCGGCGGCGAAATCGCCACGCCGAACCTCGATGCCCTGGCCAACAACGGCTTGCGCCTGACCGATTTTCATACCGCACCAACCTGCTCGCCGACCCGCTCGATGCTGCTCACCGGCACTGATCACCATATCGCCGGCATCGGCACCATGGCCGAAACCCTGACCCCGGAACTGATCGGCAAACCGGGTTACGAGGGCTACCTCAACGACCGTGTCGTCGCGTTGCCGGAGTTGCTGCGCGAGGCCGGTTACCAGACGTTGATGAGCGGCAAATGGCACCTGGGCCTGACCGCCGAACTGGCGCCCCACGCCCGTGGTTTCGAGCGCTCATTCTCGCTGTTGCCCGGCGCGGCGAATCACTACGGATTCGAACCGACCTACGATGAACACACGCCCGGCCTGCTGAAATCCACTCCGGCGCTGTACATCGAGGACGACACATTCATCGACGAATTGCCGAAGGATTTCTATTCCTCCGACGCCTTCGGCGACAAGCTGTTGCAGTACCTCAAGGAGCGTGACCAGAGCCGGCCGTTCTTCGCGTACCTGCCGTTTTCCGCGCCGCACTGGCCGTTGCAGGCGCCCGCCGACATCGTCGAAAAATACCGTGGCCGCTACGACGCGGGGCCGGAAGTGCTACGCCTCGAGCGTCTGGAAAAACTCAAATCGCTGGGATTGATCGAGCCGGATGTCGAACCGCATCCGCTGATCCAGCTGACCGCGCAGTGGGCCGCGTTGAGTAATGAGCAGAAGCAGATTTCCGCGCGGGCGATGGAGGTCTACGCCGCGATGGTCGAGCGCATGGACTGGAACATCGGTCGCGTCGTCGATTACCTGCGCCAGCAGGGCCAGCTCGACAACACCTTCATCCTGTTCATGTCCGACAACGGTGCCGAAGGCGCGCTGCTGGAGGCCTTCCCGAAATTCGGTCCGGAGTTGGTGACGTATCTGAGCCAGCATTACGACAACAGCCTCGACAACATCGGCCGCGCCAATTCCTACGTCTGGTACGGCCCGAACTGGGCGCAGGTGGCGACCGCGCCGTCACGCCTGTTCAAGGCGTTCACCACCGAGGGCGGGATTCGCGTTCCGGCGCTGCTGCACTATCCGCAACTGCCGCTGAAGGGGCAGATCAGCCATGGTTTCGGCACGGTGATGGACATCACGCCGACCATCCTCGATCTGGCCGGCGTGCGCCATCCGGGCAAGCAGTGGCACGGCAAACCGGTGGCGCCGTTGCGTGGTAAGTCGTGGCTGGGTTTCCTGTCCGGCGAGACAGCGCAGGTGCATGACGAACACACCGTCACCGGCTGGGAATTGTTCGGACGCCGGGCGATTCGGCAGGGGCAGTGGAAGGCGGTGTGGATTCCCGGGCCGGTGGGGCCGGCGACCTGGCAGCTTTATGATCTGGGGAGTGATCCGGGGGAGATTCATGATTTGGCGTCGAGTCAGCCGCAGAAGCTTGAAGCGCTGATCGAGCATTGGCAGCGGTATGTGGAGGAGACCGGGGTGATTTTGAGTGAGTCGCCGTTTCAGCCGGATTGAGGGCAAGCTCAAAAGCCCCCTCACCCCAGCCCTCTCCCGGAGGGAGAGGGAGCTGACCGAGGTGTCTTTCGCTATACATCGACCTGAAATACCGAGTCGACTATGGATTCAGTAAAGCTCGTCCACGTCGGCGTACCTCTCCAATATCCCCCATTCAGTCCCCTCTCCCTCCGGGAGAGGGTTAGGGTGAGGGCTGGATCTCCAGCCGAAAACACAAAGTCAGTTCACCTCGACTGCCTTACCCGCCAACCCTTCATTTTCCTTGCGAACAAACCGGTTCGCTCGCCCAAACGTCCCGAAATCATTAAACCGTACCCCCATCTCCCGCATCACCTTATGCGCCACCGGCACCGTCAACTGGCGAATATAAAACGGCTCCTTCACCACAAAATGATGAATCCCGTGACTGCTGCCAAAGTTGAAGCAGAACGCCTGCAACGGCCACAGCCACCACGGATTCAACACCTGACATTGCTGAAGCACATTGCCCGGCTCCACATCCCCGTGGTAATGCATGTTCGAGCTGATGAAGTGCAGGCAGAAGGTGCGCAATACATTCGGGCCAATGATCACCACGGCGGCGATGTCGATTACCTGCATCACCGACAACGTGGTCGCCGACCATTCAATCGGCGAGCCCATCAAGTAAGCGACGCCATTGGCCGCATGGAATCCCAGAAACACATACCACGCCCCCCAATGCACCAGCGCCAGAGGCGCGTAGACCTTCAAAGTGCGTTTGATGATGCTGAATTTATGCGCCCAGGTCTTGGCCCGCAGCATGCGGATGAACGCCGACATCACGTTGTCGCCGACCATCAGCAACCGCGCGAAACCCCACGGCTCGCCGTTGGTGATCGCCCGTTCTTCCATATCGGTTTCAGTGCCGGACACCTTGTGATGATTGAGGTGCAAATGACGACGGATCCACGGGTTGATCGTGCTCGGCCGCGCCAGCCATACCAGGCCCATCATCAGGTTGTGCGGCACGCGCTGTTTGCGGAAATACATGCTGTGGATCAGGTCGTGTTCGAGCTCATGGGTGAGCGAGGCGAAAAACGCGTTGAGCAGCAGACACGCCCACCACGCCATGTGCCCGGTGATGTAGAGCGCCGCCGAACCGATCATCCCGGCCAGGGCAAACGCTAGAATCCCCGCGCCGAGGGCGTCCTGATGCTTGAGAATCGGGTAGCGCTCGCGCAGCTCGACGCCTTTGGCCAGCACCACTTCGCGAATATGCGCTGATCGCTGGGCAGCATTGTGTCGCTGGGGACTTGCAGAAGTACGGTCCATGCTTCCATCCTCTGGTTATTGATGTTCGCATCCTGCCCCGCGCAGGGTCCGGACGCGGTAGCCGAGAACGCCAACCTGTTGACCGGAAGCGCCAATCAGCATGAAGGAACCGACTTCTCTCGCCAGCTGGACCCGTGCCCTGCGCAAGCAACTCGACGCGCTGGGACTGGACAGCACTGCCCTGTGCCAGCAGGCCGGGCTTGATCCGCAACTGATGGACGACCCGAAAGCCCGCTATCCGTTGTCCGCCACCACCCGCCTGTGGGAAATCGCGGTGAAGGTCAGCGGTGATCCGGCGATCGGTTTGCGGGTCTCGCGGTTTGTCAGCCCCACGACGTTTCACGCGTTGGGCTATGCGTTGGTGGCCAGCGGCAGCCTGCGGGAAGTGTTCGAGCGGATCGTGCGTTATCACCAGGTGGTCAGCGACGCGCTGGAACTGGAGCTGACCCGCACCGAAGACCGCTATCGGTTTCGCCTGAAAATTCCGGCCGACAACCCGGCGCCCGCCTTCGAGGCCATCGACGCGTTTGCCGCGATCTACGTGCGCACCTGCCGCAATCGCCTGGGCCGCGACTACGCGCCGCTGGCGGTGTACCTGCGCCGCCCGGAACCGGTCGATGCCCATCAATGGCACAAGGTGTTCCGCTCGCCGGTGCATTTTTCCGCCGAAGAAGACCGCATCGAATTCGCCCTCACCGACTTCGACAGCCACCTCGACGACGCCAACCCGGAACTGGCCGAGCACAACGAAGCGGTGCTCAAACGCACCCTCGCCCAGCTCAAGCCCCTGACCTGGGAGCGCAAGGTGCGCGACGCTATCGAAGAACAACTGCCCGAGGGCGAACCCAGCGCCGAACGCATCGCCCAGGCTCTGCACCTGAGCCTGCGCAGCCTGCAACGGCACTTGGCGGACGAGGGTTGTCGCTTCGACACCCTGCTGAATGAAAGCCGCGAAAACCTCGCACTGCTGCACCTGCGCGATCCGCAATGCTCGCTGAGCGAGGTCAGTTATCTGTTGGGATTTGCCGACACCAGCAGCTTCAGCCGCGCGTTCAAACGCTGGACGGGGATGACACCGGGGCAGTTTCGGGATCAGTTGCGTTGAGCGCACATGGGGAATTCAACCCTTGGTCAGACTGCGTTCAATCCCGGACTCCCACTGCTCGATCATTGCCGTACCCACCACGGCGAATGACTGATGGGTTCGGCAATGCTCAAGCATTTCCTCCATCACCTTCTGCATGCCATGAACAACCTGCTGCAGTAGTTCATTGCAGCGACCTTCAGTGAGATTGCACGCCGTACGACCGAAGCGGATGAGCGCCTTGTGTTTGGGCCATGCCTTCGACCCGCCCAGCAGCAAGGCCAGGCTGTCGTTCCTGATGTAAACCGATGTGGTGATGATGTCGTAGGCCGGGGCCAGCCGGATCGAAGCCTGCGCACCGCAATGGTCATACAGCACACCGAAGTTCTTCAGGTGCGCATCGCCGTTTTTCAGTCCCGCTGACAGCGCCACGATCTTGAAAAAAGCTTCCAGCGCCTGACTCAACAGCGCAGGCGAAACAAAGGCCTTGATCTGTCGGGCAGCGCCTTCGTAAGAGCCATCGTATTTGGCTCTGGAAGGCCAGCCGTTAAGTACGCAAAAGTCCTCGAAACCCAGATAGCCATGCTCAATCAGGTCAAAACGCTCGACCACCAGAAACTTGCCCTGCTCACTCAATTCAAACTTTGGCACTTCTAGTCCGCTAAGCGCTGCGGCGCGCATACAGAAGTACTCGTTGGTCGCCAGCTCGGGAAACTCTTCGGGACGGAAGGCTTTGACCAGATGTGTGGAGCCTCGGTGAGTCAGGCGATCAACTGCTGCCGCGCTATCGCGCACCAGCACTTTGGGTTGCACGCCCGAAACCCCGGAGTATTGGCCGTACTTCTGTAGCAAGTCATCGAACAGTCCCTGGGCACCGTCATGCACCAGAAGCTCGGCCAATGATGTTTCGGGATGACGCTCGGTTGCCGACTCGCTGGTAATCGCCAGCCGTCCCAACTGATGCGGTCCGACAATAGCGAGCAAGGCGAAATCATCAAAACCGCGCACGGCCTTACTGAAGCGTCGAACCAGCTCATCGCGCAGCGCGCCTTCCGGCAGATTCATTTCGAAGACAGGATGAATGCCCCGCTCCCAGCCGTAGCTCTCCAGCCGGGTCGGCATTGTCAGCGACACCGCATTTTCGTCGATGGCGTCCTCGCGATAGCTGAATACACTGTCCATCCCCGGCTGCCCTCGACCGAGCGTTCCGACCGGGCTGTCAGCGACGGTGATGCGCAAGCGATCTGTGGGCTCAGTCATGGAAATTGACCTTCTGCAACGCGTCGAGTGTCGGGCGTTGCGCTCTCACGGGAACCGCCGTCAGCTCATAGCCAAAGCCGTTGAGGATCGCCTCGACTTTGCGCAGACCAATTTCAGAAATCGTATTGTTTTCGATACCCGAAATGGTGGCGCGGCTCATGCCGTAACGTTGCGCCAGCGCCTGTTGCGAGAGTTTTTGCGCTTTGCGCAGAGTTCTGATCAGTTCGCCCAACTGTTCCATGACACACCAGTGCATTATATGCAATGCAATAAAACGTAATTAAAAATATATGCATCGTATTTGATGCCAATTCTAGGCGAGTCTAGCTCAGATGAGACGGCATGTGCGGGTCGATTACCGACTGGTTACAAATCCAAGCTCAAAAGCCGTTGCCTGCGCATCACTACTCACCCGCACCCGCCCCCCATGCAACTGCATGATCGACTGCACAATCGCCAGTCCCAAGCCGCCGGAGTCTCCCGGCTCCGCGCGGGACGGGTCGACGCGGTAGAAGCGGTCGAACAGTTTGCCCAGATGCTCATCCGCGATGACCGGGCCGAGGTTGTGGACTTGCAGCCAGCACATGCCTGACTCATCGCGGCGGCGCAGACTGATAACCGAGCCGGCATCGGCATGACGTACGGCGTTGGCCAACAGGTTGCCCAAGGCGCGTTGCAGCAGTTGCTGATCCGCCAGCAACTCTCCACTGAACGTGTTTTCGAGGCGGATTTCACGGTCATCGGCCAAGGCCTCGAAGTAGTCGCACAACTCATCGCCGATTTCGTGCAGTTCCAGCGTGCGCAGATCGAGCGCTCGCTCAGCTTGCTCGGCGCGGGCGAGAAACATCAGGTTTTCGGCCATGCGCTTGAGCCGTTCGAACTCTTCCATGTTTGAGGCCAGCACTTCCTGATACTCGGTGCTGCTGCGCGGGTAATTCAGTGCCTGGCCGTTGCTGGCGAGCAAGGTGTGCAGGGGCGTGCGGATTTCGTGGGCGAGGTCGGCGGAAAACTGAGAGAGGCGCTGGAAGCCGTCGTCCAGTCGCACCAGCATGCCGTTCAGCGCGTGCACCGGCTCCAGCAATTCCGCTGGCGTGCCGGCGGTAGGCACGCGTTGGTCGAGGCTGCGCAGGTCGATGCCGCGCAGCGCTTCACTCAGTTTGCGCAGAGGCTGCAAACCACGGCGCAACAGCACCAGGCCCAACGTGAAGGCGAGTACGGCACCAAGGCCGACGGCCAGATACAAGCGCAGGCGATAGCTGCCGAGCATCTGCTCGCGCTCGCTCAAGACCTTGCCGGCGATCACGGTCAGCGCTTCGCCGTTCGGCCCTTGGGCCTGACCTGACAACAGGGCCAGCTCGACACCATCCGCCGCCTGCCAGGTCAGCACATCGCTGCGTTGCGGAGGCCGGTCTCGGGGGATGGCCTGCACCAACGGCAGTGCGCGTTGGCGAGGGTTGATCGTGATCACATTCGAGCCGTCCGCGCGTTGCACCAGCAGCAGACTGTCGAGATTGCCAAGCATGTTCTGGTACAGCCGTGGCCGCGCCTGCAAGGCGTCGAGGCTGTCACTGTCGGCGAGCAATGCGCGTACCTGTTCCAGACGACCGAGCAACGCCATGTCGTCGCGCCAGGCGATTTCCGATGCCAGCGAGCGATACAGGAACACGCCGATCGCGCTGAGTACCAACGCACAGACGGCGGCGAACGCCAGGGCCAGGCGCCAGGCGATGGATCTAGCGCGCATCGTCAGGCGCTTCAAGTTGATAGCCGACCCCGCGCACGGTGTGGATCAGTTTGGGCATGTACGGATCATCGACTTTCGAGCGCAGCCGACGCACCGCGACTTCGACCATGTTGGTGTCGCTGTCGAAATTCAGGTTCCACACCTGCGAAGCAATCAGCGTGCGCGACAGTACTTCACCCTGACGGCTGGCGAGCAAATGCAGGAGGGCGAATTCCTTGTTGGTCAGAGCGATGCGCTGGCCGCCACGGCTGACCCGGCGGCGCAGCACGTCGATCTCCAGATCGGCGATGCTGTACGACTCGGCTTCGCGCATCGGCCCGCGCCGTAACAACGTCCGTACCCGCGCGAGCAATTCAGCGAAGGCGAACGGCTTGAGCAAATAGTCATCGGCCCCCAGTTCGAGGCCACGCACGCGGTCTTCGATCGCATCCTTTGCTGTCAGGAACAGCACCGGCGTGGCGCCGCGCTGGCGGATCAGCTGCAGCAATTGCCAGCCGTTGAGGCCCGGCAACATCACGTCGAGGATGATCAGGTCATATTCCTGCTGCTCGATGAAGTGACGTCCGTCGAGGCCATTCAGCGCCACATCCACGGCAAAACCCGACTCGCCCAGCCCTTTGGCGAGGAAATTCGCGGTTTTGGCTTCATCTTCTACGACCAGCAAACGCATGGCACACCTCGATTGATCAGAGGCACAGGCTAGGCCCCTTCGGCCGCATTGCCCATTACAAACTTGTAATCCGGCTGACGAGGTTTCGACGGGAACCGGCGGATAAGGTGGCGGCCTTCGCTTCTGGAGCCTGACCATGACCGTTAAATACTTGATTGCCAGCCTGGCAATCAGCCTCGGCACTGCCGCGCTCGCTGCGCCTGAGTTGCCCCGGCACGCCGATCTCGATCTGAAAACCGCACGGCTGCTTGCCAACACAGCGCTGGAAAACTGCATGGCCACGGTGTCAGTGCTCGACCGTGGCGGCAACCTGTTGGTGACCTTGCGCGGCGACGGTATCGGCCCGCACAACACCGCCGCCAGCCAACGCAAAGCCTACACCGCGCTGTCGACGAAAACCCCGACCCGGTTGTTCGCCGAGCGCGCCCGAAGCAACCCGGAAACCGCCAACCTCAACACCCTCGATGAATTGCTGTTACTCGGCGGCGGCATCCCGCTGTTCGCTGGCAAGGAACTGGTCGGCGCCATGGGCGTGGCCGGTTCCGGCGGCGGCGAGCAGGACGAAAACTGCGCGATCAAGGCTGCCGACATCGTTGGCCTGTCCATCAACCGTACTTGAACCCAGGAGCATCACCATGACCCCACTGCGCATGACTTTCGCCGCGCTTGGCCTGAGCGCTTTTTCGAGCCTGGCGCTGGCCGCCGGCAACCCGCTGAGCGTGCATGTACTCAATCTGGAAAACGGCCTGCCGTCGCCGGGCATCAACGTGACGCTGGAACGTCATGTCGGCCAGGACTGGCAGCCGCTGGCGCAGGGCACTACCAATGAACAGGGGCGGATCGCCGAACTGTTCCCGGCGAACAAACCGTTCGAGGCGGGTGAATATCGAGTGGTATTCAAGACTGGCGAGTACTTCGAGAAGACGAAGCACGAGACGTTTTTCCCGGAGATTCCGGTGATCTTTAAAGTGAAGCAGACGGATCAGCACTATCACATTCCGTTGCTGCTGAGCCCGTATGGCTTCTCGACCTATCGCGGTTCGTAGAAACAACATCGATCCAATGTGGGAGCGGGCTTGCTCGCGAAGGCGGTGTGTCAGTTCATGATGTGTCAGCTGACCCACCGCCTTCGCGAGCAAGCCCGCTCCCACAGGGGAACACGTGTTCTTCAGAGGGTCGCCAGCGCGCGCAATCGCGCGGCGTCGAGGATTTCGATCTCGCCGTAACTCAAGCCGATAATCCCCTGCCCCTGCAACTCCTTGAGGATCTGGTTGGTGGTCTGCCGCGACAGCGACAGCATCGACGCCAGCTGTTCCTGAGGCAGTTGCAGCACTCGGCGTGGCGGATCCAGTTCGCCGTAGCCTTCTGCAATCATCAGCAAGCGATGGGCCAGACGCGCCGGGGCCGGCAGCAGGCTCAACTGTTCGAGGTTGATGAAGGTCAGGCGCAGTTTGTGGCTCATCAACAGAGCGAGATGCCGCCAGTAGACGGGGTGTTCGTCGAGCAGTTTCAGCAGCGTGGCCTGGGGAATGTTCAGCAGGGTGCAAGGCCCGACCGCGTAGGCATCGTGGGTGCGAGGCTGGCCGTCGAACAGGCAGATTTCGCCAAACCAGTGCGGCGCCTCCACCAGACTCAGCAACGCCTCCTTGCCCTGCTCGCTGACCGCGCCGATGCGCACCGCGCCGTCGAGCACCGCGTACAGCCCGCACGGCGCATCACCGCGCTGGAACAAGCGCTGCCCCGCCGCCAGCCGCCGCTCCCGGGCCGCCGCCAGCAGACTATCCTGAAAGGACAACGGCAGATGACTGAACCATTGCCCGGTCAGCAGGCGCTCGCGCCAGACCTTATCCATGCGTTCTCCTAAAGATTGTCGCCTGCCTGACAGAGCGAGCCGTGAACCCGGGGCATGATTCGATCACCCTACAGGAGGAACAACAATGAAAAGCCTCGTCGATCATTTGAGTCAATACGCCGCTTACCACCGTGACCCGCGCAACATCGCCAGCCACTTTATCGGGATTCCGCTGATTGTGGTGGCGGTGGCCGTGCTGTTGTCGCGGCCGGAATGGTCGGTGGGCGGATTGTGGATTTCCCCGGCAGTGATCGCTGCCCTTGCTTCGGCGTGGTTTTACCTGCGTCTGGAGCTGAAGCTCGGGGTTCTGATGACCGTGTTGATGGGGCTGTCGGTCTGGGCCGGGCATGTCCTGGCGCAGCAGAGCACCATGGTCTGGCTGAGTGCAGGTCTGGCGATGTTTGTGATTGGTTGGGCGATCCAGTTTGTCGGCCACCACTATGAAGGGCGCAAACCGGCGTTTGTCGATGACTTGAGCGGACTGATTGTCGGGCCACTGTTTGTGGTGGCCGAACTGGCGTTCATGCTCGGGATGCGGCATGAGCTGAAAGAGCAGATCGAGGCGCGGGCGGGTGTGGTGCGGGTCAATCCGAATCGTGCGGCTGTCTGAACCACAGGCTGATTCGCTCGTTCCCACACTTGGCGTGGGAACGAGCGATGCTTTTAGAGGTTCGCGACTTTCTGCCAGACCTTCGGCTTGAAGAACAACGTCTCCCCCTTCGCCAACCCGGTCAGGCTGTCGTGATCTTTCACCACTTCCGCCTCGATCAGATCCGTCTGGCCTTCCACCTTCAACGTCACCCGCGTGGTCGCACCCAGCGGCCGGATATCGCGGACTTCAGCAGCATGGTGATCCTCCAGTTCATGCCGCGACAGCGACACTTCGTGCGGGCGGAACAACACGTGGTTGTCATCCCCCAGATGCAGACGGTTCGAATCGCCGAGGAAGTGATAGACGAAATCGCTGGCCGGGTTTTCGTAGACATCACCCGGTGAGCCGATCTGCTCGATCACACCCTTGTTCATCACTACGATGCGATCGGCCACTTCCATCGCCTCTTCCTGGTCGTGGGTCACGAACACCGAGGTCAGGTTGATGTCTTCGTGCAGGCGCGCCAGCCAACGGCGCAGCTCTTTACGCACCTTGGCGTCGAGGGCGCCGAACGGCTCGTCGAGCAGCAGCACTTTCGGCTCCACCGCAAGCGCACGGGCCAGAGCGATACGCTGACGCTGGCCACCGGACAACTGCTCCGGATAACGATCCGACAGCCAGTCCAGTTGCACCATGTTCAGCAGCTCGTGAACCTTGGTCGCGATCTGGCTTTCAGTCGGGCGCTGGTTTTTCGGCTTCATGCGCAGGCCGAACGCGACGTTGTCGAACACCGTCATGTGGCGGAACAGGGCGTAGTGCTGGAACACGAAACCGACGTTGCGATCCCGCACGTCGTGGCCGGACACGTCTTCGCCGTGGAACACGATGTTGCCGTTATCCGGGGTTTCCAGACCGGCAATGATGCGCAGCAAGGTGGTCTTGCCGCAGCCGGACGGGCCAAGCAGCGCCACCAGCTCGCCGCTGTGGATGTCCAGGCTGATGTTGTCCAGCGCCTTGAACGCATTGAAATTCTTGCTGACGTTACGCACTTCGATCGACATGAATTATTCCTCCGCGGCGCTGGCGCGCAGGCGGTTGATACGGTTTTCGCTCCACTGCTTGAGCAGCAGGATGAAGAGCGCCAGGATCAGCAACAGGCTCGCCACGGCGAACGCGGCCACGTGGTTGTATTCGTTGTAGAGGATCTCGACGTGCAGCGGCAAGGTGTTGGTCACCCCGCGAATGTGCCCGGAAACCACCGACACCGCACCGAACTCACCCATGGCCCGCGCGGTACACAGCACCACGCCATAGATCAGGCCCCATTTGATGTTGGGGACGGTCACGTGCCAGAACATCTGCCAGCCATTGGCGCCGAGCAGACGCGCGGCTTCCTCTTCCTGAGTGCCTTGCTCCTGCATCAGCGGGATCAGCTCACGGGCCACGAACGGCACGGTGACGAAGATCGTCGCCAGCACGATGCCCGGCAGGGCGAAGACGATCTGGATGTCGTGATCCTGCAGCCACGGCCCGAACAGGCCCTGGGCGCCGAACATCAACACGTAGACCAGACCTGCGATCACCGGCGACACCGAGAACGGCAGGTCGATCAGCGTCACCAGCATACTCTTGCCGCGGAACGAGTATTTGCTCACGCACCACGCGGCGCTGACACCGAACACCAGGTTCAGCGGCACCGAAATCAGCACCGCAATCACGGTGAGTTTCAGGGCCGACAAGGCATCCGGTTCAAAAATCGCAGTGAAGAACGCACCGAGGCCGTTCTTCAAACCCTGCGACACCACGATGAACAGCGGCAGCACCAGAAACAGGAAAAAAATCAGCCAGCCGAGGCCGATCAGGATTCGCCGCGAAGTGGCACTGCCACGGCGGGCGGCGTTGGCCGAGGAAGCGGCCGCAATAGACGATTGGGACATGGTTCGCGCCTCCTTATGGGGTTTCGATGCGCCGCTGCAGCAAGTTGATCAGCAGCAACAGGACGAAGGAAACCACCAGCATCAACACGCCGATGGAGGTAGCGCCGGTGTAATCGTACTGGTCGAGCTTGACCATGATCAGCAGCGGCAGGATCTCGGTTTTCATCGGCATGTTGCCGGCGATGAAAATCACCGAACCGTACTCGCCGACGCCCCGGGCAAACGCCAGCGCAAAACCGGTCAGCCAGGCCGGCAACAGCGCCGGCAGCAGGATGTGGCGGAACACCTGCAATGGTTTGGCACCGAGGCACGCGGCGGCTTCTTCGACTTCACGCGGAATGTCGGCCAGCACCGGCTGCACCGTGCGCACCACGAACGGCAGGGTCACGAAGGTCAGCGCCAGGGTGATCCCGAGCGGGGTGTAGGCGATCTTGAATCCGAGGTCGGCGGCGAACTGCCCGACCAGCCCGGTCGGCGTGTACAGCGCCGTCAGCGCAATACCGGCCACGGCGGTCGGCAGGGCGAACGGCAGATCGATCATCGCGTCGATCACCTTGCGTCCCGGGAACGTGTAGCGCACCAGCACCCAGGCCAGCAACGTGCCGATGATGCCATTGATGATCGCGGCGCACAGTGCGGTGCCGAAGCTCAGCTTCAGTGCAGCGAGAACGCGGGGCGCGGAGATGATCGTCCAGAACTGATCCCAGGTGAGTTGGGCGGCGTGGACGAACATCGCCGCCAGCGGGATTAGCACAATCAGGCTGAGGTACACCAAGGTGTAGCCCAGCGTCAGCCCGAAGCCGGGTATGACGGGGGAGATACGACGCGACATAAAAGTCCTTGGTTTGAGAACGCGCAAAGCCCCGACGGTTAAATCGGGGCTCGTTTATGACCTATTTCAGATTACTGCGCCTGATAGATCTGGTCGAACACGCCACCGTCGTTGAAGAATTTCGGCTGCGCGGTTTTCCAGCCGCCGAAGTCCTTGTCGATGGTCACCAGTTCCAGTTTCGGGAACTGCTGGGCGTACTTGGCTGCCACGTCCTTGTCACGCGGACGGTAGAAGTTCTTCGCCGCGATTTCCTGGCCGGCCGGGCTGTACAAGTGCTTGAGGTAGGCTTCGGCGATCTGCTCGTTGCCCTTCTTCTCGGCGTTCCTGTCGACCACCGCCACCGGTGGTTCGGCGAGGATCGACAGCGAAGGCACGACGATGTCGAACTTGTCCTTGCCGCCGTCTTCTTTCAGCGCCAGGAAGGCTTCGTTTTCCCAGGCCAGCAACACGTCACCCTGACCGTTGTTGACGAAGGTGATGGTCGAGCCACGGGCGCCGGTGTCCAGAATCGGCACGTGCTTGAACAGGGTCTGTACGTATTCCTTGGCCTTGGCTTCGTTGCCGCCGTTGGCTTTCAGGCCGTAGGCCCACGCCGCGAGGAAGTTCCAGCGCGCACCGCCGGAGGTTTTCGGGTTCGGAGTGATCACCGAGACGTCGTTCTTGACCAGGTCGCCCCAGTCCTTGATGCCTTTCGGATTGCCCTTGCGCACCAGGAACACGATGGTCGAGGTGTACGGAGTGCTCGCATCCGGCAGACGCGTCTGCCAGTCGGCTGGCAGGGTCTTGCCGAGCTTGGCGATTTCGTCGATGTCGCCAGCCAGAGCCAGAGTCACGACGTCAGCGCGCAGACCGTCGATCACCGCACGGCCCTGCTTGCCCGAACCGCCGTGGGATTGCTGGATTTTCACGGTGTCGCCGGCGTGCTCTGCCTGCCAGTACTTCACGAATTCGGCGTTGTAATCCTGATACAGCTCGCGGGTCGGGTCATACGACACGTTGAGCAGTTCGTAATCCTTGGCAACCGCGGAACCGGCAAACACGGCACTGGCCAGGGCGGCCAAAGCGTAACGGCGAATCGACGACATGGTGAAAGCTCCTGGAATTCTTGGTGGTGGCTTTTTCTTATGTATTGCGGGAATCGGGTTGCTCATTCAGTGATCGCGCCTGCGGCAACTCCTGCGCATGGCCCCCTGCAGGAGCTGTCGCAGATGCGATCTTCAGGCCTGCTTGTTGCCCGGTTGCTGCAGACGGAATTTCTCTTTGCGTTCGATCTGGACGACTTGGGCGTTGTGCACAGTGATTTCCACCGCGCCGAAACGCAGGTCGCGCAGGGCGCTCTGGATTTCACGCAAGATGGTGGTTTCGTCCTGACCGTCAACGCTACGCAGGGATGCGCTCATGGTGCTGCTCCTTTGTATGGGATATGCCTGGCAGTGGGCGGCACTGCGTTCGGCGTGGGAGCAATATAAGAGAGGCGCGGATATTCTTAAAAAGACTATTTAAGAATGTTTATATAACTGGAAAACATTATGTGATGCAGCAAGGGTTTGCGGCGGATTTGCCCGCCAGCAAACCCGCCGTACACCGCCCTCAACCGATCAAGGGCGCCCGATTCCAGTCGATTTGCGCTTCCGGGACCGGCCGTCCGAACCAGTAGCCCTGCCCCAGATCACAGGCCTGGCCCAGCAGGAACGCCGCCTGTTCCGCCTGCTCAATGCCCTCGGCGTGCACCTGCATGCCCATGCTGCGGGCCAGGGCGATGATCACCCGGACAATCGCCGCATCGTCCTCGTCCCAAGGCAAGCCGGCGACAAAACCCTGATCGATCTTGAGTTTCTGCACCGGCAGGCGCTTGAGCCGCAGCAACGACGAATAACCGGTGCCGAAGTCATCGATGGCCAGACGAATGCCCAGCTCGCGCAGACGGTGCATCTGCTCCAGTGCGACTTCCGGATCGTCCATCACCGCGCTTTCGGTGACCTCCAGTTCCAGATACGCCGGATCCAGGCCAGTTTCGTGCAGCACCTGCGCAACCTGCTCGTACAACTCGCGGCGGGCGAACAAACGTGACGACACGTTTACCGCGACAAACGACAGCACCACCCCGGCCTGCTGCCATTGGCACATCTGCCGGCAGGCCTGTTGCATGACCCAGGCGTCGATTTCCGAGATCAGCCCGGTGCGCTCGGCAATCGGGATGAACTCCGCCGGCGACACCAGCCCCCGCTGCGGATGTTCCCAACGCACCAGCGCCTCGACGCCGATCAGGCGACTGGTTTTCAGGTCGTGTACCGGTTGGTAGTAGACCCGCAACTCCTGCTGCTCCAGGGCACGGCGCAGTTCAAAGGCGATCTCGACCCGCTGCTGGGCGTGGGCCGTGAGTTCTTCGGTGTACAACGCGTAGCCGTTGCGGCCACTGCTCTTGGCCTTGAACAGCGCCGCGTCGGCGTTACGCAACAGTTGTTCGGCGCTCAGTGCATCGCTGGGAAACAGGCTGATGCCGAGGCTGGCGTTGATGAACAGTTCATGGCCGTCGAGGCAGAACGGCTCCTTGAGCGCATCGAGAATACGCTGAGCCAGCGATGCCGCCTGTGCCGGCTGTGGACAACTTTCCAGCAGAACAGCGAATTCATCGCCGCCCAGCCGCGCCAGGGTGATGCCCGGCCCGAACAACCCCTGCAAACGCGCCGCGACGGCCTTGAGCAAACGGTCACCAATGGTGTGGCCGAGGCTGTCGTTGATCAGTTTGAAATGGTCCAGATCGATCATCAGCAATGCGCAGCCGCGCTTGTGCGTCTGCGCCGATGCCAGCGCCTGTTCGGCGCGGTCGCTGAACAGCAGGCGGTTGGGCAGGTCGGTCAGCGGATCGTGGTGGGCCAGGTGCTTGAGTTCGTGCTCGGAATCCTTGATCGCGCTGATGTCGGAAAACACCGCGACGTAATGGCTGAGACGGTTGTCATCGTCACGAATGACCCGGATCGTCTGCCATTGCGGGTAGATTTCACCGCTCTTGCGCCGGTTCCAGATTTCGCCGCTCCATTCATCCTTCGCCTGCAGCGTGGCGAACATCGCCTGATAGAACCCCGGAGGATGGTGGCCGGACTTGAACAGACTGGGCTGCTGGCCAATGACTTCTTCACGCCGGTAGCCGGTGATTTCCATGAACGCGCGGTTGACGTGGACGATCAGCCCCTGCCGGTCCGTGACCAGCACGCCTTCGCGGGTGCAATCGAATACCGCAGCGGCCTGACGCAGTCTTTCGCGATCCGCCTGGCGCTCACGCAATCGGGCACCGATGCCCAGGCATTCGAACAGCCGCGCCCGGGCCAGGAAGATCAACCCGGCGCTGAGGGCTACGAACAGGTAGCCGTTGATCAGCTGCCAGCGCAGCAGTTCGTCAGAGTTATCGAAGAAACTGTTCAATAAATAGCCAGTACCTTGCAGCCAGACAACGGCAAGGACCAGGTAAAGCAGCGCTGCACGCAAAGCATCGCGGTATGTGGCAGACATTCGGCCGTCCATGTCCCTACAAAAATGTCGGGATTATAGGTCAAGAAACATCCAGCCATCTCTTATCTGAAAGGGCGACTGGTTTTATCTGTGTGCTTGGTGATAATGCAACGGCTGTTTTTTCTTTATCGAGGGCCCTATAGCCTATGTGGTACGAAGGTTTTCTTGGCTTGTCGGCCTGGTCACTGGTCGCCGTCACCCTGGTGATGACCCACGTGACGATCGTTGCCGTCACGGTCTACTTGCACCGCTACTCGGCCCATCGCTCCCTGGAGCTGAATGCCGGCCTGAAGCATTTCTTCCGTTTCTGGCTGTGGCTGACCACGGCGCAGAACACCCGCGAGTGGACCGCCATCCACCGCAAGCACCACGCCAAATGCGAAACCGAAGATGACCCGCACAGTCCGGTCGTCAAGGGTCTTTCCACCGTCCTGCGCAAAGGTGCCGAGCTGTACCGCGAAGAAGCGCAGAACCCGGAAACCCTGCGCATCTACGGCAAGAACTGCCCCGAAGACTGGATCGAGCGCAACCTCTACAGCCGCTACCGTTTGCTGGGCGTGGCGATCATGGCCGTCGTCGATCTGCTGCTGTTCGGCACCATCGGCATCACCATCTGGGCGATCCAGATGATGTGGATCCCGGTCTGGGCGGCCGGCGTGGTCAACGGTCTCGGCCATGCCGTCGGCTACCGCAACTTCGAATGCCGCGACGCGGCGACCAATCTGGTGCCTTGGGGCATCCTGATCGGCGGCGAAGAACTGCACAACAACCATCACACCTACCCCAACTCGGCCAAGCTGTCGGTCAAGAAATGGGAGTTCGACCTCGGCTGGGCCTGGATCCAGGTCTTCAGCTTCCTGCGTCTGGCCAAGGTCCAGCGGGTCGCGCCGATCGCCCACCGCGTCGAAGGCAAGGGCAGCCTGGACATGGACACCGCCATGGCGATCCTCAACAACCGCTTCCAGATCATGGCCCAGTACCGCAAGCTGGTGATCGGCCCGCTGGTCAAACAGGAACTGGCCAAGGTCGATCATTCGGTACGCCACCAGTTCCACCGGGCCAAACGCCTGCTCTCGCGGGAAACCAGTCTGCTGGAAGATCGCCACCACGCGCGCATCCAGAACATGCTCGAGCACAGCCAGGCGCTGAAGGTAATCTACGAGAAACGTCTGGCCCTGCAGCAGATCTGGGTCAAGACCAGCGCAAATGGCCACGACATGCTCGCCGCCATCAAGGAATGGGTACACGAGGCCGAGGCCAGTGGCATCCAGTCCCTGCGTGAATTCGCCGACCAGTTGAAAACCTACTCGCTGCGTCCTGTCGCCGCCTGAGTGCCGTTGATCGGTGCGCCCGGTTCCCGTGCGCACCCTTCGGAACTTCACCCTCGATCCCCTATCTCAAAGAAACTTCGCCACCCCCGGCGGGTTTTCCCGTGGCCGTTGTCGATTGATCGGCACGCCCTTTGAGATTCGTGTCGATGGTCAACAACAATCAAAAAGACTCATCCCCTCCCCAGTGGCCCGAGGCCGCGCAGACCCTGATGGCATTGATGCACGCCCAGGGCGAAGTCGCCCGGCTGAGCGAACGCGAGCAACTGTTCAGCTCGCTGCTGGTCAGCGTCAACGCCGTGCTTTGGGCCTTCAATTGGGAAACCCGTCAGGTGCTGTACGTCAGCCCCGCCTACGAACGGATTTTCGGCCGCTCCGCCGCTCTGCTGCTGGCCGACTACAACCAGTGGCGCGACAGCATTTACCCGGACGATCTGGAATACGCCGAACGCAGCCTCGCCGAAGTGCTGCACAAAGGCGCCGTGGAAGACCGCGAATACCGGATCATCGCCGCCGACGGCCAGGTTCGCTGGGTCAGCGACAAGTGCTTCATCAATCGTCAGGACGAACCGGGGCAACCGGTGATCATCGTCGGCATCGCCGAAGACATCACCGACAAGAAGCAAATGGAAACCGAGCTGCAACGTCTGGCCACCACCGACGTATTGACCCAGAGCAGCAATCGCCGGCACTTCTTCGAATGCGCCCACCGGGAATTTGAACAAGCCCGCCTGCAAGGCGCGCAAATGGCATTCCTGCTGCTGGACATCGATGACTTCAAAGTGATCAACGACACCTACGGCCACCCGGAGGGCGACAACGTGCTGCAACGGATCGCCGAATGCGGGCGGGCATCATTGCGCCGGGGGGACCTGTTCGGGCGGATTGGTGGTGAGGAGTTTGCTGCGGTTTTCCCGGGCTGTGCGCCGGACATGGCGATGCAGGTGGCCGAACGGCTGCAACGGGAAATTCATCGACTGAGCTTCAATCACGCCGATCAGACCTTCGGCATCACCGTCAGCCAGGGCCTGACCAGCCTCACCCCGGATGACGAAAGCCTCGACACCCTGTTCGCCCGCGCAGACGCGGCGATGTACGAGGCCAAGCGCCAAGGCAAGAACCGGATCATTTCCGCCTGATTCAAGAGCGGATGCGCAATCAAGCCGCTATTTGCGCATCCGCATCAGCTCCGGCAAGCCGATCTTGAGCAAGCGCGCCGTGCGGCTCTTGGCCAGCTCCTCAACGCCCTCATGCTCGGTCAGCCGCGCCATCTGCGCCGCCATATTCATCACCAGTGCCTCGCGGGAATACACCCCGCCACCGAGCTGGTAGACCGAGGCAATCAGCTCGCGCAACTCCAGCGGCAGGCGCCAGCGAGTACGCAACGCCGAGCCATACGCCGCACCGAATTCGGCCAGCGCATCGCCGACTTCCTCCAGCTCATCCAGCTCGCCGCCGGCCTGCTTCCACTCTTGAAGACAACGCAGCAACGCCAGATCGCCGAGGCGATGGAGCATCCCGGCGCAATAGCAGCGCTCCTGATCCAGATCGAGCAACCGCGCCAGCGTGCGGGCGTACTCGGCGGTGTGCAGCGACAGGCCCCAATAGCGCTCGGCGTAGTCGGCCAGACACGGGTCGCTGAGTCGGGCGCTGCGCTTGAGTGCCAGGCCAAGGATCAGGTTCATGCTTTGCCCGGTGCCCAGACGATGCAGCGCCTGCGCCAGGGTCTGCACCGGCGCGCCATGATGCTGGGCGGCGCTGTTGGCGGCGGCGATCAACACGGCGGTGATCTGCGGGTCGGTGCGGATTTCCTCTTCCAGCAGCTTCAGATCCAGGCCGTTGGGATTGAGGCTGCGCTTGACCGCCACCTGCACGTCGGTCATCAGCGGCGCGCCGTCGGCCTGCTCGCGGCGGCGTTCGAGGAACACCGACAATGTCATGCCCGGCGCCAGCGCCGGTACTTCGCAGAACACTTCCTCACCGGCGTTCAGCAGCAGCCCCTGCAAACGCTCGGTCAGGCTTTCCATGTTCAGGGGTTTGGCAAGATAAGCGGTCGGCGCCAGCGGCAAGGCTTCGCGCACGCTGGCGCTGTCGTTGCGACTGCTCATCAGAATGAACGGCAGCGGCGGATTGCGTTTGCGCTGGCGCACGCTGCGCAACACGTTCAAGCCATCGACGCCGGGCAACTCCCAGTCTACGATCGCCAGGTCATAGGGCACTTCGCTGAGCAGCGTCATTGCCTCCTGGCCATCGGCGCACAGATCCAGCCGCGCATCGCAGCGCACATTCAGCAACACTTGTTTGAGCAGGTCACGCGACCAGGGATCGGCCTCGGCAATCAGCACTCGGGGTACAGCGGGTAATTCGACGGCAGTCATGCTCGCCCTCCCTTGCAATGCTTGAACCTTAGCCAATGCTGGCGTTTCGGTACAACCTGAAAACCGCACAGGTGTTTCTCCGGGCATGAAAAAACCCGCCGAAGCGGGTTTTTTGTCGATCCGATCACACGGTGCTACGGATTACAGCTCCGAGAAGCACTCTTCGATGATCGCCAGGCCTTTGTCCAGTTGCTCGTCCGGCGAGGTCAGCGGTACCAGGACGCGCAGAACGTTGCCGTAGGTGCCGCAGGACAGCAGGATCAGGCCCTTGTCACGCGCCTTGGCCACGACAGCCGCGACGGCGGTCGGGTTTGGCTTGTGGCTGTCGCCGTTTTCGAACAGCTCGACCGCGATCATGGCGCCCAGGGCACGGACTTCGCCGATCACCGGGTACTTGGCCTGGATGGCTTTCAGGCCGGTGACCAGACGCTCGCCGACAGCCTTGCAGCGATCCAGCAGTTTTTCTTCTTCGAACACTTCCATCACGGCCAGGGCCGCGGCGCAAGCGATCGGGCTACCGGCGTAGGTGCCGCCCAGGCCGCCTGGAGCGATGGCGTCCATGTATTCGGCCTTGCCGCAGACACCGGCCAGCGGGAAGCCGCCAGCGATGGATTTGGCGAAGGTGGTCAGATCGGCAGCAACGCCCATCTGTTCCATGGCGAAGAAAGTGCCGGTACGGCCAGCGCCGGTCTGCACTTCGTCAGCGATCAGCAGGATGCCGTGCTGGTCGCACAGGGCACGCAGACGCTTCATGAACTCTTTCGGCGCGACGTAGAAACCACCTTCACCCTGCACAGGCTCGATGATGATCGCGGCGATGTCTTTCGGCTCGGCGTCGTTCTTGAAGATGCGTTCGATGGAAGCGATCGAGTCGTCGATGCTCACGCCGTGCAGTTCGTTCGGGTACAGCGCGCGGAAGATGCCGCCTGGCATCAGGCCCATGCCGGCCGAGTAAGGCACGACTTTACCGGTCAGGCCCAGGGTCATCATGGTGCGACCGTGGTAAGCGCCGGTGAAGGCGATCACGCCAGCACGGCCAGTGGCGGCACGGGCGATTTTCACGGCGTTTTCAACGGCTTCGGAACCAGTGGTCACCAGCAGGGTTTTCTTGGCGAAGTCGCCCGGTACGCGAGCGTTGATTTTCTCGCACAGCTCGACGTACGGTTCGTAAGCCAGAACCTGGAAGCAGGTGTGAGTCAGCTTGTTCAGCTGCTCGGTCACGGCGGCGATGATTTTCGGGTGCACGTGGCCGGTGTTCAGTACAGCGATACCGCCAGCGAAGTCGATGAACTCGCGACCTTCAACGTCGGTCACGGTCGCGTTCTTCGCGGACTCGGCGAAGATCGGGTGAATCTGGCCAACACCACGTGGAACAGCTGCGGTACGACGGGCCATCAGTTCAGCGTTAGTCTTGCTCATTACAGTCCTCATTCGCCGCTCATCGGGCGGCGTGGTTCAAGGATAAAGCGGGAGGAATCGGCGGTGGCAGCATGCGATGATCGACTGCCACGGCGTTCCCGGCCGCAGAGAAAATTCCGGTTTGAAACGACGCAAAGGGACAGCGCTCTCGTGCCCTTTGCGTTTACAGCGATCTTCTACCGAGGCTTAGATGCCCAGGCAGAGGTATTTGATTTCCAGGTAATCTTCGATGCCGTACTTGGAGCCTTCACGGCCCAGGCCCGAGGCCTTGATGCCGCCGAACGGCGCGACTTCGTTGGAGATCAGCCCGGTGTTGACGCCGACCATGCCGTATTCCAGGGCTTCAGCTACACGGAACACACGGCCCAGGTCGCGAGCGTAGAAGTACGAGGCCAGACCGAACTCGGTGTCGTTCGACATCGCGATCACGTCGGCTTCGTCTTTGAAGCGGAACAGCGGCGCCAGCGGACCGAAGGTTTCTTCCTTGGCCACCGCTGCGTCTTTCGGCACGTTGGTCAGGATGGTCGGCTCGAAGAAGTTG
This sequence comes from Pseudomonas fitomaticsae, assembly GCF_021018765.1. Lineage (GTDB taxonomy): Bacteria > Pseudomonadota > Gammaproteobacteria > Pseudomonadales > Pseudomonadaceae > Aquipseudomonas > Aquipseudomonas fitomaticsae. The sequence continues at coordinate 439,034 of NZ_CP075567.1, read as the reverse complement.
CCTTCCATCGGCTTGCCGCCGGCCAGAACGGTTGCGCCTTTGCTCACCGCGTCAGCGATGTGCTCTTGCACCTTGGCCACGGCTTTCTCGTCGATCAGCGGGCCAGTGGTGGTGCCTTCTTCCAGACCGTTGCCGATCTTCAGCTTGGCGACGGCCACTTTCAGCTTCTCGGCGAACGCGTCGTAGACCGAATCCTGAATGTACAGACGGTTGGCGCAGACGCAGGTCTGGCCGTTGTTGCGGTACTTGGAAATGATCGCGCCTTCGACGGCCTTATCCAGGTCCGCGTCGTCGAACACGATGAACGGCGCGTTGCCGCCCAGTTCCAGGGAGACTTTCTTGATGTCCTTGGCGCATTCCGACATCAGCTGACGACCGATTTCGGTCGAACCGGTGAAGGACAGTTTGCGCACGATCGGGTTGCTGGTCAGCTCGCTGCCGATGTCGCCGGCGCTGCCGGACACCACGCTGAACACACCTTTAGGGATGCCGGCGCGCTGGGCCAGTTCGGCCAGAGCGAATGCGGAGAACGGGGTTTGCGAAGCAGGCTTGAGCACCATGGTGCAACCGGCGGCCAGCGCAGGACCTGCCTTACGAGTGATCATCGCCGCCGGGAAGTTCCACGGGGTGATGGCGGCGGTCACGCCGATCGGTTGTTTGATCACGATCAGGCGCTTGTCCGGCTGGTGGCCCGGAATCACGTCGCCGTAAATGCGCTTGGCTTCTTCAGCGAACCACTCGATGAACGAAGCGGCGTAAACGATTTCGCCCTTGGCTTCGGCCAGTGGTTTGCCCTGCTCGAGGGTCATCAGGCGAGCGAGGTCGTCCTGGTTCTCGATCATCAGTTCGAACCAGCGACGCAGCTTGCCTGCACGCTCCTTGGCGGTCAGTGCACGCCAGGCCGGCAGCGCCTTGTCGGCGGCTTCGATGGCGCGGCGGGTTTCAGCAGCGCCCATTTTCGGCACGGTGCCCAGAATTTCGCCGGTGGCCGGGTTGTTGACCTTGATCGTCTGACCGTTGTCCGCGTCGACCCATGCGCCATCGATGAAGGCTTGCTGGCGGAACAACTGGGTGTCTTTAAGCTGCATGTCGGCTTTCCTTAACAGCACCGCGCAAGGCGCGGAGCAAAATTATGATTGTAGAAAGGCGCCTCGCAAGGCTGCCGTCAGGGAAATCATTTACCGGGCTGGCACATAAATAGCGCACGACTCAAAACGCGTGCGGCTCAGCACCTGGATAAGGAGCGTTTGAAATCTCAAACGAATCCTAGGTTCAAAGGGGTTGAAGGACAATAGGGCGTTCGAAAAAAAGAACAAAAACGCCGCTTTTGCTGAATATTTCAGATCAACGAGCATCAAGCCCTCGCCGCAGCAAAACCATAGTTCAGTCCCGCCAAAGCGCCAAGCGAGCCTTTTGCAGGACGTTACAGCTTTATGGAATGCAGGGTTTTCGACCGACACGCGCACTGACAATAAGCGCCAAAACCCGGCATGGACGCCCCGAGCCGACCTAGGTATGATGTCGCCCGCTGCACCAGTAGCTCAGCTGGATAGAGTACTGCCCTCCGAAGGCAGGGGTCGTGGGTTCGAATCCCGCCTGGTGCGCCATTGATTTAAACGAGAAAGCCCCGGACTGTGATGGTCCGGGGCTTTTTTGTGCCTGCCGACTGGCGACTCACTCCGTCGTCCAGTCAAACTCGTCATATTCATCATCGGCTTCTTCGTCCTCGATCAAGTCATCATCGAGAACGTCTTCCTCCAGATCCTCTTCGGCCTGTTTGGCCAGAAGAAACTCCTTGCGACTCTCCGTCACTGCCCGCCGCAGTTCCTCACCCTTTACCGGGCAGTTGAGCATTTGGGCGATGCGGTCGATTTTTTGGGCCACGGCATCCTCCAGCGCATCGGCAATGACCCGATAGTGCGCGTTTTTGCGGGTCAATGCCAAATGGCGGATGGCTGATACGGTCAGTTCTTGCGGATTTTTTCCAGTCGCAGGTCGAGATTCACGTTCGGGTAGCGCTTGTGCAGGTTGTTGAACAGGCTGTCGGCCGCTTTCGACTGGCCGGACTCGCGCAGGCGCAGGACTTCGCGCAGTTGCTCGTCGAGACCGTTGACCGGGGCGGCGGCGCGCTTGCTGACCTTGGCTTCGTCCGCCGAGTCGGCGCTGATCGATTCGCTCTGCATCGGCGCAGCCATATCCGCCATCGGCGCGGGGGCCATTGCGGGAGCTGGCGCAGAAAGTGCGCCGGCGGGAGCCGACAGTGATCGGGCCTCCTGGCGGGCCACTGGTGCGGCCGGTTTGGCAGCAGGGGCGAAATCGTATTGAGCCACGGGTTCCGGCCCGCGCTGCACCAGCGACAGCATCAGCGCGATGCCGACCAGACTGGCAAAAACCACCTGGTAGCGCGGTTGCTGGCAGGCCTTGAGCCAGCGTTGCCACAGGCTCTGCCGTGGCGCCGGGGTTTCACGGCGGGCGGCGTCGAGGATCAGCGCATCGAGATGCGCCGGCGGTTCGGCGTCGTGCTGTTCGCGCACGTGCTTGAGCACTTGCTCTTCGGGTGTCGGGCGGGCGTCCGTCATGTCAGTACCTCCTCGGCCAGCAGCCGACGCAGTTTTTGCTGGGCGTAGCGCAAGCGGCTCTTGACGGTTTCCAGCGGTGTTTCGGTGAGGCTGGCGATTTGCGCCAGGTCGAGGTCGCCGTGGGCGCGCAGCAGAAACACTTCGCGTTGGTCGGCGGGCAAGGATTGCAGGGCGCTCTCCAGGCGCTGGCTGTCGCGGCTGAGGTTGAGCAGTTGTTCGGGATCGGACGCATCGTCGCTGACGGCGTGGGTTTGCTCATCGTAGCTGTCATGCAGCGGTTGTCGGGCACCGTGTTTGCGCCAGTGATCGATCAGGCGATTGCGGGCAATCTGGAACAACCATGTACGAAAGGTCGCCCGGCCCTGTGGCTGACTGGTACTGCGGATCAGGCTCAGCCAGGTCTCCTGGAAAACCTCATCGGCCAGTTCAGGTTTGCCGCTCAAACCGAGCAGAAACCGATAAAGACTCTGCCGATGGCGGGCGTACAGGATCTCGAACGCCTTGCCGTCACCCTCGCGATAACGGGCCAGCAGCGATTCGTCGCTGCTGGCCTCAAGGCTGTCGGCGGAGGCAAACAGCTGTGTGATGAAGCCTTTGAGGCGGCTCACTATTCAATCCGTCGCTCAGTGGACAGTGCGTTGGAGGCAGTAGACGTACGCAGACTCTGCGCCAGTTCCACCAGTTGCACGAACTCGTTGCGCAGGCCGAAACGGTCATCGCCACGGGCACCTCGGGCCAGGGCTTCGGTATCCTTGAGGCTGAATTCACCGGTGTAGCGGCCGTCCTTGAGTTGCTGGGAAAACGCAGCGACGGCGGCAGCGAAACGCAGGTCTTCACTGGCCGGCGCCACCTGACTGGCAATCGGCCGCTCGATCAGCAGACTTTTCCCACCCTCAGGCTTTTGATATCGCACACGCAGCATTGCCAATTCTCCTTTCTTCTCGGAAACAACCGCGTCGGTTTTTCCGTAGCGCAGCGGTTCCAGCCAGCCCTTCTCGCCCGTCGGGACAATTTCATACAACGCCGTCACCGTATGGCCTGCACCGATTTCACCGGCATCGACCTTGTCATTGCTGAAATCCTCACGCTTCAACGCGCGATTTTCGTAGCCGAGCAGGCGGTATTCGCTGACCTGCGCCGGGTTGAACTCGACCTGCAACTTGACGTTTTTCGCCACCATGGCGAGGGTCGAACCGAGTTGATCCACCAGTACCTTGCGCGCTTCGCGCAGGTTGTCGATGTAGGCGTAGTTACCGTCGCCGGCATCGGCCAGTTGTTCCATCAGGTGTTCATTGTAGTTATCCACACCGAAACCCAGGGTGGTCAGGGAAATGCCGGTCTTGCGCTTATCCACAGCCATTTGTTTCAGGCTGTCGAAGTCGCTGATGCCGACGTTGAAGTCACCGTCGGTGGCCAACAGGATGCGGTTGATGCCTTTGGGGATGAACGCCTGCTGCGCCATCTGATAAGCCAGCTCGATGCCTGAAGCGCCGGCGGTCGAGCCGCCGGCAGTCAATTGCTCGATGGCTGTGCGAATTTTCGCCTTTTCCCGTCCGGAAGTCGGCTCCAGCACCACTCTGGACTCGCCGGCATACACCACCAACGACACCCGATCCTGTTCGCGCAATTGATCGACCAGCAACTTCAGGGTGCTTTTGACCCGCGGCAAGCCTTCGGGGCGGTCCATCGAGCCGGACACATCCACCAGAAACACCAGATTGGCCGGGGCCAGTTCCGCCACCGCGCGATCGGAGGCCTTGATGCCGATACGCAGCAAGCGGGTGTGCGGGTTCCACGGTGAAGCGGCCAGTTCGGTGGTCACGCCGAAGGGCGAGCCATCGCTCGGCAGCGCGTAGTCGTAGGGAAAGTAATTGACCATCTCCTCCAGCCGCACCGCGCCTTCCGGCGGCAGTCGACCCTGATTGAGCAGCCGTCGCACATTGGCGTAGGCGCCGGTGTCGACGTCGGCGCTAAAGGTCGAGACCGGGGTTTCGGCGACACTGTGGATCGGGTTGTCGGCCAGCTTGGCGTACTGCTCGCGCTGTTCGTCGCGATAGCCTTGTGGATAACTTTCACCGGCCGGCATCGGTGCAAAACGGGCGATCGGCGCCGCCAATGCACTGCGCTTGGCCATCGCGCTATCGGCCAACACCGCTTCAGGCTGCACGGAAGATTTCAGTTCGGTCTGCGCCGGAGGCGGTGCGACGGTGGTTTCCGGGCTGGAAGAAACACCGCAACCGGCAACCACCAGCAACACACTGGCAGCAAGAGGGCGCAGAAGCGTGGAAGGAAGGGACATGGGGGCTGACCTCGGGGAAGAATTGATCCATTCATCCCCTGAGACGGGCAGCCCTTTCAGTTCGGGTTAAACCTCGCCGAAAATTTTTTCAGCGGTGATAACGCCGCACCGCACTGCTGTTGCGCAGCACGTGGCCTTTGATTTTCTCCATCAGCTGGGCGCGGGTCAGGCCGGCAGGCAAGGCGTCCGGGGCCAGATCGAGGGCGTAGATCTGGATGATGTAGTGGTGCGCGCTGTCGCCGACCGGTGGGCATGGGCCGATGTAGCTGGTGGTGCCTTTGCTGTTGGTGCCACCGACGCCTTCAAGGGCCGATTTGGCGCCAACGCCGGCGGGAATCTGCCGGGTCGTGGCCTTGATGCCGTAGTGAACCCAGTGATCGACGCCCGCGCCTTTCTGGCCGTCCGGATCGTGCATGACGATGGCGTAGCTCAGGGTTCCGCTCGGGCCGGCATTCCAGCTCAGGGCCGGCGACTGGTTCTTGCCGCCGCAGCCGGCCGCATCGCTGGCCGCCGCCGAGGTGAACAGACGGTTATCCGACACACCGGGAATGCTGAGGGTGAAACGCTCCTGGGCCTGCGCCGGAAACTGCACGCAAAGGGCGACGGCAACGGCCGCCAGCCAAGGGTTGAGAGAGGTCAATCGGGTCATTCCGGGAGCACCTTGTGCAGTTGGGCCTTCGTCGGCCTGCAAACTATAGCCGTACCGTTCGTGCCGTGGCAGTGGGAAATGGCTGAACCTCGCAATGCAGCCCAAACTCGTAAGAGAAATGCCTGTGAGGAGCACGACCATGACCCTGCACCGTGTCGCCCGTTTCGCCGATGTGCCTGAAGACCGTGGGCTGGAGGTGCAAATCGGCGACTGCAAGATCGTCCTGCTGCGCGCCGCCGGCCAGTTGCGCGCCTTTCAGGGGGAATGCCCGCACGCCGGTGCGCCGCTGGCGGAAGGCGCGTTGTGCCACGGCCGACTGATCTGCCCGTGGCACAAGGCAGCCTTTCGCGCCGAAGATGGCGCCTTGTGCGAGCCTCCGGCGCTGGACAGCCTCAAGCGCTATCCGCTGGAACTGCGCGGCGACGAGGTGTGGGTCGATGACCAGCCACTGCCGGATCCGCACACCCCGCCGCAGGACGATCCGCGCACCTTTGTCATCGTCGGCGCCGGTGCCGGGGGAACGGCCTGCGCCGCCGCTCTGCGGGAAAAAGGCTTCGGCGGGCGGATCGTGCTGATCGACCGCGAACCGGACACCGGCTACGACCGCACGGTGCTGAGCAAATTTGTGCTGTCCGGGGAAATGCCGCCGCCGGAAACCCCGCCCCTGCGTGATGACGACTTTTACCGCGAACAACACATCAACCGGGTTTCAGGCGAGGTCAGCGGGCTTGATGTCGAAACCAAGACCCTTCACCTGAGCGATGACCGCACACTGAATTACAACGCGGCGGTGCTGGCCACCGGCGCAACGCCGAACGCGCTGAAACTGCCCGGCGCTGACCTGCCTCAAGTGTTTGTCCTGCGCTCCAAAGCCCAGGCGCAATCCATCATGGACGCCGCCCAACCCGGCCAGCGCGCGGTGATCATCGGTGACAGTTTCATTGCGCTCGAATGCGCTTCGGCCCTGCGCCAGCACGGTCTCGAGGTGACGCTGCTGGCGCGCCATGCCATTCCGTTCGCGGCGCAATTCGGTGAAGCCGTCGGCAAGGCGATCCGCGCGCTGCACGAAGAAAACGGCGTGCAATTCATCACCGATCACGAAGCCAGGGAGATCACCGGCGACGGCAAGGTCGAAGCGGTGTTGCTCGACAACGGTCTGCGTCTTTCGGCGGATCTGGTATTAGCGGGAATCGGCGTACACCCGGCCACCGAAGCGTTCGGCGACCTGCCGCGCGAAGAGGATCAATCGCTGTTAGTCGATGCCAGCCTGCGCGTCGCCGACAGCCTGTGGGCGATTGGCGATATCGCCACCTTCCCGTTGAACGGCAAACCACAGCGCATCGAACACTGGCGCCTGGCCCAGCAGCACGCGCGGATCGTCGCCGCGAACCTGCTCGGTGGCGATGAGCATTACCTGGACGTGCCGTATTTCTGGACCTGGCATTTCGGCCGCAACTACGACTATCTCGGTCACGCCGAGGCGTGGGATGCGGTCGAATTTATCGGCGAACCCGAACAGCCGCCGTTTATCGGGCTGTTCGGGAGCAAGGGCGTGGTGGTGGCAGCGGTGGCCTGCGAAGAGGAACGGGCGATGGCCCTGCTCGCCGAACGCATGAAGCAACCGCTGCCAATGGATGAAGCCTGGCGACTGGTTCGCGCCGTCAGGTGATCCGGTTCAGCGGCTCGCGGTTGTCGTCATCCTCGGCGTGCAGAAAGATCACCCGAGGATGTTCCAGAGGCGCCAGCGGTGGCGGCAGTTCTTCCGGCTGGACCGGCCACAGATGCGGCACCACGTGGCTGACGTCGCCGTCCTGATCGTTGTGGATGGTCATCACGCCCGGCCCGCGCAGTTTCTGAAAGCGCTCGTCGCACAGTTTGAAGCTGCGGCTCAGCCCTTCATCGTCGACCACCGGGGACGGCAGGCGGCGCTGGGCGAAGCTTCGGCTCTTGCGTTGCTGATAGCGCGCCCAGCCGATCAGGATCACGGCGTTGACCAACGCCACCCACAGATAAATCTGCAAAGTGCCGAGGGCTTCGAACGCCGAATTGTCGATGCGCGGCCCGCCTTCGTGGGTCTCGATCAACGGCCACAGGCCGCGCACCAGCAGATACAGCAGGCCGACCCAGGCCAGCACCGTGAAGAACGCATCGACCGCCACCAGAAACGGCCGTTGGCGGGTCCGGATGATTTTCATTTGATAACCTCCTCTTCATCGTCCCCGAGCGGCTTGATACCCCGGTCGGGACTGACCCAGCGCGCACGCTTCTGGTGTTGGCCGAACAATACTTTGGGGAAACTGACCAGCGTGGTCAGCAGGCTCACGAACCAGAACGCGATCGGGTACCACACCACCCAGAACATGGTCTTGCCCAGGCCCGGCTCGTAACGACGGTCGATGATGATGCTGACCGCGAACTGCACCAGGCAGACAAACGCCAGCAGCAACCCGGTGAACGCCGGAGGCATGAGGTGATCGACGGCAATGGCTTCAGGCATGACCACGAACTTGCCGACGGCCCAGAAGATCACCGACAACAGGAAGGTGAACGCCCAACCGGTCGACAGGCAGTATTCAAACAGCAGCGGCCACAGGTAACGGTGACGGTACTGCCAGATCCCGCGAATGTTCTTGAACAGCACTTCGGCGCCGCCCTGGGCCCAGCGCAGGCGCTGCTTCCACAGACCACGCAGGGTTTCCGGCATCAGGATCCAGCACAGGGCACGGGGCTCGTAGAAAATGCTCCAGTGGTCCAGTTGCAGCTTCCAGCTGATGTCGATGTCTTCGGTGATCATGTCCGGGCTCCAGTAGCCGACCCGGTTGAGCGCGGTACGGCGGAACGCGACGATCACACCCGACACGGTGAAGATCCGCCCGAACACCCGCTGGGTGCGCTTGATCAGCCCGATGATCGACGAGAACTCACCGACCTGAACCCGCCCGACCAATGTCGAACGCGTGCGGATTCGTGGGTTGCCGGTCACCGCGCCCAGTCGTGCGTTGTCGAGCATCGGCGCCACCAGATAAGCGGCGGTGTTCGGCGCCAGCAACGCATCACCGTCGATGCACACCAAGTATTCGCTGCGCGCAGCGATGGCGCCCATGCGCAGGGCTACAGCCTTGCCCTGGTTTTCCGCCAGGTGCAGCACCCGCAGCCGTGGATCTTCCTTGGCCAGTGCATCCAGCACTTCGGCGGTGTTGTCCTTGGACCCGTCGTTGATCGCGATGACTTCGATGTTCGGGTAATGCTGCGCCAGCGCCGCGTGGATGGTGTCGGCCGCGTTGTCGCCCTCGTTGTAGCAAGGGATCAGGATCGAAATCAGCGGTTCGCCTTCCAGCGGTGGCGGCAGGGTGTCGTCCTTCCACGGCCAGTGCCGCTCCCAGTGCAGCCAGAAATACAGGCCACCGGAAATCCACAACCCGGACATGAACAGCGGGTAGAAGAACACGAAGTCCATCAGGAATTGCCCGGTGACCAGGAAGATCAGCCCCAGCGGGAAGCCGAGGACGATCGCCAGAACCAGCAGGGCCAGCAGTCTATCCAGCATGTCATGGGTTCCATTTGTTGGAGAGCGCAGGCCGCACGGTTTTCAGGTCCGGCAGGTTCTCGAGGAAGTTGTCCGGGTAGTAGCCGAAACTGGTGGCGCCCTGACGCTTGAGGCGACCCATCCAGTCGGCCAGTTGCGCACCGTCTATGTCGGCCTGGTCCTTTTTCGTCCAGTCCCGGGCCTGCAGTTCGAACACCGTGCGATCCAGCGCACCGGGGCGCTGTTTGATCTTCGCCACCAGTTCTTCGAGCCACGGGCCGGATTGCGCATGGGTCTGTTTTTCCATGAGCGGCATGGCCATCGGCGCCGTCCAGTCGTAGCTCACGAGGAAGTCGTCGAGGTTCTGCGCGAACCACGCTTCGCTGTGCGGGTTGAGCACCGGCTCGGCGAAGATGTTGCGTGCGGTAAGCACTTGCGGGCCACGAATCGCGCGCACCTTGGCGGTCAGTTCGTTGGTGAAGTCGATCAGGTAACGGCTTTTGAACCGCGTCCAGCGCTGCATCGCTGCCGGATCGTCACGCAGGGCGGCGATCGAGCCCGGCAAGCCGTTCGCGGCATAGGCCTTCAGCGCCAGAGGGCCGGCGTCTTCGAAGTCTGAAAGCACAGCGTCGTCGTGGTAGAGAATGCCGTCGACCGAAGTCAGGCGCGCCACATCTTCGTAGATCTCGCCGATGATCCGCCGCACTTCGGGATCGAACGGCGACAGGCGTTTGTATTGATCCGGGTCGACAGCGGTCGTGCCGGTTTTCGGATCCCAGCGCGTCACCCGTGGCAGCTTCGAATCCAGCTCGAAACTCAGCACCGGCATCCACGCAAAGACCTTCACGTGAGCCCGGGTGCGCAATTGCCAGGCGACACGGTCGAACAGGTCGGCGCGCATCGGCAGATGACGGTTGGGGAAGTACAGCGAATGCACCAGACCATCGCCCTTCGGATCGGCGAAGGCTTGCAGGAACACGGTGTTGGCGCCCATGTCCGCCATGCGCTGGATCAGTTTGCCAAGGTTGATTTCCTGCTGCGCCGGGTCCGGGTCGTAAACGTTGTCCAGATCCACGTGGACCACGCGCATGGTGAAATCCGATTGCACGCCGACCACGCTGTTGGCGAAGTGCTCGCCGTCAGGGTCGGAAGCCACCAGGAAACGCGGCCCGCTCATCAGGTTGTCGAGGGCATCGAGGCCGTCATCAAGGGTCAGGGCCATTTCATAGCCTTCTTCGCTGACCACGGTCAGCGACGTGCCGTCCGCCGTCCCGTAAGGCCAGACCCAGATGCGCGGTTTTTTACCGGTGTTCTTGCGGATTTTTTCCGAGATCGCCTGCACGTCGGCGCGGATCCGCGCCTGGAAGTCGGCTTCGGATTCGTAGCGTTTGCTCACCGGATCGTAGCGTCGGGTCGCGGCCGCCGGCTGCAGGTTGCCTTGCGGGTTGGCAAGGATGCCTTTGTGATTGGCGTCAGTGTGGGCGGCGATTTCCACCAGACCCGACTGCGAGATTTCCCGCACCTGAGCCCAGGTCAGGAAGTCCGAGCGCGCACGCGGCGTGCCGGCGAAATCCACCGGTTGGTTCAGCGGCGTATCGATCCAGGTACCGACCGGCGCCAGCAGCGCATGCCAGTTGTAGGCGCGCAATACCGGCAACACGCGGGTGTAGAAACTTGCGTAACCGTCGTCGAAGCTGAGCAGGATCGCCTTGGGCGGCAGTTCCGGCCCGCCCTTGCGCGCGGCCATGATCTGGTCGACCGTCACCGGTTTGTAGTTGTTCTCCCGCAGCCAGGCGAGCTGTTCGAGCAGACGCTCGGTGCGCACCGCCACCACCGCCTGATCGGGGTCACGGTCTTCGACGTCGTGGTAGGCAATGCCCAGCACGTGGTTTTTCGGCCAGGGCTTTTCATTGGCGGCTACCGGTCGCTCGGACGGCGGCACGAAGGCCGGGGCTTGCTGGGCGCAGGCGCTGACCAGCAGCACTCCCAGCAGAAGGATGAAACGCGAAATCAAAGGCATCTTCAAACTCTTCTAGAAGCGGAAAGTGAGGTCGACGAGCAGACGCAGATCGGTTTCCCGGTCACCGTCGTAGGGCCGGTTGATCACGCTGAACAAACCGCCCACCTCGAACACGTCGTTCCAGGCGTAGCGCTGGCCGTAACCGAGCAATGCCATGCCGCCGGTGCCGTGATCACGCTGGCTGTAAGTACCCGCACCGGCCTGGAACTGCTGGCTCCAGACCGTTTCGTAGCGGTGGTACAGCACGTGATTGACGTTGAGCAGCGGCATGACGCTGAAGTCCGACTTCGGGTTGAAGTACGGCACGTCATCGGACTTGGAGTTGTGGCTGGTGCCCACTTCCAGGCCCGCATCGACTTGCAGGTTCGGCGCGCTGTAGACGCCCTCTTTTCCGGTCAGCAAGGCTTCAACGCGATTGTTGCCGTCGCTGAAGTGCGACGGGCTGACCGACAGCCGCCACTCGCGGCTCTCGTTAGCGCGCCAGCGAATGAAACCGCTGCCGCCGTTGGCCTTGATGTCGCTGTTGAGTGCCCGCAGCGGGGTCTCGGCCGACAGGTATTCGAGGCTGCCGCCGTATTGCCAGTGATCGTCGATGTCGCGGGCAATTGCCAGACGCGCGCCCTGCTTGTCGCCAAAACCATAGGAATGGTTCGACACCTCGGCTTCGAGGGTCATGTCGCGGGTGCGACACTCCAGACCGACACGCTGGAAGCGATGGTGGCCGGTGCCTTCGGTGAAATCGCCAGTGGCGTATCCGGCCCCGGCGAATACCCGCCAGTCTTCATCGATCGGCGGGCTGTAAAGGGTGGTCTGGATGCCGAAATCCCGGCTGCCGGTGACCGCGCCGGCATCGCCACCGCTGCCGCCGTTGGCCTTGCCGCCGTAGGCTTCGACGCGCAACTCGGACATGTCGTGCACTTCGCGCTCACGGGCCAGACGCTGGACCTGACGGTTGTCGGGGAAACGCGCCACCACGTCATCGGTCAGCGCATCCATCTGCCGCCATTCCTGCAAGTCCATGGCGGTGCGGGCCTGCGCAACTTCCAGACCCATGTCGCGCGGCGCGATGCTCTCGGTTTCCTTGAGCTGGTTTTCCGCGCGGCGCGGCCAGTTACGGGCCAGGTACAGATCGGCCTGGGCCAGGCGCAGGCCGATGTTGCCCGGCGCCTGATCCACCAGGGTCTGCAAACGCTCTTCGCCGTGAGGCAGGTCGGAACCGTAGGTGCCGGCCTGCGCCGCCAGTTGCTGGGCGTCCATCCATTCGTCGTTGGGGTTGCCGATTGGCAGGCCCTTGAGTTCGATGCGCGGTTTCTGTGTCTTCGCCTGATCTTCGGCGACCTTGCGCGCCTCTTCGGCGCGATCGCTTTCCAGCAGCGAGTAATACAGCGCCGTGGTGTCTTCGAGCCGGTCGCCGACATCGGCGTCCCGCGCCGCCAGCACCTGACGGTAAAGATCGGTGGCGATTTCCGGCTGGCGCTGATCCAGATAGGACGCCGCCACCCAGCGCAGGGCGTAGGTCGGAATCTTCACGCCTTCGGCTTGCAGCTTCTGGTATTCAGTGATGACTTCGGCGGTACGCGCCCGGGCCTTGAGTGCGCCCATGCGGTCGATGCGCCAGCGGGTCACGTCGTCGTGGGCAGTGGCGTCCGGGGTCCAGGTGGCGAGCAACTGGTCGTAGTCGGCCAGAGCGCGGTCGGCGATCACGTAGCGCTCTTTTTCACTGCGGGTGGCCAGTTCGGCGAGACGCACGCGTTCGGCAGCCAGATCGCCTTCCAGACGGCGCAAGGTGACGGGATCGATCAGCCCCGGACGCTGCTTCGCCAGGCGCAGCGCCGGCTCCGGCAGACGCGCCTTTTGCAGAGCGACCACGTACTCGCGGGCGACCTCCGGTTTGTTGCCGGCGCGAATGAAGGCCTGGTCGTATTCGAACAGCGCGTCGTACGGCTTGCCGGCGCGATTCAGGGCGTAGCCCAGCGCCAGTCGGCGGGAAGGATCATCGGGTTTGGCGGCGACCAGCGAACGAGCGCGGATCACCCCTTCGTCAGGCTTGCCGGAGTCGGCCTGGGTCAGTGCCAGACCCAGTTGCAGGTCGGCGTTGTCCGGCTCCAGCGTAAGGGCCTTGTTGTAGACCTGGATCGCCTGATCCCAGCGTTTGAGGTTGCGGTAGGCCCGGGCGGTGGCGGTCAGCGCCTGAACCGGCAGTGCACGGCCAAGACCCTGAGTCTCGTAGACCTGCACCACTTCGGCGTCGAGTCCGGCCCAGCCGGCGATTTGCAGGTGATCGCTGACCTGGCCGGTGGTGGCCTGGGCCGGCGGCACCTGACGCAAAACGGTCAGCGCGGGCGTGTAATGCCCGGCCCGGGCGTCGAGCACCATTTGATCGTAGGCCGTATCGGCGAACGCGAACGCCGGCCAGAGCAACTGGCTGCACAGCGCGACTCGAAACAAAGGGCGTAAACCACGATGTAATACGGGAACATCAATACGCGGCATTCGTCAGCATCCTTACATGGCCAGCCGGGTAGCAACGCCCCCCCTTGCCCATTTCGTAACGGAGGCCAAGCAATAAACGCTCAGCCAAGCTTATCCGAGCAGTCTTGCACGCAAGACTAGACCAATATTCAGAACACAATAATTGTTCAGATTCGTGACGATGGATTGCCCGACCAGCCGCAAACCCGGACGCCAGACAGCAAAACGCCCGACGTCTGCGGGTGCAGAGGCCGGGCGTTTCGTTGTCGCGCGGGGCGTTTACTGAGGCTGTTCGATACTGCCGAACTTGCTCATCAGGAAGCCGACGAACTGCTCGACGGTCATCTTCTGGCCGTTGAATTCCACCTGATTGGCGGCGTAATGCAGTTTGGTGACAACGTTGGTGCCGTCCAGCGTCGCCAGCTGCGTACCGACGGCCATGCCGGCGAACATGTCGGCGCCAGCGCTGGCCTGGTCAACGATGGCTTTGGCATCGGTCTGACCGTCGATTTGCGCTTGGACGCTGAGCAGATCGACCAGCATCGGCTTGGACACCAGCACATTCACGTCAAGCAGCGCGATCAGCTGTTTGCCCAGTTGATCCGGCGGCAGGTCCATCGACTGTGGCTTGGCCAGGTCGAGCACCAGACTCGCGCGGCTTTCGCCGTTGGCGGTTTTCAGCGACAGGTCTTCCAGCGCCAGTTGCGGCCCGGCAGCCAGCAGTTTCTGCAGGTCGGCCTTGACCTGGGTGGACTCGGCTTCGGTCAGGTTCAGCTCCGGCGCCGGCAGGCCGGCGGCGGTGGCTTCGGCAGCAGCTTTTTCGTAAGGCTGGAGCTTGGTCTGGTAGATCTGCATCAGCGACATGGCCGACGGAATGTCGAGGTTTTTCAGGCTCATGGCCAGGTTGGCCGAACCGATCTTCTTGTCGTTGAGGGTCGCTTCACCGACCTTATAGTCAGCACGACCGGAAGCGTTGCTGCCGTTCTCTTCGGTGCGATTCTTCATCTCGAAGTTCTTCACGCCCAGCACCGACTGTTTGGTACCGAAAGTGGTCTTGCTGCTGGTCAGTTCCAGGGTGTTCTCGCCGGTGTAGTAGCCGTAGGTGCTCTTGGCGAGATTGCTGGCCAGGGTCAGGCCATTGAGTTCGATCTGCACCGGCGCCTGATCCTCGGCAACCGTGGTCAGGTGCAGGCTGTCCATGTAGCCGTTGGCCTTGACCTTCTGCGCCTGGGCGCTGGCGGAAATGTCCATGTTCAGGCCGGAAAACTTCAGGCTCGACTTGTCATCCAGCGCGGCTTCCAGCGGCAGCAGTTCGAGGTTGCCGGTGGTGGACTGGTCGTAACCAATGTTGACCACACCCTTGAGCGGCGCGGCGCCCTTGGTGGCGGCAAACCATTTCTCGGTGATCGGGGTCTTTTCCAGTTCGTAGTGACTGGTGGCCATGACCGGCAGCCATTTCAGCGACACCAGGCGAGAGAACGGCAGCGGGCCGTGTTCGATGTGGTCGACGAACAACAGCTCGACCGGCGCTTCGCCGAACATTTCACCCTCGCCCTTGAGGCGATAGTGCGCGGTGCTGCTGAAGGTATTGCGCTCGAGCGATACCAGTTCCAGTGACGCACTGCCGTTGGAGCCGGCCATGGCGGTCTGCAACTCGCTGTTGGCGTTGGCGACGGCATTGTTCAGTACGCCTTCGATTTTGGTGCCGGTGTACCAGGCCCCGCCTACGCTGATGGCGCCAATGGCCACAACAATTCCGAGAAGCACGCCTGCTGATTTATTCATGAATGACCTGATCGATTTCCGTGGCTGAAAGTGTGGTCGTCTTCCCTGAACCCGTGACCGGGCCGTGGCGCGACTCCGCTGAATTTAGCGGTGGAGATTAGCACTGGCAGTGCGACGCGGCCCAATGTTTAAAGGTTAAAGAGTGTCGACAAGTCATGGACAAACAAAAAGATCGCCGGGTTCGGCGATCTTTCAGGGGTCAGGAATATTGCACCTCGATCTCATCGAGCTGATGGTCGAAGCTTTTCAGGCGTGCGGTCCAGGTGTACACCAGCACTTCGAAATCCCGGTCGATCACCGCCCCGCCCGGCCCGTCGCTGCGCGGGTCGCAGAAATCCAGTTGATAACGCTCGCGGGCCATGGCCGTGGCGACGTCCGACAGTTCGCGGGCGTTGTTGAGCCAGTGCCAGCCGTCGTCGGCGACTTGGCGGTCGAGCGCCAGGCATTGTTTTTTCAGGGCTTCGAGGCTTTTTTCCAGCGGCGTGCCGGTGAGTTCGCCCATGACTTCGGCGAAGGTCCGCCCCGGTTGCCAGTAGCTGCCCCAGAAGTAGCGGTCGAACACGGTTTCGACTTTGCGCAGCGCGACTTTGGTGTCCCAGATCAGCAGCAGCGTCTTGCTTTGCTCAAGCTGGCGTTTCTTGAGGCGCTGGCTTTGCACCAGGGCCGACGCCACGACCACGATCGCCATGACCGCGATCAGCGCCACGGTGCTGTCGAGGAAGACCATCGCCTTGTCGATCTGGTGGGCCAGCATGATGCCGTAGAAATAGGTGGCCGACAGCAGCACCAGGGCTACCAGGGCGCACCAGAAGCCGAGAGCGTAAGGGTTTTTCATTATTGGTTTCCCCTAGACCTGCGCTAGCGATGTGCACTGAAAAGGCGCCTGGTTCGGGGCGCCCTTTCAATACTTCAAAGCATAGCAACGGCCTCAGGGTTTGCTGGCGCTCGAAGCTTGCGTTCGTCCGCTTTCCCAACCGCCGCCCAGGGCGAGGAACAAATCGATCTGGCTCATGGCAACCTGGGTGTTGGCCGCGGCCAGTTGCGCGGTGACGTCGGTGTAGGTGCGGGTGGCCTGCAAGTCGGCAAGGAATGACTCGCGGCCGGCCTGGAAGAAGCGGTGCGTCTGGTCGGCCGCCAGTTTTGCCGACTGCTCGGCATCGGCCAGCGCATCGCGGCGTTGCAGCAGCGCGGAGTACTGGGACAGGCCGGTCTGGGTTTCGCGGATGGCGTTGAGCACCACGCCGTCGAAATGCGCCAGCGCGCCTTGGGTCGTGGCTTCGGCTTCGCGGATCCGGGCCCGGGCGCCGTTGGTCGGCACACTCCAGCTCAGCGACGGGCCGAAGCCCCAGCGGTTGGTGGAGGGTTTGCCAAGGTTGTCCAGAATACCGACGGTGCCAATCGTCGCGCCGAAACTGATGTCCGGGTACAACTCGCCGGTGGCGATACCGATTCCAGCCGTCGCAGCCGCCAGACGCCGCTCGGCCTGACGGATGTCCGGCCGACGCTTGAGCAGCGCAGCGCCATCGCCCACCGGCACCAACTGGGCGATTTTCGGCAGTTCGGCGCAGGTCGCAGTGCCGGCCGGCAGTTGATCGACAGGCTTGGCCAGCAGCATTGACAGACGGAACAACCCGGCCTGACGTGCAGCCTCATAACGCGGCATATCAGCGCGCAGGGATTTGAATTGGGTCTGCGAACGGGTGACCTGGGTTTCGTCGCCACGCCCGGCGTCGCGCAGACGCTGGATCAGCGTGGTGCTCTGGGATTGCAGGTCGAGGGAATGCTGGGCGATTTCCCGCTCCTCGTTCGCCGCGCAGACCTGGGTGTAGGCCCGCACCACGTCGGCGACCAGGGTGATGCGTGCGGTGTCGGCAGCGGCCTGGGTCGCGTCGGCATTGGCTTTTGCCGCTTCAATCCCGCGTTGCAACGTGCCCCACAGGTCGAACTGGTAGGACGCGCTGATGCCGATATCGCCAATGTTGGCCACCGGCACTTTTTCCGGCAGCAGGAATGCCTCGCCGGATTCCTGCAAGCGTTGCGCGCCCATTTTCACGCCGCCGCTCCAGCCACCGGCCGCCTCGGCTTCATCGACCTGCGCACGGGCCCGCGACAGGTTCGCCGCCGCCACCCGCAGATCGGTGTTGGACGCCATGGCCTGCTGCACCAGTTGATCCAGACGCGGATCCTGATACAGCCGCCACCAGTCCGCCGGCACCGGGGCCGACACCACCGGTTTGCCAGCCACCGCCAGGTCGCCCTGGAAATCCTTGCGCTGGATCGCCGCGTCTTCGGGCACGTGATAGTCCGGCCCGACCATCGAGCAGGCCGACAGCATCATGCCCAAACCGGCGATCATCAGAGCCCTGCTCATTTCGCGGGCTCCTGCGGTTGATCGTCGATGATCGACACAGTGGCGGTACGCCCGGCGATCATGCGGAAATCATCCGGCACGTCGTCGAAGGCGATGCGCACCGGAATCCGCTGCGCCAGTCGCACCCAGCTGAAGGCCGGGTTGACGTTGGGCAGCAGGTTGCTGCCGCTCGAACGGTCGCGGTCTTCGATGCCGGCAACGATGCTTTCGACATGCCCGCGCAGGCGAGCGCGGTCGCCGATCACGCGGATATCCACCGACTGCCCGATGTGGATACCGTCGAGTTTGGTTTCTTCGAAATAGCCGTCGATATGAAACGAATTGCTGTCGACCACCGACAACACCGGACGCCCGGCGGTGACGAATTCCTGCGAACGTGGCGCACGGTCGTTGACGTAACCGTCCACCGGGCTGCGGATCACCGAGCGGTCAAGATTGAGCTGGGCGCTGTCCACCGCCACCAGCGCTTCGGCCAGGGCCGATTGCGCGCGGGCCACTTTCGACTGGCTTTCTTCCAGCTGTTCGGCCGGCACCAGATTGCCCAATCCACGATTACGCTTGGCTTCACGCTGGGCCTGGGCGAGGGTTTCTTCGCGATCGGCGACCGCCGCCTTGGCCTGACGCAACGCCAGTTTGAAACGGTCCTGGTCGATGCTGAACAGCACCTGGCCGCGTTTCACCAACTGGTTGTCCTTCACTTCGACCTGCTGGATCAGCCCGGACACGTCCGGGGCGATCTGCACGATGTCGGCGCGAATGTGGCCGTCGCGGGTCCAGGGCGCGAACATGTAATACATCACCATGCGCCAGACCACGACGACGGCGAAAGTCACGATCAGCAGCGTCAGGACGACGCGACCGAGGGTCAGAAACGGTTTTTTCATGTCATCAGGTATCGACTGAGTGAATCCACGCCGTACAGCATCACGGCGTAGAGAGCCACGTTGAACAATGCCCGGTGCCAGACCAGACGGTAGAAATGCAGGCGTGTGAGCACGCCGTGTACCAACACAAACAGCACATAAGTGATGCCCATCAACACCAGCAGGGTCGGCAGGAAAATGCCGCTGATGTCCAGATCACCGATCATAGGGGCGCTCCTTCGGGCAGCGGTTCTTCGGGCTCTGCGTTTGAAACGAACTCCACGCCGGGCAACAGCGCCAGGCGCAAACCGCTCAACGCGTGCAACAGGTTTAGTCGGGTTTCTTCATCGCCGTGGCCGTTGAGCGCGCGGCGGGTGCGATCCATGGTCATCAGCAAGGCGCTCGGCGCCGGCAGGCGTTCGCCGGCCTTGAGGCAGGCCCGGAAATATTCGCCGACCTCTGCCACCACTTGTTTCAGCAATGCGTTCGGCGCGCCTGTCACGCGCGGTGTGTAGGCGAGCAAGTCGAGCAGGTTCAGCCCCACGCGCACTTCGCGCATGGCGATGCCGGTGTCCTGGCCGGTCAGCGCCAGACGCGGCAGGTGCTGCATCAGGCGGTCGAGCAGTTGCACGCCCAGCTGTCGGTGTTCGGCGAGGTTGGCCGGTTCGGTCATGCTGACGATGTCTTTCCAGCTGAAACGGGTCAGGCGCTTGGCCGCCAGTTCGGCGCCGAACGGCCGGGCGATCAGCGTCCAGATGAACGCGAACAACAGCCCCATCGGGCCCGCCAGGTTGGAATTGACGAAGGCAAAGAAGTCCGCGTCGTAAGCACCGGAAATGCTGATGAACGACGAGGTGTTGACCAGCGTCAGCAGCATGCCGAGGTAGAAACGTGGCTGCACCGTGAGGGTGCCGACACAGATGAACGGCACCGCGAACGCCAGCACCAGCATCGGGAAGTCATGCAGGTTCGGCAGCACCAGAAACAGGTACAGGCTGGCGAACAGCACCGACATCCCGGTCCAGAAAAAGAACCGGTAGATCTGCGGCGCCGGGTCGTCCATCGAGGCGAAGAAACTGCACGACACCGCCGCCAGAATCACCGCGCTGCCGCCGTCGGTCCAGCCCAGCAGGATCCACAGTACCGAGGCAACGATGATCGCCAGAATGGTCGAAGCCACCGAATACAGCATCAGCCCACGGTCGAGAAAAGGCGTCAGGCGACCAAGGCGCCAGTGGCGATACACCGCGCGCCAGCTGTCCTGGCGCTCGCACAGGATCGCGTCCTGCAGGCTGCGGCAGTCCTGCCACAGATCGATGAATTCGCCGAGGCGAGACAGCGCGTTGGAAAACAGCAATTGTTTGCGATCTTCGAGGGCTTCGGCGCTCGGTTGCAGCACTTCGAGCTGATCCCGCAGGGCTTGCCAGCGGTCGAGATCGGCGTCTTTGTAGCCGAGCCATTCGCGGGTCGCGGTGAGCAGCGGCGCGAACTTTTCCACCAGTTCCGGCGTGCGCCGTTCGAGGGCGTAAAGCGAATCTTCGAGGGCATCGATCACCGGCAGCAGGTGGATCATCCGCCCGCGCAACTCCTTGGTGTTGCGCACCGTCTGCGGCCGCGCACCTTCGTGCGGCAACTGGCCGATCATCAATTCCAGGCTGTTGAAACTGCCGACCATGGCCATGCGCAGGGCAGTGACTTCTTCGGGTTGTACGTCGCGGCTGAGGAATTTCAGGCTGTAGGTCGTGGCGTCGGCGAACCATTTGCCCACGGCATCGTTGAACACCGGTGCCAGACGTCGTGGCCAGAACATCGCGCCGACTACCGCCGCCACCGCGATACCGAGAAAGATCTCTTCCGTACGCGACTCGGCCACGTCCCATACCGCCAGCGGGTTATCCACCACCGGCAGGGCGATCAACGGCAAGGTGTAGCCGGCCAGCATCAACGCGTAGTTGTTGGCGGTGCGCAGATGGAGGGACAGGAACAGCAGAATCCCTGTCCACAGGGCGATGACCACCACCAGTACATACGGGCTCTGGACGAACATCGGCACGAACAGCACTGCCGCCGCCGCACCGAGAAACGTGCCGATCGCGCGATACAGCGCCTTGGAACTGGTCGGGCCGAGGAACGGGCTGGAAACGATGTACACCGTGGCCATCGCCCAATAAGGACGCGGCATTTGCATCAGCAAGGCGATGTACAGCGCGATCATCGAGGCCGCGAACGTGCGGATCCCGTAGAACCAGTCCCGCGCCGGGGGCATGCCGGAAAAGAACCCGTTCACGGATTGATCACCGTTGGCGGAGTGGCCGCCTCAAAAGCTCTCAGTACCCGAAGCGTAGCCTCCAGATCGCGCTGGTCGATGCCTTCGAGCACTTCATGACGCAGACGCACCAGTTGCGCTTCGACCGCTTGCACCAGTTCGCGGCCGGTGTCGGTCAGGCTCAGGCATTTGGCGCGACGATCCTGAGCATCTTCGGTACGGCAGACAAAACCGGCGTGACACAACTGATCGAGCAGACGCACCAGCGACGGCGACTCCATCCCCGCCGCCTGCGCCACCTGCACCTGGCGCACACCCTCGCCCAGCCGCCCGATCATCAACAACGGGACGGCGCAGGCTTCGGAGATTCCATAGTTGACCAGCGTGGTCTGGCAGATCTTCCGCCAATGCCTGGCGGCCACCACCATGGCACTGCTGATGTTCATCTGGAGAGCGTCGAGGTTATTCGGCACGAGGGAATGCACACACTGTTAGTTTGCTAACTATCAATATCGCATTGGTGGGGAAATTCAGTCAAGTTTTGAAACAAATTGCTTTCAGCACCGAAATGTCCCTCGCTGAAACTGCGCCAACACCGACATCCGAGAGCACTGAACCATGACGAAGAAATTCACGACCGAGAACACGCATTCCGGACAACATCCGATTGAACGTCTGCCCGACACATCTGCGTACGCGGCATTTTTAGAGCAAAAAGTGAAAATCGCTCGTGAATCAATGGCCTGCGGAATCGGTTTATCCAATCTTGAAGTTGAAGCGACGTTCTCTTCCTTGAGAGCTATGACTGCCAAGGACTAGGTCCGGTCTTTACCCCGCCCGCCCCTTCCTCAACATCACATCCAACTGATCCACCACCTCCGCCCAATCCGCATCATCGAGAATCTCGTCCCGCAGGAAATCCGCCTGGCTCTTGCTCCAGAAAAACGCGTCGCACAGGTGCAGTTCGGGTTTGAGCGGGGAATGGGTGGCGATGAACTGGTCGATGCTGACCGGGTCGTTGTCCAGGCCGAGCTGTTTGAACAGGGATGGGAGGCTGTGCGTCGGGTTTTCCATTGTTCTGCTCCTTCGAAGACCAGGTGGATGTAATAGATTCGCGAGCAAGCTCGCTCCCTCAGGTTTAGCGCAGAACCTGTGGGAGCGAGCTTGCTCGCGATTGGCGTCGGCACAGACGCTAAAAAAGCTACTGACTCAGTTCCCGCACCTGCGCATGCGGCACCATTTTCAGGAATTCGGGCATGCTCATGTGCAGCAGGTTGTTGTGGTTGCCGGCTTCCAGGTAGATGTCTTTTTGCCGGGTCAGCAGCGGGTCGATGACCATGTCCAGGCCGTAGGAGTCGCCCAGTGGCGGTACGGCACCGCGCTCACAGTCGTCGAAAATGTGCGCCAGATTGCTTTCGCGGGTGATTTGCCATTCGCCGCTGCTGCGCACTTTGCTCAAGTCCAGGTGGCGGCTGGCGGGCAGCACCGCCATCAGGTAGTGCCCGTGGCGGTCGTCCAGGATCACCGATTTGGCCACCCGCTCTGCGGCAATCCCGGAGACCCGCGCCGTTTCCAGGCTGCTGGACGAGTGCGGGTGGGTGACGATGTCATATTCGCATTGCGCCCGGTTGAGGCTGCTCTGCACTTTCTTGGCCATACGCATGATGCACCTCGGTGCCCACCGACGCTGCGCGGCGGACGGTAATGAAACGCTGTGGCTGTTCTTGAAAGTCTAGTCCGGCGGGCCGCGAACACCGGGAAATCCGCCCACTGGCGGGGCGGGCGAACTGATCAAAAATCATCCAGTCGCAGCCTCAACTAGACTGTAAGAACAAGCCTTGGCTCTCGCGGAGGGTCACGTGAACATCCGTTGCTGTGCGCTTGCCCTGTTACTGCTGAGTGGATCAGTCGTTGCGGCAGACACCCCGTTTACCGCCGTCAGTCCGGTCGGCCTGTGGCTGATCACCTTGGGCATCACATTTCTGATCGCCGAAGCCGCGCTGCCCAACTACGGCGTGATCGGCCTCGGCGGTATCGTCATGTTCGTGATCGGCGCGCTGATCTTGAGCAACGCCGAGCTGCCGGTGCCAATGATGATCGGCCTCGGCCTGGTCAGCGCCCTGTTGCTGATCGCGCTGCTGATCCGCGCCCTGAAAACCCGACCGCGCCACCCGGTCAGCGGCGATGCCGGCCTGCTCGGCAGTGTCACGGCGGTGACGGTGGTGCAACCGGAAGACAGCCGCAACGGCTGGGTGCAGTTGCAGGGAGAACGCTGGCAGGTGCTGAGCGCCACGCCGCTGCACACCGGGCAACCGGTGCGTGTGGTCGGGCGCAAGGGCCTGTTGCTGCAAGTGGCCGCGACTGACGCGGCACCGCTCGGAGAGTGATCATGGGTCTGCAAATCGGTTTTGTCGCGCTGCTGCTGTTGCTGATCGCCCTGGCCGGCTCGACGTTCCGCATCCTGCGCGAATACGAACGCGGCGTGGTGTTCCAGCTCGGACGCTTCTGGCAGGTCAAGGGGCCGGGGCTGATCCTGCTGATCCCGGTGGTGCAGCAAATGGTCCGGGTCGACTTGCGCACCATCGTCCTCGACGTGCCGCCACAGGACGTGATCACCCGCGACAACGTGTCGGTGAAGGTCAACGCGGTGCTGTACTTCCGCGTGCTCGACCCGCAGAAAGCGATCATCCAGGTCGAAGATTTCCTCATGGCCACCAGCCAACTGGCCCAGACCACCCTGCGCGCGGTGCTCGGTAAACATGAACTGGATGAACTGCTGGCCGAACGCGAACGCCTGAACATCGACATCCAGCAAGTGCTCGACGCCCAGACCGACGCCTGGGGCATCAAGGTCGCCAACGTCGAGATCAAACACGTCGATCTCAACGAATCGATGGTGCGCGCCATTGCCAAGCAGGCTGAAGCCGAGCGGGAGCGGCGAGCCAAGGTGATCCACGCCGAAGGCGAATTGCAGGCCTCGGAAAAACTCATGCAGGCCGCCGAAATGCTTGGCCGCCAGCCCGGCGCCATGCAGTTGCGCTACATGCAGACCTTAAGTTCGATTGCCGGTGACAAGAGCTCGACCATTGTCTTTCCGTTGCCGATCGAACTGCTCAAGGGGATGGCGGATCTGTCGGCGAAATCGTGAGCGCGCGCAGGCGTTCCAGCGCGGCATAGGGTGCACGGGCGCAATGTTCGACCCGAGCCTGCAACAACGCCGATGCCTCGCGGCGCTTGTGTTCACCATCAACGACAAAGGGCTGTGACGGCTGCTTCGCGTGTTGCGCCGTTGCCGCCAGCGCCAGTTCACACTGCGCGGCGCTCAGCTTGAAAAACCGCGCCAGCCGCCCGCTCATCGCGTCGGGCAATTCGCTGTAATTGAGCGCCAGCCCGGCGGAGTCACGACAATGCACCCACCCTGCCTCCAGCAGGCGCCCCAGCCGCCGGGCGATGAAATCCTCACGGCCCTCGAACGGTAAATCATCGTCCAGCACGCAATCGCCGAGCGCACCCGGCACCATGTGCAGGCCGGGGCGGCGCAGGTGCGAGACGGCAATTTCAAGCGGATCGCGATAGACAAACAGCCACGGCGTATCGGGAAAACACTCGTGCAGCAGCGGCCATTCGCCGATGTTCCAGGCGTCGAGCTTTATCACCAATCGCTGCTCCATGCCGCGCCGTCGCTGGCCGTACGCCGAGAGCAATCCGGCGATGGCTGCGCGGCGTTCTTCGTTCGGCAAATCGCTACGCAGCAAGGCATCAAGGGGCGGCGGCTCCGAGACCACAATGTGATCGTCGAGCCGGGCGAGCATCTGGCTGATCAGCGTCGAGCCGCAACGCGAGGCGTGCAGGATGAAGGCGCTCGGCGGCAGACCCGGACTAAGCGCTTGCCAATCCATGAGCGCCGACAAGGGTGTTTGCCGGCGGAACGCCTGATTGAACGGCAGGCGCAACGCGTCTTCGACGGCTTCACGAAAGAACGGTTGATGCAGCGGCGTGTCGCCAAACCAGCACCAGTCGACCTGCCATTGCCCGGCGGTTTTCCAGATGCGGATCGGCAACCAGCCGTCGAAATTCACAGGCGCCATTGTTCGTTCCATGACCGGCGACCGTTACGCATCGCCGCCAGCAGTTCCTCACGGGAAAAATGCAGGCCACGTTCAGCGGCCAACGCCAGCGTCTGGACGATAAATGCTTCAGGGTCGTGCAATGCCTGCAACGTTGCGGACAACACCGGATCCGTGACCAGCAACCGTTGAAATCGCTGCAGCATTGTCTCCGCGCCATCAGGCAGCGGAGTGCTCGGCAAACCGTCAACAATCATCTGTTCCAGCCAAGGCGCGGGGCGGCAATCGAGCACCAGATGAACCCGAGCGGTGCTGTCGCGATTGTCGACCCGATGCGGTCGGGCGAGATCGAGAAACCAGCATTCCCCCGCTTTCATCGGCATCCGCTGGCCGTCGAGCCAGAAGTCCACGGCGGGCGGACTGAGCAGCGGAATGTGCAGGCGCAAATCGGCGTCCGCGCCCTCAAGGTCATAGTCGCGATGCTCATGAATCTGCCCGCCCGGGCCCAGTCGCAACAACCGCGCACTGACGATTTCCAGCGGCAGATCCCGCAGGGCCTGCTGCCAGCGACCATCATTCAGCCAAGGGGCGCGTTGTACGGGTTCGGCACTGCCGGGGGACAGCTCGGTCAGCGCATCGGCGGCGGAAATCAGCGCCACGCCGCTCCAGTCGCCGGCGAAATAAGCGGTGTTGAAATGACCGCGCCAGGCAGCGTCGTCAATCGCCGCCAGCGCCTGCAACAGCAACGGCAGGTCCACCGTCACCGGCAACCGTGAGAACGCCGGCCGGCTCATGCCTTGGGCAACACCGCAGTTTCGCCGAGCCAGGTCAGCAACCGGTCCAGACAGGCTTCGACCGACAGCGTGCCGGTGTCGAGCACCAGCGAAGCCTGGGCCGGCGCCTCGTAAGGCGCCGACACGCCGGTAAACCCGGCCAGCTCGCCGCGCCGCGCCCGGGCGTAATGCCCTTTCGGATCGCGCTGCTCGCACACCGCCAGCGCGGCGCTGCACCAGACCTCGCGATAGTCCTCGCCCAAACGGCGGGCAAACACCTCGCGCAGTTCCGCCAGCGGCGCGATCATCGCCAGAATCACGATTTGCCCGTTCTCCACCAGCAATGCCGCCAACTCACTGGCGCGGCGGATGTTTTCCAGCCGGTCGGCATCGGTAAAACCCAGGTCACGGTTGAGCCCGACCCGCAATCCGTCGCCATCGAGCACCACGCTTTGCAGACCGCGACTGAACAACTCGGCGTGCAACGCCTGGGCAAGGGTCGATTTGCCCGCCGCCGGCAAGCCGGTCAGCAGCATCGCCGTGCCGCGATGGCCGTTGCGGGCCTCACGTTGTGCACGGCTGATACTGGCGGTCGGCGCCAATACGTCACTGCGCGGAGGCATGGGCCACCGGCAGCGAAATATCCCCCGAGGCCCACGCGGCTTCGCGGTTGGCCAGCGCGGTGGCGATCGACTGGACTTCGGTCGACTGCACCTGATCCGGCAGCGGATCAAGGCCGGCGCTGGCGAAGATCTGGCCATAGGCATTGCGCAGATCGGCATAGGACAGATCACGCCGCAAGTCGGCCTGCAAGGTGTTGAGTTCGCCCTGAATCAGGTCCAGTTCACCAATGCCGTCGGCCTGACGACGGTTACGCAACTGACCGACAATTTGCCCGTCGATGTCCGACAGTTGCTGGTTGGTCTTGAACTGGCGCAGCGCCTCCTGATAGTTGGCGTTGGCCACGTAGAGCTGCGCCAGCACCGCAATCGACATCGCCTGACGTCGCGCGGCGGCGACTTCTTCACCGGCCTTGGCCACGTCGATGGCCGCCGGGGCGGAGATCACGTTGAACAGGTTCCAGGTGACCTTCACGCCGTAGTCGGCCCAGCCCTGCTCGACCAGGAACGAGTTGCTGTCGTAATGCCCGCCGGCGGAGAACTCCAGGCCCGGCAGCAGACGCAGCATGGCCTTGCGGGTTTCGGCGGCGCTGATCCGGGTCTGGTAATCCTGCTCGCGCAGTTCCGGACGGCTGGTCAGGGCTTCCTGTTCGAGTTTGCTCAGATCGACCTTGAGTTCCGGGATTTGATAACCGTCATCGGTGGCCAACGTCAGGTTGGTGCCCAGCGGCAGGTTGATCAGGGTCGCCAGTTCGGTTTTCGCCAGCGACAACGCACGGCGCTGTTCTTCCAGTTGCCGGGTCGCCTCGATCAGCGAACGCTGATAACCGAGGGACTGCACCGGATCGCCGATGCGCTGTTCGCTCATGCTTTCGCTGTTGCGACGGGCGGTATCGACTCGCGCCATCAGGCTGTCGATCTGCTTGAGCAGACGTTCGGCGGCCATTGCCCGCCAATAGGCCGACCGCACGTCCTGAACGATGGTGTTGATCACCTTGCGCCGGCGTTCCTGAACGATCAGGCGCTGGTCGCCCTGCTGCTTGGCACTGATGTAGCTGACGCCGAAATCGAGGACGTTCCAGACCATGGTCAGGTCGGCGACGTCGCGGTCGCGGTCCTGAGAGGTCGACGGTTCCAGGGACTGGGTGCCGGTGCGCACGCTCTGGCTGCTGGAGGCGCTGACGTTGTTGCGCCCGACGTAACCGGCGTCCAGCGCCATGCGCGGCAGCATGTCGAAACTGGCGAGGTCGAGCTGCCGCTTGGCCAGCGCCTCCTCCATGATTTTCAAGCGACCTTCGAGGTTGTACTTCACCGCGCGGGCCATCGCCTGGTGCAGGGTCAGCGGACCGCTCAGCGGTTCCTGGCCCTTGTACATGCTTTGCAGGTCGGCCCGGGCCCTTTGTTCACTGACACTGCGTTCGATCGGTTCACTGGTCACTGCACATCCGCTGATCGCCAGCGCCAGCAGGCTGGCGCCGAACAACTTCTGACTTTTCTTCATCCCTGGATCGCCCCTAGGTCCCGCACATATGTGAGTTGTTGTGTGTTGTCAGGCCGGCATTTCGCTGATGCCGACCTGTTGCAGAGCTGCCGCCAGGTTGTCGACCCGCTGCTGCTCGCTGTCCTTGATCTGTTGCAGTTGCTGGCCGAGGGTCGGCGCGCCGAACACTCCGCGCAGGCCCTGGGAAATATCACCGCCCTTGATCGACTGGCTGCCAAAGGCGTTCAGTGAATCGCGCTCGGCGCTGCTGTCCTGATTGAACAGGCTCGACAGCGTGCTGCTGCCGAACACGCCGCCATCGCCGCCGCCAAACCCGAGGAAGCCATGACCGGAACCGTCACCCAGGTTGTCGCTGCTGCTGAAGACCTGAGCAATGAAACTCGGGCTCAGCGCACCGCGATTGATGAAAATGTCCCCCAGCGGGCGGATGCCGTTGCCGATCACCCGCTGTTCGAACAACGGCGCGAAAGTCAGCGGTGAACCGAGGTCGCCGGTGGGCGGCGAGAAGACGATCGGTTGCAGCGGAACGTTCGGCGGTGGTGGCGGCGCGACCGGATCGCTGCTGCGGAATTCCGGATCCGGCGTCACCACGATCAATGGCGAAGTGGGCGTCACCGCCGGCACCGTGTTGATCACGTAATTACCGGAGCTGCTGATACTGCTGCCGCTGTTGCCCGACAAGTCGCTGACCCCGGCCATGTTGAGGCTGATCGCATTGCTGGCGCTGTTGACGTTGGCGTTCGGCGTCAGGGTCGCCGTCCAGGTCTTGCCACCGTCGCTGCTGCTCAGGTTGGACAAGGTGCCGTTGGCCACGCTGAGGTCCGACAGGTCGAAACCGCTCACCGCTTCGTTGAAGGTGATGATCACCTGCGAGGTCTGACCGACACCCAGGTTCGGGTTGGCGATCACCACCGTGGCGGTCGGCCGTTCGCTGTCGAGGGCGTAGTTGTTCGACACCGCCACCGTGCTGCCGGCATTGCCCGCAAGGTCGGTGACGTTGCTGGTGTCCAGCGCAATGAAGTTGCTCGGGTCGGTGACATTTGCAGTCGGCGTGAAGGTCGCGGTCCAGGTCTTGCCGCCGTCGCTGCTGGTCAGGTTGCTCAGGTCACCGTTGGTCACGCTCAGGTCGGACAGGTCGAAATTGCTCACCGCCTCGCTGAAGGTGAAGGTCACC
Organism: Pseudomonas fitomaticsae; assembly: GCF_021018765.1. Lineage (GTDB taxonomy): Bacteria > Pseudomonadota > Gammaproteobacteria > Pseudomonadales > Pseudomonadaceae > Aquipseudomonas > Aquipseudomonas fitomaticsae. The sequence goes on along the minus strand of NZ_CP075567.1, from coordinate 410,069 downwards.
GTGGTGCTCTGGCCGATGCCCAGATTTGGATTGGCGACCACGATGTTCACCGTCGGCCGGGTCGCATCGAGGATGTAGTTGTTGGAGATGGCGATGCTCGCGCCAAGGTTGCCGGCCAGATCCTGGACACCGGCGGTGTCGATCAGGATCAGGTTGGTCGGATCGTTGACGTTGGCTGTCGGTGTGAAAGTCGCGGTCCAGGTCACGCCGCCGTCGCTGCTGGTCAGGTTCGACAGCGAACCGTTGGCGACGCTGATGTCCGACAGATCGAACCCGCTCACCGCCTCGCTGAAGGTGATGGTCACCGTGGTGGTTTCACCGATGCCCAGGCGATTGTCGGCGACCACGATGGTGGCGGTCGGCAGCGCGGTATCGATGGCGAAGTTATTGGAATCGGTGGTGCCGACACCACTGTTGCCCGACAGGTTGGCCACCCCGGCGTTGTTCAGGGTGATCAGGTTGCTGCTGTCGGTGATGTTGTTGGTCGGCGTGAACGTGGCGGTCCAGGTGATGCCGCCGTCGCTGCTGCTGACGTTGCTCAGCGTGCCGTTGGCGATGGTCAGGTCGCTGTTGTCGAAACCGCTGACCGCTTCGTTGAAGGTGATGGTCACCAGCGAGGTTTCCCCGGCCTTGAGCGAAGTGTCGGCCACCACGATGGTGGCAGTCGGCACCTGAGTCTGCACCTGATAGTTGGCCGAACTGGTGGTGCCGGTGCCGGTGTTGCCGGCCAGGTCGGTGATGCCGGTGTTGTTCAGGACGATCAGGTTGGTGAGGTCGGTGACGCCGATGTTCGGCGTGAAGGTGGCCGTCCAGGTGATGCCGCCGTCGCTCGACGAAACGTTGCTCAGGGTGCCGTTGGCGACGCTCAGGTCGGAGTTGTCGAAACCGGTCACCGCCTCGCTGAACGTGATGGTCACCAGCGACGTTTCGCCGGGCCGCAGGTCGCTGTCGGTCATGACGATGGTCGCCGTCGGACGCTGACTGTCGACCGCATAGTTGTTGGAGTCCGTAGTGCCGCTGCCAGCGTTGCCCGCCAGATCGGAGATACCGGTGTTGTCCAGGGTGATCAGGTTGGTGGTGTCGGTGATGCCCGCCGCCGGCGTGAACGTCGCGGTCCAGGTGATGCCGCCGTCGCTGCTGCTCACCGCGCTCAGCGTACCGTTGGCGATGATCAGGTCGGCGTTGGTGAAACCGGTCACCGCTTCGCTGAAGGTGATGGTCACCAGACTGGTCTGGCCGACGCCGAGCGCGGTGTCGGCGACCACGATGGTGGCGGTTGGACGGACCGTGTCGATCGAATAGTTGTTCGAATCGGTGGTGCCGCTGCCGGCGTTGCCCGACAGGTTCTGCACACCGGAGTTGTCCAGTGTGATCAGGTTGGTGGCGTCGGTGATGTTGGTGGTCGGCGTGAAGGTTGCCGTCCAGGTAATGCCGCCGTCGCTGCTGCTCACCGCGCTGAGCGTGCCGTTGGCAATCGTCAGGTCGGCGTTGGTGAAACCGGTCACCGCTTCACTGAAGGTGATGGTCACCAGCGAGGACTCGCCGATTTTCAGGCTGGGGTCGGACACGATGATGGTCGCAGTCGGCACCACGGTGTCGATGGCGTAGTTGTTGGAGTTGGTCGTGCCGCTGCCAGCGTTGCCCGAAAGGTCGGAGATGCCGGTGTTGGCCAGCGTGATCAGGTTGGTCGCGTCGTTGACGCCCACGTTCGGGGTGAACGTGGCCGTCCAGGTGATACCGCCGTCGCTGCTGCTCACGGCGGTCAGCGTACCGTTGGCAATGATCAGGTCGGCGTTGGTGAAACCGCTCACCGCTTCGCTGAAGGTGATGGTCACCAGCGAGGTTTCACCGGCAGTGAGATTGCTGTCGGCGACCACGATGGTCGCGGTTGGCCGCACCGTATCGATCGCATAATTGTTGGAATCGGTGGTGCCGCTGCCGGCGTTGCCCGACAGGTCGACGATGCCGGTGTTGTCCAGGGTAATCAGGTTGCTGGTGTCGGTGACGCTGGCGCTCGGGGTGAACGTCGCGGTCCAGGTGATGCCGCCGTCGCTGCTGCTGACCGCGCTCAACGTGCCATTGGCGACCGTCAGGTCGGCGTTGGTGAAACCGCTGACCGCCTCGCTGAAGGTAATGGTCACCAGCGAAGTTTCACCGATCCGCAGGTTGTTGTCGGCCACCACGATGGTCGCGGTCGGGCGCACGGTATCGATGGCATAGTTGTTGGAGTCAGTGGTGCCGCTGCCGGCGTTGCCGTTCAGATCGGCGATGCCGGTGTTGTTCAGCGTGATCAGGTTGGTCGCGTCGGTGATGCTGGCGGTCGGCGTGAACGTCGCCGTCCAGGTAATGCCGCCGTCGCTGCTGCTGACCGCCGTCAATGTGCCGTTGGCAATGGTCAGGTCGGCGTTGGTGAAACCGGTGATCGCTTCGCTGAAGGTGATGGTCACCAGTGAGGTTTCGCCGATTCGCAGACTGTTGTCGGCCACCACGATGGTCGCAGTCGGACGCGCAGTGTCGATGGCGTAGTTGTTGGAGTTGGTGGTACCGCTGCCGGCGTTGCCGGCCAGATCGACGACCCCGGTGTTGTCCAGGGTGATCAGGTTGGTGGTATCGGTAATGTTGCTGGTCGGCGTGAGCGTGGCGGTCCAGGTGATGCCGCCATCGCTGCTGCTCAGGCCGGTCAGGGTGCCATTGGCCACTGTCAGGTCGGCGGTGGTGAAACCGCTGACCGCTTCGCTGAAGGTGATGGTCACCAGTGAGGTTTCACCCACCGCCAGATTGCTGTCGGCGACGACAATGGTCGCCGTCGGGCGCACGGTATCGATCACGTAATTGGCCGAATCGCTGGTGCCGCTGCCGGCGTTGCCGGCAAGGTCGGCAATACCGGTGTTGTCCAGGGAGATCAGGTTGGTGGTGTCAGTGATGCTGGCCGTCGGGGTGAACGTTCCGGTCCAGGTGATGCCGCCGTCGCTGCTGCTCACGGCGCTCAGCGTGCCGTTGGCGATGGTCAGGTCGGCGTTGGTGAAGCCGGTTACCGCCTCGCTGAAAGTAAAGGTCACCAGCGAGGTATCGCCGATCTTCAGCGCCGTGTCGGACATCACGATAGTCACGGTCGGCCGTGCGGTGTCGATCGCGTAATTGACCGAGCTGGTCGTGCCGACGCCCGCCACGCCGTCGCTGATGGCGGTCACCCCGGTGTTGTCGAGGGTGATCAGGTTGGTGCTGTCGGTAATGTTGTTGGTCGGCGTGAAAGTCGCGGTCCAGGTCAGGCCGCCGTCGCTGCTGCTGACCGATGTCAGCGTGCCGTTGGCGATGGTCAGGTCGGCGTTGGTAAACCCGGTGACTGCCCGGCTGAAGGTGATGGTCACCAGCGAGGTTTCGCCGATTTTCAGCGCGGTGTCCGACATTACGATGGTCGCGGTCGGCGGTTCCACGTAGGCGGTGTTGAGCGTGCCGCCATTGTTGAAGATCGCCGCAACGGCGGTCGGTGACGTACCGTTCGTGCCGCCGCCCAATGCCACACCACCGGCACCGCTGCCGGCGGCGTTGCCGCTGATGGTGGCGAAGTTGGCGGCGGTGATCAGCACCGTGCCGCCCTGGTTCCAGATCGCGCCGACGCCGCGTCCGGCAATACCGCCGTTGGAAGCGTTGCTGCCCAAACCGCCACCACCACCGCCGCCGCCACCGGCGCCGAGGTTGTTGCTGATCACCGAAGTGCCGACGATTTTCAGGGTGCCGGTCGAGGCGTTGTAAATGCCGCCGGCGGCATTGCCGCCCGCGCCGCCGACCTTGTCCCAGCCTGCGCCGCCACCGCCGCCGCCGATGGAAATCGTGCCGTTGCTGGCCGTGCCGCCATTGCCGCCGTTGCTGTAATAGGACACGCCTACACCGCCGGCGCCGCCGGTGGTAGAGCCGCCGCGGCCACCCATGTGCGTCGCGTCGTAGCCACCGCCGTAACCGCCGACACCGCCGCTGCCGGCCTGCCCGCCGAGGGTTCCGGTGCCCGGTCCGGCCGTGCCGCCATGGCCGCCGCCCTGACCGCCAAGACCACCGCCACCGCCGCCGCCACCTCCGTAAAACGCACCGGTGACACCACCGCCGCCACCACCGCCGGCCGCCGCGTTGCCGGTGACTGAAACGTTGTTCAGGGTCAGGATACCGGCGTTGAAAATCCCGCCGCCCATGGCGCCGGTTGCACCGTAACCGCCATTGCCACCGTTGCCCGAGACCAGGCCCCGGGTGATAACCAGACCATCCAGGGTCACCGTGCTGCCGGAGGTGATTTCCACCACTCGGGTCCGGTATTGGCCATCGAGCGTAACGTCGGCGACACCGTCGTTGTTCAGGTCACCATCGACCGTGATGTTCTTGTTGATCAGCAATTCCGAGGTGAGCTGCACCGTCATGCCGCTGCTGAAAGTCACGATGTCACCGTTCTGCGCCGACGCCAGCGCTGCGCGCAGCGAGCCGACCCCGGTGTTGGCATTGTTGGTGGCGGTCCAGGTGGCCAGGCCCCACTGGTATTCGCTCATCGCCTGGGTCGACAGCACGTTGGCGCTTTCGATGTTGCCGGTGGCGATCTCCAGATCCCAGTCGCCGCCCACCCCGGTGCGGTTGGTCGAGGCGGCCACGTCGCGGCCGGTCAATTGCGCCAGCGAATCGACGAAGCTCAGGCCACGATCCCCTTCGGCGGTGTAGCAGCCGTAGATCAGGATGTCGCCGCCGACGTTCATGTCCTTGCCGATTTCCGCCAGGATCGCGCTGCGCTGGGCAACGTTGTCGGCCGACAGATAGCTGTTGCCCAGCCATAGGTCACCGGCGTTGCCGTGGGCGATGATTTGCACCGAACTCACGCCCTGATGCTGGTCGAGGTAATCGGCGATCTGCTGCAAACCGTCCTTGCCGGCATCGAGCTTGACCACTTGCGTTCCGGGGGCCACGCCCTTGAGCAGGCTGTCGGCATCCTTGACCCGGGAATCGACGAACACCACGCTCTGCCCCGGCACCGCGACCGGGCTGGCGGCGGGCGTGGCGTCGGCCTGGCCGTGGGTGTCCTTGCTGGCGCTCGGGTGATCGGCAGCCGGCGCTTTCGCGGCATCGGCGGTGGCATGGCTGTCAGCCTGGGCGGCGGTGTCGGCCTGGGCGGCGGTGTCGGCCACGGTGGCCGCGACGGCGCCATCGAACAGCATGCGCGGTTCCAGCGACATGATCATGGGCGCCGCCAGCGTCCGTTGGCCTTCGGTAACCCGCGACTTCTGCTTGCTCCACCACATGCTGCTCACCCGGACTCGAACACAGTTGTTGACGCATCAATGAAAAACGCCGCGATCAACTGATCGCGGCGTCGGACTTCATACGAATGACATTGGCAGCGCTGGCTGAGCCATCGAGCCAAAAGGACAAATCGGCGTATTGCTTGAACAGGTCCGGCGGCAGAATCGTGCGCCGCGACTGCAGGGCGACCTTGGGTTTGACCTTGTGCAGGCCGGCCACGCCCAGGGCCTGGTCGAACTCCGGCGCGTCATAGGCCAGGTGCTCGAAATCGTGCTCGAACCAGGGTTCGCCGATGAAGTCGTAGACCAGCCGCAGCACCCGCTCCGGGGCCTGGGTCAGCAGGTCGTAATCGACGATCAGCAGCGAATCGGCGTGCTCGCCGTAATAGGCTTCCTTGAGCGCCGCCCAGGCAAAACCCACCAGGCGGTTGCGCTGGGCCAGGGTTTCGCAGCGGCTGTAGACGGTATTGCGCTCGACCGCATCGCCGAACAGTTTGGTGTTTTCAAAAGGATTGGCGCGGTACAGCCGCTCGAGGCTGTCCATCACCCAGGCGACGTTGCGCACACAGGCGATGACTTTGGCTTGCGGGAACAGGTCGTTGATGGCCGGCAGTCGCGCAGACCACTGGCGGTTGGTGTCGAACACCACCGGTTTGTCGGCCTTGTCGGCGTAGTAGGAATCGAACAGGCCGCGCAACAGGCGGCGGCGCATGTCGGTATCGATCACCGCGCCGAATTCGCTGCCGGCGCTGCATTGTTCAAGGACACCGGAGAACAGCGCACCGACCGGACTGGTCATGCCGGCATGAAAGCGCGGGTTCTGCAGAAGAATTGCAGAAAGAAGGGTAGAACCTGAGCGCGGCAAGCCGGAGATAAAGTGGAACTGCTGCAATCCCTTCACCGTATTTGTAAGTCCTTTTGTCCGACGAGCGTAGTCCAACAATACCCTTTCGACTAGTAGTGTTTTGATATCAAAACAGAGCAAAACGGACTTAAAAACTTCGTTTTTATCGCGAATAAAATGGTGAAGCGTTTAAGTCAGTTTTCTCCCGCAGCATTGGGCGCCTGCAACGAAAAAAGTCGCGCTTTCGCCCCGCCCGCCTGTACCTGATCCCGCAGCTGCCAGTTCGCAGGCAAGGGCTGAAACGGGTCCGGCACATCCGCATCCAGATCACCGATCAACCAGACCCGGGCACTGTCTTTCGGCAGGTCTCCCAACCGATCCAGGTAAACCCCATCGGATACCAGCGTGCCGAAGCCGTAGTGGTTCGGGCGAGTCGATCGACCTCCGGCGGTGGGCGGCGTAAACAGCCGGACTTGAGCGTCCGTGCGGTTGTAATAGACATAACTGAGGTACCAAAGCATGTCGCTGGTAACGATCCGGTCGCCGCTGGCGAAGTGGCGGTTGACGTAATCGACCATGACGTTGAACTGGTCATTGCGGTCGACCGTGGCGTTGGCGTTAACCCCGATCATCTCGCCCCCCAGCAGCGATAGCAGCACCGCCACCGCCAGCACGCGCACGCCGGTGTAGAGGCGGTCGATGGCCAGCGCCGCCAGCATCGGCAGCCCCAGCGCGTAGGCAGTCAGGTAACGTTCGATGAACACCGGCGTGATGAAGGACACGGCGAACACCAGCAACAACGGCACGCCGGTGTAGAGCGCCAGCAGCACGCTGCCATGGTTCACGCTGCGATCCCGGGCGACGGCGATACCCGCCAGCACCAGCAAGGCCAGCGGCACACCGACGAACAGCAGCAACGGCAGCTGCTCGCCCTCATCCTGGATCAGCCAGAGCCAGATCATCGACGGCAGCGAAGACAGGGTCACCGGATCTTCCCAGCCCACATCGCCGCCGGCCTTGAGCGCGTCCATGTGTTGCAGCAGGTCGATCAGATTCGGCAACCACGGCAAGTAGAGGGCGACGATGGCCAGATTGGCCAGCCACCAGTCCTTGCGCTGGAGATGCTGCAGGCGATAACCCGGCAACAGCCGGATCAGCCCCAGATACAGCCAATGGCTCAGCGCAGCCAGCACCGCGAAATAGTGGGTGTACAACGCCGCCGTCATCAGCAGCGCGTAGATCAGCAGATAGCGGTGACGCTGCGGGCGCCGGATCCACTTGACCAGCACCAGCGTCGCGCCGATCAGCAGCAAGCCAAGCAACGCGTACATGCGCACTTCCTGGCTGTAGCGCACCGCCGTCGGCAGCAGCGCCAGCAACACCCCGGCGATGATTGCAGCGCGGCGGGTGGCCAGCCGGTCGACCAGGCTCACGCCGAGCCCGACTGTGGCGATGCCGGCCAGCGCACTGAAACTGCGGATGGCCAGGAGGCCGTCGCCGAACACGCCGATCCAGCCGTGCAGCAGCATGAAGTACAGCGGCGGATGCACGTCGAACGCGGCGTGCGTCCAGATCCCGCCCAGCGAATAGCGCGCCAGCAACAGGCTCGAACCTTCATCGCCCCAGATCGCGGCCGCCGTCAGGTCATAAAAACGCACCACGGTGGCCAGCAACAGGATCGGTATCAACCAGTGCTCGCGCGCCCAGCGCAACAGGCGCCGGACACCGGCATTCGGTGCAGCGAACGGGTCCTGGGTATCCCCCAGCGGCGTCTCGCGAAGGACCTCCATCAACCTCCCCTCAGCGTTTTTTGCGAACACGATTTGCGTCATTGACTGCGAACACTGTAGGCCAGCGCCGAAGTCGACGCGCGGCCGTGACGACGTCCGGCAAGTCCGTCGATCCGGGTCTACGCTACGGCTTGGCGTGACCTGCCCGCGCAAAAGGAAGGAGTCAGCAAAACGTTTCGACCGGCCCCACAACCAGGGCGACCGCGCGGCGCGCCGACCACACAACAGAAGGATGAGGAACCATGGAAGTCTTTATGGGTACGATTCAACCGTTCGCCTTCAACTTCGCCCCGAGTGGCTGGGCCTTGTGCAACGGGCAAACCCTGGGCATCTCGCAATACCAGGCGTTGTTTTCGTTGCTGGGCACTTACTACGGCGGCAATGGCACGACCAACTTTCAACTGCCCAACCTGCAAGGTCGCGTGCCCGTCGCACAAGGCACTGGGCTGGGCCTGACGCCGCGCATCATCGGTCAGGTGTACGGCACCGAAAACGTCACCGCCACCATCGCCAACATGCCCAACCACACCCACGCCATGACCGGCCTCACCGCCAACACGGCCTTGTCGCTGGCCGTACCCGCCAGCAATCCGGCGACCGTGCCGACCGCTACCAACTCGTACATCGGCGCGTCCGGCGGCGGCCCGGGTTCGGCGAACATTTACTCCGACGCCCAAGGCGCCACACCGGTGCCGCTCAAGGGTGTGACCACCACCGTCACCGGAGACATTTCCTCCACCGGCGGCAGTCAGCCACTGCCGATCCTGAACCCCGCCCTGGTCCTCAACTTCAGCGTTGCCCTGAACGGCCTGTTCCCGTCGCGCAACTGAGCCAACGCCGGGGGCTTCACGGCCCCCGGCCGTTCTTTTTTCACTGGAGTCAGACCATGCTGCAAGCGGTTCAGATTCAACACGTCCAGCCGTTGCTCGGACAACAACGCACGCTGCACCTGCCCGATGGCACGGCATTGCCGATTCGGATCGAGCACCTTGATGAGGTCCCCGCCGCGAAAACCCGCTACAGCGAACGCATGCCCTTCTGCCTCGAATTCAACAGCCTGGTGCCGACCGAGTTCGTCGACGGTTTATGCGCGCTGGAACTGCCGGAACTCGGCCGGGTGGAGGACATTTTCGTGTCACGGGTGCCGGCGATGGGGCGGGATCCGCAGCTGGGGTACTTCTGCATTTCCTTCAACTGATTCGCCACTCTGCAAACCTTGCAGGGCGATTCCGTAGGATACGGCTCCAGCCTTTGTAATCCGGGCTTTTAAACCGAATGACTTGGGAAACGTCCGACATAAATTTGCGGATCATCTTGTTAGCGTTGTTCCGAATCTGTCACAGGACAAGGAACAACGGATGTTCAATGCCAATGCTCGTTTGCGCCTCATCACCGACGCCTTTAAACACGACCTGCAGGTGCTGTCCTTCACCGGCACCGAATCCATCAGCCAGCCTTATTCCTTCGACGTCAAACTGGTCAGCCCGAGACCGGACATCGATCTTCCAGGCCTCATGCACCAGCAGGCTTTTCTGGCCTTCGATGACAACGGACACGGCGTTCATGGACAGATCCGGCACATCGGCCGGGGCGATATCGGGCACCGGTTGACGCGATACCACCTGACCCTGGCACCACGGCTGGCGAATCTGGGTCATCGCTTCAATCAGCGGATTTTCCAGCACCGCAGCGTTGCGCAAATCATCGGACAGATCCTTCAGGAACATGGCATTCACGCAGATGGCTACCTGTTCCAGATCGGCCAGGCCCTGCCGGATCGTGAATATTGCGTGCAATACAACGAATCCGACCTGCACTTCATCCAGCGCCTGTGCCAGGAAGACGGCCTGCATTACCACTTTCGCCACAGCCTCGACAAACACCTGCTGGTGTTCGGCGACGACCAGACCGTGTTTCCAAGGCTGGTCCGACCAACGCTGTTCAAGCCACGCAACGCGATGGTGGCCGACCGGTCGGTGATCCACCGTTTCGATTGCGGGCTCAATACCCGCACCAGTCGCGCCAGTCGGCGCACCTACGATTTCGAAAGGGCGCGCATCGTGCTGGAGTCCGGCGCGCGAATACCGAACGAACATCGCCAACCCGACCTGGAAGACTACGCGTATCCGGGGCAAGTCCTCGACCGGGAGCACGGCAAACTGCTTGCACGACGGGCTCTGGAACGCCATCGCAGCGATGAGCGCGTGGGCCAGGGCGAGAGCGACGAACCGGCGCTGGTGTCGGGGCATTTTCTGTCGCTGTCAGGGCACCCCGAACCCGCATTGAACGACCTTTGGCTGCTGACCGAAATCAGACACGAAGGCAAACAGCCTCAAGTGCTCGAAGAAAACGGCAGCGACATCGCCGTGAAGGATGAAGACGACTTCGTCCAGGGCTACCGCAACCATTTCGAAGCCACACCGTGGGATGCGATCTATCGACCGCCGCTGCGCTATGACAAACCTTCCATCGGCTGTACCCAGACCGCCGTGGTCACAGGGCCGGAAGGCGAAGACATTCATTGCGACGGGTACGGCCGGGTCAAGGTGCAGTTTTTCTGGGACCGCGAAGGCCAGCACAACGACAAGAGCAGTTGCTGGTTGCGGACCACCACGAACTGGGCCGGCAACGCCCATGGCAGCGTGATCATTCCGCGGGTGGGCATGGAAGTGCTGGTGACGTTTCTCAACGGTGATCCCGACCATCCGGTGATCAGTGGCTGCCTGGCCAACAGCGCCAACCCGGTGCCCTATGAATTGCCGGTGCACAAGACCCGCAGCGTTTTTCGCTCCCGCAGCACACCCGAAAGTGGCGGCTTCAACGAACTGATGATTGAAGACCGCGCCGGTCAGGAACTGATCTATCTGCGCGCCCAGCGCGATCTGCAGCAGAAGATCGAGCACGACAGTCATCTGGACATCGGCAACCAGCGCCGGGAAACCATCAAGGGCAACAGCGTCAGCGTGCTCCACGCAGAAGAGCAGCGCGCCATTACCGGTGATCGAAAGACCTATCTCAAGGCCAGCGACTACCTGCACGTCAGCCAGAACAGCCACACCCGAATCGGTCAGTCACTGACGGTCGAAGCGGCCGGGCAGGTGTGTTTGAGCGCTGGGGAGCATCTGGTACTGGAGGCTGGAAAAAGCATCAGCCTGAAGGTCGGAGGCGAGCATTTCGTGCTCGGTCACGGTGGTCTTTTTGGTAGCAGCGACCTGCTGATCGGCGGTACTCCGGCGACCTTTTTACGTGCACCGATTCTGCTGCCCGACAGCGTTGAAGACCTGACGCCACCGACGCCTCTGCCGCCACTGGTAGCGCCCTCGCAAACCGCCTTGATGGCCGACAGCAAAACGCTGGGTGCCGATTTCTGCCCGATCTGCGAAGCCTGTCGAGAAGGTGCGTGCCTGATCGAGGGAGCCGCCGCATGAGCCAATCCTTTGTGCTGCACTGGCTGATCGAGCAACACCGGGCGGATCGCCTGCTGTGCCTGGTACTCGACTCGCAGAACGAACGCGACATGCGCCAGCGCTGGCTGAAGAGCAGCCGTTACGAGCAGTACGCCAGCGTCTACGGTGAAACCGTGGTCGCCGAACTGGCGGACACCGGCCCGTTCCTGTTCACCTTCGACCAGCCCGACGACCGTCGCCTCGACGCCCTGCTCGACAGGCCCGACAGCCATTGGGGCTGGCTCGCCAGTCTGGGCAAAGGCGAGTTGAAGCCGTGGGTCAGGCACTGGCAGGAGCGGCTGCTCGTCGGCGCCCGCCCGCATCAGGCGCTGTACCGCTTTCACGACAGCCGGGTGCTGGCCCGGGCGCTGGAACATCTGCCGGTCGAGGCGCTACCGGCGTATCTCGGGCCGGCCATCAGCGTGTGTTACTGGCAGGGTTCGCAATGGCAGAGCACCGACAACCCTGCGCCCGGCACCTGTCCGCTGCCGGACTCGCCGCCATGGCTGCACCTGCCGATGCCCGAAGAACCCGCCATGGAAATCCGGCTGGCCAACGCCCACCGCTTTCTGCTGGCCGAGCATGTGCAGGCCTACGCCGGATTGGCATGCGCGCAGGATCCGCACATCTGGCTACGCGAACGACTGGCGCAAGCCCAGGCCTGGGGCTGGCTGGCGCCGGAGCGGCTGGAGTTTCTGCTCATCCAGAGCCTCCACACCCAGGCCCTCGCGCCTCATTGGCAACCCCGACCGGACGAAACGCCGGATGAACACTTTGATCGGGTTTACCAGCTTTCGAGGAGCTGGAGCGGGGAGATGCCTTCATGAAGATTCAGCTCAGGAACATCGTCCTGATCGGCGCTTTCGCGGCACTGGGGGGCTGCCAGGGCAAACCGCCCAACACCTTCAAATTCACAGCCGATCTACCACCGGGGTTTGCTTACGTCGCAGCGGTTCATTACGTACCCGAAAAAGGCCAGACCTGCACCCTCGACAGACGCGACAACCTTGCGCCGGTGTTCAACAGCAAGTGGCGCACGGAATACAAGCCTGATGCCGAGATCACGATTCGCAAGACGGTTAAGGGGTGTCCGTTGGTCGTGAGGCGAATCGAGCTGGAGATCAATTCGGCATACGGCAAAGACTGGAGTGACTTCAGCCGTGACGAAGCGATGGTTTTCATCCGGGATGATCTGGAAAAGCAGTTCAAAGGCGAATTCAACAAGGCCGGTGAAAGCACCTTCCACGGTCAGTGTGAGTGGTGGTTTCGCACCTCGGGCAAACCGCGAATTCTAAGAAAAATCCTGGATTGCAGAACGGTCGATGCCCAAGGAGCACGTGCCTACGGGAAGACCTTCGGGGCTTTTAACCCTGATCAACTGCCGGGCAAAACTGTGAGGATGAAGATCACCTTGGCAGCGGACGAGCGACCGGCCATCAAGGACACCTGGGTCAAGGTCACTAACGGCTGGAAACGCTGCATGGGCGACAACTTTGAGGATCAATACGCCTTCTGTTACGGCAACTACACCGACTTCAGCACTTTCACCATGCCGGATGGCCAAGTCTGCACCATTTATCCGGGTTGCACGGAATAAGGAGATTTCGCCATGAAGTCATTGGAAAAGGATCTGCATTCACCAGCGCAGACTGCCCTGAAAACCAGACTCACGCAGCGTGGTGCAACTTTGGGCTGCTGCCTTGTCTTGATCGCAAGCTGTAAGACCGAACCGCCCAACACCTTTAAATTAACAGCCGATCTACCACCGGGGTTTGCTTACGTCGCAGCGGTTCATTACGTACCCGAAAAAGGCCAGACCTGCACCCTCGACAGACGCGACGACCTTGCGCCGGTGTTCAACAGCAAGTGGCGCACAGACTACAAGCCGGATGCCGAGATCACGATTCGCAAGATTGTTAAGGGGTGTCCGTTGGTAATCAGCAGGATCGCGCTGGAGATCAACGCGAGTTACTACAAAGCACGGGGAGATTTTGGGGGTGACGAAGGCAAGGTCTTTTTGGGGAACGATATAGAGGAGCAGTACAAAGGCACTTTCAATGAGGCAGGTGAAAGTACTTTTTACGGTCAATGTGAATGGTGGTTCCGGACAGCTGGCGCACAACGCCGCATCGTCAAGATTCTTGATTGCAAAACATCTGATGCCCAAGGAAAGCGTGGGAAAGGAAAGACCTACTCCGCTTATGGGGTCGATCAACTGCCGGGCAAGACGTTGAGGATGAAAATCACCTTGGCAGCGGAAGAGCGACCGGCCATCAAGGACACCTGGGTCAAGGTCCCTAACGGCTGGAAACGCTGCATGGGCGACAACTTTGAGGATCAGTACGCCTTTTGTTACGGCAACTACACCGACTTCAGCACATTCACGATGCCAGATGGGCGGCAATGCACCGTATACCCCAGATGCACGGAATAAGGAGGTTTCGATATGACTTCATTGGAAAAGGATCTGCAATCGCCGTTGGGCAGCCGCTTGCTGACATGCCCTGCAGGTGGCAAATGGACAAGTTTCCAACTCATCGATGAGTTCTGTTCGGGTGAACCCTATGCAGGGTTGGCTTATATCGCCACCGACTCGGAAGGCTATCGATACAAGGGCCGCCTGGATGCTGCGGGCAAGGGCAGAGTCGATAATCACTTCGCGGGGCCAGTATCGCTGCTGTTTGATCAAGCGTACGAAGGCAAGGAAAACCTCTACTCATATTTGCAAGGCAGACCACATTACCCCCTGAAAATCACCGAACTCCAAGTGCGAGCAGAAAAAAGTCGTTACCTAAATCCGAATGCCACTCGTACACGCGAACGCCCCGAAATCGCCGAGGGTGGGGACTACTTTCAAGTCGAAGTCCGTCATCTGGTCAGGCATGCCTCGCATCTTCCACCCGAGGTGTATCGCGATTACCCCCTCGATTCCGGGTGCGCGGCCATCATGCGCGAACACGGCAAACTCGGCGTCGCCCTGTTGCCGCAACGTCACACCATTCTCGAAGTGCGCCCGCTACGCGCGTTGCGGCCGATGTTATCCACAGCTCCGGCATTCAGTGCACTCAACCTGTACCAGCTCGCATTGATGGCAACCCTGAGTTACTGCCCTTTCGGCCAGAAACCCAAAGTCCCTTCCGCCGAAACCAGATCCGTTAAGTTTCCGCTGCAACCCAGCGTCGGCAACTGGTTCGGCGATGCACTGCCCAAGGGGGAAGAACTGTGGAAAGTCGATAGCGTCCAGGCCAAAGCCTATTACCCGCTCTACGAAGATGTTCCGTATTCCGCAAGGTTGGAAATCATCCCGTTTGACCCGAACCTCTATGCAGTCAACAGACATACGCCTGAACGAGATCCTGAACACCCAGCCAGCGTCCACTTCCTCGACGACATCGGTGGTAAAGAAAGTACAGACACCCAAGCCTTCATCACCCACAACGACGAACTGATCCTGATCGCCGTTCGCGGCACCGCCGAGATCGTCGCCGATGGGTTACGCGATGCCGATGCCTTGCAGGTGCCGTTTGCGGAAGGCGAAGGCCAGGTACATCGAGGTTTCTATGAAGCGGCCAAAAAAGCTGCCGCATTCGCAGTCAATTACCTCGAAAAGTTCTACACCGGCCAAACCCTCCTGATCTGCGGCCACAGCCTCGGCGGCGCAATCACGCTGCTGCTGGCCGAAATGCTCCGTCGTCGGCCCGAGGGCTACAACCTCCAGCTCTACACCTACGGCGCCCCCCGCGCCGGCGACGCGGATTTCGTCAAGGGCGCAGCCGATCTCGTGCATCACCGCATGGTCAACCACAACGACCCGGTGCCCAGCGTGCCCGGCAGCTGGATGAACACCAAGGCCGATATCTACGGCACCGGGGCAGCGCTGACCTTCGTGAATGTCCCGCTCGGTCTGTCGGTGTTCGTCGCGGGCATCACCAACTGGACCGGCGAAGCCTACGACCACCACGGCCGTTTGCGGCACGCCATGCCGGTGGAGTTCGGGCGTGAGCAAGTGTCGTCGATTCTGTGGGAACCAGGCTGCGACACCATCACCCAACACGCAGCCTGTGACGTGGCGATCCGACAGAGGCACGGCCTGCCGGACCGACCGACGTTGCTCAAACAGATTTTCGACGCCGGGCACCACTCGATGACCGGGGCGTACATCCCGGCGTGCTGGGCGGTGTTGCGGCGTTGGCAGGAGGCACAGGAATCAAGTCGCTCGCTGGTCACCGAGCGAGAGTTCGCGCTGGTTGAATCGGCCCTGCAACGCATCACCGATCAGTTGCGCAGCCAGCGCAACAACCTGCCGGGGCGGCCGGACAGCTATGTGCGCACCCGGAAAAACGTCGTCGAAGCGCTCAATCGTGAAATCGAGAAAATTCGCACGACCCGCGAACGGCTGGCCCTTCTCCGGCACCGGCGAATGACCGCCACGGATGTCTATGGATCGATGGCCGAACAGCCGGAACGCCTGGCTGAAAGCCTGCCGCGCTGGCAGCTTCATCCGGAAAACCTCGCAACGGAACAACTGGCCATGGCACCGGAGCCCGCCGAGGATGACCCGCTGCTGGCAACGCTTTACGGCTACAGGATCGGCGCGCCGCACAACTTTGATATCAACTCGATCATCTGACTCAACCCTGCGGATACCACACCAACCGCTCCGCCGCCGGATTGCGCTCTTCCACGGTAAATCCCAACGCCAGGTAATGCTGGCGCGCATGGGGGTTGTTGGCCCAGACCACCGTCGCCACCGGGCAGCGCACTTGCTGCGCGGCTTTTTGCACGCCTTGCAGCACGGTTCGTCCGTAACCTTTGCCCCGGGCCTGGGGAATGAAGGCGAGGTACAACACGCGGATTTCATTGACGCCGAAATCGGTGCTGAGTGCGCCGATGGCCGTGCCGAGTTTTTCCACGATGTAGTGCATGGCATTCGGATGATTTTCACCCATGCCCTGCTCCTGCACCTGAAATTGCTGGGCAACGATTTGCTGCACCTGTTCCTGCTCGCCGTCGATCCATTGCAGATCCGGCCGCGCCGATTGATACAGGCTGTGCAGAAAGGGTCCGTCAGTCGCCCGCGAAGGCCGCACCACCAATCCGTCCGCCGCCAGGTTGTCCGTCATCTTCATGCTCCCTAGAAACCACTTTCCCTGACCCCCAGCGCCGCCATCCGGCGCCAGGCCACGCCAAGCACCGATTCGCCGCTGCCCTGCAACACCACCACGCCGCGCAGCGGCTGCACCGGGGTCGGTGCCTGATCCAGCGTAGTCAAACGCACGCCGTATTGCGCCTGCACCGGTTCCGCCCGTTGCTGCTGGTCGCGGCGCACGGCGATCGGCCCGTGGTGATCGGAAGTCAGCGCCTCCTGATCGACATAGGCCACACCGTTGGTGTCGATTTCATTGAGTTGCACCGCGATGGCGGCATGCATCGGGTCGTCGGCGATAAACCGCCCGGTGGCGCCGGGCTTGACCCGCCACAGTTCGGCTTCGGCCAGATAACCGCGCAGTCGCGTGCCATCCTCGACCACCCGCGCCAGCGCATCCTTGCTCGACAGCCAGCGGCCCGGTGTCAGGCTCGGCAGCAGATCTCGTACGGTGCCCGCATGAGGTGCGCGCAGCAGCAGGCGTTCACGTTGAGCAGTCAGGCCACGGTATTCCGCCACCGCTTCGGCGAGACGCTGCTCGACGATACCCGCGTCGGCAGCGGTTTCACTGCGACCGGCCTGCCGACGCATCAGCAATTGCTGGATGCGGATTTCCCGGCGGACGATGGCCTGCCGCGAGTCGAGGTCCGGCGACTCCAGTTCGATCAGCACGTCGCCCTGAGCCACGGTCTGACCATCCTCCACCTTCACGGCTTTGACCCGCGCCGCCGTCGGCGCGTGCAAGGCACTGGCGCGACCGCCCTCGAGCATCGTCGGCAATTCGACCGAGCTGCGCCACGGCACGATCAGCACCAGCAACAAACCGAGTACCGCCAGACTGCTGAGCAACACCCGAGGGCCGTGAGCCTGTTCGCGGCGGCTCCACCACTGGCGCCACTCACTCATGATCGGCAGAAAGATGAACCACACCAGCTCGACCAGCATCAGGAAGATCCCCAACACCTTGAAGAACAAGTGATAGACCGCCAGCGCGATCCCGAAAAACAACGCCGCACGCCATAACCACGAGCCATACCCCCAGATCAGCAAACGCCGCTGCATCGTCGGCGACCAAGGCTCCGGCGCGGGCGCGCCATAGCCGAACAGAAATTCCCGCAGCCGCCAGCGACACAGGGCAAACGCCCGGCCCTGCAAATTGTCGACTTCCCATAAGTCGCTGAGCAGAAAATAGCCATCGAAGCGCATGAAGGGGTTGAGATTGACCACCAGCGTGGTGATCCACGTCGCGCTGGCGAGCATGA
Source organism: Pseudomonas fitomaticsae (assembly GCF_021018765.1). Classification (GTDB taxonomy): domain Bacteria; phylum Pseudomonadota; class Gammaproteobacteria; order Pseudomonadales; family Pseudomonadaceae; genus Aquipseudomonas; species Aquipseudomonas fitomaticsae. The sequence goes on along the minus strand of NZ_CP075567.1, from coordinate 392,308 downwards.
ACGCCGCCGTGCGACCGGGCCCGTCCGGCAAAAACGACCAGACCAGCAACGCAAGGCTCGCCAGCAGCAATTCCGCCAGCACCCCACCGGCACCGATCAACAGTCGCGCGCGTCGATCATTGACTCGCCAGGCATCGCTGACATCGGTGTAAAACATCGGCAGCAGGACCATGAACGCCACACCCATGCTCTGTACCCGACACCCGGCGCGCTTGGCCATGAACGCATGACCGAACTCGTGACAGAGCTTGGCGAAGAACAGCGAGATGCCGAACGCGATCGCGCCGCCGAGGCTGAACAGGTGCGGAAAAGTGCCGACGAACCGCTGCCAGTCCCGCGACACCAGAAACACCCCGAGCGCCAGCGTCGCCGGCAGACCGTAGCGCAAGACCTTGGGACCGAAGCGCTCCAGCCACGGCCAGGCACGGTTGAGAAAAGCGTCCGGGCGCCACAGTGGAATGCGGAAGAACAGGTATTGATGCAGCAGGATTTTCCACAGGCTCTGGCGTTGTACGAGGGCCTTGAGTCGATAACTGGCGCGCTGCTGTTCGTCGAGGGCGCTGATCAGATCGTGACCGCGCAGGAACTCCAGCAGTTGCGCCAGCTCGTTGCCGTCCAGAGGCAAACCCGGCTCACGATTGGCGGCGCGCAGCACTTGTTCGGGATCGCCCAGCGACCAGTGGCGCAACAGGCGCATGGCTGCCGCGCCGAGTTTGAAGTAGCGCCCGCGCACCGGGTCGGCCAGGGTCCAGCGCGGCGAACCGTCCAGGGCCGGCGCCGCGGGCGACAATTGCAGGTCGGCACGCAGGCTCGGCAGGGTCATTTACAGGCCTACGCTCTGGCGCAGCCCGGCGAGCGGGCGCCGCAGCAGGTACAGGGCCAGCGGCGCGCGGTCACCGAATATTTTGGCGGTGCCACGCAGGCCGATACGCGGCGGGGCGTCGGCGAAATTGGCGTCCAGCCGATAGGCCAATTGGCCGCCGGCGGTGGGCTGCGCCTCGTAGGCCGAACGTTCGAGGGTGGCGAGGTGGCGTTGCAGCGGATCGCTGTCGAGAAACAATGCAACCTCAGCGCTCGGCTCCAGCGAGATCGCATCGCCCACGGCCAGTTCGATGCGCAATTCAGCCTGGCTCGGATCGGCGATTTCCATCAGCCGTTCGCCGGTCTGCACCGGTTTGCCGGTCCAGCGCTCGGCATCGGCGAACACCGCAATGCCGTCGCGCTCGGCACGCACTTCGCTGCGGTTGAGCAGTTCGCGGGCGTAGTCGCGTTCGGCGCGTTTCTGTTCGGCGCGGGCGGCCAGCAGATCGACCCGGGAGCTGGATTCAGCATCAACGAACGAGCGCTGGGAATTGGCTTTGAGTTCCGCTTCGGCGACCCCGAGCGCACGCTCGGCGACATCGGCCTGAGCCTTCAGCGTCGTGCTTTCAAAGCGCAGCAACAAATCACCGGTTTTCACGCTCTGGTTGGGTTTGACCAGAAACTCGGCGATCACTCCGTCCAGCGGTGCGGCGACAACGCGCCCGCCCTGAGGCACCACTTCGGCGGGCGCCAGCACCGACTGGCGCACCGGGATCAACAGCCCGAGCAACAACACGGCGACCAGCGCCACCTGGCGTTTGCGGGTCCAGCGCAGCCGCCACGGCTTGCGCGGTTGCAGCGCCAGCCAGGCATGACTGTAGGTGTCGCCCAGTTGCGACAGCAACACTTGTTCAGAAGGGTTCCACGGCAGATCACGGGCCAGCCACAAACCGCCGAACACCTGACCCTGACGGTCGATCAGCGGCAACCAGAACACTTGCATGGCCGACAGACTGCGCCAGTCGGCCTGAATCGATTCGCCGACCATTTCCGGCGTGATCACCCGCGCCTGTTTCAGCACATCCTGCTTGAACAACTGCGCCACAGCCTGCTCGACAAACGCCACGAATGGCGCATTCGGCTCCACTGCGCTGACCCCGGTCACCGCCTGCACCTTGCCGGCGATCAACAGCGCCGCATGGCGAAAACCGAACAGCGACTGGCCGTCATTGACCAGGCTGTAGGCCAGTTGCGAAATATCATGAGCGGCGCGGGTCTGCCGTTCGAGATCGAGAAACCGCGCGAACACCTGCTCGGCGCCGCCGCTCACCGGGGCGTTCACTTAAGCTCCGGAAAACGCGCGGTGCCACTCATGCCGGCGAGCAAGCCTTTGGCTTCGGGGAGTGTTGCGACCAGCAACAGGGTCTGACTGCCCTCATCGATCCGCGCACCGAGGCGCTTGACCGTGGCGTCGATCGGCTGACCGGTTTCATCGGGCACGAAGCTGAACGACTGACCGGGCTTGAGCCTGGCCATCCAGCGCGACGGTACCAGCAGATGGATTTCCAGGGTGCGGTTGTCGACCACATCGAGCAGCGGCGCACCGGCCGGCACGCTTTCGTAACGCTGCACCTTGCGCTCGACCACTTGCCCGTCGAACGGCGCGACCACGCTGCAGCGTTTGACCTGGACTTGATAAACCTGAGATTGCGCCTGGGTTTCGCTGACCTTGGCCTCGGCCCGGGCCACTTCGAAACGCCCGACAGAATTGAGCGCCGCCAGTTGCCGGTTGTGCGCCAGCTCTTCACCGGCGCCACGGCTGGCGGCCTGCGCGGCATTCAACTGGGCCTGATAGGCCGAACAGTCGAACCGCGCTAGGGTATCGCCCTTCTTGAACGACTCGCCCTCGCTGAACGGCAACTCGACAATCCGCCCCGACAACTCGCTGGCCAGCGTCGCCTGATCCCGCGCCCGCAACACACCGCGCGCTTCACTGCTGGCCGACGCATTCGCCGCCCCACCGTTATCCAGCAGCGGATCGTCTGGCGCGGGCGTTTGAGCCTGAACTGCACACGTTACAAAGGTCAATCCGACAACCCAACCACGAAAACGCCGCATAACCGTTACTCCCTGACGGATGCTCGGAGTCTACGACAGCGGGGGTTAGCGTCAAGCGAAAGGCCATCATTCGGGTGCGAGAATCAACGCTGCGCCATCTCCCCCACCGGATACACCGACTCCCATCCCCCACCCAACGCCCGGTACAACCCGACCATCGCCAGTGAAACGCCGGTGGAGCTTTCCACCCATTGTTCCTGGGTGGCGAGCAGTGCGCCTTGCACAGTGAGGACGTTGACGAAGTCGACCACGCCTTCGACGTATTGCTGTTGCGCGGTGCGCAGGGCGATCTGGTTCTGGCGCACGGCTTCGGCGAGGCTGTCGCGGCGGCGCTGGCTGGCGTTGTAAGCGGTCAACTGGTCGTCGATTTCATGCCAGGCGCGCAGGACGGTCTGTTGATAACCGATGGCCGCTTCCTGTTGCTGGGCTTCGCGCAGTTGCAGCACGCCGCGCAGGCGGCCGCCGTCGAACAGCGGCAAGCTGAATTGCGGGCCGATGCCGAAGGCGCGAGAGCCCCAGGAGCCGAAATCACTGAGCTGCATGGCTTGCGAGCCGAGATTGCCGGACAGAGTGATACGCGGATAGAAATCACCCTTGGCCACGCCGATGTTGGCGGTAGCGGCATGCAATTGGGCTTCGGCCTGGCGGATGTCCGGGCGGCGTTCGGCCAGTTGCGACGGCAGGCCGATGGCGACGGTCAGTGGCGACTGCGGCACTGGCGCATCTGTGGATAACTCTCTGGTCAGGGCCTGCGGTGGTTCGCCCATCAACAGGCTGATGGCGTTGATCAGTTGCGCTTGACGCTGCTCCAGCGCCGGCAGGCGCGATTCGATGGCCGCCACTTGCGCGGCCGCTTCGGCGACGTCGAGATCGGTGGCCACGCCGTCGTTCAACCGCATTTGCGAGAGCTTCAGACTGTGTCGCGCCACATCGAGGTTCTGCTCGGTGACCGCGCGGGTATTCTGCACGCCGCGCAACTGGATGTAGTTCTGCGCGGTGTCGGCGAGTACCGCCAGCAGCACGCCGCGACGATCGTTTTCCGCAACTTCGAGGTTGGCGTCGGCGGCTTCGGTTTCCCGGCGCACGCGGCCCCAGAAGTCCAGCTCCCAGGAAGCCGAGAAACCGGCATCCCACAGGTTGAAGGCGGAATCGCCGTTGTGCCCGGACGGATCGTTCAAGCCTTCGCCACTGTTGCGTTTGCGTGCATAGCTGCCGGTGGCGGCGGTCGTTGGATAACGGTCGGCGGTGATCACCTGACGGGCGGCGCGGCTTTGTTGCAGGCGGCTGCTGGCCAGTTGCAGATCGAGGTTGCTGCGCAGGGCACGCTGAGTCAGGGCCGAGAGTTGCGCGTCGTGAAAGACTTCCCACCAGCGCTCGTTCAACGGTTCGCTGACAGCCTGGCTGACGGCAGTTTTTGACGGTTTTGCCCACTCGGCAATCCGGGTGGCTTCGGGTTTCTGGAAGTCCGGGCCGACGGTGCACGCCGCCAACGCCGACAGGCTCAAGACCAATGTCAGGGACTGAAAGCGCTTCATCGCTGCGTCACCTCACGCACCGACGTCATCGAGCTTTCGGTGTCGATGCTCGCTTCCACCGACATCCCCACGCGCAGGCGCTCGGCGAGTGGCTGGCCCGGATCCAGCAAAACCTTCACCGGAATCCGCTGCACAACCTTGGTGAAGTTGCCGGTGGCGTTGTCCGGTTTGACCGCCGCGAAGGTCACGCCGGTAGCCGGGGCGATGCTTTCGACGCGGCCGGTGAGGGCTTCACCGCCGAGGCTGTCGACCCGCACGACAACATCCTGCCCCGGCTGCACGTCGGTGAGCTGGGTTTCCTGGAAGTTGGCGACCACATAAGCCTGCTTCAACGGCACCACCGCCAGCAGTTTGCTGCCCGGCGTCACATAGGCGCCGACCCGCACGGCGCGCTCGCCGATCATGCCGTCCTGGGGCGCGGTGATACGGGTGTAGGACAGTTCGAAACTGGCGATTTCCAGCGCGGCCTGAGCGTGTTTCAAACTGCCTTCGGCGGCATCGCGTTGCGCCGTCAGAATCTCGACCTGCTTGCGTTCCGCTGCCAGTTTCGCGGTGGCCGTGTCCAGCCGCGCGGAGGCCTGGTCGATCCGGGTCCGCGCCTGCTGCGCGTTCTGCACGGTGCCGGCACCGACGCCGGCCAGGTGGTTATAGCGGTTCAATTCCTGCTGGGCGAAAGCCATTTCAGCCTTCGCCGAAACCACCGACGCCTGCGCCTGAGCGATCACCGAGGTCTGGCGCTCCAGCGTGGCCTTGGCGTTCTGCAACTGCGCGCGGGCCACCAGGGTTTGCGCATCGGCGGCCTCGGCGGCTGCGCGCAAGTCGCGGTCATCGATCAGCGCCAGCAACTGCCCGGCCTTGACCTGCTGGTTGTCTTCCACCAGCACTTCTTTGATGAACCCCGCCACACGCGGCACCACCAGGGTGAAGTCGGCAGAAACGAATGCATCGTTGGTGTTCTGCTGGGTGCGCTTGCCGAACAGGCCCGGCATCGCCAGATACACCAGCACACCGACCGCCAGCGCAGCGGCCACAGCCACTGCGAGTTTTTGCTTTGCTTGAGTCGTCATAAGAACCTTCTGTTCCAGTCAGGTCGGCGCGCGCGGCGGAAAGATCCGCGTCGGCAGCCAGAAAATCAGCAGGATCAGCGCCACCGCGACGCCGGCCATGCACAGATAAAGATCCGAAGAAGTCAGCACCACCGCCTGTTCGTGCAGGCGATGGGCGAGTCCGGGGTCGTTGCTTGCGGCCAGCGGCGAGTTGCCGAGGCGATCGACCAGCATCGTCGAGTGAAAATGCAGGCGCGAAGTGGTCAGCGCTTCAATCACGCCAGTAGCGACCACCGCCGCCAAGCCTTTCACGGTGTTGAACCACGCCGAGGCGAACGGCCCGTCCTGTGGCTGGATGCTGCCGGTCGACAGCATCAGCAACGGCAACACCGCCATCGGCTGGCCGAAAATCTGCAGCCATTGCAGGACGTAGAAATCGTCGCGAATCCATTCCGAGGTCAGTTGCGAGCCACCCAGACACGACAGCGTCAACATGCTCAAACCGATCCCGAGCACCCAGCGGCAATCGACCCAACGCAGGTTGCACAGCGCCGCCACCAGCGGCAGCGCGAGCAGTTGCGGCAATGCCGCGAGCAGCATGATCGGCGCGGTCTGCACCGGTCGGTAACCCTGCACCTGAGCCAGATAACTCGATGGAATCAGCACCACCGCCAGCAGCACCACCAGCACCCCGGCCAACGTCATCAGCGCAAACGACAGGTTGCGGATGCCGAGCATCTGCAACTTGAAAAACGGAATCGGCTGCGACCATTCATTGATCAGAAACGCCACCAGCAACAGCGAACCGGCGCCGAGCAAACCGCAGATCAGGTTCGACTCGAACCAGTCCAGGCGATTGCCCTGCAGCAGGCCGATCACCAGCATGCAGATCGCCGGAAAGCCCAGCAGCAGGCCTTTCCAGTTAAACGTCTTGAGGCGCTCCAGACGCAGCGGATCCTGCGGCAAACCGTACGCAACAGCAGCCATGGCGATCAGGCACGGCACGATGATTTGCCAGAACGTCCACTGCCAGCCGACGTATTCAGTCCACAACCCGGCCAGCGGCGTTCCGAGACCGGGGCCAAAGGTCGCGGTCAGGGCGTAACCGGCGAGGCCGTACAGTTTGAAATTGGCCGGCAAAAACCGCAGCGCAACGGTCATCAGCATCGGCGGCAAGGCGCCGCCGGCCAGGCCTTGCAGGATGCGCATCAGCAGCAGGCTTTCGTAGTTCGGGGCGAACGGGCAGAGCACCCCGAGCAGGGTGAACGCGCCGATGGCGCACAGGGTGAAGCGACGCAGGGAAAAGGTCACCGAGCACCACGGCGCGAATGCCATGGCCGCCACCGAGGTCGCGGTGTAGCTGGCGACCAGCCAGGTGCCTTCGTCGTAGCCGATGCTCAGGGCGCCGCGAATGTCGGCCAGGGCGACCTTGGTCACCATCTCGTTGAGACCCGACACCAGCACCGCCAGCAGCACGCCGACCAGACCGATGATGATCCGTGCCCCGAACACCGGTGGCGCGGCTGCCATCGGAGCGGCAGCGGCAATCGGCGCCGTGACCGTCAGGGATGTCATGCAAGCAAACTCCGGAGGGAAAAATACCGGAGCATCTTAGTCAGGCTTGTGACTGACGAAAATTGACTTGTCGGCAGCTTATAGTTGCGCCAGACGCAGTCCTCAGGGCTGGGCTGCCAGCCAGGTTTCGTCGCAGCAGGTCTTGAGGGTTTCGCGCAGCCAGCGGTGGGCCGGATCCTTGTCGAAACGCGGGTGCCAGGCCTGGGTCAGCATCAGCGTCGGCAACGGGATCGGCAGGTCGAACGAGCGCAGTTTCAAGCCCAGCCGCCGCACGCTGAGCAGCGCTTCCTTGGGCACCGGCAGGATCAGGTCGGAGTCCGGCAAGGCGAACATCGCCGCATGGAAACTTGGTGCGATCACCGCTACCCGCCGCTCCAGGCCCAGCGCATTCAACGCGGTGTCGATAGGCCCACGGGCGATGCCCCGGCGGGACATGCTGATGTGGGAAAAGCCGGCGTAACGTTCGGCCGTGATCTCGCCATCCAGCAGCGGATGATCCTCGCGCACCAGGCCGACGAAGTGGGTAGAAAACAGGTTCTGTATTTTGACTTCCGGGGTCACCGGGCGGGTGTTGCTGACACTCAGGTCGATCCGCCCTTCGCGCAAGGCTTCATCGTCGCCGTCGCCCTCAGGGACGAAGCGCAACTCACAGTGCGGTGCCAGTTGATCGAGGGTGTCGAACAGCTTGCCGCCGTACACGCCGACGAAGAAATCATTGGCGCGAATGCTGAAGCGCCGGCGCAACGTCCCCAGTTCCACCGCATCGGCCGAGCGAAACAGCAGCGCCGCCTGCTCGACCACATCGCGCACCTGCTCGCGCAGCTCCAGCGCCTTGGGCGTCGGCACCAGACCGCGACCGGCACGCACCAGAATCGGATCGCCAATGGCTTCGCGAATCCGCGTCAGCGTGCGGCTCATGGCCGCCGAACTGAGGTTCATCCGCCGCGCGGCGCCGACCACGCTGCCCTCGTCGAGCAAGGCATCGAGGGCGACCAACAGGTTCATGTCCGGGAGTTGCATGCTGAGCACTCGTGACCGATCAGGATTGATTCGCACGCAATGCTAGCAGATCAGAAAATCAGCGCTGCATCCCCCAGCGTTTCACCGTCACCCGCTCCAGCGTGTCGAACACCAGGTTCTCCACCAGCAAACCGATGAGGATCACCACGGCCAGACCGGCAAACACCTTGTCGGTGTAAAGCTCGTTGCGGTTCTGGAAGATGTACCAACCCAGGCCGCCCTTGCCGCTGGTGGCGCCGAACACCAGTTCGGCGGCGATCAGGGTGCGCCAGGCGAAAGCCCAACCGATTTTCAGCCCTGCGAGGATCGACGGCAGCGCCGCCGGAATCAGGATGAACAGCACGAAGCGCATGCCCTTCAAACCGTAGTTTCGGCCGGCCATGCGCAGGGTTTCCGAGACGCCGAGAAAACCGGCGTAAGTGTTCAACGCCAGCGCCCACAGCACCGAATGCACCAGCACGAAAATCAGGCTGTTCTGCCCCAGGCCGAACCACAGCAATGCGAGCGGCAACAGCGCAATCGCCGGCAGCGGGTTGAACATCGAGGTCAGGGTACTCAGCAAATCCCGACCAAACTGGGTCGAAACCGCCAGCGTGGTCAGGGCGAAGGCCAGGACGATGCCGATCAGGTAACCCTTGAGCAGCACCACCAGCGAAATCCACACCTTGCCCAGCAGTTCGCCGCTGAGCAGGCCGTCGTACAGCGCATGACTGGTCTGCAAAAAGCTCGGCAGCAACAGGTCGTTGTTCTGCACTCGGGCGACCACCTCCCAGAGCACGGCGAGCAAAATCAGGATCACGCTTTTACGCAGCCAGCCCTGTTGCCACAGGCGCTGGCCGAGCGGCAACTCGCGTTCCACCGGGACGCTGGTCAGCGGTTGCAAATCGTTTTCGAATTCTTGACGTACGGATGATGAATGGCTCATCGGGCAATCCTCCAGGCGGCTCAATAAGCGATGCGGATATCGGTGAAATCCAGTTCGCGCTCGGTTTCCGGCGACTGCCCTTCATCGAACAGCAAACGATGAATGCGCCGCGCCGACTCCTGAAACTCCACACCACCGAGGCTGTGCAGATCGTATTGATGGCTATGCACTTCCGCCCTCACCCGGCCCGGATGCGGCGACAGCAGCAGAATGCGATTGCCGACCACCAGCGCTTCTTCAATCGAGTGGGTGACGAACAGCAAGGTGAACCGCACCTCCTCCCAGAGCAGCAGCAATTCCTCCTGCATCTTGCGCCGGGTCAGGGCGTCCAGCGCGGCGAACGGTTCGTCCATCAGCAGGATTTTCGGCTGCATCGCCAGCGCCCGGGCGATCGCCACCCGCGCTTTCATGCCGCCGGACAAAGTGTGCGGATAGGCATCGGCGAACGCCGCCAGACCGACCTTTTCCAGATAGTGCAGCGCACGCTCTTCGGCTTCTTTTTTCTTCAGCGTGCGCGAAGCCAGCAGCGGAAACATCACGTTCTGTTTGACGGTTTTCCACGGTGGCAGTTGATCGAACTCCTGAAACACCACGATCCGGTCCGGCCCCGGCGCATCGACGCGCTGGCCCTGCAGACGGATCTCGCCCTCGCACGGCGCAATGAACCCGGCGACGGCTTTGAGCAAGGTGGATTTACCGCAGCCGGACGGGCCGAGCAGCACGAAGCGATCCTGTTGATCGACTTCGAAACTGACCTGGTGGGTGGCCCGCACGACGCGCTGCGGCGTGCGGTATTCGAGGCTGACCTGGTCGACCGCCAGCAGCGCCTGCGCCGTGGCGATCGGGTTGCTGGCCGCGTGGCCTTGCAAAGGGGCGTTCATGTCGATCAGCTCCCTTGCAGCGGCTTGGCGTCCTGGAAGAAGTAGTCCTTCCACGATTCGGGCTTGTTCTTGATCGCGCCGACGCGGTAGAGGAATTCGGCGAGTGGGTAGGTGTTTTTCGGCGTGACGCTGAATTCGAACTGCGGGTTGTCGATGATTTTCAGCAACGCGGCGCGGTCGATCTTGGCCTTGGTCACGCGGATGTAAGTGTCCGCCGCCGCGCCTTTATCGTTCTGCGCAAATTGCGCGGCTTCGGTCAGGGCTTCGACGAACGCCTTGTAGGTTTTCGGGTTCTCGTTGCGGAATTTCTCGGTAGCGAACAGCACGGTCGGCGAGTTCGGGCCGAGCACGTCATAGGAGTTGAGCACCACGTGCACGTTCGGATTTTCCAGTGCCTGATCCTGGAACGGCGGGTTGGAGAAGTGCCCGGTCAGCTCGGTGCCGCCGGCGATCAACGCAGCAGTGGCGTCCGGGTGCGGAACGGCGATGGTGTACTTGTCGAGGCGATTGAATTCCTTGTCGCCCCACTGCTTGGCCGCCGCGTATTGCAGGAACCGCGACTGCACCGAAACGCCCACCGCCGGCACCGCAATGCGGTCCTTCTCGGTGAAGTCGGCGATGGTTTTGACCTTGGGATTGTTGCTGACGAGGTAGTACGGGAAGTTGCCCAGAGAGGCCACGGCTTTGACGTTCTGCTTGCCATGTGTGCGATCCCAGATGGTCAGCAGCGGCCCGACGCCGGCGCCGGCAATGTCGATGGAACCGGAGAGCAGCGCATCGTTGACTGCCGCGCCGCCGGACAGCTGGGTCCAGTCGACCTTGATGTCGAGGCCTTCCTGCTTGCCGTACTTCTCGATCAGTCCCTGATCGCGCACCACGTTGAGCAATAAATAGACAATACCGAACTGTTCGGCGATGCGGATTTCACCTTCGGCGTGGGCCACGGTCGGCGCCACCAGGCTGCCGGCGATCAGGCTGAAACCGAGGCCGATGGCCGCTGCCAGCGGCGCGAATGGAAGACGTTTGGACATGATCGGTTCTCCGGCGAATCAGAAAGGCGCGTCGCCCTGGATGGTGGTGCGATACAGCTTGCGGCGCAGGTGCGCAGGGCAGCCGGCGGCAAGGTGGATCAGCGAGCGGTTGTCCCAGAACACCAGGTCGTGGGGCTGCCATTGATGGCGATAGATGTTCTGCGGCAGCACGCTGTGGGCGTAGAGCTCGTCGAGCAGTTGCTTACTTTCATCTTCCGGCAGGCCGACGATGCGGGTGGTGAAGCCTTCGCTGACGAACAACGCCTTGCGGCCGTTTTCCGGGTGGGTGCGGACTACCGGGTGCACGACCTCGGCGACCTGAGCCAGTTGCTCCGGGGTCAGGGTCGGGCGCCAGTTGCCTTCGAATTTGGTTTCGCTGTAACGCGCGGTATAGGAATGCGCAGCCGAGCGGCCTTCAACGGCTTTGCGCAGCGCGTCGGGCAGGCTGTCCCAGGCTTTGTGCATGTCGGCGAACAGGGTGTCGCCGCCTTCGGACGGCAGCTCCTGGGCATGCAGCATCGAGCCGAGGCTCGGCAGCTCTTTATAGGAGAGGTCCGAGTGCCAGAATTTGCCGGCATCACCGAGGCCGATGTTCTGGCCGTTCTCGACGATATTGGAAACGATGAGGATTTCCGGGTGATTGGCCAGCAGGAACTGCTTGAGCACGTGGATCTGCAACACGCCGAAGCGGCGGCTGAAATCGATCTGTTGCTGCGGGGTGATGCGCTGGTCGCGGAACACCACGACGTGGTGATCGAGGTGCGCGCGGTGAATGCGGGCGAAGTCTTCGTCGTTGACCGGACGGGTCAGGTCGAGGCCGATGATTTCGGCGCCGACGGCACCGCTGAACGGGCGGATCTCGAAGGTTTGCGGCGCGACAGTCGCGGCGCTTGGGGTAGCAGTAGCTGCGGACATCAATCAATCTCCCACGCACGGCGCGCTCAAGGGCGCGCGCGTCGATCAGAAACTCACGCTGGATTGCGTGTTGGTTCGTGTCGTGCGGCGCGCCGATTGTTCGGCAGGTACGCAGGAGGCTGACTTTATAGATATAAGAAGCTGAATTTAAATACTGTTAACGAATAACGATATGGCGATTGCTTAGGGATGGACCGGATGGTGAGTGACCATTTGTGTCACTTACTGACAGGGATGTGGTGTTCAAACTGACGCTATCGTTGGCAAGCCAGCTCCCACAGGGATTTGCGTTGGAACACAACCGTGTGTTCGATGCGAAACCTGTGGGAGCTGCGGTGCGACGATTCGACTTGCCAGCGATGAGGCCCGGAAGGCCAATGAAGATCTAGCGTTCGTGCAACGCCTCGGCCCGCGCCCGGATGATCGGCTTGAGCAAATAACTCAACACGGTCTTCTTGCCGGTGATGATGTCCACCGACGCCACCATCCCCGGGATGATCAGCAACGGCTTCTCGTCAGTGCCGAGATGGCTGCGTTCGGTGCGCAGCTTGATGACGTAGTAGGTGGTTTTCTTGTCTTCGTCGGTGATGGTGTCGGCACCGATCTGCTCCAGCTTGGCCTTCAAACCGCCGTAGATGGTGTAGTCATACGCGGTGAATTTCACCGTGGCTTCCTGGCCCGGATGCAGGAACGCGATGTCCTGCGGGCGGATCTTCGCTTCGACCAGCAGGGTGTCGTCCAGCGGGACGATTTCCAGCAGGTCGCTGCCCGGCTGGATCACGCCACCGATGGTATTGACCAGCATCTTGTTGACGATGCCCCGTACTGGCGAAGTAACGAGCGTACGGCTGACCCGGTCTTCCAGCGCCTTGCCGGTGGCCTGGGCCTTGTTCAGGTCGGTGCGCGCTTCGTTGAGCTGAGTCAGGGCTTCGCTGCGGAATTTGCCGCGCGTCTCGTCGATCTTGCGCTGCACTTCCTTGATAGCCGATTCGGCGCGCGGGATCGCCAAAGTGGTGGCGTCGAGCTGACCACGGGTTTCCACTTCGGCACGTTTGAGTCGCAGCACTTCCACCGGCGACACCGCGCCCTGGGCCACCAACGGCTCGGACATGTTGATTTCCTGGCGTTGCAGGCCGAGTTGCTGGCGGTACTGCGCCTGCTTCGAGGTGAACTCACGGAGTTCTTGCTGACGCTGGATCAACTGCTCCTGCAAGCCACCAACTTCATCGTGCAGTTGCTGACGACGGCTGATGTACAACGATTCTTCGCTCTTGGCCTGACCCGGCACAGCCTTGAGCACGTCCTCGGGGAAATTCAGCGGACGGTCATCGACCTCGGCACTCAGGCGCTCGACCCGCAGCAGCATCGACAGGCGATCTGCTTCGGTTTCGCCGACGTTGGAGGCAAAACGTGTGTCATCCAGCCGCACCAGCGGTGCGCCGGCCTCAACGATCTGGCCTTCCTTGACGAACAACTCAGAGACGATCCCGCCCTCGAGGTTCTGGATTTTCTGGATCTTCGACGAAGGAATCGCCTTGCCGTCGCCCTTGGTCACTTCGTCGATCACGGCGAAATTGGCCCACAGCATCAGGAACACGAAGAAACCGATGATCGCCCAGATCGTCAGCCGCACCACGCGCGGCGCGTCCTCGATCAAGGCCTTGTTGACCTCTGGCAGCGGCTGCCCCTGCAGCGATGCCGAGCCTTTGAAGTAGCGGCGGATCGAATCCTTGAAACCCGACTTAAGCAACACTGATCTGCCCCTTCTTCAACGCTTCCATCACGGCCGCTTTCGGGCCGTCGGCGAGGATCTGTCCACGGTCGACCACCAGCAGGCGATCGACCAGCGACAGCAGCGATGCCCGGTGCGTCACCAGCACCACGGTCTTGTTTTCCACCACCGCCGCGAGGCGTTGCTTGAGGCGTTCTTCGCCGGTGTTGTCCATGGCGCTGGTCGGTTCATCGAGCAACAGGATCGGCGGGTTGAGCAACAGCGCCCGGGCCAGCGCGACGTTCTGGCGCTGACCGCCGGACAGGTTCTGCCCGCGCTCGCCGACTTGCAGTTCATAACCTTGCGGGTGCAGTCGGGCGAATTCGTGGACGCCGGCCAGTTCAGCGGCCTGCAGGACAAGTTCGTCTTCGACGTAACGAGCGCCGGAAATCAGGTTGTCGCGCAGGGTGCCGGCCAGCAGCTGGATGTCCTGCGGCACGTAGCCGATGTTGTAGCGCAGCTCGCTGACGTCGATCTGGCGGATGTCGACGCCGTCCACCAGCAACGCACCGTCGTCCGGCTGATAGAGGCCGACCAGCAATTTCGCCAGCGAACTTTTGCCCGAGCCGCTGCGGCCGATGATGCCGATCTTCTCGCCGGGACGGATCACCAGGTTGATGTTCTTCAGCGCCGGGTTCTGTTGTTCCGGGTAGGTGAAGTTGAGCTGGCGGCATTCGATCGCGCCTTGCAGGACCTTGCGGCTCAACGGGCGCTCTTCGAAATTGCGCTCTTGCGGCAACTCCATCATCTGGTCGACCGAGGTCATGGTCACCCGCGCCTGCTGGTAGCGGGTCAGCAGACCGGACAGCGACGCCAGCGGGCTGAGGGCGCGGCCACTGAGCATGTAGCAGGCAATCAGGCCGCCCATGCTCAGGTTGCCGGCGATGATCTGGTAAACGCCGAAGACGATCATGATCACCCCGGCCAGTTGCTGGATCAGCAGGGTGATGTTCATCGCCAGACCGGAGAGCATTTTCACCCGCAGCTCGAGACGGCTGAGGGTGCCGATGGTCTGTTCCCACTGATACTGGCGTTCGCTCTCGGCGTTGTTGACCTTCACCGCGTCGAGGCCAGCGAGGGTTTCGATCAGGCTCGACTGGCGCTCGGCGCCCAACGCCATGGTGCGTTCCATGGTTGCCACCAGCGGCTTCTGCAAGGCGTAGCCGATCAGCAGCGCAATCGGAAAGGCCAGCACCGGAATCCACACCAGGTGCCCGCCGAGAATCGCGATGACAATGAAGATCAGGATGGTGAACGGCAGGTCGATCAGGCTGGTCAGGGTCAGCGAGGCGAGGAAATCGCGCAGGCTCTGGAACTCGTGGATGTTCTGGGCAAAGCTGCCGACCCGCGCCGGGCGGTATTTCATGGCCATGCCGACGATGCGTTCGAACAGCGTGGCGGAGATGATCAGGTCGGTTTTCTTGCCGGCCAGATCCAGGCACAGGCTGCGCAGGCTCTTGAGGATCAGGTCGAACATGTAGGCGCCGGTGATGCCCAGCGCGAGCACCCACAGGGTCGCTTCGGCCTGGTTCGGCACCACGCGGTCGTAGACGTTCATCACGAACAGCGGCGCGGCCATGGCGATGATGTTGATCAGGAAACTGGCGGCGATGGCGTCGGCATACAGCCAGCGCGAACGCTTGAGGGTGTCGCGAAACCACGAGCGCGCACGCGGGATCAGCGTGCCGTGGTTGACGTCGAATTTGTGCTGGGGCTGGGCGAAGAACACTTTGCCGGTGTAGTCGTCGGCCAGCAGCTCCCGGCTGACCAGGGATTCGCCGCCGTCGCTTTCGCTGAGCAGCACCCGCGCTTCGTTCTCACCCTGCCAGCCGAGCAGGACGGCACTGCGGCCATCCTTGAGCAGCAACAACGCCGGCATGGCAATCGCCGGAATTTCTTCCAGCTTGCGTTGCAGCACCCGCCCTTGCAGCCCGGCGCGCGCCGCTGCACGGGGCAGCAGCTCGACACTCAGGCGTTGTTTGGGCAGCGGCAGGCCGGTGGTCAGCATCGCCGCGCTGGCGGGTTTCTGGTGCAGCATGCAAAGAGCGAGCAGACCATCCAGTAACGGATCGTCGTGCAACGCGCGTGGATCATGACTGAGATGAACTCGACTGACTTCTGATTCCACGCTCTGCACTCTTAACGGTTGAAAAGGGACAACTCAATTCATCCCAGGCAACTGGACCTTGGGCTTCACGTCGTTCTGCACAACGGATGCCAATGGTGCGACCACTCCCTGGCTCTTGAGTAACTCGCCCATGGTCGCCTTGATTCGATACTGAGTAAATAACTGAATGTTTTTGATCTCGGCCAGACGGCGCGAAGCGGTGAACAGTTCGTTTTCGCTGTCGAGCAAATCCAGCAGGGTCCGTTCGCCGAGGCTGAACTGACGCTGGTAAGCGGTGCGCACCGAGGTGCTGTGATCAACGTACTGCTGAGCGATCGGCACCTGGGCGTTGGCGTTGTTCAGGGCGTTCCAGGCCAGGCCCAGTTCTTCATTCAATTGACGCAAGGCGTTGTTGCGGATGTCCAGCGCCTGGTTCGACAGGTAGGACTTGGACTCCAGATCCGCCTTGTTGCTACCGCCCGAATACAGGTTGAAGCGCATGCGCAGCATGGCCTGCCATTCGTTGTTGTGACCGTTCTGGCCGTCGAGATCGTTGTCGGCGGTGCGGCCCAGCTCGGCGTCGAAGCGCGGGTAGAAGGTCGACTTGGCGGTCTCGTACTGCTTCTCGGCAGCGGCGATATCGGATTCGGCCGAGCGCAGGATCGGGCTGTTTTCCAGCATCTGCGCGCGGGCTTCATTCAGATTGGCCGGCATCATCGCCATGAACGGCGCCGGACGCTCCAGCTGATCGGGCATCTGGCCGACGGCGCTGAGGAAATTGGTTTCCGAGTCGGCGAGGTTGGTCTGCTCGGTGATCAGGTTGTTGCGGGCCTGGGCCATCCGCGCTTCGGCCTGATCGAGGTCGGCACCGCTGCCGACGCCGCGCTGGGTGCGCAGCTGGATCTGGTCGTAGATGCGCTGGTGGCTTTTCAGGTTTTCTTCGGCCAGACGCACGAATTCGCGACGGGTCAGTACATCCAGGTAAACCTGGGCCACGGTGAGCGCGGTGCGCTCGGAGGTGCCGAGCAAGGAATAGGCGCGGGAGTTGACGGTGGCTTGTTGACGCCCGACTTCGCTGGACGTCGCAAAACCGTCAAAGACCATTTGCGACAGACGCAAACTTGACTCGCTGCGGTTCAGGGTTTCCCAGTGATTGCCGCCACCGGCGGCACGGGTGGTGACGCTGTCGGTGCCTTCTCGGCCATAACCGCCCAGCAGATCGACCTTGGGCAGGTATCCACCTTTTGCAGCCTTTAACTGATAATCCGCGGCCAGTCGGCTGTTGACCCCTGCCTGGATTTCCGGATGGACATCCAGCGCCTGCTGCATGGCTTCTGGTAAGGATTGTGCTTGTACGAAAGACGCGGCGAGAGCGAAGGGTAGAGCCTTGAACAGGTGCGAACGCATGGTAAAGATTTCCCAGAACTTCTTGTCTTGAATCACAGCAAAATGACGAGCTGCGTCGGAAGATGGCAACCGGAATGACCGTATGTCGGAAAGTTTAAAACCGGAACTGGATCACACGCTGAAGGGCAGGTCGCCGCATAAATATCAATGTGACATTACCGGGGCGATTGTTTAGGATGGCTCCCAGAAGGTCAATAGTTTGGCACAAAGTTAATAGCGAAAGAATCTAGCCAAAATATTGACTGATAGCAGCGTCAACTTTGTTTCATCATTTTTTAAAGTACGTCCAGACTGAATCGGCGCAGACAGCCATCAGGTCTATGGAAGTCAACTGAACGTGACACCCCGGAGAGTCTTCAATGAGCAGTGTTGTTGCCATCGTCAAAAGCATTGTCGGTCAGGTTTTCGTGGTGTCCCCAGAGGGCGTCCGTCGCGTACTCGTTGAAGGCGACCGGCTGTTTGCCGGCGATCAGGTCGACACCGGTGTTTCCGGCGCCGTGTCCCTGGAACTGGCCGATGGCCGCACGATCGATCTGGGCCGCGACACTCAGTGGAGCGCCGACACCCCGGATTCCAGCACCGACCTGGCCGAAGCCACCGCGCAAGCCGCGCCGTCGGTAGAAGAGCTGCAACAAGCCATCGCCGCCGGTGTCGACCCGACTACCGCCCTTGAATCCACCGCTGCCGGCCCGAGCGCCGCAGGGACTGGCGGTGCCGCCGGTGGCGGTCACAGCTTCGTGATGCTCGATGCGACCGCCGGCCGCGTAGACCCGACCATTGGCTTCCCGACCGCAGGCATCAACTCCGCCGGTCAGGTTGCCCAGGACACCACCGGTGGCCAGACCACCGATACCACCGCCAACGCCCTGCGCGAGTCGACTCTGAGCCTCAGCGCCACGCCGAGCATCACTGAAGCCGGCGGCGTGCTGGTGTACACCGCGACCCTGACCCAGGCGCCGCTGACCGACCTGACCATCACCCTGTCCAACGGCGCGGTGATCGTGATTCCGGCAGGTTCCACCACCGGCACCGTCAACGTGCCACTGGCACCGAACGACACTGTCTATAACGACCCGACCCAGATCGACGTGACGGTCACCGGCACCACCGGCGGCAGCGGCATCACCGTGACCCCGCCGACCACCCCGGCCACGACTCAGGTCACCGACACCATCGACACCACCACGGTCACCCTGACGGCGGGGCCAAGCGTGACCGAAGGCGGTCAGATCACCTACACCGCCACGCTGACCAACCCGGCGCAGACGCCGGTGACCGTCACCCTGTCGAACGGCTCGACCATCACTATCGGCGCCGGCCAGACCACCGGCACCGTCAACGTGCCGACCGCGCCGAATGACGTCTATAACAACGGCAGCACCGTCACCACCACCATCACCGGTGCCTCCGGCGGCAACTTCGAAAACCTGGTGCCGAACCCGACACCGGCGGTGACCACCATCACCGATTCGATCGACACCACCGGCCTGACCCTGACCGCCACCGGCACTGTGGTCGAAGGTGGCCAGATCACCTACACCGCCACGCTGACCAACCCGGCGCAAACGCCGGTGACCGTCACCCTGTCGAACGGCTCGACGATTACCATCGGCGCCGGCCAGACCACCGGCAGCGTCAACGTGCCGACCGCACCGAATGACGTCTACAACAACGGCGGCACCGTCAGCACCACGATTACCGGTGCTACTGGCGGCAACTTCGAGAATCTGGTGCCGAACACGACGCCAGCGACCACCACCGTTACCGATTCCATCGACACCACCAACCTGTCGCTGAGCGCCACCGGTTCTGTGGCCGAAGGCGGTTCGATCATCTACACCGCCACCCTGACCAATCCTGCCGGCACCCCAGTGACCGTGACGCTGAGCAACGGCTCGGTCATTACCATTGAAGCGGGCAAAACTACCGGCACCGTGACCGTTCCGGCTCCGGCCGATGACGTCTATAAAGACGCCGGCAAAGTCGAAGTCACCATCAAGGACGCCACCGGCGGCAACTTCGAGAACCTGGTGCCGAGCACCGTTCCGGCCGTCACGGAAGTGACCGATACCATCGACACCACCACGGTGAAACTCACCGCGACCGAGTCGGCAGCCGAAGGTGGCACTGTCACTTATACCGCTACTGTTGGCGCGCCTGTGACCGGTTCGCCGGTCACCGTGACGCTGGCCAATGGTCAGTCGATCACCATCGAAGTCGGCAAAACCACCGGCACTGTCACCACCACCGCGCCGAACGACGTGTTGACCGGCAATGCACCACTGACTAACTCGATCACCGGCGTTTCCGGCGGTAATTACGAAGATCTGGTGGCCGACAAGACCCCGGTTTCGACCACGGTTACAGACGTTGCCGACACCACCAATCTGACCCTGAGCGCGACCGGCACTGTCGCTGAAGGGGGTTCGATTGTTTACACCGCGACCCTGACCAATCCGGCCGGCACCCCGGTGACCGTGACGCTGAGCAACGGCTCCGTCATCACCATTGAAGCGGGCAAGACCACTGGCACCGTGACCGTTCCGGCCCCTGCCGATGACGTCTATAAAGACGCCGGCAAAGTCGAAGTCACCATCAAGGACGCCACCGGCGGCAACTTCGAGAACCTGGTGCCAAGCACCGTTCCGGCCGTCACCGACGTGACCGATACCGTCGACACCACCACCGTCAAACTGACCGCGACGGAGTCGGCAGCTGAAGGTGGCACCGTTACTTACACCGCGACAGTTGGCGCCCCGGTGACCGGTTCGCCTGTCACCGTGACGCTGGCCAATGGTCAGTCGATCACCATCGAAGTCGGCAAAACCACCGGCACTGTGACCACCACTGCACCGAACGACGCGTTGAACGGTCACACACCACTGACCAATGCAATCACCGGCGTGAGCGGCGGCAATTACGAAAATCTCGTTGCCGACAAGACGCCGGTCAGCACTACCGTGACCGATACCGTCGACACCACCGACCTGACGCTGACCGCGACTGGCACCGTGGCCGAAGGTGGTTCGATCACCTACACCGCAACGCTGACCAATCCTGCCGGCACGCCGGTCACCGTGACCCTGAGCAACGGCTCGGTGATCACCATCGAGGCCGGTAAAACCACCGGCACCGTGACCGTTCCGGCGCCAGCCGATGACGTCTACAAGGACGCCGGTAAAGTCGAAGTCACCATCAAGGACGCAACCGGCGGCAACTTCGAGAACCTGGTGCCAAGCACTGTTCCGGCTGTTACCGAAGTTACCGACACCATCGACACCACCACCGTCAAACTGACCGCGACGGAGTCGGCAGCTGAAGGTGGCACCGTTACTTACACCGCGACAGTTGGCGCCCCGGTGACCGGTTCGCCTGTCACCGTGACGCTGGCCAATGGTCAGTCGATCACCATCGAAGTCGGCAAAACCACCGGCACTGTGACCACCACTGCACCGAACGACGCGTTGAACGGTCACACACCACTGACCAATGCAATCACCGGCGTGAGCGGCGGCAATTACGAAAATCTCGTTGCCGACAAGACGCCGGTCAGCACTACCGTGACCGATACCGTCGACACCACCGACCTGACGCTGACCGCGACTGGCACCGTGGCCGAAGGTGGTTCGATCACCTACACCGCAACGCTGACCAATCCTGCCGGCACGCCGGTCACCGTGACCCTGAGCAACGGCTCGGTGATCACCATCGAGGCCGGTAAAACCACCGGCACCGTGACCGTTCCGGCGCCAGCCGATGACGTCTACAAGGACGCCGGTAAAGTCGAAGTCACCATCAAGGACGCAACCGGCGGCAACTTCGAGAACCTGGTGCCAAGCACTGTTCCGGCTGTTACCGAAGTTACCGACACCATCGACACCACCACCGTCAAACTGACCGCGACGGAGTCGGCAGCTGAAGGTGGCACCGTTACTTACACCGCGACAGTTGGCGCCCCGGTGACCGGTTCGCCTGTCACCGTGACGCTGGCCAATGGTCAGTCGATCACCATCGAAGTCGGCAAAACCACCGGCACTGTGACCACCACTGCACCGAACGACGCGTTGAACGGTCACACACCACTGACCAATGCAATCACCGGCGTGAGCGGCGGCAATTACGAAAATCTCGTTGCCGACAAAACGCCGGTCAGCACTACCGTGACCGACACCGTCGATACCACCGACCTGACGCTGACCGCGACTGGCACCGTGGCCGAAGGTGGTTCGATCACCTACACCGCAACGCTGACCAATCCTGCCGGCACGCCGGTCACCGTGACCCTGAGCAACGGCTCGGTGATCACCATCGAGGCCGGTAAAACCACCGGCACCGTGACCGTTCCGGCGCCAGCCGATGACGTCTACAAGGACGCCGGTAAAGTCGAAGTCACCATCAAGGACGCAACCGGCGGCAACTTCGAGAACCTGGTGCCAAGCACCGTTCCGGCCGTCACCGACGTGACCGATACCGTCGACACCACCACCGTCAAACTGACCGCGACGGAGTCGGCAGCTGAAGGTGGCACCGTTACTTACACCGCGACAGTTGGCGCCCCGGTGACCGGTTCGCCTGTCACCGTGACGCTGGCCAATGGTCAGTCGATCACCATCGAAGTCGGCAAAACCACCGGCACTGTGACCACCACTGCACCGAACGACGCGTTGAACGGTCACACACCACTGACCAATGCAATCACCGGCGTGAGCGGCGGCAATTACGAAAATCTCGTTGCCGACAAAACGCCGGTCAGCACTACCGTGACCGACACCGTCGACACTACCGACCTGACGCTGACCGCGACTGGCACCGTGGCCGAAGGTGGTTCGATCACCTACACCGCAACGCTGACCAATCCTGCGGGTACGCCGGTCACCGTGACGTTGAGCAATGGCTCCGTCATCACCATCGAGGCTGGCAAAACCACCGGCACCGTGACCGTTCCAGCCCCTGCCGATGACGTCTACAAAGACGCCGACAAGGTCGAAGTCACGATCAAGGATGCCTCCGGCGGCAACTTCGAGAACCTGGTGCCAAGCACCGTTCCGGCCGTCACTGAAGTGACTGACACCATCGATACGTCGACCGTGAAGCTGAGCGCCGATACGTCGGTGGCTGAGGGCGGCACCGTCACCTACACCGCCACTGTTGGCGCTCCGGTGACTGGCTCGCCGGTCACCGTGACCCTGGCCAACGGCCAGACCATCACCATCGAAGTCGGCAAAACCACCGGTACGATCACCACCACTGCGCCGAACGATGCCCTCAACGGTCACACACCGCTGACCAATGCGATCACTGGCGTGAGCGGCGGTAACTACGAAAACCTGGTGGCCGACAAAACGCCGGTCAGCACTACCGTGACCGATACCGTCGACACCACCGACCTGTCGCTGACCGCGACCGGAACCGTGGCCGAAGGTGGCTCGATCGTTTACACCGCGACCCTGACCAACCCGGCCGGCACTCCGCTGACCGTGACTCTGTCGAACGGCGCCGTCATCACCATCGAGGCTGGTAAAACCACCGGCACCGTGACCGTTCCGGCGCCAGCCGATGACGTCTATAAGGACGCCGGCAAAGTCGAAGTCACGATCAAGGACGCAACCGGTGGCAACTTCGAGAACCTCGTTCCGAGCACCGTTCCAGCCGTAACGGAAGTCACCGACACCATCGATACGACGACCGTGAAGCTGACCGCTTCCGAAACGGCCGCTGAAGGTGGCACCGTCACTTACACCGCGACTGTTGGCGCGCCAGTGACCGGCTCGCCTGTGACCGTGACCCTGGCCAATGGTCAGTCGATCACCATCGAAGTGGGCAAAACCACCGGCACCGTCACCACCACCGCGCCGAACGATGCGCTGAACGGTCACACTCCGCTGACCAATGCGATCACCGGTGTGAGCGGCGGCAACTACGAAAATCTGGTGGCTGACAAGACGCCGGTCAGCACTACCGTGACTGATACCGTCGATACCACCGACCTGACGCTGACTGCAACCGACACCGTTGCCGAAGGTGGCTCGATCACCTACACCGCCACCCTGACCAACCCGGCCGGCACTCCGGTGACCGTGACGTTGAGCAACGGCTCCGTCATCACCATCGAAGCCGGTAAAACCACCGGCACCGTGACCGTTCCGGCGCCAGCCGATGACGTCTACAAGGACGCCGGCAAAGTCGAAGTCACCATCAAGGATGCCTCCGGCGGCAACTTCGAGAACCTGGTGCCGAGCACTGCTCCGGCGGTTACCGAAGTCACCGACACCATCGACACCACCACGGTGAAACTCACCGCGACCGAGTCGGCAGCTGAAGGCGGTACCGTTACTTACACTGCGACCGTCGGCGCGCCTGTCACTGGTTCGCCTGTGACCGTGACTCTGGCCAATGGTCAGTCGATCACCATCGAAGTCGGCAAGACCACCGGCACCGTCACCACCACCGCGCCGAACGATGCGTTGAACGGTCACACCCCGCTGACCAACTCGATTACTGGCGTGAGCGGCGGCAACTACGAAAACCTCGTAGCCGACAAAACCCCGGTTTCGACCACCGTCACCGATACCGTCGACACCACCAATCTGACCCTGAGCGCCACTGACTCGGTGGCCGAAGGTGGCTCGATCACCTACACCGCGACCCTGACCAACGCCGCCGGCACCCCGGTGACCGTGACGTTGAGCAACGGCGCCGTCATCACCATCGAAGCCGGTAAAACCACTGGCACCGTGACTGTCGATGCGCCGAAAGATGACGTCTATAAGGACGCCGGCAAGGTCGAAGTGACCATCAAGGATGCAACTGGCGGCAACTTCGAGAACCTGGTGCCGAGCACCGTTCCGGCCGTCACCGATGTAACCGACACCATCGACACCTCGACCGTCAAACTGACCGCGACCGAGTCGGCTGCTGAAGGCGGCACCGTCACCTACACCGCCACCGTGGGCGCCCCGGTCACCGGCTCGCCTGTGACCGTGAACCTGGCCAACGGTCAGTCGATCACCATCGAAGTGGGCAAGACCACTGGCACCGTGACCACCACCGCACCGAACGATGCGCTCAACGGCCATACGCCGCTGACCAACTCGATCACCGGCGTGAGCGGCGGCAACTACGAAAATCTGGTGGCCGACAAGACTCCGGTCAGTACCACCGTGACCGACACCGTCGACACCACCAACCTGACCCTGAGCGCCACGCCGGAAGTCAACGAAGGCGGCCAGATCACCTACACCGCGACTCTGACCAACGCCGCCGGCACCCCGGTGACCGTGACGTTGAGCAACGGCGCCGTGATCACCATCGAGGCCGGCAAAACCTCCGGCACCGTGACCGTCGATGCACCGAAGGACGACGTCTACAAGGACGCCGGCAAAGTCGAGACGACCATTTCGACCACCACCGGTGGCAACTTCGAAAACCTGGTCACCAGCACCGCCCCGGCGGTCACCACCGTCAATGACACCATCGACACGTCCACCGTGTCGCTGACCGCTACCGCCAACGTCGCCGAAGGCGAAACCGTGGTCTACACCGCGACCGTGACCGCGCCAGTGACCGGCTCGCCGGTCGTCGTGACCCTGTCCAACGGCCAGACCATCACCATCGCCGTCGGTGAAACTACTGGCACCGTGAACTTCGTCGCGCCGAACAGCCCGCTGGCGGGCGGCAGCTCGCTGAGCGTGACCATCGACAAGGCCACCGGTGGCAACTACGAAAACCTGGCGGTCGACGGCAAGTCTGCCGACACCTCGGTGTCGGACACTGTCGACACGACCAACCTGAACCTGACGGCCACCGATTCGGTTGCCGAGGGTGGTTCGATCACTTACACCGCGACCCTTACCAACCCGGCCGGTACGCCGGTGACCGTGACCCTGTCGAACGGCGCCGTCATCACCATTGAAGCCGGTAAAACCACCGGCACCGTGACCGTCGATGCACCGAAGGACGACGTCTACAAAGACGCCGGCAAAGTCGAGGCGACCATTTCGACCGCTACTGGCGGTGGTTTCGAGAACCTGGTGCCGAGCACCGTTCCGGCCGTGACCAACGTCACCGACACCATCGACACCACCACGGTGAAACTCACCGCGACCGCGACAGCTGCCGAAGGCGGCACCGTTACTTACACCGCTACCGTCGGCGCACCTGTGACCGGTTCGCCAGTCACCGTGACGCTGTCCAACGGTCAGTCGATCACCATCGAAGTGGGTAAAACCACGGGCACCATCACCACCACTGCGCCAAACGATGCGCTCAACGGCCACACGCCGCTGACCAACTCGATTACCGGCGTGAGCGGCGGCAATTACGAAAACCTGGTGGCCGACAAGACTCCGGTCAGCACTACCGTGACCGACACCGTCGACACCACCAACCTGTCGCTGACCGCGACCGGAACCGTGGCCGAAGGTGGCTCGATCGTTTACACCGCGACCCTGACCAACCCGGCCGGCACTCCGCTGACCGTGACTCTGTCGAACGGCGCCGTCATCACCATCGAGGCTGGTAAAACCACCGGCACCGTGACTGTTGCCGCACCAGCCGATGACGTCTATAAGGACGCCGGCAAAGTCGAAGTCACGATCAAGAACGCAGCCGGTGGCAACTTCGAGAACCTCGTTCCGAGCACCGTTCCAGCCGTAACGGAAGTCACCGACACCATCGATACGACGACCGTGAAGCTGACCGCTTCCGAAACGGCCGCTGAAGGTGGCACCGTCACTTACACCGCGACTGTTGGCGCGCCAGTGACCGGCTCGCCTGTGACCGTGACCCTGGCCAATGGTCAGTCGATCACCATCGAAGTGGGCAAAACCACTGGCACTGTCACCACCACCGCGCCGAACGATGCACTCAACGGCCATGCGCCGCTGACCAACGCGATTACTGGCGTGAGCGGCGGCAATTACGAAAACCTGGTGGCCGACAAGACTCCGGTCAGCACTACCGTGACCGACACCGTCGACACCACCAACCTGTCGCTGACCGCGACCGGAACCGTGGCCGAAGGTGGCTCGATCGTTTACACCGCGACCCTGACCAACCCGGCCGGCACTCCGCTGACCGTGACTCTGTCGAACGGCGCCGTCATCACCATCGAGGCTGGTAAAACCACCGGCACCGTGACTGTTGCCGCACCAGCCGATGACGTCTATAAGGACGCCGGCAAAGTCGAAGTCACGATCAAGGACGCAGCCGGTGGCAACTTCGAGAACCTCGTTCCGAGCACCGTTCCAGCCGTAACGGAAGTCACCGACACCATCGATACGACGACCGTGAAGCTGACCGCTTCCGAAACGGCCGCTGAAGGTGGCACCGTCACTTACACCGCGACTGTTGGCGCGCCAGTGACCGGCTCGCCTGTGACCGTGACCCTGGCCAATGGTCAGTCGATCACCATCGAAGTGGGCAAAACCACTGGCACTGTCACCACCACCGCGCCGAACGATGCACTCAACGGCCACACGCCGCTGACCAACTCGATCACCGGCGTGACGGGCGGCAACTACGAAAACCTCGTGGCCGACAAAACACCGGTCTCGACCACCGTCACTGACACCGTCGACACCACCAACCTGACCCTGAGCGCTACCAATTCTGTGGCCGAGGGTGGTTCGATCACTTACACCGCCACACTGACCAACCCGGCCGGCACTCCGCTGACCGTGACGTTGAGCAACGGCGCCGTGATCACCATCGAAGCCGGTAAAACCACCGGCACCGTGACCGTCGACGCGCCGAAAGACGACGTCTACAAAGATGCCGGCAAAGTCGAGGCGACCATTTCGACCGCCACCGGTGGCAACTTCGAGAACCTGGTGCCAAGCACTGTTCCGGCTGTCACAGAAGTCACCGACACCATCGACACCACCACGGTCAAACTGACCGCGACCGAGTCGGCGGCTGAAGGCGGCACTGTCACTTACACCGCCACCGTGGGCGCGCCGGTGACCGGTTCGCCAGTCACAGTGACGCTGTCCAGCGGTCAGTCGATCACCATCGAAGTCGGCAAGACCACCGGCACTGTCACCACCACCGCACCGAACGATGCGCTAACCGGCCACGCGCCGCTGACCAACGCGATCACCGGCGTGACCGGCGGCAACTACGAAAATCTGGTGGCTGACAAAACTCCGGTTTCGACCACCGTCACCGATACCGTCGACACCACCAACCTGACCCTCAGCGCCACCAACTCGGTCGCAGAGGGCGGTTCGATCATCTACACCGCGACCCTGACCAACGCCGCTGGCTCGCCAGTGACCGTGACCTTGTCGAACGGGGCCGTGATCACTATCGAAGCCGGTAAAACCACCGGCACCGTGACCGTCGCCGCGCCAGCCGACGACGTCTACAAAGACGCCGGCAACGTGCAGGCGACGATCACCAATGCAGCTGGCGGCAACTTCGAAAACCTGGTGCCGAGCACTGTTCCGGCCGTGACCCAGGTCACCGATACCATCGACACCACCACCGTGAAACTGACCGCCACCACGACGGCAGCTGAAGGTGGCACCGTCACCTACACCGCTACCGTTGGCGCGCCGGTGACTGGCTCGCCAGTGACCGTGAACCTGTCGAATGGCCAGAGCATCACCATCGAAGTGGGTAAAACCACCGGCACCGTGACCACCACGGCACCTAACGATGCGCTCAACGGCCACACGCCGCTGACCAACGCGATCACCAATGTGACGGGCGGCAACTACGAAAATCTGGTGGCCGACAAGACGCCGGTCAGCACTACCGTGACCGACACTGTCGACACCACCAACCTGTCGCTGAGCGCGACTGGCACCGTGGCCGAAGGTGGTTCGATCACCTACACCGCCACCTTGACCAACGCTGCGGGCACCCCGGTGACCGTGACCCTGTCGAACGGCGCCGTCATCACCATCGAAGCCGGCAAAACCACCGGCACCGTGACCGTCGCCGCTCCAGCCGATGACGTCTACAAAGACGCCGGCAACGTGCAGGCCACGATCACCAATGCAGCTGGCGGCAATTTCGAAAACCTGGTGACCAGCACCACACCAGCCGTGACCAGCGTCACCGACACTATCGACACCACCACCGTGAAGCTGACCGCGACCACGACGGCGGCCGAGGGTGGCACCGTCACCTACACCGCGACCGTGGGTGCGCCGGTGACGGGCTCGCCAGTGACCGTGACTCTGTCGAATGGTCAGTCGATCACCATCGAAGTCGGCAAAACCACCGGCACCGTGACCACTACCGCGCCGAACGACGTGCTGACCGGTCATGCACCGCTGACCAACGCCATCACCGGCGTGAGCGGTGGTAACTACGAAAATCTGGTTGCGGATAAAACCCCGGTTTCGACCACCGTCACCGATACCGTCGACACCACCAACCTGTCGCTCAGCGCGACCGGTACCGTGGCCGAAGGCGGCTCGATCACCTACACCGCGACCCTGACCAACGCTGCTGGCTCGCCAGTGACCGTGACCTTGTCGAACGGCGCCGTGATTACCATCGAAGCGGGCAAGACCACCGGCACCGTGACCGTTCCTGCGCCAGCCGACGACGTCTACAAGGATGCCGGCAACGTACAGGCAACGATCACCAACGCCAGCGGTGGCAACTTCGAGAACCTGGTCACCAGCACCACACCAGCGGTGACCAGCGTTACTGACACCATCGACACCACCACCGTGAAGCTGACTGCGACCGCGACCGCGGCCGAAGGTGGCAACGTTGTCTACACCGCCACAGTCGGCGCGCCTGTAACGGGCTCGCCAGTGACCGTGACCTTGTCGAATGGTCAGTCGATCACTATCGAAGTCGGCAAGACCACCGGCACCGTGACCACTACCGCACCGAACGACGTGTTGAATGGTCATACGCCACTGACCAACGCCATCACCGGCGTGAGCGGTGGCAACTACGAGAACCTCGTCGCCGACAAGACGCCGGTCAGCACCACCGTCACCGATACCGTCGACACCACCAACCTGTCGCTCAGCGCGACCGGCACCGTGGCCGAAGGTGGCTCGATCACTTACACCGCCACCCTGACCAACGCCGCTGGCTCGCCAGTGACCGTGACCCTGAGCAACGGTTCGGTGATCACCATCGAAGCCGGCAAGACCACCGGCACCGTGACCGTTGCCGCACCAGCCGATGACGTCTACAAGGACGCCGGCAACGTGCAGGCCACGATCACCAACGCCAGCGGTGGCAACTTCGAGAACCTGGTCACCAGCACCACACCAGCGGTGACCAGCGTTACTGACACCATCGACACCACCACCGTGAAGCTGACTGCGACCGCGACCGCGGCCGAAGGTGGCAACGTTGTCTACACCGCCACAGTCGGCGCGCCTGTAACGGGCTCGCCAGTGACCGTGACCTTGTCGAATGGTCAGTCGATCACTATCGAAGTCGGCAAGACCACCGGCACCGTGACCACTACCGCACCGAACGACGTGTTGAATGGTCATACGCCACTGACCAACGCCATCACCGGCGTGAGCGGTGGCAACTACGAGAACCTCGTCGCCGACAAGACGCCGGTCAGCACCACCGTCACCGATACCGTCGACACCACCAACCTGTCGCTCAGCGCGACCGGCACCGTGGCCGAAGGTGGCTCGATCACTTACACCGCCACCCTGACCAACGCCGCTGGCTCGCCAGTGACCGTGACCCTGAGCAACGGTTCGGTGATCACCATCGAAGCCGGCAAGACCACCGGCACCGTGACCGTTCCTGCGCCAGCCGATGACGTCTACAAGGACGCCGGCAACGTGCAGGCCACGATCACCAACGCTACCGGTGGCAACTTCGAGAATCTGGTCACCAGCACCACACCAGCGGTGACCAGCGTCACCGATACCATCGATACCACCACCGTGAAACTGACCGCGACGACGACGGCAGCCGAAGGTGGCACCGTCACCTACACCGCGACCGTGGGCGCGCCGGTGACTGGCTCGCCGGTAACCGTGACCCTGGCCAACGGTCAGTCGATCACCATCGAAGTCGGCAAAACCACCGGCACCGTGACCACCACCGCGCCGAACGACGCGTTGACCGGCCACACGCCGCTGACCAACTCGATCACCAACGTTACTGGCGGCAACTACGAGAACCTCGTAGCCGACAAGACGCCGGTCAGCACCACCGTCACCGACACCATCGACACCACCAACCTGTCGCTCAGCGCGACCGGCACCGTGGCTGAAGGTGGCTCGATCACCTACACCGCAACCCTGACCAACGCCGCTGGCTCGCCAGTGACCGTGACCCTGAGCAACGGCTCGGTGATCACCATCGAAGCGGGCAAGACCACCGGCACCGTGACCGTTCCTGCGCCAGCCGACGACGTCTACAAGGACGCCGGCAACGTGCAGGCCACGATCACCAACGCCACCGGCGGCAATTTCGAAAACCTGGTGACCAGCAACACACCAGCGGTGACCAGCGTCACCGATACCATCGATACCACCACCGTCAGCATCACCGGCAGCACCTCGGTGACCGAAGGCCAGACCGCCAGCTACACCGTCAGCCTGACCCACCCGGCGCAAACCGAAGTGACCCTGAAAATCGTCTACAGCGGCACCGCCGCCGACGGTTCGGACTTCACCGGCGTGTACACCGTGAAGATCCCGGCAGGTGCCAGCAGCGCGCAGTTCAACGTCGCGACCATCGACGACAAGATCACCGAAGGCACCGAAAACTTCGTGGTCAGGATCGACTCGGCCACCGGTGGCAACTTCGAAAATCTGGCAGTCAGCAGCACCAACGGCAGCGTCAGCACCTCGATCATCGACAACGATGCGCCACCGGTCATCGACCTCGACGCCAACAACTCCAGCGGCGCCACCGGGGCCGACTACAAGGTGACCTTCACCGAGAACACCCCGGGCGCGGGTGTGTCGATTGCCGACACCGACATCAAGATCACCGACCCGGACAGCACCATGCTGACCGGCGCCACCATCGTGCTGACCAACCGTCAGGACGGTGATGCGCTGAACCTGGGCAACAGCGTCAACGGCATCACCATCAACGCCAACAGCACCAATGGCACGATCACGCTGACCCTGTCGGGCAATGCGACGCTTGCCGACTACATGCAGCAGATCAAGAACATCACCTTCACCAACAACAGTGAAGATCCGAGCACCGTGCCGCGCACCATCACCGTGACGGTGACCGATGGCGGCAACTACTCCAACACCGCGACCACCACGGTCAACGTGGTGGCGATCAACGACGCGCCGGTCGCTGCACCGGTCAACGTCACCGGCACCGAAGACACTCCGCTGATCCTCGGCTGGTCAACCTTCGGCGTCAGCGACGTCGACAGCCCGGCCAGCAGCCTGGGCGTGAAAATCACCCAGCTGCCGGGCGAAGGCAAACTGCAGTACCTGGACGGTTCGACCTGGAAAGACGTCGCCACCAACCAGACCTTCACCAAGGCCGACATTGACGCCGGCAAGCTGCGCTTCCTGCCGGATGCCAACGAGTCGGGCGTGAACGGATACGGCGGCACCGGTCTGGGCAACAACCAGGCTGACTATGCACAGATCAAGTTCCAGCCAACCGACGGCCAGTTGCTGGGCAACACCGGCACCATCAAGATCGACATCACGCCGGTGGCGGATGCACCGACCCTGTCGGTCGCCGACAACAGCGTGAAGTCCACCGGGCTGATCAAGGAAGTCTGGACCGGTCTGTCGGGTCTGGGCACTGATGGCAGCGGCGCGAATTCGACCACCCTGAAAAACGTGATCGACGGCGCGGGCAAGCCGAACACCAGCGGCACGGTGAACAACGTGCAGTCCGACGGCAGCGTGACCGCCGGCACTGCGTCGAAGACGTCCGGCCTGATCTATCTGGAAGCCGGCAAGACCTACACCTTCAGCGGCACCGGTGACGACAGCCTGCTGGTGACCATCGGCGGCAAGAGCGTGGCATCCACGACGTGGGGCGCGGGCGGCAACCTCAACGGTTCGTTCACCCCGACCACCAGCGGCTACTACACCCTGGACATTTACCACCACAACCAGAGCGGCCCGGGCAGCTACGACGTCAACCTGTCGGTCAACGGCAGCACGCCGATCGACCTGAGCAGTGCCGGCGTGCCGATCTACACCGGCGTGCAGGATCTGGTGAATGCCGGCGTGACCGTCTCCGATCTGCACGGCACCAACGGCGAAGGCTATTACGACGGCTACAAGCTCAACACCGGCGCCGAAGGCACCACGGTGAAACTGTCGTCGATCAGCACCGCGCTGACCGACACCGATGGCTCGGAAACCCTGAGCATCAAGATCAGCGGTGCGCCGGTCGGCTCGGTGCTCAGCGACGGCGCAGGCCACAGCTTCACCGTGACCGCCACCAGCGGCGACGCCAACGTCACCGGCTGGAACCTCGGCACCCTGACCGTGACCCCGCCGACCTACTACAACGGCCAGTTCAACCTGACCGTGACCTCGACTTCCACCGAGGCCGTGGGCGGCTCGGCCAGCACCACCGCGACCATCCCGGTCACTGTGGTGCCGGCGGTGTACAACGCGGCGGTCGCCACCTCGGGTGACGACAACTTCACCGGCACCGACGGCAACGACATCATGGTCGCCGACATCGGCGGCCTGACCGTGGTGCCGGGCACCAACTACAACATCGCGTTCATGGTCGACAGCTCGGGCAGCATGAGTGCCTCGTCGATCAACGCGGCGAAGGACTCGCTGACGTCGGTGTTCAACACCCTCAAGCAGAGCCTGGGCAACAACTCCGGTACGGTGAACATCTTCCTGGTGGACTTCGATACCCAGGTCAACAAGTCGGTGTCAGTGAACCTCAACGACCCGAATGCGCTGACCTTGCTCAAGGCCGTGCTGGATTCGATGTCGTCCGGCGGCGGCACCAACTACGAAGACGTGTTCAAGGCCACGGCGAACTTCTTCCAGAGCACCGAAGCGCTGGCCAACACCGGGGCGAAGAACCTTACGTACTTCATCACCGACGGCCAGCCGACCTACTACCAGAGCAACGAGCAGACCAACCCGACGCTGTACGGCAACGTGAAGCTCGACGACGTGGTGAAAACCAGCAACTACAAGCTGGGCAGCAGCTTCGCCACCTACATCGACAGCACCCACTACCTGAGCATCAGCACCTCCGGTGAAGTGGTGCTGCAGACGCTCAAGAACGGCAACTGGAACTGGAACAGCCTGGGCACCATTCACGCCCAGGGTGACGGCACCTACGAAATCTCGAGCCTGGCGGGCAGCGGCAACAGCACCTCGTCGAACACCACCGACAACTCCGCCACCGGCTTCGCACTGCTGAGCGGTCTGTCGAACGTCGAAGCGATCGGCCTCAACAACGGCGTCAGTCTCAACGACCTGAAACCGTACGATTCGGACAAGACGCCGCAGACCAACATCGATCCGAAGGACCTGGCCAACTCGATCATCGGCCACACCGAAGCGACGATGCCGGGCAACGACACGGTCAGCGGCGGCGACGGCAACGACATCCTGTTCGGCGACCTGGTGAGCTTCAACGGCATTGCCGGCGAGGGTTATCAGGCGATGCAGGCGTTCGTGGCCAAGGAAACCGGGGTTGACGTCAGCAAAGTCACCACCAGCAATGTGCACCAGTACATCACCGAGCACTATCAGGCGTTCGATGTGTCCGGTGCCCACGACGGCAACGACACGCTGCTGGGCGGCGCGGGCAATGACATCCTGTTCGGCTCGGGCGGCAACGACCTGCTCGACGGCGGCAAGGGCAATGACATCCTGCTCGGCGGCACCGGCAACGACACGCTGATCGGCGGCCTGGGCAACGACATCCTGATCGGCGGTTCCGGTGGCGACACCTTCGTCTGGAAATCGGGCGATACCGGCAACGACGTGATCAAGGACTTCAAGGCCAGCGAAGGCGACCGCATCGACCTGCGCGACCTGTTGCAGGGCGAGACCGGCAGCACCATCGACAACTTCCTGAAGATCACCACGGTCGACGGCGTGTCGTCGCTGCAAGTCAGCTCGGGCGGCAAGTTCAACTCGGGCGATGCCGCAGCCGCGACACCGGACGTGACGATCAAACTGGAAGGCAACAACTGGTCGAGTGCCAACATTCACAACCTGATTGCCGGCAGCGATCCGACCATCAAGGTCGACCACAACAACAGCTGATGCGTGAACAACGGCCGCCCCACTTGGGGTGGCCGTCACGTTTGCGGCACTTGAACCGGTGACGATTTCGTCGGCGCGCCGCATACTCGCGTGCAGTTGGCTATGCTGCTGACAGCATGACGCTGGTCCATTTTCGAGGGATGCTCAATGTTTTACGTGCAACGCGATGCGCAGGGTCAGTTGATTCGCGTGGAAGCTGCGGCCTACGCCGAGGCCACGGAAACACTGCCCGCCGACCACCACGAAATCCAGGCCTGGTACGCCAACGAGGCCGTGGAGAACAGCCTCAAACAGCTCAAGCAGAGCGACCTGGAAATGATCCGGGTACTCGACGACCTGATTCAGGTGCTGACCAGCAAAGGCGTGATCCGCGTCACCGACCTGCCGCCGGCGGCCCAGGCCAAATTGATGGACCGGACCCAGGCGAGGGAAGCGCTGGGCGGGTTGAGTCAGTTGATTGATGAGGATGAGGGCGGGTTGATCTGATCCGTTTGATCTTTCCCACGCCGAGCGTGGGAAAGATCAGTCAGTCCCAGAGTTTTGGCTCACCGAACAGCTGCCCCTGAACCCCATACAACCCCATCTCGCGAATCACCGACAATTCCCCTTCCGTCTCGACCCGCTCGGCAATCAGCGGCAGATCGATGCTGTGCGCCGCACGCTGGATCGCTTCGATGAACAGACGCTTGTCGCTTTCCTGATCGATCGCCCGGATGTAGCTGCCATCGATCTTCAGGTACGCCAGCCCCAGCCGCGCCAGGTTGCCGATCATGCTGAAGCGCCCGCCGAAGCGCTGCAGGCTCAGGGAGAATCCGAGTTCGCGCAGGCGCCGGGTCAACTGTTCCAGCACCGCTTGTTCCGGCAATTGTTCCTCACCGATTTCCAGGGTCAGGCGCGCACCGAGGTTGGAATGCGTCCGCAGGATCTCGAACACTTTGTTCAACGACTGCGGATCGGCCAGGGTGGCCGAGGACAGGTTAAGCGCCAGCGACTCTTCATGGCCAGTCATCTGCTCCAGCACTCGCTCGAGCATCAACCGGTCCAGTCGCGCGGTCCAGCCGAAGCGCTCCAGCCACGGCAGGAAGCGCCCGGCGGGAATGGTCTGGCCCTGCTCGTCGAGCAAGCGCGACAGCACTTTGTAATGCAGCACCAGTTGCGTGTCCTGCGCCGCCACCACCGGCTGGAAGAACAGCTCGAAACGCCGCTGATTCAGCGCCTGATCGAGCAAGCGATGCCAGGCGTGGTGATCGTCACCGACATCCGCCACCAGGCTCTGATCGAGGCACGCCCAGTTCTGCTCGCCCTGCCCTTCGGCCTGGGCCAGCGCCTGATCGCCGAGGCTGAGCACTGCCTGCGGGGAGTCGCCGTGAGCAAACGGTGCCAGGCCGATAGAAGCCACGGCGGCCACATCGGTGGCGCCTGTCGCGTGCAGACTGCTCAGCGCACTGTCGAGGCTCTGCGCCAGTTGCAGCGCCTCTTCGCGGGTCAGCCCCGGCGCCAGCACGGCGAATTCACCACCACGAATCCGGGTGACGAGGTTCTGGGTTTCCGGGTATTTGGCGCACTCGCGGGATAGCTGCTCGCCGACCGCTTTCAACAATTCATCGGTGCGCTGACCGCCAAGGCGCTGGTTGAGTCCGGCCAGATCCTTGACCCGCAACAGCAGCAGATAACCGGAACTGGCCTGTTCCGGGTTGCTCACTCGCGCATTCAGCTGCATCTCGAAATAACGCCGGTTGGCCAACCCGGTGAGATTGTCCTGATAGGACTCGGTACGCAGTTTTTCACTGCGCTCGGCCTGCTCCTGGAATAGCGCCTTGAGCTTCTCGACCATCTGGTTCATGGCCAACACCACACGGCGCAATTCAGGCGTGCGCGGCAGGTCCGGCAGGCTGAGGAATTCGCGGCGGGCGATGGCGTGGGATTGCTTGACCATGTAATCCAGCGGCTTCAATTGCCGACGCAGCAACAGCGCGCCCAGCACCGCACTCACCGCACCGCAGACCAGCAGCCAGCCCAGGCTGCCGAGCGCGCTCTGCCAGAGCTTGGCCAGGGCGAACATCGGATGGCTGACCACCTCGACCCGCGCTGCCTGTTCCCAGCCACGGCTGACCAGCGCATCGCCACCGGCCGGCTCCAGGCCGATCAGTTTGACGAACCAGTCCGGCACGTTGGTGACCGTCGGAATGCCATTGCGCTCGACGATGGTCTGGTCGGTCTTCAGATCGACCACGCGGATGCTCGAGTAGTAACCGCTGTCGAAAATCGAACTGACCAGCAGCTCGACCATCGCCGGGTCATCGATGTTCGGCGTCAACGACAGCGCCAGCGCCGTGGCCGCATCCTGGGCATGGGAGCGCAACTGGTTGACGTACTGGGTGCGCGAGCTCTCCAGACTGACCATGAAGCTGCCGGTGAAGGCGACCACCAGGAACAGACAGATAGCGATCAACAGCTGTTTGAACAAAGACATCTGAGCGCGTGCTCCTAGTTAGTCGTCTCGACCGGAAATCCTTCGGCCTGCATTTTCTTCAACACATCCTGCCAGCGTGACAGGCGTTTGGTGTCACCGACCTTCTTGTTGCCCTTCGCTCCCGGCAGGTACAAACCTTCAGCATTGAAAGAGTAGACCGGCAGCAAATCGGTTCGCTCGGCGGCCGGCTTGATCGGATCGATCAGGCTGTCGAGCACCAGCGGCATGGCGTCAGGGCTGGAATAGTAAGTCAGGACCATGTGCGCGCGGTTCTGGCGCAGGGCCTTGACGTAGGTGATGCGCAACTTGTCACTGGCCACACCGAGGTGGCGCAGGCTGAAATACTTGGCGATCGCGTAGTCTTCGCAGTCGCCGGCGCCTTTCCACAAGGCTTCGATGGGGGTTTCCCAATAATCGACCTCGTGCCACAGATCGATGTCTTCGACGTAGCGCATCTGTTTGTTGAAAAACAGGTTCACCACTTTGAGCTTTTCCATCTCGCTGACCTGCTTCTGCGTGGCCAGCAGGTTCTGCCAGGCATCGATCCGCTGTTGCCCGGCGCCCAACGGCCCGTACAGTGCCGTGGCCTTGCGGCTGATCGCGGAAAAATCCCAATCGGCATGCAGGCCGCCCAGCATGATGCCGGCCAGCAGCAGCGCGCAGGCAAGCCAGCGCGCAATCCGTGGGATTGCGAAACGTACCGCCAATGCAAGGCATCCAGGGCAGAGAGGAAAGCGCTTGATGGTGAAGGTTAGCCCAGCAAAAAACAATGGCACCCTGAGATCATCGCTGGCGCGCTAAACTTCAGATGTGACAGGGTTCTTCTACACGGTTTGACAACCTGTAGAGCAATCACTAGTGTCCTTTGGATCCAAATATCGCAGTCATAGGGTGTGCAGTTGTGACCCAGAAGCCCAAGCCACTCCACAGCATCAAAGTCGACGGCCCCATCCCCGCCCACCTGGCGCGCTCGGTCATCGAAGAAACCCTGCGCGCCGCGATTCTCGACGGGCGCCTGCCCTGCGGCACGGCCGTGCGCCAGCAGGATCTGGCCGACCTGTTCGGTGTCAGTCGCATGCCGGTGCGCGAAGCCTTGCGTCAACTCGAAGCCCAGGGCCTGCTCAGCGTGATTGCCCACAAGGGCGCGGTGGTCGCGCCACTGATCCAGGGCGATGCAACGGAAACCTACGAGCTGCGCATCCTGCTGGAGTCCGAAGCACTGCGCCAGTCGATCCCGCTGCTGACCCCGGCCGATCACGAACGCGCAGCCGGCTACATCGAAGAGCTGGAAATCGAACACGACTACACCGAAATCGGTCGACTCAACCGTCTGTTTCACATGGCGCTCTACAGCAAGGCGCCCAATGGCCGGCTGTTGCGGCTGGTGGAAGACGGCTTGAACGAAGAAGAACGCTTCCTGCGCTTCAACCTCGAGGCCATGGGCCTGGGCAAACTCTCCCAGGACGACCACCGTGCGCTGTTGCAGGCCGTGAAAGAGCGTGACACCCCGCACGCCGTGACATTGCTGGAGCAGCACCTCAATCGCGGTGTCGAGGTGATCACCCGTTACCTCGCCAGCTCCGCCGGCCAGAGCCGCAAAGCGGCGCGCTGAATCCTCTCTCCCGGGTGAGCCTCCACTCACCCGGCGAATAACCCGCTTACAAATCCCCCCACCGGTCACGGTCATTTGCTGTGGCACATCGACACCTGCGCTCTAACCTCCCCTGCTTTGAACAGCCCGGAATTTGCACCGCAAGGAAGTCATTTTCGACGATAGCCGCGGCGCCGATTTACGCGCACCCTTGAATCGCCAACCCAATATAGAACGGGGACGCGCCGCCCCGGCAGCAGTCCCCGCACCAGGAACCTACGGAAGGAGCCTTGTCACGGGAACAGGAAGAAACGGCGCCGCTACAGCCCGACTTCATCCCCTCATATTCATTCGATTACTCAATTGGAAAGTTGCTTCGAGTGAGGCATTCACTCTTGTCGTTCAATTTTGGCCATTAAACGCCGAAAGGAGCAACTACGCCCAAATAAAACTTAACTTATAAGTTTTATCAGGCTCACTCACATTTAAAAAACAGCCAACTAAAAATAATTAAAAATAAACTTGTTAAGTTGTTTTCCGATGTATTAGTTTTTCTTCGCCGAGTTTGGATCCGAAATGACAAACCCGGCACAACCTTGCAGTACGGCCTCGATTGCGACGGCTTGACCGTCCGCTGTAGTTTTGAGCCCTTCAGACATTGCCTGCTTTCATCGAAACCGAATGAGGCTGTCGTTCGCCTGGAGAAACTTGTTCAGCGTTATTAGCGATTGATTGAGCAGTCCCTATTCCCTATTAGCCAGAGTCTCGCAAACATGCCAACCAAAGAGCAACTTACACTAAAGAAAGCCGAACTCAGCGTTCATCCGATCTTCTCCGAAATCGATTCTTTGGCGACATTGCGCCGGTTCATGGAGTCCCATGTATTTGCTGTCTGGGACTTCATGTCGCTGACCAAGCGCCTGCAGCAGGAACTGACTTGCACTCGTCTGCCGTGGTTGCCGCCGCGCGATCCTCACGCGGCGCGACTGATCAACGAAATCGTGCTCGGGGAAGAATCGGACGACCGGCTGTCACACGGGCATTACAGTCACTTCGAACTGTACCTCGATGCGATGCGCGAAGTCGGTGCGGACACGACAGCGGTGGAGCGCTTCGTGACGCTGCAACAGGAAGGCGTGAGTTACGACGTCGCCCTGCAAAGCGTCGAGGTCGATCCGGCCGCTGCGCGGTTCGTCCGTGACACCTTGCACACCGCGCTGCATGCTCCGGGGCACAGCGTTGCCGCCGCATTCCTGCATGGTCGCGAGAGCGTGATCCCGACCATGTTCCAGCGCATGCTCGATGCCTGGGGCATCGGCGTCGAACAGGCGCCGACCTTCCGTTACTACCTGGAGCGGCACATCGAGGTCGACTCCGAAGACCACGGCCCCGCCGCAGAACAACTGCTGGACCGGCTGGTGGACGGCGATCCGCAACGCGAAGCCGAGGTCTACGCCAGCGCCATCGCCGCCGTGGAAAGCCGCATCGCCCTGTGGGACGGCCTGCGCCTGAGCATGCGCGAACCGCTGGCGGAGGTGGCCCAATGAATGCCGCCGACTATCAGTCTTTCGCCGATGCCTGGGAAAGCCGCGCGACCATCCGCACCCGCCCGCGCCGCGTGCTGGAGGACGACGCGCGGCTGATCTATCCGCTCAGCCGCCAGCCGTTGGTGCTCAGCGAAACCTTTCTGCGCGAATGCCCGGAACAGCGTGATTTCGCCCTGGTGCAGACGCTGTACAAATTCATCAACGACGTGGTGATTTTCGAAACCGAGATCGTCGACAAAACCGCGCGCAGCATCGCCAAGAACCGCTTCGCCGTGCCCTTCCCGTTCGCCTGTCGCTACGACGCCATGACCGTGGTCGTGGACGAGGATTACCACGCGCTGGTGGCGATGGATTTCATGCAACAGACCGTGGCCATGACCGGCATCGAGCCCATCGAGTTGCCGAATGAAATCGAACTGAGCCGGGCGATTCCGGCCGCCGTCGAGCTGGCCCCGCAACACCTGCGCAGTGCCGTGGAACTGATCTGCGTGGCCATCGCCGAGAACACCGTGACCGGCGATGTCGCGGCGTTCGCGCGGGACGACACGGTCAAGCCGTCGATCAAGGGTCTGATGGCCGACCACTTGCTCGACGAGGGCCGGCACTCGAGTTTCTGGGCGCGGATGGTGCGCATCTACTGGCACACCGCGAGTGACGCGGACCGTGAATGCATCGCGCAGATCCTGCCGGTGTTCATCGGCCATTACCTGACCAACGACATCCAGAAGTCCTTCGACCTGCGCCTGATCGACGCCCTGCCGGTCAACGATGCCACCCGCCGCGCACTGAAAGACGAGATGGCCGGGCTGGCCTTCCCGATCAATCGCCACCACCCGCTGGTGGGCAACATCGTGCGGTTTTTCCACAACAGCTCGCTGCTCGACACACCGTGCGTGCAGCACGCCCTGCGCGACTACCTGGTTTGACAAGGAGGCTGACATGAGACGTCTCGACATTTTGCTGAGGGGCCGCAGCCAGGCCTTGACCGACCTGGCGCAGGAGCTCGAACAACACGGTCATTCATTGCTGACGCAAGCGGCTCCGTCGGTGGATCTGGTGATCGATGACGGCAGTCTTGCGCCGCAGGATCACGGCGTGACACCGCACCTGAATTTACGTCTGGGCATCGGTGCAACGGGCGTCGGCGGTTTGCCGGTGCTTGATCTGCTGTGCCTGTGCAACTCGACGCTGCTGAGCCGCGTGCCCATCGCCGACGAACCGTCCGGCAACGGTCAGGCCCTGCGCCAGCGAACACTGGCGCAGGTGGTGGACGAAGTGGCTCTGCTGGTCAGCCGTTTCTCCCGCGATGCCGAGTATTTTCAGCACGCAGAGACGGCCCGTGCACCGGACTTCGAGCAGGTGGAAAACCTGCTGTTCCTCGACAGCCTGGCCTACGTCCATCGCCTCAATGCCACGACACATCCGGCATTGCTGCAACAAGCGCAGATCCCGGTGATCGAGCGGCTGCAACGGAGCCTGATCGAGCACGCTGAACGCCCTGCGCTGCACCTCGCCGAGCAGTCGATCAGCTATCGCCAGTTGCATGATCACAGCCGTGCAATTCAGCAACGCTTGCTGGCAATGCTGGAGGCACAACCGCAACCGTGGGTAGTGGGGATTTGCCTGCCGAAATGCGATGCGCTGTTTGCTTCGATTCTGGCGATTCTCGGCAGCGGCGCGGTGTATCTGCCGCTGGAACCGAGCCATCCGCTTCAGCGCCAGCAGTACATTCTGGAAAATGCCGGGGCGGTGTTGTTGCTGCACGACGGCGAACATCCGCTGAGCGGTTCGATGCCGGGACTGGATGTCAGTCACATCGACAGCTCTGAAGTCGATCTGTCGCTACCTTTGATGCGTCGCCGGCCCGAGCTCGACTCACCGTGCATGGCGCTCTACACCTCGGGCACCACCGGCCATCCGAAGGGTGTGCTGCTCAGTCAGGCGAACCTCGCGCACTTCACCGCGTGGTACGCCGATTACGTGCAGTTGCACGCCGAGAGCCGGGTGTTGCAGTTCTCGTCGCTGAGTTTTGACTCGTCGCTGATCGACATCTTCCCGACCCTGCTCGAAGGCGCAGAACTGGTGGTGCCCGACGACAACCAGCGGCGTGATCCGCTGCAACTGGTGGCGCTGATTCGCCGTCGGCAACTGACCCACGCGTTCCTGCCGCCGGCGCTGTTGAGCATCCTGCCACTGGAGCAATTGCAAAGTGTCGGGCAGATCATGACGGGTGGCGACGTCTGCGAGCCGTTCGTGATCGAACAGCTGACGCGCCAGGGCAAGCTGCACAACCTCTATGGCCCCACCGAAGCCACGGTGCTGATTACTGCGCGACAGCTGCAACCGGGCGACAGCAATCGCACCCTCGGCGGACCGATTGCCAACAGTCAGGTGCTGATTCTCGATGACGATCTGCAACCGGTGCCGGAGCAAACCGTGGGCGAGCTGTTCATCGTCGGCCCCGGCGTGTGCCTGGGTTACCTGAACAATCCACAGCAGACATCGGAGCGCTATCTGGATCTGGAATTGCCGGACGGTCAGCGGTTGCGCGCCTACCGCAGCGGTGACATGGCCAAGTGGGGCGAAGACGGTATCGAACTGTGCGGACGCCGCGACAATCAGGTGAAGATCCGCGGCTTTCGGGTCGAGCCAGAAGAGATCGAGCGGTGCCTGCGCGAGAGCCAGCTGTATCGGCAAATCGCGGTGGTGATCGACAGTCAGCGGCGGATTCTGGCGTTCCTTGCCCAGCCGCAATCGGATGCCGCGCGCGATGCGCTGAAGGCACATGCCCAGCAGTTTTTACCCGACTACATGCAACCGGTGGGGTGGACGGAATTGCCGAACATGCCGTTCGCCGCCAACGGTAAAGTCGACCGCAAGGCCTTGCTGGAACTGCCGGTGAGCGTGCAGGACAGCGGCCCCAAATGCCTGCCGGCCAACGCCGACGAAGCGCTGCTGCTGGAGATCTGGGGCGAGTTGCTGGAGTTGCCGACCAGCGACATTTCCACCGACGAAAGCTTCTTCAATCTCGGCGGTCACTCGATTCTGCTGTCACGCATGCTCCTGCGTCTGCGGGAGGAATTCGGCCGCAGCATCTCGATCAACCGCTTCATCGAACTGCCGACCATCACCAAGCTCGCCACACTGGTGCGCGGCACCGATGACAGCGCGGTGCTCAGCGCCCAGGCGATGGCCGACGCCGAACGACCGCTGGATATTCAGCCGTTGCCGATCAGCCGCACAGGTGATGTGCACAAGGTGATCGTCACCGGCGCCAACAGTTTTGTCGGTGTGCACATCGTCGAGGCGCTGCTGGGATGGGGCGCCAGCGAAGTGGCGTGTCTGGTGCGTGACGGCGGCGGGCAGACGGCGGCGCAGCGCTTTGCCCAATCGCTGCGAGAGAACCGGCTGGAGCATCTGGACCTGAGTCGGGTGCGGGTCTATTCGGCGGACATCGCACGACCTCAACTCGGTCTGGCCAATGAGGATTTCGAGCGACTGGATCGTGAGTTCGGCGCGCTGGTGCACAACGCCGCCAACGTCAATCACGTGCTCGACTACGAGTCGCTGGCGGCGGACAACGTCGAGCCGATTTTCGAACTGCTGCGGCTGTGCGAAGGGCGCAGCAAGAAGGTGTTCAATTTCGTCTCGACGCTATCGGCCTCCAGCACCGTCGACGACGCAGGCCGGGTGCTGGAACTGCCCGCCGCGCCGACACCGCCGATCTACATCCGCAACGGCTACAACCTGTCGAAATGGGTCGGCGAGCGCATCCTCGAACGGGCACGGGAGCGTGGGGTACGGGTCAATCTGTATCGGCCCGGCAACATCAGTTTCAACAGCCTCAGCGGCGTCTGCCAGCCGCACAAGAACCGTTTGATGCTGATGCTCAAGGGCTCGATCCAGCTCGGGCAGGTGCCGGC
This sequence comes from Pseudomonas fitomaticsae, assembly GCF_021018765.1. Classification (GTDB taxonomy): domain Bacteria; phylum Pseudomonadota; class Gammaproteobacteria; order Pseudomonadales; family Pseudomonadaceae; genus Aquipseudomonas; species Aquipseudomonas fitomaticsae. The sequence continues at coordinate 348,450 of NZ_CP075567.1, read as the reverse complement.
CTTCGCGCTGAATTTCGACCTGATGCCGGTGGATTTTTTAGCCCGTTTCATCGCCTTCCACGCCAGCCGTTACTCGGCCGAACGGGCGGTGTTCAACCTGCACAACCCGGAGCCTCTGAGCTGGGATGCCTACGTCGCGTCGTTCCGCGAAACCGGCAGCGAGTTTTCGCTGGTCAGCGTCGCCGACTGGCAGCAGCAACTGGGCCGGGTCGATGCCGACAACGCGCTGTTCGGCGTGCTCGGTTTCTACCTCAACGGCTTCGAGGAAGACATCGGCGACATCTCCCTGATCGGCCACGCCAACGCCGAGGCCGGCGTGCAGCAGATGGGCGCGCACTACCCGGAAAAATCCCCGGCGCTGCTGCGTCGCGGCTGCGACTACCTGAAAGAAATCAACTTCATCTGACTCATCAACCAAGGAGCAACACCATGAGCAATCTTCAACCCGACACCCTGATCAAAAACCCTCACGGCTGCCACGTCGTGTCTTCGGTGGAAGTGCCGGTGGACGCCAGACAGGCGTGGGCGGTGGTCGGCAAATTCGACGGCTTCGATCGGTTCATTCCGGCCCTGTCGCACATCGAAATGACCGGTGAAGGCGTGTCGTCGCTGCGCAAGAAGTTCTTCAAGGATGGCAACGTCGTGGTCGAGCAACTCAACTCCCGGGACGACCAGGCGCTGAGCATGACCTGGACCACGATCTACAACACCCTGGGCGTGGCCAATCTGTGGGCGGCGATGAATGTGGAATCGCTGGGCGCGGGCAAGTCGCGGGCGACCTGGACGATCATCGCCGAACCCGCTTCCGGCGGCCTCGAGGCACTGCCGGGGTTCAAGGATTTCGTGCAGGGGTTTGCCGATGATGCGATGGGCAATGTGCTGAAACTGTTTGTGTAAGGCATGAAAAAGCCCGCTGCGGATCACTCCGCAGCGGGCTGTTTTTTGACCGCAAGCGATCAGATCTTGAAGCTGTCGACCAGTTGTTTCAAACGGTTGGCCTGCTGCGACAACGCATCGCAATCCTTCAACGTTTCATTGAGGTTGGCCACGCTCTGCTGGTTCAGCAGGTTGATCTGGTTGACGTCGACGTTGAGGGTTTCCACCACGGCGGTCTGCTCTTCGGTAGCGGCGGCCACCGACTGGTTCATGCCGTCGATTTCGCCGATGCGCTGGGTCACGCTGACCAGACGCAGACCGGCCTGGTTCGCCACTTCAACGCTCTCTTCGCTGGACGCCTGACTGGCGTTCATGGTGGTCACCGCTTCGCGGGAACCGACCTGCAGCGAGGTGATCATCTTGTGGATTTCTTCCGCCGATTCCTGGGTACGGTGAGCAAGGTTACGCACCTCGTCCGCCACCACCGCAAAACCGCGTCCGGCTTCACCGGCACGGGCCGCTTCGATGGCCGCGTTGAGCGCCAGCAGGTTGGTCTGCTGAGAGATGCCTTTGATCACATCGAGAATGTGGCCGATGTTGTCGGTGCTCGCATTCAGGGTTTCGATCTGGGTGCACGACAGGCTGATCTTCTGCGACAGCTCGGTCATGGCCTGAATGGTCTGCTCGACCACCTGACGACCGTCATCGGCCTGCTCGCTTGCGCCACTGGCGTGTTGCGAAGCATCGGCGGCGTTGCGGGCGATTTCCTGGGTGGCGGCACCCAACTGATTGATCGCGGCAGCGACGCTGTTGGTACGCGCGCTTTGCTCGTCGGAGCCGATGATCGAGGCGTTGGACGATGCCATCACCCGTTGCGACAGATCGTGTACATGACGGGTCGCGGAAGACACTTCGGAAATCGAGGCGTGAATCCGCTCCACGAACTGGTTGAACGAACTGCCCAGCTCGCCGAACTCGTCTTTGCTTTCCACTACCAGACGGCGAGTCAGGTCACCTTCACCCTGAGCGATGTCCTGCATCGCGCGGCCCATGGTGATCAGCGGACGCATCAGCACGGTGATCAACAGGCTCAGGAAGACTGCAATCGCGCCGACAGCAACGAACATTGCGATCAGTGCCGAGGTACGGAACTGGCTGAGTGCGGCATAGGCCTTGTCGCGATCGATCGACAGACCGATGTACCACTCGGCATTCGGCAGACCTGCGACCGGTGTGAACGACAGGATGCGTTCCTGGCCGTTGAGCACCACGTTCTGGTTACCCTTCTCGATGCGCACACCGGCGTTCGGGTAGATGTCCTTGAGGTTCTTCATCACCTGATCTTTATCCGGGCTGACGATCACCTGACCGTCACCGCTGACCAGGAACGCGTGGCCCAGGCCACCGAAGTCCACCGAGTTGATGATCTTCACCAGGGTTTCCAGGCTCAGGTCACCGCCCACTACACCAAGCAGCTCGCCGTTCTTTTTCACCGGCATGGCGATGGTCACCACCAGACCGCCGACGGCGGCCATGTATGGCGGGGTCAACATGGTCTGGTCAGCGGCAACGGCCTGTTTGTACCAGGGACGCTGACGCGGATCGTAGCCGTCCGGCATCTTCGCGTCAGGGCGCTGGGTGAACACACCGTTGGCCTGACCGACGTAGGTGAATTGGAAGTTCGAGGTGAAGGCCGGTTGATCGACGAGGCCCGGGAAGTCGGCGTTCTTGCCTTGATGGGCGACGTTCTGTGCGAGATTTTCCAGTACCAGAATCCGCCCGCTCATCCAGTTCTGCACACTGCTGGCGGTCAGGTCGCCGGCCTGCTGGACGGAGGACTGGAGGTTCTGGCGAATGGTGTTTCGCTGCAGATAGTCGTTGTACAAAGTGAACAGCGCGAACGCCAGGACCACGACGCCCGAGGCGGCCAACAGGATTTTATGGCTGAACTTGAGATTCATTTCATGGGACTTCTTATGCCAAAAGTGGGGATGCGTTCCGGATGCAACATTCCATGTACAGCGCAGGCAGCGTTCTAATGGCTGCTCTACTTTGGTGCACGCATGTCTCACCAGTCTGTCGGCACGCTTCGGAGAAAACTTAGGGCTTTGCAGGAAATGGACGGCATTTCTGCCAGATTCCCGCCGAACGGCGTGCCAGAGCGTTCGCCTGTCATTTTTTGATGACTGTTTTGCAGCGTCGGTTGCAAATTCTGTAACCCTTGATGACAATGCGACTAATTATCATTTGTGACGTTCGGGCTGTCGCGTTCATGTCCTCACCTGAGTTTTCAGTACAGGCGCTTTACAGTAGTCATCACGGCTGGCTCAACGCCTGGTTGCGCACGCGGCTGGGCAATGCCGCCGATGCGGCGGATCTGGCTCAGGACACCTTCGTGCGCCTGTTGCAACGCACCGAGCGTCTGGAACTCAAGGCACCTCGCGCATTCTTGCGCACGGTTGCCCGGGGTTTGGTGATTGATCATTGGCGCCGTGAAGAAATTGAACGCGCCTATCTGGAAACCATCGCCCATTTGCCTGATGCCGAAACCCCGAGTGCCGAATCCCGCGCACTGGTGATCGAACTGCTCGAGGGCATTGCCCGTATGCTTGAAGGCTTGAAGCCAAAAGTGCGTCAGGCGTTTCTGCTCGCGCAGTGCGAAGGCTTGACCCACAAGCAGATCGCCGAGCAGATGGGCCTTTCCCTGCGCTCGGTAGAACGCTACGTCGCCGACGCCCTGTTTCACTGCTACGTGCTGCGGTACGAAAGCTGATGCCGGTGGATAACCTCTCGCTTGGCCGACGCGCCGAGCCACCGCAACAGGTGGTCCGACAGGCTATTCACTGGCTCCTGCGCCTGCGCAACAACCATGGCAATCCGCGCCTGAATCGCCAGTGCGAACAATGGCGCGCCGAACACCATGATCACGAACTGGCCTGGCAGCGGGTGCAGTCTCTGCAAGCCGAACTGACCCACAATCTGCGCGCCGTGCCCGGCGCGCAGGTGGCGTTCAACACGCTGGAAAACAGTGCGCAGGGGTTGGGTCGACGTCAGGCACTAAAGCTGTTGTCCGGCGCTCTGTTGATGGGCTCGGCGGGATGGCTTGCCAAAGAAACCTCCGCTTGGCAACAGTGGAGCGCCGACTACGCCACCGCCACCGGCGAACGCCGTAGCTTCCAGTTGCCGGACGGCACGCGGATCGAACTCAACACCGCCAGCAGCGTGGATCTCGACTACACCGCACAGCAACGGCTGATCAGGCTGACACGTGGCGAAATCATCGTCACCTGTGGCGGTGCCGATGAAGGTGCGCCGTTTGATCGACCGTTGCGGGTGCAGAGTCGTCATGGCAGTTACGAGCCGTTCAAGGCTCGATTCATTCTGCGCCAGGAAGATGGATGCACGCGCCTGAGCGTCACCAGTGGTCGAGTCGCGATTCACTCCGCCGGCAACTCGACAGAGGCCATCGCCGGCCAGAGCTTTCTGATCGATCACCATCAAGTTCGCCCGGCACCGCCGTTGGACATGGACGCCGGTGCCTGGGTCGACGGGCTGATCGTGACCCGCAACATGCGGCTGGGGGACTTCCTCAGCGAAGTCGGCCGGTATCGTCAGGGTTTTCTGAACTGTGCGTCGGACATTGCGGATTTGCGCCTGTCTGGCGTGTTCCGTCTTGAGGACACCGACAAGCTGCTGGCGATTCTGCCGCAGACCCTGCCGGTTCAAGTGCGCTACCGCACTCGTTGGTGGGTGACACTGGAGCCAGTGGTCTGAAATTATTTTGGCGGGTTTTCGCGGCAAGTCCGGCTTAGTCAGTAAGCACTTCAACTCAGCCTTCGCGACTGCCTACGGAAACCTACAATGACTGCGCGCGTTACCTGTAAGAACCCTCTGAATTTCTCCGCCGAATCTGGCCTGTTGCGTCACGCTGTTCGGGCGGCGCTGTTTTCTACCGCACTGGGCGTTGGCGTGTTGCCGAGCCTGAGCATGGCGGCCAATGCCAGCGAGGTCAGCATCCACCGCTACAACATCGCCGCCGGGCCATTGGGCGAGGCGCTGAACGAGTTCGCACGCCAAGCCGGCATCACCTTGTCGATGACCCCACAGCAGACTCAAGGCCGGCAGTCACCGGGTGTACAGGGCGAGTACTCGACCGATCAGGCCCTGAGTCATCTGCTCGGTGGTTCGGGTCTGGAGGCGATCAGTCAGGACGGCAGCAGTTATGTGTTGCGCTCGGTCGCAGAAACCGAAGCGCTGTCTCTGCCGACCACCGACATCAAAGGCTTCGCCCTCGGCAACGCGCTGGGCAGCATGGACGGCTACAACGCGACGCACAGTCAGATCGCCACCAAGACCAGTACCGCGCTGCTGGAAACTTCACAAAGCGTGTCCGTGGTCACCCGTGAGCAAATGGACGATCAAGGCTCGCAAACCGTGTCCCAGGCCATGCGTTACACTCCCGGCGTGCTGACCAACCCTTACGGCGCCACGCACCGTTACGACTACGTGGCAATGCGTGGCTTCAACGATGGCTCGGTGGACAACATCTACCTCGACGGCCTCAAGTCGATGGGCGACAGCGGTACCTACAGCACCATGCAGGTCGATCCATATTTCCTCGAGCGCGTCGATATTCTGAAAGGGCCTTCGTCGGTGCTCTACGGCCGTAGCTCGCCGGGCGGTCTGGTGGCGCTGACCAGCAAGAAACCGTTGTACGAGGCCTATCACCAGGTACAGGCCACCGTCGGCACTCAGGGCCAGCGCGGTGTCGGTTTTGACTTCAGCGGACCGGTCGATGACGACAAGCGTATCGCCTATCGTCTGATCGGATTGACGGATCAGTCCGACACGCAATTCGACCACAATAAGGAAAAGCGCTTCGCCCTCGCACCGACCGTCAGCATCGATTTCAGCGAAGACACCTCGCTGACGCTGCAAGCGTATCTGCAACATGACCCTGATGGCGGCTACCACGGTGGCGTGCCGGCCGACGGCACGATTCATCAGCGCAACGGCAATCGCATCTCGCCGCATTTCTTCGAAGGCGAGCCGGGTATCGACGGTTACTCCCGTGATCAGCAGTCGTTCGGTTACCAGTTCGAACACCGTTTCAACGATGTCTTCACCGCGCGGCAGAACTTCCGCTATCTCGACTCCAAAGTGAACATGGATCAGGTGTACGCCTATGGCTGGACGTCGCCGACCAGCAACGAACTGAATCGCTACTACACCGGCGGTGACGAGCGTCTGCACGCGTTCATCGTCGACAACATGCTCCAGGCCGAATTTTTCACCGGCGCGACCAAGCACACGGTGCTGATGGGAGCGGATTATCAGCGACGTAAAACCGTGGTCGACTGGTCCAGTGGCGGCTTGGCGCCGATCAACGCTTTCAACCCGGTGTATGGCAATTCCGCTATCACGCCATACGGCGAGACCAGCTACCTGCGGCGCCTGGAGCAGACCGGCGTTTACCTGCAAGACCTGATCGAAATGGACAAGTGGCGCTTCTCGCTGGGACTGCGCCAGGACTGGGTGGAAACCTCCGACGAAAACCGCATCGCCGAAGCGGGCCGCCCGGTCGGCACTGAGATCAACGACCGACGCACCAAGCTCACCGGCCGTGCCGGCGCGCTGTATCTGTTCGATAACGGGCTCGCGCCGTACCTCAGCTATTCCGAGTCGTTCAACCCGAACTCCTACGCGGACAGCGCCGGCAATCCTCTCGCACCGACCGATGGCACGCAGTGGGAAGTGGGCCTGAAGTATCAGCCGCCGGGTACCGACAACCTGTTCACCGCCTCCCTGTTCCGCATCCATCAGGAGAACCTGGCGACCAAACTGCCGCAGGAAAACTTCTATCGCGCTGTAGGCGCTGTCCGCTCTCAGGGTCTGGAACTGGAAGCGCACATGCAATTGACCGATAACTTGAAAGTCCTCGGCAGCTACACCTTCACCGACATTGAATATTCGAAGTCGATGATCAGCACCTTGAGCACACCAGCCAATGTGATCGAGAACAAAGGCAACTCGCCAACTCAGGCGCCACGGCACATGGCATCGCTGTGGGCGGATTACAAGTTCGACAGCGCGGCACTCGACGGGCTGCGACTGGGCGGTGGTGTGCGTTATGTCGGCTATAGCTGGGCGGATGCAGAGAACACCATGAAGGTGCCGTCCTACACATTATTCGACGCATCCATCGGTTACGACCTCGGCAAGGTCGGTTTGAAGGGTGTCGACGTACGCCTGAATGCGAACAATCTGACCAACGAATCCTACGTGGCCTCCTGCGCCAGTCTGGACTTCTGCTACATGGGCGAAGAGCGCAACGTCGCCGCGACGGTCAGTTACCAGTTCTAAGCCTTTGTCTTGTGCATAAAAAAGCCAGCCCCTGATTTCAGGGGCTGGCTTTGTCGTATCTGTGGGGGAATTTTCATGCGTTCGTTTCTGGTTTTATTGCACCGGTATATCGGGTTGGCCACGGCGGTTTTTCTGCTGCTGGCCGGGATCACGGGGAGCATTCTGGCGTTCAACCATGAGCTGGATGAGTGGTTGAATCCGGAGTTATACGCGGCTTCGGCCGAGGGGGAGCGTCTGCCGCCAGGTGAGCTGGTTGATGCGGTGCAATCCGCCCATCCGAAGTTGCAGGTCTGGTACATGGAGTACCCGAATGAGGCAGGCCATACGGCATTGCTGGCGGCGGTTCCACGGAATGATCCGGCGACGGGCGAACCGTTCAAGGAACGCAATGAAGTGTTCTACCTCGACCCGGTCAGCGGAGAGCAAAAAGGTCAGCGTTACTGGGGCGAGTGCTGTTTCCAGCGTGAGAACTTCGTTCCGTTCATTCTTGAGTTTCACTACAACCTGACACTGCCCGGTAACTGGGGTTTGCTGTTGATGGGGTTGGTGGCCATCGCCTGGGTGGTCGATTGCTTCATTGCTCTCTGGCTGACGTTGCCTAGGGGTAAACCGTTCTGGAAGAAGTGGTCGAACGCCTGGAAGATCAAGGGTGGCCATGCCTATCGACTTAACTTTGATCTGCACCGGGCGGGGGGCTTGTGGTTGTGGTTGTTATTGCTGCCGATCGCCGTCAGCAGCGTAGCCATGAACTTGCCTAGCCAAGTCTTCAAACCGGTGGTGTCGCTGTTTTCTCCGATTGAACCGAGCGTGTATGAGGCGCGAGGGCGGATGCCTGCCGAAGAACTGGGGATCACCCGATTGAATTATCAACAGGCATACGAAAGGGCACAGCAGGAGGGGAAAAGGTTGGGGCTGACAGCAGCGATCGGCGAGTTGTATTACAGCTTTGAATACAACTTCTACGGTGCGGGGTTTGGACAGCATGACACCGAGGCCCACGGAAAATCCTGGTTGTTCTTCCACGGTACTGACGGACGATTGTTGGGGCAGGAGATCGCAGGAGCAGGGACGTTGGGAGAGCGCTTTTATCGGTTGCAGTTGCCGATACATGGAGGGCGGATCATAGGCTTCACCGGACAAGTGATGATCGCAGTATTGGGTGCTCTGATTGCGGGGTTGTCGGGGACTGGCGTCTACATCTGGTGGCGCAAATGGCAGGCCCGTCGGAGCAGCAAGGCACGCAGAGCGGTTTGAAGGTCAGACTTTTGTGGGCACTGAAACGACAAACCCCCTGTCTGCGTTAGCAGACAGGGGGTTCGGAATTCAATCTTGACGATGACCTACTCTCACATGGGGAAACCCCACACTACCATCGGCGATGCATCGTTTCACTTCTGAGTTCGGGATGGGATCAGGTGGTTCCAACGCTCTATGGTCGTCAAGAAATTCTGTGACCAGCCCGTTACCGCAGTAACGTTCCGGCAAAAATCGGTGACTTCTACTAAAACAAAACCCCAACTGCTTTCGCAATTGGGGTTTCGGAATTTAATCTTGACGATGACCTACTCTCACATGGGGAAACCCCACACTACCATCGGCGATGCATCGTTTCACTTCTGAGTTCGGGATGGGATCAGGTGGTTCCAACGCTCTATGGTCGTCAAGAAATTCGGGTACTGAGTCGTGGCCAGATGGCCTCGCTTCAGCAAATTGGGTATGTGACAGCTTTCGGTGTTTTGTGAGCGTCGAACTTTCGGTTCATTGCGTCTTCACACACCGCAATCTGGCCTTTCGACTCAAATTGCTTGGGTGTTATATGGTCAAGCCTCACGGGCAATTAGTATTGGTTAGCTCAACGCCTCACAGCGCTTACACACCCAACCTATCAACGTCGTAGTCTTCGACGGCCCTTCAGGGAACTCAAGGTTCCAGTGAGATCTCATCTTGAGGCAAGTTTCCCGCTTAGATGCTTTCAGCGGTTATCTTTCCCGAACATAGCTACCCGGCAATGCCACTGGCGTGACAACCGGAACACCAGAGGTTCGTCCACTCCGGTCCTCTCGTACTAGGAGCAGCCCCTCTCAAATCTCAAACGTCCACGGCAGATAGGGACCGAACTGTCTCACGACGTTCTAAACCCAGCTCGCGTACCACTTTAAATGGCGAACAGCCATACCCTTGGGACCGGCTTCAGCCCCAGGATGTGATGAGCCGACATCGAGGTGCCAAACACCGCCGTCGATATGAACTCTTGGGCGGTATCAGCCTGTTATCCCCGGAGTACCTTTTATCCGTTGAGCGATGGCCCTTCCATACAGAACCACCGGATCACTAAGACCTACTTTCGTACCTGCTCGACGTGTCTGTCTCGCAGTCAAGCGCGCTTTTGCCTTTATACTCTACGACCGATTTCCGACCGGTCTGAGCGCACCTTCGTACTCCTCCGTTACTCTTTAGGAGGAGACCGCCCCAGTCAAACTACCCACCATACACTGTCCTCGATCCGGATAACGGACCTGAGTTAGAACCTCAAAGTTGCCAGGGTGGTATTTCAAGGATGGCTCCACGCGAACTGGCGTCCACGCTTCAAAGCCTCCCACCTATCCTACACAAGCAAATTCAAAGTCCAGTGCAAAGCTATAGTAAAGGTTCACGGGGTCTTTCCGTCTAGCCGCGGATACACTGCATCTTCACAGCGATTTCAATTTCACTGAGTCTCGGGTGGAGACAGCGCCGCCATCGTTACGCCATTCGTGCAGGTCGGAACTTACCCGACAAGGAATTTCGCTACCTTAGGACCGTTATAGTTACGGCCGCCGTTTACCGGGGCTTCGATCAAGAGCTTCGCGTTAGCTAACCCCATCAATTAACCTTCCGGCACCGGGCAGGCGTCACACCCTATACGTCCACTTTCGTGTTTGCAGAGTGCTGTGTTTTTAATAAACAGTCGCAGCGGCCTGGTATCTTCGACCGGCGTGAGCTTACGCAGCAAGTGCTTCACCCTCACCGGCGCACCTTCTCCCGAAGTTACGGTGCCATTTTGCCTAGTTCCTTCACCCGAGTTCTCTCAAGCGCCTTGGTATTCTCTACCCAACCACCTGTGTCGGTTTGGGGTACGGTTCCTGGTTATCTGAAGCTTAGAAGCTTTTCTTGGAAGCATGGCATCAACCACTTCGTCGCCTAAAGGCAACTCGTCATCAGCTCTCGGCCTTAGAATCCCGGATTTACCTAAGATTCCAGCCTACCACCTTAAACTTGGACAACCAACGCCAAGCTGGCCTAGCCTTCTCCGTCCCTCCATCGCAATAACCAGAAGTACAGGAATATTAACCTGTTTTCCATCGACTACGCTTTTCAGCCTCGCCTTAGGGACCGACTAACCCTGCGTCGATTAACGTTGCGCAGGAAACCTTGGTCTTTCGGCGTGGGTGTTTTTCACACCCATTGTCGTTACTCATGTCAGCATTCGCACTTCTGATACCTCCAGCAAGCTTCTCAACTCACCTTCACAGGCTTACAGAACGCTCCTCTACCGCATCACTTACGTGATACCCGTAGCTTCGGTGTATGGTTTGAGCCCCGTTACATCTTCCGCGCAGGCCGACTCGACTAGTGAGCTATTACGCTTTCTTTAAAGGGTGGCTGCTTCTAAGCCAACCTCCTAGCTGTCTAAGCCTTCCCACATCGTTTCCCACTTAACCATAACTTTGGGACCTTAGCTGACGGTCTGGGTTGTTTCCCTTTTCACGACGGACGTTAGCACCCGCCGTGTGTCTCCCATGCTCGGCACTTGTAGGTATTCGGAGTTTGCATCGGTTTGGTAAGTCGGGATGACCCCCTAGCCGAAACAGTGCTCTACCCCCTACAGTGATACATGAGGCGCTACCTAAATAGCTTTCGAGGAGAACCAGCTATCTCCGAGCTTGATTAGCCTTTCACTCCGATCCACAGGTCATCCGCTAACTTTTCAACGGTAGTCGGTTCGGTCCTCCAGTCAGTGTTACCTAACCTTCAACCTGCCCATGGATAGATCGCCCGGTTTCGGGTCTATTCCCAGCGACTAGACGCCCTATTAAGACTCGCTTTCGCTACGCCTCCCCTATTCGGTTAAGCTCGCCACTGAAAATAAGTCGCTGACCCATTATACAAAAGGTACGCAGTCACAGAACAAAGTCTGCTCCCACTGCTTGTACGCATACGGTTTCAGGATCTATTTCACTCCCCTCTCCGGGGTTCTTTTCGCCTTTCCCTCACGGTACTAGTTCACTATCGGTCAGTCAGTAGTATTTAGCCTTGGAGGATGGTCCCCCCATATTCAGACAAAGTTTCTCGTGCTCCGTCCTACTCGATTTCATGACTAAGAGATTTTCGCGTACAGGGCTATCACCCACTATGGCCGCACTTTCCAGAGCGTTCCGCTAATCTCAAAGCCACTTAAGGGCTAGTCCCCGTTCGCTCGCCACTACTAAGGGAATCTCGGTTGATTTCTTTTCCTCAGGGTACTTAGATGTTTCAGTTCCCCTGGTTCGCCTCTTGCACCTATGTATTCAGTACAAGATAACCATCTTGTGATGGCTGGGTTCCCCCATTCAGACATCTCCGGATCAAAGTCTGTTTGCCGACTCCCCGAAGCTTTTCGCAGGCTACCACGTCTTTCATCGCCTCTGACTGCCAAGGCATCCACCGTATGCGCTTCTTCACTTGACCATATAACCCCAAGCAATCTGGTTATACTGTGAAGACGACATTCGCCGAAAATTCGAATTTCTCAATTAAGAGAACTCACAAATTTTACCTTAGCCTGATCACCACCAGTGAAAGTGGATCTCAGTCTATCTTTCTATCACATACCCAAATTTTTAAAGAACGAACCAGTCAAAGACTAGAAATCAACATTCACCATCACAGCGATGGAATGCTCATTTCTAAGCTCTTACTTCAGAAGCAGTAGTGGTGGAGCCAAGCGGGATCGAACCGCTGACCTCCTGCGTGCAAGGCAGGCGCTCTCCCAGCTGAGCTATGGCCCCGTATTTCTACAGGCGTTTCCCACACAAAATTGGTGGGTCTGGGCAGATTCGAACTGCCGACCTCACCCTTATCAGGGGTGCGCTCTAACCAACTGAGCTACAGACCCAATTTCGGGCTGCTTCTTTCGTCTTCTTCAATGAATCAAGCAATTCGTGTGGGAACTTATGGAGCAGCTGATGTCGTCGATTAAGGAGGTGATCCAGCCGCAGGTTCCCCTACGGCTACCTTGTTACGACTTCACCCCAGTCATGAATCACACCGTGGTAACCGTCCTCCCGAAGGTTAGACTAGCTACTTCTGGTGCAACCCACTCCCATGGTGTGACGGGCGGTGTGTACAAGGCCCGGGAACGTATTCACCGCGACATTCTGATTCGCGATTACTAGCGATTCCGACTTCACGCAGTCGAGTTGCAGACTGCGATCCGGACTACGATCGGTTTTATGGGATTAGCTCCACCTCGCGGCTTGGCAACCCTTTGTACCGACCATTGTAGCACGTGTGTAGCCCAGGCCGTAAGGGCCATGATGACTTGACGTCATCCCCACCTTCCTCCGGTTTGTCACCGGCAGTCTCCTTAGAGTGCCCACCATAACGTGCTGGTAACTAAGGACAAGGGTTGCGCTCGTTACGGGACTTAACCCAACATCTCACGACACGAGCTGACGACAGCCATGCAGCACCTGTCTCAATGTTCCCGAAGGCACCAATCCATCTCTGGAAAGTTCATTGGATGTCAAGGCCTGGTAAGGTTCTTCGCGTTGCTTCGAATTAAACCACATGCTCCACCGCTTGTGCGGGCCCCCGTCAATTCATTTGAGTTTTAACCTTGCGGCCGTACTCCCCAGGCGGTCAACTTAATGCGTTAGCTGCGCCACTAAGAGCTCAAGGCTCCCAACGGCTAGTTGACATCGTTTACGGCGTGGACTACCAGGGTATCTAATCCTGTTTGCTCCCCACGCTTTCGCACCTCAGTGTCAGTATCAGTCCAGGTGGTCGCCTTCGCCACTGGTGTTCCTTCCTATATCTACGCATTTCACCGCTACACAGGAAATTCCACCACCCTCTACCATACTCTAGCTCGCCAGTTTTGGATGCAGTTCCCAGGTTGAGCCCGGGGATTTCACATCCAACTTAACGAACCACCTACGCGCGCTTTACGCCCAGTAATTCCGATTAACGCTTGCACCCTCTGTATTACCGCGGCTGCTGGCACAGAGTTAGCCGGTGCTTATTCTGTCGGTAACGTCAAAATTGCAGAGTATTAATCTACAACCCTTCCTCCCAACTTAAAGTGCTTTACAATCCGAAGACCTTCTTCACACACGCGGCATGGCTGGATCAGGCTTTCGCCCATTGTCCAATATTCCCCACTGCTGCCTCCCGTAGGAGTCTGGACCGTGTCTCAGTTCCAGTGTGACTGATCATCCTCTCAGACCAGTTACGGATCGTCGCCTTGGTGAGCCATTACCTCACCAACTAGCTAATCCGACCTAGGCTCATCTGATAGCGCAAGGCCCGAAGGTCCCCTGCTTTCTCCCGTAGGACGTATGCGGTATTAGCGTTCCTTTCGAAACGTTGTCCCCCACTACCAGGCAGATTCCTAGGCATTACTCACCCGTCCGCCGCTGAATCCAGGAGCAAGCTCCCTTCATCCGCTCGACTTGCATGTGTTAGGCCTGCCGCCAGCGTTCAATCTGAGCCATGATCAAACTCTTCAGTTCAAACATCTTTGGGTTTTTAAGAAACCCTAAACTTGGCTCAGCAATCGTTGGTTACATCTTTGATTTCTCGCGGAGTAACTTGTGATGCTGATAATCTTGTTGACTATCAGTCTGACTCCACAAGCACCCACACGAATTGCTTGATTCAGTTGTTAAAGAGCGGTTGGTTAAGATCTTTCGTCTCAACCGAGGCGCGCATTCTACAGCAGCCTCATTTGCTGTCAAGTGATTATTTTCAGAAGCTTTCGAAGATTTCTTCAACAACTTCAACCACTTCAACCACTTGCGCTTCCGATCTCTCGTTAGCGGGAGGCGAATTCTACAGCGTTACACGCTGCTGTCAACACCTCTTTTTCTCCGCTTTCGACCGAGAAGATCGAACCGTTGAAAGCACCGAACAAACCGGCATTTCCAACGCCTTCCAGGCTTCGATGAACTGAAGCGACCCGTTCTCGAAACCTACTTAACTCATTGAATTTCAAGGAGTTTTCCGTTTCGACTGCGCCGGAAGTGGGGCGAATTATAGAGACTCAGAATCTGCCGTCAACTCTTAATTTCGCTTTTCTTTCAATAACTTGCGGATAGGCCAAAAAACATCCAATACCCTCTATATAGAAGACGAATCAGCACTCCTTCTATATAGAGAGGACCATCAGAGCACTCCATCCTCCTTCATCGCAGCCACTGCACCCGCTCCCAGACCCAGCACCCGTTGCAAAACCTCCATCGTATGCTCACCCAGCAAAGGAGGCGCACGCCGATACTCAACAGGTGTTCGCGACAAACGGATCGGACTGGCCACCTGCGGCACCATCCCCGCCAGCGCGTGAGGCAGCTCAATCGCCAATCCGCGAGACTTCACCTGCGGATCCTCGAATACCTGTGACAGATCATTGATCGGCCCACACGGCACACCTGCCTGCTCCAACTGAGCCACCCACTCTGCAGTGGTCTTAAAGACAGTCGCCTGACGAATCAGCGGAATCAGCACCGCACGGTTCGCCACCCGCAACTTATTAGTCGCGAAACGCGGATCGTCCGCCCACTGCGGTTGCCCCGCCACTTCGGCGAACTTGCGGAACTGCCCGTCATTGCCCACCGTGAGAATGAAGTCGCCATCAGCCGTAGGGAAATCCTGGTACGGCACAATATTCGGATGCGCATTACCCAGCCGCTTTGGCGCAGTGCCCGTCGTCAGGTAGTTCATCGCCTGGTTGGCCAGGCACGCCACCTGTACATCCAGCAGCGCCATGTCGATGTGCTGCCCACCACCATCATGGTCACGATGGGCCAGTGCCGCCAGAATCGCCACGGTCGAATACAGCCCCGTCAGGATATCCGTGAGCGCCACCCCCACCTTAACCGGTCCGGCACCTTCATCACCCTCAGGTCGCCCGGTCAGACTCATCAACCCGCCGAGACCCTGGATCATGAAGTCATAACCCGCACGCTTGGCATACGGTCCGGTTTGACCGAAACCGGTGATCGAGCAATAGATCAGATCCGGATTGATCGCCTTCAGCGACTCGTAATCCAGGCCATAGGCCGCCAGACCACCCACCTTGAAGTTCTCGATCAGGATGTCGGACTTGGCTGCAAGCTCGCGAACCAGCTTCTGACCTTCGGGACGCGTGAAGTCGATCGTCACCGATTGCTTGTTGCGATTGGCCGACAGGTAATAAGCCGCCTCGCTGGTGTTCTCGCCGTAAGCGTCCTTCAGGAAGGGCGGCCCCCAGGCGCGAGTGTCGTCACCATTGCCCGGGCGCTCGACCTTGATCACTTCCGCCCCAAGATCGGCCAGGATCTGACCAGCCCATGGGCCGGCCAGCACTCGCGATAAATCCAGTACCCGCAGATGCGACAGCGCGCCCATGGTCGCTCTCCTATTAATAGAACGCCTGCAGGCCGGTCTGCGCACGACCGAGGATCAGCGCGTGAACGTCATGAGTACCTTCATAGGTATTCACCACTTCCAGGTTGACCAGGTGACGAGCCACACCGAACTCATCGGAGATCCCGTTGCCGCCCAACATGTCACGCGCCATGCGGGCGATCTCGAGAGACTTGCCGCAAGAGTTGCGCTTCATGATCGAAGTGATTTCAACCGCAGCGGTACCCTCATCTTTCATACGGCCCAGACGCAGGCAGCCTTGCAGTGCCAGAGTGATCTCGGTCTGCATGTCAGCCAGCTTCTTCTGGATCAACTGAGTAGCAGCCAACGGACGACCGAACTGCTGACGATCCAGGGTGTACTGGCGAGCGGTGTGCCAGCAGAACTCAGCCGCGCCCAGCGCACCCCAGGAGATGCCATAACGTGCAGAATTGAGGCAGGTGAACGGACCTTTCAGACCACGCACGTCCGGGAAGATGTTTTCTTCCGGCACGAACACATTGTCCATGACGATTTCGCCGGTGATCGAAGCCCGCAGGCCGACCTTGCCGTGAATCGCCGGAGCGCTCAGACCTTTCCAGCCCTTCTCCAGAACGAAACCACGGATGTCGCCCGCATCGTCCTTGGCCCAGACCACGAACACATCGGCGATCGGGCTGTTGGTAATCCACATCTTGGCGCCGGTCAGGCTGTAGCCGCCGTCGACCTTGCGTGCACGCGTAATCATCGCGCCCGGGTCGGAACCGTGGTTCGGCTCGGTCAGACCGAAGCAGCCGATCCACTCGCCGGAAGCCAGTTTCGGCAGATACTTCTGCTTCTGTGCTTCGGTACCGAATTCGTTGATCGGCACCATCACCAGCGAAGACTGCACGCTCATCATCGAGCGGTAGCCGGAATCAACACGCTCGACTTCACGAGCAATCAGACCGTAGCTGACATAGTTGAGACCGCTGCCACCGTACTGCTCGGGGATGGTCGCACCCAACAGGCCGACTTCGCCCATTTCACGGAAGATCGCCGGATCGGTCTTCTCATGGCGGAAGGCTTCCAGAACGCGCGGCGCGAGACTCTGCTGGGCGAATTGCTCGGCAGTGTCGCGGATCATGCGTTCTTCTTCGGTCAGCTGTTGATCCAGCAGCAGTGGATCGATCCAGTTGAAGCTAGCTTTACCGCCCATGAGTGAGTCCTCGCAAATCGAGTGAATTAACGTGGCATTGATCCTAGGCCCGCTTCGCCCTCCCGGCAAACGAGGATTTCGCATCCTGTTGTGCTAATTTCTCACTCCGAAACGTCGCTAAATGCCGACTGAGCGATGTATTAGTGAGGTTGACGTACATGCGCCGCAAGATACCCAGCACCACCGCCCTGATCAGCTTCGAGGCTGCCGCCCGTCACGAGAGCTTTACCAAGGCCGCTGAAGAGCTTTCCCTCACCCAGGGCGCCATTTGCCGACAGATCGCCAGCCTTGAGGACTTCCTCAGCGTCGAACTGTTCCGACGCTCGCGTCGCGGGGTGAAGCTGACGGAAGCGGGGCTTTCCTACAGCCGTCGGGTCGCCACCCAACTTGATGCGGTTGAGCGCGACACCCTGTCTGTAATGGGTCAGCAAGGCACCAATGTGATCGAGCTCGCCGTGGTGCCCACCTTCGGCACGCAATGGCTGCTGCCAAGACTGAAGGACTTCCAGCTCAAGCACCCGGAAGTGACGGTCAACCTGACCAACCGCACGCGCCCGTTCCTGTTTGCCGACACTGACTTCGATGCCGCCATCTACTTTGGCGATGCCGACTGGTCCGGTACCGAATCCCACAGGCTGATGGGCGAGAATCCGATGCCGGTATGCAGTCCCGCCCTGCTCGGCAACAGGACACAACTCAAACCTGATGAAATCGCCGATCTGCCGCTACTCCAGCAAACCACCCGCCCCTACGCTTGGCGACAGTGGTTTAACTCGCAGCACCTGAACATCCCCCGCGACATGACAGGTCCGCGCTACGAGCTATTCTCCATGCTGGCCCAGGCAGCCATGCACGACATGGGCATCGCACTGATCCCACCGTTCCTGATCCAGCGCGAACTGGCCGAGAAACGCCTGGTGATTGCCAACCCGAATGCGCTCTCCAGCATCAAGGCGTATTACCTGATGATTCCGGAGCGAAAGGTCGAATCGGCGTCACTTAAGGCTTTTCGAGACTGGCTGGTGAATCAGGCACACAGCTACAACCTAGAAGGATAAAGGGCTCTAGCGATTACTAACCTCGTAGTCAGGAAAATCAAAGCCCTACAGATATAACTATTTGTCGCAAATAGACAGACTGTATCCGAAAGTCGTACAGACGTCCCACAAGCGCCTGCCGACGTGGCTTTGCGCCCTCATTCGCGACTCATTGCGACCTATTCACGTCACCGATGAGAAAATTCTTCAAATTCATCCAGACTCCTTGAAAGGCACGGCCTGCAAGGGATTCAACTGGCCATCTGCGACATTCGGTCACGGGATGACTTGTAGTTAATTTTCCGTCACCCGTCATAATCCCTTGAAGGGCATAAACTTCGCCTGCAAAATGCCGCGCCCCGCCCTGATTTGGCGGGATCGTGCTGATCGGCCGCCCCAGTCGCACCATCCGTAGTGCATGGGTTTACTCAATAAGATCACGCAGGAGATTTGACGTGCACATTGGTGTTCCTCTCGAAACCCAGACCGGTGAAACACGGGTTGCTGCAACCCCGGAAACCATTAAAAAGCTGATCAGCCAAGGTCATAAGGTCACTGTGCAAACCGGCGCCGGCGTTAAAGCCAGTGTTGTCGACAGTGCCTATGAAGCGGCAGGCGCAACCATTGGCAGTGCCAATGACGCGTTTGGCGCCGAGCTGATTCTCAAAGTGGTCGCGCCAAGCGATGCCGAACTGACGCTGATCAAGCGCGGAACGGTGCTGGTGGGCATGCTCAACCCGTTCAACAACGACACCATCGCGAAGATGGCCGAGTGCGGAATTACCGCGTTCGCCCTGGAAGCGGCGCCACGTACCTCCCGGGCCCAGAGCCTCGACGTGCTGTCGTCCCAGGCGAACATTGCCGGCTATAAAGCCGTGCTGCTGGCCGCTCACTACTATCCGCGCTTCATGCCAATGCTGATGACTGCTGCGGGCACCGTGAAAGCGGCGCGCGTGCTGATTCTGGGTGCTGGTGTGGCCGGGTTGCAGGCAATTGCCACGGCGAAACGTCTGGGTGCCGTCATTGAAGCGTCCGACGTACGTCCGGCCGTGAAGGAACAGATCGAATCCCTCGGCGCCAAATTTGTCGACGTGCCTTACGAGACCGATGAAGAACGCGAATGCGCGGTCGGCGTCGGCGGTTACGCACGCCCGATGCCGGCGAGCTGGATGCAGCGCCAGGCCCAGGCCGTGCACGAGCGCGCCAAGCAGGCTGACATCGTCATCACCACCGCACTGATCCCGGGCCGCAAGGCACCGACATTGCTGAGCGCGGACACCGTGGCGCAGATGAAACCCGGCTCGGTGGTCATCGACCTCGCTGCAGCCCAGGGTGGCAACTGCCCGCTGACCGTGGCCGATCAGGTCGTGATCGAGAACGGCGTGACCATCGTCGGCCCGACCAACCTTGCCGGTGAAGTCGCCGCAGACGCCTCGGCGCTGTACGCACGCAACCTGCTGGACTTCCTGAAGCTGGTCTTCACCAAAGAAGGCCAGTTCGAAGTGAACCTCGAAGACGACATCGTCGCCGCGTGCCTGATGTGCCGCGACGGCCAAGTCATCCGCAAAAACGCCTAAGCAGGGATTCAGACGATGGAAGAGCTTATCTCCCCCGGTATCTACAACCTGATCATCTTCGTGCTGGCGATTTATGTCGGTTACCACGTGGTCTGGAACGTTACACCCGCGCTGCACACGCCTTTGATGGCGGTGACCAACGCCATTTCGGCGATCGTGATCGTCGGCGCCATGCTCGCCGCCGCCCTGACCGTCACCCCGCTGGGCAAGACCATGGGCACCCTCGCCGTGGCACTGGCCGCGGTCAACGTGTTCGGTGGCTTCCTGGTCACCCGCCGCATGCTTGAGATGTTCAAGAAGAAAGCCCCGAAAGTAAAAGAAGAGGCGCCTAAGTAATGAGCATGAACCTCGTCACGACGCTCTACCTGATCGCGTCGATCTGCTTCATCCAGGCCCTCAAGGGTCTGTCGCACCCGACCACGTCACGCCGCGGCAACCTGTTCGGCATGCTCGGCATGGCGCTGGCAATCATCACCACTGTCGGCCTCATCTATAAGCTCGGGGCCGAGCTGGCGACTGCCGGCATCGGTTACGTGATCGTAGGCCTGCTGATCGGCGGCACCGCCGGTTCGATCATGGCCAAACGCGTTGAAATGACCAAGATGCCGGAACTGGTTGCGTTCATGCACAGCATGATCGGTCTGGCAGCGGTGTTCATCGCCATTGCTGCCGTGGTCGAGCCGCAGTCGCTGGGCATCGTCAAGCAACTGGGCGACTCGATCCCGGCGGGTAACCGTCTGGAGCTGTTCCTCGGCGCAGCCATCGGTGCAATCACCTTCTCCGGTTCAGTGATCGCCTTCGGCAAGCTGTCGGGCAAGTACAAGTTCCGCCTGTTCCAGGGCGCACCGGTACAGTTCAGCGGTCAGCACAAGCTGAACGCGGTACTGGGTCTGGCGACGTTGATCCTCGGTGTCACCTTCATGCTGACCGGCAACTTCGCCGCGTTCGCACTGATGCTGGCCCTGGCGTTCGTCATGGGCGTACTGATCATCATCCCGATCGGCGGCGCCGACATGCCGGTGGTGGTGTCGATGCTCAACAGCTATTCCGGCTGGGCGGCGGCGGGGATCGGCTTCTCGCTGAACAACTCGATGCTGATCATTGCAGGTTCGCTGGTGGGTTCGAGCGGCGCGATCCTCTCGTACATCATGTGCAAGGCGATGAACCGCTCCTTCTTTAATGTACTGCTCGGCGGTTTCGGCAATACAGCAGACGCCGGTCCTGCCGGTGAGAAGGAAGCCCGTCCGGTGAAATCCGGTTCGGCTGACGACGCGACTTTCCTGCTGACCAACGCCGACACCGTGATCATCGTTCCAGGTTACGGTCTGGCAGTTGCTCGCGCGCAGCACGCCTTGAAAGAGCTGACCGAGAAGCTGACCCACCACGGTGTGACCGTGAAATACGCGATCCACCCGGTAGCAGGTCGGATGCCTGGTCACATGAACGTACTGCTGGCCGAGGCCGAAGTGCCTTACGACCAGGTGTTCGAGATGGAAGACATCAACTCCGAGTTCGGTCAGGCCGATGTGGTGCTGGTACTCGGCGCCAACGACGTGGTCAACCCGGCCGCCAAGAACGATCCGAAATCGCCGATTGCCGGCATGCCGATCCTCGAAGCGTTCAAGGCCAAGACCATCATCGTCAACAAGCGCTCGATGGCCAGCGGCTATGCCGGTCTGGACAACGAACTGTTCTACCTGGACAAGACCATGATGGTGTTCGGCGACGCGAAAAAAGTCATCGAAGACATGGTCAAAGCGGTCGAGTAATCCTCACCGGCAACACCGAACGCCCCGACTTATCGGGGCGTTTTTGTTTGCGCAAACCGTCGGACAATTTGCCGCGTTGTTGCAGATCCAGTAACGGTGTTTTACTTGAAACCCGCTAAATAGACGCCTCGTTTGCGACCTTGGTAGCGGGACAGGCGCTCGCGAAATTCACTAGACTGCGCATCCTGCTACTCGCTGCCCGAGAAAATAATCCATGTACCGTGACCGTATTCGCCTGCCTTCGTTGTTGGATAAAGTGATGAGCGCCGCCGACGCCGCTGCGCTGATTGAGGACGGCATGACCGTCGGCATGAGCGGCTTCACCCGCGCCGGCGAAGCCAAGGCCGTGCCCCATGCGCTGGCCGAGCGAGCCAAGGTCACGCCGCTGAAGATCAGCCTGATGACCGGCGCCAGCCTGGGCAACGACCTCGACAAGCAACTGACCGAAGCCGGCGTGCTGTCGCGGCGTATGCCGTTCCAGGTCGACAGCACCTTGCGCAAGGCGATCAACGCCGGCGAAGTGATGTTCATCGACCAGCACCTGTCGGAAACCGTCGAACAACTGCGCAACCAGCAACTGAAGCTGCCGGACATCGCCGTGATCGAAGCCGTGGCCATCACCGAGCAGGGCCACATCGTGCCGACCACTTCGGTGGGTAACTCGGCGAGCTTCGCGATCTTCGCCAAACACGTGATCGTCGAGATCAACCTGGCGCACAACGCCAACCTCGAAGGTCTGCATGACATCTATATCCCGACCTATCGCCCGACCCGCACGCCGATTCCACTGGTAAAGGTCGACGACCGCATCGGCAGCACCGCGATCCCGATCCCGCCGGAAAAGATCGTCGCCATCGTCATCACCCAGCAGTCGGACTCGCCGTCCACCGTATCCTCGCCGGATGTCGATACCAAGGCCATCGCCGATCACCTGATCACCTTCCTCAAGCAGGAAGTCGACGCCGGGCGCATGACCAACAAGCTCGGCCCGTTGCAGGCCGGGATCGGCAACATTGCCAACGCGGTGATGTGCGGGTTGATCGATTCGCCGTTCGAAGACCTGACCATGTACTCCGAAGTGCTGCAGGACTCGACCTTTGACCTGATTGATGCGGGCAAGCTGAGCTTCGCCTCGGGCAGCTCGATCACTCTGTCGGAGCGGCGCAACAGCGACGTGTTCGGCAATCTGGAGAAGTACAAGGACAAACTGGTACTGCGCCCGCAGGAAATCTCCAACCACCCGGAAGTGGTGCGGCGCCTGGGCATCATCGGCATCAACACGGCCCTTGAGTTCGACATTTATGGCAACGTCAACTCCACCCACGTCTGCGGCACGCGGATGATGAACGGCATTGGCGGCTCGGGCGACTTCGCGCGCAACGCACACCTGGCGGTGTTCGTGACCAAGTCGATCGCCAAGGGCGGCGCGATTTCCAGCGTGGTGCCGATGGTCAGCCACGTCGACCATACAGAGCATGACGTCGACATCCTGGTGACCGAGGTGGGCCTGGCCGACCTGCGTGGCCTGGCGCCACGGGAACGCGCCCGGGTCATCATCGATAACTGTGTGCACCCGGATTTCCGCCAGGCGCTGAACGACTACTTCGACAAAGCCTGCGCCATTGGCGGCCACACCCCGCACATCCTGCGTGACGCCCTGAGCTGGCACATCAATCTGGAAGAAACCGGACGCATGCTGGCGGTGTAATCCGCACAGATTTCCCGCTGGCGCAAACACAGTTTCGCCAGCGGGATTTTGAAAACCACCGCCATTGTCAAAAACTGTACTGCTGTACCGGTCTTTTCCTACGGCTTTTGCCTACTCGAATCATCGAATTGGGTAAAAATGCACCAAATAAGCGCAGACAGGTACAGTTTGCGCAATTTTGACCCGTACACCCCCTATAAACAGTTAACTGGTCACTCACAATACAAGTGAACTGTATCTAGAGAGTCTGGCCAAACGAGAGGATCATGGGCACCAGTTAAACCACTACCTAATCCCGCCACAAGCGGAAGGATGTCAACCATGGAACGTACACTCAGTTCCGAACTGTTCTTCGAAGACAAAGCTGTAAACACCCAGGCTTCCCTGCCTCTGCGCGTTATCGCCAACCTGATGCTGTGGCAGCGCCGCATCTCCAGCCGCCACCAACTGGCTCGCCTGGATTCGCGTCTGCTGGCTGACGCCGGGATTAGCGAAGCACAACGCTACGAAGAGCTTAGCAAGCCGTTCTGGCGCTAAGCAGCGTCGCTGGCTCTGGTCGCTAGACCCACCGCCAGCAACCCGAATTGAACACACAAGACCCGTCGCGGGAATCCGCGACGGGTCTTGTCGTTTTCGGGGTCTGAAAACGGCCAGTACAGCGGATCTATCGCTAGACAGGTACAGTTTTAATAGACTCTAAATTGAACCAGTACAATTTACTGCCAGTGTATCTGTTTTGGCATCTCTCTCAGGCTCAACATGACCTTCCGCCTCCACTGGATAAGGAAAAGGTCATGAATGACTTACAGGATGTTTCGGCAATTTCGAGCCCCGCCCCTGTTCGGCGTCACCTGCTGCGACGTCTGCTAAAGCAGCTCTGGCAAGGTCTTGAACGCGCCAGGACGCGACGCCTGCTGGCTCAACTCGATGGGCGGGATCTTGCCGACCTCGGTATCAGCAATGCCGATCGATTGAATGAAATGGAAAAACCCTTCTGGCGCTAGCACTCTGCCCTCTGTGCGAATTTGGCGCGCAGGCCTAATATCCATGCAGAACGTGGCGAATGCTGTGCGAATGGCGTCTGACCTTCAGACACCGAGCCACCTCTCAATACGGTTTATCCACAGGAGTTCTCCCATGTCCCGTCTTCGTCTGCTCAGCGCCGCCGCCCTGCTGGCCGTGGCTGCCAACGCCAGCGCCACCAGCTTCATCGTGACCACCGACGCCGTGGTTGGCGCGCTCAAGTCCTCCTCCGACGCCACCTCCGACGTCACTTCGTCCTTCCGTGACGACAAGATCGTGCTCGCTGCCCGTGACGACGCTGCCAGCTTCGTGGCCAGCGAAGGCGAAATCCGTGGCGTGAAACTGGAGAGCGCACTGGATCACATCCGTCATCAGGCTCCGCAACTGAACGCGACTGACGCACAGCTGGCCCAGGCCATTCTGACGATCTAAGCGACAGGAACATTACGGGGCACGCCGGTCGTGTCCCGATGTTTCGGCGCTGGCTCTAGTCCGGGCATTGCGCTAGCCTTGGGACTCGCCAACAGTTGCCGAGTCCCATGCGTTTTCTTTCAAATCTGCTTATCCCTTCTGTACTGATCACCGCCTGCTGGGTTCCTCTGGCAGACGCCTTCGATGTGTCCACACAAAACACCGTGGTCAGCGTCTGGGCCACCGGCATGGTGTCTTCCGCGCCGTTCGACCGTAAACTGATCATCGCCGCGCACGACGATGCCGCAGCGTTCGTTGCCAGTGACGGCCAGATGCACGGCGCACAGCTCGAATCCGCCCTGCACTACTTGCGCAAGAGCCGGCCAAAACTTCATGTCAGCGACCTTGAACTGGCACAGGCAATTCTCGTCCAATAGTCATCCCTGTCTTATCGGAGTCGTTCCATGCGTAGCCCGCTGATTGCTGCCGCCCTTGGCCTGCTGTTGTTGGCCGATATGGCCCAGGCACACACCCTGGTAGCCACCAGTAACATCATCGTCCGCGCCTCCCAGCGCACCATCGATTTCACCTCCGACACCACTACGTCGATTCGCGATTCGAAAATCATCCGCGAAGCCCATGACGACGCTGCCAGTTTCGTGGCCAGCGACGGTGACATCCGTGGTGCAAACCTGGAAGCCGCCTTCAATACCTTGCGCACCCGCGTGCCGGAAGCTCGCGACGCCAGTGATCAGGTACTCGCCGAAGCCATCCTCGCACTGTGAAGTCATTCGGCGCCTGGCTGCTGGCCGGGGCGTTGTTGCTGCTTGGCAACAGCGCCCACGCCGGCCTGCAATTGCGGCTCAAGACCGATGGCTTGAGCCCCGCCCAACAACAGGCCAGCCAGGCGCTGCTCGATGAAGCCATGCAGGCATTGCCGCCGAGCTTCATCGAACGCCTGGATCGGCGCATCGATGTCGGCTGGACCGACGACATGCCTGGCAACGCCTATGGCCAGGCGACGCTCGTCTCCGAACTGGACCTGAACCGCAAACTGCTCGCCAGCCTCACCGACGGCAGTGCGGCCAAAGAAAAAACCAATCGCCCCCATGGCACCGTTCGCCGGGAACTGCTGGCCACGGTGCTGCACGAAATCACCCACATTTACGATCGCGCGCGCTTGTGGCCGGCGGCCGAACGCACGCTGATCCAGCGCTGCACCCGGCGTAACAACAGCGCCGGGCTGATCGGCATTCCCGACGAGTGCCGCGGCCAGAACGGTCGGCGCTTCACCCTCAGCGATGATCCACGCCTGCTCGACCTCGCCGGCTGGCAGCAATACGTCGGGCGCCGGGGTGAGCGGGAACAGCACAACCGGCAGATCGCCCGCAGCCCCGACCTCTACGAAATCTCCAGCCCGAAGGAGTTTGTCGCGGTCAATATGGAGTATTTCCTCCTCGACCCGAGCTACGCTTGCCGTCGCCCGGCGCTGTATCGCTATTACCAGGAACACTTCGGCTGGGCACCGCCGGCCAAGGATGAATGCGCCAAAACCTTCGCCTTCCTCAATGCCGGCAACGACTTTGCCAAACAGCCCCTGGGCCAGGTCGATCCGGAGCGCGTATACGCGGTGGATTACCTGTTGGCCGAAGCCAACCAGAACTGGGTCAGCCGTTGGGGCCACAGTATGTTGCGTCTGGTGATCTGTGCACCGGGCCGGCCACGCGGGCCGGACTGCCGACTGGACCTGGACCAGCATCTGGTGCTGTCATACCGCGCCTTCGTCGGTGACGTACAGCTGTCGAGCTGGGACGGACTGGTCGGCAAGTACCCGTCGCGACTGTTCGTGCTGCCGCTGGCGCAGGTGATCGACGAATACACCAAGACCGAACTGCGCAGCCTGGCGTCGGTGCCGCTGAATCTCTCGCGCAGCGAAATCGAGGGCGTGGTCGAACACGCCGCCGAAATGCACTGGAGCTACGACGGCAATTACTTCTTCCTCTCCAACAACTGCGCGGTGGAAGGCCTGAAACTGCTGCGCAGCGGCAGCAACAACGCCCGGCTCACCGGCCTCGACAGCATCATGCCCAACGGTTTGTTGGAAGTGCTCAAAGGACGAGGCCTGGCCGACACCAGCGTGCTCGATGATCCGAAAGAGGCGTTGCGCCTGGGTTATCGCTTCGACTCGTTCCGTGATCGTTATCAGGCGATGTTCGATGTCTTGAAGAAGCAATTGCCGATCAAGCAGACAACCGTTGAAGAATGGCTTTCGCTGTCTGCCGAAGAGCGTCGTCCATGGTTCGAACGGGCCGACCTGCGCACCAGCGCCGCGCTGTTGTTGCTGGAGCAAGCCAGTTTCCGCCGCCAATTGCTGTTGGCTCAGGATGAGGTCAAGCAACGTTACCTCGGCGCCCGGGAGCTGGAAAACGGTGGCATGGACAAGGCCAACGCGACCTTGCAGCAGATCCTCGCCAACAGCGGCTTCCTCAGCCGACCGGCAGAACTGCTGGATTCGCGGGGTTATGGTCTGCCGCAACCGAGCGAGTTCAGCCGGCTGGAAGCGGAAAGCAGCCAGCGCCAGAAACAATTGCTGGCCTTGACCGGCGATCTGGATAAGGAAGTACGCGCATTGCTCGAGCCCAAACGAGCGGCCGAAATTGCGGCCAACGAGGCCAACGTGAAGCAGATCGGCGAGCATCTGCGCAAACTGCACAAAGCCTCGGGCGGACTCGAACTGCCCTGAAAAACAACGGTCCTGAAAACAAAAGACCGCAGCCTGTAAAGGCTGCGGTCTTTTTTATTGCCTGACGATCAGTACAGAACGCCATCCAGCACTTCGTAAACGACCCCGCTGCCCACCGCGATCAGCACGATGTCACCACCGGCACGACGCCATTCATAACCCGGGTAATACGGCAGGCGACTCAACGCCCGGTTATCCAGCCGCTCACCGTAATAGCCGTGGGGCAGCGGCCGGCCACGTACCAGATGGATGCCTGGAGGTGGCGGCGCACCGCGCACGAAGTAGCCATGATTGTCGCGGATCACCTGACGCACCGGGCCGAAGTCCCGAGGCGGCGGGCCGCCGCGATGGTTGCTTTGCCAATCGTGGTGATCACCACCGCGATTGTCGTAGTGGCCCTGCTGCGGGCCGCCGTGGTCGTGATCGTCGCGCGGATCGGCGCTGGCCAGCAGCGGTGTCGCGCTGATCATCAGCACGCCCAGACTGGCAATCAGACGTTTCGGCATTTTCATCGGGTCTTTCCTCACTGCACTGACAGCAAAAAGGGGCTCAGAACGTGGTTCTGAACCCCTCGGTCTTGCTTGATTAGTCTGTGCGTCGAGGCCCTAATTCCTCTGTATCAGGAACTTTACCTTCAGCTGACGCGAGCCTTACGCACGCCTTCGGACAGCGCCGAGCACAGGCTCAGCACGCCGTCGATGGCCTGAGCCGGCGTGGTCGCGTTGGCGATGTGATCGATCAGCGCCGAGCCCACCACCACACCGTCGGCCAGACGCGCGATGGATGCGGCCTGCTCCGGCGTGCGGATACCAAAACCGATGCTGATCGGCAGGTCGGTATGACGACGCAGACGCGCCACCGCTTCCTCGACGTGTTCCAGAGTCGCCGCACCTGCGCCAGTCACACCGGCAACCGACACGTAGTAAACGAAGCCGGAGCTGCCGTTCAACACCTTCGGCAGACGCGCATCATCGGTGGTCGGGGTGGTCAGGCGGATGAAGTCGATGCCCGCAGCCTGGGCCGGGTCGCACAGCTCCGAATTGTGCTCCGGCGGCATGTCGACCACGATCAGGCCATCAACGCCGGCCTCTTTGGCTTCGGCGATGAAACGCTCGACGCCGAACTTGTGGATCGGGTTGAAGTAACCCATCAGCACCAGTGGCGTGTCGCTGTTGTCCTTGCGGAATTCGCGGACCATTTGAAGGGTTTTGATCAGATTCTGCTTGGCGCCCAAAGCACGAATGTTTGCCAGCTGAATCGCCGGGCCATCGGCCATCGGGTCGGTGAATGGCATGCCCAGCTCGATCACGTCGGCACCGGCTTTCGGCAGGCCTTTGAGGATTGCCAGCGAAGTGTCGTAGTCCGGGTCGCCAGCGGTGACGAAGGTCACCAGCGCGGCGCGGTTCTGCTCTTTGAGTTCGGCAAAGCGGGTTTGCAGGCGGCTCATCAGTGTTTCTCCTGCTTCGATTGCTCTTGTTGAGAGTGTTCCATGTGGTGCATGACGGTCTGCATGTCTTTGTCGCCGCGACCGGATAGGTTGACCACCATCAGGTGATCCTTCGGCAGTTTCGGTGCGCGTTTGAATACTTCGGCCAGGGCGTGGGCGCTTTCCAGTGCCGGAATGATCCCTTCCAGACGGCAGCACTGGTGGAATGCGGCGAGGGCTTCGTCGTCGGTCACCGAGGTGTACTGAACGCGGCCGATGTCATGCAACCACGCGTGCTCAGGGCCGATGCCCGGATAGTCGAGGCCGGCGGAAATCGAGTGGGCGTCGATGATCTGGCCATCGTCGTCCTGCAGCAGGAAGGTACGGTTGCCGTGCAACACACCCGGTACGCCACCGTTGAGGCTGGCCGCGTGCTTACCGGTCTCGATGCCGTAACCGGCGGCTTCGACGCCGATGATTTCCACGCTCTTGTCATCGAGGAACGGGTGGAACAGGCCCATGGCGTTGGAACCGCCACCGATGCACGCCACCAAGCTATCCGGCAGGCGACCTTCCTGGGCTTGCAGCTGATCGCGGGTTTCCTTGCCGATCACCGCCTGGAAGTCGCGAACCATCGCTGGATAAGGGTGCGGACCGGCCACGGTGCCGATCAGGTAGAAAGTGCTGTCGACGTTGGTCACCCAGTCACGCAGTGCTTCGTTCATCGCATCTTTCAGAGTACCGGTGCCGGCGACCACCGGAATCACCTCGGCGCCCAGCAGCTTCATGCGGAACACGTTGGCCTGCTGACGTTCGATGTCAGTGGTGCCCATGTAGATCACGCAGTCCAGACCGAAACGCGCAGCCACGGTGGCGGTGGCCACGCCGTGCATGCCGGCGCCGGTCTCGGCGATGATGCGTTTCTTGCCCATGCGCCGCGCCAGCAGAATCTGGCCGATGCAGTTGTTGATCTTGTGCGCGCCGGTGTGGTTCAGCTCTTCGCGCTTGAGGTAGATCTTGGCGCCACCGCAGAACTCGGTCAGGCGCTCGGCGAAATACAGCGGGCTCGGACGTCCGACGTAGTCGCGCTGGAAGTAGGCCAATTCTTCTTTGAACGCCGGATCTTCCTTGGCCGCTTCGTATTCGCGGGCCAGGTCGAGGATCAACGGCATCAGGGTTTCGGCGACGTAACGGCCGCCGAACGAGCCAAACAGGCCGTTGGCGTCAGGGCCGTTACGCAGATCGGAGGTGTTCGAAGTCTGGGTCATGGTTCGCTCCAGCGGATTTCACGAGAAGACAATGGCGTTCACTCTACCCCTGACCTTCCAGGCTGAAAACCGATAAGATCGCCACAACCTGTCAGGAAAACTCACAGATATCATGAGCCATGACCTTCCCCCGCTGAACGCCCTGCGCGCCTTCGAAGCCACCGCCCGCCTGAGCAGCGTCAGCCAGGCAGCGGAGCAACTGCACGTCACCCACGGTGCGGTCAGCCGCCAGCTCAAGGTGCTGGAAGAGCATCTCGGCGTCAGTCTTTTCGTCAAGGACGGTCGTGGCCTGAAACTCACAGATGCCGGCATCCGTCTGCGCGATGCCAGCGGCGAGGCGTTCGACCGCTTGCGCAGCGTTTGCGCCGAACTGACCCAAAGCACCGCCGATGCACCGTTCGTGCTCGGTTGCTCCGGCAGCTTGCTGGCGCGCTGGTTCATTCCGCGACTGGGAAGGCTGAATGCCGATCTGCCGGACTTGCGTCTGCACCTGTCGGCCGGGGAAGGCGATCTCGATCCTCGACGCCCGGGGTTGGATGCATTGCTGCTGTTCGCCGAACCGCCATGGCCCGCAGACATGCAAGTCTATGAGCTGGCCAGCGAGCGCATCGGCCCGGTCATGAGCCCGCTGTTCAGCGGCTACAAGCGCCTGCAATCGGCACCGCCCATTGCCCTGCTCGACGAACCCTTGCTGCACACGACTTCACGCCCGCAAGCCTGGCCGAGCTGGGCGCAGCAAAGTGGCCTCGACGCCAGGGCGTTGAAGCTGGGGCAAGGTTTCGAGCATTTGTATTACTTGCTGGAAGCGGCCGTCGCCGGACTGGGCGTGGCGATCGCGCCGGAACCGCTGGTGACCGAAGACTTGAAGGCCGGTCGCCTGGTCGCGCCGTGGGGTTTCAGTGAAACCCCGGCGCAACTGGCGTTGTGGCTACCAAAGCGCGCCGCAGACGGGCGCGCCCGGCAATTGGCGCAGTGGCTCAGGAACGAGCTGCGCCAGGCGGATCATTCGCCGCGCTTGAACAGCAAGTAAGCGGCCAGCAGACCCAGCGCACCGACCGCGACACCGGCGGTCGTCCACGGATGTTCCTGCGCGTAATCGCGGGTGGCGATCCCGGTCTCGCGGGTTTTCACTTTGACTTCTTCATAGGCATCGCTGAGCAGGCTGCGCGAGTGTTTCAGCGCGCTTTCAGCGTTGCCCTTGAGCGCCTTGAGGGTCTTGCGCGACTCGTCCGAAGCGTCGTCCTTCAGGCTTTCCAACGACTTGAGCAGACTCTCGATCTCCGCTTCCATGCTTTGCAACGAGGCTTTGCGTAACGAGGTGTTGGCCATGGTGGCTCTCCTGCATTGGTGATGAGTGGCGTGTGTTGTTTGGGACTTCACGGGTTCTGGAAAGTGCAGAAAATCTGAACTTCCCCTCGCCCGGATCGCCGAAATCAACAAGGCAAATCGCTGCTAGGCTCAATTGCACACTTCAAGGAGAACGCCATGAGTGACCATCACACCTACAAGAAAGTCGAGCTGGTCGGTTCGTCCACCAGCAGCATCGAAGACGCCATCAACAATGCGTTGGCCGAGGCCAACAAGAGCATCAAGCATCTGGAATGGTTTGAAGTGACCGAAACCCGGGGCCACATCAAGGACGGCAAGGCGGCGCACTTTCAAGTGACCCTGAAAGTCGGGTTCCGGATTGCCAGCAGCTGAGTTTGGTCTACGCTTCTGAACTTGCGCGCTGGCCGAGTGCCATAGGAATGGCAAAGCGCTACAAGGTGAGCGCATCGAGCGAACGGCTCGATGCCCGCCTTTTTAATCCGACCAGGGAGTGCAACCGATGAAGAAGTTCATGTTGGCGGTAGGTTTGTTGAGCCTTGCGGGTGGTGCGTTTGCTGCCGGCAAGCCCTGTGAAGAACTGAAGGCTGAAATTGCGGCCAAGCTGGATGCCAAGGGCGTTTCCGGGTATTCGCTGGAGATTGTCGACAAGGGTGCAGCCAGTGGCGGCAAAGTCGTCGGTACCTGCGAAGGCGGTGCCAAAGAGATCGTTTATACCCGCGGCTGATCCAGTCTGAAAAACAAAAGCCGACGCAATGCGTCGGCTTTTTTTGGGCTATCGGGCTCAGCCCTTCATCACCTGCGCCAGCAGCTCGTAGGAATGCAGGCGATCGGCGTGTTCATACAGGTCGCAGGTGAAGATCAGTTCATCCGCCTGGGTCTGTTCGATCAGCACTTCGAGTTTCGCGCGGATTTTCTGCGGACTGCCGACCATCGCCAGACCGAGGAAATCACCCACCGCCTCACGTTCATGGGGCAACCACAAGCCATCCATGGTTTTCACCGGCGGACGCTGCACCAGACTTTGCCCACGCATCAGCGCGAGGATTCGCTGGTACACCGACGTTGCCAGGTAATCGGCCTGCTCATCGGTATCGGCCGCCACCAGCGGCACGCCGAGCATCACGTACGGTTTGTCGAGCACTGCCGATGGCTTGAAGTGATTGCGATAGACGCGAATCGCCTCGTGCATGAAGCGCGGTGCGAAATGCGAGGCGAAGGCGTAGGGCAAACCGCGCTCACCGGCCAGTTGCGCACTGAACAGACTGGAACCCAACAGCCAGATCGGCACATTGGTGCCGGTGCCCGGCATCGCGATCACGCGCTGATCCGGGGTGCGCGGGCCGAGGAAGCGCACCAGCTCTGCCACGTCCTCGGGGAAGTCATCGGCACTGCCGGAGCGCTCACGGCGCAAGGCACGGGCGGTCATCTGATCGGAACCCGGCGCACGGCCCAGGCCGAGATCGATCCGTCCCGGATACAGGCTTTCAAGAGTGCCGAACTGCTCGGCGATCACCAGCGGCGCGTGGTTGGGCAGCATCACGCCACCGGAGCCGACCCGGATGGTCGACGTGCCGCCGGCCAGGTAGCCCAGCAACACCGAGGTGGCAGAACTGGCGATGCCGTCCATGTTGTGGTGCTCAGCGACCCAGAACCGCGTGTAGCCGAACTTCTCGACGTGCTGCGCCAGATCCAGCGAGTTGCGCAGCGACTGGGCCGGGCTGCCGTTCTCGCGCACCGGCACCAGATCGAGGGTGGAAAACTTTACGTCGGACAGTTGCTTCATAGACCTGCATCTCCGATTGAGGGTGCAGGTTTGTTCTTGGCGAACGCAAACCTGCCCAATTCAAAAGCGTGTTCTGTGCAATAAGGGCATATACCCGAGTTTCAATAGCCGATCCGAAATTTCCTACTAAAAAAGTCAACGATTCACTTGGGCTGAACTTTGTTCCGGCGTCTATCCTCAGAAGCCTTGCAGGCAAAAACCACGACGGCGCGGCGTTTCGCGCCCGAATTGAAGGAGGTACACATGGCTATCGTGAAGAAGGCATCCGCGCATTGGGAAGGTGACCTGAAAACCGGCATCGGCTCGATTTCCACCGAAACCGGCGTCCTGCGTGAAGCGCCCTACGGCTTCAAGGCGCGCTTCGAGGGCGGCAAGGGCACCAATCCGGAAGAACTGATCGGCGCCGCCCATGCGGGCTGTTTCTCCATGGCGTTCTCGATGATTCTCGGTGACGCCGGGCTCAAGGCCGACAGCATCGACACCCAGGCCGAGGTCACGCTGGATCAGGTGGATGGCGGCTTTGCGATCACCGCAGTGAAACTGATCCTCAAGGCAAAAATTCCGGGAGCGACCCAGGCGCAGTTCGAAGAGCTGAGCAACAAGGCCAAGGAAGGTTGCCCGGTGTCCAAGGTGCTGAATGCGAAGATCAGTCTCGACGCGTCGCTGGTTGGCTGACGCGATTGAGCCGGATCAGAACCCGCCAGGCAAAAATGTGGTCGAATAAATGACAGCAGCTTTCGCGCATCTTCGTGCGCGCTGCTTCGATGGAGCTTCAACCATGAAACGTTTTGCCTTGGCGGTTATCTGTGGCGTGCTGGCAACGTCGGCCTTCGCAGCGCCCAAAGACTGCGAAGAACTCAAGCAAGAGATCGAAATCAAGATTCAGGCGAACGCGGTGCCCTCCTACACCCTGGAGATAGTCTCCAAGGAAGAGGCTGAAAAACACGACATCGCCATGATCGTCGGCACCTGCGACAACGGCACCAAAGCCATCATCTATCAGAAGAACGACCGCTGATACGCCTCAGATGATGCAGTTGACCTCGCGGTCTTCGGCAACGATTTCCCGCTTGTCGTTGTACAGGCGGGCACTCGGGGTAAACGCCAGCGAACGGCCTTCGAGCAAGTAACGCTGGCCCGCCTCGAAATGATCGTAGCGGATGGTCAGATAGCACAGCCGCTCAACGGGACCGGTCAGCAGGCTGCCGCCTCCGCCGAAGACTTCAAAGTCGAAGCGCACACGCAGCTCGTGGCTGCCGGGGCTGACCTGGAAGAAACGCCCGTCAGTCAGCCGCCTGTTGTCGAGACGCTCGGCCATAAGCAGTTTCCCGCCGGGGGTTGGCGTAGAGAATTCGACCCAGGCCATGTTCGGGTCGACGGGGGGCAACGGTGTCTGGCAACCGGCGAGTACGCCTGCGACCAGCAACAGCATCAACGTGCGCATGATGGATGTCCGTGAGTTCGGACATCCAGCATAACGCCGATCAGGTTCGCTGGCAGCCCGCCGGCGTGCCCTGGCCCACCACGTTGCGCTGTTGATCGTAAAGTTTGGCCCATGGGCGGAAGCCGATGTTTCCCGCCTGCAACTGATAACGCTGGCCAGCGTTGAAATCCTTGAATTTCACGTTCAACTGACAATCCCGCCACAGCGGCTCGGCATCCGGGCCGATGTTGGTCGCCTCGACCGGGAATTGATAACGCACCGTCAGCTCATGGCTGCCGGGCTGCACTTCGAAGTAACGATGATCGACGGCCGCCTTGTTGTCGACCTCCAGCGCCTGCAACGCCGTGTCCTGTTGCCGGGCATCCAGATCGATCCAGGCCTGCGAGGGGTCAGGGGTCGGCATTCCGAATCCGGCACAACCGGCCAGCGTCAGCACGCTTCCCGTCAGTATCAACATGCGCATAGCGGAGCTCCAATGGGCGGGATAGTCTTGGGCAGACTTTCCGGGGGGATTTCTTATTTTGATCAGGCCGCTTCCAAGCCATGGGTTACTTGATCGCGTTTTGCGGGTTTTGTTTCCGGGTGTGATGATTTTGTTGCTCAACGGTTGCTCAAGCCTGAGCTATTACAGCCAGCTGGCCAGCGGTCAGCTGCAGCTTTTGCGGGCACGGGAGCCGGTGGCCAAGGTGATCGCCGACCCGGCTCGCGACGCCAAATTGCGCACTCACCTCGCCCAATCCCAGAAGGCCCGAGCCTTTGCCAGCGAACACCTGCACCTGCCGGACAACCAAAGCTATCGCCTCTATGCCGACATCGGTCGGCCGTTTGTCGTGTGGAATGTGTTCGCCACCCCGGAATTTTCCCTGAGCCCGCAGAACCATTGCTTCCCGATTGCCGGTTGCGTGGCCTATCGCGGCTAT
The DNA here is from genome assembly GCF_021018765.1 of Pseudomonas fitomaticsae. Taxonomy (GTDB): domain Bacteria; phylum Pseudomonadota; class Gammaproteobacteria; order Pseudomonadales; family Pseudomonadaceae; genus Aquipseudomonas; species Aquipseudomonas fitomaticsae. The sequence goes on along the minus strand of NZ_CP075567.1, from coordinate 312,953 downwards.
TACAGCCAGAGCGCGGCGCGGGGTGAAGCCGCGATTCAGCGCCTGCAAGGTATGGACGTGTCGATCGGCGGCGTCGAGGCCTATTCGACCTTGGGCTGGTTCAATGACCCGATCCTCAATTCGATGATGGGCTGGGGCGACGAACGTCTGACGACCCTGATCTTCCATGAGCTGGCCCACCAGCGTTTCTATGTGAAGGACGACACCGAGTTCAACGAGTCCTTCGCCACCTTTGTGGAACAGGAAGGCACTCGGCAGTGGCGAGCGTTTCGTGGCTTGCCCCCGGAAAACGACTCGAAACTGAAGCAGCGCGATCAATTCATTCAGTTGATCCTCGATACCCGCTCACGCCTTGAAAAACTCTATGCACAGCCGCTGGCGACAGCGCAGATGCGCGAGCGCAAGGCGGCGGAGTTCGAACGGTTTCGACAGGATTATCGAGCGATGCGCGATGGCCAGTGGGCCGGCGACAAACGCTATGACGCCTGGGTCAATGCGCCGTTGAACAACGCACGGCTGTTGCCGTTCGGGCTGTATGCCCAATGGGTGCCGGCGTTTGCGGCGTTGTTCGGGCAGGTCGGTGGGGATTGGCTGAGGTTTTATGCGGAGGTGGAGAGGTTGGGTGAGTTGCCAGTAACTGAGCGCAAAGCGGCGCTGAAAGCGTTGGTAGATTCGAAAGTCTGAGTGGCTGAAAGGGCCTCTTCGCGAGCAAGCCCGCTCCCACATTGTTTTTGTGTTGAACACAGACCCAATGTGGGAGCGGGCTTGCTCGCGAAGGCTATCTGATCAGCGCTGCAAAAATGCCTGATGCAACTGATCCAAAGTCTCGAAGTGATAAGCCGGCGCCTCGGCATTCAACTCTTCAAAACTGCCAAACCCATAACCAACAGCCGCAGCATCCAGACCGTTGCTGCGAGCTCCGATCAGGTCATGCTTGCGGTCACCGATCATCAGCGTATTGGCCGGATCCAGCCCTTCTTCGGCCATCAGGTGGGCAATCAGCTCGACCTTGTTGGTGCGGGTGCCGTCCAGTTCGCTGCCGTAGATCACCTTGAAGTGTCTGGCGAAATCAAAGTGCCGGGCGATTTCCCGAGCGAACACCCACGGCTTCGACGTCGCGATATACAGCTGACGGCCTTGGCCGCTCAGGGTTTCCAGCAACGGCGTGACACCTTCGAACACCCGGTTCTCATACAGGCCGGTGACCTTGAAGCGCTCGCGGTAGAAATTCACCGCCTCCCACGCCTTCGCTTCATCAAAACCATAAAACTGCATAAATGCCTGCAACAGCGGCGGGCCGATGAAGTGTTCCAGTCTGGTCAGGTCCGGCTCGTCGATGCCGAGTTTGCTCAAGGCGAACTGGATGGAGCGGGTGATGCCCTCACGCGGATCGGTGAGGGTGCCATCGAGGTCGAACAGTACGGTCTGGTAATGCATGAAAAATCCCGGGCAATAGAAAGAAAAGTCAGAGCTGGTCGTAGCCTTCGGCCAGATGCAGGTCCTTGAGCTTCACGTAGTTCGCCGCGCTGTAGGTGAAAAAAGCGTTTTCCTTGTCGGTCAGCGGACGAACCTGTTTCACCGGGCTGCCAACGTACAGAAAACCGCTTTCCAGGCGCTTGCCCGGTGGCACCAGGCTGCCGGCGCCGATGATCACGTCGTCCTCGACTACCGCGCCGTCCATGACGATGCTGCCCATGCCGATCAATACACGGCTGCCGACGGTGCAGCCATGCAGCATGACCTTGTGGGCGATGGTCACGTCATCGCCGATCAGCAGCGGGAAGCCGTCCGGGTTGAACGGACCGGCGTGGGTGATGTGCAACACACAACCATCCTGCACGCTGGTGCGCGCGCCGATGCGGATGCGGTGCATGTCGCCGCGGATCACGGTCAGCGGCCACACGGAGCTGTCTTCGCCGATTTCGACGTCGCCGATCACCACCGCGGAGCCGTCGACAAAAGCGCCCTGGCTCAAGCGTGGGGTGTGATTCTGGTACTTGCGAAGGGACACGATTAGTTCTCTCTCTGTCGCCGATAGCTGCGGTGGGTGTCGATTGTAATTAAGATGGGCGCATGTTTCTTCCAGCCAAGGTGCCAACCGTGAGCGTGAACAACCCTCTTCTGCAGTCCTACGACCTGCCGCCGTTCTCCGCGATCCGTGCCGAACACGTGCAGCCGGCCATCGAAACCATCCTGGCCGACAACCGCGCCGCCATTGCCGAAATCCTCAAGACCCAGGGCCAGAACCCGACCTGGGCCGGGCTGGTGCTGGCGATGGACGAACTCAATGATCGCCTGGGCGCTGCCTGGAGCCCGGTCAGCCACCTCAATGCCGTGTGCAACAGCGCCGAGCTGCGTGAAGCCTACGAGTCATGCCTGCCGGCATTGAGCGCCTATTCCACCGAGATGGGCCAGAATCGCGAACTGTTCCAGGCCTATGAAGCCCTGGCCAACAGCCCGGAAGCCGCCGGTTTCGACGTGGCGCAGAAAACCATTCTGGAACATGCCCTGCGCGATTTCCGCCTGTCGGGTATCGACCTGCCGGAAGCCGAACAGAAGCGCTACGCCGAAGTCCAGAGCAAGCTGTCCGAGTTGGGCAGCCGCTTCTCCAACCAGTTGCTCGACGCCACCCAGGCCTGGACCAAGCACCTGACCGACGAAGCCGCCCTCGCCGGCCTGACCGATTCGGCCAAGGCGCAGATGGCTGCTGCCGCACAGGCCAAAGGCCTCGATGGCTGGTTGATCACCCTGGAATTCCCGAGCTACTACGCGGTGATGACCTACGCCCAGGACCGTGCGCTGCGCGAAGAAGTCTACGCCGCCTACTGCACCCGTGCGTCGGATCAAGGCCCGAACGCCGGCCAGAACGACAACGGCCCGGTCATGGACGAAATCCTCGACCTGCGTCAGGAACTGGCCAAACTGCTCGGTTTCTCCAGCTTCTCCGAACTGAGCCTGGCCACCAAGATGGCCGAATCCAGCGATCAGGTGCTGAGCTTCCTGCGCGACCTGGCCAAGCGCAGCAAACCGTTCGCCGCCCAGGATCTGCAACAGCTCAAGGCTTACGCGGCTGAACAGGGCTGCGCCGATCTGCAAAGCTGGGACAGCGGTTTCTACGGTGAAAAACTCCGTGAACAACGCTACAGCGTCGCCCAGGAAACCCTGCGCGCCTACTTCCCGATCGACAAAGTACTGGGCGGCCTGTTCGCCATCGTTCAGCGTCTGTACGGCATCGAAATCGCCGAACTGAAAGGCTTCGACACCTGGCACCCGGACGTTCGCCTGTTCGAGATCAAGGAAAACGGCCAGCACGTCGGCCGCTTCTTCTTCGACCTCTACGCCCGCGCCAACAAGCGCGGCGGTGCCTGGATGGACGGCGCCCGCGACCGTCGCCGCACCGTCGACGGCGTGCTGCAAAGCCCGGTGGCCAACCTGGTGTGCAACTTCACCCCGGCCGACAGCGGCAAGCCTGCGCTGCTGACTCACGATGAAGTGACCACCCTGTTCCACGAATTCGGCCACGGCCTGCATCACCTGCTGACCCGCGTCGAGCATGCCGGCGTGTCCGGCATCAACGGCGTGGCGTGGGACGCGGTCGAGCTGCCGAGCCAGTTCATGGAAAACTGGTGCTGGGAGCCGGAAGGCCTCGCGCTGATTTCCGGTCACTACGAATCCGGCGAGCCGCTGCCGCAGGATCTGCTGGAAAAAATGCTCGCGGCGAAGAACTTCCAGTCCGGCCTGATGATGGTGCGTCAGCTGGAGTTCTCGCTGTTCGACTTCGAACTGCACGCCACCCACGGTGACGGTCGCAGCGTCGCGCAGGTGCTCGAAGGCGTGCGCAACGAAGTCTCGGTGATGCGTCCTCCGGCCTACAACCGCTTCCCGAACAGCTTCGCGCACATCTTCGCCGGCGGTTACGCGGCGGGTTACTACAGCTACAAGTGGGCGGAAGTGCTGTCGGCAGATGCCTTCTCCAAGTTCGAAGAAGACGGCGTGCTGAATGCCGACACCGGTCGCGCTTTCCGCGAAGCGATCCTGGCTCGCGGCGGCTCGCAGGCGCCGATGGTGCTGTTCGTCGACTTCCGTGGCCGTGAGCCGTCGATTGACGCACTCTTGCGCCACAGCGGCCTGAGTGAGGACGCGGCAGCATGAGTGAGGCACCCGTGAAGACCAAAAAACGCTTTATCGCCGGGGCGGTCTGCCCGGCGTGCAGCGAGCCGGACAAACTGATGATGTGGAGCGAGGACGATGTCCCGCACCGCGAATGCGTGGCGTGCGGCTACAGCGATACGCTCAATGCCCAAGGGCTGTCGGTGCCGAAGGAACTGGGCACGCGGGTCAACACCAGCGCGCTCAAGCCTGCACCGGACAAAACGGTTCAGGCGGTGCAGTTCTTCCCGAATCCGAAACTGAAGAAAAAGCCTGACGAGCAGCACTGATCCTCAACCACCTTCCCCGATTCGTCGGTGGAAGGTGGTATTGGCTTAACACCTGTCCCCTGCACTTGCTTCTTAGGCTGGCCCTTTACGCCACGCCTCGAAGGAAGCGGCCATGCCCGACACCAATCCCCTCCTGCAACACTGGACGCTGCCACCGTGGCCAGCGATTCACGCCGAGCATCTGCTGCCGGCCGTCAACGGCATCATTGCCGACAATCGACGCATCATCGCCCAGATAATCGCCAGTCAGACCGAACATCCCGGCTGGGATGATCTGGTGTTGAGCATCGATGAGGCCGATGCCCGCCTCGAAGAAGTCCGCTCGATTCTCGAAACGTTGTCGATGGTCAGGTCCGACGATGCCATTTGGCTCGTGGAAAGCGCCAAGGCGCTTCTGGCAATCAATCAGTATCGCTCCGAAAAAGCCCGAAACCGCCCGTTGTACGAGGCTTACCGGCGTTTGGCGCAGAGCTCGATCGCCTGCAGTTTCGATGAATCGCGCAACATCGCACTGACGCGGATTCTGCGCCGATTCAAGCAGTCGGGCATTGAGCTTCCCACCGCGCAACAGCAGGAACTAGCGCGGTTGAACCGCGAGATCGGCGGGTTGGAGTTCGCGTTTCTGGACAACCTCGAGCGCTGGGCCGAGGCGTGGAGCAAACGTGTTGACGATATTGCGCTGCTTGCGGGCCTGTCGCCGGCGATGAAGGATCGACTCGCACTTGCCGCACGCGAGGCCGGGCATGACGGCTGGCTGATCCGCCTGGACCAGAACACCTGCCAGCACATCCTCAAGTACGCCGAGAACCGCGCCTTGCGGGAGGAGTGCTGTATTGCCTACATGACCCGCGCCTCCGATCAGGGGCCCCTGGCCGGCCGCTTCGATAACGGCCCGGTGCTGAAGAAGCTGCTCGCCCTGCGCCAGCAGAAAGCCCGTTTGCTCGGCCATGAAAACGCCGCGCAACTGAGCCTGGCCAAAAACAGCGCCGCGACGACGGCATGGGTCAGCGGTTTTCTCCAGGGTCAGGCGGCGCAGCTGGCACCTGCCCTCGCGCAGGATGCAGAACAACTGGCGACCTTCGCGCAGCAATGCGGGATCGACCGGGTCCAGCCGTGGGATGAGGACTTCCTCGCCGAACAATGGCGCCAGCAGCAGTTTCCCTGTGCGCTTGAAAACCTGCGGGATTACTTCCCGCTCGAGGACACCCTGCGCAGGCTCTTTCTGTTCTGCGAGCGAATGTTCGGGATCCGCATCGTCGAGCGGTCCGGCGGTGTGCACTGGCACGATGATGTGCGCCTGCTGGAAGTCAGCGAACATGAGCAGGTCATCGGCTACATCTACCTCGACCCGTTTCACCGCGATGGCGCTGCAGATTTCCCCGGCACCTCCACACTGCGCAATCGCCGGATCAACGCCGAAGGCCGCCCGGCGCTGCCGATTGCCCTGCTCTACAGCAATTTCACACCCGCCACCGACACCCATCCGTGCCGGCTCGAAATCGACGATCTGCGGGTGCTGTTTCATGAGTTTGGCCATTGCCTGCAACATGTGCTGACGTGCTCGCCCCATTACAGTCTGTCCGGCATCCAGCAACTGGGCCATGAAGCGGCTGAGTTTTCCGGGCAGTTGTTCGAGCAGTGGTGTTTGTCGCGGGAGTTTGTGCTGTGGCTCGGCGCGCATTTTCAAACCGGCGAACGCCTTAGCGCCGGACGGGTCGACGCGGCACTGTCAGCCACTCAATCCCACTCCAGCCGGCAACAGGCCTTGTTGCTGATGGGGGCGATGATCGACTTCGAACTGCACCTGAGCCACGGCGATGGGCGCTCGGTCGAGGAGGTTTGCAACGATGTACACCGCAGCCTGGGTCATCTGCATCTGCCGGACGATCACCGGTTCGCCAATGGTTTCGACTACATGGTGACCCAGTACGACGCCTCGGTTTACGCCTACGTCTGGTCGGGCGTGCTGGCTCAGGAAGCGTTCAAGCGCTTCAGCCGCGACTGGGTGTTCAACGCAAAAACCGGCTGTGAGTTTCGTGCAACGTTCTTTGCGCCGGGGGCGGGGCGTCCGTTGCTGGACGCGGTGGAAGCGTTCATCGGCCGGCCGGCCGCCGGCCTCGTTGACGGAGAGGCCGGACGAGTTACTTCAGATTGACCGTCTGAAACCAGCTCTTCATCGAGCACGTCGCAAACGCGCTGGTGCTGCAATCGCCATTGGCCAGCGCGATGCGCAATTTGTCGACATCGGCCTGCATCACGTAGCGCACGCTGTCCCGGAAGTGACCACTCTCACCAAAGCCGCCCTGAGTCATTTCATTCAGAGCGTCTTCCTTGCTCCAGCCCTGCACGACGATCCGGTACATCGCCGCCATCAGGCCGGTGCGATCGGAACCGTGCTTGCAGTGCATCAACACCGGGCCGTCGGCTTCGGCGGACTGGATGGCACGCAGGGTCTTGAGCACATCACTGTCGTCCACGTGATTGGTGCGATAGGGCAACTGCACCTGATGGATACCGGGGGCTTTCAGCCAACTGGAGTCCGCTTCCGGCAGGAAGTTGATGACCGTGGCCACCTTCAGGTTGTTCAGCAACGGTACCGCACCGTCATCGGGGAGCGCGCTGCGGTACAGCGTGGGCGACATCTGGAACAGGTTGTATTGCACTTCTACCGGTTGTGCCCACTCGACGGGACGAGGAGCCGGGGCTTGCGCAGCCCGGGCGGGAATCCAGCTGAACAGGGCAAGTAGCGACAAACAGAAGGCGGAGGAATAACGCGTCAGGAACATGCTTTACGTTGACCGTGTGGGTTTCGTCAGTGAAGGCCGCAGCTTGCGAGCCACGCAGTCAAATCCCCGTGAGGCGCTTGTAAAAGAATCGTGAAGACACCGGTTCCCTTGGTTGAAAAGCGGTCTTTTTTGGGCTGAATCGGTTCATCTTGTTGCTTAGCCTGCTACCATTTGTCACATCATGTTGCAGACGCGTCCCCCCTTTCCGGGTCATTCCGGCCACGTTGCAGCCAGAAAAATCTTGAGCCGTTCACAGAAACGGCTGACAACCATCAATGCCTGATGAGGTGCATCCCCATGTCTGATGAAGATCGAGACAACCCGCGCCGTGAGTTTTTGCGCAAATCCCTGACCCTGATTCCGGTCGTGACTCTGGCCGGCAGCGGACTCGGCAGCACGGTGCTGCAAGCAGCGCCCGAAAGCGCGCCTGCCACAGCCCCGGCAAAATCGGCCGCCGTTGCAGCCAGCACTTATCAGCCGAGCTACTTCACCGCCGAAGAGTGGGCGTTCATCAATGCCGCCGTCGCGCAATTGATTCCCAACGATGCGCAGGGTCCAGGGGCTCTGGAGGCCGGCGTACCGGAATACATCGATCGTCAGATGAACACCCCGTACGCCGCCGGTGCCCTTTGGTACATGCAGGGCCCGTTCAACGCCGACGCCGCGCCGGAGATGGGCTGGCAGAGCAAACTGGTGCCAAAAGAGATCTATCGCCTCGGCATTGCCGCCACGGATCAGTGGGCAAAATCCATCAACGGTAAAACATTTGCCGAGCAAGACAGCGCTACCCGAGACGATTTGCTCAAGCAGCTTGAAGCCGGAAAACCCCAATTCGACGCGGTTCCGGCGAAGATTTTCTTCAGTCTGCTGCTGCAAAACACCAAGGAAGGGTTCTTCTGCGACCCGATCCACGGCGGCAACAAAGGCATGGTCGGCTGGACCATGATCGGCTTCCCCGGCGCCCGCGCCGATTTCATGGATTGGGTGGAACGCAACGAGCAGTACCCCTTCCCGGCAGTTTCGATTCGCGGCGAGAGGGCGTGAGCATGGCAACGGTAATGAAGAAGGTCGACGCAGTGATCGTCGGTTTCGGCTGGACGGGCGCGATCATGGCCAAGGAACTGACCGAAGCCGGGCTCAACGTGCTGGCGCTGGAACGCGGGCCGATGCAGGACACCTACCCGGACGGCAACTATCCCCAGGTGATCGACGAACTCACCTACAGCGTGCGGAAAAAACTCTTCCAGGACGTTTCCAAAGAAACCGTCACCATCCGCCACAGCGTCAACGACATCGCCCTGCCGAATCGCCAACTGGGCGCGTTCCTGCCGGGCAATGGCGTAGGCGGCGCCGGGCTGCACTGGTCGGGCGTGCACTTTCGGGTCGACCCGATCGAGTTGCGCATGCGCAGCCACTACGAAGAGCGCTACGGCAAAAGCTTCATCCCCAAGGACATGACCATCCAGGACTTCGGCGTCAGCTACGAAGAGCTGGAACCGTTCTTCGACTTCGCCGAAAAAGTCTTCGGCACCTCCGGCCAGGCCTGGACCGTGAAAGGCCAACTGGTCGGCCAGGGCAAGGGCGGCAACCCGTACGCAGCGGATCGCTCGAACCCGTTCCCGCTGGAAGCGCAGAAGAACACGGTTTCCGCACAGCTGTTCGGCAAAGCGGCTACGGAGGTGGGTTACAAGCCCTACAACCTGCCTTCCGCAAATACTTCAGGGCCGTACACCAACCCTTACGGCGCGCAGATGGGCCCGTGCAACTTCTGCGGTTTCTGCAGCGGTTATGTTTGCTACATGTATTCCAAGGCGTCGCCGAACGTGAACATTCTGCCGGCGCTGAAGCCGCTGCCGAATTTCGAACTGCGGCCTAACGCTCATGTGCTGCGGGTCAACCTCGACAGCACGAAAACCAAAGCCACCGGCGTCACCTACATCGACGGACAGGGTCGCGAGATCGAGCAACCGGCGGATCTGGTAATCCTCGGCGCGTTCCAGTTGCACAACGTGCGCCTGATGCTGCTCTCCGGCATCGGCAAACCCTACGACCCGGTCACCGGTGAGGGTGTGGTCGGGCGCAACTTCGCCTACCAGAACATGGCCACCATCAAGGCGTTCTTCGACAAGGACACCCACACCAACAACTTCATCGGTGCCGGCGGCAACGGTGTCGCGGTGGATGATTTCAACGCCGACAACTTCGACCACGGACCGCATGGCTTCGTCGGTGGCTCGCCGATGTGGGTCAACCAGGCCGGCAGCCGACCGATCGCCGGCACCTCCAACCCGCCGGGCACTCCGGCCTGGGGCAGTGCGTGGAAACGCGCGACCGCCGATTACTACACCCACCAGGTGTCGATGGACGCCCACGGCGCGCATCAGTCCTACCGTGGCAACTACCTCGATCTGGACCCGGTGTACCGCGATGCCTACGGCATGCCGCTGCTGCGGATGACGTTCGACTGGCAGGAAAACGACATCAAGATGAACCGTTTCATGGTCGAGAAAATGGGCAAGATTGCAGAGGCCATGGGCCCGAAAGCCATCGCCGTGATCGGCAAGAAAGTCGGCGACCACTTCAACACCGCGTCGTACCAGACCACCCACCTCAATGGTGGCGCGATCATGGGCACCGATCCGAAGACCAGCGCGCTGAACCGCTACTTGCAGAGCTGGGACGTGCACAACGTGTTCGTTCCGGGCGCCTCGGCATTCCCGCAAGGCCTGGGTTACAACCCGACCGGCCTGGTTGCCGCGCTGACCTACTGGTCGGCAAAAGCGATCCGCGAGCAATACCTGAAAAACCCCGGCCCGCTGGTTCAGGCTTAAGGAGCGATGACCATGAAGACTCTCGTTATCGCGACCCTGGCGCTGCTCGGCAGCACTGCCGTTCACGGCGCCGAAGTTGATCGATCCTTGATCAAACAAGGCGAATACCTCGCCCGCGCCGGTGACTGCGTGGCCTGCCACACGGCCAAGGACGGCAAGCCGTTCGCCGGCGGCCTGCCGATGGAAACCCCGATCGGCACGATCTACTCGACCAACATCACCCCGGATAAAACCGGCGTCGGTGACTACAGTTTCGAGGACTTCGACCAGGCCGTGCGGCATGGCGTGGCCAAAAATGGCAGTACCTTGTACCCGGCGATGCCGTACCCGTCCTACGCCCGCGTCAGCGAATCCGACATGCAGGCGCTCTACGCCTACTTCATGCACGGCGTGGAACCAGTGACGCAAGAGAACAAGGCCAGCGACATCCCGTGGCCACTGAGCATGCGCTGGCCGCTCATGGGCTGGCGCTGGCTGTTCGCGCCGAAGGTCGAGGACTACAAACCCGCGTCGGACGATGCCGTTGTCAGCCGTGGGGCGTATCTGGTGGAAGGCCTCGGACATTGCGGCGCCTGCCACACGCCGCGAGCCCTGACCATGCAGGAAAAATCCCTCAGCGCGGCCGAAGGCAGCAGTTTTCTGTCAGGCAGTGTGCCGCTGGAAGGCTGGATCGCCAAAAACCTGCGCGGCGACCACAAGGACGGTCTCGGCAGCTGGAGCGAAGAGCAACTGGTGCAGTTTCTCAAGACCGGTCGCAGCGACCGCAGCGCGGTGTTCGGCGGCATGAGCGACGTGGTCACCCACAGCATGCAGTACATGACCGACGCCGACCTGACCGCGATTGCCCGTTACCTGAAATCGTTGCCGGCCAATGATCCTGCCGACCAGCCGCACCAGTACGACGAGAAAGCCGCCAAGGCCTTGTGGAACGGTGACGACAGCCAGCGTGGTGCGTCGGTGTACATCGACAACTGCGCCGCCTGCCACCGCACCGACGGCCATGGCTACACCCGGGTGTTCCCGGCACTGGCAGGCAATCCGGTGTTGCAATCGGACGACCCGACCTCGCTGATTCACATCGTGCTCAAGGGTGGCACCCTGCCTGCGACGCACACGGCACCGTCCACCTTTACCATGCCGGGTTTCGCTTGGCGTCTGTCGGATCAGGAAGTGGCGGATGTCGTGAGCTTTATTCGTGGCAGTTGGGGTAACAAGGGCGCTCCAGTCAAGGCCGCTGATGTCGCCGAGCTGCGCAAGGACGATATGAAGCAAACCTCGAACGATGACCTTGGCCAGGTGACACAGCACAACTGACTGTTCGCCCAACGGCACTAGTCAGATCCACAGCGCCTCGATACTGTATATACACACAGTATCGAGGCACTGCCATGTCCATCCCTCTTCCTCCGCGCGGTCGCGGTACCGCCGCCAACCCGCACAACCGTTTCGCGCCGAGTCGTTCGGTGGCCGAGGATGACGGCTGGTTTCAGGAAGTGCCTTTGACCCAGGGCACCGAAGTCAGCTTCGAAACCGCGAAGACCATCATCACCCGCAACACCTCGCCGGACCTGCCCTTCGACCGTTCGATCAACCCCTATCGCGGCTGCGAGCATGGCTGCATCTATTGCTACGCACGGCCGAGCCACGCCTATTGGGACATGTCGCCGGGGCTGGATTTCGAAACGAAGCTGATCGCCAAGACCAACGCCGCCCAGTTGCTGGAGGAGCAGATGGGGAAAAAAGGCTATCAATGCGCGCCGATCAACCTCGGCTCCAACACCGATCCCTATCAGCCGATCGAACGCGAACACCGGATCACCCGCCAGACCCTCGAAGTGCTGCTGCGCTATCGGCACCCGGTGACCATCGTCACCAAGGGCTCGCTGATCCTGCGCGATCTCGATCTTCTTACCGAACTGGCGCAGCAACGGCTGGTGGCGGTGATGATCAGCCTCACCACCCTGGACGACGAACTCAAACGCATCCTCGAACCCCGCGCCGCCGCGCCCAAGGCCCGGTTGCGGGCGATCCGGGTCATGCGCGAGGCGGGGATTCCGGTCGGTGTGTTGTGTTCGCCGATGATTCCGATGATCAACGACAGCGAAATCGAAAGCCTGCTGACCGAAGCTCACGCGGCCGGCGCCCAAAGCGCGGCCTACATGATGCTGCGCCTGCCGCTGGAAGTAGCGCCGCTGTTCGAGGAATGGCTTGAAGCGCACTACCCGCAGCGCGCCGCCCATGTACTGAGCCTGATCCGCCAGAGCCGTGGCGGCGAGCTGTACGACAGCCGTTTCGGTGCCCGGATGCGCGGTGAAGGGCCGTTCGCCGACCTGCTCGCCCAGCGCTTCGCCAAAGCGTTAAAGCGCCTGGGGCTCAATCATCGCGAAGGCTTCAACCTCGACTGCACGGCCTTCTGTCCGCCGGGTCGCCAGATGGCGCTGATTTAGGGACAATTGGCCTATGGTTGAGAGGAAGGAATGCTTGACCCGGTTTACGCCGGTCACGTTTTTTGTGACCTGGAACACACGTTCTAGAGCGCTTGATTCAGTTTGAGTTAAGTTTCGGCGGTTACCTTGTTCATCGAGTGACTGACGGGTCGGGATGGCCCGGATGTTCTAAACAGCCACTGGCTTCACACCGGAATACACGGGAACGACTCCCCGAATCCGCCAATGAGGATGAATCATGAGTGACAAGGATAAACAGCCGTTGGCTGCGTCGGCGCAAGCCGCCCCTGTGGCGGAATCCGCCGATGCAGCGTTGAAGCATATCGTTGACGGCTTTTTGCATTTTCATCATGAGGTCTTTCCGCAGCAGGAAGAACTCTTCAAGAAACTCGCCACGGCCCAGTCGCCACGGGCGATGTTCATCACCTGCGCCGACTCGCGCATCGTGCCCGAACTGATTACCCAGAGTTCTCCCGGCGATCTGTTCGTGACCCGTAACGTCGGCAACGTGGTGCCACCCTACGGCCAGATGAACGGCGGCGTTTCCACCGCCATCGAATACGCGGTACTGGCCCTTGGCGTGCAGCACATCATCATCTGCGGCCACTCCGATTGCGGCGCCATGCGTGCGGTGCTCAACCCGGACAGCCTGGAAAAAATGCCGACGGTCAAAGCCTGGCTGCGCCACGCCGAAGTCGCGAAAACCATGGTGCATGACAACTGCAACTGCACCGACGAAAAAGAAAGCATGCCGATCCTCACCGAGGAAAACGTCATCGCCCAACTGCAGCACTTGCGTACCCATCCTTCGGTAGCCTCGCGCATGGCGAACGGTCATCTGTTCATCCATGGCTGGGTCTACAACATCGAAACCAGCGAAATCAAAGCTTACGACGCGGATCAGGGTTGCTTCCTGCCGCTCGACGGCAGCCATCCGATCCCGGTGGCGACGCCCAAAGCGCGCTTCTGAATCCTCCTAAAAATCTGTGTGGTTTGACGCCGGCCGCTGTTTCAGCGGCCAGGCCTCGCCACGCCTGAAGAAAACTTCGGGAGTATCGCCATGCGTGCGGCTCAATTGAAAGCTGTGTTGCCACGGGAGCTGCTTGCTTCAGTGGTTGTGTTTCTGGTTGCCCTGCCGCTGTGCATGGGCATTGCCATTGCGTCAGGGCTGCCGCCGGCCAAAGGCCTGATCACCGGGATTATCGGCGGTCTGGTGGTGGGCTGGCTGGCGGGTTCGCCGTTGCAGGTCAGCGGGCCGGCGGCGGGTCTGGCGGTGCTGGTGTTCGAGCTGGTGCGCCAGCACGGCATCGAAATGCTCGGGCCGATCCTGCTGCTCGCCGGTTTCCTGCAACTGGTGGCCGGACGGCTGAAGCTCGGTTGCTGGTTCCGGGTCACGGCGCCAGCGGTGGTGTACGGCATGCTCGCGGGGATTGGCGTGCTGATCGTGCTGTCGCAAGTGCATGTGATGCTCGACGCTTCGCCCAAGCCCTCTGGTCTGGACAATCTGACGGCATTCCCCGGCGCGGTGGCGCAGGCCTTGCCGTCCTTTGGGTGGCAGGCCGGGTTGCTCGGGCTCGCAACCATCGCCGTGATGTGGCTGTGGGAGAAATTCCGCCCGCATTCGCTGCGCTTCATTCCCGGCGCGTTGCTCGGTGTCGGGTTGGCGACAGGCGCCAGCCTGCTGCTGGCGCTGCAAGTGAAGCGGGTTGAAGTGCCGGCGAATCTGGCCGAAGCCATCGACTGGCTGAAACCGGCGGACCTGCTCAGCCTGGCTGACCCGACGCTGCTGATCGCCGCGTTCGCCGTAGCCTTCATCGCCAGCGCCGAAACCCTGCTGTCTGCCGCCGCGGTGGATCGCATGCACAGCGGCCCGCGTTCGGATTTCGACCGTGAGCTGTCGGCGCAAGGTGTCGGTAATATGCTCTGCGGTCTGGTCGGCGCGCTGCCGATGACCGGGGTGATCGTGCGCAGTTCGGCCAACGTCCAGGCGGGCGCCACCACGCGCTACTCGACAATTTTCCATGGCCTGTGGCTGCTGGCGTTCGTGCTGTTGCTGTCGAGCGTGTTGCAGAGCATTCCGGTGGCGAGTCTGGCGGGCGTTCTGGTCTACACCGGTTTCAAACTGGTGGATCTCAAGGCGTTCCGTGGTCTGGGCCGATATGGCCGGATGCCGATGTTCACCTACGCCGCCACGGCGCTGGCGATCATCTTCACCGACCTGTTGACCGGCGTGCTGATCGGTTTCGGCCTGACTCTGGTGAAGCTGGCGTTCAAGGCCTCGCGCCTGAAAATCAGCCTGATCGACCTGCCGCAGGACGGGGAAATGGAGTTGCGTCTGGTGGGCGCGGCAACGTTCCTCAAAGTGCCGGCACTGACGCAGGTGCTGGGCAGCATTCCGCCGGGCACAACGGTGCATGTGCCGCTCAATAACCTGAGCTACATCGACCATTCGTGTCTGGAACTGCTCGAAGAGTGGGGTCGGGCGAATGCGGCCAAGGGGGCGAAACTGTTGATCGAGTCGCGCGGGTTGAAGCGACGGCTCGAGGGGCGGATCCGTACCACTACCGGGATCGGTGCGGCGGGCTGAAAACATTTGGGGGAACAGAGCAATCTGTTCCCCCAATCGTTTGCGCCGAGATCAAGCCGCAGGCTGATCCAGCTCCAGGCCCACGCCCAGACGGCGACTCATGCACGGCCAGCGTTTCCACGCCGCACCGGTGTCCGGGCTGCTGAGTTTCTCGCGGTAGGCTTCAACCGACTCCAGCGCAAAGCTGTCGTCGTCGAGCATGCTGTCCACCGCGTGATGCACCACTTCGTCGAGTTGGTTGGCAAATTCCTCACCGATCAACTGGTGAGCAATCAGATTGGCGACCGTCATGTCCAAGGGGATCAGTGGCTGGCCGAAATGCTTGATGTACAGGTCGTTGACCTCTTCGACAAAACGGTGCGCCAGATAGGCTTCGTCCAGCAGACTGTCCAGGCCCACAGGTGGCTGGAGAAAGTACTGCTCGGCGATTTTCAGCACCGGTTTGATCTGTGACTCGATTCCCGCTTCCCTGGCGACTTCATTGGCTGCATCCAGCAGGTCTGGCACTTCATCGATGTAGGCGGCGACAAAACGCGTCAGCACGCCGTTGGCGTCGGTTTCCGGCAACTGGATGGCCGGGTGCAGGTGTTGCAGTTGGGCTTCCAGCTGACGGGTCAGCTTTCCGGTTTCAATCTCGTGTTGTCGGGCTATGTGGATCTGCTCGCGCAATGCGGCGGTGTTCATGAAAACTCCAGGAAACAAGGCAATGAAATAGGGAAGACATAACTTAGCTGGCTTACGAAAAATGCTAAGACGCATTTGTCATAATTATTTCATCCTTGATGCAACGGCGTTATATCGGTTTGCCACCACTCGTCTGCATCCTTCTCCATTCGTGCCCTGGAACGCAAGTGCCAGCTGTTTCATTCGATTTACGTCCTCACATTGCATTTTTCAGCCGCTGTCTATACTCGCCAGTGAATGGAGTTAGCTGATGACGCCCGACTGCACCCGCAGCAAGGCCCGGCGATTCAAGTTCGTAGTCTGATGCAGCCGATCCCTTGCCGCAGGCGAAAGCCGGCGGGATAACAAGAACGATAAGGGGAACCCGCAATGATGCGACATCCACACGTCTGGATGGGCCTCCTGTTGTGGTCGATTTTCAGCCCGGTGCAAGCTGCCTGGACTGTGAATATGGCGCCTGGAGCGACTGAAATCAGTCACGCAGTATTCGACCTGCACATGACCATTTTCTGGATCTGTGTGGTGATCGGGATCATCGTCTTCGGCGCCATGTTCTGGTCGATGATGGTGCACCGCCGTTCTACCGGGCAGGTCGCCGCAAAATTCCACGAAAGCACCACCGTCGAAATTCTCTGGACCGTCGTACCGCTGCTGATCCTGGTGGCGATGGCCGTTCCGGCGACCGCGACCCTGATCAAGATGTACGACACCAGTGAGCCGGATATCGATATCCAGATCACCGGTTATCAGTGGAAGTGGCACTACAAATACCTGGGCCAGGACGTCGAGTTCTTCAGCAACCTGGCCACGCCCGCCGAGCAGATCCACAACAAGGAAGCCAAGGGCGAGCACTACCTGCTCGAGGTCGACAAGCCATTGGTGCTGCCGACCGGCGCCAAGGTGCGCTTCCTCGTGACCTCCGCCGACGTGATCCACTCCTGGTGGGTGCCGGCCTTCGCGGTCAAGCGCGATGCGATTCCCGGGTTCGTCAACGAGGCCTGGACCCGCATCGACAAGCCCGGCCTCTACCGTGGCCAGTGCGCCGAACTGTGCGGCAAGGACCACGGCTTCATGCCGATCGTGGTCGACGTCAAGGAGAAGGCCGACTACGAAAAATGGCTCGCCGAGCGCAAGGCCGAAGCATTGCAGCTCAAGGAGCTGACCAGCAAGGAATGGACCCTCGACGAACTCAAGGAACGTGGCGACAAGATCTACCACACCACCTGCGTCGCCTGTCACCAGGCCGAAGGCCAGGGCCTGCCGCCGATGTTCCCGGCCCTCAAGGGCTCGAAAATCGCCACCGGTCCGAAAGACGCGCACCTGAGCATTGTCTTCCACGGCAAGCCCGGCACCGCCATGGCGGCGTTCGGCAAGCAGCTGTCGGAAGTCGATATCGCAGCGGTCGTGACCTACGAACGTAACGCCTGGGGCAACAACAAGGGCGACATGGTCACGCCAAAAGAAGTGCTGGAGCTGAAACAGGCGGAAAGCAAATGAGCCGGTCTATTGCGTACTTCGTGAACCGGTCGGGGCCCTGCGTCCCGGCCTGCCCAGTCCACTCACTTGAAGGAGACCGGCCATGAGCGCTGTCATCGATGACCACGGTCATGCCGAGCACGACCACGCCCACGGCCCCGCCAAAGGCCTGATGCGCTGGGTGCTGACCACCAACCACAAGGACATCGGCACGCTGTACCTGTGGTTTGCGTTCTGCATGTTCCTGCTCGGCGGCTCGTTCGCCATGGTGATCCGCGCCGAGCTGTTCCAGCCCGGCCTGCAGATCGTGCAGCCGGAATTCTTCAACCAGATGACCACCATGCATGGTCTGGTGATGGTATTCGGGGCGGTGATGCCAGCGTTCGTCGGCCTCGCCAACTGGATGATCCCATTGATGGTCGGCGCGCCGGACATGGCCCTGCCGCGGATGAACAACTTCAGCTTCTGGCTGCTGCCGGCGGCGTTCCTGCTGCTGGTCTCGACCCTGTTCACCGCCGGTGGCGGGCCGAACTTCGGCTGGACGTTCTACGCACCGCTGTCCACCACCTATGCGCCGGAAAGCGTGACGTTCTTCATCTTCGCCATCCACCTGATGGGGATCAGTTCGATCATGGGCGCGATCAACGTTATCGCCACCATCCTCAACCTGCGCGCCCCCGGCATGACCCTGATGAAAATGCCGCTGTTCGTCTGGACCTGGCTGATCACCGCGTTCCTGCTGATCGCGGTGATGCCGGTGCTGGCCGGGTGCGTGACGATGATGCTGATGGACATCCACTTCGGCACCAGCTTCTTCAGTGCCGCCGGTGGCGGTGACCCGGTGCTGTTCCAGCATGTGTTCTGGTTCTTCGGCCACCCCGAGGTGTACATCATGATCCTGCCGGCCTTCGGTGCCGTCAGCCAGATCATCCCGACCTTCTCGCGCAAGCCGCTGTTCGGCTACACCTCGATGGTCTACGCCACGGCGAGCATCGCGTTCCTGTCGTTCATCGTCTGGGCGCACCACATGTTCGTGGTGGGCATCCCGCTGGTGGGCGAGTTGTTCTTCATGTACGCGACGATGCTGATCGCGGTGCCGACCGGGGTGAAGGTGTTCAACTGGGCCAGCACCATGTGGCAAGGCTCGATGACCTTCGAGACGCCGATGCTGTTTGCCGTGGCGTTCGTGATCCTGTTCTCGATCGGCGGTTTCTCCGGGCTGATGCTGGCCATCGCCCCGGCGGACTTCCAGTACCAGGACACCTACTTCGTGGTCGCGCACTTCCACTACGTACTGGTGCCGGGGGCGATCTTCGGGATCTTCGCGTCGGCCTATTACTGGCTGCCGAAATGGACCGGCCACATGTACGACGAAACCCTGGGCAAGCTGCACTTCTGGTTGTCCTTCGTCGGCATGAACCTGACGTTCTTCCCGATGCACTTCGTGGGTCTGGCGGGCATGCCCCGGCGGATTCCGGACTACAACCTGCAATTCGCCGACTTCAACATGGTGTCGTCGATCGGCGCGTTCATGTTCGGTGCCACGCAGATTTTCTTCCTGTTCATCGTGATCAAGACCATCCGTGGCGGCGAGCCGGCACCGGCCAAACCGTGGGATGGCGCCGAAGGTCTGGAATGGAGCGTGCCGTCACCGGCGCCGTATCACACCTTCACCACGCCGCCGGAAGTGAAATGAACCCTGTAGCCGTTGAGGGCCGCCACCATGGCTGACTCGATTTCGATGAAGAAACTGGTCACCCGACTGCTCGGTGTGGTGGTGGCGATGTTCGTCTTCGGTTTTGCCCTGGTGCCGATCTACGACGTGATGTGCAAGGCGTTCGGCATCAACGGCAAGACCGCCGGGCAGTACGAGGGCGAGCAGACCGTCGATGCCACGCGGCAGGTGCGGGTGCAGTTTCTGTCGACCAACACCGCCGACATGCCGTGGGACTTCTACCCCAAGCATGACGAACTGACGGCCAACCCCGGCGCGGTGAACGAGATGATCTTCATCGCGCGCAATCCCACCGACAAACCGATGAGCGCGCAAGCGGTGCCAAGCATCGCGCCGAGCAATGCGGCGGCGTATTTCCACAAGACCGAATGCTTTTGCTTTACCCAGCAGGTGCTGCAGCCCGGTCAGCAGATCGAGATGCCGGTGCGTTTCATCGTTGACCGCGACATGCCCAAGGACGTGAAGCACCTGACGCTGTCCTACACGCTGTTCGATATCACCGCCCGACATCCTCCGGTGGCTGCAAACACTGGCGGTTAAGCGTGCCCGATAAGGAGAACAATAAATGGCAACTCATGAGCACTATTACGTCCCGGCCCAG
This sequence comes from Pseudomonas fitomaticsae, assembly GCF_021018765.1. GTDB lineage: Bacteria > Pseudomonadota > Gammaproteobacteria > Pseudomonadales > Pseudomonadaceae > Aquipseudomonas > Aquipseudomonas fitomaticsae. Next base: position 293,367 of record NZ_CP075567.1, on the reverse strand, counting down.
AGCAAGTGGCCGATCGTGGCCACGGTGGGGATGTTCGTCACCGTGTACGGTCTGGCGACCTGGTTCAACGATCTGAAGGCAGCCCGTCCGGAATCCCACGGCCCGCTGATCTTTTTCGTCGGCGGACTGTTGCTGGCGTACATGCTGTTCGGCTGGTTCGGCACGGTGATCAAGGAAAGCCGCGCGGGGTTGTACAGCCCGCAACTGGACCGCTCGTTCCGCTGGGGCATGAGCTGGTTCATCTTCTCCGAGGTGATGTTCTTCATCGCCTTCTTCGGCGCGCTGTTCTATGTGCGGCACATTTCCGGTCCGGCGCTGGGTGGAGAAGGCACCAAAGGCATCGCCCACATGCTCTGGCCGAACTTCCAGTTCACCTGGCCGCTGCTGCACACGCCGGATCCGAAACTGTTCCCGCCGCCCAAGGAAGTCATCAGCCCCTGGGGCCTGCCGCTGATCAACACCATCCTGCTGGTGAGCTCCAGCGTGACCATCACCATCGCCCACCACGCGCTGAAGAAAGGTCATCGCGGCGCGCTGAAACTGTGGCTGGCGATCACCGTGCTGCTGGGCTGCGCGTTCCTCGGTTTCCAGGCCGAAGAATATATCCACGCCTACCACGAACTGGGGCTGACCCTCGGCTCGGGCATCTACGGCGCGACGTTCTTCATGCTCACCGGTTTCCACGGCGCCCACGTGACCATCGGCACGATCATTCTGTTCGTGATGCTGATGCGCATCATGAAGGGCCACTTCGACAACGAACATCAGTTCGGTTTCGAAGCGGCGAGCTGGTATTGGCACTTCGTCGATGTGGTGTGGATCGGCTTGTTCATCTTCGTTTACGTGCTCTGAGGATCAGCTCACCAAGGCGCGTGCGACACCAGTTGGCCGCTGTAGAAACCCCAGGCAATCAAGCCGACGGTGCAAGCGGCCAATGCCACCCGAACACTCAAGGCGATCACCAGTCGATTCGAGCTGCTGTCGTCCTTGACCAGGAAAAACAGGCCGCTGAACAGGCTGACCACCGTGGCAATCAGCATCAGGACGATGGCTGCTTTGAGCATGGGAAGAACTCCGGGGGAACAAGCGATGCACTTGAGTATAGCGATCGCACTCACTGATTTTCTGGCGCGACCATGAAGCGCTTCCGGCCGGGCGTGGTGCCGACACTGGTGGTCGGCCTGCTGCTGCCGTTGCTGATTTCGCTGGGCTTCTGGCAACTGGGCCGGGGCGCGGAGAAAACCGCCCTGCTCGCCAGCTACGCCGAACGCCGCGCCGCCGAACCGATGGCCAGCACCGAGTTGCTGCACAGCGCCGATCCGGCCTTTCGCCGGGTCCATCTGCACGGCCAGTTCGATGCCGCCCACAGCCTGTTGTTGGACAACCGTCAGCGCAACGGCAAGGTCGGCGTCGAATTGCTGCAACCGTTTCAGGATCAACGCAGCGGCCAGTGGCTGCTGGTCAATCGCGGCTGGCTGCCGTGGCCGGACCGGCGCACGGCCCCGCAATTCAATACGCCGGCCGACGCCGTGAATGTCGATGCCTGGGTGTATGTCGCCCCCGGCGCCACCTTCCAGCTGCATGCCGATCCGGTCAGCAGCAGCTGGCCGCAAACCGTCACCGCCATCGAACCCGCGAAGCTGTGGAAAACCCTCGAACGCGACGGCTTCGCCTACGAATTACGCGCCGAACCCGGCCCCGCCAGCTATCAGACCGACTGGCCGGTAGTTGCCATGGGCCCGGAAAAACACCTCGGTTACGCGGTGCAGTGGTTCGCCATGGCCACCGCCCTGCTCGGTCTCTACCTCTATCTCGGCTGGCACAACGCAAAGGAGAAACACCATGGGAGCGGCCATGAATCCACCCAGCATGTCTGAAGCAAAGGCCCCGGCCAGTCGCCGTCGCGGACGCATCCAGCTGCTGTTGATCGTGCTCGGCGTGGTCGGGCCGATGATCCTCGCCACCGGCATGTACAAGTTGCAGTTCTGGGTACCGGAAGGTCGCAGCTATCACGGCGAACTGATCGGCAACGGCCAGACCCGCGCCGACCTCGGCATTCAGGCTGACGAAACGCGCTGGCAGATGCTGGTGACCGCGCCGAAGGATTGCGCGGTGGACTGCCAGCAACTGGTGTACCTGGCGCGGCAGATCCAGATTGGACTGGGCCGTGAAGCCGGGCGCGCCAGCCACGCCCTGGCCGCTGCGCAACCACTGGCCGCCGACTACGAAGCCAAGCTGACCCGCGAATACCCGCAGCTGCAACGCTACCCGCTGGACGCAGCCACCTTCAGCAAGGCCACGGGCGACAAGGCCACGCCGCAACTGTGGATCATCGATCCCCACGGCAACCTCGTGCTGCGCTACGACCCGAGCGTCAAGGGCAAGGATCTGCTCAACGACCTGCGCCACCTGCTGAAACTGTCGAACATCGGATAAGGGCATCGTCATGGCCAAACCTGGATTTCGCCTCGCGCTGTTTGCCACCCTGCTGGCACTGATCGTGGTGCTGCTCGGCGCCTACACCCGCCTGACCCACGCCGGCCTCGGCTGTCCGGACTGGCCGGGCTGCTACGGATTCATCAGCGTGCCGAAAAGCGAAGCCCAACTGGCCCATGCCGAACTGCATTACCCGGACTCGCCAGTAGAGGCGCACAAAGGCTGGAACGAGATGATCCACCGCTACTTCGCCGGCACCCTCGGCATGCTGATTTCAGTGTTGGCCGGGCGGGCGTGGGTTAACCGCCGTCATCCGGGGCAACCGCTGAAGCTGCCACTGTTTCTGCTGGCGGTGGTGTTCGCCCAGGCGGCGTTCGGCATGTGGACGGTGACACTCAAGCTCTGGCCGCAAGTGGTGACCGGGCATTTGCTCGGTGGCTTCGCGACCTTGAGCCTGCTGTTTCTGCTGACGTTGCGACTGTCCGGCGTGCTGCCGGCGCTGACCGTGCCCAAGCGTCTGCAATATTGGGCGACTGCCGGATTGCTGTTGGTGATCGGCCAGATTGCGCTGGGTGGCTGGGTCAGTTCCAACTATGCGGCCGTGGCCTGTATCGACTTCCCGACCTGTCACGGCCAATGGCTTCCGCCGGCGGATTTCGCCAACGGCTTTCACCTGACCCAACACATCGGCCCCAATTACCTCGGCGGGCAACTCGACAGCGATGCACGCACGGCGATTCACCTGACCCACCGCATTGGCGCGTTGCTGGTGACGGTCGTCCTGCTTGGTCTGGCCTGGCAACTGAAAGTGGTCGGCATGACCCGACTGGCCGGGCTGGTGCTGATCGCCCTCGCCGCGCAGATCACCCTCGGCATCAGCAACGTGCTGTTCCATCTGCCGCTGCCGGTGGCCGTGGCGCATAACGCCGGCGGTGCAGTGCTGCTGCTGACGATGGTGCTGGTCAACTACCACGCGCGGACCAGCCTGGTTCGGGTCAAGCAGCCGATAATCGCGCGCTGGCGCCTGAGCCCGCGTAAGCACTCGGCGGCGCCCATCACTATTAAAGGAGAGACGCCATGGCGATTCTGATCGGCGAACGTCCGGCGCAGGGGCTGTGGCGTGATTACCTTGAGCTGACCAAACCGAAAGTCGTGGTGCTGATGCTGATCACCTCGCTGGTGGGCATGTTCCTCGCGACCCGCGCCGGCGTGCCGTGGACGGTGCTGGTGTTCGGCAATCTGGGAATCGCGCTGTGTGCCGGTGGCGCGGCGGCGGTCAATCATGTGGTGGACCGGCGCATCGATGCGGTCATGGCCCGCACCCACAAACGGCCGCTGGCCGAGGGCCGGGTTTCGCCCACAGGAGCACTGACCTTTGCGCTGGTGCTGGCGTTGCTCGGCCAGGCCTTGCTGCTGACCTTCACCAACCCGCTGACCGCGTGGCTGACCCTGGCCTCGCTGCTGGGCTACGCGGTGATCTACACCGGCTTCCTCAAGCGCGCGACGCCGCAGAACATCGTCATCGGCGGCCTCGCCGGCGCCGCACCGCCGCTGCTCGGCTGGACCGCTGCCACTGGCCACGTCAGCGCCGAACCGTTGCTGCTGGTGCTGATCATCTTCGCCTGGACCCCACCGCACTTCTGGGCGCTGGCGATCCACCGCAAAGAGGAATACGCCAAGGCCGACATTCCGATGCTGCCGGTCACCCATGGCGAGCACTACACCAAGGTGCACATTCTGCTGTACACCTTCGCCCTGCTGGCGGTCAGCCTGTTGCCGTATGTGATCCACATGAGCGGCCTGCTTTACCTGATCTGTGCGCTCGGGCTGGGCGCAAGGTTTCTGCAATGGGCCGTGGTGCTGTACCGTGGCACTCGGCCGCACGCGGCGATCAACACCTTCAAGTACTCTATCTGGTACTTGTTTCTGCTGTTCATCGCCCTGCTCGTAGACCACTACTTACTGTTGAACCTATGACTCGAACCCAGAAAACCGTCTTCATCCTCGTCGCCGTGATCGCGCTGATCCTCGGCCTGACCGTCAACAAAGTGCTGAGCGGCAAGGGCCAGGGCGACCCGACCGCACTGATCGACGCCGGCATCATCCTGCTGCCGCAGAGCCGCAACCTGCCGGACGTGACGATGACCAATCAGGACGGCCAACCGGTCACGGTCAACGAGCTCAAGGGCAAGTGGAGCCTGCTGTTCTTCGGCTACACCTTCTGCCCGGACATCTGCCCGACCACCCTCGCCCAGCTGCGCCAGATCAAGAGCGAACTGCCGAAGGACGCTGTGGATAAATTGCAGATCGTGCTGGTCAGCGTCGACCCGAACCGCGACAACCCTGCGCAGTTGAAGCAGTACCTGGGCTACTTCGATCCACAGTTCATCGGCCTGACGCCGAAGTCGATCGACGAGCTGCAGAAGGTGGCGAACGCGGTGAGCATTCCGTTCATTCCGGCGGACACCAGCAAGCCGAACTACACAGTGGATCACAGTGGGAACCTGGCAGTGATCGGGCCGGACGGGACGCAGCGTGGGTTTATTCGGGCGCCGTTGAACAACGCCAAGCTGGTGGCGCAATTCCCGGTTATGCTCAACCGCAAGTAAGAACAGCACTGTTCCAATGTGGGAGCGGGCTTGCTCGCGAATGCGGTGTGTCAGTCGACCTATGTTTATCTGACCCACCGCTTTCGCGGGCAAGCCCGCTCCCACAGGGGCTGTGTTTTGGGCACAAAAAAGGGGACGCCACTGGCGTCCCCTTTTTCGTTGCGGCGTCCGAATCAGAACGCCGGCAACACCGCGCCTTTGTACTTCTCGGTGATGAATTTCTTCACTTCCGGGCTGTGCAGCGCAGCGGCCAGTTTCTTCATGGCGTCGCTGTCCTTGTTGTCCGCGCGGGAGACCAGGATGTTCACATAAGGCGAGTCGCTGCCTTCGATGACCAGCGCATCCTTGGACGGATCGAGCTTGGCTTCCAGCGCGTAGTTGGTGTTGATCAGCGCCAGATCGACCTGGGTCAGCACGCGCGGGATGGTCGCGGCTTCCAGTTCACGGATCTTCAGGTCTTTCGGATTCTGGGCGATGTCCTTGACGGTCGACAGGATGTTGGTCGGATCCTTCAGGGTGATCACGCCGGCCTTGGCCAGCAGCAACAGCGCACGGCCGCCATTGGTGGCGTCGTTCGGGATCACCACGTTGGCGCCGCTTGGCAGCTCTTCGATTTTCTTGAACTTGCTGGAGTAGGCGCCCAGCGGTTCCAGGTGCACGCCGGTCACGGAAACCAGGCTGGTGCCCTTGGCCTTGTTGAACTCATCGAGGTACGGCTGGTGCTGGAAGAAGTTGGCGTCCAGACGCTTCTCGGCCACCTGGACGTTCGGCTGAACGTAGTCGGTGAAGACCTTGACCTTCAGATCCACGCCTTCTTTGGCCAGTACCGGCTTCACGAATTCGAGGATTTCCGCGTGCGGCACCGGAGTGGCAGCAACGGTCAGGGTTTCGTCGGCGTGGGCCGAGAACGCTGCAACGGCAGCCAGGGCAACGATCAGTTTTTTCATTCAGCTAACTCCTTTTTACGGCGCCCGTCTGGCGCCTGCCAGCGAATGGCCGGCTCATGTCATTACAAAACCGGTTATTTGCGCGAGAAGTGCACGACCAGTCGGTCGCCTACCATTTGCAACACTTGCACCAGAATCAGCAGCAACACCACGGTCACGATCATCACGTCGGTCTGGAAGCGCTGATAGCCGAAACGGATCGCCAGGTCACCCAGGCCACCGGCGCCGACCACACCGGCCATCGCAGTGTAGGAAACCAGTGTAATCGCCGTCACCGTAATTGCTGCGAAGATGCCTGGACGGGCCTCCGGCAGCAAAGCGTTCATGATGATCTGGCGAGTGGTCGCGCCCATCGACTGGGTCGCTTCGATGATGCCGCGATCCACTTCACGCAGGGCGGTTTCCACCAGCCGCGCGAAGAACGGCGTTGCACCTACCACCAGCGGCGGAATCGCACCGGCCACGCCCAGCGAGGTGCCGGTGATCAGCACGGTGAACGGGATCATCACGATCAACAGAATAATGAACGGCAGCGAACGCAGGATGTTCACCACCAGCGACAGCAAGGCGTACACGCCTTTGGCTTCGAGCAACTGACGCGGGCTGCACAGGAACAGCAGCACGCCCAGCGGCAGGCCGAGCAGCACGGTGAACAGCAGCGAACCGCCGAGCATCATCAGGGTGTCGCCGGTAGCGAGCCAGATTTCGTACCAGTCGATATTGGTGAAGAAACTCATCAGGTCTTCCATTAGCGCAACACCTCCATGTGAACGTCAGCGGCGGTGAAGCGGGCGAACGCCGCTTCCATGTCGCCACCGGTGACGGCGAGGGTCAATTGCCCGTAAGGAATGTCTTTGATGCGGTCGATACGACCGGCCAGGATGCTGTAGTCCACACCGGTTTCCCGGGCGACGGTACCGAGCAACGGCGCGTAGGTCGCTTCGCCCTGAAAGGTCAGACGCACGATGCGGCCCGGCACGTGAGCGAAGTCATCGCGCTGCTCGCTCTCGTCGATCTGTTCGTCTTCCTGCACGAACCGCTTGGTGGTCGGGTGCTTCGGATGCAGGAACACATCGGCCACCGAACCTTGCTCGACGATCACACCGGCGTCCATCACGCCGACCTGATCGCACACGCGGCGGATCACATCCATCTCGTGGGTAATCAGGACGATGGTCAGCTTCAGCTCGCGGTTGATCTCGGCCAGCAGTTGCAGGACCGACGCGGTGGTCTGCGGGTCGAGGGCGCTGGTGGCTTCGTCGCACAGCAGGATTTTCGGCTTGGTCGCCAGAGCGCGGGCGATGCCGACGCGCTGCTTCTGACCGCCGGACAGCTGCGCCGGGTACTTTTTGGCGTGATCGGACAGACCGACCCGCGCCAGCAACTCGGCCACACGCTGGTCGATCTCGGCACGGGACAGTTCACCGGCCAGGGTCAGCGGCAGCGCGACGTTGTCGGCCACGGTCTTGGACGCCAGCAGGTTGAAGTGCTGGAAGATCATCCCGACCTGCTGACGGAAACGGCGCAGGCCGTTGGCGTCCAGCGCGGTGACTTCTTCGCCGTCGACGATGATCTTGCCGCCACTGGATTGCTCCAGGCGATTGATCAGACGCAGCAGGGTACTTTTTCCCGCACCGGAATGGCCAATCAGGCCGAACACCTGACCGTTCTCGATGGAGAAGCTGGTCGGGTGCAGCGCGGTGATGTCCTTACCGGCGACGCGGTAAGTCTTATGGACGTTTTGAAACTCGATCACGTAGCGAACCTTGTGGGGCGCGTTGGAAAAGGATCAGCGGTTAGCCGGGCGCGCATTTTAGCCTGTCCGTATAGAGGTTCTTAGCATTTATTTCGCAAATAACCTTCGATTTGGCAATAACAGGATCAAAGGTCATAAAAAAGGAACGCCCGAAACCCTCGTCAGTCACTACTTAAGCGACTTGAAAACCCTGGGTGCCGTGCCTGGGAAACACTCAAGCGTTCCGGGGCAATCCCGGGACAAACAGGAGTTCATGACTGATGAGTACCAAGAAACCTGCCAATGACAAAAGCCAACTGGCCGGCACCGATACCCCGGATCGCGCCAACACCAATGCCAAACTCGACAGCCTGGAGAAGTTTCGCTCCGACGCTACCGGTCAGGCCCTGCGCACCAACCAGGGCGTGAAAATTGCTGATAACCAGAACACCCTCAAGGCCGGGGCTCGCGGGCCGTCGCTGCTGGAAGACTTCATCATGCGTGAAAAGATCACGCACTTTGACCATGAACGGATTCCGGAGCGCATCGTCCATGCTCGCGGCACCGGCGCCCATGGTTTCTTTCAGAGCTACGAGAACCATTCGACGTTGACCAAGGCCGGTTTCCTGCAGGATCCGGGGAAGAAAACCCCGGTGTTCGTGCGTTTTTCCACGGTTCAGGGACCGCGTGGTTCCGGCGATACCGTGCGTGACGTGCGTGGTTTTGCCGTGAAGTTCTTCACCGACGAAGGCAACTTCGATCTGGTCGGCAATAACATGCCGGTATTTTTCATACAGGACGCGATCAAGTTTCCCGACTTCGTCCACGCGGTGAAACCCGAACCGCATAACGAGATCCCTACCGGCGGCTCGGCTCACGACACGTTCTGGGATTTTGTGTCGCTGGTACCGGAATCGGCGCACATGGTGATCTGGGCGATGTCCGACCGGGCCATCCCGAAAAGCCTGCGCAGCATGCAGGGCTTCGGCGTGCACACCTTCCGGCTGATCAATGCCGAGGGCAAATCGCGCTTCGTCAAATTCCACTGGCGCCCTAACGCCGGCACCTGTTCTTTGGTGTGGGACGAGGCGCAAAAACTTGCGGGCAAAGATACCGACTACCATCGGCGCGATCTCTGGGAAGCCATCGAAATGGGCGACTATCCGGAATGGGAGCTCGGCGTTCAGGTCATCGAAGAGGAAAACGAGCACGACTTCGATTTCGACATCCTCGACCCGACCAAACTGATTCCCGAGGAAATCGTTCCGATCACGCCGCTGGGCAAGATGACCCTCAACCGCAACCCGGACAACTTCTTTGCCGAGACCGAGCAGGTCGCGTTCTGCCCAGGCCATATCGTGCCGGGGATCGACTTCTCCAATGACCCGCTGCTGCAAGGCCGGTTGTTTTCCTACACTGACACGCAAATCAGCCGACTCGGCGGGCCGAACTTTCATGAGCTACCGATCAATCGCCCGGTCGCACCGTTCCACAACGGCCAGCGCGATGCCCAGCACCGCACGGTGATCGACAAGGGCCGCGCGTCCTACGAACCGAATTCCATCGATGGCGGCTGGCCGAAGGAAACCCTGCCGGCCGCGCAGGATGGCGGGTTCGAGAGTTACCCGGAGCGCATCGACGCCAACAAGATCCGTCAGCGCAGCGAGTCGTTCAGCGACCACTTTTCCCAGGCGCGGCTGTTCTTCAAAAGCATGAGCAAGCACGAGCAGGAACACATCATCTCGGCTTACAGCTTCGAACTGGGCAAGGTTGAGCGCGAGCACATTCGGGCGCGGGAAGTGAACGAGATCCTGGCCAACATCGATCTGGAACTGGCCAAGCGCGTGGCGCAGAACCTTGGCTTGCCGGCACCGGCCAAAGGCACGGTCGACGTGCCGAAAACATCACTGGATCACTCGCCATCGCTGAGTCAGGCGAACCTGCTGCCGGAGAACATCAAGACGCGAAAAGTCGCGATCCTGGCGGCCAACGGCGTCGATGGTGCGGCCATCGATGCGATGAAGAAGGCGCTGGCGGCAGAAGGTGCGCACGCCAAACTGCTCGGCCCATCGTCTGCGCCGGTGAAAACCGCCGATGGCAAAAGCCTGGCGGTGGATGCGTCGATGGAAGGGCTGCCGTCGGTGGCGTTCGACGCGGTGTTCGTGCCGGGTGGCGCGGCGTCGGTCAAGGCATTGAGCGGTGACGGCGTGGCGTTGCATTACCTGCTGGAGGCGTACAAACACTTGAAGGCGATTGCGCTGCAAGGCGAGGCCAAGCAGTTGCTGGACGTGCTGAAGCTGGAGGCGGATGCAGGGTTGATCGAAGGCAAGGATGTGAAGGCGTTGACCCAGCCGTTCTTTGCGGCGATCGGGCAGCATCGGGTCTGGGATCGTGAGGCGAAGGCCAAGGCGATTCCGGCCTGAAAGAAACCGCAGCCTGCGAAAAGCAGGCTGCGGTTAATTCAAGGTTTGCGCGGGCTCAGAACCATCTGCGCCGGCACGGTGCGCAGAATCTGTTTCTCGATCTTCAGATCGAAATCCGGATCGAGCTTCTTCACACGCTTGGTGATCAACGTTGCCAGCCACGGGTAATCATTGGTGCGCGGGGCCTGAATGCTCACCGCACAGTCGTAATTCACCACATCGGCGGCGATCGCATCCAGTTGGCGGCGAAGTTTGCGGCTATCGGTGATGTTCAGCGCGACCGTGGTGCTCTCGGCGGTCGGATCGATCACCTTGGCTTTCGGCTTGGCTTCAGCGGCCTGCAGCGCTGCTTCGGCTTTCTCCAGTTCAGCCTTGCGCGCTTCGGTAATCGCGCCATTGACGCCACCGGTCAGCGCCGGGGCCTTGGGCATCAGCACGCGGGCACGGGCCAGCGCGGTCGCTGCTGCATTCACATCACCCTTCTGCAGGACGATCTGGCTGCGGCGCAGATAGGCTTCGGCCAACTGGCGCTGGTATTGCTCAAGGGATTGATCGTTGGGTGTTTCGGCCTGTAAGGCTGCCAATTGGTCTTCGGCAGTGGCCAGTTCGCTGCTGGCCAGGCTTTGCTCCAGCTGTGCGATGGCCGTGGCCCGCGCATCGGGGACTTCGGTCACCGGCGGCGTGCTTTGGCAGGCGCCCAGCAGCACGGAAAAGGCCACAAGGAGCAGATAACGGGAGGCGAACGGCTTCATTCCTGCGACTCTCTATTTGCGCAAAAAACGAGCAAGTCTACACCCCTCGACGGGGCAGAACAAAACTCAGCAGAAACAGTGCGGCTGCCGTCACAACGATCGACGGGCCGGCCGGGGTGTCCTTGAACCAGGACAGCGCCAGCCCGCCACACACGGCCAGCATGCCCAGCACGCTCGCGCCCAGTGCCATCTGCTCCGGCGAACGGGCGTGACGTTGTGCCGCAGCCGCCGGGATGATCAACAGCGAAGTAATCAGCAATACACCGACGATTTTCATCGCCACCGCGATCACCACTGCGATCAACAGCATCAGCGCCATGCGCAAACCGGCCACCGGCAGGCCTTCGACTTTGGCCAGTTCTTCGTGCACGGTGATCGCCAGCAGCGGCCGCCACAGCGTCACCAGCAACACCAGCACCGCCGCGCTGCCGCCGAGGATCCACGCCAGATCGGTCGGGCTGATCGCCAGCAGGTCGCCGAACAGATAGGCCATCAGGTCGATCCGCACTTCATGCATGAAGCTTAGTACCACCAGCCCGAGAGAGAGCGTGCTCGGCGCAAGAATGCCCAACAGCGTGTCGGAGGCCAGTGGCTGACGCTGTTGCAAGGTCACCAGCAACACCGCCAACAGTAGGCAGCCCACGGTCACCGCGACAGTCGGGCTGACATCCAGCAGAAAGCCCAGCGCCACGCCGAGCAGTGCGGCGTGGGACAGCGTGTCGCCGAAATAGGCCATGCGCCGCCAGACCACGAACGAGCCCAGCGGCCCCGCGACCACCGCCAGCGCCAGACCTGCAAGCAGGGCGTAGAACAGAAAATCAGCCATGCTTGCAGCTATCTCCGTGAACGTGAGGTTGAGCCGACAGGGGCCCCTTGACCACCGAACCGTGCAGGTCATGGGCGTGGTCATGATGGTGGTGATAGATCGCCAGGCTCGGCGCGTTATTGCCGAACAGCTCGACGAAGGCCGGATCGCCGCTGACCTGCTCGGGATGCCCGGAGCAGCAGACGTGACGGTTGAGGCACACCACCTGATCCGTGGTGCTCATCACCAGATGCAGATCGTGGGACACCATCAGCACACCGCAACCGTGGCGGTCGCGCAGCCGGGTGATCAGGCTGTACAACTCGGCCTGGCCAGCAACATCGACCCCTTGCACCGGCTCGTCGAGGACCAGCAGTTCCGGCTCGCGCAACAGCGCCCGGGCCAGCAGCACGCGCTGCATTTCGCCGCCGGACACGCTTTGCACCGGGCTGTCGATGACGTGTTCGGCGCCGACTTCCTTGAGTGCCGCCAGCGCACGCGGGCGGTCAACGCCCGGCACCAGCCGCAGGAAGCGCAGGACTGACAGCGGCAGGGTCGGATCGACGTGCAGCTTTTGCGGCATGTAACCGACGCGCAGTTTCGGCTTGCGCCAGACGCTGCCGCTATCGGGTTTCAGCAGCCCGAGCACGGCGCGCACCAGCGTGGTCTTGCCGGCGCCGTTGGGGCCGATCAGGGTGACGATCTGCCCCGGCTCGACGCTCAGGTGAATGTTGTCCAGCACGTTCTGCCCGGCAAACCGGACAGCCACCTGCTCCAGACGGATCAACGCATCGCTCATCAAGCCCCCCGGCAACCGGAGCAGAGGCCGACCACTTCGACGGTCTGGGCTTCGACGATGAAGCCGACGTCCTTGGCGCTGTGGACGATGGCGTCGCTGATGGTTTTTTGCTCAAGCTCGATGGCCGCGTGGCACTCGCGGCAGATCAGGAACTGGCCCTGGTGCGAATGCTTCGGATGAACACAGCCGACAAAGGCGTTCAGCGAGGAGATGCGGTGCACCAGACCGTTTTCCAGGAGGAAATCCAGCGCGCGGTACACGGTCGGTGGCGCGGCGCGGCGGCCGTCCTGCTCGCTGAGCACCGCCAGAATGTCGTAGGCACCCAGTGGCTTGTGGCTCTGCCAGACCAGTTCCAGCACCCGCCGACGCAATGCGGTCAGGCGCAGGCCTTTCTGTGCACACAAGGCATCGGCCTCGGACAGGGCGCTGTGAACGCAGTGCGAGTGGTCGTGGGGACGGCTGGCAATCGGGGTAATAGGCATGAGCGGCGACGAGTTTGGTTAGAGACGTTATTATGTTACCCGTTCTCGCCTCATTGAGTGGTCATCGTGTCCCGACTTTTTTCTGTTTTTGTCGTATTCATCACCGGTTTTCTGCTGATCGGTCCGGCTCAGGCCGAGGTCAGAGTCCTCACCAGCATCAAGCCCCTGCAACTGATTGCCGCTGCGGTGCAGGACGGCGTGGCGATTCCGGAAGTGCTGCTGCCGCCGGGAGCTTCGCCGCATAACTACGCGTTGCGTCCGTCCGACGTGCGCAAGGTGCAATCGGTGGATCTCTTGTACTGGATCGGCCCGGACATGGAAGGTTTCCTGCCTCGCGTGCTGAACGGTCGTACGCTGCCGAGCGTTGCCGTGCAGGACTTGCCGGGCATGAAGCTGCGCCGCTTCGCCGAAGACAGCCACTCCCACGCTGAAGACGCCGACGAGCATGATCACGATCACCGTCCCGGCACTCTCGATGCACATTTGTGGCTATCGCCGGTGAACGCGCGGGTGATTGCCGACAAGATGGCCGCCGACCTGAGCGCTGCCGACCCGGCCAATGCCGAGCGCTACCAGAGCAACGCCAAGGCGTTCGACGCGCGCCTCGATGCGCTGGATCAGCGTTTGAAGAGGCGTCTGGCCAGTGTTGAAGGCAAACCCTACTTCGTCTTCCACGAGGCCTTCGACTATTTCGAAGATGCCTACGGCTTGAAACACACCGGTGTGTTCAGCGTGGCGGCGGAAGTGCAGCCGGGCGCTCAGCATGTCGCGGCGATGCGCGCGCGGTTGCAGGAAGTCGGCAAGACGTGCGTGTTCAGCGAGCCACCGCTGCGTCCACGTCTGGCGGAAACCCTGGTGGCTGGCCTGCCAGTGAAACTGGCGGAACTCGATGCGCTGGGCGGGTACACGCCGGCGACGGCTCAAGGTTATGAGCAAGTGCTGGAGAAGCTGGGGAATGACCTGGCGGGTTGCCTGGAGTCGCTCTGATACAAAAAAACCGCAGCCTGCACAGACTGCGGTTTTTTTCTTTTACAGGGCAAACGGCAGCGGTGTGTTGACCTGCTGACGCTGCGCCAGACGCTGCTCGAACTCTTTCGGATCGTGAATCAAAACGTCCTGCCCGGCGAACGATTCCGCCGCGATCAACCGCGACAGCCAGAACCGCACGCACGCCACTCGCAGCATGGTCGGCCACAATTCGGCCTCGGCTGCCGTGAACGGACGCAGTGCCGCGTAGGCACCCAGAAAGGCCCGCGCACGTGGGCCGTCAATCAGGCCGTCATCGTCCGAACACCAGTCGTTCAAGGCAATCGCCACGTCGTAGAGCATCGGCCCGGAGCAGGCGTTGTAGAAGTCGATCAGCCCGGTCAAGTGCGTGCCTTCGAACATCGCGTTGTCGCGGAACAGGTCGGCGTGGATATTCGCCCGCGGCAGCGCGAGAATTTTGTCTTTCTGTTGAGTGATTTCGTCCAGCGCGGTTTGCAGCAGCGCACGCGGCTCGTCGCTCAGGTGCGAAAGAAATTCGGTGCCCTCCTCCAGCATCCAGTCCAGACCACGATCGGTCTTGCGCTTGATCATGCTGTCGCCCTGGGTCGCCAGGTGCAGGTGCGCCTGCAACTCACCGACCTGCGCGCAATGCTGGGCGTTGGCCTGCTTGATGTGCTTGCCGGCCAGGCGCGGTTGCAGCAGCGCCGGTTTGCCTTTCAGTTCGCGCAGGGCCACGCCGTTGGTGGTGCGCAGCGCGTAAGGCACTGGCAGGTCGGCTTCGTGGAGGACGTCGAGCAGGTCGATGAAAAACGGCATTTCCTGCACCGGGCCGCGCTCGACCAGGGTAAGGACGAACTCGCCCTTTTCCATGCTGATGAAGAAGTTGGTGTTTTCGCTGCCGGCGGCGATCCCCTGGAAATCGAGCAGACGGCCGAGCCCGTAAGGGGCGAGAAAGGTTTCCAGCTCGGGCCGAGCCAGGGGGGTGAACACAGACATGGTTAAAAACTGCTCAGTTCTGGCGCCGCCATCAAACGGCGCCGATTAAAAGTCAGGAAACTTACTTCCAGGTAAAGATTTCCCACGACGGAATCAGCATATCCGGCTGGTCGGACCGGATGTAGTTCGCGTCCGTACCATCGGCGCGCACCAGGAAATAGGGTTTGCCGCCCTTCGGTGTGACCTTGATCGCATACACGAATCCACTCCGGCTGTATTCCTGAATGACCTTGTCGCCTTCCGTGTGCGTGCTAATGGTAACTTCCGGCTCCGACGATGGCGCATCATCCGCCGCGATCGCGGCCAGCGGTGAGACAGCAATCAGACTGACCAGCAGCAAGCGATTTAACGTACGCATGATAACCTTGTCCCTTTGTCGTCAACGGTCCCGCTATTCTAGCGCCGGGCCCGCCGAAAAGGTTGATTCTGCTCATGAGCCAAGCCCCCCTCGTCCTGGTGGACGGTTCGTCTTACCTGTACCGCGCCTTTCACGCGCTGCCACCGCTGACCACCTCCAAAGGCCTGCCGACCGGTGCGGTCAAAGGCGTGCTGAACATGCTCAAGAGCCTGCGCAAGCAGTATCCCGATAGCCCGTTCGCCGTGGTGTTCGACGCCAAGGGTGGGACATTTCGCGATGAGATGTACGCCGAATACAAGGCCAACCGCCCGAGCATGCCCGACGACATGCGTCTGCAGATCGAACCGCTGCACCAGAGCGTAAAAGCCCTCGGTTTCCCGTTGCTGTGCGTCGAAGGCGTCGAGGCCGATGACGTGATCGGCACCCTGGCCCGCAGCAGCGCGGCCGCCGATCGCCCGGTGATCATCTCCACCGGCGACAAGGACATGGCGCAACTGGTCGACGGCCACATTACCTTGGTCAATACCATGTCCGGTAGTTCGATGGACGTGGAAGGCGTGAAGGAGAAATTCGGCGTCGCTCCAGAGCAGATCATCGATTATCTGGCCCTGATGGGCGATTCTTCCGACAACATCCCCGGCGTTCCCGGCATCGGTCCGAAGACCGCGTCCGGCCTGTTGGTGGGCGTCAACGGCGGTCTGACCGAGCTGTACGCGCAGCTCGACATCGTGCCGAGCCTGCCGATTCGTGGCGCCAAGACCCTGCCGGCCAAGCTCGAAGAGCACAAGGAGATGGCCTTCCTCTCCTATCAACTGGCGACCATCAAGGTCGACGTGCCGTTGGATATCGGCCTCGACGACCTGCAAATGGGCCCGGAAGATTCGGCCAAACTGCTTGAGCTTTACACCCTGCTGGAGTTCAAGAGCTGGATCAACGATCTGGAGCGGGACGCCAAGCGTCTGGAGCTGAGCGCTGCCACCGAGCCTGCGCCGGCCGGCGATCTGTTCAGCGCGCCTGCGGAAGAAGCGCCTGCCGCTCCGGCTGAAGCCGCGTACGAAACCATCCTCGATCAGGCGCGATTCGACGTTTGGCTGGAAAAGCTGAAGAACGCCAGGCTGTTTGCCTTCGACACCGAAACCACCGGTATCGACGCGCAGCAGGCACAACTGGTCGGCTTGTCTTTCGCGGTGCAGGCCAACGAAGCAGCCTACATCCCGCTGACTCACTCCTACATCGGCGTGCCGGAGCAGCTGGATCGCGACACCGTGCTGCGCGCGCTCAAGCCGATCCTCGAAGACCCGAGCAAGCTCAAGGTCGGCCAGCACGCCAAGTTCGACATGAACATCCTCGCCAACTGCGCCATCGGTGGCGATCAGAATGAAGGCATCACTGTGCGCGGAATTGCCTTCGACACGATGCTTGAGTCCTACGTGCTCAACTCCACCGCCACCCGTCACGACATGGACAGCCTGGCGCAGAAGTACCTGGATCACACCACCGTGAGCTTCCAGGACATCGCCGGCAAAGGCGCCAAGCAACTGACCTTCGACCAGATCGCTCTGGAACAGGCCGGACCGTACGCCGCCGAAGATGCCGACGTGACCCTGCGTCTGCACCAGACGCTGTTCGAAAAACTCAGCGCCATCCCGAGCCTGGCCAGCGTGCTGACCGATATCGAGATCCCGCTGGTGCCGGTGCTCGCTCGTATCGAGCGCCAAGGCGCGTTCGTCGACGCTGAGCTGCTCGGCATCCAGAGCATTGAGCTGGGCAACAAGATGGTCGCGCTGGAGCGTGAAGCGTTCGAGATCGCCGGTGAAGAATTCAACCTCGGTTCGCCGAAGCAACTGGGCGTGATCCTCTATGAAAAACTCGGCCTGCCGGTCCTGAAGAAAACCGCCAAGGGCCAGCCGTCCACCGCCGAAGAAGTGCTGGCAAAACTGGCCGAAGACGATCACCGCTTGCCGAAAGTGCTGATGGAACACCGTTCCATGAACAAGCTGAAGAGCACCTACACCGATCGCCTGCCGGAGCAGATCAACCCGCGTACCGGGCGTATCCACACCTCGTACCATCAGGCCGTCGCGTCGACCGGGCGCCTGTCATCGAGCGACCCGAACCTGCAGAACATTCCGGTGCGCACCGCTGAAGGCCGACGCATCCGCCAGGCCTTTGTCGCGCCGAAAGGCTACAAACTGCTGGCGGCGGACTACTCGCAGATCGAATTGCGGATCATGGCGCACCTGTCCCGCGACGAAGGCCTGATGAACGCCTTCCGCAACAACCTGGACGTGCACACCGCCACGGCGGCGGAAGTGTTCAAGGTCGAGCTGAACGAAGTGACGTCCGATCAGCGCCGTGGCGCCAAGGCGATCAACTTCGGTCTGATCTACGGCATGGGCGCGCAGAAGCTGGGCAAGGACATCGGCGTCGATACCAAGACCGCCAAGGCCTACATCGACACCTACTTCGCGCGTTACCCGGGCGTGCGTGAATACATGGATCGCACCCGCGCCCAGGCAGCAGACCAAGGCTTTGTGGAAACGATCTTCGGTCGTCGCCTGTATCTGCCGGACATCAACTCCAACAAGCCGCAGGAACGCGCTGCCGCCGAGCGCACGGCGATCAACGCGCCGATGCAAGGCACCGCAGCGGACATCATCAAGAAAGCCATGGTGGCGGTGGATAACTGGCTGAGCGCTTCCGGGCTGGACGCCAAAGTCATCCTGCAGGTGCACGACGAACTGGTGCTGGAGGTTCGCGAGGATCTGGTCGATCAGGTTCGCGAAGAAATTCGTGTGCACATGAGCGAGGCGGCAAAACTGGACGTGCCGTTGCTGGTGGAAGTAGGGGTTGGCAACAACTGGGACGAGGCGCACTGAGGCGTCTGGGACGTGGGTTTGCCGCGACCGAGCGTCGCGGCAAGGGCACCGAAAAGCGCTTAGGCCTGATCGTTCTTGAGCTTATTCCAAAGTTTTTTGAAAAGATTCTGAACTAATCTTGCGACAGGGCACTCAGAGATACTGAATGGCTGGTGAAGCCCTTCGATGCTCCTATGTTGTGTTAAGTGTTGGCAGATATCTGAACCCCGCCCTAGCGGTTCGGAACTTAAACCCCGGAACTTCTCCCTCCCCATATGAAGTCCGGGGCTTTTTTTTGCCTCAAAACTGCCTGTGGCGCCGCCAGACTGCGTTAAAAGCGCAGTTAAAAATGCTCATTTAGGTCCCCTAAACTCCGCTTTTCAACTGCACTTTTGCCTTGCCTGGCAGCACCACAGACAGTTTTGAAATCCCCTTATTCTGCCTCGGTCGCCGCTTCGGCACCTTTATCCGCCAGTTCCATCCAGCCCGCCAACACAGTGTAGGCCTCTTCCAGACCCATGCGTTTTGGTGCGGAGAAGAGCTGGATCGTCACCAGATCGCCCCAACCCTTACGGATTTCCGACTGCACCTTGAGCAGCGTGTTCTTGGCTGCGCCGTAGGTCAGTTTGTCGGCCTTGGTCAGCAGGATGTGCATCGGCATGCCGGCCGCAACGGCCCAGTCGAGCATCAGCAGGTCGAAGTCGGTCATTGGATGACGGATGTCCATCATCAGAATCAAACCCTTCAAACTCTCGCGGCCACCGAGGTAAGCCTCGAGGTGACGCTGCCAGTGTTGCTTGAGCGGGATCGGTACTTTTGCATAACCGTAGCCCGGGAGGTCGACCAGACGCCGTTCATCGTCTAGCTTGAAGAAGTTCAACAGCTGTGTGCGCCCCGGGGTTTTCGAGGTGCGCGCCAGGCTGGCGTGAGTCAGAGTGTTCAGCGCGCTGGATTTACCGGCGTTGGAACGACCGGCGAACGCCACTTCGAAGCCTTCGTCGTCGGGGCACTGATCGACTTTGGCGGCACTGAGCATGAACGTGGACTGTTGGCACAGGCCGAGGATGGGATTCTTGAGTTGCATGGGATTTCCGATGTGGGCGGCGCCGGGATTAGGCGCGGAACGCGGTGTCGCTTCCGTTTCAGTGACGCCAGTATATAATGCCGCAGATTTTGTGTGTGCTTTGTCCCAGCGAAGGATGAAGTTCACGAGAGCGACAGACCTTGATTGCGCATTAGAACGCAGAACGCTCTCAACCCTGAAAAGGTCGTTTTATGACGAAATGGCTGCTGGCTGCCGGAGTCTTGATGCCGCTTTACAGCGCACAGGCTACACAGGATCCGGAAGCCGTGTACAACCGTGTTTGTGGAGCCTGTCATTCCGGCCAACTACCCATGGCGCCCGAAAGAGGCGATCAGGAAGCTTGGACGCCGAGGTTGGCGAAAGGTATGGAGACGCTGGTGCAACACGTGACCCAGGGTTTCAAGGCGATGCCGCCGCGTGGTTTGTGCATGGACTGCAGTGCCGAGGATTACCAGGCCCTCATCCTCTGGATGAGCGAGAGTAAGCCCGGTCCATAACTCTTAACCCTTAGCCGTAGTTGGATTAGCTGATGAACAAACTGATCGTGAGTCTGCTGTTGACCGTGGGAATCTCAGGCTTCGCCCATGCTGCCGGTGATGCAGCCGCAGGCCAGGCAAAAGCCGCCGTATGCGGCGCCTGCCATGGCCCGGATGGCAACAGCATGGCGCCAAACTTTCCAAAGCTGGCCGGACAGGGTGAACGCTACCTGACCAAACAACTGCACGACATCAAGTCGGGCAAGCGCACCGTTCTGGAAATGACCGGCCTGCTGACCAACCTGAGCGATCAGGACCTGGCCGATATCGCCGCCTACTTCGCCAGCCAGAAAGGCAGCGTCGGCGCCGCCGATCCGAAGATCGTCGCTCGCGGTGAAGCCCTGTTCCGTGGCGGCAACCTCGAGAAAGGCCTGCCAGCCTGCACCGGTTGCCACTCGCCGAACGGCGCCGGCAACGCAGCCGCCGGCTTCCCGCACCTGGGTGGCCAACACGCTCAATACATCGCCAAGCAGCTGACCGATTTCCGCAAGGAAGAAGCCGGCCGCAACAACGACGGCGACGCGATGACCATGCGCACCATCGCCCGTAAGCTGAGCGACGAAGACATCGCGGCAGTCTCCAGCTACATTCAGGGCCTGCACTAAGACGCGCGATTCGAGCGTTGCGTGCGATGGCCAACGCCTGCCACGTTAACGCTCGATTAATCCGTCGCAGCAAGTATAAAAAGGGTGGCTTTGGCCGCCCTTTTTTGTGGCCGCTGCCGTTACACTACAGAACTCATGCCCGCCAGGATCTGTCTGAAAACAGGTCGCGCGAGGCGACCAAAATTGTCCAGGAGTAAAGCATGCGTAATCTGATCATCAGCGCCGCCCTCGTCGCTGCCAGCCTGTTCGGCGTGACCGCCCAGGCCGCCGAAGCCCCTGCTGCCCCTTACGTCGAACTGAGCAACCCGGTACCGGTCGCCGTGCCTGGCAAGATCGAAGTGGTCGAGCTGTTCTGGTATGGCTGCCCGCACTGCTACGCGTTCGAGCCGGTGATCAATCCGTGGGTTGAAAAACTGCCGTCCGACGTCAACTTCGTGCGCATTCCTGCGATGTTCGGTGGCCCGTGGGACGCTCACGGTCAAATGTTCCTGACCCTGGAAGCCATGGGCGTTGAGCACAACGTGCACGCTGCCGTATTCAACGCGATCCAGAAAGAACACAAGAAGCTGACCGACAAGAACGACATGGCCGACTTCCTCGCCACTCAAGGCGTGGACAAGGACAAGTTCCTGGCGACCTTCGATTCGTTCGCCATCAAAGGGCAGATCGTGAAAGCCCGCGAACTGGCCAAGAAGTATGAAATCTCCGGCGTTCCAACCATGATCGTCAACGGTAAATACCGCTTCGACATCGGCTCCGCCGGCGGCGCCGAACAGGCACTGAAACTGGCTGACCAACTGGTAGCCAAAGAGCGAGCGACCAACAAGGCAGCCGCCAACTAAGCGCGGCAATCGCCATGCGCCGCTGGGGAGCCGAACGCGTCGTTGGCCTGCATGATCCGCAGGTCAACGAGCATCACCTGGAATCGACGGGCCTGCCCGCAGACAGCCGTCTGCGCTTGCTCAGCTTCAATATTCAGGTCGGCATCAGCACCGAGCGCTATCGGCACTACCTGACCCGCAGCTGGCAGCATCTGCTGCCGCACCCCGGGCGCTCCAGCAATCTGCAAAAGATCGGCAATCTGCTCGGCGACTTCGATCTGGTCGCCCTGCAGGAAGCCGATGGCGGCAGCCTCCGTTCAGGCTACGTCAATCAGGTCGAACACCTGGCCCAGCTCGGCGCCTTTCCCTACTGGTATCAACAACTCAATCGCAACCTTGGCCGACTGGCCCAGCACAGCAATGGCGTGCTCAGTCGCCTGCGGCCGTGGGCGATCGAAGACCACCCGCTGCCGGGGCCGAAGGGACGCGGGGCAATTCTGGTGCGTTTTGGCGAAGGCCCGGAAGCGCTGGTGGTGGTGATGATGCACCTGGCGCTCGGCGCCCGCGTGCGCAGCATGCAACTGGCTTACATTCGCGAGCTGATCGGCGGCTACAAGCATCAGGTGCTGATGGGCGACATGAACACCCACGCCAGCGATCTGCTGCAACACTCGCCGTTGCGCGATCTCGGCCTGCTGGCCCCGCAACTCGAAGCGACATTCCCCAGTTGGCGCCCGCAGCGCTGCCTGGACCATATTCTGCTCAGCCCGACCCTGACCCTGGAAAAGGTCGAAGTGCTGGCACAACCGATTTCCGATCACCTGCCGGTCGCGGTAGAGATTCGTCTGCCGGGTTCGCTCACGGCTGATGCATTGCCCGCGTTGAGCACTGCCCTTCGCGGAACCCCTGAATGAGCGACGAAGCCCAGCGCTGGAAAGAGAAATACCTCAAAAGCATCGAACAACAGGAAAAGCTCGAACGTCGATGGAACGCCCGGCTCGACCTGCTGCGCCGTGGCCTGGTGCGCAGCACCCTGGCGGCGGAAGGCACCGATCGCGTGGTCGATCAGTGCATGAAAGAGATGCGCGATGTGGTGCGCACCGATGACATGGACGCCGGCCTCGCCGCCCTGCTGCCGCGCCTGGAAAAAGCCGTGCTCGATTCCGAGCAGCGTCGGGAAACGCGGATCGAACAGGTCAGTACCGCACTGACTGCGCTGGTTACTCAATTGCAATCCCTGCCCCTGCCCCGCGATGTGGCCCAGCCGCTGAAAAAGTTCGCCAAGCAGCTGGACGGCCGGGTGAGTCAGGCAAGGGAAATGCCGCTGCTGCTCAGCGAACTCAGCGGTTTGCAGGGCAAGGCCTTGAGTCAGCTGGAGACGCCGGCGGAACCGGGACGACCGGGGTTGTTACAGCGCCTGTTCGGCAGCCGCGACAACGAGGAAGCGCCTGCGACGGCGACCCAGCCTGTCGTGGTCGCACCACCAGCACACACAGAGCAACCACCCGTCACGCATCAAACCGCGCCCTTGCAGGAAGCGCCTGTAACGACCACCGAACCGGTCGCCCCTGCGCCCGTCAGCCAAGCACCGGTCGCCGCCCCCGTGGCCGAACCAGCGAAAATTCCGGAGCCAACCCCCGAGTACCATTCCGAGCCGGAGGTGGTGGCCTTCGAGCCGGCCAGAATCCTCACCGAATCCCCCTCCGCCCCCAGCGAACCAGAACCCGCCGAGCCAGAACCGGAGCCGCAGGCCTTCACGCCTCCTCCGGTTTTCGCACCGGCAGTGCCAACAGCCATCAACCCGGACGAACTGATCCACCCCGGCAATACCCCGCCGCCCGTGATCCTCGACAGCCTGCCCCTGCCCGAGCCCATCGCCCAGGCATTGGCCGCAATCGATCCGGAGCAATCCGAGCACGACATTCTCTACGCCCTGCCGGACTCGCCGGAACCGTCCTACAGCTCGGTCGCCAAACACATCGAAGACACGCTGATCGGGTTGCTGGACGACCTGACCTTGCCGGAGCGCCACCGCCCGCAAGCCGAAGCGATGCGCGACCGGCTGAAAAACGGTCTGAACTGGTACGAACTGCTGCCGATTCTCGACGATCTGGCGACCTTGATGCTGGCCATCACCGACAGCGGCCAGCACGAATTCGAAGCTTATTTGCAGCAACTCAACGAACGCCTCGAAGCCTTCCAGAGCAACCTGCAGGCCGCCAGCGAAGGCCACGCCGACAACAGCTCCGCGGCGCGGGCGATGGACACGCAAATTCGCGAACAGGTCGACGGCTTGCAGAACAGCGTGCAGGAAGCGGCCGATCTGGATGATCTCAAGCAGGTGCTGGAAAACCACCTCGAAGGCCTGCTCGGCACGATGGATCAGCACCAGAAACAGCGCGATGCCCGGGAACAGGAAGTCGCCGGACGCCTGAAAAGCCTGGCCGAGCGCGTTGCGCACATGGAGCAGGAAGCGCTGGGCTATCGCGAACACCTTGAAGAGCAGCGCCAGAAGGCCCTGATCGATCCCCTCACCGGCCTGCCGAACCGCGCCGCCTGGGCCGAACGGCTCGACCATGAAATCGCCCAGTGGCAGCAGCACGGCAACACCCTGAGCCTGGCCATGCTCGACCTCGATCACTTCAAACGGATCAACGATAACTACGGGCACCTGGCCGGCGACAAGGTGTTGAAGATCATCGCCACAGTGCTGCGCAAACGCCTGCGTGGTAGCGATTTCATTGCCCGATTCGGTGGAGAGGAATTTGTATTGCTGCTGCCGGCCACTCCGCCGGCCGTCGGCGCCAAACTCCTGGAAACCCTGCGTGCCGCCATCGAAGCCTGCCCATTTCACTTCAAGGGCGAGCGAGTCACGATCACAGTGTCGATGGGACTGGCAGCGTTTCGGCCGGGAGAACACAGCGATCTGGTGCTCAAAAGAGCCGATCAGGCGCTCTACCGGGCAAAAAACGCAGGGCGGAACCGGGTGGAGCTGGGCTGAGGCAATTGTTCCATATTGTTTAAATCAGCCCTTCAAGCGTCGAAGCGCAAGGCGATACGTTACACTGTTGCATTATCGTCTTGCGTGTACTGCCCTCTGCCATGAAATTTTTTACCCTCCTCGCGTCGCTGATCCTCCTGGCCGGTTGTGCCAGCGGCCCGCGTTTTGACACCAGCCATCCTTCGCTCAATCACGACAGTCGCGTGCAGTTTGTGATCGTGCACTACACCTCCGCCTCGCTCGAACGCTCGCTGCAATTGCTGACTCACGGCGAAGTCAGCAGCCATTACCTGATCGGCGACGACAAGAACGCCACCATCTACAAGCTGATGGACGAAAACCTGCGTGCCTGGCACGCCGGCGAAAGCGAATGGCAAGGCCGTACCTGGCTCAACTCGAGCTCGATCGGCATCGAAATCGTCAACCCAGGCTTCAAGGACACACCGACCGGTCGCCTCTGGTATCCCTACAGCGAAGCTCAGGTGCAATCGCTGATCGTCTTGCTCAAAGACATCAGCAAACGCCAGGGCATCAGCCCGCGCCACATCATCGGCCATAGCGACATCGCCCCGCTGCGCAAGCTCGACCCAGGACCGCTGTTCCCATGGAAGCGCCTGGCAGCCGAAGGGCTGGGGCTCTGGCCCAATGAACAAGCGGTGGCACGCCAGCAGGCGCAGTTCGACGCCGAGCTGCCGAGCATTACCTGGTTCCAGAGCCAGCTGGCGCGACTGGGCTATTCGACGCCGCAGACCGGCGAGCTGGATGTGGCAACCCGGCATGTGCTCGCGGCCTTCCAGATGCACTACCGCCCGACGCGCTTCGACGGTACGCCGGACGCGCAAACGGCAGCGTTGCTGCTGGTGCTGAATCAGACAAAATAATGACGCCCGCCCGACGGTCAGGGCGAAAGTGCAATCAGCAGCTATAACTCATTGGTAATTCTTCGGATATCCATGATGGTTGCTACCCGAGAGACGCTGCGTAGCTGGTTTTATCGCCCCTGGTTTCTGGCGATGATCGCGGCTGTCCTCAGTGCGAGCCTGCTGATCACCGGCGGCCTGTTCGTGGCCATGCGCCAGGTCGAGCAAAGCGAAAGCCAGGAAATGAACGCTCAGGGCGAGCGGTTCCTGGCACGCCTGGAGCAACTGTTCGGCCAGTTGCGCGAAAGCCTCGACGACCTCGAAGCCCAGCCCTTGCGCAGCTGCGACGACGAGATGATCGCCACGCTGCAGCAAGTAACCTTCAACTATCGCTTCGTCTACGAAGCCGCCTACATGGATGCCTCGCGGATCTGCTCCAACCGTCCGCGCCAGGAAGGACTGTCGGTGATCCGTCCTCCAGACATCAAAGGCCCGACCTACAGCTACTGGCTGAACACCACCACCGAACCCGATGAAAACCGCGCAGCGCTGATGCTCGGACGCGGCAACTTTCGCGTCGCCACTTCACGCGGGCATTTGACCGACATGGTCGACCTTTCGCCGGGCAGCAGCCTGTTGGTGGTGCTGGATCACGGGTCCCGGGCAATTCCGGTACTCGGCGTTCCACAAGCCTGGCCACCCACCGAACCCTGGCCGCCGAAAACCCCGGATGCGCTGCAAGTCACCCAGTCGCACCTGATCTACCGCATGCCCACCGATAACCCGGAATACCAACTGGTGCTGATCACCCCCCGCTCGGGCATGCACATTCCGGAGCTCTGGTGGTGGATGGTGCCGTTCTGTCTGGTGCTTGGTGCGCTGGTAGGCGTTGTGGTGTTCTGGATCGTGCGCCAGCGCCAGTCGCTGGATGCCGAGCTGCACGGTGCGATTCGTCGGGGCGAGTTGCAGGTGCTCTATCAACCGATCTTCGATCTCGACAGCCGCAACTGCGTCGGCGCCGAAGCCCTGCTGCGCTGGCGCCGGCCGGACGGCACGCTGACCAGCCCCGACCTGTTCAT
Source organism: Pseudomonas fitomaticsae (assembly GCF_021018765.1). Classification (GTDB taxonomy): domain Bacteria; phylum Pseudomonadota; class Gammaproteobacteria; order Pseudomonadales; family Pseudomonadaceae; genus Aquipseudomonas; species Aquipseudomonas fitomaticsae. Next base: position 267,194 of record NZ_CP075567.1, on the reverse strand, counting down.
CCCGATGGCCGAGAACACCGGGCAGATCCGCCAGATGACCGACTTCGTCCTGCAACGTTTGCTCGAGCAGCTCGGCCAGCTGCTGCGAGCCAATCCGCAGCTGTACATCTCGGTGAACCTGGCCGCCTGCGACGTGATGGTGCCGCGCATCGGCCAGGTCATGGCGCGACTGCTGACCCTGCACCGGGTCGCGGCGCGGCAGATTGCGTTCGAGGTGACCGAACGCGGCCTGATCGATGTGGTGGTGGCCCGGGAAAACCTGCAAGCGCTGCGGGATGTCGGCCATCAGGTGCTGATCGACGATTTCGGCACCGGTTATTGCAGCCTGGCGTACCTGCAAACCTTGCCGGTGGACTGCCTGAAGATCGACAAGGCATTCATCGACGCCCTCGGCCATGACGCTGCCAGCAGCGGTGTTGCGCCGCACATCATTCACATGGCCCAGGCGCTGGACCTGAAGGTGATCGCCGAAGGGATCGAATACGAATCCCAGGCCGAGCTGCTGAGCAGCGAAGGGGTGAAGTTCGGTCAGGGCTGGCTGTTCGCCCATGCCTTGAGCGCGGTGCAGTTCATCGAACTGATCACCCGTGGTCGGCGACTCGCCGGCCGCCGGATCGACGACGAGGCCTAGACCGCCAGCGCCATGTAGAACTGCGTGCCCTGCCCCGGCCGCGAGTAAACACCCATCCGCCCACCGTGCAGCTGGACGATTTCCTTGCACAGCGCCAGACCCAGCCCGGCCCCGCCCTTCTTCCTGCCGACCTGGACGAAGGGTTCGAAGATCCGCCCTTGCTGACCGTAGGCGATCCCTTCGCCATTGTCTTCGACGCTGATGATCACCCGCTCGCCATGACGCCGGGCTTGCAACCGAATCAGCCCGTCGCGCGCTGTGTGGCGCAAGGCGTTGTCGATCAGGTTGTCGAGGACTCGATCAAGCTGTGCCTGATCCGCCTGCAAGCGTGGCAGCGGGCCTTGGGCTTCGACCTGCAGGGTAACGCCCTTCTCGGCCGCTGAATCGGCGAAACGCAAACGCGCCTGCTCCAGCAGATCCTCGATGGAGCACGGCGCCAGCGTGAGCTTCTGCAAACCGCTCTGATAGCGCGAGAAGTTCAGCAGATCGTTGATCAACTGCATCAGGCGCTGCATTTCTTCATTAACCGTGTCGAGCAGGTCGGACTCGCGCGACTCCTGGGGAAACTTCGCCCGCTCGCGGAACAGCCCGAACGCCATGTGCATGCCCGTGACCGGGGTGCGCAATTCGTGGGACGCACGCAGCACGAACTCACTGCGCACCCGTTCAAATGCGCGTTGTTCGGTGACGTCATGCAAGACCATCACAGCGCCGAGAATATGCCCCTGGGTGTGGCTGACCGGCGTCAGGCTGTAGGTCAGCAGGCGCGATTCGCCATCGACTTCGATGCTCAAGTCTTCCGGCGCCCGCTCGAGGGTGCCGCCGCGCAATACCAGTTGCAGTTGTGCATCCAGCTCCGGACGCTGAAGCGCTGTGCCCAGGCCCTCGCCGAAACGGTCGCTGTCCCAGCCCAATTGCCGCTGGGCTACCGGGTTCAAGTGTTCCAGATGCCCCTGACGGTCGATCATCAGCAAGCCGTCATCGATGCTGTCGAGTACCGCTTGCAAGCGCTGCTGGCCGGCGAGCAATTCGTCGACGTTGGTCGCCTGGTGTTCGCGCAGGGCTTCGGCCATCAGCCCGAAGCGCCGGGTCAACAGGTTGATTTCCATTGCCGATGACACCGGCAGCGTCACTTCGAAATTGCCCTGGCCGATATTGTCTGCGGCTTTAGCCAGCGCCTCGATCGGCGCACCAAAACGCCGGGCAATACCTTGGGCGGTAATGAAACCGATGATCAGCACCGCCAGCCCCACCAGCCCGAGCAGGCCGGAAATCAGCAGCGCCCGGTCACGGGCAGCGTGCTGGACAGCGTTGATGTTATCCAGCGCGTGCTTGTGCTCACTGATCAAACCGTTACGCAGGGTGTTGAAGCGCTCACGCAAGTCGCCACCGCCGCTCAGGGCAGCAGCCGGGTCGCGGGAGATGTCGAACGCCTGGAGGAAGCTCAGGTAATCGGCTTTGGCCTGACTGAATCCATACTGGCGATCGTCGTCTTTCTGCTCCTGGGCGATGCCCTCGTCGAGCAACTGGAAGTAATGCTGTTTGGACGCCTCGAACGCCACGGGGTCAGGCTTTTCGGCGAGCATCATGATCAGTTGATCGCCGAGGGTCTGGCGCAGTTTGAGCCCCAGATCGAGGGTGACGAAGTTGTTGCGGATCAGCGCCTCCTGAGTGCCGGCCATCTGCATCACGCTGACCAGCCCGAGCATCAGCCCGAGCAAGGCCACGGTGATCAGCGCGGAAATGCTCAGGAACAAGCGGGTCCGCAACTTCATCGCCAGTTTCATCGGCGGGTGCTCACAGGTTGTACTGCTTGCGCTTGCGATACAGGGTCGAGGCATCGATCCCCAGGGTCTTGGCGGCCTGATCAAGAGTGCCGGCGGTCGCCAGTACTGCGCCGATGTGAGCCTTCTCCAGCTCATCGAGGCTCAGTGCCGCGCCGACCCGTGGCGCGTTGTTGGCCGGTTGTTCGGCCATGCCGAGGTGGCTGATCTCCACGCGCTCCTGCGGGCAAATGATGCTCGCCCGCTCGACCACGTTGCGCAGCTCACGGATGTTGCCGGGCCAGCGATATCCCAACAGTGCTTCGCGAGCTTCGTCACTGAAACCCCGTGCAGGGCGCGCATATTCCTTCACAAAGCGAGCGAGGAAGCGGTCAGCCAGGGTCAGGATATCTTCGGCCCGTTCGCGCAGCGGCGGCAGATGCAGGGTGATGACGTTCAGGCGATAGAGTAGGTCTTCACGGAAACGCCCGTCGCGCACCATGTCCTCAAGATTGAGGTTGGTGGCGGCGAGAATACGCACATCGGCGCGGCGGGTAACCGGATCCCCTACCCGCTCGTATTCCTTGTCCTGAATGAAACGCAGCAACTTGGGTTGCAAAGTCAACGGAAAATCGCCGATCTCGTCGAGAAACAGCGTACCGCCATCGGCCTGATTGACTCGCCCAAGAGTACTTTCGCTGGCCCCGGTGAACGCGCCGCGACTGTGACCGAACAGCTCGCTTTCCATCAGTTCGGCAGTCAGCGACGGGCAATTGATGGTGACGCAGGATTTCTTCTCGCGCTTGCTCCAGCCGTGAATGGCTCGGGCCAATTCACCTTTACCGGTGCCGGACTCACCGAGGATCAGGATGTTGGCGTCGGTACTCGCCACCTGCCGCGCAGTTTCGAGTACGACTTTCATCGCCGGGCTGTGAGAATCGAGACCGTCCTTGGGTTTGCGGATCTCGCCTTCGAGAGCTTCCAGACGCGCCGACAGCTGGCGTACTTCTAGCTGCTTGGCAGTCGCCAGACGCAATTGATCCGGGCTGCACGGCTTGACCAGATAATCGGCAGCGCCGGCCTGAATCGCATCCACCGCCGTATCGACGGCCGAATGAGCGGTGACGATCACCACCCGCATCCACGGCGCCTGAATGCGCATCTGCGCCAATACATCGAGGCCGTTGTCTTCGCCCAGACGCAAATCGAGGAAGCACAGATCGAACACCTGACGTTGCAACAGCGCGTCAGCCTGAGCCGCGCTGTTGGCGGTGGCGACGGTATAGCCTTCGTCTTCGAGGCAATAACGGAAGGTTCGCAGGATGGCGGATTCATCGTCCACCAGCAGAATGCGGCCTTGGTGCTCAGTGGCTGATTCCATTTTTCCTACGCTCCATAAGTGAATGTCTTGGGTTAGTCCCGGAAAAATCGGGCAAGTTGCATGGTTGATTTTGATCGATTCCGGTCATAGCAGGGTAGCTCTCTCCTGCCCTCACGGCTAATCCACTGATTTTGTTGATTTTTTAAACATCGCACAGTTCCAAGGCGGTTTCCTGCCTCCTTTTCTGACATCCGCACCCTGCCCTCAATTCAAAAAGAATGATTTCTCCTACGAAATAATCGTGCATTACGCACGACCCTGCGCGGGTCATCGTGCAGGATGCGTCGTCAGGAATTTTCACACCATCTGTAACTAGCTGATTTTATTGGATTTTTTGAAACAAAAAAGCTGGCATGCAGGCTGCAATACCTCTCTCAGCCCGGGCAGAAATGCACTGCCCCAACCGAATAAGAGTGAGGAACCCAGGATGACTCGCCCACGTGCCGCCCAAATGCGTATCTCGCCACTGCACTTGCAGCAGGCCCTGTTTGGCGCACTTGCGCTGTTGATCACGCTGATCGCCTGCCAGCAATACCTGCGCTGGGAGCAGAGTCAGCGACCTGAGCCCCTGATCTCGATGCAACACGCGACGCAGACGCACGTCAGCGCCGTCAGCAGCAGTCAGGCCGACAACGGCGCGATGCGCATGATGGACGTCGACCAGCCACAGCCACTGGGCGACATGCCCCGTGAAGAACGCTGGGTTTTCTGATCAACGAATCTGGGCGCCCCCGCGCCGAGACCGGCAACACCCCTAAATAGAAGCAAGGAGAATCACCATGTTGAGCTGGGCAATCACATTCCTGATCATTGCCATCATCGCTGCGGTACTGGGCTTCGGTGGTATCGCGGGCACCGCCACGGGTATCGCCAAGATTCTCTTTGTCGTGTTCCTGGTGATGTTCATCGCTTCCTTCTTCTTTGGCCGTCGCGGTCGAGGTTGAACATGAAGGGTTTAAAGACACTGGCAGCCGCCCTGCTCCTGGGCGGTAGTGCCATGGCGATGGCGGCCAATGACGGCCAGGCGCGGGTCAACGAACTGTTGAGTTCCGACCCGCAATACAGGGAAACCTGGGAAGGCGTGGTGAAGAAGGAAGAACGCCTGCCGGAATGGGTGATGAACCTCTCCGGCGCGCCGGACCAACAGATGAATGCCGTGACTGAAGATGGCGATCAGTATCTGGTGGGGCCGCTCTGCGAATCGCAGGACAAATGCCTCAACCACCGCCTGATCGTCGCCTTCAGCTTCGACAAGAAACACGCTTACGCCATGCTGGTCGATGTGCCCGAAGGACTGCCGGCCGACAAGTCGCCAACGCGACATGCCACCTACCGCTTCCTCGGCAAGCCCGACCAGGGCATGCAGGATCTGTTGATGGAAACGCTGAAGAAAGATCCGAACTGGTATTGAACACGAGGGCAGCCGAAAAGCTGTCCTCCATTGCGTCGGCCCGAGGAAGGCCGGTGCATGACCAGGGGGCCGGGACGTTCTGACTGTTGCAGGGTCGGAGTGACCTACGGGTACAGGGAGTGCCTGCGATGAGGGCCGGGTCAGGGTAAAAGCTGCGACGCAAGTTCGCCAACCGAAGCGGTTCGACGGACTTGCGCTGAGCTTTCAACGTGACAAAACGTTGATCCAGAGCGTTCTGCTCTTCATTTTTATCGCCCACACTGCGTGCGAAAGCATTTCGCGGTGTTTCCTGGCGACCGTATATCGAGAAAGAGTCGATCCACCAAGTCGGACATTTAGTTTCCGTACGTAGGCTTTTTCCTAAATTTTTCGTCGAAATCACTCGTTCAAAAAATAACCAACCTACGCTGTAATGGCCGGTTCACGGCACTTATGCCTGCCGAAATGTCGTATTCGAACCGGTTGGGACGCCAGTTTCATTTAAAAAAGCTCATGCCGATTCGGCATAGGGTAGGCGTTTACGGCATTAGACGGCGCAACCTTGCATCGGAATAGTTGCGCCTTTTTTCGCCTGCCGGAGAGCCGTAAACACGCGCTTCGGGGCACCTTATACGGAGGCAGATGCACAGACTTTTCCGCTGATGAGCGTTCCAGTTCCTGCATGTGCCTGAGTCAAACGCAAGTAAGGGTAAAGATAATGAAGAAGGCAAAGCTTAGCCTCGCCTGGCAGATCCTCATCGGTCTGGTGTTGGGGATTGCAATCGGTGCGTTGCTCAACCATTTCAGTGCCGAGAAGGCCTGGTGGATCAGCAACGTCCTGCAACCGGCAGGCGATATCTTTATCCGTCTGATCAAGATGATCGTGATCCCGATCGTCATCTCTTCCCTGATCGTCGGCATCGCCGGCGTGGGCGACGCCAAGAAGCTCGGGCGCATCGGCCTGAAGACCATCATCTACTTCGAAATCGTCACCACCATCGCCATCGTCGTCGGCCTGCTGCTGGCCAACCTGTTCCATCCGGGTGCCGGCATCGACATGAGCACCCTGGGCACTGTGGACATCTCCAAGTACCAGGCGACCGCCGCCGAAGTGCAGCATGAACATGCGTTCATCGAGACCATCCTCAACCTGATCCCGTCGAACATTTTCGCGGCCATGGCCCGCGGCGAGATGCTGCCGATCATCTTCTTCTCCGTGCTGTTCGGTCTCGGTCTGTCGAGCCTGCAGTCGGACCTGCGCGAGCCGCTGGTGAAGATGTTCCAGGGCGTCTCGGAAAGTATGTTCAAAGTCACCCACATGATCATGAACTACGCCCCGATCGGCGTGTTCGCACTGATCGCGGTGACCGTGGCCAACTTCGGTTTCGCTTCGCTGCTGCCGCTGGCCAAGCTGGTGATCCTGGTTTACGTCGCCATCGCCTTCTTCGCCTTCGTGATTCTGGGCCTGATCGCCAAGATGTTCGGTTTCTCGGTGATCAAGCTGATGCGCATCTTCAAGGATGAGCTGGTGCTGGCTTACTCCACCGCTTCCTCGGAAACCGTGCTGCCACGCGTGATCGAGAAGATGGAAGCCTACGGCGCACCGAAAGCCATCTGCAGCTTCGTGGTACCGACCGGTTACTCGTTCAACCTCGACGGTTCGACCCTGTACCAGTCCATCGCGGCGATCTTCATCGCTCAGCTGTACGGCATCGACCTGTCGATCAGCCAGCAACTGCTGCTGGTCCTGACCCTGATGGTGACTTCCAAAGGCATCGCCGGCGTACCGGGCGTGTCCTTCGTGGTGCTGCTGGCCACTCTGGGCAGCGTGGGTATCCCGCTGGAAGGCCTGGCCTTCATCGCCGGTGTCGACCGTGTGATGGACATGGCGCGTACCGCCCTGAACGTGATCGGCAATGCCCTCGCCGTACTGGTCATCGCCCGTTGGGAAGGCATGTACGACGACGCCAAGGGCCAGCGCTACTGGAACTCGCTGCCGCACTGGCGCAGCAAGGAAAAACTGCCGGCCGGTGACGTTTCAAACAACTGATCCCCGCCTGCAAGGCACCCTGACAAACCCCGGAGAAATCCGGGGTTTGTCGTTTCTGGCGACCCCGCTATCATTCGCCGCATCTTCCGGGGGATTTGACTGATGCTTAATGGCCTGTGGCTTGGCTTCTTCATCGTGGCAGCCGTTTCGGCGCTGGGGCAATGGCTGATCGGTGGCAACGCCGGGATCTTCGCGGCGATGGTGGAAAGCATTTTTGCCATGGCCAAGCTGTCGGTCGAAGTCATGGTGCTGCTGTTCGGCACGCTGACCCTGTGGCTGGGCTTTCTGCGCATCGCCGAAAAGGCCGGGATCGTCGAATGGCTGGCCAAAGCGCTGGGCCCGCTGTTCCTGCGGCTGATGCCGGAAGTGCCGGCGGGGCACCCGGCCATCGGCCTGATCACCCTGAACTTCGCCGCCAACGGCCTGGGTCTGGACAATGCCGCCACGCCGATCGGCCTTAAAGCCATGAAGGCGCTGCAAGAGCTCAACCCCAGCTCGACCATCGCCAGCAACGCGCAGATCCTGTTCCTGGTACTCAACGCATCTTCCCTGACCCTGTTGCCGGTAACGATCTTCATGTACCGCGCCCAGCAAGGCGCGCCGGACCCGACGCTGGTGTTCCTGCCGATCCTGCTGGCCACCAGCTGCTCGACCATCGTCGGCTTCCTGTCGGTGGCGTTCATGCAGCGCCTGCGGGTCTGGGACCCGGTGGTGCTGGCTTACCTGATTCCCGGCGCGCTGATCCTCGGCGGCTTCATGGCGCTGCTGGCGACGATGTCGGCCACCGCATTGGCGGGCCTGTCGTCGATCCTCGGCAACCTGACGCTGTTCGGCCTGATCATGCTGTTTTTGGTGATCGGTGCATTGCGCAAGGTGAAGGTCTACGAGGCGTTCGTCGAAGGGGCGAAGGAAGGTTTCGACGTTGCCAAGAATCTGCTGCCGTATCTGGTGGCGATGCTCTGCGCGGTCGGCGTATTGCGCGCCTCGGGCGCGCTGGACTTCGGCCTCGACGGCATTCGCCATCTGGTGGAGTGGGCAGGGTGGGACACGCGTTTCGTCGACGCGCTGCCGACCGCCATGGTCAAACCGTTCTCCGGCAGCGCCGCCCGGGCGATGCTGATCGAAACGATGAAGACCTCGGGCGTGGACAGCTTCCCGGCGCTGGTGGCCGCGACGATTCAGGGCAGCACAGAAACCACGTTCTACGTATTGGCGGTGTACTTCGGCGCGGTGGGCATCCAGCGCGCCCGGCACGCCGTGGGTTGCGCGCTGCTGGCGGAGCTGGCCGGTGTGCTCGGCGCAATAGGCGTCTGCTACTGGTTCTTCGGCTGATTGAAAACCCTGTGGGAGCGGGCTTGCCCGCGAAGAGGGCCGCACATCCAGAATTTCTGGTGACTGACACACCGCCATCGCGGGCAAGCCCGCTCCCACAGGGGCTACGGTGAATCAGGGTTTTGCGGGGGCAAATTTCTGGCCCTGTTCGACGGCCCACGCCACGACCTTCGCGGTGAGGCGATCACTGGCCTGACCGAATCCGGCCACCACCGCCGGGACTTTCACATCATTGAGCGGCTGACGCTCTTCGAAGCGGCGACTGGCGAGAATCCGCTGGTCGTAACCGCGCACCAGCAACGCATCGACGCGCACCACCACGCTGGCCTGCGTGCCCTGATACTCGGTCTGAAACGCCTGCAAGCTGCCGCCCAGTTCCAGGTCCGCCTGGAAGTTGCTGTCGTCGGTGCTCAGCAGCGATACACGGCCATCGCGCTGGAATCCATCGAGCAGGCGATTGCGCAATAGCACCGGCGCCGGATCGCTCCAGCGCGAGGCCTTATAAGTGCTGATCACGTCACCCTGAGGAATCACCGCGATGCCCGGCCGGTTCAGCGCTTCGCTGGCCTGCAATTTGTTCAGACGCAGCGACCAGTGCTGAGCAGCCGCCGAACCGGCCGAGGCGGGCGCCTGTGCCGCCGGCAAGCGATAGACGTCCAGCGGCTCGGACTTGGGCAGGATCGAGCACGCGCTGATCAGCGTGAAGCCGGCGAGAAGGGCGAGGCGAGTCAGCTTCATGGCGTGAACTCCTTGTTCTTGTCACTGCCCAGCAGGTAACCGCTGGGGTTGGCCTCCAGGCGTTGGGAAATGGCGCGCAGCGAGTTCAGGGTTTCACGCAGTTCGCGGATCGCCGGGGCCAGACCGTTGAGACCCTGCATGCCGCTGTCGAGGGAGTTCTGGTTCTTGCTCAACAGGCCGTTGATGGTGGCGCTGCTTTGCTCCAGGGATTTCATCGCCTGTTCGGCACTGCCCAGGGCCTGCTTGCCCTGATCGTTGAGCAGACCATTGGCGTTGCGCATCAGCGCCGAAGTCTGTTCGAGCATGTTGCCGGCCTGTTTGCCGACCGTCGCCAGTTGCTGCATGGCCTGACGCAAATCACCGCGCTGATCGTTGATCGAACCGGTGGTCTGCTCCAGATGCTCAAGGGTTTTGCTCACGCGCTCGATGTTGTCGGCGGAGAACATCTGATTGGCATTGTTCAGCAGCGTGCTGACACCGCTCATCAAGTCGTTGCTGTCATTGAGCAGCCGCGAGATGGGCGAGGGAGAGGCGACAATCGTCGGCAGATTGCCGTCATGGCCCTTGAGTTTCGGGCTTTGCGGCGTGCCACCGCTGAGCTGGATGATCGACGTGCCGGTGATCCCGGCCAGGGCCAGTTTGGCCTCGGTGTCTTCCTTGACCGGCGTGTCGCCGGCCAGGCGAATGCGTGCCAGCACTCGACGCGGGTCCTTCGGGTCGAGGCGCAGGCTGACCACGTCGCCGACCTTGATCCCGCTGTACTGCACCGGACTGCCCCGGGACAGCCCGCTGACCGCCTCGTTGAAGACGACTTCGTAATCCTTGAACTCGGTGTCGACACTGGACTTGGCCAGCCACAGACCGAAGAGCAGGGCGCCTGCCACCACAATCACCGTGAACAGGCCGATCAATACATGATGGGCTCGGGTTTCCATGTCAGACCTCGTTGAGCTGTTTGGCGGCGTCCAGCGCCGAGCGGCCGCGAGGGCCGTGGAAGTATTCGTGAATCCACGCGTCATCGGTTTCCGAGACCACGTCGATGGGACCGGCCACCAGCACTTTCTTCTGCGCCAGTACCGCGACGCGGTCGGTGATGGTGTAGAGCGTGTCGAGGTCGTGGGTCACCAGAAACACGCTCAGGCCCAGCGCGTCGCGCAGGGTCAGGATCAATTGGTCGAACTGCGCCGCGCCAATCGGATCGAGGCCGGCGGTGGGCTCATCGAGAAACAGGATGTCCGGGTCCAGCGCCAGCGCCCGGGCCAGTGCCGCGCGCTTGATCATGCCGCCGGACAGCGAGGCCGGGTACTTGTCCGCCGCCGACAGCGGCAGCCCGGCCAGCGCCAGCTTCACCGCCGCCAGATGCTCGGCGTCGTCGCGGCTGAGGCCGGCGTGCTCAATCAGGGGCAGGGCGACGTTCTCGGTCACCGTCAGCGATGAGAACAGCGCGCCTTTCTGAAACAGCACGCCGAAACGCCGCTCGATCAGCGAACGCTCATGCTCCGGCAGGCTCGGCAGGTTCTGGCCGAAGACCTTGACCATGCCTTCGCTGGGCCGGCGCAAGCCGACGATGCTGCGCAGCAACACCGATTTGCCGCTGCCGGAGCCGCCGACCACGGCCAGGATCTCGCCTTTGTACAAGTCCAGGTCGAGGTTCTCGTGCACGCTCTGGCTGCCGAAGCGATTGCACAGGCCACGGACTTCGATCACCGCCTCGGAGGGCGCGCGGGGTAGACGACTCACCAGCCCATCTCCATGAAAAACAGCGCGGCGACCGCATCGAGCACGATCACCACGAAAATCGATTGCACCACACTGGAGGTGGTGTGGGCGCCGACCGATTCGGCGCTGCCGCTGACCTTGAAGCCTTCCAGACAGCCGATGGCGGCAATCAGGAACGCAAAGATCGGGGCTTTGACCAGGCCAACCAGGAAATGTTGAATCCCTATGTCGCTTTGCAGCAGCGACAGGAACATCGCCGGCGAAATATCCAGCGACACCGCGCAGACCACAGCGCCGCCGACGATCCCGCAGATCATCGCCAGAAAGGTCAGCATCGGCAGCGCCACCAGCAGCGCCAGCACCCGTGGCACCACCAGCAATTCCATGGGATCGAGGCCGAGGGTGCGAATCGCGTCGATTTCCTCGTTGGCCTTCATCGAGCCAATTTGTGCGGTAAAGGCACTGGCGGTGCGGCCAGCCATCAGGATCGCTGTGAGCAACACGCCGAACTCGCGCAGGAAGGCGAAGCCCACCAGGTCCACGGTGAACACGCTGGCGCCGAAACTGGCCAGCACCGTCGCCCCGAGGAACGCCACCACCGCGCCCACCAGAAAGGTCAGCAACGCGACGATGGGCGCGGCGTCGAGGCCGGTCTGTTCGATGTGCGCAATCATCGGCGTGATCCGCCAGCGCTTGGGGCGGAACAGGCTGCGGGCGATAGTTTCGAGGATCAGGCCGACGAAGCCGAGCAGCTGCAGCGTGTCCTGCCAGACCGTGTCGACGGCCCGGCCGATGCGGGTCAGCAATTGCACGCTGACGCTGATTTCCGGTTCCTTGATCGGCACGCAGAAGTCGGTCAGCGAGCGATACACGGTCTGCAGCAAGGCGCGGTCGGCGCTGGAAATCGTGCAGTCGGGGTGTTCGGCGGACTTGCCCAGCCGCTCGGAGCCGAGCAGTTCCACCAGCAGCGACGCGCCGGCGGTATCGAGGGCACCGAGGCCGTTGAGATCGATGGGGGTGTTGGCGTCGTACTGGCCGTGGAGCGTTTCGCTCAGTTGCTTGAGGTCGGCGTAGTGGGCAAGCGTCCAGTCCCCGGTCACCCGCAGGCGGGCAGGGGTGATCGAGGTGTCCAGGCGGGCACTGCCGGTCATTGGGCTGCTGGTCATAAGCTCCGTGCTTGTTCGGCTAAATACGCTGGCATACGTAATAGCACGAACACGGTTACTTTTCTTTGGTCGGTGTGCTGTCCGTGACCTCGAAACGCAGCACGCCGATTACCTGACCGTCCTCGGTCAACACCCGCACCTGCCATTTGCCCGCCGGGTTGCCGGGGAAGTTCTGCTTGTGGGTCCAGGCCCGGTAGCCTTCCTTGCGCCCGCCGTGGATGTCGAGGGCGATGCGGTCGACCTCTTTGCCGTTGAACTGCCAGACGTGATAAATCCGCTCGTCGAGCCCGCGCGGGGCGTTGATCGCGGTGTAGGCGTAGAGCCCGCCGCCACGGATCTGCTCGGCGCTGACTTCCTTGAGGCTGGCGCCCGGAACCCGATCCTGCACCTGAGTGCTGATCGCCACGTCGGTCATCCACAGTGTCGCCGGTGGCACCCACGAACGCAGGACCCAGCCCACGCCGCCGATCCCGATGGTGATGCTGAGGATCGCCAGCGCGTTGCGTACGGTGCGAATCGGGAAGATCGACGCCAGGCTCGGGAACGACAACACCACCGCAATCCCCAGCGCCCATTTGAAGCTTTGCGAGGTGGTCAGGTGCATGATCACCGGCAGCGCGGTGAGCAGGGCAGCGAACAGGGTCAGGGTGTGCAGTGCGAGGAACGCCCAGCGCCGTGGCGCCAGCCACTTGTAGTAGAGCGGGTCGACGATCGAGATCAGCGCCGCGATGCACAACAGCCCGGTGAAAAACAGCTGGCCGCTGTTCCAGGTGGTGGTGATGAAGAAGAACGGCAGGACGAAAAACAGGCTTTCCTGGTGGATCATCTGCGTCGCGTAACGCAGCAGCGGCTGGGGGATTTCCCGTTTGAAGATCCGCGTGAACAGTTTGGTCAGGCTGTTTTCCAGCATCAGCCAGATCCAGCTCAGCAGCATGATCGTGGTGATCCAGCTCGCCAGCCCCTGTTGCCGGTCGACCAGAATGAAGCTGCCGACCCCGGAGATGAAACCACCGAGCGCAATGACCCCGGGGTAGCGCTTCATCAGTTCGAGAATGCGCTGGATCAGGAGGGTCAATTTAGACATTTGGGCGGTTCACGACTGGATAGGAAAAAAACCTCGACAGAGTACCGCCCGCCGGGCCGTGTGGCGAGGCTGCCGGTCAGTCTGGATCCACGGACTTGCGCCGATGCAGGCGCCAGCCGAGCAGCATCAGCACCAGCACGCCCAATCCGCCCGCCAGCAGCCACAACACCTGATCGTCGCTGAGCAGCGGTTTCTCGATCCGCAGATAACCCGGTTGCAGCAACAACTCGCGCATGGCCTTGTTCGCCGCCTCCAGCGTCACGCCTTGCAGCTCCCGCGCAGGATCGGCAAAGCGCCCGTCCTCGTAGTCGCCCAGCGCGCTCCAGTAATAGTCGGCCATGGCGCTGGTGCCTTGCACGGCCCAGGCCTGGTGGGCGATGGCGGCTTGTTTCAAGCGATTGAAGGTGTCGGCGTCGAGGCCGTTTTTCAGCAGGTCGGCCTTGAGGTCTTCCAGCACTTGTTCGGCTTCGGCGATATCACCGCGATCAAGATCGGCGTTGAGGCTCATGAAACCGACGCCGCCGAACACTTCGCGCTCGGCCCACGGCCCGTAGGACAAACCGTGGTTCAGGCGCAACTGGCGGTACAGCGCCCACTCCAGGTATTCCTTGAGCAGGTCGAAGGTTTCGTCGTACTGATCGTCCAGCACCGGCTCCGGCACCAGCCAGTGCAGCTTGGCGCTGTTGCCGATGAAGCCGCGAGTGATCGTACGTTCGTGGGCGGCGCTGGCGCGGATGTCCGGCAACGGGCGGTGTTCGCTCGGATCGACCGCTTCCAGCGCGCCCCATGCCCGTTCCAGATAGGCCGGCAGCAGTTTGTCGAGGTCGCCAACGACAATCAGGGTCATGTTGTTCGGCGCGTACCAGGCCTTGCGCACCTTCTCCAGCTGTTCGCGGGTCAGGCCATCGACCTCGGCCCGCTGCGGGCATTTAAGGCCCAGTTCGACCGCCAGTTGATTGCTCGCGGTGTGGCCCAGGTCCTGCCGGTCGAGAAAGCGTTGCAGCCGGGTGTAATGGCCGCCGTCCTCACGCTCGACCACCCGTTTGGCGGCGTTGATCGCGTTGTCGTCGAAGCGGGTCTGGGTCAGCAGGTCCAGCAGCAAGTCGAGGACCTTGCGCTGGTTTTTCGCCGGTGCTTCGATGACGAAGGTGGTGTCGGCGTTGCTGGTGAAGGCGTTCCAGTCGCCGCCGAGGGCCTGCATGCGTTCTTCGAGGCCACCTTCGCCGGTGGCGTCGATGCCGCTGAACAGCAAGTGTTCGAGCAGGTGCGGCAGCTCCTTTTCATTGCAGTCGAAATCGTCGAGACCGACACCGATCACCAGCCGGATCGCCACGTGCCCACGCTCGGTGCCAGGCTTGAGCAGCAATTGCAAACCGTTGGGCAGCGCATAGCCTTCGACCTGAAAACGATCCAGGGCGAAGGCGGGCAGGGAACCGAGCAACAGACAGGCGAACAACAGGCAACGCATAACGAGCTTCCATACGGCTGAATTGGAGATCCGTGTCGTCAGTCCGGCCGTGAGGCCGAACCTTGAGTTACTGACTGACCACAACCCCAGACGTTCAAGGCGAATGCGTGATGTCCGCCATATCGTCCGCCGCCAGCGCGCCGGTATCGGAAGTTTCCAACACCACATAGGCGCTGCTGCAGAACAGCGAGTTCAGGCGTTTCATGTCGGCAATCAACTCCAGGTGCAACGAACTGGTCTCGATACTCTGCACGATCTTACGTTGCAACCGGCTGACATGGGCGTGGGCCAGACGCCGTTCCTGTGCGCGAAAGCGACGTTTCTCGCGCAGCAACTGGCGGGCGCTTTCCTTGTCGCCGCTGAGAAACACCGACAGCCCAAGTCGCAGATTGGCGATCAATTGCTGGTGCAGGCCGGCCAGTTCTTCCAGCCCGTCTTCGGAGAACGACCGGCGTTGCGAAGTCTTCTGCTGCTGCACTTTGCGCAGCATGCGTTCGATCAGGTCGCTGGCCAGTTTGAGGTTGATCGCCAGCTCGATGATCTCCGCCCAGCGCCGACTGTCCTGTTCGCCGAGATCTTCGCGGGGCATCTGCGCCAGGTACAACTTGATCGCGCTGTACAGCGCTTCGATGTCATCGGTCAGCTTGCGCATTTCCTGGGTGATGGCGGTCTGTTTGCCGCGCAGCACGTCGAGGGTCGCATCGAGCATGTTGTCGATCAGGTCGCCCATGCGCAGGGTTTCCCGGGCGGCGTTGGCCAGTGCCAGGCTCGGCGTGACCAGCGCGGTAGCGTCGAGGTGACGCGGCTTGGCGGTACCGTTGACCTCCGGGCGCTCCGGCAGCAGCCAGGCGCACAGCCGCGCCATCGGCCCGACGCTCGGTAGCAGGATCAGGCAACGCGCGGTGTTGTAGAGCAGGTGGAAGCCGATAACCATTTCCTGCGGGCTGAAATCCAGGCTGTCGATCCAGTGCACCAGCGGGTCGAGCACCGGAATGATCAGCAGCAGCCCGATCAGCTTGTACAGCAGGCTGCCCAGCGCCACCTGCCGGCCGGCGGCGTTCTGCATGCTGGTGCTCATGAATGCCAGCACGCCACTGCCGATGTTTGCGCCGATCACCAGACCGATCGCCACCGGCAGACTGATCACCGCAGCGCCGGCGAGGGTGGCGGTCAGCAGCACGGCGGCGAGGCTGGAGTAGGAAATCATCGCGAACAGCGCGCCGACCAAGGCGTCGAGCAGGATATCGCCCGTCAGCGAGGCGAAAATCACCTTCACCCCTTGAGCATGGGTGATCGGCGCAGCGGCCTCGACGATCAGTTGCAGCGCCAGAATGATCAGCCCCAGCCCGATGGCCACTCGGCCCATCTGCCCGAGCCGGGTCTGTTTGCGCGACAGAAAGAAAATCACCCCGAGGAAAATCAGCAGCGGCGACAGCCACGACAGGTCGAACGTCAGCACCCGCGCCATCAGCGCCGTACCGACATCGGCGCCGAGCATGGTTGCCAGGGCCGGAGTCAACGCCATCAAGCCCTGACCGACAAACGACGTCACGAGCATGGCAGTCGCGTTACTGCTCTGCACCATCGCGGTCACGAGGATGCCGGCGACAAAGGCCAGCCAGCGTCTGGACATGTTCTGGCCGATCACGTGCCGCAGATTGGTGCCGTACACCCGCAGGATGCCGGTTCGGACGATGTGCGTGCCCCAGATCAGCAGGGCCACGGCAGAGAGCAGATTGAGCAGGGTGAGCATGCAGACCCCCTGTAATAGCAGCGCCCCAGAGGGGCAAGTTGACGGTACCGCGCAATTTCTACGTTCTGATACTTAAGCTGTAGTTGGCTAACGGTCTGGGCGCCAGCATTGCACAGCTAAAGCGGTGATTGAAACAAAAGTGTCATGAAAACAGGTTCATGCAGCCATGAAAAAAGGGCCCGAAGGCCCTTTGATCTGTTGCGCAGCGTTCGGGTTACTGACCCGGAATGTCCTTGCGCAGTTTCACCGGATCCTGCTGTTTGCGTTTTTTCGCGATGGCGGTGCGCATCTTGATGTTGATCGCTTCGACCGCCAGCGAGAACGCCATGGCGAAGTAGACGTAGCCTTTCGGTACGTGCACGTCGAACGATTCGGCAATCAGCACGGTGCCGACCACCAGCAGGAACGACAGCGCGAGCATTTTCAGCGACGGGTGCTTGTCGATGAATTCGCTGATCTTGCCCGAGGCCGCCATCATCACCAGCACCGCCACGATGATCGCCGCGACCATCACAGGGACGTGGGACACCATGCCGACGGCCGTGATCACCGAGTCCAGCGAGAACACGATGTCGATGATCGCGATCTGGATGATGGTGTAGAGGAAGTTGCCGCCCTTGCCGCCAGGCGTCTCGTCGCTTTCGTCTTCACCTTCCAGCGCGTGGTACATCTCCTGGGAGCTTTTCCACAGCAGGAACAGGCCACCGAAGAACAGGATCAGGTCACGGCCGGAAATGCCCTGGCCGAACACTTCGAACAGGTCGGCGGTGAGGCGCATGACCCAGGTGATCGACAGCAGCAACAGGATCCGCGTGATCATGGCCAGGCCAAGACCGAAGATCCGGGTGCGCTGCTGCATGTGTTTGGGCATGCGGCTGACCAGGATCGAAATCATGATGATGTTATCGATGCCCAGAACGATTTCCAGGGCGGTCAGGGTGAAGAAGGCAACCCAGATCTCAGGGTTGGTCAGCCATTCCATGTGTATTCCTTTGAGCGAGTGTTAAACCAGGACGCCAGCAATCAGCTGGCGTCCGGGTGAGTTTGGTGCCGTTACAACGTGCTGAACAGCGGGAATGTCCCCAACAGCAAGGCGGCGACCAGTATGCACAGGCAGACCAGCACTGCCCACTTCAGAGTGAAACGCTGGTGATCGCCGAATTCGATCCCCGCCAGTGCGACCAGCAGGTACGTCGACGGCACCAGTGGGCTCAGCAGGTGAACCGGCTGACCGACGATGGAGGCACGGGCCATTTCCACCGCGGTGATGCCGTAATGGCTGGCCGCTTCGGACAAAACCGGCAACACGCCGTAGTAGAACGCGTCGTTCGACATGAAGAACGTGAACGGCATGCTCACCAGCGCCGTGATCACCGCCAGGTACGGGCCGAGGAAATCAGGGATCACCGCCAGCAGGCTTTTCGACATGGCATCGACCATGCCGGTGCCCGACAGGATACCGGTGAAAATGCCCGCCGCGAAGATCAGACTGACCACCGACAGCACGCTGCCGGCGTGGGCCGCGACACGATCCTTCTGCATTTGCAGGCAAGGGTAGTTGACGATCATGGCAATACTGAACGCCACCATGAACAGCACCGGCAGCGGCAGCAGGCCGGCGATCAGGGTGCACATCAGGGCCAGGGTCAGCAGGCCGTTGAACCAGATCAGTTTCGGACGGCGGGCATCCGGGAATTGCGAGACGCTGATTTCGCTGTGATCGATTTCGTCGCCGATCAGGTGCAGCTCACCCAGACGCGCACGCTCACGTTTGCCGTAGAAGTAGGCAATGATCAGGATCGCCACGACGCCGGCGGCCATCGCCGGGATCATCGGTACGAAGATGTCCGACGGGTCCACGTGCAGTGCACTCGCGGCACGGGCGGTCGGGCCACCCCATGGGGTCATGTTCATCACGCCGCCGGCGAGGATGATCAGACCGGCCATGATTCGCGGGCTCATGCCGATGCGGCTGTACAGCGGCAGCATGGCGGCCACGCAGATCATGTAAGTGGTCGCACCGTCACCATCGAGGGAAACGACGAGCGCCAGTACGGCGGTGCCGACCGAAACCTTCAGCGGGTCGCCCTTGACCAGTTTGAGGATCTTGCGCACGGCCGGGTCGAACAGGCCGGAGTCGATCATCAGGGCGAAATACAGAATCGCGAACATCAGCATCACGCCGGTCGGCGCAAGCTTGGTAATACCTTCGAGCATCATCGGGCCGATCTTCGGGGCGAAACCACCGAACAGGGCGAACAGGATCGGGATGATGATCAGAGCGATCAGCGCAGACAGGCGCTTGGTCATGATCAGGAACATGAACGTGATGACCATGGCGAAGCCAAGGAAAGTCAGCATGGGAATACTCCAGGCGTAGCGCGGCTAGGTAAGTGAGCGGATCGGGTTGGATCAGCGCAGAACGGGAAGCGCGAGGCGTACGAGCGGAGTTGCAGCGAGGAGGCGGGTTGCAGAGGACATCAGAATCACCATTGTTGTTGTTAATTGGGCCTGTCGTGCGAGCAATCACACGCGTTGGCCAACCGGTCTGTTGCCGGCAGTGGGGGCGATCCTAATCGGGGAACCTTTCAGCTACCTTTCGCGCAAGAAAGCTTTGGGCGAACGGCCAACCGGCCGTCGGATGCGGGCTAGAGTCAATGAACACAGGTAGCGGAGGGTAGGGCGATGACTGATTTGCACGGCGGTGGCTGTCACTGCGGACATATCCGCTATCAGTTCAGCGGAGCGTTGCACGACATCGCCCATTGTCATTGTTCGATCTGTCGAAAGGTCAGCGGTGGCATCGTCACCACCTGGATCACGCTGCCGGCGGCGAACTTCCAGTGGCTGGCGGGGAAACCTTCACGCTACGACTCCTCGACCAGTTGCGCCCGGTTCTTCTGTCCGAACTGCGGCGCACAACTGGCGCTAGTGACGTTGCTCAGTCCCGAGAGCATCGATCTGACGGTCGCCACCCTGGATCATCCGGAGCAGGCCGCCGCCGAGCGGCACATCTGGACCGACAGCCAGTTGCCGTGGCTGCACCTGGACGAGCATCTGCCGGGCGAGCCCGAAGAAACCATCTGATTAAAAAATAGACAGATCCAGCGGCCGCATCGCGCCCATCCAGATGGCGTGTGCGGTGTGGTCCAGCAAGTCATCACCGGTGTCCGGGTGCAGGAACACCACCAAACCTTTGCGATTGAGCGCCAGCCACGGCAACACATCACCAATCAACTCCGGGCCGAAGGCCAGTTGGCAGCTCCAGTCCGGATGCGGGCCGACGGGGCGTTCATGCATGCGGCCCATCTTCAATGGGAATAATTGCGCGGCCTCCTCACACAGCGTCCGCGCCTGTTCGATCGTGCTGGCGTCGTAATAAACGTGGGCGTGATAACCCTTGATCGTCTGCATCGCAAACATCAGCCATGAAAAGTGCCGATACACGGCGGTAAAAGTGTTGCGCTATGGTGCCATGAGTCGGGTGCCCGTTCCCTTGAGCCGTCATATCGCGATCGAAGGCAGCGGCAGCCCCGCCAGTGATTCGGCGCTGCTGGCCTGCTCGGCCATCAGCCAATCCACGAACGTCTGGATCAACGCCCCCCGGCGTTTGCGCTGCGGCAGCACCACGTAATAACCGAGGCGAGACAGGGTGGTTTCGGCGATCGGCCGGCACAACAGCCCTTGGGTTAATAAGTTATCCACAAGGTGTCGCCAGCCGATGGCCACGCCCTGACCGCCAATCGCCGCTTGAATCAACAAGGTGTAATTATCGAAGCGCAATTGGCCTGGAGCTGGTGGCGTGCTGATGTTCAGCGCCCGGAACAGACCGCTCCAGTCGAACCAGTTGCTGCTGTTTTCCCCGCGCAGGTGCAGCAGCGGAAACTCCATCAATGCCTGGGCCGGCAAGGGCAGGGAGCGATCCTTGAGCAACTGCGGGCAGCACACCGGAAACACTTCTTCGCTGAACAACCAGTGACTTTCGCCCTGTTTGAAGCGACCGTCGCCGAACAGCACGGCAACGTCGATATCCGGGCGCAGCATGTTGTGATTGCGCTCGCTGGTGACCAGGCTCACGTCCACCTGTGGATAAGCTTCATGGAAGCGGTGCAGACGCGGCATCAGCCAATAGGCGGCAAAGGCGAAATCAGTGGCGACTTGCAGCACTTCATGTTGCTGCTGCGTGCTGATCGCGCTCAATCCTGCATCGATGTTCTGCAAACCGAGGGCAACTTGCTCGAACAGGATCGAACCGACCTCGGTCAGTTCGATGCCCCGGTAGATGCGGTCGAACAGCCGTGTGCCGAGTTGTTCTTCCAGCCGTTTGATCTGCTGACTGATCGCCGGTTGCGTCGTGCCAAGCTCCACAGCCGCGGCAGTGAAACTGCGATGACGGGCCGCCGCTTCGAACGCGCGCAGCAGGTCCAACGACAAATCACCGAGGGCTTCATACATAAGCTGTGCTTATCCTAGTCATTGTCCGGCGCGGGCTTTACCGGATATTGCGTGGAATCCATGCTCGATCGCAGCAATGTCGCATAAATATTCACTATGGAATGCCGCGATCACATGAAGCGCAAGAACATTCTTTTCATCATGGCCGATCAAATGGCCGCGCCAATGTTGCCGTTCTACGGCCCGTCGCCGATCAAACTGCCGAATCTCAGCCGCCTCGCCGAACAAGGCGTGGTGTTCGATGCCGCGTACTGCAACAGTCCGCTGTGCGCGCCGTCGCGTTTCACCCTGGTCAGCGGCCAGTTGCCGAGCAAGATCGGCGCCTACGACAACGCTGCCGATTTCCCCGCCGACATTCCCACCTACGCCCATTACCTGCGCCGCCTCGGTTACCGCACCGCGCTGTCGGGCAAGATGCATTTCTGCGGCCCCGATCAACTGCACGGTTACGAAGAGCGCCTGACCAGTGACATCTATCCAGCCGACTACGGCTGGGCCGTGAATTGGGACGAGCCCGATGTACGGCCGAGCTGGTATCACAACATGTCTTCGGTGTTGCAGGCCGGGCCGTGCGTGCGCACCAACCAGCTCGACTTCGACGAAGAGGTGGTGTTCAAGGCTCAGCAATATCTGTTCGACCATATTCGCGAGGACGGCGACCAGCCGTTCTGCCTGACCGTGTCGATGACTCATCCCCACGACCCCTACACGATTCCCAAGGCATTCTGGGATTTGTACGACGACGCGGATATCCCGCTTCCGACGACGCCGGATCAGCATTCACTCGATCCGCATTCCCAGCGTTTGCTCAAGGTCTACGACCTGTGGGACAAGCCGCTGCCTGTGGATAAGATTCGCGACGCGCGACGTGCGTACTTCGGTGCATGCAGTTATATCGACGCCAACGTCGGCAAACTTCTGCAAACCCTCGAAGATTGTGGGCTGATGGACGACACCGTCATCGTGTTTTCCGGTGACCATGGCGACATGCTGGGGGAGAAAGGCCTCTGGTACAAAATGCACTGGTACGAAATGGCCGCTCGCGTGCCCCTGTTGATAAGCGCGCCCGGACAATTCAAATCGGGCCGTGTCAGCTCTGCCGTCTCCACCGCCGATCTGCTGCCGACCTTCGTTGAACTGGCCGGCGGCAACCTGGAACCGAATCTGCCGCTGGACGGCCGTTCGTTGGTGCCGCACCTGCAAGGGCAGGGCGGTCACGACGAGGTGTTCGGCGAATACATGGCCGAAGGCACAGTGAGCCCGCTGATGATGATCCGTCGTGGCGCCTTCAAATTTATCTACAGCGAAACCGACCCTTGCCTACTCTTCGATGTGGATAACGATCCACGCGAACAGGAAGAACTCAGCCAATCACCGCAACATCGCCAGCTGTTCGACGATTTTCTCGCCGAAGCACGGGCCAAGTGGGACATACCGGCGATCCACCGCGAAGTCCTCGAAAGCCAGCGCCGCCGACGCTTCGTCGCCGATGCGCT
Source organism: Pseudomonas fitomaticsae (assembly GCF_021018765.1). Taxonomy (GTDB): domain Bacteria; phylum Pseudomonadota; class Gammaproteobacteria; order Pseudomonadales; family Pseudomonadaceae; genus Aquipseudomonas; species Aquipseudomonas fitomaticsae. The sequence goes on along the minus strand of NZ_CP075567.1, from coordinate 244,768 downwards.
GACGATCGGCAAGCTGAAGAGCTGGGATCACCAGCCGCTGGTGGACGCCAGTCAGCAGTACATGCGCAACCACATCGACCTCGATGACCTGGAGCGCAAGGCCCGTTATCCACAACCCTGCCAAAACCAATAACGTTAAGGGGAAGTCCATGGTCAAGTTATCCACAGTCGTGACGGTCAGTCTGCTGGCACTGGGCAGCGCATCCGCGTTCGCCGAGAGCTGCGACACGGTGAAAATGGCCGACCCCGGCTGGAGCGACATCGCCGCGACCAACGCCATCACCGGGTTTCTGCTGGAGGGCATGGGCTACAAGGCCAAAGTCGACACCCTCGCGGTGCCGATCACCTTCGGCGGCTTGAAGGATGGCCAGGTTGACGTGTTCCTCGGCAACTGGATGCCGGCGCAGCAGGGCTTCTACGACAAGTTCGTCGCCACTGGCGACGTCACCCAACTGGCGAAGAACCTCGATGGCACCGAATTCACCCTGGCCGTGCCGGATTACGTGTGGGACGCGGGTGTGCATAACTTTGCCGACCTGAATAAGTACGCCGATAAATTCGAGAAGAAGATTTACGGCATCGGCTCCGGCGCGCCGGCGAACATCTCGCTGCAGGAGATCATCAAGAAAAACGACTTCGACCTGGGCCAGTGGAAGCTGATCGAGTCCAGCGAACAGGCGATGCTGGCCGAAGTCTCGCGGGCGGTGAAGAAACAGAAGTTCGTCACCTTCCTCGGCTGGACCCCGCACCCGATGAACGTGCAGCTGAAAATGCATTACCTCAAGGGCGGCGAGAAATACTTCGGCGACACGGGTAGCGTGTACACCCTGACCCGCAAGGGCTACGCCGAGGCCTGTCCGAATGTGGGTAAATTGCTGACCAATCTTGCGTTCACTCAGGAGATGGAGAACAGCATCATGGCCGAGGTGGTGAACAAGAAGGTCAGCAATGCGGAGGCGGCGAAGGCCTGGATCAAGGCGAATCCGGCGGTGTTGGACAAGTGGCTTGATGGTGTGAAGACCGTGGACGGCAAAGATGCGTTGCCGGCGGTTAAAGCCAAACTGTAACTGCGCGGGCCGATCGTTCCCACGCTCTGCGTGGGAATGCCGCAATGGACGCTCCGCGTCCCGGGCTGCGTACAATGCGCAAAATTTCACCCGCGAGGATCCATGGCCCTCCCCAGTCGTCGCTCACTTTTCCCCTTCCTGACCTGGCTGCCGCGGCAGACCCGCGCCAGCGTCGGGCGGGACCTGGTCGTTGGGCTCAGCGGGGCGATTCTCGCGTTGCCCCAGTCGATTGCTTACGCGCTTATCGCCGGTCTCCCACCGGAATACGGGCTCTACGCCGCCATCGTCCCGGTGTTGATCGCTTGTCTGTGGGGCTCGTCGTGGCATCTGATCTGCGGCCCGACGGCGGCGATTTCGATTGTGCTGTTCGCCAGTGTCAGTCCGCTGGCCGTGCCTGCGTCTCAGGACTACATCACCCTGATCCTGCTGCTGACCTTCCTTGCCGGGATTTTCCAGTGGCTGCTCGGTCTGCTGCGCTTCGGCGCGCTGGTGAATTTCGTCTCGCATTCGGTGGTACTGGGTTTCACCCTCGGCGCGGCGGTGGTGATTGCCATTGGTCAATTGCCGAACCTGCTGGGACTGGATCTGCCGGCCAAGGCCACGGCACTGGCCAGCCTGATGGATTTGCTGAGCCATTTCGGGGCTGTGGATAAACCGTCGCTGGTCCTTGGTGTGGCGACGGTGGTGGTTGGCGCGTTGCTCAAACAGTGGCTGCCGCGTTGGCCAACGCTGTTGATGACCTTGGTGCTCGGCAGTGTAGTGGTGTGGCTGTGGCCGGCGATGTTCGGCCACGTTCAACTGGTCAGCGCTTTTGTCGGACGCCTGCCGCCGTTCAGTGGGTTACCGCTGGATATGGACCTGATCCTGCGCCTGCTGCCCAGTGCCGTGGCGGTGGGCATGCTCGGGCTGGTCACCAGCCTGTCGATTGCCCGATCGATATCCACTCGCTCGCAGCAGCTGCTCGATGCCAACCAGGAAGTCCGCGCGCAGGGTCTTTCGAACATTGTCGGGGCGTTCTTTTCGGGATCGTTGTCCGCTGGCTCGTTCACCCGTTCCGGGCTGAGCTATGAAGCCGGGGCCTGTTCGCCATTGGCCGGGGTGTTCTCGGCGTTGTGGGTGGCACTGTTCGCGATTTTCGGTGCCGGGCTGATCGCGCACATTCCGATCCCGGCCATGGCCGGCAGCATTCTGTTGATCGCCTGGGGACTGGTGGATCATCGAGGCATTCGTGCGCTGCTGCGGGTCAGCCGGGCCGAGTTCGTGGTGATGAGCCTGACCTGCGTCGCCACGTTGTTGCTGGAGTTGCAGACGGCGATCTATGCCGGCGTGCTGGCCTCGCTGTTTTTCTACCTCAAGCGCACTTCGCAGCCCAGAGTGCAGCATTGGCGCGATGGCGAAGACGATGTATTGCGGGTCGGCGGGTCGATCTTTTTCGGCGCCAGCCACTACCTGCAAGTGCGCCTGCAACGGATGCACGGCGCGCGGGTGGTGATCGAGGCGCAACAGATCAACTTCATCGACTATTCAGGCGTGGAAATGCTCCATCAGGAAGCCCGACGTTTGCTGCGCCAGGATCGCAGCCTGACCTTGCGTCAGGCGCGACCGCAGGTGGTGGAGGAATTACGCAAACTCGAAGGGCCGGAGAAATGCCCGATCCGCTTCGAGGACTGAGGGCGCCTTACAGCGCCAACTGCCGACGCAATTCCGCCAGAACCGGCGCCGTGTCGGGACGTACACCGCGCCACAGGAAGAACGCTTCGGCAGCCTGCTCGGCCAACATGCCCAAGCCATCCATCACCACGCCTGCTCCGTGCTCACTGGCCCAGCGGCAGAACGCCGTCGGCTCCTTGCCGTACATCATGTCGTAGCACAGGGTCTTGCCGGGCTCGATCAGGCTTGGGGCAATCGGCGGCACGTCGCCGGTGAGGCTGGCGGAAGTGGCGTTGATGATCACGTCCACCGGCTCGCGCAACCAGTCGTAACCACTGGCCGACACCGGCCCCAGATCACAGAACAGTTCGGCCAGCAGCTCGGCCTTGTCCACCGTGCGATTGGCGATGATCACCGAAGCCGGTTTTTCCGCCAGCAACGGCTCCAGCGCACCGCGCACTGCGCCACCGGCGCCAAGCAGCAGAATGCGTTTGCCGGTAAGGCTGAACCCGGCGTTGACCGTCAGGTCCCGCACCAGCCCGGCGCCGTCGGTGTTATCGCCGAGCAGGCTGCCGTCAGCCAGTTTGCTCAAAGTGTTCACCGCACCCGCGCGTTCGGCGCGGGCGGTCAGGCTATTGGCCAGGCGATAGGCGTCTTCCTTGAACGGCACGGTCACGTTCGCGCCGCGACCTTCCTGGAAAAACGCCGTGGCGCAGCCGGAAAAATCGTCGAGCGGCGCCAGCAGGGTGCTGTAGTCGAGGCTCTGCCCGGTCTGTTCGGCGAACAGTTTGTGAATCATCGGCGACTTGCTGTGGCCGATCGGATTACCGAAAACGACGTAACGATCCATCAAAAGTCCTCAGGCCTGGGCCAGCCAGTCGCGGTCTTGCAGGAAGTACTCGGTCAGGCGCGCTTCTTCGCTGCCCGGCTCGGCTTTCCAGTCGTAGGCCCAGCGCACTTGCGGCGGCAGCGACATCAGGATCGATTCGGTGCGCCCGCCCGATTGCAGGCCGAACAGGGTGCCACGGTCGTAAACCAGGTTGAACTCGACATAACGGCCGCGACGGAATTCCTGGAACTCGCGCTGCTTGGCGGTGAACGCGTCGCTCTTGCGGCGCTGCACGATCGGCAGGTAAGCGTCGATGTACGCATCGCCGATGGCGCGCATGAAGGCGAAACTGGTGTCGAAGTCCCACTCGTTCAGATCATCGAAGAACAGGCCACCGATACCGCGCGGCTCGTGGCGGTGCTTGATGTGGAAATAGGTATCGCACCAGGCCTTGTAGCGCGGGTAGACGTCCGGGCCGAACGGCGCGCAGGCCTGTTCGGCGACGCGGTGCCAGTGGATGCAGTCTTCTTCGTTGCCGTAGTACGGGGTCAGATCGAAGCCACCGCCGAACCACCAGACCGGTTCTTCACCTTCCTTCTCGGCGATGAAAAAACGCACGTTGGCGTGGGACGTCGGTACATGCGGGTTGTGCGGGTGGATCACCAGCGACACGCCGAGGGCTTCGAAACCACGCCCGGCCAGCTCCGGCCGATGGGCGCTGGCGGACGGTGGCAAACCGCTGCCGAAGACGTGGGAAAAGTTGACGCCACCCTTTTCGATCACCGTGCCGTTCTCGATCACCCGGGTCCGACCGCCACCGCCGGCCGGACGGGTCCAGGCGTCTTCGACGAAGCGCGTGCCACCGTCTTCGGTTTCCAGCGCGGCGCAGATGCGGTCTTGCAGGTCGAGCAGATAGGCCTTTACGGCGTCGGTGCGGGTCGTCATGGCTTCACCTTGGATCGGGCGGAACTGCGCGGCACCCCGCGCAAATGGGCGCGTAGCATACCATCGCAAACCGGCACGCCGCAGTTGACGAAGATCAAGCATGAGCGTTCGATAGGGACCTTCCCAAATGACCCAAGGAGTAGGCAGATGGCCAAGCGAATCCAGTTCCGCGCCCACGGCGGCCCCGAAGTGCTTGAGTACGTTGACTATCAACCCGCCGAGCCCGGTCCGCTGCAGGTTCGCGTGAGCAACAAGGCCATCGGCCTGAACTTCATCGACACCTACTACCGCAGCGGTCTTTACGCGCCACCGGCGTTGCCGTCGGGCGTGGGTGCGGAAGGCGCCGGCATTGTCGAGGCGGTGGGCAGCGAGGTCACCCGGTTCAAGGTCGGTGACCGCGTGGCTTATGGCAGCGGCCCGCTGGGCGCGTACAGCGACGTCCACGTCCTGCCGGAAGCGAATCTGGTGCACCTGCCTGACGCCATCAGCTTCGAAACCGCCGCCGGCGTGATGCTCAAGGGCCTGACCGTGCAGTACCTGCTGCGCCAGACCTACGAACTCAAGGGTGGCGAAACCATTCTGTTCCACGCAGCAGCCGGCGGTGTCGGCTTGCTCGCCTGCCAATGGGCCAAGGCTCTGGGCGTGAAGCTGATCGGCACCGTCAGCTCGAAAGCCAAAGCCGATCTGGCCCAGGCCCACGGCGCCTGGGAAACCATCGACTACAGCCACGAAAACGTCGCCCAACGGGTTCTGGAATTGACCGACGGGAAAAAAGTCCCGGTGGTCTACGACGGCGTCGGCAAGGACACCTGGCCGGCGTCGCTGGACAGCGTGGCGCCCCGTGGCCTGCTGGTGAGCTTCGGCAACGCGTCGGGCGCGGTGGACGGCGTGAACCTGGGGATTCTGGCGGCGAAAGGTTCGCTGTATGTCACCCGGCCGACCCTGGCGACCTACGCCAACAACGCCGAAAACCTGCAGCGCATGGCCGACGAGCTGTTCGGGATGATCAGCAGCGGCAAGCTGAAAGTGGATATCAGCCAGCGTTATCCGCTGGCAGACGCGGCTAAAGCGCAGACAGAGCTGTCGGCGCGGCGCACCACGGGCTCCACTGTCCTGCTGCCCTGACCACCGATGACCTCGTCCCATCTTCATGACGGTGCCGGGGTCTGTTCAAACGTCACAAAAAACGGCGTCTTGCCGGCCAGGGTGGTTTCGAACTCCTGACGGGCAAGACGCTTCACCTCCAGCCCCAGCAAGCCGGGCAACCTGAGCAATGCGCTGGCCTGTCCTTCGACCTGCAACGCATCTTCGATAACGCTTTGTGTGTCGGCTGTCAGTATGTCCTCGGCGAGGACCAGACGTATGCGTGCCCCCTCGGGCTGCCGTTCAATCTGCACCTGGACATCGGTGGCGTGCAACTGCGGCAAAAGCTGCCGGAGTACGTGCAATACCTGTGACTGAGTGATGAGCGCGCCACCCAGTTTGATCGATGTCTCGACCCTCCCCTCAAGCGTCAGCACCGGCATGGAACTGCCACAGGCACACTTCGTCACCGTGCGAAGGATTCGCCCACGATCCCCGATCCGGTAACGCAACAACGGCACATGATCGGGTAGCAGCGGCGTCAGTAAAAACTCACCGGTTTCTTCTTCAGCCACAGCTTGAAGGGTCAACGGATCAACCACTTCGAGCAGCATGGCGTCGGCATGCAGGTGATAAGAACCGTGCTCCAGATGGGCACACTGGAAACCGATGGGACCCGTCTCCGTCGAGCTATAGCCCAACGAGCGAATGTTGAGCATCGGCCAGTCCCGGGCCAACTGGTCGCGCAGCGTTTTACTGCAGGGTTCTCCAATGTAGTAAAGCCACTTCAGGCTGCACAATTGCACAGCGCCGACTCTCTCATGATTGAACAACGCGGCAGCGAAGGAGGGAGTACATATCAACGCATCGGCCTTGTGTGTCTGAATCAGCTCGGCGACGCGCTGCACGCCCATCTGTGAACCGGCAGGCAACAGGCGTGCGCCAATGTGCCGGACGATGGCTGACGCGTATTGGAAGGCGCCCTGCATTTCCCCGGCCGTCAGGCAGTTGATGGCCACCTCAGGGCGTTCGTCCGTCGCACCGAACATCCGTGCCCCCAAGGGCACGATTGCAGCGTTGAACGCCCAGGAATGGCTGATCTGTTTGCGATTGCCGGTGCTGCCTCCCGAGGTCAGGGTCAGTCCGCCGCCCGGCGCTCGATGTGAAGCTTCACCGAGCGCGGTAAACAGCCCGCCGCCGGACTCGTCTTCCACCGCCAGAACCGGCAGTCGATTCAGATCGGCCAATTCCTGTACTTCAAGGATTCGCGGATACAGCGCACGAAACCATGGCAGTGAGCGTGCGTGAGCCAATTTGTGTGAGAGAGCCTCGGCCGATACCTCCGTGACGAGTTCATTGCTCATGGCCGCGCCCTCCCTGACGAATGCCCAGCTCATCGAATCCACTACGGACGGCGTTCGCCAGACATTCCAGCTGGCGCTGACTGTGACTCGCGCTGATGGCCAGACGCAGAATCGCCTCGCCCTTGGCCACCACCGGAAACAGCGCGGTAGTGACCGCCATACCCTGCCGGCGCAAATGCTGCGCCAGGCTGATCGCATCTCTCTCGGCCCCAACCCGGACAAAACGAATGGGGGACGCGACGTGATGATTGCCCAGCACTGGCCCCAGCAAACGGTCGATCGTGGCGATATTTCTCCACAGCGCCACTTGCAATTGACCCAGCTCCGGCGACAAATGAATTTTCCCCGAAGCGACTGCCGCGCCCACCCCGCCAACGGACAATGGCCCGCCAAACGTGTAGGTCGATGCATGGCGCCGAATCATCTCGGCATCGGCTTCGGTGCGCACAGTGATTGCCCCACCGGTTGCGCCGAACGCCTTGGACAGCGACGACAGGAGGATCAGCCGGCCGTGGTGTCGTTCATCCGCAGCGTCCAGTGCGTAACCACCACCGGCAACGCCATGGATCGAGGTACCGTGGGCGTCATCCGCATAGAGATAACCGTCGAAACGCTCCGCCAGTTGCAGCAGGCGATTGACCGGGTACACACCGCGCATCGAGCCAATGCTGTCAGTCAGGATGATGGGTGTATTACCCGCCGCGACCGCCGTTGAGCACGCTTCCTCCACCTGCTCTACATCGCTGCAATCGCGGCGCTGTATCGGCCCGAATTGCCAGAGAATGCCTTGTAGCACTTGCATCGACGCGTGAGCGGCACGGTCGACAATCCAGCAAGGGCCACGACGCATGGGATAGGAGGGCATCTCACCGGAGCCTAGCAGCGGCAGACAGCCAAGATGCGCACTGCCCACCGAGTTGAAGGTGACCGTGTGCCCCTGAAATAACCGGTTGAGCAGCTCATCCAGCTCACGCATGGGCGGCAACAACGCTCGGGTTCGTGCGGCGGCGAACTGTACGCCGAAGGACTCCGCGGCACTCACCGCTCCTTGAATCAAGCGTGGATCAAACTCCAGCCCCAGATAAGAACAGGAAAGAAACTCGGTCAGCCGCTCGCCGCTTTCGAGTTCGATTTCTTTGCCTTCACGTTTAGCCAGTTTCAGACCATTCAGCCCCGCATCGAATAACTGCTGCTGATCGTCACGCGCTTGCCGGACACGGTTTTTGACCCAATTGACGGTCGGTTGAAAAGTGTTCATCGGGATACCTGCAAGGAGGGTGTGCGGCGATAGACCTGGACATGCCAGAGCTGGGTTTTTTCTCGCGCAATGTCTGCCTGGTACTGATGGGTGATATCGCAGAAACCTGCGCAATCAGGTCGCACCACATGCAAATGCCCCCGCATGACCACTTGCGCGTTTTCCGACAGAGCTGGAGCCAGACGCTGCAGGACATTTTTTCCGGCCGCTTCGGGCATGAAGGAAGGCACGTCCGACAACGATACGAAATCGATGGCTGTTTCCCCGGCAGCACAGTCAAGGATGTCGGCCTGCACCACGCGTAACTCGCAATGCTGCAGACCCTCACGGGCCCGCTGGAAAATCTGCGGATCGCACTCCAGCGGAAAGCCTTGTGGATAACGCAGCTCTCCAAAAAACAGCATTTGCAGGAAAAAGCTCTCGCGGACCACCTGAGTGGTGAACAACGTATGGAAAATTTCCAGATACGCCGCGCGGGAACTGATCCCCAGGTTGTTGGGTGGAAACGCGCCCTTGTACAGCAGCGAATTGAGGACTGCCGCGTTTCCCAGCAAAGCGATCACGGCTTTCCAGCGCTTGAGCGGAAAACGGTTTCGGTAATACTCCGTTTGTTCGTCAAGCTGGCTGAACTGAAAAATGCCCCGGCCGGCCTTGCCGGTAAACAGTCCGGTGATCTTCGCCAACCGCTTCAGGGTCTGTTCGAATGCGCCCATGTAAATCGGCGCTTCCCAGTGCCGGGACTGGAAGAACGCGGACAGCCAGCGACGATCCGTCGGCGGTAAAACCAGTTGCTGGAAAATGGAGCGGCGCCGCGCCCGCATACTTTCCATTCGATAGCCCATGAACGCCATGAACGACTCGTGATCGGTCTGTTCCAGCAGGGCAAAACGCAATCGGGTAAACGCCAGTTGAGGCGCACTGATATCGGTGCAGGTCATGCGTGACGGGGCGGCGGCCAGCAACGGCAACAGCCGGCCGCCGCATCCGGCGATACCCAGCACGTGCCTGGCACGTCTGGGCAGGATCGCGTACTCAAGCGCGGTGTCCTCATCCCCGAGCGTGTAGTTGAGCCGGTCAAAATAATCAGCCATGTCTGCCTCCAGCCATCTGATCTGAGCATGGGCGGGCGGCCTTCATTGGTTGTCCAGTGCATGGAGAAAGTCATAGCGGGGCGCCAACCCGTTTTGCCAGGCTTCAAACTGCTCATAAACCGCCTCGAGCATGTTGCCGGTCAGGCGCAGACTGGTTTCCATGACAGTGGTGATCGCATCCCAGTCTTCCTGTCGCTTGCAGGTGCGCTGCAACATGAGTTTGATTTCATTGAAGTGCTCGATATCAATGTCGGAATGCGCGATGAAGAAAGTCAGTTGCGCAGGTTTTAGCGCCAGCGTTTCACTCAGGCTATCAATGAGCGGAGTGATGAACTGATAGGCATTTTCTGCCCAATAACTATAACCAAGCCGTTGTAACGGGTTACCGGTAAAGGAGATCCAATATAAATAAGCGATCAGCACATCGGTGGCCGGAAGTGCTGGCGGAATATCGAATACTTCGTTCTTTAAACCTAGACTCATGACATCATGCAGCGCCATTTTTTCATGACCGACTTCTTGCGCCGCGTGTTCAAAGCAGAACTTGGCATAGACCGGATTATCCGCATGTCGAACTCCGACCAATCCTTGATTACGTGCGTTGTGTGCCGTGTAGTGACAAGTCTGAATCATGTAGATCGCATATAAGGCTTTTGAAACGCTACCTTCGCGGATGGCATTCACCAGCCGCGAACTTTCCAGAATATCGGCCCATGACTTTTCGATTCGCTCATCGAGCAGGCTTAATTGCTGTTCAAAACTGAGAGGCGTATTCATCAACGGGGGTCTCCAATGGGTTGGCAAGCAGGTGAGCAGACTGTTGAAGTGCTGTGAGGATTTGCTGCCATTGAGCCGAGAGCAGCCAGTAATCGCCGCGTTGGCGTTGTTCGATGCGCAGAGCGTCGGTGGTGATGGGCGTCAGGCCGAAGCGCTGGAACAGTCGCCGCTGCGGTGATCGGCACAGTGCGGTAACCCCTTCATAACCCCGCGTGACAGCCCATTCCGTGGCAGCCGCCAGCAGGCCATTGATCGACATGGGGAACTGCGTTTGCGAGTGACTGATCAAGCGACTGAACTCGACATGGCGCGATAGCGTCGTGGCAGGAGAAAGTTGCTGCTGCGTCAGCGAGGCCCATTCGAACGGCGCAGGGGTCACTCTCAATACAGCCGTGGGCCTGTCGTGCTGATACAACAAAAAGTGGGTACTGCGCGAAATAATCGCCAGGTGTGTTTCAAGTGACCTGGCTCTGGGTGTCAACATGTAGTGTTGCAATCGCAGCCGAAAATGGCGGAAAACAAACCGTTCAAACTCTCGTGTGTCTGATCCTGCTTCAAGAATAACGATGCGATAGTTTTCATGACGCCTTTTAAAGGTCGTCTGAATCTCCTGCAGATAATCCGTTAATTGCGAATCCCTGATATCCATTTCTTCTCCGCAGCCGTTAACCTTTCGAAGTTTTCTGAGCGCATTGAAATAATGAATGGTTTTAGAAAAATCGCCACTGTGTGGCTTCTGAGAATAACGTCGGAAAAATTACAACAATTGAATACTTAAAGATTCATCTGACGTAGAAAGGAAAAATTCAAACAAAACGCGGGGCTATAACTTCAGCTAAATGAAGGAAAAATCGCAGGCACGCGTAGTACTCCTCGCCATGAAAGCCGAGGAGTACTCACGAAATTAACCACGGGTGGTATCAGGCCGGGCGCACGATATTGCCGGTGGCCAGATCCCGAATCAGGCTCGGGTTCTTGCGACCGCCAAGCGCTCCGCCGAGCACCAGATCGACCTGACCTCGGAAATATTGCTCAACCCGCAAGCGACTCTTCGCTGCCGGCCGCCCCTGCGGATTGGCCGACGTCGAAATCAACGGCCCTACCAACGAGCACAGATCCCGCACCTGCGGATGATCGCTGACCCGCAGCGCCACGGTGTCATGCACCCCGGTCACCCACTCCGGCAACAGGTTCTGATGCGGCACCAGCCAGGTGTTCGGGCCCGGCCAGGTGCTGGCCATGCGGTCGATCCAGTCCTGGGGGAAATCCTCGAACAGAAAATCGAACTGACGAATGTTGTCGGCGACCAGGATCAGCCCCTTGTCCACCGAACGGTTCTTGATCGCCAACAGGCGATCCACCGCTTCTTCATTCCAAGGATCGCACCCCAGCCCCCAGACGGCTTCGGTTGGATAGGCAATCACCGCCCCGGCGCGAATCTCTCGTGCGGCTTGTTGCACACGCCAACTGTTGACCATGAAAAACTCTCCGCAAACAGGTTTCGCGCAGTTTACCGATCTTCAATGTAAAACCTAGCTCACGCGCGCAAACCATCGGCCGTTTTCGCACACTGCGCGGCCATCCATCTCCAGTTCGGTCAGCGCCGCCAGCACTTTGGGCAGCGCCCAGCCACTGCTGTCGGCCAGGCCTTCGCTGGTGTGCGGCGCCGCGTGCAGCAGACGCAACAACGGGTTATCCGAATTCGCTGCGGCTGTGGATACCGGCAGATGCTGCCAGCCGCGCAGGGCTTCGAGAATGTGCTCGATGGTTTCCACCAGCACGGCGCCGTCACGGATCAGTTGATGACAGCCCCGGGCGCCGGGGTGATGGATCGAACCCGGAATGGCATACACCTCGCGCCCCTGTTCCGCTGCCAGCCGTGCAGTAATGAGCGAACCGCTGGCAACGCTGGCCTCGACCACCAGCACGCCGAGGGACAAACCGCTGATGATCCGGTTGCGTCTCGGGAAGTTGCTCGCCGTCGGCCCGGTGTCCAGAGGGAATTCCGAAAGCACCGCGCTGCCGGACGCAATCATCGCGTCCGCCAGCCGCCGGTTGCGCTGTGGATAAAAGTTTTCCAGACCGGTACCGAGCACGCCGACCGTTTGCCCGCCGACATCCACAGCGGCTTGATGCGCCGCCGCATCGATGCCCAACGCCAGACCACTGGTGATGACGAATCCGGCCCCCGCGAGACTGCGGGAAAACGCAGCGGCAGTGTCCATGCCCGGGCGGGAAGCGCGGCGACTGCCAACCATCGCCAGTTGCGGTTTTTCCAGAATCTGCGGATCGCCAGCGACAAACAACAAGGGCGGCGGGTCGGGAATCTGCCTCAGCAAGACCGGGTAATCCGTTTGGTCCCACATCAGTAAATGTTGATCCGGACGCTCTAGCCAGCGCAATGCATGGCTGGCGCCGTCGCGAACCTCCGGGCAGCGACGTGCCTCGGCGCTGGCCGCTGGCAAACCCAGCGAACGCCATGCGCTGGCCGGAGCGCTGATTGCCTTCGAGGCGCAGCCGAAGGCCTCGAGCAGTTTGGTGAAACGCTTGGGACCGATTTGCGGCAAGCGGTGCAGGCGCAGGCGCGCTTCCAGCTCCGCCGGGGAAACCGACGCAGAGACAGGCATCATCATGGATCATCCTTGATCGTTATAAGGCCCGAACCTTTCGGAACAAGCTGTGGATAACTCTGTTGGTAACTTGTGAAGCCAGCTAAGGATTTCGCACCTTGTCCAGCACAGCGAGCGAGCGCGATGCGTTCAGCACGAGGCCGTAACTGAGTTTGTCGTAGGTGCGGAACACCATCAGCAAGCCGGCGCGTTCATCGGGGATTTTCAGTGGCTGGCCAGTGATTCGGTCACGCACGGTTTCCCCGGTTTTCATCACCACCAGCACGTTGCCCTCGGCCAGGCCGTCGCGTTTGCCCTTGTTCAGGGTCACCACGTCCATCGCGCCGATCTGCGTGACGCCGCGCGGCACATCGATGATCAGGCCGTTGATGTCGGTGGTGGGAGCGCTAGGCATGAAGGTCGAGTTGATCGAACGCTCTTCGCCACTGAACAAGCGGTCGCCGAGGCGCACTTCCTGAGTCGTGCGTTGCAGCGCGAGGGTGGCGACGTCGCCTTCGGTGGCGACGATTTCACCGCCGCCGATGTCGTCGGCGTTGATCCCCAAAAACTCTTTGCTCTGCGGATCGGTGTAGACCTTGCCCTGGCGAAAGATGCCGTAGACCGGCTGGTTCGGGTCGAAATGGCCACGGGCGAAGATCCGGTCACCGGTGCCGCTGAGCACCCGTTCGGCATCGCCGGCGACGATGTACGGCGCCTTGTCGAAGTCCTCGACCTTGTCGACGATGCGGTTGCTCAGCAGAAAGCTGTTGATCGATTTGAGCGGAATGCTCGGAATCGCCTCGGCCACCGGGCTGGTGCGAATGCGTGGCGACAGCTTGATGGTGCCGCGCGACTCGCCGCGATTGACGGTCAGGCGCGGCTGGCCGTTGACGTAACTGAGCGTCAGCGTGTCGCCCGGATAGATCAGGTTGGGGTTTTCGATCTGCGGATTGGCCCGCCACAGCTGCGGCCATTGCCAGGGTTCGCGCAAATATTTACCGGAGATGTCCCAGAGCGTATCCCCCGAAACCACCGTGTATTGCTGCGGAAAACCTTCCTTGAGTTGCACTTGCCCGTGCGCTGCACCGGCCGAGGCCAGAAACAGCAGGGCGAGTAGTGATTTCCTCATGCGGTGAATCCCTTTATTATGTGCGTTCGCGTGAAACGCCAGAGCCCCCGTGGCTCGCTCCCTGCTCTATGCTGAAAAGCAAGGAGCTACGTTTCACAACGGTAGCCTGCATCTTCGGACCCGCCAGGCCATCGCCCGACTTTACCTCACACGTGCAGCAATCAAGCTTATGGCCATTTTGAACATCCTCGAATTTCCGGACCCGCGTCTGCGCACTATCGCCAAACCTGTGGCTGTAGTGGACGACGAAGTGCGTCAGCTGGTCGATGATATGTTTGAAACAATGTATGAAGCGCCGGGCATCGGCCTTGCCGCGACCCAGGTCAACGTGCACAAACGTATCGTCGTGATGGACCTTTCCGAAGACCGCACCGAACCGCGGGTGTTCATCAACCCCGAGTTCGAATCGCTGACCGACGAAATGGAGCAATACCAGGAAGGCTGCCTCTCGGTGCCGGGCTTCTACGAAAACGTCGACCGCCCGCAGAAGGTCAAGATCAAGGCTCTGGACCGCGACGGCAATCCTTACGAACTGATCGCCGAAGGCCTGCTCGCGGTGTGCATCCAGCACGAATGCGACCACCTCAACGGCAAGTTGTTCGTCGATTACCTGTCCACGCTCAAACGCGACCGGATCAAGAAGAAACTGGAAAAGCAGCACCGCCAGAACGCTTGATGCCCCTCTCCAAAGGCTTGCTGCGGCAAGCCTTTTTCTTTTTATGAGACTCCCCCATGACTGAGCCACTGCGCATCGTTTTTGCCGGCACCCCGGAATTCGCCGCCGAACACCTCAAGGCCCTGCTGGACAGCCCTTACGAGATCGTTGCGGTCTACACCCAACCGGATCGCCCGGCCGGTCGTGGGCAAAAACTGATGCCGAGCCCGGTCAAACAGCTCGCCCTGGAAAACAATATCCAGGTGTTGCAGCCGCCGACCCTGCGCAACGCTGACGCTCAGGCCGAGCTCGCTGCGCTGAAACCGGATTTGATGGTGGTGGTGGCCTACGGCCTGATCCTGCCGCAAGCGGTGCTGGATATTCCGCGTCTGGGTTGCATCAACAGCCACGCCTCGCTGCTGCCACGCTGGCGCGGTGCGGCGCCGATCCAGCGTGCCGTGGAAGCGGGCGATGCCGAGAGCGGCGTGACCGTGATGCGCATGGAGGCCGGCCTGGATACCGGGCCGATGCTGCTCAAGGTCGTGACCCCGATCAGCGCCGAAGACACCGGCGGCAGTCTCCATGATCGCCTCGCCGAAATGGGCCCGCCCGCCGTCGTGCAAGCGATTGCCGGTCTGGCCGCCGGCACCCTGGAAGGCGAAGTGCAGAACGATGAGCTCGCCACCTACGCCCACAAACTGAACAAGGACGAGGCACGCATCGACTGGAGCCGTCCGGCCGTCGAGCTGGAACGTCTGGTCCGCGCCTTCAACCCATGGCCGATCACTCACAGCACGCTCAACGGCGAAGCGCTGAAAGTGCTGGCGGCGACACTGGCCGAAGGCAAAGGCGCACCGGGCACCATTCTCGGCGCCAGCAAGGACGGTTTGCTCGTCGCCTGTGGCGAACAGGCGCTCTGCCTGACCCGCCTGCAATTGCCCGGCGGCAAGGCGCTGAACTTCAGCGACCTGTTCAACAGCCGTCGTGAGAAATTCGCCACCGGCACCGTGCTGGGCGCAGCGGTGGACGCGCAATGAACCCGCGTCTGGCCGCCGCCAAGGCACTCGCCGCTGTCCTGAGCGGCAAGGCTTCGCTCAACAGCTCCCTGCCGACCCAACTGGACAAGGTCGAAGATCGCGATCGCGGCTTCACCCAGGACCTGGCGTTCGGTACCGCCCGTTGGCAGCCACGTTTGTCGGCGCTGGCGGAAAAACTGCTGCAGAAGCCGTTCAAGGCGGCGGACGCCGATGTCGAGGCATTGCTGCTGGTCGGTCTCTATCAACTGCTCTACACCCGCGTCCCGCCGCACGCCGCTATCGGCGAAACCGTCGGTTGCGCCGACAAGCTGAAAAAGCCGTGGGCTAAAGGTCTGCTCAACGCCGTGCTGCGCAACGCCCAACGTGAGCATGAGGCGATCTTCGCCGAACTAGAGCGCGACCCGGTGGTGCGCACCGCCCACCCGCGCTGGCTGCAAAAATCCCTCAAGGCCTTCTGGCCTGAGCAATGGGAAGCGATCTGCGAGGCCAACAACGCGCATCCGCCGATGATCCTGCGGGTCAATCGCCGTCATCACAGCCGCGACGCCTACCTTGGTCTGCTGACTGAAGCGGGCATCGCCGCGAAGGCGTGCACCTTCAGCCGCGACGGCATCGTCCTCGACGCTGCCGCCGACGTGCGCAGCCTGCCGGGTTTCGCCGAGGGCTGGATCAGTGTGCAGGACGAAGCCGCGCAACTGGCCGCCGACCTGCTCGACCTCGCGCCGGGCCAGCGAGTGCTGGACGCCTGCTGTGCACCGGGCGGCAAGACGTGCCACATCCTCGAAGCCGAACCGGCGCTGGCCGGTGTGGTGGCGGTGGATCTGGAAGCCAAGCGTCTGGTGCGGGTGAAGGAAAACCTAGAACGCCTCGGTCTGAGCGCCGAACTGATCGCCGCCGACGGTCGCGACACGGCCGCGTGGTGGGACGGCAAACCGTTCCAGCGCATCCTGCTCGACGCGCCGTGCTCGGCCACCGGGGTGATCCGCCGCCATCCGGACATCAAGCTGACCCGTCAGGCCGACGACATCGCCGCCCTCGCGCAACTGCAAGGCGAACTGCTCGACGCGATGTGGAAAACCCTCGAAGTGGGCGGCATCCTGCTCTACGCCACCTGCTCGACCTTGCCGACCGAGAACACCGAAGTGATCGCCGCGTTCCTTGAGCGTACGCCGGGTGCCCGGGAACTGGATCTGGCCACTCAGGCCGGGATCAAGCAACCCCATGGTCGCCAATTGCTGGCCCAGCAGGGCGGGCATGACGGGTTCTACTACGCCAAGCTGATCAAGATCGCTGCCGCGCGCGGCTAAACGGATTCAATGGAGTGACTGGATGAAAATCATCATCCTCGGTGCGGGACAGGTCGGCGGTTCGCTGGCTGAACATCTGGCCAGCGAGGCCAACGACATCACGGTGGTCGACACTGACGGCGACCGTCTGCGCGATCTTGGCGATCGCCTCGACATTCGCACCGTGCAGGGCCGTGGCTCGTTGCCGAACATTCTGCGTCAGGCCGGTGCCGACGACGCCGACATGCTGGTCGCGGTGACCAACAGCGACGAAACCAACATGGTCGCCTGCCAGGTCGCCCACACCCTGTTCCACACCCCGACCAAGATTGCCCGGGTGCGCGAAGCGTCGTACCTGACCCGCGAGGAGCAACTGTTCCAGAACGAGGCGATTCCGGTCGACGTGCTGATCAGTCCCGAGCAGGTCGTCACCAACTACATCAAGCGTCTGATCCAGCATCCCGGCGCCTTGCAGGTGATCGATTTCGCCGAAGGCCAGGCGCAACTGGTTGCGGTGCGCGCCTACTACGGCGGGCCGCTGGTGGGTCAGCAACTGCGCCAGTTGCGCGAACACATGCCGAATGTGGAAACCCGAGTCGCCGCGATTTTCCGTCGTGACCGACCGATTCTTCCCCAGGGCGACACAGTGATCGAGGCCGACGACGAAGTCTTCTTCATCGCCGCCCGTGCGAACATTCGCGCGGTGATGAGCGAAATGCGCCGGCTCGACGAAAGCTACAAACGTATCGTGATTGCCGGCGGCGGGCAGATCGGCGAACGGCTGGCCGAGGCCATCGAAAGCCGTTATCAAGTGAAGATCATCGAGATGAATCCGGCGCGCTGCCGCTACCTCTCCGACACCCTCGACAGCACCGTGGTGCTGCAGGGCAGTGCGTCGGATCGCGATCTGCTGCTGGAAGAAAACATCGCCGACGCGGACATCTTCCTCGCACTGACCAACGATGACGAAGCCAACATCATGTCGTCGCTGCTGGCCAAGCGTCTGGGCGCAAAGAAGGTGATGACGATCATCAACAACCCGGCCTACGTCGACCTGATCCAGGGCGGCGACATCGACATCGCCATCAGTCCGCAACTGGCGACCATCGGCACCTTGCTGGCCCACGTGCGGCGCGGCGATATCGTCAGCGTGCACTCGTTGCGCCGGGGTGCGGCGGAAGCCATCGAAGCGGTGGCTCATGGCGATTCGAAGTCGAGCAAGGTCATCGGCAAGGCCATCGAAAACATCGCGCTGCCGCCGGGGACCACCATCGGCGCGATCATTCGCGATGAAGAAGTAATCATCGCCCACGACGATACGGTGATCGCCGCCGGCGACCATGTGATTCTGTTCCTTGTGGATAAAAAGCATATTCGCGATGTGGAGAAGCTGTTCCACGTGGGCCTGAGTTTCTTCTGACCGACCAAGAGGCGAGACCGATGATCGAATCCCTGGAAAAAATGCTCGCCAAGGGTGTGGATAACTCGCTGCTGCGCTTCGGCCTCGGCAAGGGTTATCTGGATCTGGGGGAGAACGCGAAGGCAGTCGAGCATTTGCAGCGGTGTGTCGGCTTCGATTCGAAGTATTCGGCGGCGTGGAAATTGTTGGGCAAGGCGCAGTTGGCGCTGGGTGATCTGGCGGCTGCGCGGCAGGCATGGGAGCAGGGGCTGGAAGCGGCCCAGGCCCATGGCGACAAGCAGGCCGAGAAGGAAATGACGGTGTTTCTGAAGAAGCTGGACCGGCAGAAGCCGTGAGGATTGTGGATAACCCGTTTTGTCAGGTTATCCACAATTGCACATCGCCGATCAGTACCAGCGCGCCTCACCCGGCGGACGCTTCTTGAAGCGCTTCATGCTCCACATGTACTGGCTCGGGTAAGCCGCCACGTAACGCTCGACCACCTGACTCATCGCCGCGCAGGACGTTTCGGTGTCGGTGCTGTACATGGCTTCCGGCGCGGCTTCCAGAATCACCTTGTAGCCGGAACCGTCCGGCAGACGCAGGGCATGCAGGAACACCCCTACGGCCTTGCCGCCAGCGAGCATGTTCGGCACAAACTTGCTGGTCAGGGCCTGGGTGGCGAAGAACGGCACGAAGATCCCGGCGGATTCGGCCGGCTCCGGGTCCGCCGGAATCCCCACCTGACCGCCCTTGCGCACTTCCTTGATGACGCTGAGGATGCCTTCCTTGGTCGACGCCGCCACGCGGTTGCCCAACTGCACCCGCTGTTTGCGCAGCAATTCATCCACAGCCTTGAGCTTGGGCGGGCGATAGAAAATGATCGGTTTGCACTGGCTGCAATAGAAGTGATTGAGCACTTCCCAGTTGCCCAGGTGGCTGGTGATGCCGACCACGCCTTTGCCCGACGCCAGCGCATCCTTGAGGATGTCGAGGCCTTCGACTTCGCGCACCAGGTCGATGGAACGCTGGGCCGGCCAGATCCAGGCGCAGGCGCTTTCGGTCAGGGACTTGCCGATGTCTTTCAGGCTCTGGCCGACCAGACGCTCACGTTCGGCCGGGTCCATCTGTGGAAAACATTTGGCGAGGTTGATCCGCACCACATCGCGGGAACGGTTGGGGGTTTTCCACATGATCCAGCCGATTGCCGAACCCACGGCCTGCACGGCCCGCCACGGAAGCAGGGCAAACAGCCGCAGAGCGCCAACCAGCATGGCGCCTTTAAACTTTTCCACAGGTCACTCCTGATCTTGTGCTGTGCGCGAGGCGGCCATTCTAACCGCCGTTGACGAGCTGCGCGTAGCGGTCGCAGTCCTGGGTGTGGTCCATGACCATGCCCGAGGCCTGCATCAGCGCGTAGCAGATAGTCGGACCGACGAAGGTGAAACCGGCTTTTTTCAAGCCTTTGCTCATGGCCACGGCTTGCGGGGTAATGGCCGGGACTTCGCTGCGATCCTTGAAATGATTGATCACCGGGCGGTTATCCACAAACGACCAGAGGAAGGCCACCGGATCTTCCAGCGCCAGCCAGGCCTGGGCGTTACGCCGGGCGGCATTGAGTTTGAGACGGTTGCGGATGATCCCCGGATCGAGCATCAATTCGTCGATTTCCGCGTCGCTCATCTGCGCCACGCGCTGTACGTCGAAGCCGAACAGCACCTCGCGATATCGCTCGCGCTTGCGCAGCACGGTGATCCACGAAAGCCCGGCCTGGAACCCTTCGAGCAAAAGCAACTCGAACAAACCCTGCGCATCGCGTAGCGGCGTGCCCCACTCCTGATCGTGGTAAGCCATGTACAGCGGATCTTCGTTGCACCAAAAGCAGCGTGGCATAAGGCTCCAGGGGGTGGAGGTGCGACTGAATCGGGTATACTCCCGCTCTTTAAATCGCAGCCCAAGAAACAGGTGAATTTCGTGAGCCAGCCTACGCCAGCCGTGCGTACCTTCCAAGACTTGATCCTCGCGCTCCAGCAATACTGGGCCGAGCAAGGTTGTGTGGTACTTCAGCCCTACGATATGGAAGTAGGCGCCGGCACTTTCCACACCGCGACATTCCTGCGCGCCATCGGCCCGGAAACCTGGAACGCCGCTTACGTGCAGCCAAGCCGCCGTCCGACTGACGGCCGTTACGGCGAAAACCCGAACCGTCTGCAGCACTACTACCAGTTCCAGGTAGTCCTGAAGCCGAACCCGGACAACTTCCAGGAGCTGTACCTGGGCTCCCTCAAGCATGTCGGCCTGGACCCGCTGGTCCACGACATCCGCTTCGTCGAAGACAACTGGGAATCGCCGACTCTCGGCGCCTGGGGTCTGGGCTGGGAAGTCTGGCTGAACGGCATGGAAGTGACCCAGTTCACTTACTTCCAGCAGGCGGGCGGCATCGAGTGCTACCCGGTGACCGGCGAGATCACCTACGGTCTCGAGCGTCTGGCCATGTACCTGCAAGGCGTGGATTCGGTCTACGACCTGGTCTGGGCTGACGGTCCGTTCGGCAAAGTGACCTACGGCGACGTGTTCCACCAGAACGAAGTGGAGCAGTCCACCTACAACTTCGAACACGCCAACGTCGACAAGCTGTTCGAACTGTTCGACTTCTATGAAAGCGAAGCCAAGCGCCTGATCGAACTCGACCAGCCGCTGCCGTTGCCAAGCTACGAAATGGTCCTGAAGGCCTCGCACACCTTCAACCTGCTGGATGCGCGCCGGGCGATCTCGGTGACTGCGCGTCAGCAATACATTCTGCGCGTTCGCACCCTGGCGCGTTCCGTCGCCCAAGCCTACCTGCTGGCCCGCGCCAAGCTGGGCTTCCCGATGGCAACCCCGGACCTGCGTGACGAAGTACTGGCCAAGCTGGAGGCTGCACAATGAGTGCTCAAGATTTTCTGGTTGAACTGGGCACCGAAGAACTGCCACCCAAAGCCCTGAACACCCTGGCCGAAGCGTTCCTGGCCGGTATCGACAAGGGCCTGCAAGCTGCCGGCCTGAATTACGAGACCAAAACCGTCTACGCCGCGCCGCGTCGTCTGGCTGTGCTGATCACCGCGCTGGCCACCCAGCAGCCGGATCGCAGCATCAACCTCGACGGCCCGCCACGTCAGGCTGCATTCGATGCCGAAGGCAACCCGACTCAAGCGGCACTGGGCTTTGCCAAGAAGTGCGGCGTCGAGCTGAGCGAAATCGACCAGAGCGGTCCGAAACTGCGCTACAGCCAGAACATCGCCGGCAAGCCGACCGCCAGCCTGCTGCCGACCATCGTCGAAGACTCGCTGAACGACCTGCCGATCCCGAAACGCATGCGTTGGGGGGCGCGCAAGGAAGAGTTCGTGCGTCCGACCCAATGGCTGGTGATGCTGCTCGGCGACCTGGTCATCGACTGCACGATCCTCGCGCAAAAGGCTGGCCGTGAATCCCGTGGCCACCGTTTCCACCACCCGCAAAGCGTGCGCATCGGTTCGCCGTCGAGCTACCTGGCCGATCTGCGTGCCGCCTACGTGCTGGCCGACGCCAACGAGCGTCGCGAAATCATCAGCAAACGCACCGAAGAACTGGCGACCCGCCAGGAAGGCACCGCGATCGTGCCGCCGGCGCTGCTCGACGAAGTGACCGCGCTGGTCGAGTGGCCAGTGCCGCTGGTGTGCTCGTTCGAGGAGCGGTTCCTCGACGTGCCACAGGAAGCACTGATCACCACCATGCAGGACAACCAGAAGTACTTCTGCCTGCTGGATGCCGACGGCAAGTTGCTGCCACGTTTCATCACCGTGGCCAACATCGAATCCAAAGACCCGCAGCAGATCATCGCCGGTAACGAGAAGGTGGTTCGCCCACGTCTGACCGACGCCGAGTTCTTCTTCAAGCAGGACAAGAAGCAGAAACTCGAAGCGTTCAATGATCGCCTGCAGAACGTGGTGTTCCAGGAAAAACTCGGCAGCGTCTACGACAAGGCCGAACGTGTTTCGAAACTGGCCGCGTACATTGCCGCACGCATCGGCGGCAACGCTTCGTGGGCTGCCCGCGCAGGCCTGCTGTCCAAGTGCGACCTGGCCACCGAAATGGTCGGCGAGTTCCCGGAGATGCAAGGTGTCGCCGGTTACTACTACGCCCTCAATGACGGCGAGCCGGAAGACGTCGCCCTGGCGCTGAACGAGCAATACATGCCACGCGGTGCCGGCGCTGAACTGCCAGCCACCCTGACTGGTGCGGCCGTGGCCATCGCCGACAAGCTCGACACCCTGGTCGGCATCTTCGGCATCGGCATGCTGCCGACCGGCAGCAAAGACCCGTATGCCCTGCGCCGTGCGGCATTGGGCGTGTTGCGGATCCTGATCGAGAAACAACTGGATCTGGACCTGAACGACGCCGTGGCTTTCGCCGTGAATGCGTTCGGTGCCAAGGTCAAGGCTGCCGGCCTGAACGATGCGGTGCTGGAGTTCATCTTCGATCGTCTGCGTGCGCGTTACGAAGACGAAGGCGTGGATGTCGCGACGTACCTGTCGGTACGTGCCCTGAAGCCGGGTTCGGCGCTGGACTTCGACCAGCGTGTACAAGCGGTTCAGGCCTTCCGCAAACTGCCGGAAGCGGCAGCGCTGGCGGCGGTGAACAAGCGTGTGTCGAACCTGCTGAGCAAGGTGGAAGGCTCGGTACCGACCGAAGTCCAGGCCAAGTACTTCGACAACGCCAATGAGTTCTCGCTGTACTCGGCGATCCAGCAAGCGGACCAGGCTGTACAGCCAATGGCCGCGGCGCGTCAGTACAACGAATCGCTGGCACGCCTGGCCGCCCTGCGCGAGCCGGTCGACGCATTCTTCGACGCGGTGATGGTCAATGCCGAAGACGCCAATGTGCGGGCCAACCGTTACGCGCTGCTGGCGCGTCTGCGTGGCCTGTTCCTGGGCGTTGCCGACATTTCGCTGCTGGGTTGAGGGATTGCTGTTGAAACTGCTGATTCTCGATCGGGACGGAGTGATCAATTACGACTCCGACGCTTACATCAAGTCGGTGGAGGAGTGGATTCCGCTGCCCGGCTCGATCGAAGCGATTGCGCAGTTGAGCAAGGCCGGCTGGACGGTGGCGATCGCCACCAACCAGTCGGGCATTGCTCGCGGCTACTACGACCTCGCCACCCTCGATGCCATGCACGCGCGCCTGCGCGAACTGGTGGCGGAGCAGGGCGGTGAAGTCGGGCTGATCGTGTATTGCCCGCATGGGCCGGACGAAGGTTGCGACTGCCGCAAGCCGAAACCGGGAATGTTGAAAACCATCGCGCAGCATTACAACGTCGCGCTGACGAATGTCTGGTTCGTCGGCGACAGCCTTGGTGACCTGGAGGCCGCCAAAGCCGTCGATTCACAGCCCGTTTTGGTAAAGACCGGGAAAGGCGAAAAGACTCAGGCCAAGACCTTGCCGGTGGGCACCCTGATTTTTGACGATCTCGCGGCGATTGCCGCAGAACTTATCCACAACTAGAGTACTTCTGAAGTTCCTGACCAGGGATTGATCGGGAGTGCGCTTGAACAGTCGGGCATTGCCCGTAACGGTAAACGTCGCCATGTCGATACTGCAGGCCATCAGAATCTTCCTCTTTTACCTGCTGCTGGGCACCACCGCTCTGCTGTGGTGCAGCCTGAGCTTTTTTATCGCGCCCTTTCTGCCGTTCAAGGCGCGCTATCGTTTCATCAACGTGTACTGGTGCCGTTGCGCCCTGTGGTTGACCAAGGTGTTCCTCGGTATCCGTTACGAAATCAAAGGCGCGGAAAATGTGCCTGACCGGCCCTGCGTGATTCAATCGAACCACCAGAGCACCTGGGAGACGTTCTTTCTCTCCGCTTATTTCTCGCCTTTGAGCCAGGTGCTCAAGCGCGAATTGCTGTACGTGCCGTTCTTCGGCTGGGCGATGGCCATGCTGCGGCCGATCGCGATTGACCGCGACAACCCGAAAGCCGCGCTCAAACAGGTCGCGGCCAAAGGTGACGAGCTGCTCAAGGACAATGTCTGGGTGCTGATCTTCCCTGAAGGCACTCGCGTTCCCCACGGCACCATCGGCAAGTTCTCCCGCAGTGGCAGCGCGTTGGCGGTGAATGCTTCGCTTCCAGTGCTGCCGATTGCGCACAATGCCGGCAAGTTCTGGCCGAAAATCGGTTGGGGTAAAAAGTCCGGCGTGATCACTGTGGTAATTGGTGAGCCGATGTACGCCGAGGGCAGTGGCCCCCGCGCCATCGCGGATCTGAACGATCGGGTGCAGGCGTGGAACGAGAAGACCCAACGGGAAATGGGCTCGCTGCCTCCAGCCCCTGAGGCACCGGCTGCGAACGATCAGATCGCTGTCTGAGATTTGTGGATAACCTGTGTACGGTTTGTTCGCAAAGTCCCGGACTATGCAATTAAGTGACTGATTTACTTATATATTTCCGAAGGTGATAAAACACCGTAAAAGGTGCATAAGTTTTTTTCGGAAGTAAGGAAACCGGCTGATATAGCCGGTTTTTTTATGCCTGCTCTTCGGCGATCAGCGGCAGCTCCAGACGGAACGTGGTGCCTTGATCGACCACGCTCAAGCATTCGATTCGGCCGCCATGGTGATCCACCACGGCTTTGACCATCGACAACCCCAGGCCCACGCCGTCGATGCCCTGTGCAGAAGAAAAGCGCCGGTACTGGCTGAACAGGTCGGGCAGTTCCTCTGCAGCGATGCCTTTGCCTTGATCGGTCAGTTCACAACGCAGCCAGTCGTTGTGACAACTCACACGCAGATCGACGGTTGATCCGGCAGGGCTGTACTTGATCGCATTTTCCAGCAGGTTGAACAATGCGCGGGTCAGCAAGCCCTGATCGGCCAGGATCAAGCGCTCCTGGGATTGTTCGTCCATGTCGCTCAAGAGCTCGATGCGCTTTTGCTGGGCGATGGGCAGTGCCTGATCCAGCACATCCATGACCAGCATCCCGAACAGACTCGGTTGAAACTGATACGCCTCGGACTCGGCACGGGCCAGCAGAACGAAGCCGTCAGTGAGTTCCAGCGCCCGACGAACCTGGCGCTCAATCTGTTCGAACAGCGGCGAATCCGTCCCCGTCTGATGCCGGTGTACCTCGAGCAGGGCAAGAATCGCCGAGTGGGGAGCGCGCAGGTCATGGGACAGGAAGCGCAGCAACACACCGCGCTGTTCCTCGGCGGCGCGTTCGGCGCTCAGGTCAGTGAGACTCAGGAGCCAGCCGATCGGCAGGTCGCCATCGACCGGCAATAAAGCAGCGCGCTCCAGGCGCAGGCTACGTTCCTTGTGGTCACGAAACTCCAGCAGAGGCAGCTCGGATAGTGGCGGGCGCGGCTCTGTGGACAACTCCGGATAGCCCAGGCTCGCCAGTTGATCGAGTACATCCTCGCCCACCAAATGGTGATCGAACAGGCTCCGTGCCTTGCGATTGCCCAACAAGACTTGCCCCCGTGGATCGCTGATCAGCGTTGCGACCGGCAGATATTCCAGCCCATCGGCAATGAATCGGCGGGTATCGCGGGTGCGGCTCATGGCTTGCTCAAGCGCCATGATCTGCCCCTGCAAGCGGTCGGCGCTGGGAAACTGCGCCCTGCGTCGCTCGGGAAAGACTTTCGGTTCACTGTCCAGCCGCGCCAACTCCCAGCCGAAATACGTCAGCACCACGCTCAAGCGGCGCCAGTTCCAGATCAGATAACCGAACAGCATGCCCAGTACCGCCGGCGTCGGCGACCACCAGCGTCTGATCTCCGCCAGGCCCGCACTGGTCAGCAGCACGCCGGCCATCCCGCCCAATGTCAACCAGAGCGCCAGGCGCGGGCGCCATAGCAACAGTCCGAGTACGCACGCGACCAAGGCAACCGAGAGTCCCGCCCCCATCAACGGGACCGGGTCATGCAAATTGATCTGCGCACGCCAGGAAAGCAGTGCAGTCAGCGGCAACAGCACTAGACTTATCCACATCCACTCGCGCACCAGTTGTCGGAACAAACGCTGAACCTGGCTGGGTACGCGGCTTTCGTGTCGGCGGTGGTTATTCATGGGAAACAGGGCAGGGCGGGTTGAATGGTTTCATAGGCGGCCGGTCTGAGGATGTAGACCCGAAGAATCATAGCGGCTCACCCCATGGCGTGCCGCTTACTTTCACTGCATGGAGTCAGCCGATCCGGTCGGCACCCAATGCCTGAGCAACAAGGAACCACCGCGTATGCGCGTTGCGATACTGGACGATGAACCCGCCGAACTGCGCCGGGTCGAGCAGACCCTGCAACAAATGGCCGAGGCCGGAGGACAGCCCTGGTCACTGCACAGCTTCGAAAGCGGTGAAGACCTGCTGCGACAGTTGCGCCGGGAAACCTTCGACCTGCTGATCCTCGACTGGCAACTGCCCGACCTCACCGGCCTGACGCTGCTGCGCTGGACCCGCGAACACATGGAAGCCCCGCCGGCCGCCATCATGCTCACCAGCCGCGACGGTGAAAGCGACATCGTCCAGGCCCTGAATGCCGGGGCGGACGACTATGTCAGCAAGCCGTTTCGGCCCAATGAATTGAAAGCCCGGGTTGCAGCGGTACTGCGTCGGCACAGTCTGCAACGTAGCGCCCCGGCAGAAGTCCTGCGCTTCAACGATCTGGTGTTCGACGATGCCGAACTCACCGTCACCCGCGACGGAAAACCGATCGTCATGACCGAGCGCGAGTATCGTCTCGCCCATTGTCTGTTCAGCAACCTTGGACGTCCGCTGTCACGGGATTACCTGTACGAACGATTCTGGCCCCATGAGGAGATGTCGACTTCGCGACCACTGGACACCCATATCTATCGCCTGCGCAACAAGCTTGGGCTGACGGCGGATCGGGGTTGGCAGTTGCTGACGATTTATGGGTATGGGTATCGGTTGGAGAGTGTGGCGGCAGGGGAGTGAATCGCAGGCAATAAAAAAGGCCAACGCTTGTGCGTTGGCCTTTTCGTTGGCGCTAACCGGGATCAGAAATCCAGGTTGGATACCGCCAGAGCGTTGCTCTCGATGAAGTCACGGCGAGGCTCGACCGCATCACCCATCAGGGTGTTGAAGATCTGATCTGCGCCGATGGCGTCTTCGATGGTGACTTTCAACATGCGGCGCACGCTTGGGTCCATGGTGGTTTCCCACAGCTGATCCGGGTTCATTTCGCCCAGACCTTTGTATCGCTGAATGGTGTGGCGCTTGGTGCTTTCGGCCATCAGCCAGTCCAGGGCTTCCTTGAACTCGGTGACCGCTTTCTTGCGCTCGCCACGCTGGATGTACGCGCCTTCGTCGAGCAGGGTGCTCAGTTGAGCGCCGAGGGTGACGACGGTCTTGTAGTCGTTGCTGCCGAAGAAGTCGCGGTTGAAGGTGACGTAGTTCGACAGGCCGTGGGAGATCAGTTCGACCTCTGGCAGCCAAACACCACGTTCACGGTCTTCACGCAGGCTGGCCTTGTAGACCAGGCCCGACTTCTCGACGGTGCGCAGACGGACTTCGTACTGGGCCAGCCAGTCTTGCATCTTGGCGTGGTCGCCGAGCATTTCCAGGCTGACGGCCGGCAGGTAGATGAAGTGCTCAGTCAGCTCCTGCGGGTACAGGCGCGACAGACGCTTGAGGGTCTTCATCACCATGCGGAAGTCATTCACCAGACGCTCCAGCGCTTCGCCGGAAATGCCCGGGGCGTCTTCGTTCAGGTGCAGGCTCGCATCTTCAAGGGCCGACTGCGTCATGTACTCTTCCATGGCGTCGTCGTCTTTGATGTATTGCTCTTGCTTGCCTTTCTTGACCTTGTACAGCGGCGGCTGGGCGATGTAGATGTAGCCGCGCTCGATCAGCTCAGGCAACTGGCGGAAGAAGAAGGTCAGCAGCAGGGTACGGATGTGCGAACCGTCGACGTCAGCATCGGTCATGATGATGATGTTGTGATAGCGCAGTTTGTCGATGTTGTACTCTTCGCGACCGATACCGCAGCCCAGTGCGGTGATCAGGGTGCCCACTTCCTGGGACGAGATCATCTTGTCGAAACGTGCTTTCTCGACGTTGAGGATCTTGCCTTTCAGCGGCAGGATGGCCTGGGTCTTGCGGTTACGTCCCTGCTTGGCAGAGCCGCCCGCGGAGTCACCTTCCACGAGGTACAGTTCGGACAGCGCCGGGTCTTTTTCCTGGCAGTCAGCGAGCTTGCCCGGCAGACCGGCGATGTCCAGCGCGCCTTTGCGGCGGGTCATCTCACGGGCCTTGCGCGCCGCTTCACGGGCACGGGCAGCGTCGATCATCTTGCCGACGACCAGTTTGGCTTCGTTCGGGTTTTCCAGCAGGAAGTCGGAGAAGTACTTGCCCATTTCCTGTTCGACCGCAGTCTTCACTTCGGAAGAAACCAGCTTGTCTTTGGTCTGGGAGCTGAACTTCGGATCCGGCACCTTCACCGAGATGATCGCGGTCAGGCCTTCACGGGCATCGTCACCGGTGGTGGCGACTTTGTGCTTCTTCGCCAGACCTTCCTGCTCGATGTAGTTGTTCAGGTTACGCGTCAGTGCGGAACGGAAGCCCACCAGGTGGGTGCCGCCGTCGCGCTGCGGAATGTTGTTGGTGAAGCACAACAGGTTCTCGTTGAAGCTGTCGTTCCACTGCAGGGCGATTTCCACGCCGATGCCGTCTTCACGCTGGATGTTGAAGTGGAACACCTGGTTGACCGCAGTCTTGTTGGTGTTCAGGTATTCAACGAACGCACGCAGGCCGCCTTCGTACTTGAACAGCTCTTCCTTGCCGCTGCGCTCGTCCTTGAGGACGATACCGACACCGGAATTGAGGAAGGACAGTTCACGAATACGCTTGGCCAGGATGTCCCAGCTGAAGTGAATGTTCTTGAAGGTTTCCTTGGAAGCCTTGAAGTGAATCTGGGTACCGGTGGTTTCGCTGTCGCCAACGATCGCCATCGGTGCCTGAGGTACGCCGTGGACGTAGGTCTGTTCCCAGATCTTGCCACTGCGGCGAACGGTCAGGACCAGCTCTTCGGACAGCGCGTTCACAACCGAAACACCTACACCGTGCAGACCGCCGGATACCTTGTAGGAGTTGTCGTCGAACTTACCGCCGGCATGGAGGACGGTCATGATGACCTCGGCGGCGGAAACGCCTTCCTCTTTGTGCACGTCTACCGGGATGCCACGGCCGTTGTCTTTAACGGTGATGGACTCATCCGGGTGGATGATGATGCTGATGTCGTCGCAGTGGCCGGCGAGGGCTTCGTCGATCGAGTTGTCGACCACCTCGAACACCATGTGGTGCAGACCGCTGCCATCGTCGGTGTCACCAATGTACATACCGGGACGTTTGCGCACGGCATCCAGGCCTTTCAGCACTTTAATGCTCGATGAGTCGTACGTATTTTCTTCGCTCAATGCCTTCACTCCCGATGGTCGTGGGTCTGGGTGATACGGCCCTGTTCCACGTGGAACAGAGCGACTGGCGTTTCCGTCTGCCAGCCTTCCCTCAATAATTCGTGATCTACACAGGTGATAAAGACCTGGCAGCGTAAGTCTTCCAGCAAACGGCACAGCGCTCGACGGTGGCCCTCGTCCAGCTCGGACGGCAAGTCATCCACCAGATAAATACACTGGCCGCGTCGAGCCTGGCTCACCAGATGCCCCTGGGCAATCCGCAACGCACAGACCACCAACTTCTGCTGACCCCGGGACAAGATGTCCGCGGCGTTGTGTGCGCCCAATCTAAGACGCAAGTCAGCCCGTTGTGGCCCGGCCTGGGTATGACCCATTTGCTGGTCCCGTTGCACGGATCCGGCGAGTACAGCACTCAATTCCCGGTCCTTGTCCCAGCCTCGGTAATAGCTGAGCGTCAAACCTTCGAGCTCAACCAGTTCGCTCAAGGTTTGTTCAAAGACTGGTTTCAAGGCTTTGATATAAGCGCGGCGGTATTCATCGATCTCAGCGCTGGCCTGGCACAGTTCCCTGTCCCAAACCGCTTGCGAAACGGCGTCAAGTGTACCATGCCGCAGCCAGGAGTTTCTCTGGCGCAAGGCCTTCTGCAAACGCTGCCAGGTGGCCATGAACCGCGGCTCGACGTGGAACACACCCCAGTCGAGAAACTGCCGGCGAATCTTCGGCGCGCCTTCCAGCAGGCGAAAGCTGTCGGGGTTGATCAACTGCAGCGGCAGGATCTCCGCCAGTTGCGCAGCGCTACGAGCGTTCTGACCGTCGATGCGGATCTGAAACTCGCCCTGACGATCTCGGGATATCCCCAATGCGCTGTGGCCACCCTCGGCGAGCTCAACCTGACCGAATACGGTGCAAGCGAGTTGCTCATACTGGATGACCGGCAACAGCCGCGTGCTACGAAACGAACGGGCAAGCCCCAGCAGGTGAATGGCTTCCAGAACACTGGTTTTGCCGCTGCCGTTGGCGCCGTAAAGAATGTTGATTCGGGGGGAGGGGGAGAAGGTCACCGGGTGCAAATTGCGCACCGCGGTGACCGAAACGCGACTTAGCGACATCCAGAGTCAGCTGATTACAGACGCATCGGCATGACAACGTAAGCCGAATCGTCATTGTCGGACTCTTGCACCAGCGCACTGCTGTTGGAGTCGGACAGGATCAGACGAACCTGCTCGGTGGTCATCACGCCCAGCACGTCGAGCAGATAGCTGACGTTGAAGCCGATTTCCAGGGAGCCGCCGTTGTATTCCACGCCTACTTCTTCTTCCGCCTCTTCCTGCTCCGGGTTGTTGGCCTGGATCTTCAACTGACCGCTGGCCAGTTGCAGACGGATACCGCGGTATTTCTCGTTGGACAGGATCGCGGTACGGCTGAACGCTTCGCGCAATGCCTGACGGTCGCCCAGCACCAGCTTGTCGCCACCCTTCGGCAGAACGCGCTCGTAGTCCGGGAACTTGCCGTCGACCAGTTTCGAGGTGAAGGTGAATTCGCCAGTGGTCGCACGGATGTGGTGCTGGCCCAGAACGATGCTGACGTTACCGTCCGGCTCGGTGAGCAGACGCGCCAGTTCGAGAATGCCTTTACGCGGCACGATCACCTGGTGGCGTTCCTGCTGACCGATGTCGGCCTGCATCGAGCACATCGCCAGACGGTGACCGTCGGTAGCGACGGCACGGATCACACCGGTCGAGACTTCCAGCAACATGCCGTTGAGGTAGTAACGCACGTCCTGTTGGGCCATGGCGAAACTGGTGCGTTCGATCAGGCGACGCAGCTTGCTCTGTTCCAGGCTGGAGGTCAGCGAACCCGGGCCTTCTTCCACAGTCGGGAAGTCGTTGGCCGGCAAAGTCGACAGGGTGAAGCGGCTACGGCCGGCTTTCACCACCAGCTTCTGCTCGTCGACCTTGATGTCGATCAGCGCATCGTTGGGCAGGCTCTTGCAGATGTCCATCAGCTTGCGCGCCGGCACGGTGATGGAACCTGTTTCAGCCGGCTCCTCGAGTTGCACGCGACCGACCAGTTCGACTTCCAGGTCGGTACCGGTCAGCGACAGTTGCTGGCCATCGACAACCAGCAGCACGTTGGACAGTACCGGCAAGGTCTGTCGGCGCTCGACGACGCCTGCGACCAGTTGCAGGGGTTTCAACAGGGCTTCGCGTTGAATGGTGAAATGCATGGTCTAGTCCCTTGCCTTAATAAGCTGCGCTGGTGTTCATCAAGTGGTCAGTGTACGCAGCAGGTTCTTGTAGTCCTCGCGGATGTCCGCGTCGGATTCCTTAAGTTCGTTGATCTTGCGGCAGGCGTGCAACACCGTCGTGTGGTCGCGACCGCCAAACACATCGCCGATTTCCGGCAGGCTGTGGTTGGTCAGTTCCTTGGACAATGCCATCGCCACCTGACGCGGACGAGCGACCGAACGCGAGCGGCGTTTGGACAGCAAGTCGGAGATCTTGATCTTGTAGTACTCGGCGACGGTGCGCTGAATGTTATCCACAGAGACCAGTTTGTCCTGCAACGCCAACAGGTCTTTCAGGGATTCGCGAATCAACTCGATGGTGATGTCGCGGCCCATGAAGTGCGAGTGGGCGATCACGCGTTTCAGCGCGCCTTCCAGCTCACGGACGTTGGAGCGAATGCGCTGGGCAATGAAGAACGCCGCATCGTGTGGCAACTCGACTTTGGCCTGGTCGGCCTTCTTCATCAAGATCGCGACGCGGGTTTCCAGCTCCGGCGGCTCGACGGCAACGGTCAGGCCCCAGCCGAAGCGGGATTTGAGGCGCTCTTCAAGGCCTTCGATTTCTTTCGGGTAGCGGTCACTGGTGAGAATGACCTGCTGGCCACCTTCAAGCAGGGCGTTGAAGGTGTGGAAAAACTCTTCCTGGGAACGTTCCTTACGGGCGAAGAACTGAATGTCATCGATCAGCAGGGCGTCCACCGAACGGTAGAAACGCTTGAACTCGTTGATCGCGTTCAGTTGCAGCGCCTTGACCATGTCGGCCACGAAACGCTCGGAATGCAGGTACACGACCTTGGCATTCGGGTTCTTCTTTAATAGATGGTTACCCACCGCGTGCATCAAGTGCGTCTTACCCAGACCTACGCCGCCATAAAGGAAGAGCGGGTTGTAGCCGTGCTTCGGGTTGTCTGCCACTTGCCAGGCCGCCGCGCGGGCGAGCTGGTTGGATTTACCTTCGACGAAGTTCTCGAAGGTGAAGGTGCGGTTCAGGTAGCTGGTGTGCTTGAGCGCGCCTTCGACCTGCACGGTGCGCTGTTCGGCGCGAACCGGTGCCTGTTGCGAGGCAGCGCCGGCCATCGGATCGAAGCTGTCGCGGGACGGCTCTTCACTGATTTCTTCGGTTTTCTGCGGCGAACGCTTGGTCGGTGAAGGCGTCGGGGCTGGCGCTGGCGCGCTGGCCTGCACTGCGTTGGCCTGAGCCTGGGACACTTGCGCAGCAGCCAACGGCGCATTCGGGGCGGCACGCGGGGCCGAACTGCGTTTGCTACCTATTAATAAGGAAAGCGACGGTGCGAGACCGTTGCCATGCTCATCCAGCAGTTCAAGGACGCGCCCCAGGTACTTTTCGTTGACCCAGTCCAGAACAAAACGGTTCGGTGCATAGACGCGCAACTCGTCGCCTTCGGCTTCGACCTGTAGTGGACGGATCCAGGTGTTGAATTGTTGGGCAGGCAGCTCTTCGCGCAAAAGCTCCACGCACTGCTGCCAAAGTTCCACTGACACGGATATCCCCTAAGTTGAAAGCCGGTGAGGCAAAAACAAGCGGCCATTGTAGCGGCCAGTCGTCCACTTATCCACATGCAGGTTGCCCGGTGGACATGATTTATCAATGCGTTAAACGGGAAAAAGCCGACCGACGGCGTGCATATAAGCTCTGTGGATAACTCCATCTGAGCACACTGGACAACTGGGGGTGAAAGTCGGTGGATAACCAGCCTGTGGATAACCACCTATTCCACACACAGGTTATCCGACAGCGCAGCACAGGCTGAACACGGTTTTCCACTGTAGTTGTCATTCTCTGTACACCGCTTGAAACAAGACCTTGAGCAAGTTATCCACAGAGAAGGGGGTGCCTAGCTTTTACAAGCTTTACAGAAAAGCTTTAAATAATTCCCTTCTTTATTTTTATCTTTGGCAAACCAGGTAATCAGGTGCTGGCAGCTCCAAAGATCTATTTATAAGGAAACGTTGGTTGGAAATTGACCTATTGGCTTGCTTTCTCTAGAATCCCCGGTCTCTTAAAACGGGGGCCATTCCGGCCCGTTGTGGACGAACCAGGTAACACGACATGAAACGTACTTTCCAACCAAGCACTATCAAACGCGCTCGTACCCACGGTTTCCGTGCTCGCATGGCTACCAAGAACGGTCGTGCCGTACTGTCGCGTCGTCGCGCCAAAGGCCGCGCACGTCTGGCAGTTTGATAATCCGGCACTGGAGGTGAGTCAGGACTTCAGTCGGGAAAAGCGTCTGCTTACTCCCCGGCATTTCAAGGCAGTCTTTGACTCCCCTACCGGCAAGGTTCCGGGGAAAAATCTCCTGCTCCTTGCGCGCAACAACGATCTTGATCACCCCCGTCTCGGGCTGGTTATCGGGAAAAAGAGCGTCAAGCTCTCCGTCGAGCGCAATCGCCTCAAACGTCTAATGCGCGAATCGTTTCGCCTGCACCAGGATTCACTGGTCGGCTGGGACATCGTTATCGTCGCGCGCAAAGGTTTGGGTGACGTAGAAAACCCCGAATTGATTCAGCATTTCGGCAAACTCTGGAAACGTCTGGCACGCAACAAGCCGGTATCAGCAGTCAAAACCGAAACTGTAGGGGTAGACAGTCCAGATGCGTAAACTGGCACTCGTTCCGATCCAGTTTTATCGCTACGCCATTAGTCCCCTGATGGCCAGTCACTGTCGTTTCTACCCCAGTTGTTCTTGCTACGCGTATGAAGCCATCGAAAATCATGGCCTTCTGCGCGGTGGCTGGCTGACCTTTCGTCGTTTAGGTCGCTGTCATCCGTGGAATCCCGGTGGTTATGACCCGGTTCCACCTATCCCTACCTCCCGTTCTTCTTCGATGGCCGAGTAATCATGGATATCAAACGCACGATCCTGATCGTCGCCCTGGCAATCGTGTCCTACGTCATGGTCCTTAAATGGAACCAGGACTATGGCCAGGCTGCCCTGCCGACTCAGAATGTTGCTTCCAGTACGACTACATCCGTTTTGCCGGACACCGCCACTGGCAATAATGCTGCCGCCAGTGACGATATTCCGAGCGCCGCAAGCGATACCAGCGCACCTGCCGAAACACCGGTCGCCGTCAGCAAGGATCTGATTCAGATCAAGACCGACGTGCTCGATCTCGCGATCGATCCACAAGGTGGCGATGTTGCCCAGCTGACCTTGCCGCTGTATCCACGTCGTCAGGATCGTCCGGACGTTCCGTTCCAGCTGTTCGACAACGGTGGTGAACGTACTTATCTGGCACAGAGCGGTCTGATTGGCACCAACGGTCCGGATGCAAACCCGGCCGGTCGTCCGATCTACTCCTCGGAGAAGAAGACTTATCAACTGGCTGACGGGCAGGACCAACTGGTCGTCGACCTGAAGTTCAGCAAGGACGGCGTCAATTACATCAAGCGTTTCACCTTGAAACGTGGCCTGTATGACGTGACCGTGACCTATCTGATCGACAACCAGAGCGCTCAGCCTTGGTCCGGTTCGATGTTCGCCCAGCTGAAACGCGATGCCAGCGCCGATCCTTCGTCGACCACTGCAACCGGTACCGCGACTTACCTGGGCGCCGCCCTGTGGACAAGTTCCGAGCCGTACAAGAAAGTGTCCATGAAGGACATGGACAAAGGTCAGCTCAAGGAAACCGTCACCGGTGGCTGGGTAGCCTGGCTGCAACACTACTTCGTGACTGCATGGGTTGCTCCGAAGGGCGAAAACAACATCGTCCAGACCCGTAAAGACAGCAAAGGCAACTACATTATTGGTTACACCGGTCCTTCGTTGACCGCTGCACCGGGTGCGAAGGTCGAAACCAGCGCTGTTCTGTACGCCGGTCCGAAAAGCCAGGCTGTGCTGAAAGAGTTGTCCCCAGGTCTGGAACTGACCGTCGACTACGGCATTCTGTGGTTCATTGCCCAGCCAATCTTCTGGTTGCTGCAACATATCCACAGCATCGTCGGCAACTGGGGCTGGTCGATCATCTTCCTGACCATGCTGATCAAAGGGATCTTCTTCCCTCTGTCGGCCGCCAGCTACAAGTCGATGGCCCGCATGCGCGCCGTGGCTCCGAAACTGGCTGCACTGAAAGAGCAACATGGCGATGACCGGCAGAAAATGTCGCAAGCCATGATGGAGCTGTACAAGAAAGAGAAGATCAATCCGCTGGGCGGCTGCTTGCCGATCCTGGTGCAGATGCCGGTTTTCCTTTCCCTGTACTGGGTTCTGCTGGAAAGCGTGGAAATGCGCCAGGCGCCGTTCATGCTGTGGATTACCGACCTGTCGATCAAGGATCCGTTCTTCATCCTGCCGATCATCATGGGCGCGACCATGTTCATCCAGCAGCGTCTGAACCCTACACCTCCGGATCCGATGCAGGCCAAGGTGATGAAAATGATGCCGATCATCTTCACCTTCTTCTTCCTGTGGTTCCCGGCGGGTCTGGTGCTGTACTGGGTTGTGAACAACTGCCTGTCGATTGCCCAACAGTGGTACATCACGCGTAAGATCGAAGCGGCGACGAAAAAAGCCGAGGCGTAACTTACTCTGTGGATAACACCACTCAAAACGCCCCCTAGTGGGGCGTTTTGCTATCTGCCATTTTTGTCTGGATACCGGTTTATGAGCGCACCTCGTGAAACCATCGCAGCCGTCGCTACCGCCCAAGGCCGTGGCGGCGTGGGCATCGTTCGAATTTCCGGGCCGCTGGCGAGCATTGCGGCCAAAGCCATCAGCGGCCGGGAGCTTAAACCACGGTTTGCCCACTACGGCCCGTTCTTCAGTGACGATCAACAGGTGCTGGATGAAGGTCTGGCGCTGTATTTCCCCGGACCTAACTCGTTCACCGGTGAAGACGTGCTGGAACTGCAGGGCCACGGCGGCCCGATCGTTCTGGACATGCTGCTCAAACGTTGTCTGGAACTGGGTTGCCGCCTGGCCCGTCCCGGTGAGTTCAGCGAAAGAGCGTTCCTCAATGACAAACTCGACCTTGCGCAGGCCGAAGCCATCGCCGACCTGATCGAAGCCAGTTCAGCACAGGCCGCGCGCAACGCCCTGCGTTCATTGCAGGGTGCATTTTCCCAGCGTGTGCATAACCTCACCGAACAGCTGATCGGCCTGCGGATCTATGTCGAAGCGGCTATCGACTTCCCGGAAGAAGAAATCGACTTCCTCGCCGACGGCCACGTCCTGGGCATGCTCGACAAGGTTCGCAACGAGTTATCCACCGTACTGCGCGAAGCCGGGCAGGGTGCGTTGCTACGTGACGGCATGACCGTGGTGATTGCCGGTCGTCCGAATGCCGGCAAATCCAGCCTGCTGAACGCACTGGCCGGTCGTGAAGCCGCGATCGTGACCGAAATCGCCGGCACGACTCGGGATATCCTGCGTGAACATATCCACATCGACGGCATGCCACTGCATGTCGTGGACACTGCCGGCCTGCGCGACACCGACGACCATGTGGAAAAGATTGGCGTTGAACGAGCGTTGAAAGCCATCGGCGAAGCTGATCGAGTGCTGCTGGTTGTTGATGCCACGGCGCCTGAGGCCGCCGATCCGTTCGCCCTGTGGCCGGAGTTCCTTGAAACTCGGCCAGATCCGGCGAAGGTCACGTTGATCCGTAACAAAGCAGATCTCACCGGCGAATCCATTGCCCTGGAAGTCAGTGACGATGGCCATGTAACGATCAGTCTGAGCGCCAAATCCGCCGGTGAGGGCCTGGATCTGCTGCGTGATCACCTCAAGGCCTGCATGGGTTACGAACAAACGTCGGAAAGCAGCTTCAGCGCACGCCGCCGGCATCTGGAAGCCCTGCGTCATGCCAGTGATGCCCTGGAGCACGGACGTGCCCAACTGACCTTGGCGGGTGCTGGCGAGCTGCTGGCCGAAGACCTGCGTCAGGCCCAGCAGTCCCTTGGAGAAATCACCGGCGCCTTCAGCTCCGATGATCTGCTGGGCCGGATCTTTTCCAGCTTCTGCATCGGTAAATAATCCTTCCGTTGTCCACAGACAGGTCCGTTCGCGACCTGTCTGTCCCCCCTTTCTCGTATTTCCCTCTTCCAGTGCCGGACAGATTCCTGATCCTGAGCGGATTTTCCGTGACCGCGATTCCTTCGTTCATCCGATTTCTGTGGATTAAGCCCTGTGAATAACTGCCGCTGAGGGCAGTTGATAACAGGGCCTGAAAACTGAACATAACTGCCTCTGTGGATAACAACCTCATTCATCCACAGGCTTACACCGGTTATCCAAGGGCCTCATGGTGACATGGCCACAGGGTTTTGAATCTCTGTACACATTGAAAATAAAGGCCTGTAGAAATCTATCCACAGAAATCATGGGCAGTAAGAATAAGCTTTAAAACAAAGGTTTTATAAATTTCTCTCTTTTTTATTCTTTTAACCGCGAGTTCTCCACAGCTGGTTAAATTTTGTGCAAAGGGTTCTTTAGGAAGGGCGAAGTCCCTATACTTGCCGACCAGGTCCAGAAACCTGATCTCAAACTATTCCTGAATTACCTACTTAAGCAGGCACGAGGTGCGTGGTGGATTTCCCTTCCCGTTTTGAAGTGATCGTCATCGGCGGCGGTCATGCCGGTACCGAGGCAGCACTGGCCTCAGCACGCATGGGTGCAAAAACCCTTCTGCTGACGCACAACGTGGAAACCCTCGGTGCCATGAGTTGCAACCCGGCCATCGGCGGCATTGGCAAAAGCCATCTGGTCAAGGAAATCGATGCCCTCGGTGGCGCGATGGCTATCGCTACCGATCTGGGTGGCATCCAGTTTCGCGTGTTGAACAGCCGTAAAGGCCCGGCCGTACGCGCAACCCGTGCGCAAGCCGACCGGATTTTGTACAAGGCCGCTGTCCGCGAAATTCTGGAAAACCAGCCGAACCTGTGGATATTTCAACAAGCCGCTGACGACCTGATCGTCGAGCAGGAGCAAGTACGTGGTGTTGTCACGCAAATGGGTCTGCGTTTCTTCGCGGATTCCGTGGTGTTGACCACCGGTACGTTCCTGGGCGGACTTATCCACATCGGTTTGCAAAATTTTTCTGGCGGTCGCGCCGGTGATCCGCCGTCGATCGCCCTGGCACATCGTCTGCGTGAACTGCCGCTGCGTGTCGGTCGCCTGAAAACCGGTACGCCACCGCGTATCGACGGCAAGTCTGTGGATTTCTCGGTCATGACCGAGCAACCAGGTGATACGCCGATCCCGGTGATGTCGTTCATGGGCAACAAGGAACAACATCCACGGCAAGTCAGTTGCTGGATTACCCACACCAACGCCCGTACTCACGAAATCATCGCCGCGAACCTCGACCGTTCGCCGATGTATTCCGCTGCAGGCGAGATCGAAGGCATCGGCCCGCGTTATTGCCCGTCGATCGAAGACAAGATCCACCGCTTTGCCGACAAGGAAAGCCATCAGGTGTTCATCGAGCCGGAAGGCCTGACCACCCATGAGCTGTATCCGAACGGGATATCCACAAGCCTGCCGTTCGACGTGCAATTGCAGATCGTGCAATCGATTCGCGGCATGGAAAACGCGCACATCGTGCGTCCGGGTTATGCGATCGAGTACGACTACTTCGATCCGCGCGACCTGAAGTACAGCCTGGAAACCAAAGTCATCGGTGGTCTGTTCTTCGCCGGCCAGATCAACGGCACCACCGGTTACGAAGAAGCCGGCGCCCAGGGTCTGCTAGCTGGCGCGAACGCTGCACTGCGTGCGAAAGGCAAAGAAGCCTGGTGCCCGCGTCGCGATGAAGCGTACATCGGGGTATTGGTCGACGATCTGATCACCCTCGGTACTCAAGAGCCGTACCGCATGTTCACTTCCCGTGCCGAGTACCGCCTGATCCTGCGTGAGGACAACGCCGACCTGCGTCTGACCGAAAAAGGTCGCGAGCTGGGTCTGGTCGATGACGCGCGCTGGGCGGCGTTCTGCAAGAAACGCGAAAGCATCGAACTCGAAGAGCAGCGCCTGAAAAGCACCTGGGTTCGCCCGGGTACTCCGCAGGGCGATGCGATTGCCGAGAAATTCGGCACGCCGCTGACTCACGAATACAACCTGCTCAATCTCTTGAGCCGTCCGGAAATCGACTACGCTGGTCTGGTCGAAGTGACCGGGCAGGGCGCCGAAGATCCACAGGTCGCCGAACAGGTCGAGATCAAGACCAAATACGCCGGTTACATCGATCGCCAGCAGGACGAAATCGCCCGTCTGCGCGCCAGTGAAGACACGAAACTGCCTGTGGATATCGATTACACCAACATTTCCGGTCTCTCCAAGGAGATCCAGAGCAAGCTGGGTGCCACGCGTCC
Source organism: Pseudomonas fitomaticsae (assembly GCF_021018765.1). Lineage (GTDB taxonomy): Bacteria > Pseudomonadota > Gammaproteobacteria > Pseudomonadales > Pseudomonadaceae > Aquipseudomonas > Aquipseudomonas fitomaticsae. The sequence continues at coordinate 204,520 of NZ_CP075567.1, read as the reverse complement.
CGAGACGCTGGGCCAGGCTTCGCGGATCCCCGGTGTGACCCCGGCAGCGATTTCGCTGTTGATGATTCATTTGAAAAAACGCGGCGCGGGCCGTCAGTTGGAGCAAAGCGCTTGAGTTCTAAGGTCACTTCGCAACACGCCGAAGAGTTATCCACAGGAGCCCGCGAGCTCGGTGTCAATCTCACTGAAACCCAGCACGAATTGCTGCTGGGTTACCTGGCCCTGTTGATCAAATGGAACCAGGCCTACAACCTGACTGCCGTTCGCGATCCGGACGAAATGGTTTCCCGTCACCTGCTCGATAGTCTCAGCGTGATGTCGTTCATCGAAAACGGCCGCTGGCTGGATGTCGGCAGCGGTGGTGGCATGCCGGGGATCCCTCTGGCGATCCTGTATCCGGACTCGCAAGTGACCTGCCTGGACAGCAACGGCAAGAAAACCCGCTTCCTGACCCAGGTCAAACTCGAACTCAAACTGGATAACCTGCAAGTTATCCACAGTCGCGTCGAAGCGTTCCAGCCAGCACAGCCGTTCAACGGGATCATTTCCCGGGCGTTCAGCAGCATGGAGAACTTCACCAACTGGACTCGCCACCTCGGCGACGCCGATACGCGCTGGCTGGCAATGAAGGGCGTCCATCCGGCCGATGAGCTGGTAGCATTGCCGGCAGACTTCAAACTCGATAGCGAACACGCCCTGGCCGTACCCGGTTGCCAAGGCCAACGCCATCTGCTGATACTGCGCCGCACGGCATGATTGGGAACACAAGCAAGAATGGCTAAGGTATTCGCGATAGCGAACCAGAAGGGTGGTGTGGGCAAGACCACCACCTGCATCAACCTCGCAGCATCCCTGGTCGCGACCAAGCGCCGGGTGCTGTTGATCGATCTCGATCCACAGGGCAACGCCACCATGGGTAGCGGTGTGGATAAACATGGCCTGGAAAACTCGGTCTACGACCTGCTGATCGGCGAATGCGATCTGGCCCAGGCCATGCACTACTCGGAACACGGCGGTTATCAACTGCTGCCGGCCAACCGCGACCTGACGGCGGCCGAAGTGGTGCTGCTGGAAATGCAGATGAAGGAAAGCCGTCTGCGCAGCGCGCTGGCGCCGATCCGGGAAAACTACGATTACATCCTGATCGACTGCCCGCCGTCGCTGTCGATGCTCACACTGAACGCACTGGTCGCCGCTGACGGGGTCATTATCCCCATGCAGTGCGAGTACTTTGCGCTCGAAGGTCTGAGCGACCTTGTGGATAACATCAAGCGCATCGCCGAACTGCTGAACCCGAACCTGAAAGTCGAAGGCTTGCTGCGGACCATGTACGACCCGCGCCTGAGCCTGATGAACGATGTATCGGCCCAGCTCAAGGAACACTTCGGCGATCAGTTGTACGACACCGTCATCCCGCGCAACATCCGCCTCGCCGAAGCCCCGAGCTACGGCATGCCGGCGCTGGCCTACGACAAGCAATCGCGTGGCGCGCTGGCCTATCTGGCCCTGGCGGGCGAGATGGTTCGCCGTCAGCGCAAAAATTCACGCATCGCCGCTGCCCAGCCAACTTAAGGAATCCCCATGGCCGTCAAGAAACGAGGTCTCGGACGAGGACTGGATGCACTGCTGAGCGGTCCGACTGTCAGCGCGCTGGAAGAACAAGCCGCGCAGGCTGACAGCCGTGAGTTACAGCACCTGCCGCTGGACCTGCTGCAGCGCGGCAAGTATCAGCCACGCCGGGACATGGATCCGCAGGCGCTGGAAGAGCTGGCGCAGTCGATCAAGGCCCAGGGCGTGATGCAGCCGATTGTGGTTCGACCGATTGGTGGTGGTCGTTTTGAAATCATCGCCGGCGAACGTCGCTGGCGTGCCAGCCAGCAGGCCGGCCAGGAAACCATTCCTGCGATGGTCCGCGACGTGCCGGATGAAACCGCGATTGCCATTGCGCTGATCGAGAACATCCAGCGCGAAGACCTGAACCCGATCGAAGAAGCGGTGGCTCTGCAGCGCTTGCAGCAGGAATTCCAGCTCACCCAGCAACAGGTCGCCGAGGCTGTGGGTAAGTCCCGCGTCACCGTGGCCAACCTGTTGCGCCTGATTGCGCTGCCGGAAGTCATCAAGACCATGCTGTCCCACGGCGACCTGGAGATGGGTCATGCCCGTGCATTGCTCGGTCTGCCGGACAATCAGCAGGTGGAAGGGGCGCGACATGTTGTCGCACGCGGCCTCACCGTGCGCCAAACCGAGGCACTGGTTCGACAGTGGTTGAGTGGCAAACCGGAGCCGGTCGAGCCTGCCAAACCCGATCCGGATATCGCCCGGCTCGAACAGCGTCTGGCCGAGCGCCTAGGCTCTGCGGTGCAGATCCGCCACGGCAAGAAGGGCAAAGGCCAGTTGGTGATCGGTTACAACTCCCTCGACGAGCTTCAAGGTGTGCTCGCACACATCCGCTGAAACAATTGCTCTTGTAGCGCGCAGTCGGAAATCACTACCTGACAGTTGAATAGGGGCAGAACCGCCCCTATACTCTGCGCGCATTTTGTCGGCACAAATTATGCCAAGTTATTGAATTTCGGCAGCCGACCATTGGAGAGCAATAGTGATGGAAACCCGCAAGCCAAACCGCCTGCCGTTCCATCGCCTGGCGGTTTTTCCGGTGTTGATGGCTCAATTTGTCATTTTGCTCATTGCCGCTTTGGCGCTCTGGCAATGGCACGGAGTCGTTGCAGGATACTCGGGACTTTGCGGAGGCCTGATAGCCTTGCTGCCCAATGTTTATTTCGCTCACAAGGCATTTCGGTTTTCCGGCGCCCGAGCAGCCCAGTCCATCGTCCGGTCTTTTTATGCCGGCGAGGCAGGCAAACTGATTTTGACGGCAGTGCTGTTTGCACTGGTGTTTGCAGGTGTGAAGCCACTGGCGCCGATCGCTGTATTCGGCGCCTTCGTGCTGACTCAGTCGGTCAGCTGGTTCGCTCCCCTGCTGATGAGAACAAGACTTTCGAGACCTTAGGGCGTTTGAGGCAACCATGGCAGAAACAACCGCTTCGGGCTATATCCAGCACCACTTGCAGAACCTGACCTTCGGTCAGCTACCCAACGGCGGCTGGGGCTTTGCCCACACCGCAGCAGAAGCCAAGGAAATGGGCTTCTGGGCTTTCCACGTCGATACCCTCGGCTGGTCGGTCGCGCTGGGTCTGATCTTCGTTCTTCTTTTCCGCATGGCGGCCAAGAAGGCGACTTCCGGTCAGCCGGGTGCACTGCAGAACTTCGTTGAAGTCCTGGTCGAATTCGTCGATGGCAGCGTGAAAGACAGCTTCCATGGCCGTAGCCCGGTGATCGCACCGCTGGCACTGACCATCTTCGTCTGGGTGTTCCTGATGAACGCCGTCGACCTGGTACCGGTCGACTGGATTCCTCAGTTGGCCATCCTGATCTCCGGCGACCACCACATCCCGTTCCGCGCCGTGTCGACTACCGACCCGAACGCGACCCTGGGCATGGCGTTCTCGGTTTTCGCACTGATCATTTTCTATAGCATCAAGGTCAAGGGCCTCGGCGGCTTCATCGGCGAGCTGACCCTGCACCCGTTCGGCAGCAAGAACATCTTCGTTCAGGCCCTGCTGATCCCGGTGAACTTCCTGCTGGAATTCGTGACCCTGATCGCCAAACCGATCTCTCTGGCTCTGCGTCTTTTCGGCAACATGTATGCCGGCGAGCTGGTGTTCATCCTGATCGCTGTGATGTTTGGCAGCGGCCTGCTCTGGCTGAGCGGCCTGGGTGTTGTCCTGCAGTGGGCGTGGGCTGTGTTCCACATCCTGATCATCACCCTGCAGGCGTTCATCTTCATGATGCTGACCATCGTCTACCTGTCGATGGCGCACGAAGAAAACCATTAAGACCGGTCTCGACTAGTCTGATGTCCTTCCCGGTCAAACGGGAAGGGGCTCCTCACGGGGCACCATGAAACGATTTGTTTTACCGCTTTAATCTAAAAAACCTAAACCATACGACGTAAAAGTCGGGAGGAAAGATGGAAACTGTAGTTGGTCTAACCGCTATCGCTGTTGCACTGTTGATCGGCCTGGGCGCACTGGGTACCGCAATTGGTTTCGGCCTGCTGGGCGGCAAGTTCCTGGAAGGCGCAGCGCGTCAGCCAGAAATGGTTCCAATGCTGCAAGTTAAAATGTTCATCGTTGCCGGTCTGCTCGACGCCGTAACCATGATCGGTGTTGGTATCGCTCTGTTCTTCACCTTTGCGAACCCGTTCGTTGGTCAGATCGCTGGCTAATCATTCGGACCTCCGAGTGATTTGGTGTGATGGACAACGTAACTGCGAGGTGTTGGCGTGAACATTAATGCGACCCTGATTGGCCAGTCCGTTGCGTTCCTGATTTTTGTACTGTTCTGCATGAAGTTCGTATGGCCTCCGGTCATCGCGGCTCTGCACGAACGTCAAAAGAAGATCGCTGATGGTCTGGACGCTGCCAGCCGAGCAGCTCGCGACCTGGAGTTGGCCCAAGAGAAAGCGGGTCAGCAACTGCGCGAAGCGAAAGCTCAGGCAGCTGAAATCATCGAGCAAGCCAAGAAACGCGGTAACCAGATTGTCGACGAAGCCCGTGAACAGGCTCGCGTCGAAGCTGACCGTGTGAAGGCTCAGGCTCAGGCCGAGATCGAACAGGAACTGAACAGCGTCAAAGACGCGCTGCGCGCCCAAGTGGGTAGCCTGGCCGTTGGCGGTGCTTCGAAGATCCTGGGCAAGGCAATCGATCAAAACGCGCACGCAGAGCTGGTTAACCAACTGGCTGCTGAAATCTAAGCGAGGGCGATCATGGCAGAACTGACCACGTTGGCCCGACCTTACGCTAAGGCGGCCTTCGAGCACGCTCAGGCCCACCAGCAACTGGCCAATTGGTCAGCCATGCTCGGCCTGGCAGCAGCGGTGTCGCGAGACGACACCATGCAGCGCGTGCTCAAGGCCCCGCGACTGACGAGCGCAGAAAAGGCCGCCACGTTCATTGACGTGTGCGGCGACAAGTTCGATGCCAAGGCACAGAATTTCATTCACGTCGTTGCCGAAAACGACCGTCTCCCGCTTCTGCCGGAGATCGCCGCCCTGTTCGACCTGTACAAGGCCGAGCAAGAGAAATCGGTAGACGTGGAAGTAACCAGTGCTTTCGCATTGAACCAAGAACAGCAAGACAAACTCGCCAAGGTTCTCAGTGCACGACTCAACCGGGAAGTGCGCCTGCAAGTCGAGGAAGATGCATCCCTCATCGGGGGTGTTCTCATCCGCGCCGGCGACCTGGTTATCGATGGCTCGATTCGCGGCAAAATCGCGAAACTTGCCGAAGCATTGAAATCTTGAGTTTGAAGGGGCAGCAGAGCAATGCAGCAACTCAATCCTTCCGAAATAAGTGAAATTATCAAGGGCCGCATCGAAAAGCTCGATGTGACCTCCCAAGCCCGTAACGAAGGCACTGTCGTCAGCGTATCTGACGGTATCGTGCGGATTCACGGTCTGGCCGACGTCATGTACGGCGAGATGATCGAGTTTCCGGGCGGCGTCTACGGTATGGCCCTCAACCTGGAGCAAGACTCCGTAGGTGCCGTTGTACTGGGCGCATACACCAGTCTGGCTGAAGGCATGAGCGCCAAGTGCACCGGCCGCATCCTCGAAGTTCCGGTTGGTAAGGAACTGCTGGGTCGCGTTGTCGACGCACTGGGTAACCCTGTTGACGGCAAAGGTCCACTGGGCAACACCGAGACCGACGCGGTCGAGAAAGTTGCTCCGGGCGTGATCTGGCGTAAGTCGGTAGACCAGCCTGTACAGACTGGCTACAAGGCTGTCGATGCCATGATCCCTGTCGGCCGTGGCCAGCGTGAGCTGATCATCGGTGACCGTCAGATCGGTAAAACCGCTCTGGCGATCGACGCGATCATCAACCAGAAAGACAGCGGCATTTTCTGCGTCTACGTGGCAATCGGTCAGAAGCAATCGACCATCGCCAACGTGGTTCGCAAGCTGGAAGAAAACGGTGCACTGGCTAACACCATCATCGTTGCAGCGAGCGCCTCGGAATCTGCAGCACTGCAATTCCTGGCTCCGTACTCCGGTTGCACCATGGGTGAATTCTTCCGCGACCGCGGTGAAGACGCGCTGATCGTTTATGACGATCTGTCCAAGCAAGCAGTGGCTTACCGCCAGATTTCCCTGCTGCTGCGCCGTCCACCAGGCCGTGAAGCTTATCCAGGCGACGTGTTCTATCTCCACTCCCGTCTGCTGGAGCGCGCATCCCGCGTTTCGGAAGAGTACGTAGAGAAGTTCACCAACGGCGCAGTGACCGGCAAAACCGGTTCCCTGACCGCACTGCCGATCATCGAAACCCAGGCTGGCGACGTTTCCGCGTTCGTTCCGACCAACGTGATTTCCATCACCGACGGTCAGATCTTCCTGGAATCGGCCATGTTCAACTCGGGCATCCGCCCTGCAGTGAACGCCGGTGTTTCGGTATCCCGTGTGGGTGGTGCCGCTCAGACCAAGATCATCAAGAAGCTGTCCGGTGGTATCCGTACCGCTCTGGCTCAGTACCGTGAACTGGCGGCATTCGCCCAGTTCGCTTCTGACCTGGACGAAGCGACCCGCAAGCAACTTGAGCATGGTCAGCGCGTTACCGAGCTGATGAAGCAGAAGCAATACGCGCCAATGTCGATCGCCGACATGTCGCTGTCGCTGTATGCCGCTGAGCGTGGGTTCCTGACCGACATCGAAATCACCAAGATCGGCAGCTTCGAACAAGCGCTGATCGCTTTCTTCAACCGCGATCACGCCGATTTGATGGCCAAGATCAACGTTAAAGGTGACTTCAATGACGAAATCGACGCTGGCCTGAAAGCCGGTATCGAGAAGTTCAAGGCCACCCAAACCTGGTAAGCCGCAGCGGGAGCCGCAAGGCTCCCGCTTGCTAACCTGATAGGTGTTACATGGCAGGCGCAAAAGAGATTCGCAGTAAGATTGCGAGCATCAAAAGCACGCAAAAAATTACCAGCGCCATGGAAAAAGTGGCGGTCAGCAAAATGCGCAAGGCACAAATGCGCATGGCTGCTAGCCGTCCTTATGCGGAGCGTATCCGCCAGGTAATTGGGCATCTGGCCAACGCCAACCCGGAATACCGCCACCCGTTCATGATCGATCGCGAAGTAAAGCGCGTCGGTTATGTCGTCGTGAGCAGTGACCGTGGTCTGTGCGGCGGCTTGAACACCAACCTGTTCAAGGCCCTGGTCAAGGACATGGCGGTAAACCGCGAAAACGGCGTCGAGATCGATCTGTGTGTCGTTGGTAGCAAGGGTGCGGCCTTTTTCCGCAACTTCGGCGGTAACGTCGTTGCAGCTATCAGCCACCTGGGTGAAGAGCCGTCGATCAATGATCTGATCGGCAGCGTCAAGGTGATGCTGGATGCCTACCTGGACGGCCGTATTGACCGCCTGTCCGTGGTATCCAACAAGTTCATCAACACCATGACGCAACAGCCTACCGTGGAGCAGTTGATTCCACTGGTGGCGACCCCGGATCAGGAACTCAAGCACCACTGGGACTACCTCTACGAACCAGACGCCAAAGAGCTGCTTGACGGCTTGATGGTGCGTTACGTGGAGTCGCAGGTGTACCAGGCGGTGGTCGAGAACAACGCGGCTGAACAGGCTGCGCGGATGATCGCGATGAAGAACGCTACCGACAACGCCGGTGATTTGATCAGCGATTTGCAGCTGATCTACAACAAGGCGCGTCAGGCTGCGATCACCCAAGAGATCTCGGAAATCGTCGGCGGCGCTGCCGCGGTTTAACGGTTCAAATATTCAGAGGATCCAGCTATGAGTAGCGGACGTATCGTTCAAATCATCGGCGCCGTTATCGACGTGGAATTTCCACGCGACAGCGTACCGAGCATCTACGACGCCTTGAAGGTTCAAGGCGCCGAAACCACTCTGGAAGTTCAGCAGCAGCTGGGCGACGGCGTGGTTCGTACCATTGCGATGGGCTCCACCGAAGGCTTGAAGCGCGGTCTGGACGTCAACAACACTGGCGCAGCCATCTCCGTACCGGTCGGTAAAGCGACCCTGGGCCGGATCATGGACGTACTGGGCAACCCGATCGACGAAGCTGGCCCGATCGGCGAAGAAGAGCGCTGGGGTATCCACCGCGCCGCTCCTTCCTTCGCTGAACAGGCCGGTGGCAACGAGCTGCTGGAAACCGGCATCAAGGTTATCGACCTGGTTTGCCCGTTCGCCAAGGGCGGTAAAGTCGGTCTGTTCGGTGGTGCCGGTGTAGGCAAGACCGTAAACATGATGGAACTGATCCGTAACATCGCCATCGAGCACAGCGGTTATTCCGTGTTCGCCGGTGTGGGTGAGCGTACTCGTGAGGGTAACGACTTCTACCACGAGATGAAGGACTCCAACGTTCTCGACAAGGTAGCCCTGGTCTACGGTCAGATGAACGAGCCACCGGGAAACCGTCTGCGCGTAGCGCTGACCGGTCTGACCATGGCCGAGAAGTTCCGTGACGAAGGTAACGACGTTCTGCTGTTCGTCGACAACATCTATCGTTACACCCTGGCCGGTACCGAAGTATCCGCACTGCTGGGCCGTATGCCTTCGGCAGTAGGTTACCAGCCGACCCTGGCTGAAGAGATGGGCGTGCTGCAAGAGCGCATCACTTCGACCAAGCAAGGTTCGATTACTTCGATCCAGGCCGTATACGTACCTGCGGACGACTTGACTGACCCGTCGCCAGCGACCACGTTTGCTCACCTGGACGCCACCGTCGTTCTGTCCCGTGACATCGCTTCCCTGGGTATCTACCCGGCGGTAGATCCACTGGACTCGACTTCGCGTCAGCTGGACCCGAACGTGATCGGCAACGATCACTACGAGACCGCTCGTGGTGTTCAGTACGTGCTGCAGCGTTACAAAGAGCTGAAGGACATCATCGCGATCCTGGGTATGGACGAGCTGTCGGAAGCCGACAAGCAGTTGGTAAACCGTGCTCGTAAGATCCAGCGCTTCTTGTCGCAGCCGTTCTTCGTGGCTGAAGTCTTCACCGGTGCTTCGGGTAAATACGTTTCCCTGAAAGACACCATTGCTGGCTTCAAAGGCATCCTCAACGGTGACTACGACCACCTGCCAGAACAAGCGTTCTACATGGTCGGCGGCATCGAAGAAGCGATCGAGAAAGCCAAGAAACTGTAATCCAGGCGCCCGGCAACGGGCGCTAATTTAGGTTGAGGCAATCAGATGGCTATGACAGTCCATTGCGACATCGTCAGCGCGGAAGGAGAAATCTTTTCCGGCCTGGTCGAGATGGTGATTGCGCACGGTGCTCTGGGTGATCTTGGTATCGCTCTGGGCCACGCGCCGCTGATCACTAATCTGAAGCCAGGTCCGATCCGCCTGATCAAGCAAGGCGGGGAAGCCGAGGTGTTCTACATCTCCGGTGGTTTCCTCGAGGTTCAGCCGAACATGGTCAAGGTGCTTGCCGATACCGTGCAACGTGCCGCCGACCTGGATGAAGCTCAGGCTCAAGCAGCTCTCAAGGCTGCCGAAGCTGCTCTGCATGAGAAGAGCGCAGATTTCGACTACGGAGCTGCGTCCGCACGTCTGGCCGAGGCTGCAGCTCAGCTGCGCACCGTCCAGCAGATCCGCAAGAAGTTTGGCGGTTAATCCGTCAGCCACTTGTTGTGCGATTGATAAAAAAGGGTAGCCTCGGCTACCCTTTTTTCTTTTCCGACTTTCAAAAACCCGGTCGCAGTTGCTGACCATCCAGGATTGGTAGCCAGTCATGTCTCTTGAAATCGTAATCCTCGCGGCCGGTCAAGGCACCCGCATGCGCTCCGCGCTGCCAAAAGTGCTGCATCCGATTGCCGGCGATTCCATGCTTGGTCATGTTATCCACAGCGCCCGTCAACTTGATCCACAGCGCATTCACGTGGTTATCGGCCATGGCGCCGATGTGGTACGCGAGCGTCTGGCCGCCGACGACCTTAATTTCGTGCTGCAGGACAAGCAACTGGGCACCGGTCATGCTACCGCCCAGGCTGTTCCGTTCATCACCGCCGATACCGTACTGATTCTCTACGGCGATGTGCCGTTGATCGAAGTCGAGACCCTGCAGCGTCTGCTCAAGCACGTTGTACCCGGGCAGATGGGCTTGCTCACTGTCGAGCTGGACGATCCGACCGGGTATGGCCGCATCGTGCGCGACGCTGACGGCAAGGTTGCCGCCATTATCGAGCACAAGGACGCCAGCGAAGCACAACGGGCGATCACCGAAGGCAATACCGGCATTCTGGCGGTGCCGGCCAACCGTCTGGCGGACTGGATGAGTCGCCTGTCGAACAACAATGCTCAGGGCGAGTATTACCTGACCGACGTGATCGAGATGGCAGTCAGCGACGGCCTGACCGTCGCCACCGAACAACCGCACGACCCGATGGAAGTGCAGGGCGCCAATGATCGCAAACAGCTCTCCGAGCTGGAGCGTCATTACCAGCTGCGCGCCGGTCGTCGCCTGATGGCTCAAGGTGTAACTTTGCGCGATCCAGCTCGCTTTGATGTACGTGGCGAAGTGACCGTCGGTCGCGATGTGCTGATCGACATCAACGTGATTCTCGAAGGCAAGGTCGTCATCGAGGACGACGTGGTCATCGGCCCGAATTGCGTGATCAAGGACAGTACGCTGCGCAAGGGCGTGGTGGTCAAGGCCAACAGCCATATCGAAGGCGCGGTGTTGGGTGAAGGCAGCGATGCCGGCCCGTTTGCCCGACTGCGTCCGGGGACTGTGCTGGAGGCACGTGCCCATGTGGGTAACTTTGTCGAACTGAAAAACGCCCGCATGGGTGAGGGCGCCAAGGCCGGACACCTGACTTACCTGGGCGACGCCGAGATTGGTGCGCGCACCAACATCGGCGCCGGCACTATCACCTGCAACTACGACGGCGCCAACAAATGGAAAACCGTGTTGGGTGAGGATGTGTTCATCGGTTCCAACAACTCGCTGGTGGCGCCTGTGGATATCTCCGCCGGTGCAACCACTGCGGCCGGCTCGACCATTACCCAGAATGTGGATAACGCGCAGTTGGCGGTTGGCCGGGCGCGGCAGAAGAACATCGATGGCTGGAAGCGGCCGGAGAAGATCAAGAAGAGCTGAGTTATCCACAACGCTCGAATCAAAAAAGACCGCCGCCAGCGGTCTTTTTTATGGGCATCGGGTTGACGATTGGCGGCTGATAGGTTTTGATTGCTTCCGTTATCTTTCGAAACGAAACTTATCGAGCCATGTCGAAACGCAATACACCCCAACGCCGCCACAACATACTGGCCTTGCTCAGCGAGCAGGGCGAAGTGAGTGTGGATGAACTGGCCAAGCGCTTCGAAACTTCGGAAGTTACGATTCGCAAGGATCTCGCCGCCCTGGAAAGTCATGGCCTGCTGCTGCGTCGTTACGGCGGAGCCATCACCATGCCGCAGGAGCTGGTGGCAGACACCAGCCTCAACGTTTCCAAATACAAGCAGGCGATTGCCCGGGCTGCGGTCAAACGCATCCGTGAACACGCCCGCATCATCATCGACAGCGGGAGCACCACCGCCGCCATGATCCCCGAGCTCGGCCAACAGCCGGGACTGGTGGTGATGACCAACTCCCTGCACGTGGCCAACGCCCTGAGCGAACTCGAACACGAGCCTGTGCTGCTGATGACCGGCGGCACCTGGGATCCGCATTCGGAATCCTTTCAGGGCCAGGTCGCCGAGCAGGTACTACGCTCTTACGACTTCGACCAGTTGTTTATCGGGGCCGATGGCATCGACCTGGTGCGTGGTACCACCACATTCAATGAATTGCTCGGCCTGAGCCGGGTGATGGCGGAAGTGGCGCGGGAAGTGATCGTGATGGTCGAGGCCGACAAGATCGGCCGCAAGATTCCCAACCTGGAGCTGCCATGGAGCAGCGTCCATACCCTAATTACCGATGATCGCCTGCCTTCAGAGGCACGGGATCAGATTCAGGCTCGCGGTATCAACTTGATTTGCGCGACTGTCAGTCAGGAGAAATAAGCATGTGTGGAATTGTCGGCGCCGTTGCTGAACGTAATATCACCGCCATCCTGCTCGAAGGCCTCAAGCGCTTGGAATACCGGGGCTATGACAGCGCAGGCGTGGCTGTCCTTACCAATGACGGATCCCTCGAGCGCACCCGCCGTGTGGGCAAGGTCAGCGAACTCGACGCCGCTCTGGCCGAACATCCGCTGTTCGGCCGTCTCGGCATTGCCCACACCCGCTGGGCTACCCACGGCGCACCAAGTGAACGCAATGCCCACCCGCATTTCTCCGGTGACGTCGCTGTCGTGCATAACGGCATCATCGAAAACCATGAGGCGCTGCGTGAGCAACTGAAGGCGCAAGGCTATGTGTTCAGTTCCGATACCGACACTGAAGTCATTGCCCACCTGCTGACTGAGAAACTCAAGGCGCTGCCGGACTTGACCGACGCCCTGAAGGCTGCGGTCAAGGAACTGCATGGCGCTTACGGTCTGGCGGTCATCCATGCACAGCAGCCGGATCGACTGGTTGCTGCTCGCAGCGGCAGCCCGCTGGTAATCGGACTGGGCCTGGGCGAGAACTTCCTCGCTTCCGACCAACTGGCCCTGCGTCAGGTCACCGACCGTTTCATGTACCTGGAAGAGGGCGATATCGCCGAGATCCAGCGTGACAAGGTGCAGATCTGGGACGTGACCGGCAAAGCCGTCGAGCGCCAGACCGTCCAGTACACCGATGGCGCCGAAGCCGCCGACAAAGGCGAGTTCCGTCACTACATGCTCAAGGAAATCCACGAGCAGCCATCCGTGGTGCAGCGCACCCTGGAAGGTCGATTGAGTTCGGATCAGGTGCTCGTGCAGGCGTTTGGCCCACAAGCCGCCGAACTGTTCGCCAAAGTGCGCAACGTGCAGATCGTGGCGTGCGGCACCAGTTACCACGCTGGTATGGTTGCCCGTTACTGGCTCGAAGAACTGGCCGGGATTCCATGCCAGGTCGAAGTCGCCAGTGAGTTCCGCTACCGCAAGGTGGTGGTGCAGCCGGACACACTGTTCGTCACCATCTCCCAGTCCGGTGAAACCGCCGACACCCTGGCCGCCCTGCGCAATGCCAAGGAACTGGGTTTCCTGGGAAGCCTGGCGATCTGCAACGTCGGTATCAGTTCGCTGGTGCGCGAGTCCGATCTGACTCTGCTGACCCAGGCCGGTCGCGAAATCGGCGTGGCCTCGACCAAAGCGTTTACCACGCAACTGGTAGGCCTGCTGTTGCTGACACTGTCCCTGGGCCAGGTACGTGGCACTCTGGCCGATGGCGTCGAAGCCAGGCTGGTCGAAGAACTGCGTCGCCTGCCAACCCGTCTGGGCGAAGCGCTGGCGATGGACGGCACGGTGGAAAAGATTGCCGAGCTGTTCGCCGAGAAGAACCACACGCTGTTCCTGGGCCGTGGCGCGCAATTCCCGGTGGCGATGGAAGGGGCCTTGAAGCTCAAGGAAATCTCGTACATCCACGCCGAAGCCTATCCGGCCGGCGAACTGAAGCACGGCCCGCTGGCGCTTGTGGATAACGACATGCCAGTCGTGACCGTCGCACCTAACAACGAGCTGTTGGAAAAGCTCAAGTCCAACCTGCAGGAAGTCCGTGCCCGCGGCGGCGAACTGATCGTATTCGCCGACGAAAAAGCCGGGATGACCAACGGCGAAGGCACCCACGTGGTGCAGATGCCGCACATTCACGACATCCTGTCGCCGATCCTCTACACCATCCCGCTGCAACTGCTGTCGTACTACGTCGCGGTGCTCAAGGGTACTGACGTTGACCAGCCGCGTAACCTGGCGAAGTCGGTGACGGTGGAATAAGTTATCCACAGTTGATCATCCTCATAAAATCGCAGCTTCGGCTGCGATTTTTTTATCCGGATCGAGGGCACCATGGATCGCTTCCAGGAAATGCAGGTTTTCGCCATCGTCGCCCAGGAGCAGGGCTTCTCCGCTGCCGCGCGGCGCCTGGGTTTGTCGGCAGCCAGCGTGACCCGGGCGGTGGCGGCGCTGGAGCAGCGGATCGGCACGCAGTTGTTGGTCCGTACTACCCGCAGCGTGCATTTGAGCGAAGCGGGCCTGCGTTACCTGGAAGACTGTCGGAGAATTCTTGCCGAGGTGCAGGAAGCGGAGGATTCCGCGGCCGGCAGTCATACCCAGCCCCGTGGGCAGTTGACGGTGACGGCGCCGGTCTTGTTCGGAGAACAGTTCGTCACGCCTGTGATGACGCGTTATCTGACGCAATACCCGGACGTTTCCATCAATGCCCTGTTGCTCGACCGGGTGGTGAACATGGTCGAGGAGGGCGTCGACGTCGCGGTGCGTATCGGCGAGTTGCCGGACAGCAATCAGCATGCGATCCGGGTCGGTGAAGTGCGGCGGGTGATTTGTGGTTCGCCGGAGTACTTTGCGATTCATGGCCGGCCGACTCATCCGCAGGCCCTGGCCGGGGCGCCGGTGGTGGCGACGTCAGCCATCGGCCAGCAGCGCAGCTGGCCGTTCATGGAACACGGTGAACTGATTGGCGTAAAACCGGAGCCGCGTCTGGTGGTCACCGCCAATCAGGCTGCGATCACGGCGGCGTCGCTGGGCTTGGGGCTGACCCGGGTGCTGTCTTATCAGGTGGCCAGCAAGGTGGCTTCCGGTGAACTGGAAATCGTCCTCGACGAATTCGAACTGCCTGCGCTGCCGATTCACGTGGTGTATCAGGGCGGGCGCAAGGCGCCGGCGCGGGTGCGCAGTTTTGTCGACTTCATGGTGAAGGCATTGCGTGAACATCCAGCGTTGAAAAATGCAGCTTTATTTCACCCAAAGAAATAATGGATTGCGTTTGCTGGTGATTCTGTTGTTTTCACGATCGGTGGAAGATGGCTGCCACGGCCGCCGTCCATCCTGAACGGCGCATTCGTTCAGCGGAGTCGACCATGAAAGCGATCAAACTCTACAACTTCCCGCGTTCCGGCCACGCCCATCGCGTCGAACTGATGTTGTCCCTGCTGCAATTGCCGACCGAGCTGGTGTTTGTCGATCTCGCCAAAGGCGAGCACAAACAGCCCGGTTACCTGGCCATCAACAGCTTCGGGCAAGTGCCCGCCATTGATGACAACGGCGTGGTGCTGGCCGATTCCAACGCGATTCTCGTCTACCTGGCCCAGAAATACGGTAACGGCCGTTGGCTGCCAAGCGATCCGGTCGGCGCCGCACATGTGCAGCGCTGGTTGTCGGCGGCTGCCGGGCCGATTGCTTTCGGGCCCGCTGCCGCACGCTTGATCACGGTGTTCGGGGCGAAGTTCAACGCCGAAGAAGTCATCACCCGTGCGCACAACTTTCTCAAGGTGATGGATGCGGAACTGGGCAAAACCCCGTACCTGACCGGCACTGAGCCGACGATTGCCGATGTCTCGGCCTACAGTTACATCGCCCATGCGCCAGAAGGCAATGTGTCGCTGGACGACTACGCCAACGTTCGCGCCTGGCTGGCGCGCATCGAGGCGTTGCCTGGTTTTGTCGGCATGCCGCGCACCGTTGCCGGCCTGCAAACCGTTGCCTGACTTTGATCATTCACACTGCGCCGACGGTGCAGGGGAGAGGCCGAGATGGAACGTTCACCGTGGCACGCTGGCGAGCAACAGTTGCAGGCCCATGTCGGCGTTGCCGAGCGCATGGAGGAATTCGGTCGTAAGGTGATTCGCACCTGGATGCCGGATCAGCACCGTCAGTTCTATCAGCAACTGCCCTTCATGCTGTACGGCGCGGTGGATGCCGAGGGTCGTCCCTGGGCCAGCCTGCTGGAGGGCGAACCGGGGTTCGCCCACTCTCCCGAGCCGACACAACTGCAGTTCGCCAGTCTGCCGGCTGCCGATGATCCGGCGCAGCTGCAGGACGGTGCCGCAATCGGCTTGCTCGGCATCGAGCTGCACACCCGCCGGCGCAATCGGCTCAATGGTCATATCGGCAGCCTCGGGGCGGACGGTTTCGGGGTGACGGTGGATCAGTCGTTCGGCAACTGCCCGCAGTACATCCAGCTGCGCCAGTTTCAGCGGGTGCCACTGACGGATCCGCAGACCCGCAAGGCCGAACACGGTGACAGCCTCGATGACGCCGCCATTGCGCTGATCGAAAGCGCCGACACCTTCTTTGTCGCCAGTTACGTTGATGTCGACGGTGAGCGTTCAGTCGATGTTTCCCATCGTGGCGGTCAGCCCGGTTTTGTGCGGATCGAAGGCAATCGCCTGACGATCCCGGATTTTGCCGGCAATCTGCACTTCAATACCCTCGGCAATCTGTTGCTCAATCCCTTGGCCGGGTTGCTGTTCATCGACTTTTCCACAGGCGATGTGTTGCAGCTCAGCGGCCGTACCGAGGTGATTCTCGAAGCGCCGCAGATCGAAGCCTTTCAGGGCGCCGAGCGGTTGTGGACATTTGAAGTGGAGAAGCTGGTTCGACGTCCGGCAGCCCTGGCGCTTCGACGGTATGTCGCCCACCAGCCTGCTGACCGGCACCTGGGCCCAGGCCGAGGCGCGGTTGCAGGCGCAAGCGCTGAGGGATGCCTGGCGTCCGATGCGCGTGACACGGATTGAAAAGGAAAGCCGCCACATCCGCTCGATTTATCTGGAGCCGGATGATGGCGCCGGTCTGCCGGTGTTTCTGGCCGGGCAGCACCTGCCGCTGCGGTTCAACCTCGATGGCGAGGTGCATATTCGCACTTACAGCCTGTCGGGTGCGCCGTCGGATGATTTCTTCCGGATCAGCGTGAAACGCGAAGGGCGGGTATCGACGCACCTTCACGAACAGATCCGCGTCGGCGATGTGCTGGAGGCACGTTCTCCACAGGGGCATTTCACCGTGGCAGCGCTGGAGCGCAAGCCATTGGTGCTGCTCGCCGCCGGAGTCGGCATCACGCCGTTGCTGTCGATGCTGCGCGAGGTGGTGTATCAGGGGCTGCGGACTCGGCGGATTCGTCCGACCTTGTTTGTTCAGAGTTCCCGCAGCCTCGCCGACCAGCCGTTTCGCGCGGAGCTGGACCGGTTGCTGGAAGATGCCGGTGACGCCGTGAAGGTGTTGCGAGTGCTCAGCCAGCCGGAGGACGAGCTGGTGCAAGGCGAGGATTTCGATATTCGCGGACGCATCGATGGCGATCTATTGCGCGATCTGCTGACCGACGAGGATTTTGATCAGGTCGATTTCGTACTCTGTGGCCCCGGCGGTTTTACCCAGGGGATCTACGACACGTTGCGTGAACTGGATGTGCGGGATGGGCAAATACACGCGGAAACCTTTGGCCCTTCGACCCTCAAGCGCCAACCCGATCCGGATGCGATCGTGATCGAGCAATTGCCCGCCGCGACCACCTCGGTGCCGGTGGTGTTCGAGCGTTCGGCCAAGGAAGCGCGCTGGCAGCCCGACGGTGGCAGTTTGCTGGAGCTGGCGGAAAGCCGCGGCCTGCGCCCGGAATTCAGTTGCCGGGGCGGTTCGTGCGGTACCTGCAAGACGCGCCTGATCAGCGGCGCGGTGAATTATCCACAGCCTCCGGCGGAAGTGCCGGAGGAAGGGCAAGTGCTGATCTGCTGCGCGGTGCCGGCGCAGAGTGCCCAGCCGCTGGTGCTGGATTTGTAGGGGATCAGGCGTAGGACAACGCCTTTTCCTCCAGCAGCTCCTGATACAACTCGGTCCACTTGCGGCCCATTTCATCGGCTGTGAATAACTGCCGATAACGGGCCTCAGCCTTGAGGCCCATTTCGGCGGCGCGGGCCGGGTTTTCCCACAAGGTACGCATCGCTTCACGAAACGCCTGTGGATGACTTGGCGGCACCACCAGTCCGGTTTCGTTGTGGATATTGATGTAGCTGGTGCCGGTGCCGATCTCGCTGGAGATCATCGGCTTGCCGTACATTGCGCCTTCCAGCAGCGAAATACCGAACGCTTCCGAGCGCAGGTGCGACGGGAAGACGATGGCGTAGCTCAGTTGCAGCAGGGCGACCTTGTCTTCATCGCTCAGACGGCCGAGGAAATGAATGTTGCGCAGGCCCAGCGCAGCAGCCTGGGCGTGCAGTTGCTGCTCCAGCGGGCCGGCGCCGACGATCACCACCGGGTAGTCCACGTCCTTCAAAGCATCCAGCAGGATGTGCAGGCCTTTGTAATAGCGCATCACTCCGACAAACAGGAAAAACTTATCCCCAAGCTGCTGGCGCCAGCGGTTCATGCGCTCGACGTCGGGCTGTGGATAACCGGCCTTGTTCAAGCCATAGGGGATGACGCGGGTCTTGTCCTGGAATTGCTGCAACACGTCACTGGTGTGCAGATAGTTCGGTGAAGCCGCGACAATCCGGTCGGCGCTGGCGAGGAAACGGTTCATCAGCGGGCGATAGAGTTTGAGCAGGTGCTTCTGGCGAATGATGTCCGAGTGGTAGGTCACCACGCTCGGTTTATTCAGATTGCTGGCGAAATGCACCAGGTCCATGAACGGCCACGGGAAGTGGTAGTTGATCACGTCGGCTTCGGCGGCCAGTTCGCGGAACTGCTTGAACACGCTCCAGGAAAAACCGGTGGAAGCGAACTGGATATCCAGTTTTGCCCGATGCACCTCGTGCTCGCCGAGGTGTACCACGGCTGGGTCGGGATTGGCGCTGAGAGTCAGTACCTGGCCTTCGATGCCGCGTTGGGCGCCACTCTCGCAGAGCTGAAAGATGACTTGCTCGATACCGCCGACCGAGTCAGGCAGGTACGTCTTGAAAAAATGCAGAACTCGCATTCAACCTCCCATGGCCTGGTGGTAGGCGCCGGCCGTGGCCTGCGCGCAACGCTTCCAGGAAAAAAGCCGTGCCTGCTGCAATCCGGCTTCCCGGCATACCTGCCAGTGCGCTTGATCATCGATCAGTCGGCTCATCGCATCACGCAAGCCGTCTGCATCGTCAGCTTCAATATAGTTGCCGGCGTCCCCCGCCACTTCCGGCATGGCCGAAGAGCGGGTCAGCACCACCGGCGTGCCGCTGGCCATCGCTTCCAGCACCGGCAGACCGAAACCTTCATACCGCGACGGAAAAATCAGCGCCCGGGCGCCGGCCAGCAATTGCGCGACTTGCTCATCGGGCAAGTAGCCGAGCAGGCACACGTGCCCGCAAGCCAGCGCCTGCTGCAATTCTTCACTGAACTGGTCGTGCTGCCAGCCGGCCATGCCGACGATCAACAGCGGGAAACGCTCGCGCACCAGGTCCGGCAACAGCGCGTGGGCGCGCAGGGCCAGGTTCAGGTTCTTGCGCGGCTCCAGGGTGCCGACGCAGAGGAAATATTCCCGGTACTCGACCGCATGGGCCTTGAGCACCGCATCGATGTCTTGCGGCTCGCGCCGATGGAAACGTTCGGCGACACCCAGCGGCGCGACCACAAAGCGCTCGGCAGGTAGTCCGAAATACTCCCGGGCCTCGTCAGCGATGGCTTGCGAGTCAGTCAGAATGATCCGCGCCTGGCGTACGCCGTCGGCGAGCCGCCGTTCGATTTCCCGCAGCCGTGCCGGCGGCTGGGTCTCGGGGAAATGCAGGTGCGTGAGATCGTGCAGGGTAATCACGGTCGGGCCATCGAAGGCCAGCGGCCAAAGGCTCGGTTCGTGATACAGATCCACCGGTTGCGCAGGGCCCTGATCGAAGCGTTTCTGCTCCAGCCAGCGGCGTGCCTGATAGGCGCCGGGGATCTGCCGCAGCAGCGGCGTCAGGCGTGAATAACCGGGCATCGCCGCTTCCGGCAGGTGCGAGCTCCAGCCCCAGCCATGGAACAGCGCCACCTCTATATCAGTTTCAGCGTGCAAGGCATTCACCAGTTCGGCCACGTAATGGCCGATGCCGGTGCGCGGTGCCTGGAGGATTCGGGCGTTAAGGGCTATGCGCATGTTGCCTCGCTGGCACCTGAGGTGCCTCCAGCACATGGCGCGCGGTACGCTCGGCCAGTTGCGCGCTGGCTTCACGCCAGCCGATCCATTGCCATTCGCTGACATCGCGGGCGGCCGGAAATCGACCGCTGCGCTCAAAGGTCTGCACCAGA
This sequence comes from Pseudomonas fitomaticsae, assembly GCF_021018765.1. Classification (GTDB taxonomy): domain Bacteria; phylum Pseudomonadota; class Gammaproteobacteria; order Pseudomonadales; family Pseudomonadaceae; genus Aquipseudomonas; species Aquipseudomonas fitomaticsae. The sequence continues at coordinate 184,364 of NZ_CP075567.1, read as the reverse complement.
TCGGCGAGACTTTGCGGCGATTGCAGATCGAAATACGCCATGAATTCACCGCCGATCTCGCGAAACACCGGGATGTCGCTGCCCATCGCCGGCAACCCGCGTTGCATGGCTTCCACCAGCGGCAGGCCGAAACCTTCGACGAACGACGGAAACACCAGCGCGCTGGCATGGGCGTAGGCGTGTTCAAGGCTGGTGTCGCTCAAGTCGTTGAACATGAACAGACGGCGGTTCAGTTCCGGGTGATTGCGTATCCGGGTGAGCAGGGCGTCGCACTTCCAGCCAATGCGCCCGGCGATGCACAACCGGGCTTTCGAGCCGTTCGCCCAGGCATGATCAAAGGCATCCAGCAGATAGTCGTGATTTTTGCGCGGTTCGATGGTGCTGACCATCAGGAACGTAGGATCCTGCGTGGTGAAGAGCCGTTCAAGGCGCGGTTCGACGGTGGCGTCGACGCTCTGCAGGTCCAGCTCCGACCCCAGGTGGAAATAGTCGAACCAGCGTTTGTCGATCTGTGCCGCTGGCAGGCGCCGTTGCAGTTCTTCACGCACCTGATCGCGGACGGTGGCGGAAATCGCCATGAAACCATCGGCATTACGGGCGATCCAGTCGAACCACTCGCTGTACACCTCGACCAGTCGCGTGTCGTAGAACTGCGGATGGGACAGGGGAATCAGATCGTAGATCACCGCAACGATGCCCATGCCTTCACGCTTGAGTCGTTCGGCGTGGAGGAAAAAATCCGAATGCCAGGACGAATCCAGCAGTACCAGTTGATCGCCCGGCTGGTGTGACAGGGGTTCACAGCGTCGGGGCAACTGAAAACGGTTCACGTGCTCGATCAGCCGCAGCGGCAGGCTGAATGCGCCGATCGAAAGCAGGCGATAGCCGACATACAACAGACGCCGCGCCAGTCTGCTGCCTGAGTGACTGTCTAAACGCTGATGCCATTGCCAGCAACGATGGGACAGGCGTTCCAGGCGTTCACCGAACGTGAAGATCCCGCTGAACAGCGCCGAATCCAGCGGCGCCAGACGCGTCACGCGATACAGCCTGCCCTTGAGCAGGATCACCGGTACGCATTCGACACCTTCGGCGTTCGACGGCAACCGGTTGATGACATTGCGCACGACCCGCTGAATCCCCGAATTGACCTTCGGGTGTTTGAACACGTGGGTGCATTCGACCAGCAGGCGGGTCATGGCGCACGCTCGGTCAATGCAGCGGCGGGGTGGCGGGTGATCGAGGCTTTGGCATCGAGCCATGAGCAACCGACGAAGTCTTCATGCCGGTTGTTGATCACATGAAATACCAGGCCATAGTCGCGCCACTCGAAGTTGCGATCCAGATGGGAGTCCAGGCGCGACAGACTCAGGGATACCGAGTAGTTGCCCTTGCCCAGACCCATCACGAAGGCAAAGCGATAGGTCACTCGTTCACCGGCATGCAGGTCCGTCAGCGCCTTGTCCAGGCGATGGGTATTGATGCCATACATCATCTGACCCAGGCGGTCCTTGAGAATGAAGCCGAGTACCAGCCTTTCGATGTCGCGACGCACCTCGACCTGCACTTCCAGCACCACTGGCTGGCCGACTTCGGCAGCATCGATGGAGCGGTTCTGATCATCGAGCAGGCGTACCTCAAGAATGGCAGCTTCACCGGTACCGGACACGGTCCGCATCTCGCCACCTGCGAGTTTTTCCTGACGCACGACCTGACCCTCACGCTCGGCCATCAGGGCGTTGTAATAATCGAGCACGGCTTCCGGTTTGTCGTACATGGCCATGTGGCCATCCTTGAGCAGGATGGCCGAATCGCAAATCGACTGGATCGCGAAGCGATCGTGGGACACGATCAGCAACGTAGTGCCCGCCTTGCGGAAGCTGCGAATGCGCTCGAAGCTCTTGTGCTGGAAGTAGGCGTCACCGACCGACAGTGCTTCGTCGACGATCAGGATGTCCGGTCGCCGCGCGGTGGCGACACTGAAGGCCAGGCGCATTTGCATGCCGCTGGAGTAGGTGCGGACCGGGTGATCGATTGCCTCGCCGATTTCTGCAAAAAGTTCGATGTCGGGCATCAACGCCTCGATTTCGTCGACCTGCAGCCCCAGCAGCTGCCCGGCCATGACGGCATTCTGGCGGCCGGTGAAGTCCGGGTGAAAACCCATGCCCAGCTCCAGCAATGCGGCGACGCGGCCTTCAGTCTCGATCTTGCCGCAGGTGGGGTGAGTGGTTCCCGTGATCATCTTGAGCAAGGTGCTTTTACCGGCACCGTTCGCACCGACGATGCCCACCGACTCTCCGGCTGCAATCTCGAACGCCACATCCTGAAGTACCCAGTGCTGGTGATGGCGCAGGGGAGAAAACGGGATCAGCCATTCGGCCAGGCGACTCCAGCGGTTCGGGTACTGCTTATAGGCCTTGCCCAGGCCGGTCACGCGAATATGCCCCATCAGAGTTCATCCACCATTTCACCGACTCGCCTGCGAAACAGCCGCAGGCCGATCAGGCACATCAACAGCGCGGCGATGAACGTCGGCAGCAGCGAACTCCATACAGGCCAGTGTCCATAAAGGAACAGGTTCTGATAGCTGCCGATCAGGTTGGTCATCGGGTTGAGTTGAAGCAGGCGCTGTACCCACTCCGGCAGGATGCTCATCGGGTACACGATCGGCGTCAGCCAGAACCAGAACTGCAGGCAGATGGCAAAGAGCTGGCCGACGTCGCGAAAGAACACGTTCAACACACCGAGGATCATGCCCAGCCCGGCGCAGAACATCATTTGCAGCGCAATCAGGGGAATCAGCGCCAGCAGTGCCATGCCCGGCCAGCGCCCGGTGATCAGCAGAAACCCGAGGAACAGGCCGATGATGATGGCAAAGTTGATCGCCGCGTTGCAGAGCACGATCACCGGCAGGCAGATTCTGGGGAAGCTGATTTTCTTCAGCAGGTTGGCGTTGTCCAGAAACATGGTCTGGCTGCGCAACGTGATTTCAGAGAACAACCCCCATGCCAGCAACCCGGCGCAGAGGTAGATGCTGTAGGCCATGCTGTCATCCACGCCCGGCAGGCGTGCGCGCATGATGTGGGAAAAGATCACGGTGTAGACGATGATCATCGACAGCGGATTGAACACCGGCCACAAGGCGCCGAGCAGTGAATTGCGATACCGCGCTTGAAACTCCCGTTTGACGCTACCGAGGATGAAACCCCGATAGTCGTGAAGCGAGCGGTACAGGGAAAGCAGCATTCAAACCGTCCTGCCGTACTGGTCTTCGAAGCGGACGATATCGTCCTCTCCCAGGTATTCGCCGCTTTGCACTTCGATGATCACCAGGTCGATCACGCCGGGGTTTTCCAGACGGTGCCTGTGACCGGCAGCGATGAACGTCGATTCGTTCTTGGCCACCAGGGTCGTGCCGCTGCCGTTGTTGGTCACCTTGGCCATGCCTTCGACCACCACCCAGTGTTCATTGCGGTGATGGTGCATCTGCAACGACAGCTTGCCGCCGGGCTTGACCACGATGCGCTTGATCTTGAAGCGCGGGCCTTCCTCGAGCACGGTGTAGGTGCCCCACGGACGGCTGACCGTGCGGTGCAGGCGATAGGCTTCGTGGGACTTGTCCTTGAGCTGCTTGGCCACGCGCCGCACATCCTGCGCACGGTCGGCGTGGGCTACCAGCACGGCGTCGGCGGTGTCGATGACGATCAGGTTATCCACACCGACGGCGGCCACCAGGCGGCCTTCGCTTTGAACGAAGTTGTTGTGGCTGTCGATGAATATCGCTTCGCCGCTGGCGCGGTTGTTGTCGGCATCGGCCGGCACCAGCGCCGCTACGGCACCCCACGAACCGATATCGCTCCAGTCGAAACCGGCGGGTACCACCACGACTTTCTCCGAGCGTTCCATCAGCGCGTAGTCGATGGAAATGTCGGTGATTTCGGTGAACAGCTGCGGGCAGAGTTCCTGTTGCAGGCAGCCGACGGTTTCCACCGGTTCGCTGGCGGCCATGCAGGCGCGGGTCTGTTCCAGCAGCTCGGGGGCGTGCAGTTCCAGCTCGGCGATCAGGGTTGCGGTGGTGAAGCAGAACATCCCCGAGTTCCACAGGAAGTTGCCACTCTCCAGATAATGGGTGGCGGTCTGCAGGTCAGGTTTTTCCACGAAACGCTGCACCTTGGCCGCGCCCCGGGCATCCAGCGGAGCGCCAGTCTCGATGTAGCCGAAGCCGGTTTCCGGGGCGGTCGGCACCACGCCGAAGGTCACCAGATAGCCGTCCTTCGCCAGATTGACCGCGTGTTCGACCGCGCTTTTGAGCGCGTCTTCGTTGACGATCAGATGGTCGGCGGGCATCACCACCATGATCGCTGCATCACCGTGCAAGGCTTGCAGTGACAACGCCGCTGCGGCGATCGCCGGCGCGGTGTTGCGTCCGGTGGGTTCGAGCAGGAAGTGCCCGCGATGCCGGGAAAGGCGCGCGGCCTGATAGTGATCCTTGCTCTGGAAGTAGTACTCGCGGTTGGTCACCGTGACGATGTCGCCCCAGCCGTCCAGCAGCGCGGCGGCGCGCCGATAGGTCTTGCCCAGCAGCGACTGGCCGTCGGGCAGGGTCATGAACGGCTTCGGATGGCCCTCGCGGGATACCGGCCACAAACGGGTGCCGGCACCGCCGGACAGAATCACGGGGATCAGCATGGCCTACTCCTTGGCGACGCGTTTCATGTCCGCATCCATCATCATGCGGATCAGGGTGTCGAGGTCGGTCCTGGGTTTCCAGCCCAGCACACGCTGAGCCTTGGCCGGGTTGCCGAGCAGCACTTCGACTTCGGCCGGGCGGAAGAACGCCGGGTCGATCTTCACGTAATCCCGGTAGTTCAGGCCGACGTGATCGAAGGCGATGCGGCACATCTCGCGCACGGTGGTGGTGACGCCGGTGGCGACCACGAAATCGTCGGGCTTGTCCTGTTGCAGCATCAGCCACATGGCCTCGACGTAGTCACCGGCGAAACCCCAGTCGCGCTTGGCGTCGATGTTGCCCAGGGCCAGCTCCTGCTGTTTGCCCTGCTTGATGCGCGCTGCGGCGTCGGTGACCTTGCGGGTCACGAACTCGATGCCGCGCAGTGGCGACTCATGGTTGAACAGAATGCCGCTGCTGGCGTGCAGGTTGAAGCTTTCGCGGTAGTTGACGGTGATCCAGTGGCCATAGAGTTTGGCCACGCCGTAAGGGCTGCGCGGATAGAACGGGGTGTTTTCGTCCTGTTGCTCGGCCTGGATCAGGCCGAACATTTCGCTGGTGGATGCCTGATAGAAACGCGTGTGCGGACTGAACTGACGGATCGCTTCGAGCAGGTGGGTCACGCCCAGGCCATCGACGATGCCGGTGGTCACCGGTTGGTCCCAGGACGCGGCGACGAAGCTTTGGGCCGCCAGGTTATACACCTCGTCAGGCGCGGATTTGATCACCGCGCGCTGCACCGAGCAGGCATCGGCCATGTCGCCGTCCAGGTACACGATGTCGGCTTCGAGGCCCATCTCGCGCAGGCGCCAGCGCGAATCGCTGCTGCGCCGCGCCACCAGGCCGTGAACCTTGTAACCCTTGTCGAGCAGCAGTCTGGCCAGATACGCGCCGTCCTGGCCGGTGATCCCTGTGATCAATGCACTTTTTGTCATTCTTGTCGTACTCGCGTCTCCCAGTCGGACAGGATCGCCCGCAGGGATTGTTGTGTAGTGATTTGCGGCGTCCATCCTGTGGTCCGGGTCAGCCGTTGATGGCTGCCGCAGACGCGACGCTGATCCGCACGACGCAGGCGTGCCGGATCCTGAACCAGTTGCAGCTCGACCTCGGCCAGATCACCCAGCTGTTCGATGAGGCTGCGGATGCTTTGCTCATGGCCTGAGCAAATGTTGTAGACCTGTCCCGGCGTGCCTTTGTCCAGCAGCGCGAAATAGGCCGAGACCACGTCGCCGACATCGAGAAAGTCGCGGGTGACATCGATGTCGCCGACTTCCAGTTGCGGCGCCTGCAGTCCTTGCTTGATGCGGCTGATCTGCCGCGCGGCGCTGGCGATGACGAAGCTTTCTTTCTGCCCGGTGCCGATGTGATTGAACGGGCGCGCCACCAGCACCGGCCAGCCTTCGCTCAGGCCCCATTGCAGGCTGAGAAATTCGGCCGACAGCTTGCTTACTGCATAGGGATTGCGCGGGCAGGGTGGTTGCAGTTCGGTGATCGGCAGCGCGGACTCTTCAACCTGGCCGTAGACGTCGCCCGAGCTGACATACAGGAACGTGCCCTTGAAGCCGCGGGCCTTGAGTGCCTGCAACAGGTTCAAGGTGCCGAGCAGATTGATGTCGAAGGTACGTGCCGGGTCGCGGAAAGCTTCGGGGACGAAGGTCTGGCCTGCAAGGTGTATCACCGCATCGGGCAATTGCGGCCACAGATCGGTGAGGCTGTCCGGTTTTGTCAGGTCATAGGGTGAGTCGCAAGGCAGCAGACGCCAGGAGGCGTCGTCCCCTTGCAGACGTGACTGGATGTGTTGTCCCACGAAGCCACTGAGGCCCGTGACGAACAGACTTTTTTTCAAACAGCGACCCCTTGGTCTTTAACTTTCACCGTTTCCCACAGGCTTTAAGGGAATGTCTGTCAGACCGAGAGAAAACTTCGGCAGGGCGACGGGTAAAGTCGTTGTTGTAGTTGTTTGGTTGCCAATCTGTGCCAATTGCGCAGCAATTTCAACCGGCCAAACCGTGACTGGTCAGTTCTCGTCAGCGTAGTCGGGTTTTTCTCGCCGGGCGGTTCCCGAACCTTCGACGGATGTGTTTAGAATGCCCCTCGTCGCGGTTACCCGAACGTTGCCCGGAGGGTTGCGCGGCCGGGTAAAACTGACCACTAAAACAAGAACGAAGACGTGCTCCAGGACACCGGACAAGAGTCGGCCCCGCCGACCGGATCCGACGCCCGGCCGTCACAGCGTGGGGCTGCCGGGATGGCGGTCGCACAGTGGGATGCCATGAATTTCATTCTCTACTCGGACGTCAACGACCGCTCCATCAGCCAGAGTCTCGGGCGTCCCGAATACAGCTACTACTTCGTGCTCAAAGCCTATCGGCCGGTGCTCGAAAGCCTCGGACGAGTGCATGTCGTGTCCTCCACCGCGGAGGTCGATCCGCTCTATCGACAGTTGCTCGCTGCCGGTGAGCGCAGCATGTTCCTCTCGTTCACCCCGCCGCAAAATACCCCGACCGATCTGGAGTGCCCGACGATCTGCGTGATCGCGTGGGAATTCGATTCGATCCCCGACGAGTCGTGGGATGGCGATCCGCGCCAGGACTGGACGCAGATGCTCGCACGACAAGGACGTGTCATCACGTTGTCGAGCCACACGGCCCGGGCGATCCGTCGGGCCATGGGGGAGGATTTCCCGGTGCTGGTGTTGCCGACGCCCCTGTGGGAAAACTTTGCCGCCATCCGTGAGCAAACGGTCAGCGCGCCTCTCAATCCCGGTGCGAGCCTGGCGATCAAGGGCTGCATTTTCGATAGCCGCACATTGGGGTTGTCTGCCGATGATCTGTTGCCCGAACCGCTGACGGCCGAACAGCTGGCCGAAATCGAAGCCCGGCGTCCGCCGCCACTGACCTTGAAACGGCGCCTGGTCATTGCTCGCCATTACCTGCGTCTGTGGGTGCTGAACCCGGCGAATGGACACGCCAGCCCGATGGCGCGAGTGAAGTACCTGCATCACGGATACTGGGAAGGGCTGCAGGATCTGCTTCCGGACAGCCTGCACGCCTGGCTCGAGAGGCGACTGCCGGCCATTGCCGGTCCCCACGAGATCCCCGTGGCCGAACCGCCGCCGCTGAATCTGCCGGACACCTCCTCGGTGGTCGAGACCACGGTCGAGGGCGTGGTCTACGTGACCGTGTTCAACCCCAAGGACGGCCGCAAGAACTGGCACCACCTGATCACTGCATTCTGCTGGGCCTTTCGCGAAAAGCCTGACGCGACGCTGGTGCTGAAGATCACCCAGAACGATCTGGCGTCCTACTACAGCGAACTGATGACCCTGCTCGCGCAACTGACACCGTTCGCCTGCCGGGTGCTGGTGATGCACGGATACCTGGACGACGCGCAATACGCGCGGCTCTACCAGGCTGCCAGTTTCTACGTCAACGCGTCACGCTGCGAAGGCCTGTGCCTGCCGCTGATGGAGTTCATGTCCAGCGGCAAACCGGTGATCGCCCCGAACCACACGGCCATGGAAGACTACATCGATGACACGGTGGCTTTCGTTGTCCGGTCCAGCGAAGAGCTGACGATCTGGCCCCAGGACACCCGCATCATCTACCGCACTCTGCGCTATCGGCCGGACTGGGCCTCGCTCAAAAGCGCCTACGAGAACAGCTACCGGATGGCCAAGGCGCAGCCGCAGGATTACGCGCGCATGTCTGCCGCCGCTGTGGAGCGCATGCACGACTATTGCGCGTTCGCCCCGGTGCAGCGGCGCATGGCGGACTTTTTCGGCCTCGTGCCGCTGGCTGCCGATGCCGCCCCCGTGACGGATAACGCCTCATGCTGATCATCATTCACTCGGAAACCAACCAGCACACCATTGCGCAAAACCTGGGGCGTTCGGAGTACAGCTACTACTTCGTGCTCAAGGAATACCGGCCGGTGCTCGAACGCCTCGGGCGTGTGGTGGAAGTCACCGACCCGGCGCGCGAAGTCGATGCGCTGTATCTGGAATGCCTGGCCCGTGGCGAGCCGTGTGTATTTCTGTCGTTCTCGCCGCCGCACCGCACGCCGATCCACCTGGCGTGCCCGACGCTGCCGGTGTTCGCCTGGGAATTCAGCACCATCCCCGACGAACCCTTCGACAACGAGCCGCGCAATGACTGGCGCACGGTACTCCGGGCCTGCGGAGCAGCGATCACCCATTCCAGCTACACGGTCAAGGCCGTGCGCGAGGCCATGGGCGCCGATTACCCGATTGTCGCGGTGCCGGCACCGGTATGGGACCGCTTTGCGGCCCGTGGCGCGCAGCTTCAGGGCCAGCCCTCGACAGGGCCGGTGCGGTTGAAGATCAAGGGGCTGGTCGCCGACAGCCGTCAGCTCGATCTCGACGCGTTTGGCCCGAAACATTTGCGCCGCGGCAAGGGCATCGATTTCCGGGCGCCGGTTCGCGAGCAGGCGCTGTTGCTGGACGGTGTCGTTTACACGTCGGTGTTCAATCCCGGTGACGGACGCAAGAACTGGGAAGACATGCTCAGCGCATTCTGCGTGACGTTTCGCGATGTCGAAGACGCGACGCTGGTGCTCAAGCTCACGCACCACGATGCTGAAGAAGCGCTGAGCGACATTCTTCATCACCTGTACAAGAATCAGTCCTACCGCTGCCGCATCGTGCTGATTTATGGCTACCTTGCGGACCCGGACTACGAACGCCTGGTGCAGGCTACCCGCTACGTGGTGAACACTTCCTACGGCGAAGGCCAGTGCCTGCCGCTGATGGAGTTCATGTCCTGCGGCAAGCCGGCCGTGGCGCCGCGCACCACGGCGATGATCGATTACCTGAGCACCGACAATGCGTTCCTGGTCGAGTCCACCGATGAACTCACCGCCTGGCCTCACGATCCGCGCAAGGCGTTCCGCACGTTGCGCTATATGACCAACTGGGCGTCGGTCTGCGTGGCCTATCGCGACAGTTACGAGGTGGCGAAACACGATCCGCAACGTTACGCACAAATGGCTACCCAGGCCGTCAGCAGCCTGCGGGGTTTCTGCAGTCAGGCGGTGGCCGAGCAGCGGCTGCGGGCTTTTCTCGCGCAGTTGTTCGAGCGTCAGGCATCTGCGGGCACAGAGGTGCCCCAGGCATGAGCGACAAACGAATCCTGGATATCGAAGTACTGCGAGCGATCGCGGTGCTCGGTGTGCTGTTTCATCATTTGCAGGGCAGCCTGTTCACCGACCCGGTGCCCTTGCTGGAAAAAATCCACGCCTGGGCGCAGCCGTGGTGGGGCGTCGATCTGTTTTTCGCGATCTCCGGATTCGTCATCGCCCGCAGTCTGATCCCGGCGTTGCGAGGCTGCACGACCCGTCAGGAGTACTGGGAGCAGACGCGGGACTTCTGGTTGCGCCGGGTCTTTCGTCTGCTGCCGTCAGCGTGGTTGTGGCTGGCGCTGATGTTGCTCGCTTGCCTGTTTCTCAATCGCTCCGGAGCATTCGGTACGTTGCACGCCAACCTGCAAGCGACGCTGGCGGGCGTGTTGCAGTACGCCAACTTCCGTTTTGCCGACAGTTTTTTTCATTACGAGTACGGCAGCAGTTTCGTGTACTGGAGCCTGGCGCTGGAGGAGCAGTTCTATCTGCTGTTCCCGCTGCTGATTCTGGTGTGCCGCAAACGTCTGGTCTGGGCGCTGCTGGCGCTGGTCGCGGTGCAATTGTTCACCCTGCGCACGCCGATATTGATGGTGATCCGCACCGATGCGCTGGCCCTGGGTGTGTTGCTGGCGATGTGGAGCATGCAGCCGGGCTATCGCCGGTGGGAGCCGACTTTCCTGCGCCGCCCGTGGGCCGGAGTGGGTGCGCTGATCGTGCTGGCGCTGTTGCTGAGCTACATGGCCACCGACCGTTTTACTTTCACTTCCTGGCGCATCGGCTCGATTGCCGTGCTCGGCGCACTGCTGGTGTGGATCGCTTCGTACAACCGCGATTACCTGCTGCCTGCCGGCAGGCTGCAACGGTTGATGGCGTGGGTCGGCAGCCGTTCATACGGGATCTACCTGATCCATATTCCGGCTTACCAATTGGTGCGTGAGCTGATCTTCCGCTTGCAGGAGGCGGGAATGCCCAGCCCTGCCGGTCACCCGATCATCACGCTGTTGCTGGCGTTCGGTCTGATCGTGCTGCTCAGCGAGCTTAATTACCGTGTCATCGAAATGCCGATGCGCAATCGAGGCGCTGCCCTGGTGCGGCGCCTCGGTACATCGCGAATCGCCGTCCCATCCTCTGGAGCCACCTCATGCTGAGCCTTTTGAAGAAACTCACGGCGTCGACGCCTGCACCGATTCCTGAGCAGCCAGCTGCCGGGAAGGTCGATTCGTACATGCTCGGCCTGCACGACGCGATGCTCAGCGGCTGGTTCAACCAGGAAACCGGTGAGTTGTTCAAAGGCTTCCCGGTGACCGCCGATGACACCTTGCTCGACGTTGGCTGTGGCGACGGTGGCAACGTGCATTTCTGCGGCATGCGCGGGGCGAAGATCATCATCGCCGACATCGACGGCGCCAAGGTCGAGGCGACTCGCCAGCGCCTGAGCGATACGCCGGCGCGTAGCGTCGAGTGCCATGTGACCGACTGCAATCCGCTGCCGATTGCTGATGGCACCGCCACTCGCGTGGTGTCCACCGAAGTCATCGAGCACGTTGACGACCCGGCGCAGTTCCTCGCCGAACTGGTGCGCGTCGGCCAGTCGGGCGCGCTGTATCTGCTGAGCGTGCCGCACCCGAGCTCCGAAGACCTGCAAAAGGACATCGCCGCGCCGGAGTATTTCCAGAAGCCCAACCACATTCGCATCATCAGTGAAGAGCAGTTCAAGGCGATGGTCAGTGAGGCGGGGCTCGAGATCATCAGCCACAGCCAGTACGGCTTTTACTGGTCGATGTGGATGTTGCTGTTCTGGGAGGCCAAGGTCGATTTCAGCAACCCGGATCACCCGCTGCTCAACCACTGGGCGCAGACCTGGCAAGCGGTGCTCGACTCGCCGCGCGGCGCGCAGATCAAGCAGGCGCTGGATGCGGTGGTGGCGAAGAGTCAGGTCATCATTGCCCGCAAGCCCTGAGCGCTTTTGTGTAACCTTGCAGCCTGATGTCTCAGGGATCTGCAAGGTATGCGCTTTATCATCGGGTGGTCAGCCCTGGTGGCTGTGTTGTTGCTGTGTGCTTGTGAACGGCAGGACGCAGCGCCGCTCGATCAGCAGCTTTATGTCTGGCAACGGCAATGGACGCCGGCCCATGAACCTGCCCTGAACGACAGTCGCAACGACTTCTCGACGTTGCGGGTATTGGCGTTGCAGGCTTTCCCGAATGCCGGATGGAGTCGGGCACGCGTCGATTTCGCGTTGCTGAAACGCGATGCCCGGCCGTTGATCGCGGTGATTCGCCTCGATGGCCAGCTCAAGGCGCTCGACCCGCAAGCGGTCACGGCGCAAATCCTTCAGGTACTTGCCGACTGGCAAGGGCAGGGGCTCACGCTGGCCGGGGTCGAGATCGACCATGACGCCGGCAGTGCCCGACTGTCGGTCTATACCGAATTCCTCGCTCACCTGCGCGGCGCATTGCCGGCCAACCTGCCTCTGAGTATCACCGCGTTGCCTGCCTGGCTCGACAGTCCGCAATTGCCGGCGCTCCTGGCGACCGTCGACAGCAGTGTGTTGCAGGTGCATGCCGTCAGCGATCCGCGTCGCGGTCTGTTCGATCCCGAGCAGGCGCAGCGCTGGGCCAAGGCCTGGGGGCGAGTGACTGACAAACCGTTTTACCTGGCGCTGCCGGCCTATGGCGTGGCGTTGTTGGCGGATGCCGATGGCGCCCCGGTGGTGGAAAGCGAAGTGCCGCTCGAGCGTGGTGGCCAGCGACGCGAATTGCTCGCCGATCCGCAACAACTGAGCCGACTGGCCAATGAATTACGCGAGGATCGCCCGGCGCACCTGGCCGGTCTGATCTGGTTTCGTCTGCCGTTGGCCAACGACCGCAGGGCCTGGAGCCTGAGCACGCTGCGTGCGGTCGCCCGAGGCGATGCATTGAGCAGCCAGCTTGGCGTGACGTTCAACGAACATAACGGTCTGCAAGACATTGCTTTGCGCAATGTTGGCAACCTCGACAGCGCCTGGCCCGCCCGCATCACCCTCAAGGCCCAGAGCTGCGAGGGCGCCGATGCGCTCGCCGGTTATGCATTGCAACAGACGGCGGATCTGCTTACCTTCACCCGCCTGCGCGACGGCCGAATACCGGCGGGCGGGCAGCGTGCGATCGGTTGGGCACGTTGCGCCAATATTGATCAAGGAGGTTCGCATGTTGACCCGTAACTGGCCCCGCCATCTGCTTTGCCTGAGCCTCAGCCTGCCGCTGGGTTCGGCGCTGGCCTGCGGCCCGGATTTTCCGATGCGTCTGCTCGACGATCGCGGGCAATCGCTGGCGGAACTGCCGGAGGGCAACTTCAGGTTCGAGATCAGTCGCCTCGGCAAAACCATTGCCGGGCTGAAGAATGTCACCGCGGCCACCCACAATCCGGATGACATCTACGCCGAGGCGCCAGAACCCGCCGAGGTGCGCGACAAGGCCGAGCAGATCGGCCTGACGGCTGAACAGCAAGCGCTGGTCAAACAACTGCGCAGCCTGACCGACGCGCGTCAGGTCGACGTGCAGGGCGCGAGCCTGCCGGCGGAACTGCGTCTGTATGTGGCGGGCGCCGTGGCGTTCGGGGCCGGCGATCATCAACTGGCTGTCGAGTATTTCCACCAGTTGCTGGCGCTGCCGGCCAATCAACGTCCTTTGCGCAGCACTTGGGCTGCTTATTCGCTGGGCCGGGCGTTCTTTGCCATGAGCAGCGAAGCGGGCGACGCGCTTGAAGCGTTGGAAAACGCCATCGAAGCCTTCCGTCAGACGCGGCAACTGAGCATCGATGGTTTCAGCGATCCGCTGGAACTCGGCGTGGCCAGCCTCGGCGAAGAAGCGCGAGCGCTGCGCACGGCGGGCAGTTGGGACAAGGCTATCGAACTCTATGCCACGCAAAACCTGCATGGCTCGAACGTCGGCTACACCTCGCTGAAGCTGTTGATGAACGATCTGGCCGAAGAACCCGAGGATCGACTGGAAAAGTTGCTGCGTGGCAAAGCCGTGCAGCAATTGGTGACCGCTTCGCTGATCAGCCGGATCGGCTGGTCGTTCGGCGATGAGCCGCCGAACGAGAAGAAACTGGTCAAGGCTCTGCAAGCGAGCACGCGCGGCAGCCTCGACAACGCTGATCGCCTGGCGGCGATGAATTATCAACAGGGCGATTACGCCAGCGCCAAGGCGTTCCTCGACCATGCTGGCGACAGCGGCCTGGCGTGGTGGCTGCGGGCAAAACTGGCGGTGCGTGACGGAGACAAGAGCGCGGCGGCTGCGGCTTATGCGAAAGCCGCGCAAGCCTTCCCGCAGGACGAGTCCTGGGGCGAGCGGCGCACCGCCGACTGGAATCTCGAAAGCCTTCAACCGAAATGCCGGGTCGAGGGTGAAAGCGCGATTCTGGCGCTGCAACGGGGTGAGTATCTGCAGGCCTTCGACCAGTTGTATCGCAGCAAGACCATTTACTGGTTCGACGCTGCGACCGTGGCCGAGCGGGTACTGACGGTCGAGGAATTGAAAAACTATGTCGATACCAACGTTCCGGCACCGCCCGCGCTGAGCCAGCAGGATCGCGACAATTACGTGCCGCTGCCGGTGGCCGCAAGCCTTCGCAATCTGCTGGGTCGGCGTTTGTTGCGTGAGGGGCATTACGAAGAAGCGGTCGGTTATTTCGACAGCGCCGATCTGCAGAACAAGGCCAGACTCTATGGCGAGCAACGCCTCAAGGCCGATTCGGCGTGGTGGCCGACCAAGCGTGCCAGCGCGCTGTTCAATGCGGCGTGGACGGCTCGTGAGTGGGGCATGGACATTCTGGGCTACGAAATGGCCCCGGATTACGCGACCTTCGGCGGCAACTACAGCCTGGAAAACACCGAGCTGAAAGTCGGGCCGTTGGTCAGCGAGGCCGAAGTGCAACGTCAGAAGGCCAGTGAAGCGCAGCCAGACGAGCGTTATCACTATCGTTTTGTTGCGACGGCGCTGGCCAGCCAGGCGGCGGATAATCTGCCGCACACCAGTCAGGCGTTTGCCGCTGTGTTGTGCTCGGCGGCGGGCTGGAACAGCAGTCTGGAAGAGCAGAGCGCGTTGTACAAACGCTATGTCGATGAGGGGCCGTACGTTTTGTGGGCCGTGGATTTCGGCCATCAATGCCCCTATCCGGACTTTGAAAACGCCGACAAGCGCTACGTCACTCAGGTGACAGACTCGGTGCGTTCGACACTGCGGCCGTACAAGTGGCCGGTTCAGATCGGAGCGATCGTGGCCTTCACCGCGGTGGCGTTGCTGCTGATCACCCGCCGCCAGCGCAAGACCCGCAAAACCTAAGCCTGCTGGAGGAAGGTCAGGCGCACGGCAAAGCCGATCAACAGGCTGCCGAACAGCCACTGCTGTACTCGCTGGGCTGTCGGGCTGTGTTTCAGCCAGCGGCCCAGCGCGGCGCCGGTCAGGGCGTAGGCGCTGTCGAACAGCAGTCCTGCGCCCACCAGAATCGCGCCGAGCAGCGCAAACTGCGTCAGCACCGGCGCACCATTCGCCACGATGAATTGCGGCAACAGCACCGAGCAAAACAGCAACGCTTTCGGGTTGAGCAGATTGGTCAACAGGCCGCGACGGATGGCTGCGTACCACTGCGCATGGCTGTCCGTTACGGTGTCGGCGTTCAGATCCGACAACAGCGTGGTGCGCAGGCATTGAATGCCGATCCACAGCAAGTACGCCGCCCCGGCGATCCGCACGGCATCGAACGTCCACGGCGCCGCCTTGAACAGCGCCGCCAACCCCAACGCCGCCAACGCGACGTGACAACCTCGTGCAATCGCCAGACCCACCGCCGTGGCCAGCGCTGCGCCGCGACCCTGGCGGGCACCGGTCTGCAACAGCAGGATCATGTCCGGGCCGGGCAGCAGATAGACCACCGCCAACGCCAGGAAAAACAGCCAGAGACTCGCCATGTCGCACCCCTTTCGTTGTCGATTCGGTCGCCTCAGTCTAGGGCCGAAGGGCAGGGCAGGTGGTTGCGTAGTCAGCTTCTAAAGGCCTCGGAATTGGCATAACCTGCGCTCTTTCATCGCGTAAACCATCAGGATCTGCCAACCATGAAACTGGATGCCTTCGATCGCAAGATTCTCGCCGCGCTGCAACGAGACGGGCGCCTGAGCAATGTGCAGCTGGCCGACGAAATTGGTCTGTCGGCATCGCCGTGCCTGCGCCGGGTACGGATGCTCGAAGAGGCCGGAGTCATTCGCGGTTATCAGGCCAATCTGGATCGTGATGAAGTGGGGTTGGGGCTGACGGTGTTTGTCGGGGTCAAGGTCGAGCGCCACAACGACGAACAGGCCGAGGCTTTTCATCGGGCAGTCACGGCGTTGCCGGAGGTGATTTCGGCGTTTCTGGTATCGGGAGAATCGGACTTTCTGCTGCAAGTGGTGGTGCCGGATCTGCGCGCCTATGACCGCTTTCTCACCGGGTGCCTGTTGAAGCTGCCGGGGGTGAGCGATATCCGCAGCAATTTTGCGATTCACACGGTGAAAACGCCCGGCGCGTTGCCGCTGGGGCATCTGCCGTCCTGATACTTCCCGCATTGCGCGGGAAGTATTCGCACAGTGCTTACATCTGCGTCGCCATCCCCTCGACATTCATCGCCGCCTGACGCAACGCTTCGGAGCGGGTTGGATGCGGGTGGCAGGTCAGCGCGATGTCTTCAGCCGAGGCGCTGAATTCCATGGCCACACAGAACTCGCCGATCATTTCACTGACGCTCGGGCCGACCAGGTGCACGCCGAGGACTTCGTCGGTGCGCTCATCGGCGATGACTTTGGCAAAACCTTCGGTCTCGTGATTGATCTTCGCCCGGCTGTTGGCGGTGAACGGGAATTTGCCGACCTTGTACGCCCGGCCTTCGGCTTTCAGCTGCTCTTCGGTCTTGCCGACGCTGGCCAGTTCCGGGCGGGTGTAGATCACGTTGGGAATCAGGTCGTAATTGACCTCGCCGGCCTTGCCGACGATCTGCTCGATGCAGGCCATGGCTTCGTCTTCGGCCTTGTGCGCGAGCATCGGCCCGGACGTCACGTCGCCGATCACCCACACGCCGGGCGCTTCGGTGCGATGCTGTTTGTTGGCGAGCATGCCGCGTTTGTCGGTGCTCAGGCCGACGTTTTCCAGGCCCAGGCCTTGGGTGTACGGACGACGACCGATGGCCACCAATACGTAATCGGCTTCGAGGATTTCCGCGTTTCCGCCGGCGGCGGGTTCGACGCTGAGCTGTACGCCAGTGGCCGAGGAGGTGGCGCTGGTCACTTTCGAGCTCAGCTTGAAGCTGATGCCTTGTTTACTCAGTGAGCGTTGCAGGGTCTTGCCGGCTTCGCCGTCGACACCGGGGCAGATGCGGTCGAGGTATTCCACCACCGTTACCTGTGCGCCGAGTCGGCGCCAGACCGAACCGAGTTCGAGCCCGATCACGCCTGCGCCGATTACCACCAGATGCTTGGGTACTTCGCTCAGGGACAGTGCACCGGTTGAGTCGAGAATGCGCTTATTGTCGATCTCCACGCCGGGCAGGGGAGTGGGCTCGGAGCCGGTGGCGATAACGATGTCCTTCGCGGTGAGCTCGATCCGGCTGCCCTGATCGCCGGTCACGCTGACTTTTCCGGGGCCATCGATATGGCCCCAGCCCTTGATCCAGTCGACCTTGTTTTTGCGAAACAGAAACTCGATGCCTTTGGTCAGGCCGCTCACGCTTTCGTCTTTCTGCTTCATCATTTGCGCGAGGTTGAGCGTGGGTTTGACCTCGATGCCGAGGTTGGCGAACTCCGCGCCCAGCGCCGCTTCGTAGAGCTCGGACGCATGCAAAAGCGCCTTGGACGGCATGCAGCCGACGTTCAGGCAGGTGCCACCCAGCGTAGCGCGGCCCTCGACGCACGCGGCCTTGAGGCCCAGCTGGCCGGCGCGGATCGCTGCGTTATAACCGCCGGGGCCACCGCCCAGAATCACCACGTCATAGTTGCTCATGCTCTTACTCCTGGCTGAAGGATGCGGATCGGTAAAAGTAGTTCGCACTGAAAATTACGAACGTAATATGTGCGTTTCCAGACATTCCGGTCAAGGCTTCAGGCAAGCGACAGGTTGCGCATCTTTGAATGGCGCAAATGAGTACAAATATTTCACGACTTTCGTTATATCGTAACGATATGTGCAGTGAGTCAAGGGTTTTGGGGGGATATGCAAGTCGATCTGGATGAAGGCACGCCGGTGACCGGATTGCCGCGCTTTCAGCAAGCGGCGACGCAGGGCCGGCGCTTGCGTCGCCTGGCGATCGGTCTGGGCGCATTGGCCGGGGCAGGGTGGGTACTGGCGTTTTTTGTCGGGCTGTTTGCGCCGCAATCGCTGTGGCCCGCGCTGTTGGTCAATCAGAGCGCGGCGTTGCTGGTGCTGGTGGCGGGGCTGCAATCGGCGTGGTGGGTGACGCAATGGCGGGCGCGGGTGATCAATCCCGTCGTGCCGGTGACGGCTGCTGAAGAACCTGCGCCGGAAGGCTGGTACGAACGGCTGCTGGATCGGATGAGCCAGCGCAGTCTGCATCTGCTCGGACAGATCGGCGCGCCCACATTGTGGCTGGGCGGGTGGTCGTTGCTGGTGCTGTCAAGCATCGAACAAATGTGGAATCTGACGCTGCCATCGACGGGTGTGGGGTTGTCCGCCACGGTCGGCGCGGCTATCGCATTGCTGCTGGCGTTCGCTCTGCTGGTGCTGGAGCGGCAACTGGCGCAGGAAAACCCGGCGCAGTGGCCCGAGGCCGGAGCGCTGGCGCAACTGACGCGCGTGGCAATCATCAGTCTGGTGCTGGGCGCGTTGTGCCTGTTGTTCGCCAGTGAGAGTGCAATCTGGCCGGTGCGTCTGGCAGTGTTGATCGGCATTCTGCCTGGGCTGGTTGCTCTGGAATTGCTGTTGCGTGTGCTGCTGTCGCTGTTCAGCCCGCGCCGCGAACAACTCGAACCGGTGCTGCTGGCGCGCAGTTTTGTCGCCGATTTGCTGCGCTGGCCGCCACAACCGTTGCTCGCGTTGCAGCATGAATTGCATAACCGCTTCGGCATCGATCTGCGTCAGATCTGGGCCTTCAGTTACATGCGCCGCGCGTTCCTGCCGGTGTTGTTGCTGGTGGCGACGGTGGGCTGGTTGCTCACCGGCCTTCACGAAATTCCGA
Organism: Pseudomonas fitomaticsae; assembly: GCF_021018765.1. Lineage (GTDB taxonomy): Bacteria > Pseudomonadota > Gammaproteobacteria > Pseudomonadales > Pseudomonadaceae > Aquipseudomonas > Aquipseudomonas fitomaticsae. The sequence goes on along the minus strand of NZ_CP075567.1, from coordinate 165,295 downwards.
TGCAAAGCCGTGGCATCTATGAGCGCTTCGGCAAACCGGTGCAGGTGTTCGGGCCGGGGCCGCACGCCGGTTTGCCCTGGCCGTTGGGGCGTGTGTTGAATGTTGAAAACGGCGTGGTGCATGAACTGGCGACCAGCGTCGGGGAGAACCCGGCACCCGTGCAGCTGGATCCGGCAGAAGGCCCGGCGCCATTCACCGCGAATCGTTTGTGGGATGCCAGCCACGTCAATGACAAGTCACAGGTGATCGCCAGCAGCCGTGGCGATCAGCAGAGCTTTCAGATCGTCAACATGGACGTGCGCTTCGTCTACCGCATCGGTCTGAGCGATCAAGCGGCGCTGGCCGCTACTTATAACAGCGCCGATGTGCCCACGCTGATCCGCAGCACCGCCAGCCGGATTCTGGTGCATGACTTTGCCTCGCGCACCCTCGACGGATTGCTCGGCGAGGACAGGACCGGGCTCGCCGAAGAAATCGGCCGCGCCGTGCAAAGCGATCTGCAGAAACTCGACAGCGGCGTGGAAATTCTCGCCACGGTGGTCGAAGCGATTCACCCGCCGGCAGGGGCGGCCAATGCCTATCACAGCGTGCAAGCGGCACAGATCGGCGCTCAGGCGTTGATCTCACGCGAGCGCGGTGCTGCTGCCGAAGCGAGTAACCAGGCGCAGTTGCAGGCCAGCCTCGCTCGGGATCAGGCCAGTGCCAACGCCCATGAAATCAATGCCACCGCCCGGGCGGCGGATCTGAAATTCAGCGCCGAACAGAAGGCCTACGCCAGCGCCGGCCAGGCCTTCGTGCTGGAGCAATACCTCAGCCAACTCAGCCAGGGTTTGAGCAAAGCCAAATTGTTGGTACTCGACCATCGCCTGGGCGGCAGCAGTAACGCACCGACCATCGACCTGCGTACGTTCACGCTGCCGGCAGATCCGGCGCGCACCACCGCTCAGCCAGGAGCCACCCATTGAGCCAGTCGCACACTCACGATCACCATGACCACAGCGGCCACGATCATGCTCATGGCGGCGGTCATCACCATCACGGGCATCATCACCATCACCACGGTGCGCCGGAGGAGGCGGGGCCTTTTCCGTTCAAACGCATGGGCTGGGCAGCGTTGCTGGTGGCGTTCGCCATCGCGGCCGCGAGCCTGGTGCAAGTGCGCTCCGGTGAAGCCACGGTCATTACCCGTTTCGGTAACCCGTCCCGTGTGTTGCTGGATCCGGGTCTGAGCTGGCGCTGGCCGGCGCCGTTCGAAGCGGCAATTCCGGTGGATCTGCGTTTGCGCACGACCTCCAGCGGCTTGCAGGACGTCGGCACCCGCGACGGTTTGCGCATCATCGTCCAGGCGTACGTGGCCTGGCAGGTGCAGGGCGATCCCGACAACGTGCAGCGCTTCATGCGCGCCGTGCAGAACCAGCCGGACGAAGCGGCGCGGCAGATCCGGACGTTTGTCGGCTCGGCACTGGAAACCACGGCCAGCAGTTTTGATCTGGCCAATCTGGTGAACACCGATGCCAGCCAGGTTCGCATCGCCGATTTTGAAGCGCAGTTGCGCCAGCAAATCGATCAGCAACTGCTCGCGACTTATGGCGTGCGCGTGGTGCAGGTGGGCATAGAACGTCTGACTTTGCCATCGGTGACCTTGACCGCAACGGTCGACCGGATGCGCGCCGAGCGTGAAACCATCGCCACCGAACGCACCGCCATCGGCAAGCGTGAAGCGGCACAAATCCGCTCCGCCGCCGAACGCGATGCGCGAATCGTGCAAGCCGATGCCACGGTGAAAGCCGCCGATATCGAAGCTCAATCGCGGGTGGAAGCGGCGCAGATTTACGGACGCGCTTACGCCGGTTCGCCGCAGCTGTACAACTTGCTGCGCTCGCTGGACACCCTCGGCACCATCGTTTCGCCAGACACCAAACTGATCCTGCGCACCGACGCCGCGCCATTCCGGGTGTTGGTCGACGGTCCGCCGAATCTCGACAACAAAAGCGGATCGCAGCCATGAATGAAGTTCCACGTGGAACACATTCGCTGAACAGTCCGTGGATTCAGGCGGGACGTTTGGCGTTTTTTGCTCTGTACGCAGTAACCGTGCTGGCGGCATTGGCCTGGGCATTTTCCAATGTCCGGCAGATTGACCCGCAGAATCGCGCGGTGGTTTTGCATTTCGGAGCGCTGGACCGCATTCAGAATGCCGGATTGTTATTGGCCTGGCCGCAGCCGTTCGAGCAGGTAGTTTTGTTGCCAGCGGCGGATCGGGTGATTGAGCGCCGGGTGGAAAATCTGCTGCGCAGCGATCAGGCCGTGCAGGCAGATCGCGTTGCAACCTTCGCCACGCCGCTGAGTGACGCGCTGGCCGGCTCCGGTTATTTGCTCACCGGTGATGCCGGCGTGGTGCAACTGGATGTGCGAGTGTTCTACAAGGTCACCGATCCCTATGACTTCGTGCTGCAAGGCGAGCATGTGCTGCCGGCGCTGGATCGAGTGGTGACGCGCAGCGCTGTGGCGCTGACGGCGGCGCGGGATCTGGACACGATTCTGGTGGCGCGACCTGAGTTGATCGGCGCCGACAATCAGGCGGCCGAACGTCGCGAACGGTTGCGTGGCGATCTGGTGCAAGGCATCAACCGACGTCTCGCCGAGTTGAAGGCAAGCGGCCAGGGCATCGGCATCGAAGTGGCTCGGGTCGATGTGCAATCGAGTCTGCCGGAGCCGGCGGTGAGCGCGTTCAACGCCGTCCTCACTGCCAGCCAGCAAGCTGACAAAGCGGTCGCCAATGCTCGAACCGAGGCCGAGAAACTCACTCAGTCTGCCAACGAACAGGCCGACCGCACGCTACAAGTCGCCCACGCCCAGGCCGGTGAGCGCCTGGCCAAAGCCTCCGCCGACACGGCGACGGTGTTGAGCCTGGCCAAGGCGCAACAGCAAGGCACGGACCCGCAAATGCTGTTGCGTCTGTACCGCGAGCGGATGCCGAAGATTCTCGGGCAGGCTGGTTCGGTGACCACAGTCGATCCGAAAGACGATTCACGCCTGATCATTCAGGGAGCCAGCAAATGACGGCCACTACCTCATCTCCGAGCCTGTTGTCCTCGGCCGAACAACGCCGCGCCGCGCGCCAGTTGACCCTGGCGATGCTTGCCCTCGGGTTGCTCGGTCTGGGGCTGATCTGGCGCTGGTTGATGCCGGAGCAAACCGGCGTCAGCCAGTTGTTGCTCGGATTCGCTTCTTTATTAGTGGCGGTGCCGGTGATGCGTTCGGCGTGGTTCAGCCTGCGTTATCCGAGCCTGCACGGCATCACCGATCAGTTGATCGCTCTGGCGATGATCGGGGCCTGGGCTACGGGTGATCTGCTAACGGCCGCGCTGCTGCCGATCATCATGATCTTCGGTCACGTGCTGGAAGAGCGCAGTGTGATCGGCTCCCAGGAAGCGATTCATGCCCTCGGCCAACTGACCCGCAGTCATGCGCGCAAGGTGCAGGCGGACGGCACGATCATCGAAGTCGACAACGGCACGCTCAAGGCCGGCGACAAAGTGGAAGTGCGCGCCGGGGACCGGGTGCCGGCGGACGGTAGAGTTTTATCCGGCCAGGCCAGCCTCGATACGGCGTCGATCACCGGTGAGTCGGTCCCGGTGGAGGCGGGCGTCGGCATGGCGGTGTTTGGCGGCGCGATCAACCTCGACGGGCTGCTGCGAATTGAAGTGACCCGTACCGGGGATGAATCCACCCTCGGCAAAGTCATCGCGCTGATGCAGAACGCCGAACGCTCCAAACCACCGATCACTCGTTTGCTCGAACGTTATGCCGGCAGTTACATGGTGCTGGTGTTGTTGCTCGCGGCAGTGACCTGGTTTATCACCAACGATGCACAGGCGATGCTCGCGGTGCTGGTGGCGGCATGCCCATGCGCTCTGGTGTTGTCAGCGCCGGCCACGGCGATTGCCGGGGTGGCGGTGGCGGCGCGGCACGGGATTCTGATCCGCAGTTCGGCGTTCCTTGAGGAACTGGCGGACCTCACCTCGCTGGTCGTCGACAAGACCGGCACCCTGACGTACGGCACGCTGCGCTTGCAATCGATCAATAGCCCGCAAGCGGATCACGGGTCGGTAATGGCGCTGGCTGCAAGTCTGGGTGCGGCGAGCAGCCATCCGGTCAGCCGCGCGCTGGCCGGACTGGTCAGCGCAGAAGAAGTGCTGGTGCTGACCGATATTCATGAGCGGCAGGGGTTGGGCGTAGTGGCCAACACCGCGCAAGGCGAGGCCGCGCTCGGGCGCCCGGAGCTGTTTGCGCAGTTGAGTATTCCGACCACGGCGATCCCTGAACACGATGGCCCGATTGCAGGGTTGGCATTGAATGGCGAATTTCTCGCCTGGCTGTTGCTGGCCGACACCGTCAAACCGGAAGCGCGATTTGCGTTGAGTGAACTGCGCGACCTCGGATTGGGACGACAACTGCTGTTGACCGGCGACCGGCAAAGCGTCGCGCAAACCTTGGCCAAGGATGTCGGCCTGCACGAAGTCGAGGCCCAGGCACTGCCCGAAGACAAACTCAATCGAGTGCTCAAGGAAATCGACAACGGCTTCCGGCCGATGGTGGTTGGTGACGGGATCAACGATTCGCTGGCGCTCAAGGCCGGCGTGGTCGGGGTGGCGATGGGAGCGGGCGGCGCGGACATTGCGCTGGCCTCCGCCGACATCGTGCTGATCGGCAGCGACCTGCGCCGGCTCGGCACCTGTGTGCGCCTGAGTCGTGAGTGCCGACGGACCTTGCAAGTGAACGTGATCATCGGTCTGGGCTGGACGCTGGCCATCGTGGTGTTCGCGGCCTTCGGCTGGCTCGGTGCAGCGGGGGCGATGATCGCAGCGTTGCTGCACGACCTGAGCACGTTGCTGGTGCTGGGCAATGCCGGTCGCCTGCTGCGTTTTCAGGAACCGCTGCTGAAGCTGAAAGCGTCGGACTGATCAATTTTCGAACTGTGCGTCGCTCTCGCAGTCATTTGAGAAGGCGCACTGAAACAAGGATGACAGCGCGGTGACAGCCGCTGTGGCTGATAGTCGGCGACTATCAAATCGATAGCCTGCTAATTTTCAAGGATGGTCTACCCTCAGATCAGACGTCTGAAACCAGGGGGATATTCCATGCTCGCGCAACTTCCACCGGCCTTACAGAATCTGCAGCTTCCGCTTCGCCTGCGACTCTGGGACGGCCATGAATTCAATCTGGGCCCGACGCCCAGCGTCACCATCGTGGTCAAGGACCCGCAGATGGTCACCCAGTTCACCCATCCAAGTCTCGACGCATTGGGTGCGGCCTTCGTCGAGGGCAAGCTCGAACTGGAGGGCTCGATCAGCGAAGTCATCCGGGTGTGCGATGAGTTGAGCACGGCGCTGCTCAATGAAGATGAAGACAGTCAGCCGGTGCGCACGCTCCACGACAAGGAAACCGACGCCAAGGCCATCTCCTATCACTACGACCTGTCCAACGCGTTCTACCAGCTGTGGCTGGACAGCGACATGGCGTATTCCTGCGCGTATTTCGAAACCGGCAGCGAATCCCTGGAGCAAGCCCAGCAGGCCAAGTTCCGGCACCTGTGCCGCAAGCTGCGTCTGCAGCCCGGCGACTATCTGCTGGACGTCGGTTGTGGTTGGGGCGGGCTGGCGCGGTATGCCGCCCGCGAGTTTGGCGCCAAGGTCTTCGGTATCACCCTGAGCAAGGAGCAACTGGCTCTGGCCCGCGAACGAGTGAAAGCCGAAGGGCTGGAAGATCAGATAGAACTGCAACTGCTGGACTACCGCGATCTGCCCCAGGACGGGCGTTTCGATAAAGTGGTCAGCGTCGGCATGTTCGAACACGTCGGCCACGCCAACCTCGCCGAATACTGCAAAACCCTGTTCGGCGCGGTGAAAGAGGGCGGCCTGGTGATGAACCACGGCATCACCGCCAAGCACACGGATGGTCGTCCGGTGGGACGCGGTGCTGGGGATTTCATCGAGAAATACGTGTTCCCCAACGGCGAGCTGCCGCACCTGGCGATGATCTCGGCCGAGATCAGCGAAGCGGGTCTGGAGATCGTCGACGTCGAGAGTCTGCGCCTGCACTACGCGCGCACGCTGGACCACTGGAGCGAACGGCTGGAGGACAATCTTGAAGCCGCCGCGAAACTGGTGCCGGATCAGGCGCTGCGCATCTGGCGTCTGTACCTGGCGGGCTGCGCTTATGCATTCGCTCGCGGCTGGATCAACCTGCACCAGATCCTCGCCGTGAAGGCCCATGCCGACGGCAGCCATGAACTGCCGTGGACGAGGGACGACATCTACCACCCTTGAACCTAGAGTATCGGTGAAATCAGCCGGGCGATCCGCATACCGACCTGTTGCAGGCGGTGGATCTCCCGGCTTTCTTCTTTGGCGACTTCGTAGGCCTGGGCGAAATCATCGTTGAGCATCTGTTCCACGCTGGCGGCGAATTCGCTGTCGACGGTCAGCAGCATTACCTCGAAATTCAGCCGGAACGAACGGTTGTCCAGATTGGCGCTGCCGATGGCGCTGATTTCGCCGTCGATCAACACCACTTTCTGATGCAGGAACCCCGGTTCGTAGCGGAATACCCGCACCCCGGCGCGTACCGCTTCGAACGCGTACAGACTGGAGGCGGCGTAGACGATGCGATGGTCGGGGCGCGAAGGCAGCAGCAGGCGCACGTCGACCCCGCGCAATACCGCGAGGCGTAATGCCGCGAAAACGGCTTCGTCGGGAATGAAGTAGGGGCTGGTGATCCACACGCGCTCGGTGGCGGCGTGGATGGCTTCGACGAAGAACAGCGAGCAGGTTTCGTAGGCATCCGCCGGGCCGCTGGCGAGCAATTGGCAAAGCACGCCATCCTCCGGGTACGCGTCCGGCAGGATCAGCGGCGGCAATGACCTCGCGGCCCAGAACCAGTCTTCGGCAAATGACTCCTGCATACACGCCACCACCGGGCCCCGCACCTGGACGTGAGTATCGCGCCACGGTGCCAGGGGTGGTTTTTCACCCATGTATTCGTCGCCGACGTTGTGCCCGCCAACAAACCCGATCAGCCCGTCGACCACCACGATCTTGCGGTGGTTACGGAAATTCACCTGGAAACGATTGAGCCAGCCGCTGCGGGTGGCGAACGCTTTGACCTCGACGCCGCCGTCGCGCAGCGCCTGCACGTAGCTGTGGGGCAGGGCGTGGCTGCCGATACGGTCGTAGAGCAAATGAATCACCACGCCTTCGGCCGCTTTCTTCAGCAGCAGGTCACGCAGACGCTGGCCGAGACGATCGTCGTGAATGATGAAAAACTGGATCAGCACCGCTTCCCGTGCCTGGTCGATTGCGTGGAAAATCGCCTCGAAGGTGGCCGCGCCGTTGATCAGCAATCGCACTTCATTGTTGGCCAGGCACGGCATGCGTCCCAGCTTCGGCATCGCGCGCAATGAGTCATAAGCATTCGAGGCGCGGGCGGTCAGGGCTTCCTCCACCCACGGCCGCCAGTTGAGTTCGGAAATCGCCTGGCGCATCTGTTCGTTGGCCTGGCGGCGGGCCTTGATGTAGCCATCGAAGGTGCTGCGACCGAACACCAGATACGGGATGAGGGTGAGGTAGGGAATGAAGATCAGCGACAGCGCCCAGGCGATCGAGCCTTGGGCGGTGCGTACGGTCAATACGGCATGGATCGCGGCGATCGAGCCGAGGGTGTGTATCAGGGCGATCAGATAACCGAAAATGTGCGGTCCGAAATAATCCATGGGGCAACCTTGCTCCTGAAGATTCAATGCTTAACAGACCATGTTCCAGGGCGATTGTCGCTATTTGTTTTCAAGCCGCCGGCGCCCGCCATGAACCGAAACAGGTGGCCGGCGTCTAACGGCCACTACTGATCAGGAGTTTTTCAATGAACGTTCGTCTGCTGGGTTTAGCGCTGGGCCTGGGTTTGGCCTTGCCGGTGGTTGCTCAGGCGCAAATGCTGCAGCCGGGGTTGTGGGAAATGACGTCGAGCAATGTGAAGGTCGATGATCAGGTGATGGATGTGCAATCGATCCTCGGCCAGATTCAGGGCCAGATCACCCCGCAGCAGCGGGCGGAACTGGAGAAGCAGGGGATCAACATCGGTGGCAAGGGCATCCGCGCCTGCCTGACGCCGCAGCAGGTGGCGACCAACGATATTCCGCTGGCGGACCCGCAGTCGGGGTGCAAACAGCAGATCACCGAACGTGTCGGCAACCAGTGGAAATTCCGCTTCAGTTGCCCGAAAGCCCAGGGCACCGGCGTCGCGACGTTCCTCAGTGACCGCGAGTTCACCACTGTCGCCAACGGCACCTTCAATGCCATCGGGATCAATCAGAAGGGCAGTCTGGAAACCCGGGCGGTCTGGCTGGGTCAGGATTGCGGCACGGTCAAACCGAGAGCCTGACGTCACTGTCGAAACCGCCTCCACCTCGAGTGGAGGCGGTTTTTTTCAGCGCATGAAGCGCAGCGGCAATCCCTGGCAGTTGTCATGGATCCGTTGGTCATGCCACGCGATCTGCCCAGACACCATCGTTGTGCTGACCCGATGCCGAAAGCTGCGCTGAGCGAACGGCGTCCAGCCGCATTGCGACAGGACCGGCTGGCGTGACACCGCGACACCCTTGGGCTCCGGTTGCACCAACACCAGATCCGCCCAATACCCCTCACGCAAATAACCGCGATCCGGAATGGCAAACAGATCCGCCACCCGGTGACTGGTTTTCGCCACCAGCATGGTGATCGGCAGCACGCCATCCGCCACCAGTTCCAACAACGCCGGCAGCGCGTGTTGCACCAGTGGCAGTCCGGACGGTGCCTGTTCATACGCTTGCTGTTTTTCCGCCCAGGTGTGCGGCGCGTGATCACTGCCGATCACGTCCAGCCGATTGCTCAGCAGTGCCTGGCGCAGGGCGTCGCGATCGCTCTGGGACTTGATCGCCGGATTGCATTTGATCAGGTTGCCGAGGATTGGATAGTCACGGTCATCAAACAGTAAATGGTGCAGACAGACTTCGGCGGTGATGCGTTTTTGCTTCAGCGGTTTGTCTTCGAACAAGGCCAGTTCGCGGGCTGTGGTCAGGTGCAGGACGTGCAGGCGAGTGCCGTGACGTCTGGCCAGATCCACCGCCAGAGACGACGAGCGAAAGCAGGTATCGGCATTGCGGATCAGCGCATGGGCGTCGGGTGGCAATTGGTTGCCGAAGCGTTCGCGCAGATTCAAGGCATTCGCTTCGATGCTCGGCGTGTGTTCACAGTGGGCCAGCAGAATGGTCGGCACTTCCGCGAACAGGCGCTCGAGGGTGTTGGGGTCGTCCACCAGCATGTTGCCGGTGGACGCGCCCATGAACACTTTGACCCCGGCCACTTCGCTCGGATTTAGCGCCGCGACCGTGTCCAGATTGTCGTGACTGACGCCGAAGTGAAAACCGTAGTTGGCAACCGAATTGATCGCTGCCCGGCGCTTTTTATCGGCCAGTGCGTCAAGGGTCAGAGTGGCGGGGTTGGTGTTGGGCATGTCCATGAAACTGGTGATGCCACCGGCCACGGCTGCACGGGATTCGGTGTGGATGCTGCCCTTGGCCGGCGCACCCGGCTCACGGAAATGCACTTGGTCGTCAATCATTCCCGGCAGCAGCCATTGGCCGTTGGCGTCGATTTCACGGGTCGCGTTTTCACCTTCGATGCTGCCGGCGATCTTGACGATGCGCCCGTTGCTGACCAACAGATCGGCGTCGAATTCACGGCCCTCATTCACCAGCCGCGCATTGCGAATCAACACACTGCTCATGATTCAGAACTCGTTCTGCAGGGCTTTGTAGCCGCGCACCAGGTCGACGTTGGTGCGCGCCACGTCTTCGGAAAACTCCGAAGCGCTGACGCTCACCGGTGGGAACTGCGAGAGGTCGGTGCCCGGGCCGATGCGGGTGGTGGAGGGCACGTAGAACGCGTCCGGCAGATCCCGGCCGTCGACCACCGAGTTGTGCCGCACCACGCAACCGTTGCCGACCACGCAGTTGAACAGCACGCTGTTGAAGCCGATGAACACCCGGTCGCCGACCGTGCACGGGCCATGCACGATCGAGCGGTGGGCGATGGAGCTGAATTCGCCGATGGTCACCGCCGCGCCGGATTTGGAGTGGATCACCACGCCGTCCTGGATGTTCGAATTGGCGCCGATGGTGATCGGCTCCATGTCGCCCGTGGCGTCCACCTCATCGGCGCGGATCACCGCGTACGGGCCGACGAACACGTTTTCGCCGATCACCACTTTGCCGCAGATGATCGCGGTTTTATCGACGTAGGCAGACTCGGCAATCTGCGGCAAATCACCGGAAGGATTTTTACGGATCATGGTTGGCTCAGGGCTTGGTAAAGGGTGTTGAGGTTGTATTCGAACAGCCCGGTGAAGGTGCTGGCCGGACCGCTGGCGGCGAGGGCGTCGGAGTACAGCGTGCCGCCGATGTGTGCGCCGCTTTCGTCGGCGATCTGTTTCAGCAGGCGTGCGTCCTTGATGTTTTCCATGAACACCGCTTTGACCTTGGCCTGGCGAATCTGGGTGATCAGCGCGGCGACTTCGGCAGCGGAGGGTTCGCGTTCGGTGGACAAACCTTGTGGTGCCATGAAGTCGATACCGTAGGCCTGACCGAGATAACCGAAGGCATCGTGGCTGGTGACGATCTTGCGGTTACCCGGCGGCAATGAACCGAGCTTGGCTTTCGCTTGGGCGAGGAGGGCGTAGATCTGTTTCAGGTAGGCCTGGCTGTTGCGCTCGTAGTCGGCTTTGTTTGCCGGGTCAGCAGCGATCAGCGCCTTGGTGATGTTGGCGACGTACAGCTCGGCATTTGCCAGGTTGTGCCAGGCGTGGGGGTCGGGGACGGTTTCGCCGTCCTCATCCAGCGAGCGCGGAATCACGCCACGGCTGGCGCTGATCACTGGAGCTCTGGTATCGGTGCTGGCGACCAGCCGATCCAGCCAAGGCTCGAAACCCAGGCCGTTCTTGACGATCAGTTTTGCCTTGAGCAGGGCCTTGGCGTCATCCGGCGTCGGTTCGTAAGTGTGGGCATCGGCGTCAGGGCCGACCATGTTGGTGATCTGGATATGCTCGCCACCGACCTGATGCACCATGTCGGCAAGGATGCTGAAACTGGTGACCACCGGCAGTTTTTCCGCCGCCGATAACGACATCGACAGCATCAGGCTGAACAGCACGAGTAGAGCGCGCATCGGGAAACACCTCATTGGGATGTGAGCAAAGGCGGGCGGCGCAACAGACCGTGAACCGGTCCGAACACCACGGACAACAGGTAACTGCCACCGGCGACCAGTACGATGGCCGGGCCGCTGGGCAGCGAGTAGTAGAACGACAGCAACAGGCCGAGCCATACCGATGCGCAACCGATGAGCGCGGCGATGGCAATCAGGATCGGCAGGCGCCGGCTCCAGAAGCGTGAGGCGGCAGCGGGCAGCATCATCAGGCCGACCACCATCAAGGCACCGATCGCTTGGAAACCGATTACCAGATTGAGCACCACCAGCGTCAGGAACACGCCATGGGCGACGGGGCCAAGCCGGCTGACCGTGCGCAGGAAAAATGGATCGAGCGTGTCGAGCAGCAACGGTTTGTAGATCAGCGCCACGGCCATCACGCTGAGCGCCGATACCCACAACATGCCGTTGAGGGTCGCTCCGTCGACCGCCAGTGCGGAGCCGAACAGCAGGTGCAGCAAATCGAGTCGCTTGCCGGCGATCCCCAGAATCAGCACGCCGCTGGCCAGCGATATGGGATAGATGGCCGCGAGGCTGGCGTCTTCGCGCAGGCCGGTGCGTCGAGTGATCCACGCGGCGAGTCCGGCCATGCTCAGGCCGGCACCAAGGCCGCCGAGGGTCAGCGCCGGCAGACTCAGCCCAGCGAACCAGAACCCCAACGCCGCGCCGGGGAGGATGCCGTGGGCGACCGCATCACCGATCAGGCTCATCCGGCGCAGGATCAGAAACACACCCAGTGGTGCCGTGCTGCACGCCAGGACCAGACCGCCGAGCAGTGCACGACGCATGAAGACGAACTCGTGGAACGGTTGCCATAAATGGCTGAGCGTGAGCATCAGGCCACCTGCGTGTGAGGCGTTTGCTGGATGAGGTCGGCACTGCTGCCGAATGCGCAGCCGCTCTGTTTGATCAGCAGAGTCTGTGGAATGTGTTGGCGCACGGCGGCAAGGTCATGGCAAACCACGACCAGGGTTCGTCCTTGTTCATGCCAGGCGTGCAGGTGTTGCCACAACAGTGTCTGACCCAGTTCGTCGAGTGCGGCATGGGGTTCGTCGAGCAGCAGCAACGGTGTGTCGGCCAAGCTCAATCGGGCGAGCAGGGCGCGTTGCAGTTCTCCGCCGGAGAGAGCCATCAGGGGACGATGTTCCAGTCCGCTCAGGTGCCAGTCTTCCAGTGCTGAATCGAGACGTTGAGCCCTGAGTTGTGAAGACAGTCGGCGTCCCCAGAATCCGGCCGCCACCAATTCCTGAAGGCTGATCGGGAACTGTCGATCCAGATGTTGTTGCTGAGGCAGAAAGGACAAACCGCTTTGGCGTGGAACACCCAGCTCGACCTTGCCGGACAATGGTCGCTGTAACCCGGCGATCACTTTCAGCAGGCTGCTTTTGCCGCTGCCGTTGACGCCGATGATTGCTGTCATGCTGCCGCTTTCCAACTTCATGTTAAGCGGTGCGGTAAGCGGTTGACCGGGTGCTCCCCAGCTCAGGTTCTGGCAGCGGATCATGGCTGCTCCCGGCGCCAATGACTCTCGGCGACGGCGTCGTGAGCGTGAAGGCTTTCGGCGTGGATGACTCGTACGTGGAATTCGCTGACACCGGGTGAGCGACGCAGTGCCAGGTTCAGGCGTCGGGCAGCGTCTTCGCAGAACATCAGGTTCTGGCCATTGGCGAGGGCGAAGGCTTGTTCGTCGGCGCGTTTCACAGCGGTTTGCACGGCGGTGCCGAGTGCTGCTTCGGCGTCGTTGATGATGGACGTCAGGGGTAGTTCGTCGATGAACTCGTCCAGGTGCAGATGCAGTTGTGCGGTACTGCGTTGGCTGTGAGGTGTCGCCACAATGCCTTGGGTTGAGCCCAGCCACGCCAACACATCGGCGTGTTGCAGTGGTTTGTTGGCGAAGTCGTCGACGAATTGTTGCTGGATCAACTGCCTCGCCAATGCTGCGGAACACGGGCAAGTTGAGGAGTACGCGACATCTATTTTCAGTTCCACGTGGAACACTTTGTTTTTTAGCCGGGCTGAAACGGTGACGGGATAAGTTTTCCATCCCGCCAAAGGACTGACCAATGCCGGCCTTCTCAGCAGTAAATCAGTGTGGATATTCAGATAGGCGGCGTCGGACAGATCTTCGTGGCTGTCGAGGAAACGCTGCAGAACTCGGCGTAAAAGAGCGGGAGAAAGGTTTTGCTGCTCCAGCGTTTCCAGTCCCAGATACAGGCGCGACATGTGAATGCCGCGTGCATCTCCATCATCCAGACTGACACCCGCATCCGCTTTGGCAGCCAAGCGTTGGCCTTCGATAAACACAGGTAATGCGATGCCGCACATCCCCACCCATTCGAGAGGCAGGGCCTGGCGGGCGGCTTGAGCCGCAACATCCGGCAAAGTCAGCGCGTTCATGAGCAGTTCCATCATGGTGATTGAATTTGATGTTACATTATAACAATTCAAACCACGATGCCTTTTTCATGAACAGGCTTTCATATGCACAGACGCCATTTGCTCAACCTGATGCTGGCCAGCGCGGCCTTTGTTTTGCCTTTTTCGGTGTCCGCCACGCAGATACGCAATGCGCGGCTTTGGCGTTCGGATGACAAGCTTCGGCTAGTGTTCGATCTGAGTGGTCCCGTGAGCTACAAGACATTCGCCTTGAGTGCGCCGGAGCGGTTGATCATCGATTTGAGCGGCGCCAGCCTGAGTGGGGATTTCAGCCAGTTGGCGTTATCCGGCACCCCTATTCATTCGATCCGCTCCGGCCATTTTGGCCAAGGGAATACCCGGATCGTCCTGGATTTAAGCAGCCCGGTTCAGCTCAATTCATTCTTGCTGGCACCCCAGGACGGGCAAGGACATCGCCTGGTTCTGGATCTTATGAGCGCTTCAGCAGTGCTCCCGGCGAGCGTTCCACGTGAAACACCCCAAGAAAAATCCCACCCCAAGCGCGACATCATGGTGGTCGTCGACCCTGGTCATGGCGGGAAAGATCCGGGTGCAATTGGCGCCAAGGGCGAGCGGGAAAAGGATGTGGTTTTGTCCATTGCGCAACTGCTCGCACGTCGGCTTAAACGAGAAAAAGGCTTTGATGTGAAGCTGGTTCGTAACGACGATTTCTTCGTTCCGTTACGCAAGCGTGTGGAGATTGCGCGTCAGCACAAGGCTGACATGTTCATCTCGGTGCACGCCGATGCTGCACCGCGTCTGACGGCTTCCGGGGCGTCGGTATATTGCTTGTCCGAAGGCGGTGCAACATCCGCTACCGCGCGGTTCATGGCGCAGCGTGAGAACGGTGTGGATCTGCTTGGTGCTACCAGCCTGCTCAATCTCAAGGACAAGGATCCGATGCTCGCTGGCGTGATCCTCGACATGTCGATGAACGCAACCATCGCCGCCAGTTTGCAACTCGGAAGCACAGTGCTGGGTAGTCTGGCCGGAATCACCACGCTGCATCAAAAGCGTGTGGAACAGGCTGGATTTGCCGTTCTGAAATCGCCGGATGTGCCATCAATCCTGGTGGAAACCGGGTTCATTTCCAACGCACGGGACAGTCAGCGCCTGGTGACGGCGCGTCATCAGCAGGCCGTGGCGGATGGTTTATTTAATGGCTTGCAGCGCTATTTCCAGAAAAATCCACCCGTCGACAGCTACATGGCGTGGCAACAAGAGCAGAAAGAATCGCGGGTTTAGCAGCCAGTGATCCGGCTGCAGGTGAACTTCGCGCTGCTGCCACCGGAGCTGGAAAACCGATTGATCGTCGTCCAGCCCACGCGGCGGTTGTAGCCAACCCAGGCTTCCCCATCGGAAGCGATGCCGGTGAAGAACGTCAGTTGCCCGTAGCGGCTGTTGGTTTGTGCCCAGTAGCGGTTGCCTGCTTTCTCGAATCCGCGCAGGTAAATCGTGCTGCCGACGGTGTTGACGCTATAGGCGTTGCCGTTGCCATCGATGCACGCCAACAGGTTCGCGCTGCGGGTGCAATTGGCGAGCCCCGGCACTTGTGCTTCGGCATTCAGCGTCAGCAATGCCAGGCAGATAAACGAGTATTTCAACGCGGTTTTCATGACGTAACTCGGCGACGGCCTTGGTTGCAGCTTCCAGCCCTTTGTCACTTTGGGCAAGAAGAGAGTAGATTGAATTTGTTGTTATACTATAACATTAATCGGACAAGGCTTTCCGTGGCTTCCTTTTCAAGCGTCCGCTTCCCTGTTGATCTCATCGAAGCCCAAGAACGCTAGCCCCGAGAGCCTCCAGCGCTGTTTAGCGACCGTCTGATGAGGTTTATCCAATGTCTTCCCGACTTCCCGTGACCGTTTTGTCCGGCTTTCTCGGCGCCGGAAAAAGTACACTTTTGAATTACGTACTACGTAACAGAGACGATCTGCGCGTCGCCGTTATCGTCAACGATATGAGCGAAATCAACATCGATGGCAGCGAAGTCCAGCGTGATGTCAGCTTGAACCGTGCCGAAGAGAAGCTCGTGGAAATGAGCAACGGCTGTATCTGCTGTACGTTACGTGAAGACCTGCTTGAAGAGGTAAGCCAGCTGGCCCGTGAAGGCCGCTTCGACTATCTGCTGATCGAATCGACGGGAATCTCCGAGCCGTTACCAGTGGCCGAGACGTTCACTTTCCGTGATGAACAAGGGCAAAGCCTCACCGACATCGCTCGCCTCGATACCATGGTTACTGTAGTCGACGGCATGAACTTCCTGCCGGACTACCAGGCCGCTGAAAACCTCGCCTCTCGTGGCGAATTTCTTGGTGAAGAAGATGAGCGTTCGATCACCGATCTGCTGATCGAGCAGATCGAGTTCGCCGACGTTCTGTTGATCAGCAAGATCGACCTGATCAGCAGCCGCGAGCGGGAAGAGCTGATGGCCATTCTCAGACGCCTCAACGCTCAGGCCGAGATCATCCCGATGGTCATGGGTGAGGTACCGCTGGAGAAAATTCTCAATACCGGTCGTTTCGACTTCGAAAAGGCCGCTCAGGCGCCCGGTTGGCTGCAGGAACTGCGTGGGGAACATGTGCCGGAAACCGAGGAGTACGGCATCGCCTCCACGGCCTATCGGGCACGCCGGCCCTTTCATCCGCAGCGTTTCTTCGACTTCATCGATCGCCCTTGGGTAAACGGCAAACTGCTGCGCTCCAAAGGCTTCTTCTGGCTGGCCAGCAAACCCACCGACGCCGGCAGCTGGTCCCAGGCTGGCGGGCTGATGCGCCATGGTTTCGCCGGGCGCTGGTGGCGCTTCGTGCCGAAAGAACAGTGGCCGCAGGATCAGGAAAGTACCGCCGCGATCATGGAAAACTGGATCGCCAGCGTAGGCGATTGTCGCCAGGAGCTGGTGTTTATCGGGCAGAACATCGATTTCGCACAGTTGTCATCGGAACTCGATGATTGTCTGCTGACCGATGACGAAATGGCGCTCGGTACTCAAGGCTGGCTGCTACTGCGCGATCCTTTTGGCTCCTGGCACGACGAGGTCGCCTGATGCTCGCCCTGAAACCGCTGCCAGGCAGCACGCGCCATCACTCTTTCGGCCAGACCCCGCAGGCACTGGCGGACATTCTTGACGACGAGACCAACCTCGCGGTCTGGCAACGACAGCTTCCGCTGCACATTGCCGAATTCGCGGACTTGTTGCTGTCTCTGAACGAGCCTTACGCCGAGTCGCTGTGCCTGGAATTACCGGACGAAGACGCAGAACCGGATCTCACGGGACTGGCCAGCGGCTTTCGCGATCTGGAAGGCTACGAAGGATTTATCGCCGACTTGAAATGGCTGGTCAGTGCCTTCGCCTGCCTGCTGGGCGCGCGGCGTATCGGCTTGCGCCTGCGGGTATTGGACAAAGCCATGTGTCCGCGTTTTCACGTCGATCATGTGCCGGTGCGGTTGATTACGACGTACGCCGGTGTCGGCAGTGAATGGCTAAGGGAGGGGCAGATGGACCGTCGGCAACTGGGACAGCCGCAAGCCGAGCCGCAGGAAAGGTCACGGATTCAGCAATTGAATCGGGGCGAAGTGGCATTGCTCAAGGGCGAAAAATGGCACGGCAATGAAGGTTTCGGGCTGATCCATCGCTCGCCGCAACCGGCGCCGGGTGAGCGGCGGCTGATGCTGACCCTCGACTGGCTCGGATAGCGCCTCAGGGCTTGAGCCATTTCCCCTGACTCTGAGCCTCGCAATAAGGCTGCAAATACGCCGCATCGGTGGCCACGCCGTAATAGTGGATATCCTGGCGATAAGGCATATTGGCGACTTGTGCGTTGCTGCACACGCCGAATGCGCCGGCGGGGCACTGGTCGACGTATTGAACCTCGACTTTCTGCCCGGCCAGGGTCGGCTGGCAGAAGCCGTCGTTGAACAGTTTTTCCGGGATGTTGCGGTTCTGCTGGCAGACTTTCACGTCGAGCCGCTCTGCCTGACTGTGCACCACGCAGGCCTGTGCCAACGCCTCGCCCGACACCAGCGCCAGCAGCAACGACCATCCCATCCACCGCATCTTCGACCTCCAGAAAACCTTGATCATGTTGCAGAACATTCCCACCCACGTCATCGCCGGCCCCTTGGGCGCGGGCAAGACCAGCCTGATCCGCCAGCTCATGGCCCAGCGACCGGCGGGCGAGCGTTGGGCGGTGCTGATCAATGAGTTCGGCCAGATCGGGCTCGACGCTGCGCTGTTGACCCGCGACGCCGATGGTATCGCACTGGGCGAAGTGGCCGGGGGCTGTTTGTGTTGCGTGAACGGTGCGCCGTTCCAGATCGGTCTGGGGCGTTTGTTGCGCAAGGCGCGGCCGGATCGCCTGTTCATCGAGCCCTCGGGGCTCGGGCATCCGGCGCAGTTGCTGAAGCAACTGAACGACGCGCCGTGGCAAGGCGTTCTCGCCGTACAACCTTGCGTACTGGTGCTGGACGCACAGGCCCTCGCCGCGGGCAAACCGCTGCCGGACGCGCAGCAGGAAACCTTGTCCAGCGCAGGCCTGCTGCTGTTGAACAAGGCAGAAAGCCTCGACGAGCCCACGCGTGAGCGAATCACCCGGCAGTTGCCGTCTGTCCGGCTGATCTGGACGCAGCAGGCAATGTTGCCGCTCAGCGAATTGCCGGGTCTGGCGGTGCAGGCGCAGGCAGGTGTGGATCAGTTGATCGTGCCCCAAGGGCTGGCGCAGATGCCGGCCATCTGGAACGATCCGACATTGCCGATCTGTCTGAGTCAGGCTCAGGAGGGAGGTTGGAGCATCGGTTGGCGCTGGCATCCGAGCCAGGTGTTCGACATATCGGGGATTACCCAATGGCTGAAAAGCCTGAACTGGCGCCGGGCCAAGCTGGTGATTCACAGCCCGGACGGCTGGCAGTCAGCCAATGCGCTGGACAATGCCGAGCCCAGCTGGCTGCCCAGTGAATGGCGCAAGGATTCCCGGATCGAGCTGATTTTCGACGAACCACAAGCGATTGGTGAGTTACAGGCCGGGCTGGCCCGGTGTCGGCTTCAGGCAGGCTGATTCAAGGCTTCCACTTGGTGTGTTCCTGACGCCACTGGCTCAGCTCGATCACTTCACCACCCGGCTTGGTCACTTCCACCACGGGTGGCGTGTCATCAAATGGCGCCGGGTAGGGCGCCAGTTCGATCTGGGCGCTGTGCGCACCGAACTGGGTGATGGTGCCGTTGTGCCGGGTTTCGCCGGTCACGGTAAATTCGAAATTGTAGACCCGGGCCAGACGTCGCCGACCGCTGGCGTCCTTGATCAGGCCGATCTTCTTCAGCGCCACGTTACCGTCGAGCAACTCGACGCCGACATTCACGCAATGCTGTTTGACCCGCTCCAGCGCCCGCTCGCGCAAGCCGTGGTTGTGCCAGAGCCACGCACCGGCAATGGCGAACAGCATCAGCACGAAAATGTTTTCCAGGGTGAGCATCAACACGAAACTCCAAATGATGGCGTCAGCTTAACTGCGTCGCCGGTCTGTCGTACAGGCTGCTTTTCGTCGCATACTGCGCGGCTTGAATTTCAATCGTTTTACGGAAAAACCCGAATGAAACGTACGCCTCATC
The DNA here is from genome assembly GCF_021018765.1 of Pseudomonas fitomaticsae. GTDB lineage: Bacteria > Pseudomonadota > Gammaproteobacteria > Pseudomonadales > Pseudomonadaceae > Aquipseudomonas > Aquipseudomonas fitomaticsae. The sequence continues at coordinate 145,954 of NZ_CP075567.1, read as the reverse complement.
TGCTCGCCATCCAGTCCCATGTGGTGTTCGGCCACGCCGGCAACAGCGCTGCGGTTTTTCCGATGCAGCGGGTCGGGGTGAATGTCTGGCCGCTCAATACGGTGCAGTTCTCCAACCACACACAGTACGGCCAGTGGGCCGGAGAAGTGCTGGCGCCGCACCGGATCCCCGAACTGGTCGAAGGCATCGCCGCCATCGGTGAGCTGGGCAATTGCGATGCGGTGCTGTCCGGCTATCTCGGCAGCGCGGCGCAGGGCCGGGCGATTCTCAGTGGCATCGAGCGGATCAAGGCAGGCAACCCGAAAGCCCTTTATCTGTGCGACCCGGTGATGGGGCATCCAGAAAAGGGTTGCAGCGTTCCCGCCGAAGTCAGTGACTTCCTGCTGGAGGAAGCTGCTGCCGTTGCGGATTTCATGTGCCCGAACCAGCTGGAGCTGGACAGCTTCTCCGGACGCAAGCCGCAGTCGCTGTTCGATTGCCTGACGATGGCGCGGGCGCTGCTGGCTCGCGGGCCGAAAGCGGTGCTGGTCAAGCATCTGGATTACCCGGGCAAGCCGGCGGATGGTTTTGAGATGTTGCTGGTGACGGCCGAGGGCAGCTGGCACCTGCGGCGTCCGCTGCTGGCGTTTCCGCGTCAGCCGGTGGGGGTGGGCGATCTGACGTCCGGCCTGTTCCTGGCGCGCGTGCTGCTCGGCGACAGCCTGGTGGCGGCTTTTGAATTCACCGCAGCAGCGGTGCATGAAGTGCTGCTGGAAACCCAGGCCTGCGCCAGCTACGAGCTGCAACTGGTGCGGGCGCAGGACCGGATTGCGCATCCGCGGGTGAAGTTCGAAGCCACGCCGATCAGTCTGTAAGACCGAGTTGTCCTCATTCGCGAGCAAGCCCGCTCCCACAGGAGGAACGCATTCCAAATGTGGGAGCGGGCTTGCTCGCGAAAGCTATCTGCAGAGCGCCATAAATCGAAGGGCTGATCAGGCGTCGCCCTTGATTTCCTGATAGCGCTTTTCCAGCTCCTGACGGATCTGCCGGCGTTGCTGCGCCTGCATGTAGCGGCGTTTGTCTTCGCTGTTCTGCGGTTGCAGCGGCGGTACGGCGGCGGGTTTGCGCTGATCGTCCACCGCGACCATGGTGAAGAAACAGCTGTTGGTATGACGCACCGAGCGCTCGCGGATGTTCTCGGTCACCACTTTGATACCGACTTCCATCGAGGTGTTGCCGGTGTAGTTCACCGACGCGAGGAAGGTCACCAGTTCGCCGACGTGGATCGGCTCGCGGAAAATCACTTGATCCACCGACAGGGTCACCACGTAGCGGCCGGCATACCGGCTGGCGCAGGCGTAGGCCACTTCGTCGAGGTATTTGAGCAGGGTGCCGCCGTGGACATTGCCAGAGAAGTTGGCCATGTCGGGGGTCATCAGTACCGTCATCGACAGCTGGGCGTTTCCGGGTTCCATAACGTTCTCACGGGTCAAGGCAGGGTTGCTGGAAGAAACACCTCTGCGGGTGCCTGGTCGCTTTTCAAAAGCACCGTTATCGGGACGCCAGGCAACTGGCCGCCGTCACGCCCGAATCGATCTGTTTCCATATATTGCACCGCCTTTCAGCCGGAAGTCGCGGTGTTACCCTGCGAAAGCGCCTCCCCAAGGGCGATTCCTACACCCAAAGCGGATTTTTACTCAGCTCGCCCAGACATTTCCCATGCCTGCGTGAGCCTCGTCATTCAAGGAGCCCACACCATGCATGCCATCAGCTTTATTCAGGATCTGGCGGTGATCATGTTGGTCGCAGGTGTGGTGACCGTGCTGTTCCACCGCTTCAAGCAGCCGGTGGTACTTGGCTATATCGTCGCCGGTTTCATCATCGGCCCGCACACACCGCCGTTCGGCCTGATCCACGACGGAGAAACCATCAAGACCCTCGCCGAGCTGGGGGTGATTTTCCTGATGTTCTGCCTGGGTCTGGAGTTCAGCCTGCGCAAGCTGTTCAAGGTCGGCGCCACAGCATTCATCGCAGCGTTCCTCGAAATTGTCCTGATGATCTGGATCGGCTACGAAATCGGCCGCTGGTTCGACTGGAACACCATGGATTCGCTGTTCCTCGGCGCGATCCTGGCGATCTCCTCGACCACCATCATCGTCAAGGCACTCAACGACCTGAAGATGAAAAACGAGCGCTTCGCGCAGCTGATCTTCGGTGTGCTGATCGTCGAGGACATTCTCGGCATCGGCATCATCGCCTTGTTGTCGAGCATCGCAGTCAGCGGCACGGTGAGTTCCGGCGAAGTGTTTTCTACCGTCGGCAAGCTCTCGCTGTTCATGATCGTCGCGCTGGTGGTCGGCATTCTGCTGGTGCCGCGACTGTTGGCCTACGTGGCGAAATTCGAAAGCAACGAGATGCTGCTGATCACCGTGCTGGGCCTGTGTTTCGGCTTCTGCCTGCTGGTGGTCAAACTCGAGTACAGCATGGTGCTCGGGGCGTTCCTGATCGGCGCGATCATGGCCGAGTCGCGGCAACTGCTGAAAATCGAGCGCCTGATCGAGCCGGTTCGCGACCTGTTCAGCGCGATCTTCTTTGTCGCCATCGGCCTGATGCTCGACCCGATGATCCTTCTGCAATACGCGTGGCCGATTGCGGTGATCACGGTCGCCGTGGTGCTGGGCAAGATGTTGTCCTGCGGCCTCGGGGCGTTTATCGCCGGCAATGACGGACGCACCTCGCTGCGGGTCGGGATGGGGCTTTCGCAGATTGGCGAATTCTCCTTCATCATCGCGGCGCTGGGGATGACGCTCCAGGTCACCAGCAACTTCCTCTATCCGGTGGCTGTGGCGGTTTCGGTGATTACCACGCTACTGACGCCGTATCTGATCCGCGCTGCCGATCCGCTGTCGATCAAGCTCTCCGCCGCGATGCCGCAGCGCCTCGGTCGAGTGTTCGGGATGTACGGCGAGTGGCTGCGCAGCATTCAGCCGCAAGGCGAGGGGGCGATGCTGGCCTCGATGATCCGGCGGATTCTTCTGCAGGTCGGGGTCAATCTGGCGCTGGTGATCGCGATCTTCTTTGCCGGCGCTTTCTTTGCCGGGCGCCTCTCGATCTGGATGCAGGAGTGGATCAGCGATCCGAGCTGGCAGAAGGCGTTGATCTGGGGCGGGGCGTTGCTGGTGTCGTTGCCGTTCCTGATCGCGGCCTATCGCAAGCTCAAGGCGCTGTCGATGCTATTGGCGGAGATGGGCGTGAAGCCGGAAATGGCCGGGCGTCACACACAGCGAGTGCGCCGGGTGATCGCCGAAGTGATCCCGATCATCTCGCTGCTGGTGATTTTCCTGCTGCTGGCAGCCTTGTCGGCCAGTATCTTGCCGACCAACAAGCTGCTGGTGCTGATCGCCGTGGTCGCGGCCGTCGTGGCGGCGCTGCTCTGGCGCTGGTTCATCCGGGTGCACACGCGGATGCAGGTGGCCCTGCTGGAAACCCTCGACAACCACAAAGAGCCGTCGGGGCACTGACCACCCATGGGATCGGGGCGTTTCAGCTTTCCAGCCAGACGTCCCGTGCCCAGTGCCAGACCGATTCCCAGGACTCTTCGGTGATCAGTTCTTCTTCGCCGGACCACAGCACCACGGTGCCGTCTTCTTCGACGCAGTAGTAGTTGTCGCCATCCTGACAGATAGGGATCAGGTCGCGCGGCACGCCGGCGTCCCACGCGTTGGCCGCTACATCCGGCAGATAGGTGTGGGACTGCGGGTCGGTGACGGTCACCGGCTCCAGGCTGCCGTAAACCACGTCGCTGACGGTCAGCAGAAACTCCTTGAAGACGAACGGGATATTAATGAAGAGCTCTTCTTCGACCTCCACCAACTGGTCTTCGTCGGGCAACTCCAGGGGAACCGGTACGGGTTCGTTGGCTTCGCGCAGTTGTTCGATGATTTCTTCCACGTCCGGGATCCTCTTGCTTGAATGGCGCGGTTTATATGGGCCGGTTTATACAGTAGCTCGCTATAGATGCAACCGCGAAATAGAAAACCCCGGCCGAGGCCGGGGTTTTCTATTGCAGCGGATAAAACGTCGGAGGTGATCAGCCGTTCTGGCGGATACCGGCGACGAACCAGGGCTGGTTGTCGCCCTGAGGACGCTCCATGTTCCAGCTTTCGCTGAACACTTCGCCCTGCTGGTCGAAACGCGAGGTTTTCGATACGCCGGTGAAGGTCAGGGTCGCGATGGTCTTGTCCGCGCGGTCATCCACACCATCCAGTTGCACCTGAAGGTTGTCGATGTAGGTGGACTGGAAGCCGTCACCCAGTTCCGCGCGCTCGCGCTTGAGGAACTCGAACATCTGCGGGGTCACGAACTCGGCGATCTTGTCCATTTCGTTGGCGTCCCAGTGCTGCTGCAGCGCCTGGAAGTGGCTGCGGGCGGCTTCAAGGAAGCGCTGTTCGTTGAACCAGGCCGGTGCGTTGATCACCGGACGGGCGGCAGCAGGCGCGGCCGAACCACCGAAGATCGAACCCATGGCCGCTGGTTTCTGTTCGAACACTTCACGTTGCATCGGCGCGCCGGCCGGAGCGAATTGCTCCTGCTGCTTGCGGCGACGGGCGGCGATGAAGCGGAAGATCACGAACGCGATCACGGCCATGATCAGGATGTCGAAGATCTGCATGCCTTCGAAGCCGCCGCCCATGAACATGGAAGCGAGCAGGCCACCGGCCGCGATGCCGGCCAGAGGGCCGAGCCATTTCGAAGCACCGCCGGCCTTGGCCGCAGCGCCTGCGGCACCGGCAGCACCAGCGGTCGCCGCAGCGCCGCCCGTGCCTGGGGAAGAAGGAGCCATCTGGCTGGTCTGGTGCGTCGGCGCAGCGCCGGCGCTTTTGCCACCACCGAAGCGCTTGGCGTTGGCGTCGAGGCTCATCGTCAGGCCGATGCACAGCGCCATGGCGATGCTAAGAAAACGTTTCATAAAGGGAATTCCCGTTTGTGGAGAGCACGCGCGCCATGTTGCACAGCTGAAGTGTCACTGGCTAGCGGCAGAGTGTTTCGGGCTTTTGCCTGACAGGTTCTGTTCAGCTCGGTCGAGGCAATAAGGCTATGTACTTTTGTCTGTAGGAAAAGGAGATAGGTTCAGCAGGAAATGGATCAGCGCCGCAAGGCCAGCATCACCACACCGGCAGTGATCAGGCCAATACCGCCCCACTGGCGCAGGTCGAGTTTCTCGCCCAGCAGGACCATACCGAGTACCGCCACGAAGACCACGCTGAGCTTGTCCACCGGGGCGACCAGCGACGCCGGGCCGACTTTCAACGCCCGGAAGTAGCACAGCCACGAGGCACCGGTACCCAAGCCCGACAACAACAGAAACAGATAGCTCTTGGCGGAGATCGATCCCAAGGACTGATATTGGCCCGTGGCGTACAAAATCAAGGCCAGACTGACCAATACGACGATTGTGCGCAGGAGGGTGGCGAAGTCGGAGTTAACGTTTTCGATGCCGATCTTGGCGAAGATGGCCGTCAGCGCGGCGAAAGTGGCCGAGAGCAAGGCCCAGAATGTCCAGGAAGAAAAGAAGCCCGAGCCCATGGATGCTGCCTCCAGTGCCCGTTCCCGCGCCGGGCGCGGGAACGAACGGTGACTTAAATGGCTTCCAGCTTCGCGTACCCGAGCATCAGCCACTTGCTGCCTTCGGCGAAGTTCACCTGCACCCGGGCCTGGGCGCCGGCGCCTTCGAAGTTGAGGATCACGCCGTCGCCGAAGATTGAGTGACGGACAGCCTGGCCAAGGCTCAGGCCGGTTTCCGGAATCTCGCTGCCGCTGAACAGGTTGCTGCCGCCCATCGACTGGTTGCCGCCGAACGGTCGGCTGACGCTGTTGGACAGACGCACTTCCTGAATCAGGCCCTTCGGTACTTCCCGTACGAAACGCGACACCTTGTTGTAGGTTTCGCTGCCGTACAGACGTCGGGTTTCAGCATAGGTCATCACCAGATTCTGCATCGCCCGGGTAATGCCGACATAGGCCAGACGCCGCTCTTCCTCAAGGCGACCCGGTTCTTCCAGGCTCATCTTGTGCGGGAACAGGCCTTCTTCCATGCCCACCAGGAACACGTAAGGGAATTCCAGGCCCTTGGCGCTGTGCAGGGTCATTAACTGAATGCTGTCTTCGTGCTCGTCGGCCTGTGTGTCGCCGGCCTCCAGCGAGGCGTGGCCGAGGAACGCCGCCAGTGGAGTCAGCTCTTCGTCTTCTTCGGTGTTCTCGAAGTTGCGCGCGGCGCTGACCAGTTCCTCAAGGTTTTCCACCCGGGCCTGGCCTTTCTCGCCTTTTTCCGCTTCGTGGTAGGCGATCAGTCCGGACTGCTCGATGACGGTCTGGGTCATCAGGTGCAACGGCATCTCGGCGCACTTGGCGGCGAGGTTTTCGATCAGTTCGATAAACGCGCCCAGCGCACCGGCGGCGCGACCGGTCAGGCCTTTGTTGGCCACCAGCTGGCGCATGGCTTCCCACATCGACACATCGCTGTGACGGGCATGGTCGCGGATCGCTTCGACGGTTTTTTCGCCGATGCCACGAGCCGGGACATTGATTACCCGTTCCAGCGCCGCATCGTTGCCGCGACCTTCCAGCAAACGCAGGTAAGCCATGGCGTTCTTGATTTCCGCCCGCTCGAAGAAGCGCTGACCGCCATAGATGCGGTACGGAATGCGTTCACGCAGCAGCGCTTCTTCCAGAACGCGGGATTGGGCGTTGGAGCGGTAGAGAATCGCGATATCGCTGCGAGCCAAGCCGGTTTTCAGCGCGCTTTCGATGGTTTCGACAACGTAGCGTGCTTCATCGTGTTCGTTGAACGCGGCGTAGAGGTTGATCGCTTCGCCATCGCCACCATCGGTCCACAGCTCTTTGCCCAGACGCCCGGTGTTATTGGCGATCAGGGCGTTGGCGGCCTTGAGGATGCCGGCGGTGGAGCGGTAGTTCTGCTCCAGACGGATGGTCACCGAATCCGGGAAGTCGGAAGAGTACTGGTGGATGTTCTCGATTTTCGCGCCGCGCCAGCCGTAGATCGACTGGTCGTCGTCGCCGACCACCATCAGGCTGTCGCCGCCCTTGCCCAGCAGACGCAACCAGGCGTACTGCACGGCGTTGGTGTCCTGGAATTCGTCCACCAGAATGTGTCGGAAACGCTTCTGGTAGTGCGCCAGCAGGCCCGGGTGGTCGCGCCACAGGTCGAGGGCGCGCAGCAGCAGTTCGGAGAAATCGATGACGCCGGCACGCTGGCAGGCCGCCTCGTACGCTTCATAAATGCCGCGCATGGTGGCCAGGAACAGATCGCCGCTGGCCTGAATGTGTTGCGGACGCAGACCTTCGTCTTTCTGTCCGTTGATGAACCACTGGGCCTGACGGGCCGGCCAGCGTTGCTCGTCCAGCCCCAGCTCGCGGATTACCCGCTTGACCAGCCGTTGCTGGTCGTCGCTGTCGAGAATCTGGAAAGTCTGGCTCAGCCCGGCTTCCTGCCAGTGCGCCCGCAACAGGCGGTGCGCCAGGCCGTGGAAGGTGCCGACCCACATGCCGGCCGGGTTGATGCCCAGCAATTGCTCGATGCGGTGACGCATCTCGGCAGCGGCCTTATTGGTGAAGGTCACCGACAGAATCGAGTGGGGCGAGGCGTTCTCGACCTGGATCAACCAGGCGATACGGTGCACCAGCACTCGGGTTTTGCCGGAGCCGGCACCGGCCAGGACCAATTGACGACCAACGGGAGCCGCTACGGCCTGGCGTTGGGCATCGTTGAGGGAGTTCAGCAGAAGGGAGAGATCATCGCGCATCGGGGCATTCTAGGGTGCGCCGCAGGCCCGGGCAAACCGAGCTTTGCATTAGCCGATGAAAGTGCCGCCCGTGACGACCGGTCGGTCACCGGCTACAGGCGTTGGCCCGCCTGGCGTCGGGGCTTTGGCGGGTGACGAGCGGTGGAAAAGTTTCGGTGAAATTATGATCTGGGGCAGTTTGGCAAGTGGTTCGGCTTGTGTATGCTCCGTCCACGTTTCCGGGCGCATGCTCACACTTATAAGAACAAGAACGTTGCCTATGACCCTCAGCTTCGACCTGTCGGGCCCCTCCGTGGAGCCTCGGGTAATCCGCAAGCATTACGCCACCCAGATGGCGGTCGAGCGCACGCGCCTTCTCTATCAGGGTTCGCTGTTGCCCACCCTGTTCATGTTGATCAATGGTCTGGTCTGCGCCGGTCTGCTCTGGAGCCCGCAGCGTTACTTCGTGGTCAGCGTCTGGCTGGTGTGGCTGTTGTCGCTGGTGGCGCTGCGGGTGATTCAGGTCGCGGCCTTCGATTCTGCGATTCCCGATCGCCAGGCCCAGCCGATCTGGGGCCGGATGTTCCTGCTCGGCTCGACCATGACCGGCCTGACCCTGGCCGGCGCCGGCATCGCTCTGGTCCCGGCCGACAATTTCATGCAGCAGGCCTGGGTGTTCGGCCTGATCGGTGCCGCGACCCTGTCGGCCAGCGTGGCTTACGCCGTGAGCATTCCGGCTTTTCTTTCCTTTACCTTGCCGTGCCTGCTGCCGGCCATCGGCTATCTGTTCTGGGGTGGCGACGAACTGGCGCGCGGTTGGGGCTGGCTCGGGCTGATCCTGCTCGGCTCGCTGAGCGTGGTGGCGTGGCAGGTCAATCGGCTGATCGATCGCGGTTTGCTGCGGCGCTTCCAGAACCAGCACCTGATCGAACACCTGCAACAAGCGCAAACCCGCAGCGAACAGCTCAATCAGGAGCTGGCGAAGGAAATCGAGCACCGGCGCTGCGCCGAGGGCAAGTTGCGTGAAGCCCAGGTCGAGCTGGAAGACCGGGTCGCCCAGCGCAGCCGGGAACTGGACGTCGCCAACCAGGCCCTGAGCAAAAGCGAGGCGCGCCTGGCCCTGGCGTTGAAGGCCAGTGAACTGGGGCTGTGGGACTGGAACCTGCAGACCGATGAAGTTCACCACACGCAGATTCAGGAACTGTTCGGCATTGACCCGGAATACGTCACCGGGCTGCTCAGGCATCTGCGGCCCCGACTGCACCCGGAAGACGTGCCGTCGCTCAAGCGAGCGCTGATCGAGCACTTGAAAGGGCGCACCGAGGATTATCAGATCGAGTACCGCGTCCGCCACGGCGACGGCCACTGGGTCTGGATCGAAGACCGTGGGCGAGCGGTGGAGCGCGACGAGAACGGGCGGGTCATCCGCATGGTCGGCACTCGCCGCGACATCAGCGTCAGCAAAAGCCTGGAAGCCCAGCAGCAACTGGCGGCGACGGTGTTCGAGGCCGCCAGCGAAGGCATCGTTATTCTTGACCCGAATTATTCACTGATTGCTATCAATCAGGCCTTCAGCCGGGTCACCGGTTACGACATCGACGACATGCTCGGACGCAACGTCGTGGAGCTGCCGTGCAGTCGCGATGCCCGCCGGCACTACGTCGCGATCCGCCACGCGCTGGAGCAGCACGGCAGCTGGCAGGGCGAACTGGTGGAGACCCGCAAGAACGGCGAGCTGTATCCGCAGTGGCTGCAATTGAATGCCGTGCGCGACAGTCGGGGAAATGTCAGTCATATCGTCGGCTTCTTCGCCGATCTGTCGGCGCGCCGCGAATCCGAAGAGCGCATGCGCTACCTGACCCACTACGACGAACTCACCGGCCTTGCCAATCGCTCGCTGTTCCGCGAACGCCTGCACGAAGCGCATCAGCGCGTGCGGCAGGGTGGGCGCCGGAGTCTGGCGTTGCTGCACATCAACCTGGATCGTTTCAAGCTGCTCAACGACAGCCTCGGCCACGAGATCGCCGACCAGTTGCTGCAAAAGATGTCCCGTCGTCTGGTCAATGCTCTGCCGGAGGCCGACACCATTGCCCGGCTGTCCGGCGATGAGTTCGCGGTGCTGTTCGACGCCTACGGCAACCTCTCGAGCCTGGCGCGGGTCGCCACGCGATTGTCGACCAAGCTGCGACTGCCGTTGACCGTGGACGGGCATGAGCTGGTGGTCAGCGCCTCGATGGGTATCAGCATGCTGCCGGACAACGCCCGGGAGATTTCCGCGCTGGTCAGCCAGTCGAACATTGCCATGCAACATGCCAAGCACCTGGGGGGCAACAACTTCCAGTTCTACACCGACAGTCTGCAGGCCAGCACGCTGGAGCGCCTGCAACTGGAAAACCAGCTGCGCAAAGCCATCGAGGACAAGCAGCTCAATGTCTTCTATCAACCGAAACTGTGCCTGGCGACCGGCCGTCTCAACGCGGCGGAAGCGCTGGTGCGCTGGGATCACCCGACCATGGGCCGAGTGCCACCGGGGGATTTCATCGGTCTGGCCGAAGAAACAGGGCTGATCGGGCCGATCGGCGAATTCGTGCTGCGCCAGGCCTGCTGGCAGGCGTGCGAATGGCAGCGTCAGGGGCTGGCGCCGATCCGGGTTTCGGTGAACCTGTCGGTGCATCAATTGCGCCAGGGCAAACTGGTCAGTCTGGTGCGCCAGGTGCTGGAGGAAACCGGCTTGGCGCCGCACTACCTCGAACTGGAACTGACCGAAAGCCAACTGCTCGACAGCGTCGAACACATTATCGCCACGTTCCAGCAGTTGCGGGATCTGGGGGTAAAACTGGCCATCGACGATTTCGGCACCGGCTATTCATCGCTGAGCTATCTGAAGCGGATTCCGGTGGATTACGTGAAGATCGATCAGGCCTTTATTCGCGGGTTGGGCGAGGGCAGCGAAGATGCGGCGATCACCCGGGCGATCATTGCGATGGCTCACGGGCTGTCACTGAAAGTTGTCGCCGAAGGTGTCGAGCGATCCGAGCAGCTGGCATTTCTGAAAGCTGAAGGTTGCGATGAAGTGCAGGGCTATCTGATCAGCCGTCCGGTGGAGGCGGTCGGCCTTGCCGCATTGCTGCGAGAACAGGAAAAACCGCTGTAAAGGGCTACATGCAGCGCATGTCGCCTGATCCGGGGGGATTGAGTTACGCATTGAGCAGGCAAAAAGCCGATTCATGTAGTATAACTACAAGCTTGCTACATCCCCGGCATCTGGCCAAAGCACATCTTTCCATAACAAGAGTCCAGCCCCTTGAATCTGCTGCAACACATCGCCCAGTCACGTCACCTGTTACGCAAGTCGGAGCTCAAGGTCGCCGACCACGTGCTGCTTGACCCTGCGGCAGTGATGCACAGTTCCATGGCCGACCTGGCCCACAGCGTCGGCATCAGCGAGCCGACCATCGTGCGCTTCTGCCGGGCCATCGGTTGTTCCGGTTTCCAGGATCTGAAACTCAAGCTCGCGCAAAGCCTCGCGGCCGGCGCCAGTTTCGGTCAGTTCGCGATCCATGAAGACGACTCCGTCGCCGACTACAGCCTGAAAATCTTCGACACCACGTTGCACACGCTGATGGAGGTTCGCGAGAAGCTCGATCCCCTGGAGCTGCAACGGGCGGTGACGTTGATGTCCCAGGCCCAGCGCGTCGAGTTCTACGGCTTTGGTGCGTCGGGCGCGGTGGCGGCGGATGCGCAGCACAAGTTCTTCCGCTTGCTGCTGACGGCGGCGGCGTATTCCGACCCGCACATGCAGGCGATGTCGGCAGTGACGCTGAAGCCCACCGACGTGGCGATCTGCATTTCCCAGTCCGGCCGTTCCAAAGACCTGCTGATTACCGCCAACCTCGTACGCGAGAGCGGTGCGTCGCTGATCACTTTGTGCCCGAGCCAGACACCGCTGGCCGAGCTGTCGACCGTCAACCTGGCGATCGATGTTCACGAAGACACCGAAATCTACACGCCGCTGACCTCGCGTATCGCTCACCTGGTGGTGATCGACGTACTGGCGATGGGCGTGGCCATGGCGCGCGGGCCGAGCCTGGTCAACCACCTCAAGAGCGTCAAACGCAGTTTGCGCAGCTTGCGGCTGTCGCCAAAATCGGTGAAAGCGCTGGATGACTGATGGTCATGGGGTGACGGCAATCTTCATCTGCCTGTAACCCCGACGCAGCCAAATCGTCATCCACCGCGCCTATCGTGAAACTCCCGTAATCGCCTTGGGAGACTCGAAATGGCTCAGCCTTACGAAGAACGCAACAGCGCCGCGAAAACCCGTCGTCAGCAGGAAGACCAGCGCCGCATGGAATTTCGCCGCGCCATCGAAGATCGCTTCGAACTCCGCCAGCTTCAGGCCGAAATCGGCGATTTTCCCGAGGACATCAATCACTGGCAGGCAGCGCCGGCAGCTTCCCGTCGAAGCGCTCAACCAGCGCGCTGATCTGCACCCGTTCGCTGCGGATAAACGCCAGGAAGGCGTGCGCCACCGGTGACAGCCGCTTGGCTTTGGCTTGCACCAGGCACCAACTGCGAAACAGCGGCAATTCTTCGACCGGCAGCTCCACCAGGCCGCCGGTCGCCAGCTCCAGGTTCAGGGCGTGGCGCGTCAACAGCGCCAGGCCCAGACCCGCCACCACGCATTCACGCTGGGCCTCGGCCGACGCCACTTCCTGGGTCTGGGTGAAGTGCACGCGCTTCTCCTTGAAATACTCCTCGCAGGCCAGTCGTGTGCCTGAACCGGGTTCGCGGATCAGCAGGGTGTAAGGTTCCAGATCCTGCAAGCGCAGCGGGCCCATGTGCGCCAGCGGATGATCCGGCCGCGCCACGGCGACGATCGGGTTGTTGAGGAACGGCAGGAATTCGAGACCCATGTCCTGCGGCACCATCGACATGATTACCAGATCGTCGCGGTTGTCGGAGAGCCGGCGGATTACCTGGCCACGGTTGACCACCGTCAGTTGCAAATTCACTTCCGGATGCTGGCGCTTGAACGCCGCGAAGAGGTGCGGCACGAAGTATTTGGCGCTGGACTCCACCGCCAGCTTCAACTGGCCCTGCAGCGAGCCCTGCATGTCCGAGAGCTGCATGTCGAGGTTTTCCAGGCGGCCAAAGATGTCCCGGCTGGCGCGCTGGAGTGCTTCGGCGGCCTCGGTCATGTAGAGTTTTTTGCCGACGTAATCGAATAATGGCTGGCCGATCAGCTCTTCGAGCTGACGAATCTGTAGGCTGACGGCTGGTTGTGTGAGCGACATTTCCTCGGCAGCGCGGCTGTAGGAACGTAAATCACACACTTCGTTGAAGATCTGCAATTGACGCAATGTCATACGCATCAAGGACTTACGCATTTTCTACCGACTCTGGCCGCGGGCTGATGCGTTGACTATAAGTCTTTACTTATGCCTGACCCAATTTTTATTCATTTTTGTTAATCCCTTGGCAGCGCTAGTGTGGAGCCGAGACCAGATTGAAACATTTGGTCACGTGCCGACCTGGGTCTAGCAGGTCGTGGTGCCACCGGCTCAAGGGAACCTCCAAGTGATAACAAAGATCCTGATCGCCAACCGTGGTGAGATTGCCGTACGAATCGTGCGTGCCTGCGCCGAGATGGGCATCCGCTCGGTCGCGATATACTCCGACGCCGACCGGCATGCCTTGCATGTGAAGCGTGCGGACGAGGCCCACAGCATCGGTGCCGAGCCGCTGGCCGGTTACCTGAACCCGCGCAAGCTGGTGAACCTGGCCGTGGAAACCGGCTGCGATGCACTGCACCCCGGCTACGGTTTCCTCTCGGAAAACGCCGAGCTGGCGGACATCTGCGCCGAACGCGGGATCAAATTCATCGGCCCGTCGGCGGAAGTCATCCGCCGCATGGGCGACAAGACCGAAGCGCGCCGCAGCATGATCAAGGCCGGTGTGCCGGTCACGCCGGGCACCGAAGGCAACGTCTCGGGCATCGAGGAAGCATTGAGCGAGGGCGACCGCATCGGTTACCCGGTGATGCTCAAGGCCACTTCCGGTGGTGGCGGTCGCGGTATCCGTCGCTGCAACAGCCGCGAAGAACTTGAACAGAATTTCCCCCGGGTCATTTCCGAAGCCACCAAGGCCTTCGGTTCGGCGGAAGTGTTCCTGGAAAAATGCATCGTCAATCCCAAGCACATCGAAGCGCAGATCCTCGGCGACAGCTTCGGCAACGTCGTGCATCTGTTCGAACGTGACTGCTCGATCCAGCGCCGCAACCAGAAGCTGATCGAAATCGCCCCGAGCCCGCAGCTGACCCCGGAACAGCGCGCCTACATCGGCGACCTGTCGGTGCGTGCGGCCAAGGCCGTGGGCTACGAGAACGCCGGCACCGTGGAGTTCCTGCTCGCCGAGGGCGAGGTGTACTTCATGGAGATGAATACCCGGGTGCAGGTGGAACACACCATCACCGAAGAAATCACCGGGATCGACATCGTCCGCGAACAGATCCGCATCGCCTCCGGGCTGCCGCTGTCGGTGAAGCAGGAAGACATCCAGCATCGCGGTTTTGCCCTGCAATTCCGAATCAACGCCGAAGACCCGAAGAACAACTTCCTGCCGAGCTTCGGCAAGATCACGCGCTATTACGCCCCCGGCGGACCTGGCGTGCGTACCGACACGGCGATCTACACCGGCTACACCATTCCGCCGTTCTACGACTCGATGTGCCTGAAACTGGTGGTCTGGGCGCTGACCTGGGAAGAGGCCATGGACCGTGGTCTGCGCGCGCTCGACGACATGCGTCTGCAAGGCGTGAAGACCACCGCCGCGTATTACCAGGAAATCCTGCGCAACCCGGAATTCCGTAGCGGCCAGTTCAATACCAGCTTCGTTGAAAGCCACCCTGAACTGACCAACTACTCGATCAAGCGCAAACCCGAAGAGCTGGCCCTGGCCATCGCCGCCGCCATCGCCGCCCACGCAGGCCTGTGAGGAATAGAACAATGACTAAAAAGATTTTCGTAACCGACACCATCCTGCGCGACGCCCACCAATCGCTGCTCGCCACCCGCATGCGCACCGAAGACATGCTGCCGATCTGCGACAAGCTCGACAAAGTCGGCTACTGGTCGCTGGAGTGCTGGGGCGGCGCAACGTTCGACGCCTGTGTGCGCTTCCTCAAAGAAGACCCGTGGGAGCGTCTGCGCCAACTGCGCGCCGCGCTGCCCAACACCCGTCTGCAAATGCTCCTGCGCGGTCAGAACCTGCTGGGCTACCGCCACTACAGCGATGACGTGGTTAAAGCGTTCGTCGCCAAGGCCGCGGTCAACGGCATCGACGTGTTCCGCATCTTTGACGCGATGAACGACGTGCGTAACCTGCGTGTGGCGATCGAAGCGGTGAAGGCTGCCGGCAAACACGCCCAGGGCACTATCGCCTATACCACCAGTCCGGTGCACACCATCGACGCGTTCGTCGCCCAGGCCAAACAAATGGAAGCCATGGGTTGCGACTCGGTGGCGATCAAGGACATGGCCGGTCTGCTGACCCCATACGCCACCGGTGAACTGGTGCGGGCACTGAAAACCGAACAGTCGCTGCCTGTGTTCATCCACTCCCACGACACTGCCGGTCTGGCAGCCATGTGCCAGCTCAAGGCTATTGAAAACGGTGCCGACCACATCGACACCGCGATCTCCAGCTTCGCTTCGGGCACCAGCCACCCTGGCACCGAATCGATGGTTGCTGCGCTCAAGGGCACCGAGTTCGATACCGGTCTGAACCTGGAGTTGCTGCAAGAGATCGGCCTGTACTTCTACGCCGTGCGCAAGAAATACCACCAGTTCGAAAGCGAATTCACCGCCGTCGACACCCGTGTTCAAGTCAACCAGGTGCCGGGTGGGATGATTTCCAACCTGGCCAACCAGTTGAAAGAGCAGGGCGCTCTGAACCGCATGGGCGAAGTGCTGGCGGAGATTCCACGCGTGCGTGAAGACCTCGGCTTCCCGCCGCTGGTGACCCCGACCTCGCAGATCGTCGGCACCCAGGCGTTCTTCAACGTGCTGGCCGGTGAGCGCTACAAGACCATCACCAATGAGGTGAAGCTCTACCTGCAAGGCGGCTACGGCAAGGCGCCGGGCACCGTGAACGAGAAGCTGCGTCGCCAGGCCATCGGCAGCGAAGAGGTGATCGACGTACGCCCGGCCGATCTGCTCAAGCCGGAAATGGCCAAGCTGCGTGCCGATATCGGCGCATTGGCCAAGTCCGAAGAAGACGTGCTGACCTTCGCCATGTTCCCGGACATCGGTCGCAAGTTCCTCGAAGAGCGTGCCGCCGGCACCCTCACCCCTGAAGTACTGCTGCCGATCCCGGAAGCGGGCAAGGTGGCCTCGGCCGGCGGCGAAGGCGTACCGACCGAGTTCGTCATTGACGTGCATGGCGAAACCTACCGCGTGGACATCACCGGTGTCGGCGTCAAGGCCGAAGGCAAGCGTCACTTCTACCTGTCCATCGACGGCATGCCGGAAGAAGTGGTGTTCGAACCGCTCAACGAATTCGTCGGCGGCGGCAGCAGCAAGCGCAAGCAGGCTTCGGCACCGGGCCATGTCAGCACCACCATGCCGGGCAACATCGTCGATGTGCTGGTCAAGGAAGGCGACACCGTCAAGGCGGGCCAGGCCGTGCTGATCACCGAAGCGATGAAGATGGAGACCGAAGTCCAGGCTGCGATTGCCGGCAAGGTCACCGCCATTCACGTTGCCAAGGGTGACCGGGTGAACCCGGGCGAAATCCTGATCGAGATCGAAGGCTGAGATAACGGCCTCGATACAACGCTTTAAACCTCGGGGGAGCATGTGCTCCCCTTTTTTTGCTTTCAAGATGCTGCCGCAACGTGCGGCAGCAACCCGTCCGGACTCAGAACGCCATTCGCCACTGCCCCGATACGCCGTGGTTTCGGCTGTCGGTACCGATCTCACCCGACAAGCCAACACCGAGTGTGTGGCTGGACGAGACGGCCAGATCAAGTCCGGTGTCGAGCGTCAGGCTGTTGCGATCCAGTTCGGCGCCGTAAACCGTGAAGTCTTCAGTTTCGGTGACCAGGCGTTGGCGGGTGCTGGTGTAGGTTTCGCCATAAACGTGTTTCCATCCCGCGCTGAATCGTGGGGTGAGGCGCATGCCGTTATCCAGCGTGCTGATTTTCGCCATGCGCAGGCCGACGGTGGTGTTGAAGTTGCCCTGGGATTGAGCGTGAACCTTGAGGGCCGCATCCCCGCCTTTCTCGGTGTAGCCGTCGCGCTGGTAGCGTTGGTAGCCGAGGCTGGCAAAGGGTTCGATGCTGACGTTGGCCCGACCCAGGTTGTATCCCGACTCGATGAACGCTTGCTGGGTGCTGGCCTGGTAGTTGCCCTTGAGTCGGTCATGGAAGCGGCCGAATGCGACTTCGCGGCGGGTGCTGCCTTCGTGACGGCTCCAGGTTGCGCCGAGCCGAAGTGAAAACGGGCCGGTCTGGCTAAGGGCGTAGGCGCCCAGGTGCCAACTGTCGAGATCGCCGTCCAGCTCGTTGCTGTCGATGCGCGTGTCGGAGGTGCCGCCCATCAAGCCCAGATGCCATGTTTCATCGAGGCGCCAGTCCGCGCCGAGCAGCAGTCCTTTGGTGGAGTGCTGCATCGGTTCAAATTCGCGATCAAGTTTCCCGCTGTGGCCAAGGGCTTGCAGCCAGACCCTGCCGGTGTCTGCGTTGCCGGTCGTATGGCGTGGTGAGTTTCCCGGTGAGTCGTGGGCATTGTCGAGTTGATGCATGGCTGACAGCAGGCTGGCGCTGACCGGCGTGACACTGCTCAGGGTCGCATTGGCGAGTTTGGCATTGCTGCCGCCCGCCAGTTGAAAGTAGGCGAGGGTGGCCGTGTATTCGTCGGCAGCGAGCAGGGCGTCGATGGCTGCGTTGCCTGAAGTGGGCACCTCTTTGGATTCGGGGGTTGCTGGCGCTTCGGTCAGAACGGGTTGTGCTGGAGGCGTTGGTTTTTCAATGCTTTCTTCGAGTGCACTGCCGCTCTTTGTAGTGGCGACTCTCTTGGCGTGGAGGTCATCGGCTGCATGAAGTGGCGGGGTTGGAGTCTCAGTGCTGGTAGGGAGGGCTTGCGGTGGTGGAGCAATCTTTTCCTCACTCACTGTTTCTGCCATGAGAAGCGGAGCAGGTTTCACCTTAGGAGGTGTGCGCGGGCTCCTGGTTTTCACCTCTTTCGCGACGGGCGCGTCCGGCTCCGGCTGCTCCGCCAGAGAAAATTCTACGCAACCGACTGCCAGCGCAACCGCCAGGACAAGATGTTGGAGCTTGTATTTGCATTGAATGGGCATTCAGTTCGTCTCATGTGAAAAGAGAACAAACTGTAAAAGTCGGTGCCGGTGCGCCGATGCCGGGCAATTCCGAACCGTGTGCAGGTGATGGCGTCTGCGTTTGTAGCTCGGTCGTCGGCGGGAGGCGAGCCCGCCATGATTACCCAACCATCCAGACGCCTTTACCTACAACTCGCGCTGAAATCCGGATTGGCGAAATCTCAAAAACTCATCTGCCACTGCCCGATCAACCCGTGATTACGGCTGTTGCTGCCAATCTCGCCGCTGTATCCCAGCCCCAGCGTATGTCGCGCGGATATGCCCAGATCCAGCCCCACTTCCAGCACCAGACTGTCACGATCCAGCGAGCTGCCATCGACGCTGAACGCCGTGCCGCCCACGACAAATGCCTGACGGGTCGAACTGCTGACATCGCCGTAGGTGTGCTTCCAGCCGGCGGCCATCCGTGGAGTCAGGCTCATGCCATTGTCCAGCGAGCTGAGGTGCGCCAGGCGTACGCCGAAGGTACTGCTGAAGTTGTCCTGGGTCTGGCTGTCGACCTGCAAGGCCGCCGCGCCGCCCTTTTCCTGATAGCGGTCGCGGTGATAGCGCTGGTAGCCGAGGCTGGCGAACGGTTCGGCGCTGAGCCGGCCAGTGCCCATGGCGTAGCCGAGTTCGGCGAAGGCTTGCTGGCTGTCGGCGTCGTAATCGCCTTTGGGGCGATCGCTGAAACCATTGAACGCGATGGTGCGCTTGCTTTCGCCCTGATGACCGCTGTAGGCGGCGCCCAGGCGCAGGGCCAGCGGGCCGTTTTGATGCAGCGCATACACACCGGCGTGCCAGCTCTCGACATTGCCGTCGACACCGGTGGCGTCCAGGTCAGTCTTCGAATAGCCGCCGAGCACGCCCAGACGCCACTGCGGATTGAGTGCCCAATCGGCACCGAGCACGCTGCCTTTGGTGCGTTGTTCCAGACCGCTGCTGCCGTGTTCGCCATCGAGCTTGCCGTAGCCGCCGATGGCCTGCAGCCAGAGTCGGCCCCGGGCGTTCGGATCATTCAGGTTTCGCGCTTCGGACGGTACGCCGTTGGCGGCGAGGATCGGCGTATCACGCTGATCGAGGCCGACCATCAAGCCTGGGCTGCCACCCATTTGCTGCATCACCGAGAGCATGCTGCTGCCGACCTGGCTGCTGGCGCCGAGGGTGGCGCTGGTCAGGTTGGCGTTGCTGGCGCCGGCCAGTTGCTCGATGGCCGCGCCTGCACTGCTTTGAGTGGTGTTGAGCAGGGCGTTGTACAGCGCGTTGTTCTTGCCCATCGAGGCCAGGCTGTTGGCGGCATTGCTGCCGTTGCCGGTGGCGGCGAACTCATTGAATACCACGTCATTGCGGGTGTAAGTCAGGTCGACCTGCGTTGGCGTGTAAGCGAGGGTCGGCGTGAGGAACGCGTAGTCGCTGGTGACCGCGCCGAACGTGCCGTTGATCCGCGCAGCCTGCAGCACCGTGTAATGGCTCTGCCACGGATAAGTGCCGCTGCCGGGATTGACCGCCAGCGTCGCGCCGTTGAGGTTGGCCGTGCCGCCGACCTGGACCGGCGCGCTGCTGCCATCGGCGTTGACGCCGTAGGCGAGGGTGGATGCGCTGCCCATGCTCAAGTCGTGCACGATGGTCGCGGTGCCGAGGCGGGTGTCAGTGCGTAATGTGCCGTTGACGTTGAGGTTGCCCACCGACCCACCGCCGGCATACACGCCGCCGGTGTCCACTGTGAGGTTGCCGGCGATACCGCCCTGGTTGATCAACGTGGCGCCGTTGCGCACGGCACCACCGTCGCTGAAATCGCCGCTGCCGGTCAGGGTCCAGGCGCCTTGCTTGACCTCCAGCCATTCGAAATTACGGCTGTTACCGAAGCTACCGCCCGCCGCGTCGTCCATCACCACGCGGTCATAACCGGTGCCGCCATCGACCACGCCGACAAAGCGGCTGCCGTTGCGTAGTGTCAGGCTGTCGTTGCCACCACCCAGGTCCAGCGCCAGGCCATTGCTGCCGCTGATCGTGCCGCCGTTGATCACGCTGTCGGCGAACTCACCGACGAACTTCACGCCAAAACCGTCGAGGCCCTGGATGGTGCCATAGTTCTCCAGTGTGGTGGCCGCCAGCCCCGAACCGCCGCTGCCGTCGTCCACCAGAATGGCGCTGTTGGCGCCACTGATCAGCGCGCCTTTGGTGTTGAGAATGTAACCGCCACCCAGCGCGATGCCTTCACTGCCGTTGGCGAAGCCGCCCTTGTCCACACCGCCGGCGCCGACGCCTTGGATGGTGCCGTAGTTTTCGATGTGGGCGATCTTGTCGATGTCCACGCCGTCGCCATCGCCGTTGGGTTGCAGCCCGGAATAGGCGCCAGTGATGGTGCCGTGGTTGATCACCGTGCCGTCGCCATCGGAACCGAAACCGGAGCCGTTGCGCCCGGTGATTTGCCCGTAGTTGACCAGCGTTGCCCCCAGGTCAGTGGTGATGCCATGGCGCCCGCCGGATATCACGCCGTAGTTGGTCACGCTGACACCGGTCGCGGTGTCGATATCGATGCCGTCGAACTTCTCGTCGGCGTTGTGCGAGTCGCCGGTGGAAATCTCGCCGTAGTTGCTGATGGTCGCATTGGCGCCGGTTTTCATGCCGTCGCTGGCGTCGCCACGAATCAGCCCGCCCGCGCGGTTGATGATCGTGGTTTTGACCCCGTCGCTGCGCAACGCATCCAGATCCAGGCCTTGGCCAGTGGTTGAGCGAATGGTGCCGCTGTTGTCGATCAACAGGCTGCCGCTGACGAAGTTGCTGTCGATGCGAATCGCGTCGTTGGAGCCGAGAATCTGCCCGCCGCTGCGGTTGTAGATGGTGTAGTTGCGTGCCTGGTTCAGGTCGCCACTGCTGTCGATGGCCCGGCCGCCCGTGGAGATGATCTTGCCAGCGTTGTCGATGATTACGCCGGCACCGCTGGTGCCGTCCTTGAGGCTTACAGCCTTGCCGCTGTTGGTGATGCTGCCCGGCGCCGAAATTGTCAGCGTGTCGCTGCCGCCCAGTGTCTGCGACGCGGTGGTGGCGGTGTCGATCTGCACGGTCTTGCCGTGGGCGGCACTGGTGGCGATCAGCAGGGCAATGGCAAACGACAGGCGCTGGGGCAGGAAGGGCATGAGGTGAACGTCCTTTTTGTTATAAGCGGGGGCGTTCTGTATAGCGGAGGGTTTTTACAGAATGATGTCCATGGCGGACTCAGCGGCATCTGCATTATTTTGCGTCTATTTCGAGGGTCTATTCCTTAGTCTGCACTTTATTGCAGATTAACAAGTCTCTCGTTCTTCTGAAATGCACTATATTGCACTTATAGTTCACCAAACGACCGAAACAATGCATTTAATTGCAGATGAGAGCCGCATGCACAACCTGACATTGCAGATATTCGACGCCGGCAAATGGGACGACGCGATGGTGTTGAGTTTCGACTCGCCCGAAAAAGGCTTCGAAAGCCGCTGCAGTTTTGGCTACGAGTCGGCGTATCTGGTCGAGAACATTGAGGCCATCGGCTCCCCTTTTTCCAAGGCCGTGAGTGCGCTGTTCCCCCTTGATTGGGAAGGTCGGCGATCCATCACGCCCGCATTCGTGCATGACATCGCGCCGGCAGGCGCCGCTAAAAGGTTTCTTCTCGCACGTCTGGGGCAGGAGAAACCTGCAGGCATCAGTTCCGATCTTTATCTGCTCGGTCGCTGCACTCCGGCTCCGATCGGCAACATGCGGATAAAAGAATCGGCCGAGGCTGTCGACGAGCGCAAGCCCATCGGGTTTCAGCGTCAGGAGGTCGTCAGCCGTGACCACCGGTTTCTTGAGTATGCCTATGAAATGGGGGCTGCGATTGGTGGGGCGACAGGGGCCGGAGGTGAGGCTCCCAAGATTCTTCTGGCGGAGGATCACGCCGGTCTTTTGTACCCCGATGCCGTGCTGGATGATGAAAACGTCCATCAGCACTGGTTTGTGAAGTTCGCCCGGAATAAGGGAAGTCAAACCGATCAAGACATCCTGCGCAGCGAATTCCACTACTACCAGGCGCTTCAGGCACTGGGCATCGAAACCGTCGCGGCAGAAGGCCTGGCGTTAGAGGAAGCGAACAAACCCAGCTTGTGGATGCAGCGTTTTGATCGCCAGTTGACGAGCCGTGGGGTAGAGCGTTTTGCCGTGGAGTCGATTTACTCACTGGCCGAAGTGACGACGCCGGGAAGCGCGATGAACCATATGGATGTCATTCGCATGCTCGCCGGACTCTGGCGCAATGCGGGACAAGCGGATCAGATTCCGGCACTGGTGGCGGACTATTTACGTCGGGACCTGATCAACAAAATTCTTGGTAACTCGGATAACCACGGTCGCAATACCGCAATCATTCGTGACGAGGGCTCGTATCGTCTGGCCCCCATTTATGATCTGGCCCCCATGGTCATGGATGAAGAAGGTGTGACCCGCACGACCAAATGGCCAAAAGAGCTGGAGAGGGCGGGAGATGTCGATTGGCGAGGGGTTTGTCGCGCATTGGCGGATATTTCCGATCCGGATGATCCATTGGCAGGGTTGTCCGACGCGCCGGAGTCTTTCGAGCGCCTGCGTGAAGATGCGCAGTGCCTGGCCGAGTTGCCGGACATTTTGAGCGCCAGCGGTTTGCCTGACCGGACAATGAATCATCCGGGCGTCCACCTGAAAAACCTGGAGCAACGATTGAAAGAGTGGGATCTGAGATGAGCATGACCGTCGCCGAGCGCACCGTGCTCATCGAAAGCATTCAAGAAGCGCTGGCTGAAGGAACCGTAGAAATCGGTGAAGCCGTTCGCCGTTTACGCGTGGAGGTGACCGGGCTGCATCAGACCCAGTTCGCGAAGATGTGCAAGATTTCGGTACGCACGCTGGTGCACATCGAACACGGCGAGGGTAATCAGACACTGAAATCCCTGAATGCCGTGTTCCGCCCGTTCGGGCTGAAAATGGGCGTGGTACGGGTTCGGCGAAACAACAGCTGAACCCGCTACCTGCTCAATGTCGAGTAAGTTTCAAGCGCGGCACTCAACCAACCCCTTCACCTGCCCATCCGCCGTCTGATTCTCATCGCTCAACCAGCGTTCGAACCCAGCCGCAATCGCCGGCCATTCCGAGTCCAGAATCGAGTACCACGCGGTGTCGCGGTTCTGGCCCTTGACCACCATGTGCTGGCGGAACACACCTTCGAAGCTGAAGCCCAACCGCTCGGCCGCGTATTTGGAGCGGGCGTTGCCGTTGTTGCATTTCCATTCGAGGCGGCGGTAGCCGAGGGCGAAGGATTCTTTGGCCAGCAGGTAGACCGCCTCGGTGCTTTTCGGCGAGCGCTGCATCGGGGCGCCGAAGGTGACGTGGCCGATTTCGATGCGGCCCTGGGCCGGGACAATTGACATCAGGCTGAGGATGCCTTGCACCTGGCCGCTGGCGCGGTCGATGACGCTGAAGAAATACGGATCGCTGTGGACGGCGTGGTTGTTCAGCCAGTCATTGAAGGCGCTGCGTTCCGGAAACGGGCCGTAGGGCAAATAGTCCCAGAGTTTCGGGTCGGCGCCGGGGCCTTGCAGGGCGTTGAACAGGTCGTCGCCATGGCGCGCCGGGTCGAGTTTTTCCAGGCGGATGAAGCGGCCTTCGATCAGGGTGGTGGAGGGCGGCGGCACGCCTTTCCAGTCGGCGAGAGAAATCGTCATGCACGTGGCTCCTTAAATGGCTTTGCGAAACTGGATGAAACCCGGGCGTTCGGCGATGCGCTCGTAGAGCTGGATCGCCGTGGCATTGGTTTCGTGGGTCAGCCAGTGCACCTTGCAGCAACCGTCGGCCTTGGCCGTGGCGTAAACGTGTTCGATCAGCAGGCGGCCGACGCCGGTGCCACGGGTTTGCGGCTCCACCAGCAGGTCTTGCAGGTAGC
This sequence comes from Pseudomonas fitomaticsae, assembly GCF_021018765.1. GTDB lineage: Bacteria > Pseudomonadota > Gammaproteobacteria > Pseudomonadales > Pseudomonadaceae > Aquipseudomonas > Aquipseudomonas fitomaticsae. Next base: position 121,867 of record NZ_CP075567.1, on the reverse strand, counting down.
AGGAGTTTTCGATGCTCCAGTTCGAACGATGGTAGATGAAATGCACCATGCCCACCGCTTTGCCGTCGGCCCAGGCGAGGGCGGCGTGGGTCGGTTCGTTCGGGTCGAGAAAGCGCTGCCAGGTGCTCTGGCTGACGGCGTCCGGCAATTCAGTGTTGTAGAAGCGCAGGTAGGCCTGCCACAGCGGCAGCCAGGCCGCGTGATCGGCGGCGCTGACCGGGCGGATGTCGATCTGACTCATGGTGATTTCCTTAACGCATCAAGTGAGCGAGGGTTTGATCGTTGATGTCGGGGCTGGCGGCCAGGCCTTCGCGTACGCCGGCGATGTCTTCGGGGCTGCGGTTCTGGCTGAGCTTGCGCTTGCCTTCGAGCCGGTCGATCGGAATGGCGAACCCGACGATGGCCTTGAGCATGCCGTCGATGTAATCGGCCGGGGCATCGTCGACCGACCATGGCTGGGCGCGGCCCGCTTCATGGCGATCGGTGAGGGTGCTGACGATGTCCAGCAGCCGACCGCCATCGCTGAAGGTTTCGGCATGACCGTAGGCGTGTACGGCGACGTAGTTCCAGGTCGGCACGACTTTGCCGTGTTCGGCCTTGCTCGGGTAAAAGCCCGGGCTGACGTAGGCATCGGCACCGGGAAAAATCAGCATGGCCTCGGCGCCGTCGCGCAGGTCTTTCCACTGCGGATTGGCCTTGGCCAGATGCCCGTACAGCGTGCCGTTCGGACCTTGTTCGCGATGCAGCAGCACTGGCACATGACTGGCCTGCAAGCCTTGTTCGCCGTGGGTCACCAGAATGGCGAGGCGGGTGGCGAGGATCAGTTCGTGCAGTTGGGACAGGTCGTCGATGGCAAAGGCGCGGGGCGTGTACATGGAGAAAATTTCCTTGGCGAATGGCTGCATCGTAGGCAGGCTATTGGTCTGTTGTAAGAGCCATTGATGACCAATTTCATAGGTCCATTGTCATGCCCGATTCGACCACGCTGTCGCTGCCGTTCAACCCCGCCGGTATCGAACTCGACCGCCGCAAAGGCCTGAGCCGTCAGCTCTACCAGGCCTTGCGCCTGCGGGTGCTCGACGGGCGCCTGGCCAGCGGCACGCGCCTGCCGGCCAGCCGCGATCTGGCGGCAGCGTTGGGGATTTCCCGCAACAGTGTGGTGCGTGCCTACGATCAGCTGTATGCCGAAGGTTTCATTGAAGGCCGGGTCGGGGACGGCACTTATGTGGCGCAGTTGCCGCAATCGGTGGCGCCCGCGAAAAAATTATCCACAAAAGTATCCACAGGGTTTTCAACAGGCTTACCCACAGCCTTATCCACAGCTTCAGCCAATTCCACTGGGCATTTATCCAGCAAAGTTATCCACAGTGGTGCGATGCAACGGCTTGAACAGAACCATTTGCCGACGCCGCCGAGTGGTCCGCCACGGGCTTTCAGGGTGGGGGTTCCGGCGTTCGACCTGTTCCCGTTCGACGTCTGGGCCAAGCTGAATGCGGCGTTCTGGCGTAAACCCGACTTGCAGCAACTGTGTTATGGCGACCCGGCGGGCGATGCGCGCCTGCGCGGTCTGATCGCCGCTTATTTGCGCAGTTCGCGTGGCATGCAGTGTTCCGCTGAGCAAATTGTGATCACCAGTGGCGCGCAACAGGGAATCAGCCTTTGTGCACAGTTGCTGGTGGAGCCGAGTGATGGCGTGGCCATCGAAAATCCTGGCTACCGGGCGGCCGGTCATGCATTTGCGGTGGCGGGCGGACGACTGCACGGCATCGCGGTGGACGAGGAAGGCATGAATTGTGCGGCGTTGTCCGTCGCCGGCGATTGTCGGGTGGCTTATGTAACCCCATCTCACCAATACCCGACCGGTGTGGTCATGAGTCTGGCACGGCGTCTGGAGTTGCTGGCCTGGGCCGAGCGCACCGGGGGCTGGATCATCGAGGATGACTACGATGGCGAGTATCGCTACACCGGCGCGCCGCTGGCTCCGTTGGCTGCGCTCGATCGGCAGGGCCGTGTGCTCTATGTCGGCACTTTCGGCAAAGTCGCGTTTCCTGCGTTGCGACTGGGGTATCTGGTGCTCCCGCCGGGACTGGTGGAAGCCTTTGCTCAACGACGCGCGGTGGATGTGCGGCATTCCGAAGTGAGCACTCAGGCGGTGATGGCCGAGTTCATGGCGGCTGGTCATTTTCAGAGGCATATCCGGCGAATGCGCCGCGCCGCCCTGAGCCGGCGTAATGCCCTTATCAACGGTTGGCCCCAGGGTTTGGCGGGTGTTGGTGAACTGCCGGCCGTGTCCGCCGGACTGCATCTGACGGTGGCGGTCGACAGCGTGGCTCGCGAACAACAATTGATCGAGCAGGCGGCGAGGGTGGAGGTGGAAGTCCACGGCTTGAGCAAGTACTGGCTGCGGGACTCGACGACGCCGATGGATCAGCGCGCCGGTCTGGTGCTGGGATTTGCCGCAGTACCGGAGCCGGCGATCGAGTCAGCTCTGGCCCGCTTGCGTCAGGTCTGGCTCGGATAGTCGCGACAGGCCGCATGCCGTCGCGACCTGTGAGCATCAGCTGAAGAACAGCGACGAAGCCAGCGCGTGACTGATCTCGCTGCGATAAATGGCGATCAGTTCCTGACCTGCATTGTCCTGTTCGATGGCGCCTCCCAACCGTCTTTGTGCAACGGTCTTCAAATGCGCGGCGGTAAACGATCCGACGGGATCCGCCGTACTGGCGTAGTGGAAATGGGCGTACCACAGTACCTCGCGGGTTCTGTGATCGAGCACCTCGTACTCGTCCAGATAGTCTTTCCCGGGCCCTTTGAGTCGACGCCGGGTGGTGACCTTGGCGATGTCCACTTCGCCCTCGCTTTTGAGCCACTCTACCCGTGCCGCCGTGGGTGGTTGTTCCTTGATCATTCTGATGCGGGTGTTGCGGCCTGTCTCATGAAGCGTGGTGACTGCGCTCTCGAGAGCATTGCGCAGGGTGACGGCTGCGTCGTTTCGCTCCTCCGTGCGGTTGCTGGCGAGCAGCGACTGATCGATGTGTTTGATGACTTCCCGCAAGCGTGCGGCATGCTGCTGGTAGAGGTCCTGAATCTCGGCCGGAATTCTGGGCGCGCGTCTGATCTGAGCCTGTATGCGTCTGTCGAATTCCGCGAGCCCGTCGAGTAACGCCTGGCCGCTGGCCAGACTGTCCGCCAGTCTGGGTGCGGGTCTTTGCGGTACGGGGCGAGAGGTGACTCTGCGCAGCCACACACCCGGCGTTTTTTCATGGAAGGTGGCAATGACTTTGCCGGTCAGGGGGGCCTTGACGTCAACCAGCCCTGTGTCCCTGCCGTCTGCGCCTTTGCGCGGCTCACCGACGACTGTGCCTTTGAAGCGGGTCTTGATGATCTTTTTCGTGGGCGTCGTGACGGGGCGGGATGGGCCGGGTGTCGGCTCGACGAGGCGCCGTTCCTGCAGAAGACGGGTGAGATGGTTCAGCGTGTCTTGGGCGAATTCGGCAACGCGGGTGCGTACATGTTCCAGCCGATCGGCAATGATGTGCTCGGGATGCTCGGCAGCCAGGTCGATGAAGCGCTGGTCGATGGCGGAAAACTGTTGGGCCAGGGTGTCCATGGCCTCGATCCGTTCTCCGAGATTGAGCAGGCTTTCATCGCCGCTCAGATCCAGAGCACTGCGGATGTTGAGGCTGGCGTCGTCGATCAGTCGATCGAGTGCCATCTGGGCGTCAAGGCTTGGGGCGGGCGCTTCTTTCAGGCACAGGTGTTCCGCCAGTGTGATCTGCAGCAGTTTGAGATCACTGAGTGTGAAGGGCGGCAGTTTGGCCTTATAGACACGAGTGACCTCGCAGGCTTCCCTGCCCAGCAGGCTGAGCTCCTGGAAGCGCGAATTGGCGAGCTCGATTTTTTCGATCATGCCCTGAGTCATGTCGGTCATGCGGGTAAAGGATGCCGAGCGTTCAGGGCCCGGTGTGGGTGGTTCTTCGTCCAGCAGCGTCAGCGTGGTGCGCAAGCCATCGCGAAAGTCCACGGAGTGCTCGTTAAGCCAGGACTGCATCAAAAACAGTTGCAGCGACAGGCGTTCGACCATGGCGGAGCGGTAGTTCGGAACGGGTTCCAGCGCATTCAGGGCCTTGAGGTCCTGGGTGTGGGTGGCATATGCCCGGATCTGGGTATCCAGGGTGTCGAGAAAGTGCTGGCGTGCCGCCGCCGCAGTTTGTGGTGTGGCGCCCAGCATCGCCTTGCGTACGTTGATCAACTCTTGCTGTTTGTCCCCCAGAGTGGCTTCGAAGGCGGCCAGCGCGACTTTTTTCTGGTTCAGTCGCTGCTTGTTCTCCTGCTGCATTTTTTTCCGGCGGCTGCCCAGTCCTCCTCCCCGCAGGCGCAATCGCAGGTCGATGAACCACTGACCCTTTGCGTCATGGGTCAGCAGCGGCCCCGTACGAATGACCTCTTGGCGCGAGTCGATGATCTGCATCAGATCATCATCGTTGATGGACACCTCGAACCAGCGCTCGCCCACGGGTGCGTACCACTTCGCTGCGTGGCTGTAGAGGTGTTGGTGCGGTCCCGCATTCTCGGGCCCGATGAGCGATGCCGGCTTCTCGACCTTCAGTGTGTCGAGGAGCATGCCGAGTGACGGTTTTGACCGGCTCAGGGCACCCACGGTGACCAGTGACGTTTCATGTGCGGATGGAAAGCCCGCACCACCAATGTCCGCAAGGCGTGTGATCTCGGGTTTGAGCGGTACGGGCATTTCTTTTGGCACGGTGACCGTTCGATGTTGTGTCTGTCGGTTGGACGCCGCCTTGTGGGCGAGGATCATGCCCAGCGTGAGCAACACATCGGTCAGGGCCGACCATTCGATGGTTCCCGGTGTTTCGTTTTGCGTATCGATCAAGGCCTGCAGGTCATCCATGATCTGCCAGATCCACGCGGCAGTGCCCATGCTGCGGCCCAGGAATGGCAAGGCTGCGTTGAACAACATCCAGCCACCGTGCTTGAGCGTTGCCCAGCGGGCTTCGGCGTTGGACACGGACTGACGGTCGGCCTGGGTGATCATGGCCTGAACATTGGCATTGAACAGCGCTGTCGCCACATCCGCTTCGAGGGCATTGTCGAGCGCCAGTGAGACCGGCCCGGTCATGTCCAGCGCGACAGTCGGGTCGACCAGCAATTGCGGGAGCGTCCATACCGACATCAGCGTGCCGGGAAACACGTACTGGGAATAATTGAAGCGCACGTCGTCAGGCAACCAGGCCAGTACCGATTGCCGGAGCGAACGGGAGTGCTGGATCGCATACAGCAAATTGGTCTGGCCCGGATACTGGATCAGTGGCGGGTCGAGCAACGGTCGATAGAGCAGGCACGGACCCTTGTCGGCCTCCTCGGGGCCAATGATGAACATGTTGGCCACGGTGTCGGTGCTGCTGTTGATGCGATGGGCCTGGAATGCCAGCGGGCGGACCACGATCCTTTGACCATTCACCAGCCGGTCACCGGGGGCCGTGGCGAGGGCTGCGACGACATAGCGATAACCTTGCTCATCCAGGCCTCTCTCTTTACGGATCTTGCATTGCAGCGCCAGCAACGCCAGTTCGATCGGTAACTGATCGGTGTACAGCTTGCGCAGGGCAGGTGCCTCGACCGGATCTTCGATCAGCCGGCGCTTGAGCATGGCGGGGTAGACATTGCCGATGTCCACCGTGGTCACCAGGGTCTCGAGATACGACGGGGTCATCCAGCCCGGGAGGGGTGAGCCGTCCACATGGCGGACGGTTTTGATGCCCGTCGGCAAACCGGCGAGGTTCTGCAGCGCCAGTTCGATGAGCGTCAGCGTCAGGGTCTCTGTCTGTCCCGGCACGACGAACGTACCCCACACGACCAGGCTGGTGATGGTGATCTCGATGTTCTCGACCCGGATGTCGAGTGTCGTCGGATGATCCTTGCGAATCTGCGCAGTCAACTGCGCCACGGTGTAGGCGTGGAGCGTGGGAATCTCGCGTTGAAAGGATTTTCCACGGGTGAGGTTTTGCAGGATTGCCAGGTCCAGCAGGTGCCGGCTGAAACAGGTCTGGTCGGCGGTGGAGGCACTGTCCAGCCAATCGGGAAGCAGCGGCCGCAGCTGTTCGAAATCAGACGTTGCCCGCTCGTTCGCTGTCAGGCTTTCGCCGACGGGGAGGACTGAGGTATCGCTTGCGTGCAGTGACTGGCCGAATGCGCCGATAACGTCCGCATCCAGCGCCAGCAGCGTGCAGGCCTGATGATCGAAGAAGTTGCCATCGGGTTCGAACAGTCGCCACTTCAGGCGGCTCGCGCGGGTCAACGGAGTCAGCAGAGCAGGCAGTGCATTGCCAAGGGCATCGTATGAATCGAAATGGCGAAACCCTTGGGTGACAGAACAGGTGGTGATGATCGTGCGCTGACCCGAAGTGCCCGTCAGAACAGCGATCGGCAACACAGCCAAATGACGGTCTTGCGTATTGTCATTGCGGTCGATATCGATCAGACACGCACGTGTCTTGTAAGGGTCGTTTTGCAGCCGCTGTCGCTTGTCGGGAAATCGGTACACGGTTCTGGCCATGGCCAGTCGTTCGGCGTCCCATCCTTGTGAATCGACGACGTTCCACTGCTCCCGCAAGGCATCCGACAGCTGATACCAGCGTGGCTCATCCGTTGCGGTGGCGGTATTCCAGTAGGCGAGTTGCTGCTCCTGGTACGCCACGAACAGAAGTGCTGCGAGTTCGTTGACCAGGCGACCCACGGCTTCGATCTTTACCGGCAGATGAATGACCGGTCCGCTCCCCGGTTGTCGCGTCAGAAAGTGTTCGCCATCCAGCCAGGTCACGGTAGTGCCATGGACACCCAGACGCACCAGGACGTCAGTCAGTGATTCGAACTGCTCAGGTCCGGCGACGACGCGATCCTCTTCGATGCTCCAGCCGGGAGTGACGACCATTGCCAGTTGCGGGTCGATGTCGAGATTCGGGTACAGGGCCTTCAGCGCCGGGCGCAAGGCATTCGATGCTGCGTCCCTGAGTGAGGGGCCGGACAGCAGCCGGGCTTGCAGATCGATGATGTCGGGGCGGGGAGTTTCAGGCATGTCCGTGTCCTTGTTTGTCGGTAGCGGCGCTCTCCTGCAACGCCGGGATCGGGACACGTTAAAGGTTTGCCGGGGACAGGGTGCGGTACATGGATACCGCAAAAAAAAGACCCGCGAAGGCGGGTCTTTTCAGTGGCTGACGTCAGGTGCCGGACTTGATCTTGGTCCAGGCTCGGGTGCGTGCCCGTTCCGCATCGCGCGGCAACGGTTGCAGGGTGTAAAGCGTGTTCATCGCCGCATCGGTCGGGTACAGATTCGGGTTGTTGCGAATCGCCGGATCGACCTGCGCAGTGGCGTCCTTGTTCGGGTTCGGATAGCCGACAAAATCGCTGACCGGCGCAATCACCTGCGGTTGCAGCAGGTAGTTGATGAAGGTGTAGGCGTCCTGCGGGTTTTTCGCGCCTTTCGGGATGGCGAGCATGTCGAACCAGATCGGCGCACCTTCCTTCGGCAGGCGCATGTCGACCACCACACCGTTCTTCGCTTCTTTGGCGCGGTTGGCCGCTTGCGAGAAGCTGCCTGAATAACCGACCGCGACACAGATGTCGCCGTTGGCGATATCGGCCATGTACTTGGACGAATGGAAGTAGGTCACGTACGGACGAATCTTCATCAGCAGCGCTTCGGCCCTGGCATAATCCGCCGGATTCTTGCTGTTGGGATCCAGGCCAAGGTGTTGCAGGGCCAGCGGCAGGATCTCCGACGGCGAGTCGAGCAGGGCGACGCCGCACTGCTTGAGCTTGCTGATGTTCTCTTCCTTGAAAATCAGGTCCCAGCTGTCCACCGGCGCGTTGTCGCCCAGCGCTGCCTTGACCTTGGCCGGGTTGAAGCCGATCAGGATGGTGCCGTACATGTACGGCACGGCGAACTTGTTGTCCGGGTCATTGGCCTCGATCAGCTTCATCAGTTTCGGGTCGAGGTGGTTCCAGTTCGGCAACTGGCTGCGATCCAGCGGCTGGAACACCCCGGCCTCGATCTGCTTGGCGAGGAACACGTTGGACGGCACCACCACGTCATAACCGGAGTTGCCGGTCAGCAGCTTGGCCTCCAGTGCTTCGTTGGTGTCGAAGATGTCGTAGACCAGTTTGGTCTGGCTGTTCTGCGCCTTGAAATCTTCCAGTGCCTTGGGGGTGATGTAGTCGAACCAGTTGTAGACGCGCAGGGTGCGGTCTTCCGCGTGGGCGCCGCTGCTCAGCAGCGCCGCGCACAACGCTGGCGCGATGAGGTGCTTGAGTCTGTTCATTGTTCGAAACCTTCAAGCACGTTCACCGCGTTGATGCCGATTTCTTCCACCGCGTAGCCACCTTCCATGACGAACAGGGTCGGTTTTCCGAGGGCCGCGATGCGTTTGCCCATCGCCAGGTAATCCGGACTGTCGAGCTTGAACTGCGAGATCGGGTCGTCCTTGAAGGTGTCGACACCCAGCGACACGACGATGATGTCGGCACCGTAGTTGTCGATCTCCTGGCAGGCCTGATCCAGCGCCGCGCTCCAGACGTCCCAGCCGGAACCGGCCGGCAGTGGATAGTTGAAGTTGAAGCCTTCACCGGCGCCTTCGCCGCGTTCGTCTTCGTAGCCGAGGAAGAACGGGAATTCCGCTTCCGGGTGGCCGTGGATCGAGGTGAACAGCACGTCGCTGCGCTCGTAGAAAATCGATTGGGTGCCGTTGCCGTGGTGGTAGTCGACGTCGAGGATCGCGACCTTCTTGTGGCCCTGATCGAGGAACGCCTGCGCGGCGATGGCGGCGTTGTTGAGGTAGCAATAACCGCCCATCAAATCACCGGCAGCGTGGTGTCCCGGCGGACGGCACAGGGCGAAGGCACCACGGGCGCCGCGCTGGATTTCCGCTTGTGCGGTCAGCGCCACTTGGGCTGCGCTGTACGCCGCTTGCCAGGTGCCGGCGGTGATCGGTGCGCCGCCGTCGAAGCTGTAATAGCCGAGCTGGCCGTGCAGGCTGGTCGGTTTGACCTGACGCAAGGTGCGCGCCGGCCAGGTGTAAGGCAGCAAGTCGCCGTCGGTGTTGAATTCGGTCCAGCGCGCCCAGGCGCCTTTGAAGAAGTCGAGGTAATCGCGGCTGTGAATGCGCTCGATCGGCCCGAGGCCGAAATCCTTCGGCGCTTCGACCGGGCCGAGGTTTTGATTTTTTACCCGTTGCAGCACGTGGTCGGCGCGCGACGGCATCTCGAAGCAGGGCTTGAGCTGCCCGTCGATCAATTCGCAGCGGCCATGGTGCAGGTGGTGATCGTCAGAGTAGATCGTCAGCATTTGTTGTTCTCCGCAGGGGCTGATTCGGTTGCCTCCAGTGTTGCGGCGCTGGGCGAATCGGAGAACGTCAGAGGCGGCCAAAAGGGGATCGATATGGCCAAAAGAACTGACCGAAATTCGCCCCTCCTATTGGTTCTTGAATCTGGAACCCGGAACCTGTGGGAGCTGGCTTGCCAGCGATAGCGGAGTGTCAGGCCACTTGATTGCCGGACGCGCCGGCGTCATCGCTGGCAAGCCAGCTCCCACAGGGAAAGTGTCAGTGTGGACGGAACTGACTCGGCGCCACGCCGCTCCAGCGCACGAAGGCATGGCGGAAGCTCGCGGTCTCGCTGAAACCCAGGGTTTCGGCGATGCGATAGATCGGCAACTGGTCCTCGCAAAGCATCTGTTTGGCTCGCTCGAAGCGCAGTTCGTCGAGCAGTTCCTGGTAGCTGCAACCCATGTCCTTCAAATGCCGGCGCAAGGTGCGCGGCGAGCAGTTCATTTGCTGCGCCAGACCTTCCAGCCCCGGTGCGGCATTGAGCTGTGCGCTGAGCAACTGGCGGATCCGCCCCAGCCACGCCTGGCGGCCGGTGAACTCGGTGTTCTGCTTGCGGCAGCGTTCGGCCATGGCCTGGTGGGTGATGATGTCGGCCAGCGGCAGCGGCTGGTCGAGCCAGCGCCGGTCGAAGGCGAAGGCGTTGTCCTTGGCGCCGAAGTGCAGCGGCGCCTTGAAGTGTTCGGTGTAGCTGTCGCGGTAATCCGGCGCGGAGTGTTCGAAGCGGGTGGCGAGCAGCGGTAGCGGGTGGCCGAGCAGGTCGTCACAGATGACTTTCAGCGACACCAGACAGAACTCGGCATTGAACACCGCCATTGCCGGGCTTTCGCGATAATCGGCGGCGACGAACCAGACGCGCTCGCCGTCGTCTTCCAGGCTCAGCTCGAAAAGTGTTCCCAGCAGCGCCGGATACCGGATCGCCAGCCGCAAAGCGTCACCGAAGGTGGCACAGGTCAGCAGCGCGTAACCGAGGATGCCGTAGCAGGAAACGTGCATGCGCCGGCCCAGTTCCAGACCGATGTCGTGCTTGAGCGCGACGGCGTTGGCGCAGACCTGCATCTCCTGATTGGTGGTGATGCGGGTGTCGGCCCGGCTCAGATCCGCCGCGCTGATGCCGCTGCCGGCCAGCAACGCTTCGCTGGACAGGCCCTGATCCCTGAAAGTGTTGAGCACCAGGGAGACGGCGTTGAGGGTGGTGAGGTGGGAGTGGAGCATAGGATCTTCCAGCCTTGGGATAGCTGGAGCGCAGCAAGTTACATGCCGGACCAAGAATCAATTGTGGGAGCGGGCTTGCTCGCGAATGCGTTGTGTCAGGCGACGTGAACGTATCTGATATACCGCTTTCGCGGGCAAGCCCGCTCCCACAGGGGGGTGACGTGGTCTCAGACCAGCTCACCGCACAGGTCGAGTTCGACCAGACGCCGTACTTCAGCTGTCTCAAGGCCTGCACCCAGCAAAGCATTCAACTTGCCGAACGCCGCCTCACGGGTCATGCCGCCACCGGACAGCACGCCAACGCCACGCAAGCGGCTGCCGGCTTCATACACATCCAGCTCCACACCGCCTTCATGGCACTGCGTCACGGCAACTACGACGACACCGTTGTCCCGCGCCCGGCTGAGGCTGGCGAGGAATTGCGGGTTGTCGCTCGGCCCGGTGCCGCTGCCGTAGCACTCCAGCACCAGACCCTGAATGCCGCTGTCGAGCAGGCCGTCGATGATCTCGGCGCCGATGCCCGGGAACAGCGGCAACACCGCCACCTTGGCCAGTTGCTTGGGCTGGTTGTAGTTCAGCGCGGCCGGCAGGGACGTGGCTTTCACGCCGCCGCCCTGACGCTCCAGGCGTTTGAACGGATGACGGCCGAAGCTGCGCACTTTCGCGCAACGGGTCGGGGCCAGCAGTTCGCCGTGGAAATACAGATGCACGCCCGGCGCCAGGCCGTGGCCGAGGGCAACCAGTGCGCCGCTGAGGTTTTCCCAGGCGTCGCTGTCGGTGACGCCGGCCGGCAGCATCGAGCCGGTGAAGCACACGCGAGCATGCAGGCCGAGCAGCTGAAAACTCATGGCAGCGGCGCTGTAGGCCAGGGTGTCGGTGCCGTGCAGGATCAGCACGCTGTCGCAGCCTTGCACATCGACGGCGTCGACCACCGCTTCACGCAGTTGCTGCCAGTAGGCCGGGGTCATGTTGGCGCTGTCGATCAGCGGCGACATCTCGCGAAAGCGCCACTGCGGCACCACCAACTCAGGCTGGCTGTGCAGGTGATCGCGCATCCGCGCTTCGAAACCGGACGCCGGGGCCAGGCCATTGGCGCTGGCCTGCATGCCGATGGTGCCACCGGTGTACAGCACCATGACGTGCTGGGCGGCAGGGTAGGAATTGGCAATCATCTGAAGGTCTCCACAAGAGATGACATGTGGGAGCGGGCTTGCTCGCGAATGCGGTGTGTCAGCTAAAGATGTTTCGACTGATTCACCGCATTCGCGAGCAAGCCCGCTCCCACAGGTAATGCATTGCACTTTAACTGACGGGCGCAGGGGATGCGCCCGTCTTTCACCGATCAGCGTTGCGCTGCGGGGATGCCTTGCGGCTGAGCGTCAGCCTGAGTGTCCGCCGACGGATTGGCAGGCCAGGCTTTCAGGTCCAGATCCAGGTCGCTGAACTTGCTGGAGTCGAACACCGGCTGGTCGACGCCTGCACGGCGTTGTGCATCGTAGTCGCGCATCACGCGCATGCCGACCTTGAACAGCATGGCCAGGGCCACCAGGTTGACGAAGGCCAGGCAGGTCATGGTGATGTCGGCGAAGGCGAACACGGTCGACAGGTCCTGCATCGAACCCCAGACCACCAGCGCCAGCACCAGGCCGCGGAACGTCATCAGTGCAGCGCGGTTGCGGGTGAGGAACTGCAGGCTGTTTTCGCCCAGGTAGTAGTTGTAGAGGATGCAAGTGAAGACGAACAGCGACAGCGCGACGCTGACGAACATGCGGCCCCAGTCACCAACCACGGCGGCCAGCGAGTTCTGGGTCAGGACGATGCCATCACCTTCGAAGCCCGGGGTGTAGAAGCCCGACAGCAGGATCAGCAGCGCGGTGCAGGTGCAGATCACGAAGGTGTCAAGGAACACGCTGAACGCCTGAACCACGCCTTGAGCGCCCGGGTGCTTCACGGCGGCGACGGCGGCGACGTTCGGCGCACTGCCCAGGCCCGCTTCGTTGGCGAACACGCCACGCTTCACGCCCATCACGATAGCGCTGCCGAGCAGGCCGCCGAAGGCCGGGTCGAGACCGAAGGCGCTCTTGAAGATGGTTTCCAGCATGGCTGGCACGTGTTCGATCTGAGTGCCGATCACGTACAGGGTCACGCCGATGTAGGCCAGGGTCTTGATCGGAACCAGCAGGTCGGACACCGAAGCAATACGCTTGATGCCACCGATGAAGGTAATGGCCAGCAGCACTGCCAGGACGATACCGGTGTGTTGCGGATCAAAGGCAAAAGCGTTTTGCAGCGAGTGGGTCACGGTGTAGGACTGCAGGCCGATGAAGGCGAAGCCGTAGGTGACCAGCAGCAGGATCGAGAACACCACCGCCATGCCTTTGAGTTTCAGGCCGTGCTGGATGTAGTAAGCCGGACCGCCACGGTACAGGCCGTCGCCATCGGCGCGCTTGTAGACCTGGGCCAGCGTACATTCGAAGAAGCTGCTGGACATGCCGACCAGCGCGGTCACCCACATCCAGAACACCGCGCCCGGACCACCGAGGGTCACGGCGATGCCGACACCGGCGATGTTGCCTGCACCGACGCGGCCGGCGAGGCTGAGCATCAAGGCCTGGAACGAGCTGAGTTGCCCGGCGCTGCCTTTGAGGCTGTCGCGGAACACCGCGAACATGTGGAAGAAGTGGCGCAATTGAACGAAACGCGAGCGAATCGTGAAGTAGCTACCGAGCCCGACAATGAGCACGATCAGTACTTTCCCTGAGAGGAAGTCGTTGATGACTTCGAGCATGGATTTTTCCTCGCTGTTTATTGTGTAAGCAAATGCTGGATGGTCGGAAACATCGCGTTACACCGGTGTGCGCGCGGCACAACAGGCGAGGCGAGGGTTTCGTCCCGGATCCATATCGCGGGTTTGTTATTAGTTCGGGTTTCGCATGGGTTATGGCCTCGTTACCGACGACCGCTCACGCGAAGAGGGGCGGCACTATACCGATCAGTGCGGCGCCCGTCTGCACGGTTGTGGTGCAAGCGACGAAACGAGGCTTTGAAACACCCGACGTTACCGGCGTCGGGGCTTTTGCGGGATTGCTCCCACAGAAGACGTTTGTCCTTTCAAATAGTTAAAAAAAAGGGCTTGGGGAAAACTCCCCAAGCCCTCAAAAGGTGAGAGGTGTCTAGTCCCTCGACCTGGTGAGCGGTGCTACAAGTAACGCGTCGGATCAGGCCTTCAGAGGCACCAGACGCGGAGCAATCATGTTTTCCGGGCGCAGGATGTCGGCGAGCATGGCTTCGTCGAGCAGACCTTCTTCGCGCACCAGTTCCAGCACGCCGCGGCCGCTTTCAAGGGCGATACGGGCGATGCGGGTGGCGTTTTTGTAGCCGATGTACGGGTTCAGTGCGGTGACCAGACCGATCGAGTGTTCGACCAGTTCGCGGCAGCGCGCTTCGTTGGCGGTGATGCCGACGATGCAGTGCTCGCGCAGCATGTCCATGGCGCGTTGCAGCAGGCGGATCGAGTCGAGGATCTTGAAAGCGATCAGCGGCTCCATCACGTTCAGTTGCAGTTGGCCGCCTTCGGCTGCCATGGTCAGCGCCAGATCGTTACCGATGACCTGGAATGCCACCTGGTTCACGGCTTCTGGGATCACCGGGTTGACCTTGCCTGGCATGATCGAGCTGCCTGGCTGACGCGCCGGCAGGTTGATTTCGTTGATGCCGGTGCGCGGGCCGCTGGACAGCAGGCGCAGGTCGTTGCAGATCTTCGACAGCTTCACCGCGGTGCGCTTGAGCATGCCGGAGAACAGCACGAAGGCGCCCATGTCGGAGGTGGCTTCGATCAGGTCGGCGGCTGGAACCAGCGGTTGACCGCTGATCAGCGCCAGACGCTGTACGGCCAGGGCCTGGTAGCGCGGGTCGGCGTTGATGCCGGTGCCGATCGCGGTGCCGCCCAGGTTCACTTCAGTCAGCAGTTCCGGGGCCAGCGTCTTCAGACGGGCCAGGTCTTCGCCCATGGTGGTGGCGAACGCACGGAATTCCTGACCCAGGGTCATCGGCACGGCGTCTTGCAGCTGGGTACGGCCCATCTTCAGGACGTGGTTGAATTCTTCACCCTTGGCCGCAAACGCCTGAATCAGGCTGTCGAGGCTGGCCAGCAACGCGTCGTGACCCAGCAGCAGACCCAGGCGGATCGCGGTCGGGTAGGCGTCGTTGGTCGACTGCGCCATGTTCACGTCGTCGTTCGGGTGCAGGTACTGATATTCGCCTTTCTGATGACCCATCGCTTCCAGCGCGATGTTGGCGATCACTTCGTTGGCGTTCATGTTGGTGGAGGTACCGGCGCCACCTTGAATCATGTCGACCACGAACTCTTCGTGGAAATCGCCGCGGATCAGACGTGCACAGGCTTCGCTGATGGCAGCGTGCTTGGCTTCGCTCAGGTGACCCAGCTCGCGGTTGGCGTCAGCGGCGGCCTGTTTGACCATCGCCAGACCGACAACCAGCTTCGGGTAGTGCGAAATCGGAACGCCGGAGAGGCGGAAGTTGTTCACCGCTCGCAGGGTCTGGATGCCGTAATACGCTTGAGCAGGGACTTCGAGGGCGCCAAGCAGGTCGTTTTCTGTGCGGAATGATGCAGCGGAGGACATGATAGAAATCATCTCGATATGGACCCGGTCTGTGCCGGAACGCTGCGAATGCTAGGCTTGTGGGAATTTTTGGGCCAATGCTGTTAAACACTGCCCTATGCACATTCGGCATAATGCCCGTGTGACGCCGCGTGCGCGGCAGACGTGTGACCTGTTTTGGTGCGTGTCCGGGAGGACGTGATGAATCTGGAAAGCAAATGGCTCGAGGACTTCAGTGCTCTGGCCGCCACCCGCAGCTTCTCGCAGGCGGCCGAACGGCGCTTCGTGACCCAGCCGGCATTCAGTCGGCGGATCCGCAGCCTGGAGGCGGCACTCGGGCTGACGCTGGTCAACCGCTCGCGTACGCCGATCGAGCTGACGGCGGCGGGGCAACTGTTCCTGGTGACCGCGCGCACGGTGGTCGAACAGCTCGGCGAAGTACTGCGTCATCTTCATCATCTGGAAGGCGGACAGGGCGAAGTGATCCAGGTCGCGGCGGCGCACTCGCTGGCCCTCGGCTTCTTCCCGCGCTGGATCGCGCAACTGCGCAACGAAGGCCTGAACATCGCCACGCGGCTGGTGGCGACCAACGTCGGCGACGCGGTGCACGCGTTGCGTGAAGGTGGCTGCGATCTGATGCTGGCGTTCTATGACCCGGACGCAGCGATGCAGATGGACCCGGAAATCTTCCCGTCGCTGCACCTGGGCCAGACCGAAATGCTTCCGGTGTGTGCGGCGGATGCCAACGGCAAGCCGCTGTTCGATCTGGAAGGTGAGGGCAGTGTGCCGTTGCTGGCGTACAGCGCCGGGGCGTTTCTGGGGCGTTCGGTGAATGGCTTGCTGCGCCAGCGTCAGCTGCGCTTCACCACGATCTATGAAACGGCCATGGCCGACAGCCTGAAAAGCATGGCGCTGGAAGGTCTCGGCATTGCCTGGGTGCCGCAACTGAGCGTTCGCGCCGAACTGGCCAGGAGCGAGCTGGTGGTCTGCGGCGGCCCGCAATGGCATGTACCGCTGGAGATTCGCCTGTATCGCTGCGCGCTGGTGCGCAAGGCCAACGTGCGGTTGTTGTGGCGCAAGCTGGAAGGCGGTGCGGCGCAAGGTACGGCCGGTGCGTGAAACATGTCCCGGCCACTGACCTTCGAGTCAATAAAACCGGGCTTTTGCGGCAGATGACAGATGGTCGCAACGGGGGCTGTTTATTGCTTTCTTTGCGGTATACTGCGCGGCCTTCGGCCGGTTCGTCCGGCCATTTTTCCTACAACAAGCCACGCATCCTGCGTGGCTTGTTGTTTTTGACGCGCCTGCGGGCGCCCAGAGAGAAGAGGCGCGACGATGAGTGCACTGGTTGGCGTGATCATGGGCTCCAAGTCCGATTGGTCCACCCTTAGCCACACCGCCGATATGCTGGAAAAGCTCGGCATCCCTTACGAGGTCAAGGTGGTTTCCGCCCACCGCACCCCGGATCTGCTGTTCCAGTACGCCGAAGAGGCTGAAGGCCGCGGCATCGAGGTGATCATCGCCGGTGCCGGTGGCGCAGCCCACCTGCCAGGCATGTGTGCGGCCAAGACCCACCTGCCGGTGCTGGGCGTGCCGGTGCAGTCGGCCATGCTCTCGGGCGTCGATTCGCTGCTGTCGATCGTGCAGATGCCGGCCGGCATTCCGGTTGCCACCCTGGCCATCGGCAAGGCGGGTGCAATCAACGCAGCCCTGCTGTCGGCGAGCATCCTGGGCGCCAAGCATCCACAATTCCATGCGGTACTGAAAACCTTCCGTGCCGAGCAGACAGACAGCGTCCTGGACAATCCAGACCCACGTATTGCCTGAGGTTGTTGAGATGAAGATCGGTGTAATCGGTGGCGGCCAGTTGGGCCGCATGTTGGCCCTGGCGGGCACCCCGCTGGGCATGAACTTCGCTTTCCTCGACCCTGCGCCGGACGCTTGCGCCGCTGCGCTGGGCGAACACCTGCGGGCCGATTACGGCGATCAGGATCATCTGCGTCAGCTCGCCGATGAAGTCGATCTGGTGACCTTCGAGTTCGAAAGCGTCCCGGCGGAAACCGTGGCCTTCCTTTCGCAATTCGTACCGGTCTACCCGAGTGCCGAAGCCCTGCGCATCGCTCGCGACCGCTGGTTCGAGAAGAGCATGTTCAAGGACCTGGGGATTCCGACCCCGGCGTTCGCCGACATCCAGTCGCAAGCCGACCTGGACGCCGCCGTCGCGTCGATCGGCCTGCCGGCCGTGCTGAAAACCCGCACCCTGGGTTACGACGGCAAGGGCCAGAAAGTCCTGCGCAAGCCGGAAGACGTGGTCGGTACGTTCGCCGAGCTGGGCAGCGTGGCCTGCCTGCTGGAGGGCTTCGTGCCGTTCACCGGCGAAGTGTCGCTGATCGCCGTGCGTGCCCGTGATGGCGAGACGAAGTTCTATCCATTGGTGCACAACACCCACGACAGCGGCATCCTCAAGCTGTCCGTTGCCAGCACCGATCACCCGCTGCAGGCTCTGGCCGAAGACTATTCCAGCCGCGTACTCAAGCAGCTGAACTACGTCGGCGTGATGGCGTTCGAGTTCTTTGAAGTCGACGGTGGCCTCAAGGCCAACGAAATCGCCCCACGCGTACACAACTCCGGGCACTGGACCACCGAAGGCGCCGAGTGCAGCCAGTTCGAAAACCACCTGCGGGCCGTTGCCGGTCTGCCGCTGGGTTCGACCGCCAAGGTCGGCGAGAGCGCGATGCTCAACTTCATCGGCGTTGTACCGCCGGTTGAAAAGGTCATCGCCATCGACGATTGCCACCTGCATCACTACGGCAAGGCCTTCAAGGCCGGGCGCAAGGTCGGTCACGCCAACCTGCGCTGCAAGGACAAGGCGACCCTCGAGCAGCAGATCCTCAAGGTCGAAGCGCTGATCGCCGAGTAACGACAGTTTCATCTGGCAGCGGCGGAACCATTAAGGGGCCGCCGTTCTCTCATGGCAGGATGCCAAAGTCTGACTAGGCTTTGGCATATCTATTATTCAGAGGGAAATGCCATGGGAATTATCGGAACCATCTTTATCGGCCTCATCGTCGGCCTGCTGGCGCGGTTCCTGAAACCGGGCGATGACAGCATGGGCTGGATCATGACCATCCTGCTCGGTATCGGCGGTTCGCTGGCAGCCACTTACGGCGGCCAGGCCCTGGGCATCTATCAGGCGGGTCAGGGTGCAGGCTTTATCGGCGCGCTGGTCGGCGCGATCGTGCTGCTGGTGATCTACGGCCTGATCAAAAAGAACTGATCCAAAGCGACAAAGCCCTCTCTGCCAATCCGGCGGGGAGGGCTAGAATGCTCGGCGATTCAGCGTTCCCTCCTTATTCGAGCATCCTTTACCGAGCACCTTCATGCGCCGTCTTCTGTTGACTCTCCTTTTGCTGGGCAGCGGTCTGGCCCACGCCGGCGATCTGCCGGAAACCGACTGGCTGGAACTGATGCCCAAGTCGGATCAGAAAGCCCTCGAGGCCATGCCTGAAATCGACCACAACTCCCCGGAAGCCACCGGCACCTTCACCGAGAAAGGCGGGATGAAGCAGGCCAAGGGTTTGCCGGCGGTGATGTATTCGACCAAGACCGTGGCGTCGATGAACGACAAGCACATCCGCATCGGCGGTTACCCGGTGCCGCTGGAATCCGACGCCAAGGGTCGCAGCACGCTGTTCTTTCTCGTGCCGTACCCGGGCGCGTGCATCCATGTGCCGCCACCGCCGCCGAATCAACTGGTGCTGGTGCGTTATCCAAAAGGCTTGAAGCTGGATGACATCTACACGCCGCTGTGGGTGACCGGCACGCTGAAGATCGAAAAGGTCAGCAATGACCTCGCCGATGCGGCATATGCGCTGGACGCGGACAAGGTGCGGGTGGTGCAGGAGTCCGATCTCTAAGACCTGCTCATAACAAATGTGGGAGGGGGCTTGCTCCCGAAGGCGGTGTATCAGTCAATGGATTCGTCGACTGAGACACTGTCTTCGGGAGCAAGCCCCCTCCCACAATGGGTTTTGCGGTGTTGGTTAGAGCGGCTTGCTGCCGACGCTGACACCCATGGTGTGGCTGGCATCCGGCGCCAGGTTCATCACATCGTTCATCACGTTCGCCGTCTCGATGCACAGCATGCGCTGCCAACCATCGTTGTCCATGTCGCTGAGCGCAGCGGCGCGGTCGATCCACGGGTTCCAGATCACCGCCGTGCGTGAGCCGGTGGTGGTCAGCACGATGCGTCGTTCCCAGGCCGGGTCGACGATGCTCAGTTGCGGCGGGGCGTCGAGGTAGATGCGGTCGGTTTCCCCGGCAAAACGCAGATCGCCCTGCTGCGTGTTGGTTTTCCAGTCATCCAGGGTCTCGATGTAATCCAGGCCATCCACGCCTTCGACGTGCACGTTGCGCACATCGCTGACGGCGAAATAGCTGTGCAACGCCTGGCTGATGCTGACGGTGTTGGCACCACGGTTGTGGCTGGTCAGGCTGATATGCAACTGATCGTCGAGGCGCAGGGTCAGGGTCAGGTCGACCTGATGCGGCCATTCCGGAAAACCGCCCTCGGGGTAGGGCAGCTTGAATTCCACTTTCAGGCTTTCGCCTTCGGTTTCGATGCCGCCCAGTTCCCAATCCATCGCCCGGACAAAACCGTGGGCGCCGGCGGGTTCTTCGCTCGTGCGCATCGCCTGCACGCTCTGCGGGTTGCGGGCGAAGATGCCGAACCACGGCCAACACACCGGAACGCCGGCGCGGATGCTCTTGCCGGTCTTGAACACGGCCTTGTCGTTCAGCCAGATCAGCGGCGGCTGGCCGTCCACCTGATAACTGAGGATGTGCGCGCCTTGCTGGGCCACCAGCACTTCGGCCTGACAGTGGCGGATGCGCCAGCAGTTCAGTTCATCCAGTTTCACGGCTTCAACGTTGGGCGTGTTCATGGGACAACTCTCGATCAGCAACTTGGACGACTATCGACCGTGAAACGGCCGCGAGGTTTAACGTGCGCGTGGCGGAACCGAACGGGTGCGACCGCTGCCATCGATGGCAACGAACACGAACACCGCTTCGGTCACTTTACGCCACTCGCTGGACAACGGGTCGTCGCTCCACACCTCGACCATCATCTGGATCGAGCTGCGGCCGATTTCCAGGGTCTGGGTATAAAAGGACAATTGCGCGCCGACAGCCACCGGCACCAGAAACGCCATGCGGTCGATGGCAACGGTCGCAACACGGCCGCCGGCAACACGGCTGGCCATGGCAGTGCCGGCCAGGTCCATCTGCGCCACCAGCCAGCCGCCGAAAATATCGCCGAAGCCGTTGGTTTCGCGGGGAAGCGCGGTGATTTGCAGGGCCAGGTCGCCTTGCGGGATCGGATCTTCTTGTTCGAGCTCTATCATGCCGGGGGTGCCTCTGACCCGTGACTCTTCGTTGGGTATTGCTGGTGGTAGCCGTCTTCGGGAAAAACGATTCAGCACCGAACATACTACGTTCGTCACGTTTTCCATCAGGCGCCTAAGGAGAAACTCTGCGAAACCGGCTAATCCCGAGCAAGGGGCGGGCCAACGACGTTTTCGCACAGCAACCCCTTACAAACCGGAGCAAGGTTGCGAGTATATCGGTCGGTAGACTCCGCGACGACCGTCCGGTTCTCATTTCGACCGGCAAATACGCGCCTCTATGTGCTTTTTCGAACAATTTGCTATGGTGCCGAACCTGCCCGAGCCACAGCCAGCGTTGTTGTGGCGGCAGATCCGACTATAAGAGAAGACCTTGCCATGACCACAGCGCCCTCGAGCCTCGCGCAGCCCGACCAACCCGCACGACCGTTGACCCGCAATGACTACAAGACTCTGTCGCTATCGGCCCTGGGGGGCGCGCTGGAGTTCTACGATTTCATCATCTTCGTGTTCTTCGCCACCGTGGTCGGCAAATTGTTCTTCCCGGCCGACATGCCCGAGTGGCTGCGCCTGATGCAGACCTTCGGCATCTTCGCCGCCGGCTACCTCGCACGGCCGCTGGGCGGGATCGTCATGGCGCACTTCGGCGACCTGCTGGGGCGCAAGAAGATGTTCACCCTGAGCATTTTCATGATGGCCGTGCCGACCCTGATCATGGGCCTGCTGCCGACCTACGCGCAGATCGGCCTGTGGGCGCCGATCCTGCTGCTGTTGATGCGCGTCATCCAGGGCGCGGCGATTGGCGGCGAAGTGCCGGGGGCGTGGGTCTTCGTTTCCGAACACGTACCCGGCAAGCACATCGGCTACGCCTGCGGCACCCTGACCAGCGGCCTGACGGCGGGCATTCTGCTCGGTTCGCTGGTCGCCACCGCGATCAACAGCATCTATACGCCAGCGGAAGTGTCGGATTACGCCTGGCGTATTCCGTTCCTGCTGGGGGGGGTGTTCGGTCTGTTCTCGGTCTACCTGCGCCGCTGGCTGCACGAAACTCCGGTGTTCGCTGAACTGCAACAGCGCAAGGCGCTGGCCGAAGAAGTGCCGCTGCGCGCCGTGCTGCGTGATCATCGCGGGGCGATCGCAGTGTCGATGCTGCTGACCTGGCTGCTGTCTGCCGGCATCGTCGTGGTGATCCTGATGACCCCGACCGTGCTGCAAACGGTCTATCACTTCTCGCCGACCACCGCGCTGCAATCCAACAGCCTGGCGATCGTATTCCTGAGCCTGGGCTGCATCATTTCCGGCGCACTGGCCGATCGCTTCGGTGCCGGTCGCGTGTTCGTGTTCGGCTGCCTGGGCTTGCTGGCCAGTTCCTGGACCTTCTATCACAGCCTCGCCGATCACCCGAACTGGCTGTTCCCGCTGTATGCGTTGACCGGTTTCCTGGTCGGCACCATCGGCGCGGTGCCTTATGTCATGGTCAAGGCGTTCCCGCCGGTGGTGCGCTTCAGCGGTCTGTCCTTCTCTTATAACGTTGCCTACGCCATCTTCGGCGGCCTGACCCCGATGGTGGTCAGCCTGCTGCTGAAAGAAAGCGCGATGGGGCCTGCCTACTATGTGGCGGTGCTGTGCGGGATGGGGATCCTGGTCGGCGCGTGGTTGTGGAAGAAGGGACGCTGATTTAGTTCCAGCACTCAGGGCTTTCGCCAGCGCGAAAGCCTTGTTTCACACTCGCCAATCGGCAGGCGAGCACCGTGGCCAAGCATGTGAGCCAAAGCATTTGCAGCTTCTGTTTCGTCGATGACTTGGTGCTCTACCATTAAATCGAGCAGCCATAGCGCGCCGTGTACCTGTAACCCATCTCTTTGGGCCTGACGGCGCAACCTGCCATCTCCGGTGAGTAAAGGACGGCCCGTTTCCTGCGCAAGCAAGTAGCAGGAGACGTCGGCTAAAGAGCTGTTGTTGTGCTCGATCCTCAGCCCCGACAATCTTATTACACCTGCCTCATCGAACGATTCGACAATCAACCCTCGGTCGAGCAGCTCGTCGTGTGAAAAGTCGTCGAGTTCGTACATTACGAAGTCAGTGCAACACAGCGTAAACGGCAAGCTGAACATCTGCTCCAGCAATCCGGCATTTCTGAAGTCGATCCAGATATTTGTATCACTGATATAGATCAGACTCATGCACTCTCCAGTGAGCCCAAGAAATTGGGGTCAAGTGCGCTCACTGGTTTGCGCAGGAGTTCAGCAGCCCGCGACTTGGTGATCAATCCTTCCGCCAATCCCCAGAACACCAGCGAATCAAAGCGCTGGGGCGGTTTGCACGGCATAGGTTCGGGCTCTGCTTTGCGCCAGCCGTTGGCACTGAATTGAATAGTGAGGGATTTGTAGCCACTTTCGCTAAGTAGCTTCAGATCCTTCAGTCGTCTCAACGCAGCATGCATCGATATTCCGTATTGGCGTTTGGCGATCAGTAGCTCTCGTGGATGGACTCTGGACCGGGGATGGCTGCCGAAATCGCCGTTTACGCTTTTGGCGGGGTAGAGAAATGCGCCGGCAAAACGGTGACAACAGTTTTCTTTGTCTCTCTCCGGCATGTCTCCAGGCAACGCCATAACCCAATGGCCGAGCTCATGAGCAGCCGTAAATCTGATTCGCTCACCTGGACGGTCAGCATTCAAGGCAATTAGTACATGTTCGCCGTCACCGGTAGCAGCACACGCGCCATCGAAATCATCTGGGCCGTTCAGCATTGCAACCTTGATGCTGTGCTCTTCCAGTTGCTCAGTCAGATTGGCGATGGGATCGCTACCGATTCCCCAAAACTGGCGAAGCTTCTCGGCTGCTAGCTCGGCCTCTTCGAGGGTTGAAACCGGGAGCATCTGCGCGGGGGTGGCAGGGGTCTGGATATCTGCTGGATCGAAACATTGCTCAAGTGAAATGTAGCGCTCGAGATGTTCCCGAATTTTTTCTTCAACCTGAGCTTGGCGATACTTTGGCATCCTTGCCAGCTTTCGAAACTCCAGAGGAGCCAGCGGAATAACCTCCGCGCGGAAAAAATATTCGGGACTGACCTGAAGTGCCTTGGCCAGTTGCAGCAGGCGAGAAGAGTTTGGAGTGCTCAACCCTTTTTCATATTTGCTTAACGCTTGTTTGGTGATGTCGCCAAGCTGGGCCGCCAGACCCTCTAGGGTGAGGCCTCGTTGCAGACGGGCGCGGCGAATTCGGTCGTTTATCATGAGTTCCTCTCGTGGTTGACAAGGCTATCTTTTGGATTCGATTTGTCAACCTGCTGCGGAATTCATTTTTTGTGACACCTCGGATGCTGGCCTTTCATCCAATTGTCATATTTCAGCCATAGAGTGTTCACACGGCCTGCTGATACTTGGCCCCGACTTAACACACCCTATCTGCTAGGAGTAAGGCATGAAACTGAAGCGTTTGATGGCGGCAATGACTTTTGTCGCTGCTGGCGTTGCGACTGCCAACGCGGTTGCCGCTGTTGACCCTGCTATCCCGAGCTACACCAAGACCACTGGTGTGTCGGGCAACCTGTCCAGCGTCGGCTCCGATACCCTGGCCAACCTCATGACCCTCTGGGCTGAGAACTACAAAAAAGAATACCCGAACGTAAACATCCAGATTCAGGCCGCTGGCTCCGCCACCGCGCCACCTGCGTTGACTGAAGGCACCTCCAACCTGGGCCCGATGAGCCGCAAGATGAAGGACACCGAACTGGCTGCCTTCGAACAGAAATACGGCTACAAGCCAACCGCTATCCCGGTTGCCGTGGACGCCCTGGCTGTTTTCGTTCACAAGGACAACCCGATCCAGCACCTGACCATGGAACAGGTTGACGCGATCTTCTCGTCCACCCGTCTGTGCGGCGCCAAGACCGACGTGAAAACCTGGGGCGACCTGGGCGTGACCGGCGACCTGGCCAACAAGCCGGTTCAACTGTTCGGTCGCAACTCGGTATCCGGCACCTACGGCTACTTCAAGGAGGAAGCCCTGTGCAAAGGCGACTACAAGCCTAACGTCAACGAACAACCAGGCTCGGCTTCGGTCGTGCAGTCGATCAGCTCCTCGCTGAACGGCATCGGTTACTCGGGCATCGGCTACAAGACCGCCAGCGTGAAAACCGTTGCTCTGTCGAAGAAGGGCAGCACTGACTTCATCGAAGACACCGAAGAAAACGCCCTGAACGGCAAATACCCGCTGTCGCGTTTCCTGTACGTATACGTCAACAAAGCCCCGAACAAGCCTCTGGCCCCGCTGGAAGCCGAGTTCGTGAAACTGGTTCTGTCGAAACAGGGCCAGGAAGTGGTAGTGAAAGACGGCTACATCCCGCTGCCAGCCAAGGTTGCTGCAAAAGCACTGGCTGACTTGGGTCTGCAGGAAGGCGGCGCTGAAGTCGCAAAAAAGTAACAAACTGAGTCAGGGGTGAACCCCGCCTGACTCACGTGTGGGGCCCGGCCCGCAAGCGGCCCGGCCCCCACACTCCCCGAATTCTTCTATCCACTGCCAGTGCCCTGCTGGCGGCGGATTTGGTGCGTCACTGCATTGTCATCTTTCTGTCATACAGGATCGCTAGGGTGTGCGCATGAATGATCTGGCCAATTCCAAAATGACTACGAACCCTCCCAAGCGCATTGACTTCAATACGCCTGAGTTGCAACGCAAGCGCCGCATTCGCGCGCTCAAGGATCGCTTCACCCGCTGGTACGTCCTCGTCGGCGGTCTGGCGGTGCTGGCAGCCATCACCCTGATCTTCTTCTTCCTCGCCTACGTGGTCGCGCCGCTGTTCAAGGGTGCTGACCTGAGCGCGAAAGATGCAATCACCCCGGCCTGGATGCAGGACGCCGGCAAGCCGCTGATGATTTCGCTCGAAGAGCAGAATCAGGTGGCCATGCGCGTTTCCGACAAGGGCCAGGCGCTGTTCTTCGACATCGACAGTGGCGCTGAATTGAAGCGCGTCGATCTGCCTTTGCCGGCAGGCGCCAGTGTGACCTCCATCGGCGAAGACCAGCCGGGCCATCCGCTGGTGGCCGTGGGCCTGTCCAACGGTCAGGCGCTGGTATTCCGTCACACCTATAAAGTCAGCTACCCGGATGGCAAGAAAACCATCACCCCGGCTATCGAGTATCCGTATGGCGATGCACCGATCGCGCTGAACGAAAGTGGCGGTGCGCTGGAACACGTCAGCCTCAACGCCACTGATTCGACCCTGATGCTGGTCGGCTCCACCGGTTCGCAACTCAATGTGCTGTCGCTGACCAGCGAAGAAAACATGATGACCGGCGAGGTCACCAACGAGCAGAAGCGTATCGATCTGCCGCAGATGACCGAGCCGGTGAAAAACATCTTCGTCGACCCGCGCCAGCAGTGGCTGTACGTGGTCAACGGACGTGCCCAGGCCGATGTGTTCAGCCTGCGCGACAAGAGCCTCAACGGTCGCTACAAGCTGCTGGAAAACGGCGAAGCCGAAGTCACCGCTGCCACGCAGCTGGTAGGCGGCATCTCGCTGATCGTCGGTGACTCCAAAGGTGGCCTGGCCCAGTGGTTCATGGCCCGCGACACCGATGGCGAGCTGCGCCTGAAGCAGATCCGCACCTTCCAGATGGGCACCACGCCGATCGTTGAAATTTCCGCCGAAGAACGTCGCAAGGGCTTCCTGGCCCTGGATGCCAGCGGCAAGCTCGGCGTGTTCCACAGCACCGCGCACCGCACCTTGCTGGTCGATCAAGTCGTCGAAGGCCAGGGCCTGTTCGGTCTGTCGCCTCGCGCCAACCGCGTGATCGTCGAAGCCGGCGGCAAGCTGCAACCGTTGCTGCTCGACAACCCGCACCCGGAAGTCTCGTGGAGCGCGCTGTGGAGCAAGGTCTGGTACGAGAACTACGACGAGCCTAAATACGTCTGGCAATCGACTGCGGCCAACACCGATTTCGAACCGAAACTGAGCCTGTCGCCACTGACTTTCGGCACCCTGAAAGCCGCGTTCTACGCGATGCTGCTGGCGGCACCGCTGGCCGTCGCCGCTGCGATCTACACCGCGTACTTCATGGCCCCGGGCATGCGCCGCAAGGTCAAACCGGTGATCGAGCTGATGGAAGCGATGCCGACGGTGATCCTCGGTTTCTTCGCCGGCCTGTTCCTCGCGCCCTATGTGGAAGGGCATCTGCCGGGCATCTTCAGCCTGCTGATGCTGCTGCCGATCGGCATTCTGATCGCCGGTTTCACCTTCAGCCGCCTGCCTGAGTCGATCCGCCTGAAAGTCCCGGACGGCTGGGAAAGTGCGCTGCTGATCCCGGTGATCCTGTTCGTGGGCTGGCTGTCGCTGTACATGAGCCCGTTCATGGAGAACTGGTTCTTCGGCGGTGACATGCGCATGTGGATCTCCCACGACCTGGGCATCACCTACGACCAGCGCAACGCACTGGTGGTCGGTCTGGCCATGGGTTTTGCGGTGATCCCGAACATCTACTCGATCGCCGAAGACGCCGTGTTCAGCGTGCCGCGCGGCCTGACCCTGGGCTCGCTGGCCCTCGGTGCCACGCCGTGGCAGACCATGACTCGCGTGGTCATCCTGACTGCCAGCCCGGGCATCTTCTCGGCGCTGATGATCGGCATGGGCCGTGCGGTCGGTGAAACCATGATCGTGCTGATGGCCACCGGCAACACCCCGGTCATGGAAATGAACCTGTTCGAAGGCCTGCGCACCCTGGCCGCCAACGTCGCAGTGGAAATGCCGGAGTCGGAAGTCGGCGGCAGCCACTATCGCGTGCTGTTCCTCTCGGCGCTGGTGCTGCTGTTGTTCACCTTCGTCATGAACACCCTCGCGGAACTGATTCGTCAGCGTCTGCGCAAGAAATACTCGTCGCTTTAAGCAAAGGTAGAAGTCTGTGAAACAGAACTCCCTGAAAGGATGGTTCAAGAGCGGCGCCCCCGGCGTCTGGATCAGCGGCGGCGCGGTGTCCATCGCGGTCATCATGACCATTGGCCTGCTGGCGGTAATCGCCGTGCGCGGTCTGGGTCACTTCTGGCCGGCGGATCTGATCCACGCCAGCTATGACGTACCGGGCCAGGGCCAGCATCTGGTCGTGGGCGAGGTGGTGCAGAAAGAAGAAGTGCCGCGCGCCCGTCTGAAGAGTGCCGGTCTGCCGGTGCCGGACGAAGGTCCGGAATTCATGACCCGCGAGCTGATCAAGGTCGGCAACCGTGACCTGAACGGCAACGACTTCACCTGGATCGTCGGCGAGTGGCTGACCAACCAGACGAACCCGCCGGAGCTGATGGCGCTGGAGCGTCGCGAGTGGGGCAACTTCTACGGCTACCTGGTCAACGTCAAACAGGACGGCAAGGTGATCGCCGAAGGCGAAGCGGCCTGGCCTGAGTTGCAAGCGCGGATCAACCGCGTGAACGGCCTCGCCGCGCAGCTCAAGACCCTGGAAAAAGTCGACATCGGCGCGATCAACGCCGGCCTCGAGCGCATTCGTCTGCACGGTCGCAAGCTGGAACTGGAAGGCAAGCTCGACGCCACCGCGCAAGCGGACATGGAATCCGAGCGCGCCGAGCTGAACGCCCGCTATCAGGACATCGAGGCTCGTCTGGCGGATCTGCACGCGCAGTTCAACCGTGACGCCTTGACCGCTCGTGATGCCAACGGCAAGGAAATCGAAATCGGCCTGGGCAAAGTGGTTCATGCCTACCAGCCGAACGCGATGGGTACGTTCACCAAGATCGGTTTCTACTTCAGCAAGGTCTGGGAATTCCTGTCCGACGACCCGCGTGAAGCGAACACCGAAGGCGGGATTTTCCCGGCGATCTTCGGCACCGTGATGATGACCCTGATCATGGCCATGATCGTGACCCCGTTCGGCGTGCTGGCGGCGGTGTACCTGCGTGAATACGCCAGGCAGAACACCCTGACCCGGGTTATCCGGATCGCGGTGAACAACCTGGCGGGTGTTCCGGCGATTGTTTACGGTGTGTTCGGTCTGGGCTTCTTCGTCTACGTGCTGGGTGGTTCCCTCGACCGTCTGTTCTTCCCGGAAGCGCTGCCGGCACCGACCTTCGGTACACCGGGTCTGCTCTGGGCTTCGTTGACCCTGGCGCTGCTGGCGGTGCCGGTGGTGATCGTGGCCACCGAGGAAGGTCTGGCGCGTATCCCGCGCACCGTGCGTGAAGGCTCGCTGGCCCTCGGCGCGACCAAGGCTGAAACCCTGTGGAAGATCGTTCTGCCGATGGCCAGTCCGGCCATGATGACCGGCATGATCCTCGCCGTGGCTCGCGCCGCCGGTGAAGTGGCGCCGCTGATGCTGGTGGGTGTGGTGAAACTGGCGCCGTCGCTGCCGGTGGACGGCAACTACCCGTACCTGCACCTGGATCAGAAGATCATGCACCTGGGCTTCCACATCTACGACGTCGGCTTCCAGAGCCCGAACGTCGAGGCCGCGCGGCCGCTGGTGTACGCCACGGCGCTGTTGCTGGTGCTGGTGATCGCCACCCTGAACCTGTCGGCTGTGTACATCCGTAACCACCTGCGCGAGAAGTACAAGGCGCTGGACAGCTGATCGCCGTCACAAGAATTGAAGGGCTGCCGGTCTATATCCCGGCAGCCAACCGAACCGAATTTGTTAGCACAGGGGATCTCCCATGCAGCACGAAACACATACCCACGGCATCAACATGTCTGCCCTGGGCCGCGACAAGCAGAGCCTGAACCTCGAACAGGAAACCGTAGCCATCGAAGTGCCGGGCCTGAGCCTGTTCTACGGCGAGAAACAAGCGCTGTACGACGTCAGCATGAACATCCCGAAACAGCGCGTGACCGCCTTCATCGGCCCGTCCGGCTGCGGCAAGTCCACGCTGCTGCGCACCTTCAACCGCATGAACGACCTGGTGGACGGCTGCCGCGTCGAAGGCGCGATCAATCTGTACGGCAACAACATCTACCGCAAGGGCGAAGACGTGGCCGAGCTGCGTCGCCGGGTCGGCATGGTGTTCCAGAAGCCTAACCCGTTCCCGAAGACCATCTACGAAAACGTGGTCTACGGCCTGCGCATCCAGGGCATCAACAAAAAGCGCATCCTCGACGAAGCCGTGGAGTGGGCATTGAAAGGCGCGGCCCTGTGGGACGAAGTGAAAGACCGTCTGCATGACTCGGCCCTTGGCCTGTCCGGTGGTCAGCAACAGCGTCTGGTGATCGCCCGTACCATCGCCGTGGAGCCGGAAGTGCTGCTGCTCGACGAACCGTGCTCGGCCCTCGACCCGATCTCGACCCTGAAAGTCGAAGAGCTGATCTACGAGCTCAAATCCAAGTTCACCATCGTCATCGTGACCCACAACATGCAGCAGGCGGCGCGGGTGTCCGACTACACGGCGTTCATGTACATGGGCAAACTGGTGGAATTCGGCGACACCGATACCCTGTTCACTAATCCGGCCAAGAAGCAGACCGAAGACTACATCACCGGTCGTTACGGCTGACAGTTGCGGGTTATTCACAGAATTGACGCTGCGGCCCGCCGCACCTTACCGGACGCTCCAAGGACGCCAACATGATTAGTAAAGAAGGCCTTACCCATCACATTTCCGCGCAGTTCAACGCCGAACTGGAAGAAGTGCGCAGCCACCTGCTGGCCATGGGCGGGCTGGTCGAGAAGCAGGTCAACGACGCGGTCACCGCGCTGATCGAGGCCGACTCGGGCCTGGCCCAGCAAGTGCGCGAGATCGACGACCAGATCAACCAGATGGAACGCAACATCGACGAAGAATGCCTGCGCATTCTGGCCCGTCGTCAGCCGGCGGCCTCCGACCTGCGTCTGATCATCAGCATCTCCAAGTCGGTGATCGACCTGGAGCGCATCGGCGACGAAGCGACCAAGATCGCCCGCCGTGCAATCCAGTTGTGCGAAGAAGGCGAAGCGCCGCGCGGTTACGTCGAGGTTCGCCACATCGGCGACCAGGTGCGCAACATGGTCCGTGATGCACTGGACGCATTTGCCCGTTTCGACGCCGATCTGGCGTTGTCGGTGGCGCAGTACGACAAGATCATCGACCGCGAATACAAGACCGCCCTGCGTGAGCTGGCGACTTACATGATGGAAGACCCGCGCTCTATCTCGAGGGTCTTGAGCATTATCTGGGTGCTGCGTTCGCTGGAGCGGATCGGCGACCACGCGCGCAACATCTCGGAGCTTGTGATTTACCTGGTGCGCGGCACCGATGTGCGCCACATGGGCCTTAAGCGCATGAAGGAAGAAGTTGAAGGGACAAGTGGCGAAACCGCTAATGTTCCGGGCGATGCTGACGATAAGTAAGATTGCCTGAGAAAAGCGCCCGGCCCTTTGGCTGGGCGTTTTTGTTTCCGCTTTCAAAGGGCAGATCCGGATTGGAAAGCGAACTAAAAAGCAGCACCCGCGAACGAAAAGTCCCGGCGTGACTGAAGAGTTTTGGCAAAGTGCCATCAGCCAGCGTTATGCTTGCCGGGATTTTAATAGGGGTGTTGGATGAGCAAGATCAGTGTGTTGGTCGTGGACGATGCATCGTTCATTCGTGACCTGGTGAAAAAGTGCCTGCGTAATTACTTCCCGGGGATCCGCACCGAGGACGCCATCAACGGCAAGAAGGCCCAGGCCATGCTGGCCAAGGAAGCCTTCGACCTGGTGCTGTGCGACTGGGAAATGCCGGAAATGTCCGGCCTCGAACTGCTGACCTGGTGCCGTGAGCAGGACAACCTCAAGACCATGCCGTTCATCATGGTCACCAGCCGGGGCGACAAGGAAAACGTCGTGCAGGCGATCCAGGCCGGCGTCACCGGTTACGTCAGCAAGCCGTTCACCAACGAGCAACTGCTGACCAAGGTCAAGCAGGCCCTGAACAAGGTCGGCAAGCTCGACACCCTGATGAACAGCGCCCCGACCAAGATGAACTCGGCGTTCGGCAACGACTCCCTGAGCGCGTTGACCGGTGGCAAGGCTGCCGTGGTCGGTTCCGCACCGACCGCTGCGGCTGTGAATCCGTTTGCCAAGCCTGCCGCTGCGGCCCCGGCACCTGCCGCCGCGCCACAGCGTGGCCTGCTCAACAGCCCGCCTGTGAAAGCCCCGGCAGCCTCCAGCGCTCCGGCCGGCGGTCGTGGTCAGGGCCAGCTGCGCCTGCCGAGCGGCACCCAGCAATGCGTGATCAAGGCCCTGAGCATCAAGGAAGCGCTACTGGTGGTGAAACGCACCGACACCCTGCCGCAGATCCTCGACAGCGCCGTGCTCGATCTGGAGCAGGGCGACAACGCCGAAATCGCCCGCCTCAACGGCTACCTGCACGCCGTCGTCGCCCACGAGCCGAAACCCGACAGCGACTGGCTGCAACTGACCTTCCGCTTCGTCGACCAGGACGCGCAGAAGCTCGACTACATTTCCCGCCTGATCGCCCGCGGCACGGCGCAGAAGCACTTCGTTCCGGGCGCGTGATCTTCGTCGCCTGACAGTCCGCCATCGCCAGCCTGCTGGCGATGGGGCCATCAAAAGCACCACCCATCTCTCGCGCTGCCCAATTTGAAACATCTGTCGACTAGCCTGGTCTGCTTCAGCTGCTAGGCTCATTCCCAGGCCTTACTCGACAGAACTTTTGCCCATGCCCCTGCGCCTGCTGTTTTTCTGTGGTCTGTTCATGGCCTCCACCTCGACTGTGGCCATGACGATCTACAAATCCACCGATGCCAACGGAGTGGTTTCGTACAGCGACCGTCCGAGCAAAGGCTCCCAGGTGTTCGTGTTTCAGGACCGGATGGTCGAGCGCCTGGAACGCCAGGTCTATCTCGACATCAAGAAGCAGAAGGGCGCGGACGTGGTGTTCGTGCGCAACGACCTGTACGCGCCGGTCGAGGTTGCGCTGGCGTTTACCGGGATGAGCAACGTGCGCGACGCGCCGGCGCAAACGATCCGTCGGGTGCTGCCGGCGCGCAGCAATACGCGGCTGGCGCTACTGACGCCGGTGTCCGGTGGCAAGCCGCTGGTGTACACGCCGATGTTCCAGTATTCCCTCGGTGACCCCGCTGGCGCGGCTCAGGGCTATCGCTACCCGTTTCCATGGCGTGGCGGGCCGTTCCGTCTGAGCCAGGGCGCCAATGGCGATTACAGCCACTTCGGGCCGAAGAACAAATACGCGATGGATATCGCCATGCCGGTCGGCACGCCGATCATCGCGGCTCGCGCCGGGGTGGTGGTGAAGACCGAGAATTCCCAGAACGGGCGCGGCACCGATCCGTCCGGCAATTTCGTGCGGATACTGCACGACGACGGCACGATGGGCGTGTACCTGCATCTCAAGCAAGGATCGGTAAGTGTGCGGGAGGGGCAGCGGGTAACGGTGGGCAGCCCGCTGGCGCTGTCCGGCAACACCGGCAACAGCAGCGGCCCGCACCTGCACTTCGTGGTGCAGCGCAATACCGGGATGGGGCTGGTGTCGATTCCGTATCAGTTCAACCAGCCGCTGGGGGCGTTGCCCAACTTTGCGCTGGGCAAGCGGTAATCCCCGTCAGTCGAGCATCAGTACCTTGGCCAGAATGATCTTCGGACCTTTCATCTTCTTGATGATGATCCGCAGGCCTTCGACCTCCAGCACTTCTTCCTCTTCCGGCACCCGTTTCAGGGTTTCGTAGATCAGCCCGGCGAGGGTTTCGGCTTCGATGTGATCCAGGTCGATACCCAGCAGGCGCTCGACCTTGAACAGCGGCGTATCGCCCCGTACCAGCAACTTGCCCGGCTGGTAGGCGAGGATGCCGCGCTCGGCCTTGCGGTGTTCGTCCTGGATATCGCCGACCAGCACTTCCAGCACGTCTTCCATGGTCAGGTAGCCGATGATGTTGCCGTCGGCCTCTTCGACCACGGCAAAGTGCGAGCCGCCCTTGCGGAACTGCTCCAGCAACTGCGACAGCGGCATATGCCGGGAAACGCGCTCCAGCGGGCGGGTCAGTTCGGCGAGGTTGAACGACTCGGGGATGTGATCCAGCGCTGCCAGTTCCAGCAGCAGGTCCTTGATGTGCAGCAGGCCGACGAATTCCTTGCGCTCGCTGTCGTACACCGGATAACGGCTGAACTTGTGGCGACGGAACATCGCCAGGATTTCTTTCAGCGGGGCGTTGAACTCGAGGGTGATCAGGTCTTCACGGGAGTTGGCCCAGTCGACCACTTCCAGTTCGCCCATTTCCACCGCCGAGGCCAGCACGCGCATGCCTTGATCACTCGGGTCCTGACCACGGCTGGAGTGCAGGATCAGTTTCAGTTCTTCACGGCTGTAATGGTGCTCGTGATGCGGGCCGGGTTCACCTTGACCCGCGATGCGCAGGATGGTGTTGGCGCTGGCGTTGAGCAGGTAGATCGCCGGGTACATGGCCCAGTAGAACAGGTACAGCGGCACCGCCGTCCACAGCGACAGCAACTCGGGTTTGCGGATCGCCCAGGATTTGGGTGCGAGTTCGCCGACCACGATGTGCAGGTAGGAAATGATGAAGAACGCGGTGAAGAACGAAATGCCTTTAACCACTTCCGCCGACTGCACGCCGACCGCGCTCAGCAGCGGTTCGAGGATGTGCGCGAACGCCGGCTCACCGACCCAGCCCAGGCCCAGGGAGGCGAGGGTGATACCGAGCTGGCACGCCGAGAGGTATGCATCGAGCTGACTGTGCACCGTGCGCAGGATGTGCCCGCGCCAGCCGTGCTGCTCAGCGATGGCCTCGACTCGGGTCGAGCGCAGTTTGACCATGGCGAATTCCGCCGCAACGAAGAAGCCGTTGAGCAAAACCAGGATCAGAGCGAAAAGAATCATGCCGAAATCGGCGAATATTGTTGCGAGGGACAAGCCAGGGGAAGGGTCCATGATGGAGTTTTGCGGGTTCCGTGTGATTCGAAAGAAAGAAAAATCCGCACCTGAAAGGCAGGCGCAAGTCAGCCAATGTAGCGGCTGACCTGGCGATTGCCTAGTCCGGCATTACTCAGCGGCGCTGATGACCCGTGCCTGAGCGACCTGCGCCGGGGCGAAATGGCAGGTGAACGTGCTGCCGTGACCGGGCACGCTGCTGATCTCCATCCGTGCACGATGGCGCAGCAGCACGTGTTTGACGATGGCCAGGCCCAGGCCCGTGCCGCCGGTGTTGGAGTTGCGGCTGGAGTCGACGCGGTAGAAGCGTTCGGTCAGGCGCGGCAGGTGTTTGCTGTCGATGCCGATCCCGGAATCCTGCACGCTGAGGTGCGCGCCTTGATCGTCGCCCCACCAGCGGATGCGGATGTTGCCCTCGGCCGGGGTGTATTTGACGGCGTTGAACACCAGGTTGGAAAACGCACTGCGCAGTTCCGCCTCGCTGCCCTTGAGCAGAATGCTGGTGTCGGCTTCCAGAGTGATGCGCTGATTCTTTGAGCCGGACAACTGCTGGGCGTCGCTCTTGATCGACTGCAACAGGGTGTCGATGTGCACCGGCTGGTTGTCCGACGGGTAATCGGTGGCTTCCAGTTTGGCCAGCAGCAGCAAGTCGTTGAGCAGGGTCTGCATGCGTCCGCCCTGTTGTTGCATCTGCTGCAGGGCGCGGCTCCAGCGCGGGTTCACTTCCTCGACGTTGTCGAGCAGGGTTTCCAGGTAGCCGCAGATCACCGTCAGCGGGGTGCGCAGCTCGTGGGAGACGTTGGCGATGAAGTCTTTGCGCATCTGTTCCAGCTGATGGATGCGCGTGACGTCGCGCACCAGCATCAAGTGTTCGTTGTTGCCGTAGCGCGTGAGGTACAGCTGGATGCGCACGCGGTCGTTGGTCGGCGAGGGGATTTCCAGCGGTTCGGCGTAGCTTTCCTGCTCGAAGTATTCCTTGAAGCGCGGATGCCGGACGAGGTTGGTCACCGGTTGGCCGCTGTCCTGCGGAGTCTTGAGGCCGAGCAGGGTTTCGGCGGCGCGGTTCCACCATTCCAGGTTGCCGTCGCTGTCGAGCATGATCACCGCGTCTTTCAGCGCAGCGGTGGACTCCTGAACGCGGTCGATCACCGCTTGCAGGCGCCCGCGTACCCGCTGGTCGCGGCGTTGCAGGTGGTAGATGCTGTCGAACACCTCGCCCCACAGACCGTAGCCGTCGGGCGGTGCTTCATCGGGTTGGTGCAGGCGCAGCCATTCGTGCAGGCGCAGCAGTTGCTTGAGCGTCCAGGCCAGGTACAGGCCCAGGCCCGCCGCCAGACTCCAGCCGTAGTAGCCGGTGATCAGGCCGATCACCAGGCAGCCGGTGACCAGCAACAGCATGTGGCGAATCAGGGTGCCATGCCAGTTTTGGTTCACGGAAAATGCGGTCCTTGTCTACGGTGAGGGCGCTCGGCTCAGGCCTTGGTGGAGAACCGGTAGCCGGTGCCGCGCACGGTTTGTACCAGATTTTCGTAGGCGTCGCCGAGGGCCTTGCGCAGGCGCCGGATGTGCACGTCGACGGTGCGCTCTTCAACATAGACGTTGCCGCCCCAGACCTGGTCCAGCAACTGGCCACGGGTGTAGGCGCGTTCCTGGTGGGTCATGAAGAATTGCAGCAGACGGTATTCGGTCGGGCCCATCTCGGCCGGACGGCCGTCGATGGTCACGCGGTGGCTGATCGGGTCGAGCAGCAGGCCGCCGACTTCGATCGGCGCTTCGCCATCGGTCGGGCCGGCGCGACGCAGCACGGCCTTCAGGCGTGCCACCAGTTCGCGTGGGGAAAACGGTTTGGTGATGTAGTCGTCGGCGCCGACTTCCAGGCCCTGGATCTTGTTGTCCTCTTCGCCCTTGGCGGTGAGCATGATGATCGGGATGTCCCCGGTCAGTTCGTCGCGCTTGAGGCGGCGGGCCAGCTCGATGCCGGAGGTGCCGGGCAGCATCCAGTCGAGCAGGATCAGGTCCGGCTTGCGGTCGACGATGATGGCGTGGGCCTGCTGCGAGTTCTCTGCCTCGAGGCAGTCATAGCCGGCCATTTCCAACGCAACGGCGATCATTTCGCGAATGGGCGCTTCGTCGTCGACGATCAGAATGCTCCTGCCAACCATGCCTTAATCCTCTTGTCATTTAACTGTCTTGCGCCGCATTAGATAACGGAATTATTGCAGTCGTGTGACAGTATTTTAGTCCGGCGGCGATTGTGCAAATCCTGAACTAAGCTCTAAGTCCGAATCCTGACAACCACAAGAGAAGGTTTCCATGACTCAAATGACTGCTTCCTTCAAAGCACTGCTGATGGCCGCTGCCCTGACTCTGCCTGGACTGGCGATGGCGGCCGAGCCGGCCATGATGAAAGACGGAATGATGGTCGATCACAAGGGCATGACGCTTTATACGTTCGACAAGGACAGTGGCGGCAAGTCGATGTGCAACGACGAGTGCGCCAAGAACTGGCCGCCGCTGATGGCGCCGGCAGATGCCAAGGCTGAAGGCAAATGGACAGTCATCAAACGTGATGACGGCATGATGCAGTACGCCTACGACGGCAAGCCGCTGTACACCTTCGTGAAAGATGCGAAGCCTGGAGACATGACGGGCGACAAGATGAAAGATATGTGGCACGTCATCACTAATTCCGGGCCGAAGAAGTAAGCGCACCCGCAATCAGCCTGCTCCCATCGCCGGGAGCAGGCGTGTTTCAGCGCAACGCGTAATCCAGCACGATCCCGACGAAAATCGCCAGACCGGCCCAGTGGTTGTGCAGGAACGCCTTGAAGCAACGCATCCGGTCCCGATCACGGGTGTACCAGAACTCCCAGGCGTAGCACCCGGCCGCCACCAGCAGACCGAGGTGGAACCAGATCCCCAGCTCGAATTTCGACCCCGCCAGCAGCAGACAGCCCAGCGACAGTACCTGCAAGGTCAGGATGATCACCCGGTCGGCATCGCCGAACAGGATCGCCGTGGATTTCACGCCGATCTTCAGGTCATCGTCGCGGTCGGTCATCGCGTAATAAGTGTCGTAGCCCACCGTCCACAACAGGTTGGCGATCCACAGCAGCCAGGCCGTTGCCGGCAGCTCACCGGTTTCGGCGGTGAACGCCATCGGCATGCCCCAGGAAAACGCCGCGCCCAGCACCACCTGCGGGTAATAGGTGTAGCGCTTCATGAACGGATAAGTGAACGCCAGCGCCAGGCCGCCCAGCGACAGCCAGATCGTCGCCGCGTTGGTGCACAGCACCAGCAGGAAACTCACGCCCATCAGCAGCGCGAAGAACACCAGCGCCTCTTTCGAGCTGATCTTGCCGGCAGCAATAGGCCGCTGCGCAGTGCGTTTGACGTGGCCGTCGACCTTGCGGTCGGCCCAGTCGTTGATCACGCAGCCACCGGCGCGGGTCAGCACAACGCCGAGGACGAAAATCACGATGTTGGCCAGCGATGGCGAGCCTTTGCCGGCAATCCACAGCGCCCAGAGCGTCGGCCACAGCAACAGGTAAATGCCGATCGGCTTGTCCATCCGGGTCAACTGGATGAAGTCCCAGGCGCGCGGGTTCAAGCGATTCAGGGATTTGAGCAGGCTTTGGTACATCAGCAGTTCTCCGGACGGGCGCGGACGGCTTCCCACAGCGTAGGCAGGAAAATCTCCGCCACCAGTACGCTCAAGGCGCCACGGTCGAAACGCGAGCGCCGCCCCCACAGGCCGGCAGCCCGGGAACCTTCGGGCAGCCAGTGTTCGGGGTAATGGCAGACTTCGATGGCGCGGCGCTGGAAGGCGTGATCGCAGAACAGCAGCTCGCCCAGCGAGCGGCTGCCCAGTTCATCCATGTGCAAGCCGTCGCCCTGCAAGGCACTGCGCGACGCCACGCTGCGGGCGAACACCCAGGCCTCGCCATGGCCACGCAGATACACCTCGCGCACCCAGCCTTCGCTGCCTTCGGCCAGGTCCAGCGCCGCGCATTCGTCGTCGCGCAGGGTCTGCCAGCCTTCGAACAGCGGCGTCACGCTGAAGCCGTCATCCGACAGGCGCGTCAGTCGGCGGGTCAGGGAACCTTCGTCGAACAGCCAGTCGAGCGTGGATGTGTCGGGGAGAGGTGTCAGTTCGCTTTGCGGGCGCCACAGTGGGGCGTTTGTGTGTTGCACAATGAGTCATTATTGGCAGCAAATGAGGCGGCGAGCTTACCATGCTGCACCGCGAGTTTGATTGATCCGGGTCGCCGCTGCGCCGAACAGGCTTGCATCTGCCCGGCCCGATCAGTACAAAACGCCCTGAGCCGGACGGCAGCGCTGCACCATCGACCGTCCGCGCCGGCTAAAGCCTGAACCCTGAGGAAGTACCTGAATGAAAAAGTGGCAATGTGTGGTCTGCGGCCTGATCTACAACGAAGCCGACGGTTGGCCGGATGACGGTATTGCGCCGGGCACCCTGTGGCAGGACGTGCCGGAAGACTGGCTGTGCCCGGACTGCGGCGTCGGCAAGATGGACTTCGAAATGATCGAAATCAACTGAGAAAACACTGAGGAGTAGGGCATGAGCGCACCTGTCGTAATCATTGGCACCGGGCTTGCGGGTTACAACCTGGCCCGCGAGTTTCGCAAACTCGATGGCGAAACCCCGTTGCTGCTGATTACCGCCGATGACGGTCGCTCCTACTCCAAGCCGATGCTCTCCACCGGCTTCGGCAAGAACAAGGACGCCGACGGCCTGAGCATGGCCGAGCCGGGCGCCATGGCTGAGCAGTTGAAGGCCGAAATCCGCACCCACACCCGCATCAGCGGCATCGATCCGGGCCACAAGCGGTTGTGGATCGGTGAGGAAGCAGTGAGCTATCGCGACCTGATCCTCGCCTGGGGCGCCGAAACCGTGCGCGTGCCGATAGAAGGTGATGGCGGGGACCTGGTGTTCCCGATCAACGATCTCGAAGATTACGCGCGCTTTCGCGCCGCCGCGGCCGGCAAGCGCCGAGTGTTGCTGCTCGGCGCCGGGCTGATCGGCTGCGAGTTCGCCAATGACCTGATTCTCGGTGGCTACGAGGTGCAACTGGTTGCACCGTGCGAACAGGTGATGCCGACCTTGCTGCATCCGGCGGCCGCTGCCGCTGTACAGGCCGGACTGGAAAGCCTCGGTGCGCGATTCCACCTCGGCCCGGTGCTGACCCGCCTGCAAAAAGTCGCTGACGGGCTGGAAGCGCACCTGTCCGACGGTCAGGTTGTTCCGTGCGATGTGGTGGTCTCGGCCATCGGCCTGCGCCCGCGGATCGATCTGGCGGCGGCCGCCGGCATCCAGACCAATCGCGGCGTGGTGGTCGACCGTCATCTGCAAACCTCTCACGCCAACATTTACGCCCTGGGCGACTGCGCCGAGGTCGACGGGCTGAATCTTCTGTACGTCATGCCCCTCATGAGTTGTGCGCGAGCGCTGGCACAGACCCTGGCCGGCAACCCGACCGTGGTGAACTACGGACCGATGCCGATCACCGTGAAAACCCCGGTCTGCCCGCTGGTGGTTTCCCCGCCGCCACGGGGCCGCGAGGGTATCTGGACGGTCGAAGGGCAGGGCGCTGACGTCAAGGTGCTGTGCCACGACGCAGAAGGGCAATTGCTCGGTTACGCCCTGACCGGCGCGACGGTGATGGAAAAACTCGCGCTGAACAAACAGCTTCCGGCCTTGCTGGCGTAAATACCGGTCGTTCTGTCGGAATCACCCCGCTTTTGCCCCCACAAAGGTCGCGGGGAGACTGGCGCCGCCCTTAACCGCGTGCCATCCTCACTCCCGTCTGCCGCAGAGTAGAGCCTGCGGCGCCTTGGGCGCTGTTCCAACGAGAACAGCACGGACATAACAACAAAAAACCGTCAAAGGGGCTTCACTAATGCGTAAACCAGAACTCGCCGCTGCAATCGCTGAAAAAGCGGATCTGACCAAAGAGCAGGCCAACCGCGTTCTCAACGCCGTTCTCGAAGAAATCACCGGCGCCCTGCACCGCAAGGACAGCGTCACGCTGGTGGGCTTCGGCACCTTCCTGCAACGTCACCGCGGTGCCCGCACCGGTAAAAACCCGCAAACCGGTGAACCGGTGAAGATCAAGGCCAGCAACACCGTTGCGTTCAAGCCAGGCAAATCGTTGAAAGACAGCGTCAATCCATAATCGCGGCGAATGCCCGGTCAGCCGGGCGCGCTGCATGAAAAATGGGCATACCGATTGCGGTCGGATGCCCATTTTTTGTGCCCGATGATGGGGTCCCGATCAAGCCGAAAAGAAGTACCGGGTCAGGTGAAAGAAGATCGGCGCGGCGAAGCAGATCGAGTCCATCCGGTCGAGCATCCCGCCGTGGCCCTTGATCATCGTGCCCCAGTCCTTGGCACTCAGGCTGCGTTTGATTGCCGACATGACCAGACCGCCGAGAAAGCCCATCACCACAATGACCAGCGACATCAGCAGCGATTGCCAGAAGCTGAACGGTGTCATCCAGAACATGCAGCCACCGATCAGCGTCGCGGACAGACCGCCGCCGACCAGCCCTTCCACGGTTTTTGACGGGCTCACCAGCGGCGCGACCTTGCGTTTGCCGAAGAGCTTGCCGAACACGTACTGCAACACGTCGCTCATCTGCACCACGAACACCAGATAGAACAGCAGCAGGGCGTTCTGGCCCTTGAAGCCCTGCAGATCGAGCAACAACAGCGCCGGCGCATGGCTGATGCAGTAGATGCAGATCATCACGCCCCACTGAATCTTCGCCGTGCGCTCCAGAAAGCCTTCGGTGTCCTGGCTCAGCACGGCAATCGCCGGCAGCAGCAGGAACGCATACACCGGCACCAGCAGCGTGAACATCGAGTACCAATGGGTGCCGATCAGCAGGTATTGCAGCGGGATCAGAATGAAAAACGCTGAAAACAGCGCGTTATGGTCACCGCGTGCGGTTGGGGTCAGGGTGATGAACTCGCGCAGCGCAAACAGCGAAATGAAACCGAACAGCACCACAGTCGCATTGGGACCGAGCAGCCAGGACACGAAGAAGATAATCACCATCCCCCACCACGCGTTCACGCGCTGGTTGAGATTTTCGATGGTCGCGATCGAACTTACGCTTTTGGCGCGTCTGGCCAGTACGCCGCCAATCAGCGAAGCAACCGCCAGCAGTGCAGCGATGGCCGCGAAGAACCACAGGAATTTGGTTTCCAGACTCATTTCGACAACCTCACGATGGCGTCACGCGCCCGTTCCAGAAACGCCTGTTTCTCCTCGCCGGCAATTCTTTGCAGTGGATCGCCGATGCGGATCGTGCAGATGATCGGCAGCGGCACATGTTTACCTTTTGGCATCGAGCGATGCAGGTTTTCCAGGTAGATCGGCACCAGATCGACGTCGGGAAAGGTCTCGGCCAAACGGAAGATTCCGGACTTGAATTCCCCCGGCAGCGCCTGGGTGGAACGGGTGCCTTCGGGGAAAATGATGATCGAATGACCGGCCCGCACCACATCGAAGATCGGCTCCAGCACATTGGTGCCCGGTGTCGGATTACGCTCGATCAGCACCGCGTTCAGGCCTTTCTGCGAGATGTACGACAGAAAGCGGTTCTTGCCCCAATAGTCGGCGGCCGCCACCGGCTTCACGTTCAACCGGGCCTCCGGCGGCAGTGCGGCGATGATCGCCAGGGTGTCCATGTGGCTGGTGTGGTTGGCGTAGTAGATGCGCTGGCGCGTGAGGTCCGGCGGGCTTTCCCAGCGGGCGGTCACGCCGATCAAGAAACGCAGCACCGAAATCAGTGCATTACTGATCCACATGGGCATTCCCCTTCAGTTGTCTGGCGATGGCCAGGGTGCGCGTCACGCAGGTGGCGACGGAGCCAAGGGCGATGATCACCAGCGCGATCAGCAAAGCGTAGTGGGTCGCGTGATAACTGGTTTCGAACACGTTCAACAGCAAA
Organism: Pseudomonas fitomaticsae; assembly: GCF_021018765.1. Taxonomy (GTDB): domain Bacteria; phylum Pseudomonadota; class Gammaproteobacteria; order Pseudomonadales; family Pseudomonadaceae; genus Aquipseudomonas; species Aquipseudomonas fitomaticsae. The sequence continues at coordinate 79,373 of NZ_CP075567.1, read as the reverse complement.
GCCACCGTCATCACCGCCATCCGGTGCTGCTTGGCCATTGGGCCCATGAAACTCTGGGCGAGCCCTAGAGCGCCGCCGAACACCCGGACATACGCCGTCAGCGCAGCGGCCAGTGCGGCAAACCAGCCGAGGTCGGACTGGCCGATGGCAAAGCCGAGCCCGACGATCAGCAGACTGTCGGCGACCCTGTCTGGAAACTCGTTGTACAGGCTGCCAACGGCTGACTGCTTGCCGCCTTCGATCGCCACCATCCCGTCGAACAGATTGCACAGCAGCCGCAACTGAATGCCGACGATGCACAAGATTGAACCGGCCACGCCGTTGTCGATGTTCAGCGTCACCGCGCCGAACAACGCGAAGAGCATGCTGATGACGGAGATCTGGTTGGGGGAGATGTCCCGCTTGACCAGTTCATCCGTGAAGCGTTTCGCCCAGCCCGCCGAGCGGGTCTTGATGGGCCGTCTGTTTTCATCCATATGCCAATGTCCGTATCAGTGAGGAGTTGCAGTGGGTTGTATTGTGGTCGCTGGCGGTAGACGGTGCTCGGCAATCTAGGTCACCAGGAGTCGTAGGGGATGCCGCATTTTTTTTGATGTAGGCCTTGGATTCTTCATGGAGCTGTCGATGTCTCCCGTTGGACCTGCCATCGTAGGGGCCTTTGGGGTTGATCGTGGCCTGGACTCGTATGATTTCGGTCGACAAAAGGCACTGACCGCGCAACCAGACCTTGGCGATGCCGCCGGGCGCGAGGCCGATGACCACCATGTTTCGGTAATCCGTAATCCATTTGCCGTCTGCCCCACAGAAAGCTTTTTCACTCTTGAGCATGACTTGGCGCGCCGACTCCGGGATCTCTATGTAGGCTTCATAGGTTTGCGGCTCGGCCATCGACTACCAGCGCACGTAGACCAGACGTGGCAGCGCGGCGCCGGTGACATATCGGCCTTTGCCTACGGGATGTTCCGGCCACCCTATTGGTTTCCCCCGGAACTTGGTGGGTATTCCTTTACTGAGTGGCCGCGGGTAGGAAATGGCCGGAATTCCAAAGGCTGCGCCTCGAAACACGTGCTTGTTGACGTCCACAACGTCGGCAGTTTCGATCCAGACCTCCATGTAATCGGAGGCGAAAAATCTGAGCATCCAGCCGTCGTAAGGCAGTGATTTTCTGTCGGCGAACGTGCAGCCGCCCAGCAAAACAGCCAGTGTCAGCGCAAAGACAATCTTGAGCATTTACGAGTTCTCACGCATTGGGGTGCACCACATGAGCAGGTTTGTCGGCAGGGCGATTGATAAACAGGATGTTCAGCCCGGTTTCGTTGAATCCCTTTGCTGTACCAGTGTCAGGCGATAACGGGTCAACCGCTTGCCCGATTCACCGGTCAGCACGTCTTCGATGGGATCGTGAATACCTTCACCGTTCAGACCGAATCGCAGGAATGCCGGTTGACTGAGCAGGCCTTCCATATCGAAGTCAGGGGCCTCGCTGACCAGTTCGACCTGGATGGCATAAAGGGTGCTGATGGTCTCGGTGCCCTCGAAGGCCAGCGCCTTGAAGTCGTTGCGAACAGCAGGGATCCGCAGGGTAAAAACCGCAGAACTGACAGCCAAGGACATACGCTTGTCCTTAAGCAGGGAGGGAAAATCGGCGTGATGTCGAAACCCTCCCTGGTCAGCGCACGCGAACATTGCCGGGCACGCTAACAAGGCGTTACACAGATTTATGTAAGAAGAGTCCCTGATTTAAGTCAGAGCGTTCCGCGTTGTAAAACAACGTTCGGATTGTGGGAAATGGCGGTAAGAAAGTGATTTAAAACGATAAAGAACCTGCCTGATAATCCCGCGTGCAGGGTGTTCCAACAGTATTCAACATATGAATTGCCATCAAATTGATGGCACTTTTATTGTGCTCAGTTGTCGCCAGTCATTTGTTAATAGATGACGGTGTAATTTCGGAAACGTCCTACTTCAATTTTTTTCCGGTTTTGTCATGCTCTCTCCCGTATTTATGGAACGGTCGTACAAATGCGGGTTGTAGCTTTCTCAAGCCGCTCTAGGTCAATGCTTCTGGAGGGTGTTGCGGAAAATGAGGAATATAAACCGATATCAGGGAAACCCCTGTCACATATAGGGCGATCTCCTACAGCGCCCAATGAACACTTCGTCTTGTTGTTTAATCAGATGCTTGCTAGTGGCCATCATAGTGATTACGATGCGCCCACTTGAAAGAGCACACACTCAATTGGATGAGTCTTCTCACTGCTCTTCGATACTGTCCCGCGCCGCTGCAATTCCAATAGGCGCACGACCGTAATCCAAATAAAGGCCATGGATGTCCTACTCAAGCAAACTTTCCGCCCATTACCTCGAACTCGCTAAAGTCTCTGTTTCCAAAGAGAATTTTGCGGGCGAAGACGTTCGTTTCTCGAGCGAATTCGAGGCGCTGGAAAGCGAGCTGGCCAAAGCCTCGTCGATGCACGAAAGCGGGCAGATCGACTGGCTGAAAATTCGCGAAAACAGCGAAAACCTCCTGCGTACCCAATCCAAGGATTTGCGTGTCGGCGCCTGGCTGACGTGGTCGCTGTACCAGCGTGAATCCTTCCCCGGCCTGCTGGCCGGCCTCGCTTTGCTGCACCATTTGTCGGAAAACAACTGGGCCGAAGTTCATCCGCTCAAACCCCGCACCCGGGCCGCCGCCATTGGCTGGCTGGTGCCGCGTCTCGAGCAGGTGATCACCGAGAACATCGCGATCAAGGAACAGCTGCCGATGTTCCGGCAGTTGTCCGAGCACCTGTCCGGTCTCGACGCCGCCTGCACCGAGCATCTGGGCGATGATGCGCCGCTGTTGCTGCCGCTTTCCCGTCGTCTGAAAACCATGATCCAGCGCGCCGCCGACAACCAGCCGGCTCCCGGCGTGGTGGGCGCGGCGGTGGCGCAGGTCAAGCAGGCTGCCAGCCAGTTGCTGGCCCCCGGCGCGCCAATCGACAACGAGAAAGAAGCTCACAAGGCCCTGCGCGCCCAGCAGGAAAGCGCCCGCCCGTTGTGTGCCTGGTGGCTCAAGCAGAAAGCCACCGACCTGCGCGCGCTGCGCCTCAACCGCACCTTGCTGTGGATGACGATCGACGCGGTGCCCGAGCGCAACGCCGAGCAGATCACCGTGCTGCGCGGGTTGCCGGTCGACAAGCTCAAGCAGTATCAGGACCGTTTCGACCAGGGCAAATACGCCGACCTGCTGGTGGAACTGGAGGCGAGCCTGGCGAAGGCGCCGTTCTGGTTCGATGGCCAGAGGATGGTCTGGGAGTGTCTCCAGAACCTCAACGCCGAGCTGGCCATGCGCGAAGTGGAAATCCACTTCGCGCTTTTGATTCAGCGCCTGCCCGGCATCATCGAGCTACGTTTCCATGACGGCGCGCCGTTCGCCGATCCGTCCACCCGGGCGTGGATCGCCGGCAACGTTATGCCGCACCTGCAAAGCGCCAGCGCGCCGCGCAAGGCCGAGACCGAGAACGTCGAAACCCAGCCAGCCTGGGAAAAGGCCCTCGAAGAAGTCCAGCCGATCCTGCGCAAGGAAGGCCTCAAGCCTGCCGTGCAGATCCTCAAGCAGGGTCTGCAATCGGCCCACGGCGGCCGCGAACGCTTCTTCTGGCAGTTCGCCCTCGCGCGGCTGTGCTTCCTGGCCAAGAAATACGAACTCGCCAAGAACCAGCTCGAAACCCTCGATCAGACATTACAGGACTCAGGCCTGCACGCCTGGGAGCCCGATCTTGCATTGGAAGTGCTGCACCTGCTGCACAGTTGCTGCGAGTTGTTACCGCAGAACCATGCCGTACGTGAACGCAAGGAAGAGATTTATCGCAGGCTGTGCCACCTCGATCTCGAAGTGGTACTCGAATAGGCCCCAGGGCCACAACCGCAAGGAGAAAAGCCATGGCCAAAGAAGGCTCGGTAGCCCCCAAGGAACGCATCAACGTCACCTTCAAACCCGCCACCGGCGGTGCTCAGGAAGAGATTGAACTGCCGCTGAAGCTGCTGGCAATCGGTGACTACACCCACCGCAAGGACGATCGCAAGATCGAGGATCGCAAGCCGATCAGCATCGACAAGATGACCTTCGACGAAGTGCTGGCCAAGCAAGAGCTGGGTCTGACGCTGAGCGTGCCGAACCGTCTGCAGGAAGATGGCGAGGCCGACGAGCTGGCTGTGCAACTGCGCGTCAACTCCATGAAGGACTTCAACCCGGCCAGCCTGGTCGAGCAAGTGCCTGAGCTGAAAAAACTGATGGAACTGCGCGACGCGCTGGTGGCCCTCAAAGGCCCGCTGGGTAACGCACCTGCGTTCCGTAAAGCCATCGAAGGCGTGCTCGCCGACGACGAATCCCGCGGTCGCGTACTCGGTGAGCTGGGCCTGAACGCCGCAGCCCCGGACGCTTGAGACTCCAGCAGCCAAGGAAGCCAACACAATGAGCACTAGCGCAGCACAACAGAACGCCGCAGAAAACGGCGAATACAGCATCCTCGACAGCATCATCGCCGAAACCCGCCTGACGCCGGACGACGAAGCCTACGACATCGCCAAGCGCGGTGTGTCGGCGTTCATCGAAGAGCTGCTCAAGCCGCAGAACAACGGTGAGCCGGTCAAGAAAGCCATGGTTGACCGCATGATCGCCGAGATCGATGCCAAGCTCAGCCGTCAGATGGACGAAATCCTGCACCACCCGGACTTCCAGGCGCTGGAATCGTCGTGGCGTGGCCTGCAACTGCTGGTCGACCGCACCAACTTCCGCGAAAACATCAAGATCGAGATCCTCAACGTCTCCAAGGACGACCTGCTGGACGACTTCGAAGATTCGCCGGAAGTGATGCAATCGGGCCTGTACAAGCACATCTACACTGCTGAATACGGCCAGTTCGGTGGTCAGCCGGTTGGCGCGATCATCGCCAACTACTACCTGTCCCCAAGCTCGCCGGACGTGAAACTGATGCAGTACGTGTCCAGCGTAGCCTGCATGTCCCACGCGCCGTTCATCGCCGCTGCCGGCCCGAAATTCTTCGGCCTGGAAAGCTTCACCGGTCTGCCGGACCTGAAGGATCTGAAAGATCACTTCGAAGGCCCGCAATTCACCAAATGGCAGAGCTTCCGTACCTCGGAAGACTCCCGCTACGTTGGCCTGACCGTTCCGCGTTTCCTGCTGCGTAACCCGTACGACCCGGAAGAAAACCCGGTCAAATCGTTCGTGTACAAGGAAAACGTTGCCAACAGCCACGAGCACTACCTGTGGGGCAACACCGCTTACGCGTTCGGCACCAAGCTGACCGACAGCTTCGCCAAGTTCCGCTGGTGCCCGAACATCATCGGCCCACAGAGCGGCGGCGCCGTTGAAGACCTGCCTCTGCACCACTTCGAAAGCATGGGCGAAATCGAAACCAAGATTCCTACCGAAGTTCTGGTTTCCGACCGTCGTGAATACGAACTGGCCGAGGAAGGCTTCATCTCCCTGACCATGCGTAAAGGCTCCGACAACGCGGCGTTCTTCTCCGCCAGCTCGGTGCAGAAGCCGAAGTTCTTCGGCATCAGCGCAGAAGGCAAGGCCGCAGAGCTGAACTACAAGCTCGGCACCCAACTGCCGTACATGATGATCGTCAACCGCCTGGCTCACTACCTGAAAGTGCTGCAGCGCGAGCAACTCGGTTCGTGGAAAGAGCGTACCGACCTCGAGCTGGAACTGAACAAGTGGATTCGCCAGTACGTGGCCGACCAGGAAAACCCGAGCGCCGAAGTACGTGGCCGTCGTCCGCTGCGCGCTGCGCAAGTGATCGTCAGCGACGTTGAAGGCGAGCCGGGCTGGTACCGCGTCAGCCTGAACGTGCGTCCGCACTTCAAGTACATGGGTGCCGATTTCACCCTGTCGCTGGTTGGCAAGCTGGACAAAGAGTAAGAGCGACTCATGGACGGATACGGCAGCCTTTTCGAACGCCTCAACGGCGACGCGGAACTACGCAAGGGCAGGAGCCTCGAGGCTTCGGCCATGGCGTCGGTGGCTGCCCATCTGGCCAAAATGCTCAGCACCCGGGCCGGCAGCGTGCAAACGCTGTCCGACTACGGGTTGCCCGATCTCAATGACATGCGCCTGAGCCTGCACGACTCCCTGAGTCAGGCCCGCCTGGCCATCGAAAGCTTCATCGAAGCCTACGAACCGCGCCTGAGCAACGTGCGTGTCATTTCCCTGCCGCGTGACCACGACCAGCTTCGCCTGGCCTTCAGCATCGAAGGCCTGCTGGAAGTCGAGGGTTTCAAGCGTCAGGTCAGTTTCGCCGCGCGCCTGGATGGCAGCGGTCAAGTGAAGGTCAACTAAGGAGAACCCCGATGTCTGGCAAACCTGCAGCACGCGTATCCGACCCCACCGCTTGCCCGCTCCCCGGCCACGGCACCAACCCGATCGCCGCCGGTTCCGGCGACGTGTTCTTCGACGGCCTCCCGGCCGCCCGCCAGGGCGATGCCTCGGCGTGCGGTGGTGCGTTGGTCGGCGATCTGGCGACCACGGTTCTGATCAACGGCAAGCCGGCCGCCACGGTCGGTTCGGTTGGATCTCATGGCAATAAAGTCACGGCTGGATCCGGGACGGTGATTATCGGCAATTCGCATTCGCCCGCGCCGTTTGTGCCGCCGTTGCCGGTGGAGATTCAGTGGCCGTTTAGTCAGCACTTTGTGGTTCGTAATCCTAGAACCGGCGCACCGGTTGCTGACCGGCCGTACACCTTGCGTACAGCCTCCGGTAAAGAGGTCAGGGGCGTTACTGATGCACAAGGTCGAACGAGGCCTATTGCTTCCCACCTCGCTGAAAGTGTCACGCTTATCGTCGAAGAACAGACTTCGCTCGTGATTGCTTAAGGGACTATCACATGCCGGCACCCACTCCTGTAACAGCTCAACTCACCCCTTCCTCTGACAAGAAGCCAGCGGAAGCGGCCGTCGATCATTTCCAGATCACAGATATTCCAGGTGTGATGAGAAAAATGGGCTGGAAGGAAAGCGCTCGAATCATGCAGCGTTGGTTCGACGGTGCGCCTTTCGTGATGTCCTCAAGTGAGAAGCGGGGACGTCTTGCCGTTGACAAGATCACCCAAGAAAAACTGTTTGATGATTTGGATTTTGAATGGCTTACCTCCTCCTCGCCCCACACAGGTGAAACCATCAAAGAGCTTATTGCGAAGGCCGCAAGCCCCAGTCAATACAATGAGCTTATTGGCCGTCAAAAGGGACTGACGCAATTAGCACCGGGGCTTTTGCAATTTATGACTTGCATGAGAACGCTTGGAGTTCTTGACGAGGCTAACCAGGACCTTGCTAGGGGTGCTCATGACTACAGTGCCCTGAGTGCAAGAATGCTGGAGTCTGCTACGCAATATAATTTTCGATCTATCGGGATTACCACTTCGGAAAAGAAGAATAATCCATTGGATGATGTGTACGGCACATTGGGTGGATTTGTTATTAAATTTGCAGTCACAAAATTCAGCACTACACCCAAGACGAAAAAAATGGCTGCTACATTAACGATTGAAGAAATTGGTTGTTATGTACGTGATACATATGAGTTTCTGAATGAAGATGGCAGCGACCAACTGCTTGGGTATTGGAATCACGACGGCGTTGTCAGGCCGAGCATTTTTGCATATTTAACTTCGCCGGAAACATATGAGTCTGAGGGGAAGGTTTACTTCAAAGTGACCAACGATAGTTACAATAATTACCGCAGCAAACTTGGCAAGGGTGGTGATTTGTTTGTGTACTCTACGGTCAAGAAAATTCCTGTATCCATTCATCATCGTTTTACCTCTGCAGATTTTGCAGAATTTTCGCAACGATCAGCCAAACCTAAGGCAATGCCATGAAAGCGTCCCTTAGAAAGAGCTTTTTACTTTTTTCGTTGTGCGTGCTTGTGCCAGTTTTGGTTCTTTTGGGCTTGAAGGTGCTTAGCTCAAAGGCCGCGGAGCCTCTTTTCATTGACTGGAATGACTCAGGAAGCTGCTATATCGCAACGTATTCACCGAATTACAATTTTTTGGGTGTAGTGGCTGGTCGTGCGTTTAAGTACTTTAGCAGTCCGTATTTTTATCGCGTTTATACAAAAAATAACGATCTACTAAAAACATCAGAATGGTATCTCTGGCGGGATGAGGGGAGTCCCGGCGTTGCACCCGAGTTTCGCGGAGAGATGATTGTTTATCCAGGCTCTGAAGGCTGGGAAAGTTGGATAGTTTCAGAGTGTCGTTGATGCCTGATTTAAAGGCGGCCTCGCTACCTGAGAAAGTTGGAGAGCGGTATTCATGGACGCAATGAGTTTGCAGGGGTATCTGGCCGGTGTTGCTGACAGTGATCTGTTTGGCTGCCTGGCCTTGTTGAGCTTGTTATTGCTCCTGACTGCCTCACATCGGGCGACTCGAAATTCACGTCTTCACCGCGCACTAACGCTCTCGGTTTTGGCTGCTGTTGTAGCTATCCATGGCCTTGGATCGTGGTACGGAAATCTGAGACCAGCATGAGCAACTACTACCGTATCGCCATGTGCCTGTTTGTCCATGCCTTCGGATGTGTGGCCTACGTGTTTTTGAATAATGCAGTAGTACATGCCTACAAGCATCTGAACGGTGGGTTCACCACCCGTGGGGTCGCCATCGGTATTGCCAGCTACGCGATGTTTTACATTTTTCTCGGTGTCAATTTTATTGCTGCGCTGATTCCAAGCCTCGTTGCCAAGCTGGTGATTCTGAGCCTTATGGTGGGCTTCATCCTGCTTTGGATGCTCCCCGACAACCCATTGAGAGCCTTGTTTTATGGCGTGGCTCAAGGTTGCGTCACCTTGCTGGCAATCCTCGCTTCTCAAGTCATTGAGTTGCGCTGGGTATCAAGAAACATCGCTGGACGCATCCAGCCGAACCAGCCTGAGAGTGCCATCCAATGATCAGGTCAGGTATCGAGCGTAATCCGCAGGACAGTTATTCCATGAGTTCCACTACCAGGCAGGTAACCCGTGTCCTTTAACCACTACTACCAAAGCGAACTCACCGCACTGCGCCAACTGGGCCGCCGTTTCGCCGAGCGTAGTCCGGCGTTGGCGCCGTTCCTGGGGCAGGCCGGGCGGGATCCGGATGTGGAGCGGTTGCTGGAAGGCTTCGCATTTCTGACGGGGCGGCTGCGCCAGAAGCTCGATGACGAGTTGCCGGAGCTCAGCCATTCCCTGATGCAGTTGCTGTGGCCGAACTACATGCGCCCGCTGCCGGCGTTCAGCATTCTGCAGTTCGACCCGCTCAAGCGTTCCGGGCCGGCGCTGAAGGTCGAGCGTGATACGCCAATCGAGAGCGTGCCGATCGAAGACGTGCGTTGCCGTTTCCGCACCTGCTACCCGACCGAAGTCATGGCGCTGGATCTGGCCGCCCTGAACTACTCGGTGAAGGGCGACGGTTCGCTGCTCAGCCTGCGCCTGGAGATGAGTGCCGACGGCCACCTCGGCGAGCTGGAACTGAGCAAACTGCGCCTGCACTTTGCCGGCGAGCGCTACATCAGCCAGATGCTCTACCTGAGCTTGCTGCGCAACCTCGACGGCATCGAACTGATTCCGCTCGACGGCGCCGGCAAGCCAATCGATGGTGCGAGCGGCAAGCCGATGGCGTTCAAGATTCCGGGCGACCGCGTCAAGCCGGTGGGCTTTGCCGAAGAAGAAGCGTTGATCCCGTATCCGCTGAACACCTTCCGCGGCTACCGCTACCTGCAGGAATACTTCGCCTTCCAGGACAAGTTCCTGTTCGTCGATGTCCACGGTCTGGACATCCTCAAGGCGTTGCCGGAAGACACCCTCAAGCAGATGCGTGGCCTGGAATTGCGCTTCGATATCCGCAAGAGCGGGATCATGCGCATGCGCCCGACGACGGATAACGTGAAGCTGTTCTGCACGCCGATCGTCAACCTGTTCAAACACGACGCGCTGCCGATCCGCCTCGACGGTAAACAGGACGAATACCTGCTGCTGCCGGCGGAATTCGATCTGGAAAACTGCGGTGTGTTCTCGGTGGAAACCGTGACCGGCTGGAAGCCCGGCGGCCTCGGTTATCAGGAATACGTGCCGTTCGAATCCTTCGAGCACGACCCGAGCTTCGACGTGCCCAACAGCCGTCCGCATTACAGCATCCGCCAGCGTTCGTCGCTGCTGCACGACGGTCTCGACACCTACCTGAGCTTCGGCATCCGCCACACCGAAGCCCACGAAACCCTGTCGATCGAGCTGGTCTGCACCAACCAGAACCTGCCGCGCAAACTCAAGCTCGGGCAGATCTGCATGGCCTGCGAAGAGACCCCGGAGTTCCTGAGTTTCCGCAACATCACCCCGGCCACTTCGAGTTTCGCGCCGCCGCTGAACCGTGACTTCCTGTGGAAGCTGATCAGCAACATGTCGCTTAACTATCTGTCGCTGGCCGACGTCAATGCACTGAAGGTGATTCTCGAAACCTACGACCTGCCGCGCTATTACGACCAGCACGCGGAGAAGGTCAGCAAACGCCTGCTCGGCGGTCTGAAACTGATCAAGCATCACCACGTGGACCGGTTGCACCGTGGTCTGCCGGTGCGCGGTTTGCGCACCGAACTGACCATCGACCCGGAAGGGTATATCGGTGAGGGCGACCTGTTCGTCTTCGCCTCGGTTCTCAACGAGTTTTTCGCGCTTTACGCCAGTCTCAATTCATTCCACGAGCTGCGGGTAAAAAGCACACAGGGAGAGGTGTACCAATGGACACCACGTATGGGCCTGCAGCCCCTGCTTTAAGCGGGCTGACGAAGGTAATACGCGAGTACTCGCTGTTTCAGGCCGTGCTGCTGGTGATCGACCGGCTGCGCGATGCGCACCCGTACCTGAGCGAAGACGACCTGTACGACCAGCTGGAATTCCAGGCCAACCCGAGCCTCGGATTTCCGCGCAGCGATGTCGATCGTGTGGAGTTTTTCGAAGAGCACGGGCAGATGCGCGCGCGCCTGCGGTTCAACCTGATCGGCCTGGTCGGTTCCGGCTCGCCGCTGCCGGCGTTCTACGGCGAACAAGCCCTGGGCGACAGCGAAGACGGCAACCCGACGCGCAACTTCCTCGACCTGTTCCACCATCGCCTGCAACGGCTGATGCTGCCGATCTGGCGCAAGTATCGCTATCGCGCGAGCTTCCAGAGTGGCGCGGTCGACCCGTTCTCGTCGCAGCTGTTCGCCCTGATCGGCCTCGGCGGCGACGAGATCCGCAAGGCCAAGGAACTGAACTGGAAACGCCTGCTGCCGTACCTCGGCCTGCTCAGCTTGCGGGCGCACTCGGCGGCGCTGATCGAAGCGGTGCTGCGTTACTACTTCAAGCACGAAGACCTGGTCATCGAGCAGTGCATCGAGCGCCGCGTGGAGATCCTCGAAGAACAGCGCAACCGCCTCGGCTTCGCCAACAGCGTGCTGGGTGAGGACCTGGTGCTGGGCGAACACGTGCGCGACCGCAGCGGCAAGTTCCGCATTCATATCACCGAACTCGACTGGGAGCGATTCCACGAATTCCTGCCCATCGGTTTCGGTTACCAGCCGCTCTGCGCGCTGGTGCGGTTCACCCTGCGTGACCCGCTCGATTACGACATTCGCCTGGTGCTGCGCCCGGAAGAAATCCGCGAACTGCGCATTGGCGAGAAGAACGACTGTCGCCTGGGGTGGACCAGTTGGCTGGGCTGCGAAAAAGCAGACGGCGTGGTGACCCTGGGCAGCAAAATTCATTAAGGACGTGAGCCATGATCAACGTAGACCTGCAACAACTCATCCAGGCGCTGGACGCCGAAACCCGTCGGGATCTGGAGCGTTCGGCCGAGCGCTGCGTCGCCCGTGGCGGCAGCAAGATTCTGGTCGAAGACCTGATGCTCGGTCTGCTGGAGCGCCCGAACGGTCTGCTCTCCCGCGCGCTGCAGGATGCCGACGTTGACGCTGGCGAACTGAGCGCCGCCCTGCAATCGCGGGTCGAGCACAGCGCTTCGCGCAACCCGGTGTTCGCCCCGGAACTGGTGCAGTGGCTGCAAGACGCGCTACTGGTGGCCAACCTTGAACTGGGCCAGACCTCGGTCGAAGACGCGGCGCTGATCCTCGCGCTGCTGCGCAACCCGATGCGCTACGCCGGCAGCCGCTACCAGCCGTTGCTCGCCAAACTGAACATCGATCGCCTGAAGGAATTTGCCCTGTCGCAACAGCCTCAGGCAGCGGCCAACGGCAAACCGGCCGCCCAGGGCGAATCGCTGCTGGAGCGCTTTACTCACAACCTGACCCAACAGGCCCGCGACGGCAAACTCGACCCGGTGCTGTGCCGCGATGGCGCGATCCGCCAGATGGTCGACATCCTCGCCCGTCGTCGCAAGAACAACCCGATTGTGGTCGGTGAAGCCGGTGTCGGTAAAACCGCCATCGTCGAAGGCCTGGCCTCGCGCATCGCTGCCGGTGAAGTGCCGCAAGTGCTCAAAGGTGTCGAGCTGCTGTCGCTGGACATGGGCCTGTTGCAGGCCGGCGCCAGCGTCAAAGGTGAATTCGAGCGTCGTCTGAAAGGCGTGATCGACGAGGTCAAAGCCTCGCCGAAGCCGATCATCCTGTTCATTGACGAAGCCCACACCCTGATCGGCGCAGGCGGCAATGCCGGCGGTTCCGACGCGGCCAACCTGCTGAAACCGGCGCTGGCCCGTGGTGAGCTGCGCACCATCGCCGCGACCACCTGGGCCGAGTACAAGAAATACTTCGAGAAAGACCCGGCGCTGGCCCGTCGTTTCCAGCCAGTTCAGCTGCACGAACCGACCGTGAGCGAAGCGGTGACCATCCTGCGTGGCCTGGCTCAGGTCTACGAGAAGAGCCACGGCATCTACCTGCGCGACGACGCGGTGGTTTCGGCAGCGGAACTGTCCGCCCGTTACCTGGCCGGTCGGCAACTGCCGGACAAGGCTGTCGATGTACTCGACACCGCGTGCGCCCGCGTGCGCATCAGTCTCGCCGCCGCCCCGGAAAGCCTGGAGCGCCTGCGTGGCGAACTGGCTGAAGGTGGCCGTCAGCGTCAGGCCCTGCGCCGCGATGCCGAAGCCGGTCTGCTGATCGACCACGAAGCGCTGGACGCACTGGAAGCGCGTCTGGACGAAGCCGAAGACGAAATGGTCGCACTGGAAACCCTGTGGACCGAGCAGAAACAACTGGCCGAGCGCCTGCTGGAACTGCGTCAGCAACTGGCCAAGGCTCGTGAAGCCGCTGCGGTCGAGCCGGTGGTCACCGTTGAGGAAGACGCCGAAGGCACGGTGATCGAAACCGTTGCTGCTGAAGTTGAAGAAGGCCAAAGCGTCGAAGCGCTGGAAGCACAACTCAACGAAACCCACAGCGCCCTGACCGCCGCTCAGGTCAAGGAGCGTCTGGTCAGTTTCGAAGTCTGCCCACGTCTGGTGGCCGAAGTGATCAGCGCCTGGACCGGCGTGCCACTGGCGCAACTGGCCCGCGAACACAACGCCAAGGTCGCGAGCTTCGCCACTGACCTGCGCACCCGCATTCGTGGTCAGGAACAGGCCGTGCACGCACTGGATCGCTCGATGCGCGCCACCGCTGCTGGCCTGAACAAGCCTGACGCTCCGGTCGGCGTGTTCCTGCTGGTCGGCCCGAGCGGCGTCGGCAAGACCGAAACCGCATTGGCGCTCGCCGACCTGCTGTACGGCGGTGACCGTTTCATCACCACCATCAACATGTCCGAGTTCCAGGAGAAACACACCGTTTCCCGCCTGATCGGTGCACCGCCAGGCTACGTCGGTTACGGCGAGGGCGGCATGCTCACTGAAGCCGTGCGCCAGAAGCCGTACTCGGTGGTGCTGCTCGATGAAGTCGAGAAGGCTGATCCGGACGTGCTCAACCTGTTCTACCAAATCTTCGACAAAGGCGTGGCCAACGACGGCGAAGGGCGCGAGATCGATTTCCGCAATACGCTGATTTTGATGACCTCGAACCTGGGCAGCGACAAGATCAGCGACCTCTGCGAAGACGGCGCGCGTCCGACCGCCGAAGTGCTGGAAGAAACCATTCGCCCGGTGCTCAGCAAACACTTCAAACCGGCGCTGCTGGCGCGGATGAAAGTGGTGCCGTACTACCCGGTCGGCGGCCCGGTACTGCGCGAGCTGATCGAGATCAAACTCGGTCGTCTGGGCGAGCGCCTGAATCGTCGCCAACTGGACTTCACCTGGTGCCAGAACCTCGTCGATCACCTGTCCGAGCGTTGCACTCAGAGCGAGAGCGGTGCGCGCCTGATCGACCACTTGCTCGACCAGCACGTGCTGCCGCTGGTGGCCGACCGCTTGCTCGACGCCATGGCCACCGGTGAAAGTCTCAAGCGCGTGCATGCGACGCTCGACGGTGAAGCCAGCGTGACCTGCGAGTTCGCCTGAGGTGAGTGTGATGTTCACTCAAGTGCCGCAGCCACTGCTCTATGCCGAAGCCTTGCTGGCGCAGTTCGCCAGCCTGTCGCGCGCGGCGGACGGTGTTGCGCTGCTGGGTGACTTCGTGCGCGGTCTGGCCGGGCTGAGCGGTTGCGAACTGACGCAGCTGTACTTGCTGGACGCCACGCACACGTCGCTGGGGATGAATGCCGAATGCCTCGACGGCGTGCTGCAACCGCGCAGCGCGGCGAGCCTGCCGGCGGACTACAACGGCGAGCAACTGTTGCAGTTCGCCCTGTGCCAGAACCGCGTGGTGTGCTTCGACGACCTGGGCGGCAGCCTGCACGAAACCAGTTTTCTGCCGGCATCGTCCACGCCGTGGCAGTCGCTGTTGTGCGTGCCGCTGGTCAATCAGCAGAAGGCTGTCGAAGGTCTGTTGCTGTGCGCCAGCCGTCGTCATATCGACCTGCAAGGCTTCGCTGATTCCCTCGGTCAGCTCGGCTCGTTCGTGCTGGGTCAGCTGCATCTGCTGCAACGCCTGCGCCAGCCAGTGGACGCGGCCGCGCCGGTCGTGCGCAGTCTGCCGAGCGCCAGCGGCTACGGCCTGATCGGCAAGAGCGCGGCGATGCGCCAGACCTACTCGCTGATCAGCAAAGTCCTGCACAGCCCGTACACCGTGCTGTTGCGTGGCGAGACCGGCACCGGCAAGGAAGTGGTCGCGCGGGCGATCCACGATTGCGGCCCGCGCCGGTCCCAGGCGTTCATCGTGCAGAACTGCGCGGCGTTCCCGGAAAACCTGCTGGAAAGCGAGCTGTTTGGTTACCGCAAAGGTGCGTTCACCGGTGCCGATCGCGACCGCGCCGGGCTGTTCGACGCGGCCAACGGCGGCACTCTGTTGCTCGATGAAATCGGTGACATGCCGCTGTCGCTGCAAGCCAAGTTGCTGCGTGTGTTGCAGGAAGGCGAGATCCGTCCGCTGGGTTCCAACGACACCCACAAGATCGACGTGCGCATCATCGCCGCGACACACCGCGATCTGTCGGTGCTGGTCAGCGAAGGCAAATTCCGCGAGGACCTGTACTACCGCCTCGCGCAATTCCCGATCGAGTTGCCGGCCCTGCGTCAGCGCGAAGGCGACATCCTCGACCTGGCCAAACACTTCGCCGACAAGGCCTGCACCTTTCTGCAACGCGATCCGGTGCGTTGGTCGGACGCAGCGCTGGAACACCTGTCCGGTTACACCTTCCCCGGCAACGTGCGTGAACTCAAAGGCCTGGTCGAACGGGCGGTGTTGTTGTGCGAGGGCGGCGAGTTGCTGGCCGAGCATTTCTCGCTGCGCCTGGAATCGGCGCCGGCGCCGGAAGACCACTGCGGCCTCAATCTGCGCGAACGACTGGAAGCGGTCGAACGCAATCTGCTGCTCGATTGCCTGCGCAAGAACGACGGCAACCAGACGCTCGCCGCCCGGGAACTGGGCCTGCCGCGACGCACGCTGCTGTACCGGCTCGGCCGCTTGAACATCAATCTGGGTGATTTCGATGGGTAGGCGAAAGTCCGTCGGATTCACCTCGAACACCTATTTCAGCGCCGCCCGCAAGGGTCGGCGCTTTGTGCTTTGTCTACACCTGGAGACCCTCTGATGTCTGTTCGTCACTGGCACGCTGTCCTGCTGACCCTCGTCGTTCTATGCGGCCTCGGCGGCTGCAGCGGCAATTACAAATTCAACGATAACGATTACCGCCCGTTGGGTGATCCGCAGGCGGTCAATCGCGGCAAGTGACCGCAAGGAGCATCAAACATGGAATTGGTTTTCGAAATGCTGAACACCAAGCAGTTCGTGCCCACCGAGCTGTGCCAGCGGACCTTCAAACAGGCCGGCGGCGTGATCGGGCGGGGCGAGGACTGCGACTGGATCATCCCTGACCGCAAGCGTCACTTGTCCAATCACCACGCGATCGTCAGCTATCGCGAGGGCACGTTTTTCCTGACCGACACCAGCAGCAACGGTGTTCAGGACGGCGACAGCGGCGCACGCCTGCACAAGGGCGAACCGGTGCGCATCGAGCACGGCAGCACCTACGTGCTGGGCGATTTCGAGATTCGTGCGCGACTGGTGCGCGACCCGGCGACGTTCGACGGTGAAGTCGGCCAGCCACGTGCCGCCGGCAGCATCATCCCGGACGACGCGTTCCTCGACCTCGATCCGCTGAAATCGCTGGAACAGCAAGAGCGCGTGTACTCGGAATTCGAGGAAATGCTCGCGCCGGTTACCGACCCTGAAGACTCCCGTCAGCGCGCCGACTACGCGCGCATCGACATGGAAAGCCTGATGGTGCCGGAGCTGATCGTCGAGCCCACGCCTGAACCTGCGCCAGCGCCGAAAGCGGTGGAGCGTCAGAGCGAAACCTTCTGGGATAAATTCGGCGCGGCCCTCGGTGTGAACGTGAAGAGCCTCAGCCACGACGAGCGTGAAGCCCTCGCGCTGAACGCCGCACGTCTGCTGCGCCAGAGCGTCGGCGGTCTGCAACAGAGCCTGCGCACCCGTTCGGAATTGAAAAACGAACTGCGTCTGGCCCAGACCACCGTGCAAGGCACCAACAAGAACCCGCTGAAATTCGCCGTCGATCCGAGCGAAGCGCTGGACATCCTGTTGCAGCCGCACAAGCCGGGCCACTTGCCGGCCGAGCAGGCGATCTCCCGCGCGTTCCGCGACTTGCAGGCGCATCAGGTGGCGCTGCTGACCGCCAGCCGCGCGGCCGTGCGCGGCACTCTGGAGCACTTCTCGCCGGAGCAACTGACCCTGCGTTTCGAGCGCGACAACAAGCCGTTGCTCGCCACCGCTGGCGGGCGCTGGAGAGCGTTCAACCGTTACCACCATGCGCTGCGTCAGGACGACGACTGGAGCGAGCGCCTGCTGGCCCGCGACTTCGCCCAGGCCTACGAAGAACAGATCCGCCTGATCTCCACCCTCCACACCGACCACCAAGGATGATGCGCATGTCTCGCCGCTCGACCGCTTTTTTCAAGACGCTGACCGCGCTCACCCTGTTGGTGCTGCTCGCCGGTTGTTCGTCGCTGTCGCCGTATTCGAAAGTGACCAAGATCAACCTGAAGCTGACCGGCAGCGATCAGTTGAACCCGGACCTCAACGGTCGTCCGTCGCCGATTGTGGTGCGCCTGTTCGAGCTCAAGCATCCGGTGACCTTCGAGAACGCCGATTTCTTCAGCCTCTACGAGCGCGCCAAGGAATCCCTCAACCCGGATCTGGTGGCCAGCGAAGAACTCGAACTGCGCCCGGGTGAAACCGTGGAACTGAAACTCAGCGTGGAGGAGGGCAGCCGCTTCATCGGCATCCTCGCTGCGTACCGCGACCTGCCGGAAACCAAGTGGCGCCACACGTTCCCGATCACGCCGCTGGAAGTCACCGAAGCTGATCTGACCCTGGATCAGGCCGGTATCCGCAAGACCAACGAAGTGCTCGCCAAGGCGGATGACTGATCATGAATACCCATAAAGTCATCTGGCAGGAAGGCATGCTGCTGCGTCCGCAGCACTTCCAGCACAACGACCGCTACTACGATCACCAGATGAAGACCCGCACCCAGTTGCTGGGCGGCTACACCTGGGGTTTCCTGAATCTGGAGATCGACTTGCAGTTCCTCAACATGGGCAAACTGGTGATCAGTGAAGCCTCGGGGATCCTGCCGGACGGCAGCCTGTTCGAACTCGGTGGCAACACCGAACCGCTGGCGCTGGACATTCCGCCGAACACTGGCAATACGCCGATCTACCTGGCGCTGCCGCTGGTCACCGGCAACCACATCGAGGCCCGTCGCCCGGAGCAGTCCGACGTGCTGGCGCGCTACACCGCTTACGAAACCGAAGTGGCCGACTCCAACGCCGGTGACGATTCGTCGAGCCAGGTCAAATGCGGTCGCCCGGACTTCAAGCTGTTGCTCGGCGAGCAGCAGAGCGACCAGGCCTACGTGAAGCTGAAGATCTGCGACGTGCTCGATACCACGCCGGACGGTGTGATCAGCCTCGATCCGGACTTCGTGCCGACCTACATTCAGGCTCACGCCTCCAGCTACCTGCTGTCGTGCCTCAAAGAAGTGATCAGCATGCTCGGCCACCGGGGCGACACCATTGCCGAGCGTATCCGCTCCAACGGCAAGGTTGGCGGCGCGGAAATCGGCGACTTCATGATGCTGCAACTGATCAACCGCACCGAACTGCTGCTGCGCCACTACCTGGGCCTGGAGCAGGTTCATCCGGAAGAGTTGTACCGCACGCTGCTGACCATGCTCGGCGATCTGGCGACCTTCTCCAGCGACAGCAAACGCCCGCGTCTGGACAGCCGTTACTCCCACGCCGACCAGGGTGCGAGTTTCCGCAAACTGATGGAGTCGATCCGTCAGGTGCTGTCGATGGTGCTGGAACAGCACGCCATCGAACTGATCCTGCAAGCGCGTCAGTACGGGATCATCGTGTCGCCGCTGCACGACCACAAACTGCTGGGCTCGGCGTCGTTCGTGCTGGCAGCCAGTGCCAACTGCGACTCCGAAGAACTGCGCAACCGCTTGCCTGCGCACCTCAAGGTCGGCCCGGTGGAGCGCATCCGCCAGCTGGTCAACCTGCACCTGCCGGGGATCAAGGTCAAACCGTTGCCGGTGGCCCCGCGGCAGATCGCGTTCCACTCCAACAAAACCTATTTCATCCTCGAACTCAGTTCCGAAGACCTGGCACAACTCGAGCGCTCCGGCGGCTTCGCGTTCCACGTGTCCGGCGAATTCGCCGAGCTTGAACTGAAATTCTGGGCCATCAGGAACTGACCGACATGATCAAGGACATGGAACACAACCAGGACGACAAAACCGTCCTGCTCGACCGTCAGGGCCATGGCCCGGCGGCGAGTCCGCTGACCGACTTCGCCGCGCCGCCGCGCTTCGAACAACTGGAAGAACGGATGATCTACGCCGCGCGCCTGCGCCCGGCGGAGGCCTTCAACATCAGCCTCAATTCGCTGGTGGCGGCGTCGTCCGAACTGCTGTCGGAAGTGGTGCGCCTCAAGCACAGCGAAACCCGCGAAGACCTCTACGCGCTCAACGAGCGCCTGACCGCCGGGCTCAAGCTGTTTGAAGTGCGCGCCCTGCACAACGGCGCCGAAAGCAGCCAGGTGATGGCCGCCCGTTACGTGCTCTGCACCGTGGTCGACGAAGCCGTCGTGACCACGCCGTGGGGCAACGAAAGCGAGTGGTCGCAGATGAGCCTGCTCAGCAGCTTCCACAACGAAACCTTCGGTGGCGAGAAGTTCTTCCAGCTGCTCGATCGGCTGTCGAAAAACCCGGTCAAGCACCTGCCGATGCTGGAGCTGATGTACCTGTGCCTGTCCCTCGGTTTCGAGGGCAAGTACCGCGTGCAGGCGCGCGGCATGCTGGAACTCGAAGGTATCCGCGACGCCCTGTACCGGCAGATCCGTCAGTTGCGTGGCGACGTGCCGCGCGAATTGTCGCCGCAGTGGGAAGGCCTCAACGATCAGCGTCGCAACCTGGTGCGCATCGTGCCGGCGTGGATGGTGGTGCTGTTCACCTTCGTCTGCCTGGTGATGATGTATTCGGGCTTCGCCTGGGTCTTGGGCGAGCAGCGCGACACCGTTCTGCAACCTTATCAGCCGCTTGATCCGGCCGCGGTCCAGCCGCAGTCGCAGCCGTAAACAGGGACGTGTGATGAAAAAGTTTTTCAAGAAAGTCGGCGCCTTCCTGCGCCAGACCTGGGTCTGGACCCTGCTGCTGGTGCTGTTCGTGGCGCTGCTGGTGTGGTTCGTCGGCCCGCTGTTGGCGGTGGATGATTACAAGTTCTGGGAAGGCTCGACCTCCCGCTTGCTGACCATCAGCGTGCTGTTCCTGATCTGGGGCCTGACCATGGTCTTCGTCAGCTGGCGCGCCGGTATCCGCAAGAAAGCCGTCGAAGAAACCGAAGACGGCCAGGACCGTATCCGCCGTGACGAACTGATCGAAGAAGAGCAGAAAGAGTTGAAGGAGCGTTTCAAGGACGCCCTGAAAACCCTGAAGACTTCGAGCCTGTATCGCGGCCGCAGCGAGCGCTGGCGCAGTGACCTGCCGTGGTACTTGCTGATCGGCCCGCAGGCCAGCGGCAAGACCAGCCTGCTGGACTTCTCCGGGCTGGAATTCCCGATCAACAAGATCGACCGCAAGCTGACACGCGACACCCACGGCACCCGTCACTGCGACTGGTACTTCGCCGACCACGGTGTGCTGATCGACACCGCCGGACGCTACCTGACCCAGCCGGATTCGGAAGTCGACGGCAGCGCCTGGACCACTCTGCTGGAACTGCTGCGCAAGCGTCGTCGCGGTCGTCCGCTGAACGGCGTGCTGGTGACCATTCCGGTGGAAACCCTAACTGGTGGCAGCGAGCAGGACATCGACACCCTGGCTCGCCAGGTGCGCGCGCGTCTGCAAGACGTCTATCAGAAGCTGCACGTCGACGTGCCGGTGTATCTGGTACTGAGCAAGGCTGACAAGCTGCTGGGCTTCGACGAGTTCTTCGACCAACTGACCCGCGAAGAAAGCGATCAGGTGCTGGGCACCAGTTTCCGCAAGGATCAGGTCGGCACCGACGTGGCTGTGCTGCGCGGCGAGTTCGAAGAGCTGCTGCGTCGCCTCAACAGCCAGGTGATCATGCGCATGCACTCCGAGCGCGACACCCAGCGCCGTGGCCGCATCCTCGACTTCCCGCACCAGATGGGCCAGATCGGCGAGCGTCTGTGCCTGTTCGTCGACATGGCGTTCACCGGCAACCGCTACCAGCGTGCGACGCTGCTGCGTGGTTTCTACCTGACCAGCGCACCTCATCTGACTCAGGAAATGGATTCGACCACCGCCGGTATCGGCGCGAGCCTGGGCATGAGCGCCGGCGTGCTGCCGACGCTGCGCAGCGGTCGTTCGCGTTTCATCCATCATTTGCTCAGCCGGGTGATTTTCCCGGAGTCCGACCTCGCCGGTCTGGACAAGCGCGAGCGCAGCCGCATCCATTGGGGCCAGCGTGCGTTGTACGTCGGTGCACTGGGCGCGCTGGTGCTGTTCGGCATGCTTTGGGCCGGTGGTTTCTCGGCCAACTGGGAGCGTCTGGAAAACCTGCGCAATCTGGCGCAGAACTGGACGCAGCAACGCACGGCACTGTCGCCGCGCGATGACGCCATGGGCACGCTGAAAACCCTCGACACCAGCTACGCCGCGACTCAGGTGTTCCCGAAGAAGGGCGACGCTGCGTACCACGAGCGGATGGGGTTGTATCAGGGCCAGGACGTCAATCCGGTGGTCAAGGAGGCTTACGAGCGCGAGCTTGAAAAGCAACTGCTGCCACGCGTTGCCACCATGCTCGAAGGCCAGATCCGCGCCAACATGAAGGACCGCGAAAAGCTGATCAACAGCCTGCGCGCGTACCTGATGCTGAACATGAAGGACCGTCGTGACGCGGCTTGGCTCAAGGATTGGGTCGCTACCGACTGGTCCCAGCGCTACACCGGTAACACCGCCGTGCAGAACGGTTTGAACGCGCATCTTGAGCGTCTGCTGAAGCTGCCGTTTATCTACCCGCTCAACGAGCAACTGGTGACTCAGGCGCGTCAGGTCCTGCGCAGTGAATCGCTGGCAAACGTGGTTTACCGCATGCTCCGCGAGCAGGCGCGCAACCTGCCGGACTATCGCTTCAGCCAACACCTCGGGCCGCAGGGCTCGCTGTTCATCGGCACCGAATACGTGATCCCGGGCTTCTACACCCAGACCGGTTATCAGCAGTATTTCTCGGTGCAAGGCGCGTCGCTGGTGACCGACATCCTGCGTGACAACTGGGTGCTGGGCGAAGGCGCGGGCATCAGCGACATGGATTTGCGTCGCCTGATGGTCGAGCTGGAGCAACTTTACTTCCGCGACTACGCCAACTACTGGAGCGAGGCCGTTGGCCAGGTGGCATTGCCGCCGATCAGCGATGCCGGTGAAGGCGCCGAGCAACTGGCGGGCCTGACCTCGGCCAACTCGCCGGTGCTGGCACTGCTGACCGAAGTGCGTGAAAACACCCGTTTCCCGGCCGCTCCTGAGCCGGTGGACGAAGCCGGTGACGCCGCCGATGCGCTGGCGGGGCAGAAGGGCAAACTGGGCAAGGTCGGCAAACTCGCTTCCGCTGTCGCCGACAAGGCTTCGGCGATGAACGTGGCGAAGAACCTGCCGGACACCGCCAAGAAGTCCCTGCAACGTCGCTTCGAGCCGCTGCATAAACTGCTCGACGACAACAACGGCCCCGCCGCTGACCTGACCCCGGCCTTCGCCGCGCTCAACGACCTGCAACTGCAACTGGCGGGCCTCGCCCGTTCCAGCACGCCGGAGCAAGCCGCGTTCGAACTGGCCAAGACCCGCATGAGCGGCCAGCGTGATGCGCTGACCAACCTGCGCAATGCGTCCGGTCGTCTGCCGCGTCCGCTGAGCGTGTGGTTCAACGTGCTGGCCGAAGACTCGTGGCGCCTGGTGCTGAACGATGCCTACCAATACCTGAACGGTCGTTATCAGAGCGAGCTGTACAGTGTGTATGGCAAGACCATCAACCAGCGTTACCCGTTCAGCGCATCGAGCACCAGCGACGTGGCGATCAGTGATTTCCGCGAGTTCTTCCGGGCTCAAGGCACCATCGACCGCTTCTTCGACAGCTACATGCGTCCGTTCGTCAGCGGTGATCCGGGCAACTACCGGATGCGCAGCATCGACGGTCGCAGCCTGCCGGTGTCCAAGGTCTTCCTCGACCAGATGGCGGCGGCACTGAACATTCGCCAGAGCTTCTTCTCGATCAACCCGGCCGAGCCGACCGTGCAGTTCAAACTGGAGCCGTACACCCTCGATCCGGCGGTCAGCCGTTCCGAGTTCAAGTTCGGCGACAAGACCATGGAATACCGCCACGGTCCGATCCTGCCAATGAACTTCAAGTGGCCGACCGATGCTGAAGACGGTCGCACCAGTCTGGTCATGGACAAGATGGCCGGCCGCCCGATCGGCATCGAGAAGAACTCCGGCCCGTGGTCGCTGTTCCGTCTGTTCGACCTGATGCAGACGGAGTACCTGACCGGTCGCGACGTGCTGGTGCTGAAAGCCGACGTGGGTGGCCTGCGCGCCAACTACCTGCTCACCAGCCAGCGCACGCCGAACCCGTTCGACATGGGCGTGATGCGCACCTTCCGTATGCCGGTGCAGCTCTGATGCTGGTGGCCAGTCCCTGGCGCAGCGCGGCGCGAACCGACCCGGGCAAGGTGCGGTCGCGCAACGAAGATGCCTTCCTCGACACCCCGCAGCATGGGCTGTGGGTGGTCGCGGACGGTATGGGCGGTCATCAGGGTGGCGACATCGCCAGCCAGTTGATCGTCGCCAGCCTGGCTGAACTGCCGCAGCACGAAGACTTCGACCAACGCCTCAAAGCCATCCGCCAGTGCCTGCACTGGCTGAACCGGCGCCTGGGGCAGGAGTTGACCGTCACCGCCGGGCGTCACGACAGCATCATGGGCAGCACCGTCGTGGCGCTGCTGGTGGAAGGCAATCGTGCGGCCTGCATCTGGGCCGGCGACAGCCGTTGCTATATGTGGCGCGGCCAGCGGTTGTACCAGCTGTCGAAGGATCATTCGCTGCAGCAGCAACTGATCGACGAGCAACAGATGAGCGTCGAACAGGCAGCGGCGCACCCGGCAGCCCAGGCCTTGACCCGGGCGGTCGGCGCGGCGGAACAACTGACTCTGGATGTGCTGGAACTCGAGGTGTATCCGGGCGATGTGTTCCTGCTGTGCAGCGATGGTTTGTATCAAGGCCTGAGCAGCGATGCCCTCGGCAACGCCCTCAGCCTGGCGGCGCCACACGTGGCGCTGGAACGTCTGTTCGACGGCGCCCTGCGGGGTGCCGCCCGGGACAATCTGACTGCCGTGGTGATCCGCCAATGACTGAAATCGAATCCTCAGTCGACGACTTGCTGATGAGCGAAGAGCAGGCCAACAACCTGACTTACTTCGCCTTCGCCAAGGAAAACAAGGCAGAGCCTTTGCTGGCGCCGACCAAGGCCAGCATCGGTGCACTGCCGGACGTACTCGCCGGTCGCTATCACCTCGAGCGTCTGCTCGGGGCCGGTGGCATGGGTGCGGTTTACCGGGCCCGGGATCTGCTGCACGAACAGTTCGGCGATCCCGATCCTTACATTGCGCTGAAAATCCTCAGCGAAGAATTTGCCGAGTCGCCGGACGCCAGCGCCTTGCTCTACAGCGAGTTCGCCCTGACCCGACGCCTGCGCCACGACAACGTGCTGCGACCGCACACGTTCGAAGTGGACACCGATTGCCAGCGGGCCTTCATCACCATGGAACTCATGCGTGGCCTGACCCTGGACAAACTGCTCTGCGAGCGGCCACTGGGCCTGCCGTGGAAAGAACTGCGCGACATCGCGCTGCCGCTGCTCGACGCGCTGGCCTACGCCCACCGTCGCGGCGTGCTGCACGGTGACATGAAACCGAGCAACGTCATGCTCTGCGAAGACGGCGTGCGCCTCTTTGACTTCGGTCTCGGGCAAGCCGAGGAGGGCATCCTGCCCGGCCTGCCGCACCTGAGCCGCGAGCGCTTCAACGCCTGGACCCCGGGCTACGCCGCCCCCGAACTGCTTGAGGGCCAACCGCTGTCGGCCAGCGCGGACGTGTACGGCGTGGCCTGCGTGATCTATGAACTGGCGGGCGGCAAACACCCGTTCCGCCGCTTGCCCTCGACCCAGGCCCGTGACGAACACCTGAATCGCGAACTGCAAGCCCCGGCAAATCTGCCGAAACACTGCTGGCCCGCGCTGCGCACCGCGCTGGCCTTTGACGCGGCAGAGCGCACCATCACTGCCGACCAATTGCGTGACGCCTTGGGCGCCACTTCGTCCTGGCTGCAGCGTTTGCGACTGCGGGCGTAACGGATGACATTCGAACAGGGAGCACTTTATGTTCAACCCAGCTAACGAAACGCACTTCAGCCTGACCGTTGAAGACTACGTGGGCGACCTGCAAGTCCTGTCGTTCACCGGCACCGAAGGCATCAGCCAGCCGTTCCGTTTCGACCTGGAACTGGTCAGCGAAAATCCGGATCTGGACCTGGAAAAACTCCTGCACAAACAGGCATTCCTCGCCCTCGATCCGCAGGGCTCCGGCATCCACGGCCAGATCTACCGCGTCGCCCAGGGCGATGCCGGCAAGCGCCTGACCCGCTACAAAGTCTCGCTGGTGCCGCAGCTGCAATACCTGCATCACCGCACCAACCAGCGCATCTACCAGCAGATGTCGGCGCCGAAAATCATCGCGCTGATCCTCGACGAGCACGGCATCAAGGGCAACGCCTACAGCTTCCAGCTCAGCCAGCCGTGCCCGGACCGCGACTACTGCGTGCAGTACGACGAAACCGACCTGCATTTCGTCCAGCGCCTGTGCGAAGAGGAAGGCATTCACTACCACTTCCAGCACAGCAAGAAAGGCCACCTGCTGGTGTTTGGCGATGACCAGACCGTGTTCCCGAACCTGGGCCAACCGACCGCCTATGTGCAGGGCAGCGGCATGGTCGCCGAAGAGCCGGTGATCAAAGGCTTCCGGCTGCGTCTGGAAACCCGCACCAGCCGCACCACCCGCCGCGACTACGACTTCGAAAAACCGCGCCTGCAAATGGAAGCCGCCTACAAACCCGACGGCGAGAGCACTGAACCGGATCTGGAAGACTACGACTACCCCGGCCGCTTCATCGACCGCGCCCGTGGCAAATTCCTCAGCCAGCGCGCCCTCGAACGCCATCGCGCCGACTACCGTCAGGCCGAAGGTCGTGGCGACCAGACCAAACTCGTCAGCGGCCACTTCATGGAAATGTCCGACCACCCGCGCAGCGAGTGGAACGACCTGTGGCTGCTCACCGAAATCTTCCACGAAGGCAAACAGCCGCAAGTCCTCGAAGAATCGGTGACCAGCGACACCACCGACAACAAGGACGACTTCCACCAGGGCTACCGCAACCGCTTCCTCGCCACCCCGTGGGACGTGTTCTACCGCCCGGCCCTCGAACACCCGAAACCCCGCGTCCTCGGCAGCCAGACCGCCATGGTCACCGGCCCCAAAGGCGAAGAAATCCACTGCGACCAGTACGGCCGCGTCAAGGTGCAATTTCACTGGGACCGCGAAGGCCAGGCCGACGACAAAACCAGCTGCTGGCTGCGCGTCTCCAGCTCCTGGGCCGGCGACCGCTACGGCGCCATCTCCATCCCGCGCATCGGCATGGAAGTCCTCGTCACCTTCCTCGAAGGCGACCCCGACCAGCCACTGGTCACCGGCTGCCTGTACCACAAGGAAAACCCGGTGCCCTACGCCCTCCCGGCGAACAAAACCCGAACCGTCTTCAAAACCCTCAGCTCCCCGGGCGGCGGTGGCTACAACGAACTGCGCATCGAAGACAAAAAAGGCGCCGAACAAATCTTCATCCACGCCCAGCGCGACTGGGATGAAAACGTTGAGCACGATCAGAAGATTCGCGTCGGCAATGAACGCCACGACACTGTGGTGAAGAACACCTACACCGAGCTCAAGGCCGAAGAACACCGCACCACGATTTCCGATCGCAAAGTCGAAGCGCGGATGGACGACCACCTGACCATTGGTGAGAACCAGCATGTGAAGCTCGGGACGGCGCAACTGACCAGCGTCGGCAAAGAGATTCACATCAAGGCTGGGGACAAGATTGTCATCGAGGCCGGCTCCGAACTGACGATTCTCGGCGGCGGCAGTTTCATCAAGCTCGATGGCGGTGGTGTGACGGTGGTTGGGCCGGTGGTGAAGATCAACGCCGGCGGCTCGGCTGGGTCGGGGACCGGGATCGGGATTAAGCCGCCGGTCCTGCCGGGGGCGGCGGATAAGGATAAGGCGGGGAGTTTGATGGATCAGGCGTTGTTGAATGCTGTGCCTCCTCCTCCGCCAGTATCCGAGAAAAAGAGCTTCCGTATTCAGATGAAGCGTCCCTATGACAAAAAGGGTATTGCTGGACAGCCCTATACGCTGGAAGTGGATGGAGTGACCTATAAAGGCACAACTTCTAGTGAAGGGTTTGTTGACCAGCCAGTTCCGCCTGATGCGAAAAAGGGCAAGCTTACTTTCTATCCATTTGGCGCAGAATCTCAGCCATGGGTATGGGAGTTGGACTTGAAAGCTCAGTCGGAGGCCTCGGGCGTGAAAGGGCTTCAGTCCCGCCTTAAAAACCTTGGGTTCTATGATGGGAAAATCGACGGTGAAAATGGCCCGAAAACGAAGCATGCCACCCGTTGCTTCCACCGTTCTTGTGAGTTGGCAGACAAAGATTATCTTTCTTTGAGCGATATTAAGCGTCTCGAAGAACAGCATATTGCATAAGGGAATGAGCAATGATTTACGGTAATTTTGATCTCCGTCGAGGTGATCATGATGGAAAACCTGAGCAAAACAAGCCCCCTCGTTGGGCTGGAAATGATAATCCAGTGTTATCTGTAGTCACTGCAGAAACAGCAGCTGCATTTCTAGGTACTAGCGCAGCTCTTGGTGTTTCAGAGCATGTTAGAAAACTCCAGGAAGACTTAATTACTTTGGGGTTCTCCATTGTGGGGACACCTGATGGAGGGTTTGGTAGTCATACTGAGTGGGCAGTCAGAGAATTTCAAATATATGCGTCCATGGCGCAAGTTGCTAAAGTTAGAGAAGAAAAAAAAGGGCAACTGCTATTGGATTCTGCAGGTTCTCCAGTAAAAGTTAATAACATGGATGTGTATTTCGATAGCTCTGCATCTATAGTGGCAAAGGCTGGAAAGTCTGCGACAGTAACCGGTGAGACAGCCGGTCCTGTTAGTTATTATGTTGATAGTCTTCAGTCTGTCGCTAACTCTTCGATTTATGACGGCCCAATAAGCGGTGTAGTAAACGAGCTTACTCGAGCTGCCATTGAATATTGGTTGAGCCATGACTACAGATGTCCAGTAGTCGTTGAGGCATGGAATAATACTGCAGCAGGAGTTCGAACTGATCTAGCCAACAATGGATGCAATGTGTGGGCGCATAATAGTATTGCTAGTAATGCCCCACGAGTATTTTTTAGGGATTTTACTAGCTATTATGACTATCCTGATACACATAGTAGGCTAGAGTATCAAACGCTTGGGTATTATGAGCCTGGCGGTTTCGGTGGACCTAATACAGCAAAAAAACATAGTTGGTCGCCAGAGGCGGAAATGTCAATCTTGAATCTTTATGACTCTGCCTATAACGCTGCTGAGGTGAATAGCGCCAAGATATCGACATATCGAACTATGCGTGTGGTGGCTGAGGCTGAATGCTATGGGCGATTTGATGTATTGAACGCTTGGGATAATGCGCTTATGTCTGCCGGACCATGTCACTGGACGATGGGGGTGTTTTCGACGACAAATTCAGCGTATGCGCCTGGAGAGTTACCTGGACTTATCGCATATGTTAAAAATTTGAATCCTGAAGTTTTTAACAAGGCTTTCGGAAAGTTTGGGTTAGATACCGTTCTCCAGTGGGGAGAGGCTGGACTATATTTCCCTGGAGTACGTACATATAATACGTGGATTAAGCTTAGCACTGAAACTGACTTTGAGGCGTTGCCGACTACAAAGGAGGGTGCGAATTATATGAAAACATGGCACTGGCATTATAGATTTAGTATGGCGGGTCGAACCATCGGGGCCTACCGTAAAGCTATGTGGAAGCTGACAAAACTTCGGTTGAGTAAGATATTGGATAGAGAGGTTAAATTTAGAGTTTCCGGACATGAGGTGGTCAGCACTCTCGGAGCGGTTTTTACTTCAGAAAAATCTGTGGCTATTTTGCTCCGTTGGCACGTGTATCGTCCCGCTTTTGTTGTTACTAACGCGTCGCTCGTTGTTCCGGCAATTCAATTTGTAATTGACTCAAACTCTCAAGTAAATTGGGCATTGCCAGTTGCTAGTTGGGGGGACACGCATGAGACGTTGTTAACCAATGAGATCCAGAGACGGCTTGCTGCTCTGAACGACTCCATCACTAATGCCATTCAGTATGGTACTAATCTTCCGCAAGGTGCGGTCCGGCCGGGCAGAAACTCCTTCATTATGGATGTGTAACTTATGAAATATTTTTTGCTGTTGATTGGTTTGCTACCCGGAATTGCATGGTCTTCTGTGGGAGATATCTGTAGTCCTGAACAAGACTCGAAAAGTTTTATTTCTGATTGGAATCTTGGTAATAGTAAGACAAAAGTATTGTCAATGCAGGATGGAAAAGACTTTTTAGTTGATCACGGCAGTATTGTATATGCCGGTGATTTGAATAATGACGGTAATGACGATGTTATTTTTGAAGCGTCAACAGGCGTTGGTTCAAGTGGTGATCGAGTGTTTAGCTTCCTGCTTCAATGTCATGGCTATCTTAAACCACTCGGTGCTTCGTACTTTGCCAAAGTTGAAGTCCTGGAGCCGGAGAATGAGCAAAAAAACGTATTTAAAGACATAAAAATTTATTCTTATAAACGAAACTCAAACGGGAGTATCCAGCGAAAAGGTGGTGAGCCTCTGATGACACCTCATGTTTGGCACTTCAATCCTGATTCTCAAAAGTATGAGGGGGAGTCTGAATAAGGTAGAGGTATTCTAAAAAAAAGGGAGCAGGTTTATATTAATGCACTCAGCGGCTTTGATTTTTGTGAGATGTTTAAATAAATCCCTCCCGTTATGGATAGTTTAAATGAGATTTTTCTGGGTGCTCGCGCTTTTTGCGAATACTGCCAACGCTGCCCCTGTAGATATATGTGCTCCGGCAGTTGGTGCTAAATATTTCTTATCCCAGTGGACGGAAGGTGTACGTAATTTTGATCTGCTTTCTCGAATTGAAGGTGAAAAACTTTCAATTGAGGAAGGAAAGGTTGTCACTAGTGAAGATGTCAATGGCGATGGAGTGAAAGATTTTATTTTTCTTTCATATTCAAGTGCCGGATCGAGCGGTGATTTTATTTATGAATTTCTAATTCAATGTCGTGGCTTTTTAAGAAACGTTGGTGGTGAGTATTTTGCTGATGTGAAGGTCCTCGATACTCATCCAGAAGATAGTCTATTTAGAGATATTAGGGTCTACTCTTATAATAGGGATAAGCAAGATCAAATTATGCACAGGGATGGTAAGCCGATAACAACTTCTTATGTCTGGGGTTTTAACCCGAGAACTAAGCTGTATGAAGGCGAGTCAAGGTAGCGCATAGAGAAAATGGCCTGTTGTATTCTATGTCTAGAGAGAAAAGGTGGCAGATTTATTTGTGATGGTTTCAACACTATTGGACGGATTAATTCCGAACCTTCGGAGAGCTAACAACATTTTTCAGGTTGGGTGGCTATAAATCACGATTAGACCGTACAGAAATTTTTCTATCTCGTGTTTTTCATAGGTGAATTGGTTTTCGTACAATGTTTTTAAATGGAATTTATGTTTGTGATTAAAAATATCGTTCTACCTTTTTTGTATCGCAACTCTTTCAGTTTTTAACGGCGCGGCCCAAGCGGAGCCGTTCTACTCCGCGAAGATACTGCAAGCTGATTACTCAGCAGTTCCTGACATAAAGCTGTTGGTTAGAATACAAGACGTTGAGTCAGGGAGTGATGAGGCAAGTGGCTCTAGCCTGGCCACTTGCATGAAGGCCAGTAAGTCAGCTACGCAGCCTGGCCCCAACCCTTGTTTCAGAATTCAGTTAGATGAAGGCGAAGGCAATGTGAAAGTGACGAGCCAGACATTGCTTAATGACCCTCAGCGAGCAAGCGATCCTGTATATATTGAGTTGGTCTATAAAAGTGGAGCAACCAAAAATCAGTATGGATATTATGATAATAAAACAGTATTGCTAACTGTTGAGGATAATAATGGGTTGAATAATTGGGATTCGGATATCCCGCAAAGCCTGCCCCAAGTCAAGATTGAAAAAGATCGAGGGATTTATCAGTTGGTTCTTGCGGATGCCGATGCTCTGCTCAATTCTGCCTACCGAGATAAAGCCAGTCGTTTGAGTCAAGACAAGCGAGATGTTTTTCGTGAGGTTCAAAGAGCCTGGATGAAAAACAGAGATCTTGAATGCAATAGCGCAATATTTGGAGAGTATTCGGAAAGCTGTTTGATTCGGTTAACAATTGATCGTGCCAGACAGATCGCGGTTGCGCCTTTGGCTAAATAGCCAAGCTGTCAGGGCTTAGAGTGGAAATCGAATGGAAGCGAGAAAAGATCGCTAGGCTCCTTTGCGCGCATTACCAAGTATTCTGTTGGTAAAGTAATTCTGAAGGTAGGGTCATGAGAAAAACTTTTTTGCATATTAAGATTATTTTTTGCTCGTTAGTGGTATTTAGTTCGTTGGCACAATCTGCAAGTTTCGATTGCAGTAAAGCCTCGTCGGATGTTGAAAAAAAGATCTGCAATACGCCTTCTTTGTCAAAGCTGGATGAGCAGCTAAGTGAAGTTTTCAAGCCGCTGAAAAAACAACGTACTTTCCAAGTGCTTGAAAGTGAATGGCTAGAGAATGTGCGCAACACCTGTGAGTCAGTTGAGTGTCTAGAAGATGCTTACAATGAGCAAATTGGATTTCTGTCACCGTTACCATTGCCTGGGGCCAGTGCTTCAAATGAAGTAAAAATTTTGCCCGCTGATAAAATTTATGCTCAATCCAGTCGTCCTTGGAAAACTGTTGAACTGGCGGGCCTTCCGAATGGCAAAGATGTCGTTGAGCGTTTCTTGATTTCAGCGGAAGTAATATCTGGAATTTTGCACGTTGTAGCATTCGAGGGGCATTACGATGTTCCTAATTCTATCTATAGAGGTAGTTTGTATGAATACATCGATAGGCATCC
The DNA here is from genome assembly GCF_021018765.1 of Pseudomonas fitomaticsae. Taxonomy (GTDB): domain Bacteria; phylum Pseudomonadota; class Gammaproteobacteria; order Pseudomonadales; family Pseudomonadaceae; genus Aquipseudomonas; species Aquipseudomonas fitomaticsae. Next base: position 46,971 of record NZ_CP075567.1, on the reverse strand, counting down.
GATTGTGCAGCCAATCACGTACACGATAGCAAAGGACATAGGATTTCAGGGGGCGTTCAACTTAGGAAACAATGAAGAAGGGGAACGATACGCTGGAATCATGGGCGGCACCTTTTACTATCGCGAAAAAATAGCAAGAAACCAGCTAAGAGGTATGGCTTATAAAGTTGGGTCAGGCACTCAACCGCAGGAAACGAGTTTGCTGCTTCAGCAATGGTCGAATACTTTCGAGAATGCTAAAAGTGGTTTGCTATTTCAGGGTGATGAGGTATTTGGAGAACTGAAGGCCTATTATCCAAACACTCCTGGGTACGAGACTATTGCGCCAGTCGATAGACCGGAGGTGGGTTGGAATATTTTCAGCCCGATTTGGAGCAAGTCGCGTCCTGTTTTGTATTTCAAGAATGGTGATGAGACAATCTGGCGTGCCAATGTAGTGGATAAAACACTAACTAAAATTGTTAGCGCAAGTGATCAGCTCGTTATTAAAAACCCCACGCCTGTTGATTTGAATGGTCGTGAAGCTGTTGTTTATCTCGAGGATTACATACTGAAGATAGCTGTTGCGCCCGAATGAGTAGGGCATGATTTCAATAGGAAGTATTCAGCTTTTTTAATGTGTAAGGGATCTTGCTATGGCTAGGCTCATGGTGCGTATATCTTTTTACGTGCTGACAACTTGTTCATCGTTACTTGCGCATGCAGCATTTGCTCAAGATGCATGTGGCGATATCAGTACGAACTCCCAGAGTGAAAGATGTTCTGTGAGTGCCAAGGCTGCTGCAGATGCGCAGTTGAATACCAGTTATCAAGAATTGCTGGTTCGGCTCGAAGGTGGATATCAGACCGATCCAGTTCTTGCCGCAAGCCAAAAGGCGACGGTTCAGGAGGCTCAGCGCGCCTGGATCAAGCTACGCGATACCGATTGCCAGATCGATGCGTTGGAGACGGAGCCGGGCTCTTCGGCGCATGTGGCAGCCGTGAACAATTGCATCGCAAGCATGAGCCGTGATCGGTCGGTGTTTCTGGACAATATCGCGTCCGATAGCGGTAGTGGCTCTGCATTTGGGCGTGGCTCGTGCCCAACGCAAGACTTCGCCCAGTTTCTTCCATACTTCTCCGCTAGTGCCGAATCGCAAAAGCGACTGACTGCGCAAGCGGTGAAACTGTTGGTGTTGAAGGGAACGTCGGATATAGGGCGGATAGTGACTCACGTCACTGCAGAGGTGGGACGCGACATGGCGTTTCCCTTAATGGCTGTGGTGCCTGATGGGAAAGTCGAAGGTATAGAAATCGAGAGGGTGGATGATCGTCACGTTGACGTTGTGGATAAACGTGCGGGAAACAGCAATATCAAGATCTTCAACTTTTCGCGCAAGGCCTGCTGGACGCTTGAGGGGGTTGAGGATTGGTCGATTCCCGCAAAGGAGCTTTCTGTAGCCAGTAAGCGCTCATTGAGTCGCGAAGAAAATTTCTGCTTACAGCGTGCGCAAGGATTTGCTGGCTTGGGTGGTCTTGAGCAATACCGTCTGACAGGAGAACTTTTTGAGGCCGCATTGGAAAATTATCTGTGTGCGGCTGCTTCAGGCGATCCTGCTTCCAGCGAGACTGCGGCTAGGCTGAGTCTGTCGGGTATGGCTCCGCAGTTGGAATACAGCAAAGTTGAAGCTCTTTTCAAAGCGGCAGCGGTTAATTCGCCAGGAGGAGCTGAGGGGCTGGCAAGCTTTTATTGTTTTGGTAATGACACGGCTGGGAGCGGACCCTGCCAGCGGCCCGCTGATGTGGAGAAAGAGCTTATTCGCGCCAGCTCCATGGGATCAGCACATGCAATCGTTTCGCTTGGTGACTATTGGAAGAGTGGCGATCTCGGAGAGAAGGATATCCCTCGTGCCTTGGCTTGTTATCAACTTGCCGCCAATAAAGGCTACGAGTCAGGTCTCAGTGCTGCAAAGCGACTTCAGTCGGAAGTGACTGAGCCAATCGCTCCGAGCAAATGCTATTAGTACGATCAATTGACGAAGGGCGCTCATAGCGCCCTTCGTCAGTTATGGGCTATCAACCCCGCGTTTGATACTCCCGAAACTCAATGTGATCGAGCGTGCCTTCCACCATCAATCGAACGCCGTCCGCCATTCTGCTCAGGCCCAGCGCCATCGAACGGCGGGGACCGTCGAGGTCGTCGGCCAGGTTGGCGGCGATGGCGCTGATGGACAGGAGGTCTTCGGAGGCGTTGGCCATGAGGGCTTCGGTGTCGGCGTTGGGGCAGAGGGCGAACAGGCCACCCAGGCGTTTTGGGCGTGGGGCGCTGGGTTTGAAATGGTGGTCGAGGGCGCGTTCGGCGGCTTCGTGGAGTTTCTTTGAATCGGGGGATTCGTAGGGGGAGGTTTCCGGGTTTTCTGGAATTTCGGGGGGATTCGGTGTTGGTTTGATCATTAGGTCTTGCTCCATGTTTTAGGAGCCGACACCGTTTTCGCTCGCACTTCGAAAGTGGTGGCAGCTGTGCATAGGTGTGCAAGACCGGTGGAGCTATCCGGCAGGCTCGGAAGCCTCCCACACACAGCCGCCATAACGACCCGCGAGCATAGGAAAATGCCCGATGAATTGCCATAAGCGATTGTGTGCCCCATCGGACTTGCACGTCCGAGTCACCGATTTTGCGGCGACACACAGAGGCTATCGACGATGGTCCAGCCTGCCTAGTTCATGGACAGCACCGCAGTTTGAAGGACATTTCCCAAGGAATTGCGGGGTAGAGGAACAAGAAACCGCTGCTGTCGGCAGCTCCTATCGGAATGTGTTTCTTCAGGTGTAGGACGGGGGAGGGTGTGACGCGGAGCGTCACGGGAGGCATTACTACGCAGAGCGTGGGAACGATCAAGTCCTGAGAGCGAAGTCGTGACTTGGTAGTCATCTTTCAGGAAAAGCCATGCATCGTCTTCTATCCGTGCAAGATTGTGGCGAATCCATCCGAATCCCTTACACTCCCCCAGCCGTTCATTTCCCTTTTGAGGCTGTGCGCATGAAATTTCGTTTTCTTCTGTGGATGCTGGGTCTGTTGATGGGTAAGGCCAGTCGGACAAATCCTGCGTTCCAGCAGCAGTTGGGTGACAAGGATCTGGTGTTTCAGCTGCAGACTCTGGATGGGAAAGTGGCGCGGCATTTCGTGGTGAAGGACCAGCGCATTACCAGCAAGTCCGGGGTGGTGGCGGAGCCGGCGTTTGCGATTGCCTTTAAAGACGCGGCGTTCGGGTTTGCCACGATGCAGGCGAAGAACAAGCAGCTGGCGTTCATGCAGGGGATTCAGGACAAGTCGATCCAGCTCAAGGGCAATCCGGCGCTGGTGATGTGGTTTCAGGGGTTGATGAAGTATTTGAAGCCGCGGAAGGCCAAGCCGAAGTCATAGGGCTTTCAGGCAGCTTGTCGGGACGGGCCTGCCTCTTCAGCTTTCGGGCTCGGGAGGCTCGGCGTCCAGGGGCTGGGCCCGGTATGTCTTGTAGATCTGCTGGACTTGCGGGTTGTCCAGGTTCTCGTAAGTGATGTCTTCCTTGTCCAGGCCATCCAGACCTCGGATGCCACTAATGGTCTCTGGCCATTCGTCACGACTGGATATATCGACTACGAACGGGTTGAGGTAGTTATCGAGATGCCTTCCGCGCGGCTCTCGGATCTCGTCGCTGAGTGCCCGCAAGTAGTCGTCTTTGTTTGTTCTTGACCATTCGATGGCGAACCCGGCTCGATAACAGAGTTCCATGAAGACCAATAGAATCGCGCGTCCATTGCCGTCCAGGAAGGGGTGTGCGAAAGCCAGTTGGCCCATCACTCCACCGGGATGGTCTCTGAAGCGTTTCTTGTCTGCTGCGAGCTTGAGCGCATAGTCGACAGACATTTTGATGGAGTCCGGTCGCTCGAAGACGGTGCTGCGAGGGTCGTCGAGGGAGCCCTTGAAGACTGCCAGGTGGGGGACAAGCTCGTTCCGGTCTTTTCCTGCCCAGTGATAGAAGCCAGAGAACAGGATTTCGTGAACCTTGAGTACAGTCTGGTAATCGATCGGCTTTTTCTTGGCCAGATAGGCAAGCGCCTCTTCGATACTCAATTCGAAGGAAAGATGCTCTGATTCTTTTACTTCAACGGGATCTTTCAGTTGCAGCGAATTTTGAAGATATCCAGCCGTGTCGAAGTCGCCGAACGGATCAAAAGTCATGCGCTACGTTTCTGTGCGCGCCTTTCTTGAAGATAGCGCCCTTGGAGCGCCAGGATTTCAGATTTGCTCAGAACGCCTTTTCGCTTGAGATTGACGAGCAACTGTTCGATGCCATCCAGCTCGACGACATCGCCAGACAAGCGGGTAATACCCACGGCCATACGACTCATGCCGTCACGACTGGCTGTAACCTTGTTGTCTTTGGCAAGCTTGCGCACTTCGCTTGCAACGCTGACAGCATCTGTTTGGGTCATCGGAAATTCCTCTGAATGCCGTCAAATCATAGCAGGGCGCTTGTTTGCTGTCGTTGCTGGCAAAGTGGCCGAAATCTGTGGAGCCAGGGCCCTATCTGCAATCAAAACAGGCCCTGATTGACGTTCCGAAGAATGCTTTAAGCCTGGCTGAACTGCGAAGCCAGTTCCCGCAGCAGCACTTCAGCCTCAAGCACTTTGCTGACCACATCATTGGCCTTGTCGCGAGTCAAACCAACACGTTCCAGCAGCGCATCCGGAATGTCTTCATCCGGCCCGGAGCCGATTCCGCGACTGCGCAGCAGGCGCACGGCCAGGCAGACGAGGTTCGGGTATTCGGCGTAGGCGCCGTCGTAGTTCGGGTCGTGCTGGAAGCGCAGGGCGGTGGCCAGTTCGTCCGGCATGTCCCAGTAGCGCATCAGCCAGGAGCCGATCTGTTCGCGGCTGATGCCCAGCAGGTGTTGCTCGACATAGCTGTGGCACAGGTGCGGGTTGACCTCCAGGTGGCGGCAGATCAGCGAGAAGTGCGGCGGGAACACGTGGGCCAGCAGCAGGTAGCCGAAGTTGTGCAGCAGGCCGGCGAGGTAGGTCAGGCCGGATTCCGGGCGCTGGGCGCGCGGCATGGCGCGGGTCAGGCCTTCGATGACGGCGGCGGTGTAGATCGACTGTTGCCAGTACGGCGTGGTGTGTTGCGGGTGGTCCTTGGGCAGGCTCAGGGTCTTGCCGAGGGCCAGGCCCAGCGCCAGGTTGATCACCAGATCGAAGCCCAATACGCGGACAATCGCGTCTTCCACCGAACGGATCTTGCCCGGCGAGGCGTAGTACGGCGACGCCGCCCAACTCACCACTTGCGCAGCCAGCGCCGGGTCGGTTTCGACCACGCCGGTGATGTCGTCGATGGTGGCGTTCGGGTCGACGCGCAGCTTGATGATTTTTTGTGCGGTTTCGGCCAGCGGCGGAATCTCGATGGTCGCTTCCAGACGTTGCTGGATGCGCCGCGCGGTGAACGCCTGCACGGCCTGGGTGATTTCCTCGCGGTCATCGTCCGGGCGGTCGAGGTTCGGGCGGATGCGGCTCAGGGCTTCGCCGAAGTTGGCGGCGCTGGCCTTGGTCAGCATGGTCTTGAAGTCTTCGCTGGCGATTTCCAGCAGCAGGCCCGGCTCGCCGGAGTTGATCAGCAGCTTCGGCTCGCGCAGCAGGCTTTCTTCGTAGAGGCACGGCGAGCTGGTCAGCGCGGGCAGGCCCGGCAGCAGGCTCAGGCTGTGTTTGCCGAGCATCTTTTCCAGGCGCTCGGTGGACACGGCGGTCAGGCGACGGCCCGTCAGCTCGGCGAGGCGGTTGAGATCCAGCAACTGGCTCTGTGGAAACAGCACCATCAGCGCACCGACCGCGTCGTCCAGCAACACCGCCTGCACTTTGCGCGAGGCGTTGAGGCCGTGGTGGTCGAGCACTTCTTCGTAGGCGACGCCCAGCTTGTTGAGCAGCAGCCGAATAACAGACGGAGCGTGCGGGGATTCGGGGGCGAGAGCAGCTTCGGTCATGGTCTGTATCCGTTTTTGAAACAATTGCTGGAGTATAACCAGCTTGGTTGGAACGAGCTTTGAGAAACTGCGACAGTGCTCACACTTGGCCGTATTGCTGCCCGTGTCGCAGCCAGCGGTCGAGCAACGGGCTGACGTGGGTGGGCCAGCGCTCGAGCAAGGCCTGGGCGGCATCGCGCACGGCGGGCAACAGATCGGCGTCGCGCATCAGGTCGGCGACCTTGAATTGCAGCAGGCCGGTCTGGCGGGTGCCGAGCATTTCGCCGGGGCCGCGCAGTTCGAGGTCTTTTTCGGCGATAACGAAACCGTCGTTGGTCTCGCGCATGATGCCCAGACGCTGGCGGCCGATCTGTGACAGCGGCGGATGGTAGAGCAGCACGCAATGGCTGACCGCGCTGCCCCGACCGACGCGGCCGCGCAACTGGTGCAGTTGCGCAAGGCCCAGGCGCTCGGGGTTTTCGATGATCATCAGGCTGGCGTTGGGTACGTCGACGCCGACTTCGATCACGGTGGTGGCGACCAGCAGTTGCAGGTTGCCGGCCTTGAACTCGGCCATGACGGCGGCTTTCTCGGCGGGTTTCATGCGGCCGTGGATCAGCCCGACTTTCAACTCGCCGAGGGCGGCGGTCAGGTCTTCGAAGGTGGTTTCGGCGGCCTGACAGGTCAGCTCTTCGGACTCTTCAATCAGCGTGCACACCCAATAGGCCTGACGGCCCTCGGCGCAGGCGCTGCGCACCCGTTCGATGACTTCGACGCGGCGGGTATCGGTGACCAGCACGGTGTTGACCGGGGTTCGACCCGGCGGCAGTTCATCGAGGATCGAGGTGTCGAGGTCGGCGTAGGCGCTCATCGCCAGCGTCCGGGGAATCGGCGTGGCGGTCATGATCAATTGATGCGGGCACATGCGCCCGCCGACGCCTTTCTGGCGCAGCGCCAGACGTTGCTGCACGCCGAAACGGTGTTGTTCGTCGATGATCACCAACGCGAGGTTCTTGAACTGCACTTCGTCCTGGAACAGCGCGTGGGTGCCGACCACCATCGGCGTGCCGCTGGCGATCTGCTCCAGCGCGGCGACGCGGTTCTTGCCCTTGAGCTTGCCGGCCAGCCACGCCACGTCGATGCCCAGCGGTTCGAGCCAGCGCTTGAAGGTGATGAAGTGCTGCTCGGCGAGGATCTCGGTCGGCGCCATCAGTGCGACCTGATAACCCGCTTCCAGCGCTTGCAGCGCAGCGAGGGCGGCGACCACGGTTTTGCCCGCGCCGACGTCACCCTGAATCAGCCGCAGCATTGGTTCGTGCTGGCTGAGGTCGTAGGCGATTTCGTTGCCGACTCGTTGCTGAGCTCCGGTCGGGTTGAAACCGAGGTTGGCCAGGTATTTCGCCGGCAGCTTGGTGGCTTTCGGCATCGCCGGCGCACGCAGGGAACGCATGCTTTCGCGCAGGCGTTGCTGGGATAGCTGGTGAGTCAGCAGTTCTTCGAAGGCCAGACGATGCTGGGCCCAGTGATGGCCGAGGGCGAGTTCGTCGACGTCGGCATCGGCGGGCGGGTTGTGCAGGTAGCGGATCGCGTCGGCCAGCGGCGCCAGTTGATAGTCGCGGGCCAGTTCGGTCGGCAGCCAGTCGGGCAGGGTGGCCGGCTTGAGCAGGGTCAGCGTCTGCATGCACAACTGGCGCAGACGCGCCTGAGTCAGGCCTTCGGTCAGCGGGTAGACCGGGGTCAGGGTTTCATCCACCGGCGGCGGTTCGTCACCGTTGATGGCGCGGTATTCCGGGTGGTAGATCTCAAGTCCCGAGGCGCCGGGCCGGGCCTCGCCGTAGCAGCGAATCCGCGTGCCGCGCTTGAGGCCTTCTTTCTGCGCGTTGCTGAAGTGGTAGAAGCGCAGGCTCAGTCCGCCGGTGCCGTCCTGCAAACGCACGACGAGGCTGCGACGCCGGCCCATCACCACGTCGGCGCCGCTGACGGTGCCTTCGACCACGGCGTCCTGTCCCGGCCGCAACGCGCCGATCGGCACCACTCGGGTGCGATCCTGATAACGCAGCGGCAAGTGGAACAGCACGTCCTGAAGGTTTTCCAGACCGACCTTGGCCAGTTTCTCGGCCATGGCTTCACCGACACCCTTGAGTGCGGTGACCGAGACCTGCGACAGATCAGTCATGACGCTGGCTTAACCGGCCGTGACCGGCGCGGCAGGTTTGGCGACCGAGCACAGGCGAATGGAGTCGGCGAGAATCTCGATGGCTTTCGGCCGTGGGAAGCTGGCGCGCCAGGCGATGGCCACCGTGCGGAACGGCACCGGTGCCGACAACGGACGCACTTCGATCACGCCCGGGGCGTAGTGATGGCTGTCCACCGCCGACAGCGGCAGGATCGAGATGCCCAGGCCGGACGCGACCATGTGGCGAATGGTTTCCAGCGAGCTGGATTCGACCGTGGTGTGCTTGGCGCCGTCGTTGCCCTTGGTCAGGGTCGGGCAGGCTTCCAGCACCTGATCGCGGAAGCAGTGACCTTCGCCGAGCAGCAACAGACTCTTGTCGTTGAGCAGCGCGGCGTCGATGGATTCTTTCTGGGTCCACGGGTGCTGGGCCGGCATCAGGACGTAGAACGGCTCGTCGTAGAGTTGCAGGGTCAGCACGTCGGCTTCGTTGAACGGCAGGGCGATGATGATCGCGTCCAGTTCGCCGTTGCGCAGTTTGTCGCGCAGCACGTGGGTGAAGTTTTCTTCGATGTACAACGGCATCTGCGGGGCGACCCGGTGCAGTTGTGGAATCAGGTGCGGGAACAGGTAGGGGCCGACGGTGTAGATCGCGCCGACTTTCAGCGGGGCGGTCAGCTGGTTCTTGCCGGCCTGGGCCAGCTCGCGGATGCCCTGGGCCTGCTCCAGCACTTTCTGCGCCTGGGCGACGATGCCTTCGCCGACCGGAGTCAGGCGCACGGCGCTTTTGCTGCGCTCGAAAATCAGCACACCGAGTTCGTCTTCAAGCTTTTTCACGCCCACCGACAGGGTCGGCTGGCTGACGTGGCAACGCTCGGCCGCGTGGCCGAAATGCTGCTCTTGGGCGAGGGTAACGATGTAGCGTAATTCTGTGAGGGTCATAGCAAGCGTCCATGAAGATGCGGGCCAAGCATACCGGCTGCAATCGATAGACGCACGTTATCAGACTGAGTGATGAATGCGACACCGGGCAATGCCGGTTTGCCGTGGATGGATAAGCAAAAGGCACCTTTCGATGCCTTTTGGGCCTGGTTCTCTCGGCTGAGCAATTAACCCTGTGGGAGCGGGCTTGCTCGCGAATGGGCCGTGTCAGTCAATATTGAGCTGACTGAAGCACCGCATTCGTCGGATCGCCGCCCGGAGCAAGCCCGCTCCCACACTTGATCAGCGGCGTCTTTCGAGGGAGTACACAAACGGCGCAACGATTTCGATCGCGCCATTGGTCAGCATGTCGGCCGGTGGCTTGGGCAGCGGCTGGGCGCGGCGGATCATTTCCAGGGTGGCCCGGTCCAGATCGGCGTTGCCGGAGCGGCCCACCAGCTCGAACGACAGCACGTTGCCTTCGCCATCGACCACGAAACGCAACCGGTTCAAGCCTTCCTTGCCCCGCGCCTGAGCGCTGGCCGGGTACTTCTTGTACTTGGCCAGATGCGCGAGCAGGGTGCCTTGCCAGCTGGCCTTGGCGGCCATTTGTGCAGGCGACGGGCCCGGTGCAGGCTGGGCGGATTTCTCCGTCGGCGCCTGAGTCGGCTGGGTGTCGGCCGGCTTCTCTTCGGACGGTTTCTCCTTCGGCGGATCGGGCAGTTTCTTCTCGATCGGCTTCGGCGGTTTTGGTTTCGGCTTGGGCTTCGGTTTCTGCACCGCGATCTCGGCTTTCGGCGCTTCGGCCAGTTTCGGGATCGGCAGTTCTTCAACCGGAGCCGGTGGCTGCGGTGGCGTGACGACTTTCGGCGGTGCGGGCGGTGGCGGGGCCGGAACCGGTGCCAGCTCGACCATCATTGCCTGCGGCGGCAATTCGATGGGCGGGCGGGCGGTCCAGTTCAGCGCCAGCGCGATGGCCAGCGCATGAACACCCAGCACCACGGCCAGGCTACCGCTGTAACGCGTCAGCTTATGGCGCGTCGTGATCATTTCTTGACTGCGCTCTCGAGTCCGACCAGACCGACCTTCAGGTAACCGGCGGCGCGCAGGTTATCCATCACGCTCATCAGGTCGCCGTAATCCACACCTTTGTCGGCCTGGAAGAAGATCGTCGTGTCTTTCTTGCCCTGGGTCTTGGCGTCGAGTGCGGCGCCGAGGGTTTCGGCTTTCACTTCGTCTTCGCCAATGAACAGGCGCTGGTCAGCCTTCACGCTGAGGAACACCGGTTTCTCCGGCCGCGGCGCCGGTTTGGCGGTCGAGGCTGGCAGGTCAACCTTGATGTCCACGGTGGCCAGCGGCGCGGCCACCATGAAGATGATCAACAGCACCAGCATCACGTCGATGAACGGCGTGACGTTGATTTCGTGGTTCTCGGCCAGATCGTCGTCTGCGCCTTCTTTCAAATGCAGGCCCATGGCCGATTACCCCACTTTCACCATGTGCGGTTGCGAGCTGTTGCGCTCAGGCTGGTGGTCGAGGTCGCGGCTGACCAGCAGCAGCACCTGAGCCGACGCATCGGACACCTGAGCCTTGTAACCGGCGATGGAGCGGGCGAAGACGTTGTAGATGACCACGGCAGGAATCGCGGCAACCAGACCCAGTGCGGTAGCCAGCAGCGCTTCAGCGATACCCGGTGCTACGACGGCAAGGTTGGTGGTCTGGGTTTTGGCAATGCCGATGAAGCTGTTCATGATGCCCCACACGGTACCGAACAGACCGACGAACGGCGCGGTGGAACCGATGGTGGCGAGGACGCCGGTGCCGCTGCTCATGTTGCGGCCACAGGCGGCAACCAGACGCTCGAGGCGGAAGCTGACGCGTTCCTTGATGCCTTCTTTCTCGCGGGCGTTGGTCGACAGGCGCATCTCTTCCAGCGCGTCGTGAACCAGCAGGTTGGCGAGGGTGCCTTCCTTCGCGGCGGTGGCGCTGGCCTCTTTAAGCGTGGCGGCTTTTTTCAGGGCGGCAATCTCGCCACGCAGGCGACGCTTGGCGCCCATCAGCTCGAAGCCCTTGGCGATCCAGATGGTCCAGGTGATGATCGAGGCGATGGCCAGGCCGATCATCACGGCTTTAACGATCACGTCGGCGTTTTGGTACATGCCCCATGGCGACAGGTCGTGGGCCATGCCCAGGGTATTGTCGGCTTCGAGGACTTCCGGCGCGTCGGCAGCGCTGGCCTCGACGGCCTGCACCGGGTCGGTCGCGGCAGGTGCAGCGGCCGGAGCGCTCTGCTCGGTGGCGGCTGGCGCGGCCGGGGCTTGTGCGTCAGCGAAGGCGGCGACCGGCGCCAGCATCAGGCTGAGCAGCAGGGCAGCCACGGCGCTCCAGGCGCGAGGTCGGTTGGTTGGCGAAGCGGAGTTTTGAATGCGTGTCATGCTGGCCGGACCTGAGATAGAAAAACGGTAATGCTCTTCCAGGCCTCGTGAGGCCGAGAACAAAAGTGGCGTGCATTATTGCAAGTAATTCTTGTTAACAGAAGTAATAGAGTTGCTTTTTTTCCTTCATTGCTAGCCGCTCGTCCCTTGCCGAGGCTAGTCTGTCGCTTTCCGATGGGAGATTTTTGATGTCCGCGCCTTCTGTTTTGATCGCCGGTTGCGGTGATGTCGGCAGCCGTCTGGCCACGCAATTGCTGGCTGCCGGCTTCCAGGTGTATGGCCTGCGCCGGGATATTTCGCGTTTGCCGGACGGTGTTATCGGTGTGGCCGGTGACCTGTTCAATGAAGATTGCCCCGAGACGTGGCCGGTGGGCGCTATCGATTACCTGGTGTATAGCGCGGCGGCCACCGATCACGATGAGGCCGGTTATCGCGCGGCGTATGTGCAGGGTTTGCAGCATGTGCTGGGTTGGCTGAACGATTACGGTCAGGAGCCTGAGCGGCTGCTGTTCGTTTCCAGCAGCAGTGTTTATGGGCAGCAGAACGGCGAATGGGTCGATGAAAAATCCGAAACCGTCGCCGCGGGTTATTCCGGTCGGTTGATGCTGGAAGCCGAGCAGGTTGCGCTCAACAGCGGCATTCCCGCGAGCATCGTGCGCCTGACCGGCATCTACGGCCCCGGCCGTGAGTGGCTGCTGACCCAGGTGCGTCGTGGTTATCGGGTGGCGGTCGATCCGCCGCTGTATGGCAATCGCATCCATGCCGATGACGCGGCGGGGTTGATGGCGTTTCTGCTGGAAGCTGCTCGCAAAGGTGTGGCGCTGGATGACATCTATATCGGCGTGGACGACGCGCCGGCGCCGCTGGCCGAGGTGGTGGCGTGGTTGCGTGAGTATCTGGGCGTCACCGAGTGGTCGGAAGACGAGAGCGTCCGTCGCACCGGCAGCAAGCGTTGCAGCAATGCCCGGGCGAAGGCGCTGGGTTGGGTGCCGACGTATCCGAGTTATCGCGAGGGGTATGCCGCGATTCTTGAGGGGCGCTGCTGACTTTCGTCATTGCACAGTCAATGTGGGAGCAAGCCCGCTCCCACATTCGATTTACTGTGTTTTCAAAGGTGCGTTACTGCTTTTCGAGCAACCACTTGCGCTCACCCGGGGTGAACTGCGGTTGTTCGTCCGCCAGCGCAGTGTTCACGGCCTGCAGGATTTCCAGCTCTTTGCCCTTGCGCACAAAGATCCAGTTGTTGCCCTGGCCGTTTTGCTGCAGCCACATGCTGTCGTTGCCGCTGCTCATCGATGCGCAATCGCCCGCGAGGCACAGCGCATAGCGGTCGGCACCCGGCAGGCCGGAGACTTGACCGTCCGCCTGGAATTGCACGGTGGCGCCTTCGCCCTGGCCGCTGGTGATCGTCCAGTTGCCGCCCAGATAAGCGGAATACAGCGCGCGCTCGAAGCTGGCGCCGATCGGTGCGCCTTCTGGCACCGGAATCTGTGCGCGGTCGAAGACCTGTTCCGGTTCGTTTTCGTTGGCGGCTTGTTGCAGTTGGCCACCGTCACGTTTCAGCTCGCTGGCGGAGCTGCCATAGAAGTCGACTTTCCAGGCACCGGACTGTTCGCCGAGCAAGCGACCTTCGACGTTTTCGAAACCGTTGGTGTAGCGGGCCTGGCCGGCCTTGGTGTTGACGTCCCACTCCAGATTCGGGCCGTAAGCCTGAAGCGCTTCGCGCAGGGGGCCGCCCTTGGCAGCGGCATCGATGGCGACCTGATTGATCCAGGTGCCGCTGATGTCACGGTCGGCAGGGTTGCTGGCGCAACCGCCGAGGAAAATGGCGAGCAGCGAGAGAGCAAGCGCTTTGCGCATGGTGGAATCCTTTCAAAACCTTTTCTTTACCGCAGAGCAGTCGGCGCGGCGTCTGAGGCCGCGCCGTGCGCATTACTCGATGACCAGAATGGCATCCATTTCAACCTGCGAACCCTTTGGCAGGGCTGCCACGCCGATGGCGGCGCGCGCCGGGTACGGCTGGTCGAAGTACTTGCCCATGATCTCGTTGACCTTGGCGAAGTGGCTCAGGTCGGTGAGGAAGATGTTCAGCTTGACGATGTCCTTGAACGAACCGCCGGCGGCTTCGGCCACGGCTTTCAGGTTCTCGAACACCTGGACGGTCTGGGCTTCGAAGCCTTCGACCAGTTCCATGGTTTTTGGATCGAGGGGAATCTGACCCGACATGTAAACGGTGTTGCCGGCCTTGATCGCCTGAGAGTAAGTACCGATGGCGGCCGGGGCCTTGTCGCTGGTGATAACAGTCTTGGTCATGTATGACTCCTTGTAATGTTTGAGTTATGCACGCATGCGGGTGATGCGGATCACCCCGGTCAGGGCGCGCAGTTTCTTGATCACGCGGGCCAGGTGCACACGGTCGTGGACGCTGACCACCAACTGGACAACGCTGATGCGGCCATCGCGTTCGTCCATGCTGATTTTCTCGATATTGCCGTCGGCTGCGTTGACGCTGCTGGCCAGCAGGGCGATCAGGCCGCGCTGGTGCTCCAGCTCGACGCGCAGTTCGACGTTGAATTCGCCGGTGACATCTTTGGCCCAGGAGAGCTGGATGCATTTTTCCGGGTTGTGGCGGATTTCGCTGATGTTGCGACAGTTGTCCAGGTGCACGACCATGCCTTTGCCCGCCGAAAGGTGACCGACAATCGGGTCGCCCGGAATCGGCGTACAGCATTTGGCGTAGCTGAGGACCAAGCCTTCGGTGCCGCGAATTGCCAGCGGGCCTTCAGGGCTTGGCAGTTGCTCGCCTTCGCCGAGCAGGCGGCGCGCCACGACATAGGCCATGCGGTTCCCCAGGCCGATGTCTTCCAGCAAATCTTCGATCAGTTCGAGGCGGTACTCCGTGAGCATCGCCTTCACGCGTTCGGTGGGAATCTGTTCCAGCGCGCTGTCGAAGCCGTTGAGGACTTTGTTCAGCAGGCGTTCGCCGAGGCTGATGGATTCGGAGCGGCGTTGCAGTTTCAGCGCATGGCGGATGTGGGTACGCGCCTTGCCGGTGACCACGAAATTGAGCCACGCCGGATTCGGCCGTGCGCCGGGGGCGCTGACGATCTCGACCGTGGAGCCGCTTTGCAGCGGTTCGGACAGCGGTGCGAGACGACGGTTGATCCGGCAGGCGATGCAGCTGTTGCCGACGTCGGTGTGCACCGCGTAGGCAAAGTCGACCGCCGTGGAGCCTTTGGGCAGCTCCATGATCCGGCCTTTGGGCGTGAACACATAGACCTCGTCTGGGAACAGGTCGATCTTGACGCTCTCGATGAACTCCAGCGAGTTGCCGGCGCGTTGCTGCATTTCCAGCACGCCCTTGACCCACTGACGGGCGCGGGCATGGGTGCCTTTCGGCTGCTCGTCACCGCTGGATTTGTACAGCCAATGGGCGGCGATGCCGTTGTTGGCCATCTCTTCCATTTCGCGGGTGCGGATCTGGATCTCGATCGGTACACCGTGCATGCCGAACAGCGTGGTGTGCAGCGACTGATAGCCGTTGGCCTTGGGGATCGCGATGTAATCCTTGAAGCGCCCCGGCAGCGGTTTGTACAAATTATGTACAGCACCCAGCACGCGGTAGCAGGTATCGACCTTGTCGACGATGATCCGGAACGCGTAGACGTCCATGATCTCGTTGAAGGCCCGACGCTTGCCGCGCATTTTCTTGTAGATGCCGTAGAGGTGTTTCTGGCGACCGCTGACTTCACCCTGGATGCCGTCGATCGCGAGGCAGTGGCCAAGGGACTCTTCGATCTTGTTGACGATTTCCTTGCGGTTGCCCCGGGCGCGCTTGACGGCCTGGTAGATCCGCGCGGAACGCATCGGGTGCATCGCCTTGAAGCCGAGGTCTTCGAACTCGATGCGGATCGCGTGCATGCCCAGGCGGTTGGCGATGGGCGCGTAGATCTCGAGGGTTTCCTTGGCGATGCGCCGGCGTTTCTCGCCGGACAGCACTTCCAGCGTGCGCATGTTGTGCAGGCGGTCGGCGAGCTTGACCAGGATTACGCGAATGTCGCGCGCCATGGCCATGGCCATTTTCTGGAAGTTTTCCGCCTGGGCTTCGGCCTTGGTCTCGAAGTTCATCTGGGTCAGTTTGCTGACCCCGTCGACCAGTTCGGCCACGGTTTCACCGAACTGCGCTTGCAGCGCTTCTTTGGCGATTCCGGTGTCTTCGATCACGTCATGCAGCATCGCGGCCATCAGGCTCTGATGGTCCATGTGCATGTCGGCAAGAATATTTGCCACGGCAAGAGGATGCGTGACGTACGCTTCGCCGCTGCGGCGGCGTTGGCCGTCGTGGGCTTGTTCGGCGTAGAAATACGCTCGGCGGACCAGGTTGACCTGGTCGTTGCCGAGGTAGGTCGATAAGCGATCGGCGAGGGCGTCTATGCTCGGCATGATGTCTCCTGCCGTAGGCTGTGATCCCGCGCCGTGCTACGTCGACCAGGCATAGGCTTAGACGGCCTCGTTGGACTCGTCCTCGAACGCAGCGAAGACAGGGTCTTCGTGGACGATTTCCTGCTCGGCGATGAACTCGTAGCTCATCAGGCCTTCAGCGATTTCACGCAGCGCAACTACGGTCGGTTTGTCGTTTTCCCACTGAACCAGGGGCTCTTTGCCGCCGGTGGCCAGTTGACGGGCACGCTTGGTAGAGAGCATGACCAGCTCAAAGCGGTTTTCCACGTGTTCTAGGCAGTCTTCAACGGTTACGCGGGCCATGGTATTCCTCGGAGCGAATGCAATATGCGCGCTGCCCGGTTGGGCGAGCGGACTCAACAGTTTAAAAAATCACCAGCGATTAGGGAAGCGCTGATTTTTTGACCAGACTCTTCAACGCGCTGCAAGCACCAATGTAAAGCCCTTGCAGCGGTTTTGGGAAGTGCTGTTTCAGCCCAGCAATTCAGCCAGCAATTCAGCCAGCAATTTGCCGAAACGCACCTGTTGGCGTTTCTGTTGCAGCTGATTGGCGCGGAAAATCGCTTTCAGATCGTCCAGCGCGTGGGCGAAATCGTCGTTGATGATCAGGTAGTCGTACTCGACGTAGTGGCTCATCTCGCTGACCGCTTCACGCATCCGGCCGTCGATGATCTCGTCGCTGTCCTGGCCACGGTTGGTCAGGCGCTGGTGCAGGGCCTGCAGCGATGGCGGCAGAATGAAGATCGAACGTGCCTGCGGCATCAGCTTGCGTACTTGCTCGGCGCCTTGCCAGTCGATTTCCAGAATCAGGTCGTGGCCTTCGTCCAGGGTCTGCTGCAGACGGCTTTGCGACGTACCGTAGAAGTTGCCGAAGACTTCGGCGCGTTCCAGGAAGTCGCCGTGCTCGCCCATCTTCACGAACTCTTCGCGGGTCACGAAGTGATAGTTCACGCCGTCCACTTCGCCCGGTCGCATGGCGCGGGTGGTGTGGGAAATCGAGACGCGGATCTCCGGGTTGGCGTCGGTCAGGGCCTTGACCAGACTGCTCTTGCCCGCGCCCGAAGGGGCGGAAATGATGTACAGGGTGCCGGTGCTGTGGGTCATGTCGGGGTAGCCTTACTCAATATTCTGCACTTGTTCGCGCATCTGCTCGATCAACACCTTGAGGTTGACCGCCGCCTGGGTGCTGCGCGGGTCGAAGGCCTTGGAGCCCAGTGTGTTGGCTTCGCGGTTGAGCTCCTGCATCAGGAAGTCCAGGCGCCGGCCCGCGGCACCGCCGGAATTGAGCACCCGGCGAACTTCGATGATGTGGGTGCTCAGGCGATCCAGTTCTTCAGCCACGTCGCTCTTTTGCGCGAGCATGACCATTTCCTGTTCCAGGCGCTGCGGGTCCATCTCGGCCTTCATGTCGGCGAAGCGGTCGAGGACTTTCTGGCGCTGGGTGGCGAGCATCTGCGGAACCAGTTCGCGCAGGGTCACCACGTCTTCCTCGATGGAGGTCAGACGATCGTTGATCAGGCGGGCCAGCTCCGCGCCTTCGCGCTCGCGGCCGGCCTTGAGGTCTTTCAGACCTTGGTTGAACAGGGCCAGCGCCTCGGCGTTCAGCGCCTGCGGGTCGGTGGCGTCGGCCACCAGCACGCCCGGCCAGGCCAGCACTTCCAGCGGGTTCAGCGCGGCCGGGTTCTTGATCAGGCCGGCGACGGTTTCGGCCGCGGCGACCAGTTGTGCAGCGCGCTCGCGATCCACTTGCAGCGGCTTGCCGGTGCTTTCCTCGGTGAAGCGCAGGGTGCATTCCAGTTTGCCGCGCGACAGACCCTGGCGCAGGGCTTCGCGGACGGCGCCTTCGAGGTCGCGAAACGACTCCGGCAGGCGCAGGTGGGGTTCCAGGTAGCGGCTGTTGACCGAGCGCAGTTCCCAGCTCAGGGTGCCCTGAACGCCGGCTTTTTCGACGCGGGCGAAGGCGGTCATGCTGTGCACCATGGGGTGACCTCGCGATACAGATCGGCGCGAATTGAAGCTCCGCAGCTCGATATCAATGAATTTAAGCCGACTGGCAGCAAAGGCGCAGGATTGTAGCGCAGTGCGGCAGATGCGCCCAAACACACGGTGTGACAAAGGGCTGCAGGCCGTCGGCGAAGCGCGTTTCAGGGCCTTCGGTCGTCGGCCGGATTTTTTAACGAGTGCCCAGGCGCGGTGCGCGGCTCTATAATGCTCCGCAGTTTTCCGTCCCCAGTACAGGTATCTCCTATGAAACGTCCAAGTGGTCGCGCTGCCGATCAGCTCCGCTCGATCCGCATTACCCGCAACTACACCAAACACGCCGAGGGATCCGTACTGGTCGAATTCGGTGATACCAAAGTCATCTGCACCGTCAGCGTCGAAAACGGCGTGCCGCGTTTCCTCAAAGGCCAGGGCCAGGGTTGGCTGACCGCCGAATACGGCATGCTGCCGCGCGCCACCGGCGAGCGTAACCAGCGCGAAGCGAGCCGTGGCAAGCAGGGCGGCCGTACCCTGGAAATTCAGCGTCTGATCGGCCGTTCCCTGCGCGCCGCGCTGGACATGTCAAAGCTGGGTGACGTCACCCTGTACGTCGACTGCGACGTGATCCAGGCCGACGGCGGTACCCGCACCGCGTCGATCACCGGCGCCATGGTTGCGCTGGTCGATGCACTGAAAGTGATCAAGAAGCGCGGCGGCCTCAAAGGCGGCGATCCGCTCAAGCAAATGATCGGCGCAGTCTCCGTGGGCATGTACCAGGGCGAGCCGGTACTGGATCTGGACTATCTTGAAGATTCCGCTGCCGAGACCGACCTCAACGTGGTGATGACCAGCACCGGTGGTTTCATCGAAGTGCAGGGCACCGCCGAAGGCGCGCCGTTCCAGCCTGAAGAGCTGAACGCGATGCTGGAACTGGCGAAGAAAGGCATGAACGAGATCTTCGAACTGCAAAAGGCTGCACTGGCCGACTGAGCAGGTTCGTAACCCGCAAGGAGGACGCGATGAGTGATGAGCAAGAGTTGCTGCCCAAGCCGAGCCAGGAGGTTCGTCAATGGGCGATGTTTTGTCACTTGTCCGCCTTGCTGGGGATCTGGATTCCGTTCGGCACGCTGATCGGGCCGCTGGTCCTGTGGCAGATGAAGCGCGAGACCGATCCGTTCATCGACGCCCAGGGCAAGGAAGCGTTGAATTTCCAGATCACCGTGGCGATTGCATCGATGGTCTGCTTTGTCTTGATGCTGTTGCTTATCGGGTTCGTGCTGTTTGGCCTGCTGGCCATTGCGGCGCTGGTGCTGACGATCATCGGCGGGGTGAAAGCCAACGAAGGCTTCCCTTATCGTTATCCGTTCACCTGGCGGTTGATCAAATAACGAACGATCGCCCACAAAAAAACCGACAGAGATGTCGGTTTTTTTGTGTCTGCGAAAGGCCGCTTAGATGGTCAGCGTCCAGTCGTAGTCGACGATCAGCGGCGCGTGCTGCGAGAACCGTGGCTGACGCGGCAGGCGTGCACTGCGCACGAAGCGCCGCAGGCCCGGGGTCAGGATCTGGTAGTCGAAGCGCCAGCCCAGATTCAGCATCTCGGCCTGTTCGTTGTCCGGCCACCAGCTGTACTGGTCGCCTTCGCGGCTGACTTCGCGCAGGGCATCTACGTAGCCCATGTTGCCGACAATCTCGTCCATCCAGGCGCGTTCCGGCGCCAGGAAACCCGGGGATTGCTGGCTGTCGCGCCAGTTCTTGATGTCGAGCTTCTGCTGCGCGACGTACAGCGAGCCACAATAAATGTACTCGCGACGTTTGCGCCGCTGTTTGTCCAGGTACTTGCCGAAGTCGTCCATGAGCTTGAACTTCTGGTTCAAGTCCTCATCGCCGTTCATCCCCGAAGGAAGCAGCAAGGTGGCAATACTGACTTTGTCGAAATCTGCTTGCAGGTAGCGCCCGTAGCGGTCGGCCGTCTCGAATCCGAGACCGCTGATGACAGCCTTCGGTTGCAACCGCGAATACAAAGCCACGCCGCCTTGGGCAGGGACTTCAGCATCGCAGGCATAAAGGAAGTAGCCATCCAGTTGGAAGGCTGGGTCGTCCAGTTCAAAGGCGGAGGCACGGGTGTCCTGCAGGCAGATGACGTCGGCATTCTGTGCCTGCAGCCAACTGAGCAAACCGCGCTCGACTGCAGCCTGAATACCATTGACGTTCACACTGATGATCCGCATAAATGGCCCCAAAAATCGCGTGCGTGTATGATACACGGCGTCAAGCTAATTAGCTAAATCCGTGGTATTTGGGGTTTTTTTCATGCAAGCGTATCAGCGCGATTTCATTCGTTTTGCCATCGATCGCGGCGTTTTGCGCTTCGGTGAGTTCACCCTGAAGTCCGGGCGCACCAGTCCTTACTTCTTCAATGCCGGCCTGTTCAACTCGGGTTCCGCGCTGGCGCAGCTGGGTCGTTTCTACGCCGCAGCCATCGCCGAGAGCGGTATTCCGTTCGACGTGCTGTTCGGCCCGGCCTACAAAGGCATCCCGCTGGCGGCAACCACTGCCGTGGCGCTGGCCGAACACCACAACCGTGACCTGCCATGGTGTTTCAACCGCAAGGAAGCCAAGGCCCACGGCGAAGGCGGCAGCCTGGTTGGCGCCCCGCTGACCGGTGAAGTGCTGATCATCGACGACGTGATCACCGCCGGCACCGCGATCCGTGAAGTGATGCAGATCATCGCTTCCCAGGACGGCGCCAAGGCCGCCGGCGTGCTGATCGCCCTGAACCGTCAGGAGCGCGGCAACGGCGAGCTGTCGGCAATTCAGGAAGTCGAGCGCGATTTCGGCATCCCGGTCATCAGCATCGTGTCGCTGAACCAGGTGCTGGAATTCCTGGCAGACGATCCGCAACTCAAGCAGCACCTGCCAGCCGTTGAAGCCTATCGCGCCCAGTTCGGCGTCTGATCGCAGCTTCAGGCAAAAAAAGACCCCGCTCAGCCAGGCTGAGCGGGGTCTTTTTGTTTGCGCGAGCGCTTACGGACGCTTGCGGTTGCTGATCAGCGTACCCACACCGGTGTCGGTGAAGATTTCCAGCAGGATCGCATTCGGCACGCGGCCGTCGATGATCAACGAGCTGCCTACGCCGCCCTGAACGGCTTCCAGCGCGCAGCGGATCTTCGGCAGCATGCCGCCGTAGATGGTGCCGTCGGCGATCAGGTCGTCGACTTGCTGGGTGCTCAGGCCGGTCAGCACGGTGCCCGACTTGTCCATCAGGCCGGCGATGTTGGTCAGCAGCATCAGCTTCTCGGCTTTCAGCGCTTCGGCGACCTTGCCGGCTACCAGGTCAGCGTTGATGTTGTACGACTCGCCGTTCTCACCCACACCGATCGGCGCGATCACCGGGATGAAGTTGCCTTTGACCAGCAGGTTCAGCAGTTCGGTGTTGATCCCGACCACTTCGCCCACATGGCCGATGTCGATGATTTCCGGCTGGGTCATCTCCGGGGTCTGGCGGGTGACGGTGAGCTTCTTCGCACGAATCAGCCCGGCGTCTTTACCGGTCAGGCCGATGGCGCTGCCGCCGTGACGGTTGATCAGGTTGACGATGCTTTTGTTGACCTGACCGCCGAGAACCATTTCCACCACGTCCATGGTCGCGGCATCGGTAACGCGCATGCCGTCGACGAAGTGGCTTTCGATCGACAGGCGCTTGAGCAGATCACCGATCTGCGGGCCACCGCCGTGCACGACCACCGGGTTGATGCCCACGGCCTTCATCAGCACGATGTCGCGGGCGAAGCCGGTTTTCAGCTCCTCGCTTTCCATCGCGTTGCCGCCGTATTTGATCACCAGGGTCTTGCCGACGTATCGGCGGATGTAAGGCAGCGCTTCGGACAGGACCTTGGCAGTGTTGGCGGCGGCATCGCGTTCGAGGGTCATTCAGGGCTCCGGGTGAATCAGCAATCAGAACGGTAGTTGGAGATCAGGTGCAACGCGTTTCAGTTGGGCATGGAACACAGCCTTGATGCGCTGCAGTTCAGCCTCGTCATCGGCCTCGAAGCGCAGCACCAGCACCGGTGTGGTGTTGGACGCGCGCACCAGGCCCCAGCCTTTGGCGTAGTCGACCCGCACGCCGTCAATGGTGGTCAGGTCGGCGCCTGGACCCCACTGGGCATCGTGCAGTGCATCAATGATGCTGAATTTGCTCTCTTCGGTCACATGGATATTGATTTCCGGCGTGGAAATATCGTTCGGGAAGGTCGCGAACAGCTCCTCGGCCGAAGATTTTTCCTTGCTGAGGATTTCCAGCAGCCGTGCGGCGCTGTAAATGCCGTCGTCGAAACCGAACCAGCGTTCCTTGAAGAAAATGTGCCCGCTCATTTCGCCGGCCAACAGCGCGCCGGACTGTTTCATTTTCTTTTTGATCAACGAGTGACCGGTCTTCCACATTAGCGGCCGACCGCCATATTCCTTGATCAGCGGGATCAGGCGACGGGTGCATTTGACGTCGAAGATGATCTCCGCGTCCGGGTTGCGTGCCACCACGTCGCGGGCGAACAGCATCAGCAGACGGTCCGGGAACACGATGGTGCCGGTGTTGGTCACCACGCCGACGCGGTCGCCGTCGCCGTCGAAGGCCAGGCCGATGTCAGCCTGGGTTTCCTTGACCTTGGCGATCAGGTCGACGAGGTTCTCAGGCTTGCCCGGATCCGGGTGATGGTTCGGGAAGTTGCCGTCGACTTCGCAGAACAGCGGGATGACTTCGCAGTTCAGCGCTTCGATCAGTTGCGGGGCGATCACGCCGGCCGCGCCGTTGCCGCAGTCGACCACGACTTTCAGGCGTCGGGCCAGTTTGATGTCCTGGACGATTTCGGTGTTGTAGCGGTCGAGGATCTCGACCTGGGTCACGCTACCCGTGCCGCTGCTCAGGTTGCCGGTTTTGAGGCGCTCGTGCAGGGCCTGGATCTGTTCGTTGGCGAGGGTGTCGCCGGCGATCACGATCTTGAAGCCGTTGTAGTTCGACGGGTTGTGGCTGCCGGTGAGCATCACGCCGGATTTGCCGGCCAGCACGTTGGCGGCGTAGTACAGCGCCGGGGTCGGCACCAGGCCGACGTCGCTGACATGGCAGCCGCTTTCGGCGATGCCGCGGATCAGTTCGGCAACCAGTTCCGGACCGGACAGACGGCCGTCACGGCCAACGGATACGTTCGGTTCGCCCTGGGCCAGGCTCTGGGAGCCGATGGCGCGACCGATCCAGTAGGCGGTTTCGCCATTGAGGAATTCCGGCACGGTGCCGCGAATGTCGTAGGCGCGGAAGATGCTGTCGGGAAGCTTCGGGGCGACTTGGGCGGGGGTGCTCATCTGCGAAAATGCTCCATCTCGAAAGTGGCTGGACACACCGACGACTCATTCGACGGCAAGCTCAAACTGAAGGGTATGACGGCGGTTTTCACAGAGAGTTCGTGGTGTGAAAGGGCCATGACGCCTTGTGCGGCGTGGCTTTGGCCTGCCAATGCCTTGATTTTCAGCGGTAAAGCTTCCAGATGAATCTGCGTATTTTTATGGCGAGAGAGCAGGCTCCCTCGCCACAAAACCAATCACTTGGTGCCGGAATGGCCGAAACCGCCAGCGCCGCGCTCGGTCTCGACGAACTCTTCGACCATTTCGAAGTGCGCCTGCACCACCGGCACCAGCACCAGCTGCGCCAGGCGCTCGCCGACCGGCATGGTGAATTCGGTCTGGCCACGGTTCCAGCAGGACACCATCAGCGGGCCCTGGTAGTCGGAGTCGATCAGGCCGACGAGGTTGCCCAGCACGATGCCGTGCTTATGGCCCATGCCCGAGCGCGGCAGGATCAGCGCGGCGAGGTTCGGATCGCCGATGTAGACCGACAGCCCGGTCGGGATCAGCACGGTTTCACCCGGCTTGATCACGATGTCCTCTTGCAGCATGGCGCGCAGGTCGAGGCCGGCGGAGCCTGGCGTGGCGTATTGCGGCAGCGGGAATTCGGTACCGATGCGTGGGTCGAGGATCTTGGCTTGCAAAGCGTGCATGTAAATTAAACCTGGTTCAGACGTTCGGCGATAAAAGTGACCAGTTGGCGAGCGATCTTGCTCTTGCTGGTCTGGGCGAAAACCGTGGCGTGCAGCGCACGGTCGATGACGCTGCAGGCGTTTTCTTCGCTGTTGAAACCGATGCTCGGGTTGGCGACGTCGTTGGCGACGATCAGATCGAGATTCTTGTCCTTCAGCTTGCGTGCAGCGTAGTCGAGCAGGTGTTCGGTCTCGGCGGCGAAGCCGACACTGAACGGACGGTCGGGACGGGTCGCGATGGTGGCCAGGATGTCCGGGTTGCGCACCATTTGCAGGACGAAACCGTCGCCGCTCGTAGGGTCTTTCTTCAATTTTTGCGGGGCGACGACTTCCGGACGGTAGTCCGCGACCGCCGCCGAGGCGATGAAGATGTCGCAAGGGATCGCGGCTTCACACGCGGCGAGCATGTCGCGGGCGCTGACCACGTCGATGCGGGTGACGCGATCCGGCGTCGGCAGGTGCACCGGGCCGCTGATCAGGGTCACGCGGGCGCCGGCTTCCACCGCCGCTTCGGCCAGGGCGAAGCCCATTTTGCCGGAGCTGTGGTTGGTGATGTAGCGCACCGGGTCGATGTTTTCCTGGGTCGGGCCGGCGGTAATCACCACGTGCTTGCCGGTCAGCGCCTGACGCTGGAAGCAGTCTGCCGCGAGCTGGGCCAGATCGGTGGCTTCCATCATGCGGCCCATGCCGACGTCGCCGCAGGCTTGGCTGCCGGAAGCCGGGCCGAAGGTCTTCAGGCCACGGCTTTCAAGGAGTTGCAGGTTGGCCTGGGTCGCCGGGTCGCGCCACATGGCCTGGTTCATGGCCGGGGCGACAGCGACGATGGCGTCGGTGGCCAGCACCAGTGTGGTCAGCAGGTCGTTGGCGATACCTTGGGCCAGACGGGCCAACAGGTCGGCGGTGGCCGGAGCGATCAGCACCAGATCGGCCCATTTGGCCAGTTCGATGTGGCCCATCGCGGCTTCAGCAGCCGGGTCGAGCAGGTCCAGGTGAACCGGGTGGCCGGACAGCGCCTGCATGGTCAGCGGGGTGATGAATTCGCTGCCGCCACGGGTCATGACCACGCGCACTTCGGCGCCCTGATCGATCAGGCGGCGCACAAGGTCGGCGCTCTTGTAGGCAGCAATACCGCCGCCGACGCCCAGAACGATGCGTTTCCGATACAGCCGCTGCATAGGTCTGCCTTTCATTTCGTTGGTGACATACGTGGCGAAACCCCTCCCCAGGGTGAATTCGCCCGCAAAAAAGATGGGCTACGATATCACAGCGACCGCTACGGAACAGCGGCGCCCACAGACAAGGAAGGTGTATGAGTATTCGCGATTGGCCGGCGGCGGAAAGGCCGCGGGAAAGGTTGTTGGAACAGGGCTCTGCGAGCCTTTCGGATGCTGAACTCCTGGCGATTTTCTTACGAACCGGGGTGCCGGGGAAAAGTGCAGTCGATTTGGCGCGGCACTTGTTGAATCAGTTTGGCAGCTTGAGATTGTTGCTTGAGGCCGATCAGGAAGCATTCAGCAAGCAATTGGGTCTCGGCCCTGCAAAGTTTGCTCAGCTGCAAGCCGCTCAAGAAATGAGCAAACGATATTTGGCCGAGCGTTCACGGCAAAAAACAGCGCTTGAAAACCCACAAGTGGTTCGTGATTACCTCAAAGCCATGCTGCGCCACGAGCCACACGAGGTGTTCGGTTGCCTGTTTCTCGACTCCAAACATCAGGTGCTGACCTTCGAGACGCTGTTTCGCGGCTCGATCGACAACACCGCCGTGCATCCCCGGGAAGTCGTGAAGCGTTCGCTGGCCAACAACGCGGCGGCGGTGATCCTGTGCCACAACCATCCGTCGGGCAACAGCGATCCGAGTCAGGCTGATCGATTATTGACCAAGCGCTTGCAGAAGGCTTTGGAGCTGATCGATGTGCGGGTGCTGGATCACTTCATCGTGGGCGATGGTGAGCCGCTGTCGATGGCGGAATGTGGCTGGATGTAGCTATCAAGAACAAACGTTAACCCCTGTGGGAGCAAGCCCGCTCCCACAAAGGTTTTGTGTTGTGGCGGGTTATTTGAAGGTTACCTTGGAGTAATCCTGCCGCCCGAACGGGCTCACCGAATAGCCCTGCACATCTTTGCGCGTCAGGGCGTAGGCGGTCGGATGCGCCAGCGGCAGCCACAACGCCTGCTGCTGGATCTGTGCCTGCGCCTGCTCGTAGAGCTTGGTACGCACACCTTGCTCGCTGGTGGTCTTGCCGGCGCTGATCAGTTTGTCCAGGTCGGCGTTGCAGTAGCGGGCGAAGTTGGTGCCGGACTTCACCGCCGCGCAGGAAAACTGCGGGGTGAGGAAGTTGTCCGGGTCGCCGTTGTCGCCGGCCCAGCCCATGAACAGCAGGTCATGCTCGCCAGCCTTGGCGCGACGGATCAGTTCGCCCCACTCGATCACGCGGATTTCCGCCTGAATGCCGATTTCCGCCAGATCCGATTGCAGCAATTGCGCGCCGAGGCTCGGGTTCGGGTTGAGCAGGCTGCCGGACGGGCGGGTCCAGATGGTGGTCTGGAAACCGTCCTTCAATCCGGCCTTGGCCAGCAATGCCTTGGCCTTGTCCACATCGTGGGCATAGCCCGGCAGGTTCTTCGCGTAGCTCCAGGTGTTCGGCGGATACGGGCCGTTGGCGGCTTCGGCGGTGTCCTCGAACACTGCTTTAAGGTAATTGGCCTTGTCGAAGGCGAGGTTGATCGCCTGGCGCACTTCCGGTTTGTCCAGCGGCGGATGCTGGCTGTTGATGCCGACGAATGCGGTCATGAAGGCGTCGGTCTTTTCGACTTTCAGCGTCGGCTCCTGCTTCGCCGCCTGTACGTCCAGTGGTTTGGGCGACAGGGCAATCTGGCACTCGTTGCGCCGCAGCTTTTGCAGGCGCACGTTGGCGTCCGGGGTGATGGCGAAGATCAGCGGGTCCACCGCAGGCTTGCCGCGGAAGTAGTCCGGGTTGGCCTTGTAACGGATCGAGGCGTCTTTCTGGAACCGCGTGAACTCGAACGGACCGGTGCCGACCGGCTGGCTGTTGAGCTTTTCGGTGGCATCGGCCTTCAGGAGCTTGTCGGCGTATTCAGCCGAATAAATGGAGGCGAAACCCATGCTCAGGGTCGCGAGGAACGTCGAATCCGGGTGGTCGAGGGTAAAACGCACGGTCAGCGGATCCAGGGCGTCGATCTTCTTGATCAGGCTCGGCAGCTGCATCGACTGGGCGTGCGGGAAGCCGCTCTGGGCAACCTTGTGCCACGGGTTGGCCGGGTCGAGCATGCGGTCGAAGCTGAATTTGACGTCTTCGGCGGTCAGTTCGCGGGTCGGCTTGAAGTAGTCGGTGGTGTGGAACTTCACCTGCGGGTGCAGTTTGAAAACGTAAGTCAGGCCATCGGTGCTGACTTCCCAGCTGTCGGCCAGGCTCGGGACGACCTTGCCGCTGGCGGTGTCGAAGTCCACCAGACGATTCATCAGCACATCCGCCGAGGCATTGGTAGTGGTCAGCGAGTTGTACTGCACCACGTCGAAGCCTTCGGGACTGGCCTCGGTGCAGATGCTCAGGGCGGCGGCCTGGGCCAGTGGACTCAGTAACAGCGGGGCGAAGAGCAGGGGGAGGGCAGCGAGGCGCATGGTCGGCTTCCTTTACAGATCGAAGGCCCATCTGCAAGTGCAGTCTGGAAAAGGCCTACCCTAGAGGTCGCGATTGCAAATGACTATCCCCTTTTTGCATTTTTGGGGCTGCGCGGCGGAGGATTTGTCGGAAGAGACGGCGGGAAAAGTCTTGATCGCGGGTATGATCGTTTTTCTTCGACGAATGGTAAAAATTGCCGGCAGCCTTTGCCCAAGGCGCTTGCGGCCGGGAAAAGCGGCTTTTTAGCCATTCTTTGCACACGGAAAGTTGTTGCTCCGTGGTCTTTCTGGTATAAAGCAGCGCTCTTTTCTAGGGGCCCGGTTCCTTCGCTTGTAGGTGTAGCCGGTAAGACCTCTAAAGAATCGCGGCGCCTGGCGCCACAATGACTAGAGATTAAGCGGCCAACCCATGCCGGGTTGGGCATGTGGTTTTAGAGGGCTGAGGCATGTCTAGAGTATGTCAAGTTACCGGTAAGGGTCCGGTGACTGGGAATAACATTTCCCACGCAAACAACAAAACCCGTCGTCGTTTCCTGCCGAACCTGCAGCATCACCGCTTCTGGGTTGAAGAAGAGAAACGTTTCGTACGCCTGCGCGTTTCCGCCAAAGGCATGCGTATCATCGACAAGCGTGGCATCAGCGTTGTGCTGGCCGAGCTGCGTCGCGACGGCAAGGTTTAAGGGAGCTAATCATGCGTGAATTGATTCGTTTGATCTCGAGCGCCGGTACTGGTCACTTCTACACTACCGACAAGAACAAGCGTACTACCCCGGACAAAATCGAGATCAAGAAATATGATCCGGTTGTTCGCAAGCACGTGATCTACAAGGAAGGCAAAATCAAGTAATTGATTTTTCCCGACTTACGAAAAAGGCCCGTATCTCACGATACGGGCCTTTTTTGTTGCCTGGCGAAAGGCCTCAGGCTTTCTGTTCGAAGATCACATAGACCTTGCGGCAAGCCTCCAGCACTTCCCAGGTGCCACGGAAACCGGCGGGAATCACGAAGCGGTCGCCGACGCGCAGGGTCTTGGCATTGCCTTCGCCGTCACGCAGCACCGAAACGCCCTGGAGGATTTCGCAGTATTCATGCTCGGTGTAATTCACCGTCCACTGACCCACCGCACCTTCCCACACGCCGACGCCCATCTGCCCGCAAGGGCTGTCGTATTGATTGAACACCGCTTGCTCGGGATCGCCCTTGAGCACTTTGGCCGGGTCCGGGCGATAGCGTTCGGCTTCGGTTGTGGTCAGGCTGATGTCGACGACGTTCTGGATGTTCATTGTTGTTTTCTCCCGTGATGACGGCGCGTTGGCGTGAAAGGGCCAAAGTCTATGTTGATTAAATTGAACGCCGCAAGGCCGTATGGCGAGCTTATGTCAAATATATTGAAACAACCCCGGCCGCTGGTTTAGGGTGGCGGATGCCTTGGGCCGAAAAGCAGGCTGGCCGGGCAGTATTCCTGAGGACGACCGCGACGATCGCGGCGCTCGTATTGAACAAGAGGAGGACACTCGAATGACCACCCTGACTCGTGCCGACTGGGAACAACGCGCCCGCGGCCTGAAGATCGAAGGCCGCGCCTACCTTAATGGCGAGTACACCGATGCCGTCTCCGGCGAGACCTTCGAGTGCATCAGCCCGGTCGACGGCCGTCTGCTGGGCAAGATTGCCAGCTGTGACGCCGCCGACGCCCAGCGCGCCGTGGAAAACGCCCGCGCCACGTTCAATTCCGGCGTCTGGTCGCGCCTAGCGCCGACCAAACGCAAAGCCACCATGATCCGTTTCGCCGGCCTGCTCAAGCAGCACGCCGAAGAACTGGCCCTGCTCGAAACCCTCGACATGGGCAAGCCGATCAGCGATTCGCTGTACATCGACGTGCCGGGCGCTGCGCAAGCCCTGAGCTGGAGCGGTGAGGCGATCGACAAGATCTACGACGAAGTCGCTGCCACCCCGCACGACCAACTGGGTCTGGTAACCCGCGAACCAGTGGGCGTGGTTGGCGCCATCGTGCCGTGGAACTTCCCTCTGATGATGGCCTGCTGGAAACTCGGCCCGGCCCTGTCGACCGGTAACTCGGTGATCCTCAAACCGTCGGAAAAATCCCCGCTGACTGCCATCCGCATCGCCGAACTGGCGGTCGAGGCCGGCATTCCGAAAGGCGTACTGAACGTGTTGCCGGGTTACGGCCACACCGTCGGCAAGGCGCTCGCTCTGCACAATGATGTCGACACCCTGGTGTTCACCGGTTCGACCAAGATCGCCAAGCAACTGATGATCTATTCCGGCGAATCGAACATGAAGCGCGTCTGGCTGGAAGCCGGCGGCAAGAGCCCGAACATCGTGTTTGCCGATGCACCGGACCTGCAAGCCGCCGCCGAATCCGCCGCCAGCGCCATCGCCTTCAACCAGGGCGAAGTCTGCACCGCCGGTTCACGTCTGCTGGTCGAGCGTTCGATCAAGGACAAATTCCTGCCGATGGTGATTGAAGCGCTGAAAACCTGGAAACCGGGCAACCCGTTGGACCCGGCCACCAACGTTGGCGCGCTGGTCGACACCCAGCAGATGAACACCGTGCTGTCCTACATCGAATCGGGCCACACCGACGGCGCCAAACTGGTAGCCGGCGGCAAGCGCATTCTTCAGGAAACCGGTGGCACTTACGTCGAGCCGACGATTTTCGACGGCGTGAGCAACGCGATGAAAATTGCCCAGGAAGAGATCTTCGGCCCAGTGCTGTCGGTCATTGCGTTCGATACCGCCGAGGAAGCGATCAACATCGCCAACGACACGCCTTACGGCCTGGCGGCAGCGGTCTGGACTCAGGATATTTCCAAGGCACACCTGACCGCCAAGGCGCTGCGTGCCGGCAGCGTGTGGGTCAACCAGTACGACGGCGGCGACATGACCGCACCGTTCGGCGGCTTCAAGCAGTCGGGCAACGGCCGTGACAAGTCGCTGCATGCGTTCGACAAATACACCGAGCTGAAGGCGACCTGGATCAAGCTGTAAGCCGTTAAGGGAGCCTGCCGACGCGGGCTCCCGAACGGTACAAAGATCCCTGTGGGAGCGGGCTTGCTCGCGAAGGCGGTGTGTCAGTCATCATCAATATCGACTGTCAGACTGCATTCGCGAGCAAGCCCGCTCCCACATTGGTTTTGTGGTGCACATAAAAATTATCCACAGGAGCGTGGACCATGCGTTGGGCGACGTATTTCGCCGTGTTGGCGTCTGTCTTGAGTGTTGGTCTGGCCCTCGGTGTCAGCATGCCGCTGGTGTCGTTGCGCCTGGAGGGCTGGGGTTATGGTTCGTTCGCCATTGGCGTGATGGCGGCGATGCCGGCCATTGGCGTGTTGCTGGGGGCGAAGATTTCCAGTCATCTGGCGGCGCGTTTCGGCACCGCGAACCTGATGCGCCTGTGCCTGTGGGCCGGGGCACTGTCCATCGGCCTGCTGGCGCTGCTGCCGAGCTACCCGATCTGGCTGGTGCTGCGGCTGATGATCGGGGTGATCCTGACCATCGTGTTCATCCTCGGCGAGAGCTGGATCAATCAACTGGTGGTCGAGCATTGGCGCGGGCGATTGGTTGCGCTGTATGGCAGCAGTTACGCGCTGAGCCAGCTGTCTGGTCCATTGCTGTTGGGCGCACTTGGCACCGATCACGATTACGGTTTCTGGGTGGGTGTCGGTCTGCTGATCGCTTCGCCGTTTCTGCTGTTGGGTCGCAGCGGCGCGCCAAGTAGCGAGGCCAGCAGCGTGACCTTCGGCGATCTGTGGGGGTTCGCTCGTGAACTGCCGGCAATCGCCTGGGCGGTGTCGCTGTTCGCCGCGTTCGAAGCGATGATCCTGACGCTGTTGCCGGTGTATTGCCTGCAACAGGGTTTCACCGCAGAGATTGCGCTGGCGATGGTCAGCACCGTGGTGGTGGGCGATGCGCTGCTGCAATTGCCCATCGGTGCGTTGGCCGATTATCTGTCGCGCCGGACTTTGTTCGCCGGCTGCGCCGTGGCGTTGATGCTGTCGAGTCTGGCAATCCCGATGCTGCTCGACACCTTGCTGATCTGGCCGCTGTGGGTATTGTTCGGCGCCAGTGCCGGTGGCCTGTTCACCCTGTCGCTGATCCTGATCGGCGAGCGCTACCGCGACGATGCGCTGGTGCGGGCCAACGCGCATGTCGCGCAGCTGTGGGGCGTCGGTTGTCTGATCGGGCCGTTGATGGCGGGGGCGGGCAGCCAGTGGATCAGCGGGCATGCGTTGCCGTGGCTGATGGCAGCCGGGGCATTCGGGCTGGTGATTCTGCTGTCGCGGCAAGGGGCCTTCGGCAAGGTGCCGGAGCCCGCTTGATATACCGGCTGGAGCGGGTTGCTACAGCATCCGCTCCAGTCCCACGGTGGTGCTGAACCACGCATTGAAGCGCCGCCACCAACTGCCCGGTTCCTTGGTCAGCGTGTGCATCTGGCCGTTGTCCTCGGTGACCCACACCACTTTTCCGTCCTGCAGTTTCGCTTCGTAACTCAGCGCCGGTGCCATGCCTTGCAAGGCCAGTTCGCGCACGTGGGCAGCCAGCTCGGGACTGTCCACCAGCACCCCGACTTCGGTGTTCCACAGCACCGAGCGCGGGTCGAAATTGAACGAGCCGACGAACGATTTTTTACCGTCGAAGATCATCGCCTTGCTGTGCAGGCTCGAATCCGAGCCACGATAGGACTTGCTGTAAAACAGGTGCGGGCCGCTGCCGTAGTTATCCCCAGGCTGGCGCCGCAGCTCGTAGAGCTTCACGCCATGTTCCAGCAGCGCCTTGCGATACGGCGCATAACCACCGTGCACCGCCGGCACGTCGGTGGCTTCCAGCGAGTTGGTCAGCAGGCTCACCGACACGCCGGCATCGGCGCGGCCGGTCAGATAGACCAGCCCCGGCTGACCCGGTACGAAGTAGGCAGAAATCATCACCAGCTCTTTGCTGACGCCGGTCAGCTCCGGCGCCAGTTGGGTCGTCAGCAGCAGTTGCGGATCGGGTTCGCCCTTGGCCAGCACCTTGCTCGGCGCGTCCCACAGCGCCTGGTTCCAGGCCCAGATCAGCTCCTTGCGCCAGATGTCCATGCGCGGATCGGTGCGGTAGGTCATCAGTTGCTGATACAGCGCGTGATTCTGTTTGCGGGTCTCCTCCAGTGATTCTTCCAGGCGCGTACGGGTGTTCTGCAGGTCTTTGGACGTGGGTTTGCTGGAGAGGAATTCGTCGATCGGCTTGCTCAGGGCACTGTTCCAGTACTGGTCGAAACTGTGTCCGAGCTGCTCGGCGACCGGCCCGACACTCAGCATGTCGATATCGGTGAAGTTCAGGTTGGGCTCGGCATCGAAGTATTCATCGCCCAGATTGCGCCCGCCGACGATGGCCGCGCTGTTGTCCGCCAGCCACAACTTGTTGTGCATCCGCCGGTGTTGCAGCGACAGGTTGAACAACCGTCCGGCCGCCCGGGTCACGCCGGTGCTGCGCCCCAGGTGCAGCGGATTGAACAGGCGGATCTGGATCTGCGGATGTGCCGCCAGGGTTGCGATGATCAGGTCGAGGCCGTCGCTGGTGGTGTCGTCCAGCAGGATCCGCACCCGCACGCCACGATCGGCGGCCTTCAATACTTCCTCCACCAGCATTCGCGTACTGATGCCGTCATGGACGATGTAGTACTGCAAGTCGAGGCTACGTTGCGCGTTGCGGATCAGCTCGGCGCGGGCGGTGAAGGCTTCGGTGCTGTTGGACAGCAGGCGAAAGCCGGACTGGCCCTTGTACGGCGCTGCCTGGGCCTGGATCGAGCGGCCGAACGCGGAGGCGGATGCCGGCAGCGCCTGGCTCGGTTCGCGCGGTATGTCGATAGACGCGCAACCGCCCAGGAACGAGGCGAATAGCAGCAGAGCGAGTAAGGGCTGTCTGAAGCTCACGTGGGATCGTTCCGGTTGGCGGCAGATTTGGGCATATGGACGCTTTTGGCTCGGGAAAAGTCAGTCGGCTTCGGCCAACAGCTTGATCGCGGTCGCACCGACCTTGCGTACCGCCTCTTCGATCAGCGCTGTCGGTTTGGCAGCGTAGTTCATGCGCAGGCAATTACGGTACTTGCCCGAGGCGGAAAAGATGCTGCCGACAGCAATCTGTACGCCCTGATCGTGCAGCGCACGATTCAGTTTCAGCGTATCGAAGCCTTCCGGCAGTTCGACCCAGAGCATGAAGCTGCCTTGCGGGCGGCTGGCGCGGGTGCCGGCCGGGAAGTAACGCGTCACCCAATCGATCATCACGTCGCGATTGCGCTGGTACTGCGTGCGCATCCGCCGCAAATGCGGTTCGAAGTGTCCGGCCTTGAGAAATTCGGCAATGGCGATCTGCGGCTGGGGTGCGGTGGAACCGGTGCTGATGTATTTCATGTGCAGCACCCGCTCAAGATAGCGACCCGGCGCGACCCAGCCGATGCGCAATCCCGGCGCGAGGGTCTTGGAAAATGAACTGCACAGTAGGACACGGCCGTCTTCGTCGAAGGATTTGATCGTGCGCGGACGCGGGTAGGTGTAGGCCAGTTCGCCATACACATCGTCCTCGATGATCGCCACGTCGAAGCGCTGGGCCAGGTTGAGCAGGGCGCGCTTGCGTGACTCCGGCATGATGTAGCCGAGCGGGTTGTTGCAGTTGGGCGTGAGCTGGATGACCTTGATCGGCCATTGCTCCAGCGCCAGCTCCAGGGCTTCGAGGCTGATACCGGTGAGCGGGTCGGTGGGGATTTCCAGGGCTTTCATGCCCAGCCCTTTGAGGGTTTGCATGGCGCCGTGGAAACTCGGCGAGTCCACCGCAACGATGTCGCCGGGTTCGCAGATCGCGTGGATGCTGGTGGACAGCGCTTCGTGGCAACCGGTGGTGACCACCAGATCGCTGGCACTCAACTGGCAGCCGGAATCGAGCATCAGCCGGGCGATCTGTTCGCGCAGTTCGAGGGTGCCGTGGATGTTGTCGTAATACAGACCGGGCATGTCCTGACGGCGGCTGATACGGGCCAGCCCGCGCAGCAGCGGTTTCATCGTCGGTGACGAGATGTCCGGCATGCCGCGACCGAGCTGCACCACGTCCTTGCGCGGCACGGCGCGAATCAGCTCCAGCACCTGATCCCACTGGGAAATCTCCACCGGCCGTTGCGCCGGGCGCCCGACTGCCGGCAGTTCCGGCAACTCCCGACCCACTGGCACGAAGTACCCGGACTTGGGTTTCGGCGTGGCCAGGCCGCTGTCTTCCAGCATCCGATAGGCCTGCTGCACCGTGCTCAGGCTGACCCCGTGTTCTACGCTCAAGGCGCGCACCGACGGGAGGCGATCACCAGGACGGTAGAAGCCTTGTTCGATGCGGGTGCCGAGCAATTCGGCGAGATTCACATAGAGCGTCATGGCACTGCCTCGATGCAGATGATTCGTTAAACCAGTACAGATGCGGCGTAAATCGACAATTCAGTCTCAGAGACAGCAAATCTGTATGGAAATAATACAGATGTGTTGAATCTGTAATGCTTTTGCTCGCCCGCGCATCATGGAATCTCTGGCTACCCAAGTAAACAGGAGCAATGAAAATGAACGGCTTGAGCGATGTGCGGCTGACGTTACACAGTCAGGAACTGGAGGCAGGGCAACAGGACAACGCGCGCAACGAGAGCATGTGCAACGCACCGTCCGGCCTGAGTCGCTGGGGTCTGTTCTGGCATCGTCTGCACACGCGCAAGGCGTTGTTGCGCCTGACGCCGGAACAGCTCAAGGACATCGGGCTGACCCGGGAGCAGGCGCTGGAGGAGGGGTTGAAGCCGTTCTGGCGGATCTGAAATCTTCGGTGCCTGTTTCGGCCCCTTCGCGAGCAAGCCCGCTCCCACATTCGACCGTGTTCCCCAGGTGGAGCGCGGTCACCTGTGGGAGCGGGCTTGCTCGCGAACGCGTATTCAGGGCCTCGACAAAAACATCAGACCAACTCTTTAAGCCGATGCCACAACATCCCCAACGCCAGCAGCGGCGAACGCAGATGCTTGCCGCCGGGGAAGGTGATGTGTGGCACTTTGGCGAACAGATCGAAGCCGCCACTGTGCTGGCCGCTGATGGCCTCGGCCAGCAGCTTGCCCGCCAGGTGCGTGGCATTCACGCCGTGACCGGAATAGGCCTGGGCGTAATACACGTTCGGCTGGTCGGCGAGCCGGCCAATCTGCGGCAGACGGTTGGCACCGATGCCGATCATCCCGCCCCACTGATAATCGATCTTCGCTGAAGCGAGCTGCGGAAACACTTCGAGCATCTTCGGCCGCATGTACGCGCCAATGTCCTTTGGATCACGCCCCGAATAATGGCAGGCGCCGCCGAACAGCAGGCGGCGGTCCGCCGAGAGCCGGTAGTAATCCAGCGCCACCCGCTGATCGCAGACCGCCATGTTCTGCGGCAGCAGGGCGTGGGCCTGCTCTTCGCTCAGCGGTTCGGTGGCGATGATGTAGCTGCCGGCCGGCAGCACCTTGCCGCTGAGTTGTGGATTCAGATTGTTGAGATAGGCATTGCAGCCCAGCACCAGGGTTTTCGCCCGCACCGAACCTTGCGCTGTATGTACCCGGACTTCGGGGCCGTAGTCGATACGGGTGACCGCCGATTGCTCGAACAGCTTCACCCCGAGTTGCTGCGCTGCTGCGGCTTCGCCGAGTGCCAGGTTCAGCGGGTGCAGGTGCCCGGAGCCCATGTCGATCAAACCGCCGACGTAGCGTTTGGAACCGACCACGGTGTGCATCTCGTTCGCTTGCAGCAGACGGGTTTCGTAGCGGTAACCGAGGCTGCGCAGCTCTTCGGCGTCTTCGGCGAAGCCTTCCAGATCGGAGGGTTTGTTGGCGAGGTCGCAGTAACCCCAGGTCAGGTCGCAGGGGATCTGAAAACGCTCGACGCGCTGGCGGACGATTTCCACCGCTTCAAGGCCCATGAGTTTCATCTGACGCACGCCGTCGGTGCCGATCACGTTGGCGAACTGGTCGAGGCCATGGCCGACGCCGCGAATCAGTTGCCCGCCGTTGCGACCGCTGGCGCCCCAGCCGATCCGGTGCGCTTCCAGCAACACCACGCTCAAGCCGCGCTCCGCCAGTTCCAGCGCGGTATTCAGCCCGGAGAAACCGCCACCGACCACGCACACGTCGGCAATCAACTCACCTTGCAGCACCGGATGGTCGGGGTGCGGCAGGCTGCTGGCGGCGTAATAAGAGGCAACGTGGGGCTGGCTCGCGGTGGCTTGGGCGCGGGCATTCATGGGCGTCATCCTGAGCGGGTGTCGAGAAAATTTGACGGAGCATAAGCCGCAGGCCCGAGGCCGGGCAACATTGGTCGGCCCGTGGTGTCTGGATCACGGCTTTTGCGGCACAATTGCCACCTATTTCGCTCCGGTTATCGCTGCAATGAGCTGCAACAGTCAGAAAATCCGCACCCTGCGTCAGCAGATTCCCTCGTTCGAATGCGTGCCGGGCTGCCATGACTGCTGCGGACCGGTGACCACCTCGCCCGAGGAAATGTCCCGCCTGCCGCGCAAGACCCGCGCCGAGCAGGACGCGGCCATGGAAGAACTCAACTGTGTGCACCTGGGGCCGAACGGCTGCACGGTGTATGACGAACGGCCGCTGATCTGCCGGTTGTTCGGCACCACCCAGACCTTGCCGTGCCCCAACGGCCGGCGACCGGTGGAACTGATTCACCCACGGGTCGAGAAGCAGGTGTTCGAGTACATGGCCGAAAACCGGCAGGTGCTGGTCTGAGCACTCAGTCCGGAATCGGCAGGCTCAGGCTCTCTTTCACTTCTTCCATCACGATGTAGCTCTTGGATTCGCGCACGTGCGGCAGCTTGAGCAGGATGTCGCCCAGCAGCTTGCGGTACGAGGCCATCTCGGAAATCCGCGCCTTCACCAGGTAGTCGAAATCCCCTGACACCAGGTGGCATTCCAGCACGTGGGGCAATTTCAGCACCGCACGTCGGAACTCTTCGAAAGTATCGCCGGATTTGTAGTCGAGGCTGATCTCGACGAACACCAGCAGACTACCCTTCAAGTGCTGCGGATTCAGGCGGGCGCTGTAGCCCATGATGATCCCCTCGCGCTCCAGGCGCCGCACCCGCTCGGTACACGGCGTGGTGGAGAGCCCGACCTTCTCGCCCAGCTCGGTGAATGAAATCCGCCCGTCCGCCTGCAGGATCCGCAAGATGTTGCGGTCGATCTTGTCCAGCTCACGTTTGGTCTGAGTGTTGGTACGCATAGGGGATGCGCCTCCGTGAAAAGGGTTTTTGCCGAGAATTGTCGCCAAATATAGGCGCTTATACAGTGAAAAGCACTGGCAAATCTTTTTTACACTGCGCGCATCATTGCTCTAACAACAGACGTACGCGGCACGCCGCGATGAGGGATACAAAAATGCGCGTTATGGTCTTGGGTAGCGGCGTCATCGGTACCGCCAGTGCTTACTATCTGGCCCGGGCCGGGTTTGAAGTGGTGGTGGTCGACCGGCAGCCCGCCGCGGCCATGGAGACCAGTTTCGCCAACGCAGGCCAGGTCTCGCCGGGCTATGCCTCGCCGTGGGCCGCGCCGGGCGTTCCGCTCAAGGCCATCAAGTGGCTGCTGCAACGCCACGCGCCTCTGGCGATCAAGGCCACCGCCGACATCGATCAGTACCTGTGGATGGCGCAGATGCTGCGCAACTGCACCGCCAACCGTTACGCGGTGAACAAGGAGCGCATGGTGCGTCTGTCCGAGTACAGCCGCGACTGCCTCGACGAATTGCGCGCCGAAACCGGCATCGCCTACGAAGGCCGCAGCCTCGGTACGACCCAGTTGTTCCGCACCCAGGCGCAACTGGATAACGCCGCCAAGGACATCGCCGTATTGAAAGAGTCCGGTGTGCCGTTCGAAGTCCTCGACCGCGCCGGCATTGCCCGCGTCGAACCGGCGCTGGCGGGTGTCACCGACATCCTCGCCGGTGCCCTGCGCCTGCCAAACGACCAGACCGGCGACTGCCAGATCTTCACCACTCGCCTCGCCGAAATGGCCACCAAACTGGGTGTGGAATTCCGCTTCGGTCAGGACATCCAGCGCCTCGACTTCGCCGGTGACCGCATCAACGGCGTGTGGATCGACGGCAAGCTGGAAACCGCCGACCGCTACGTGCTGGCCCTTGGCAGCTACTCGCCGCAACTGCTCAAGCCGCTGGGCATCAAGGCCCCGGTGTATCCGTTGAAGGGCTACTCGCTGACCGTGCCGATCACCAACCCGGCGATGGCACCGACGTCGACCATTCTCGACGAGACCTACAAGGTCGCGATCACCCGTTTCGACAATCGCATCCGCGTCGGCGGCATGGCGGAGATCGCCGGTTTTGACCTGTCGCTGAACCCGCGTCGGCGCGAAACCCTGGAGATGATCGTCAACGACCTTTATCCTCAGGGCGGCAATCTGGCCGAAGCGAGCTTCTGGACCGGCCTGCGTCCAACCACCCCGGATGGCACGCCGATCGTCGGCGCGACCCCGTTCAAGAACCTGTTCCTGAACACCGGTCACGGTACCCTCGGCTGGACCATGGCGTGCGGCTCCGGTCGCTTGCTGGCCGACCTGATGGCGAAGAAAAAGCCGCAGATCAGCGCCGAAGGCCTCGATATTTCCCGTTATGGCAACACCACCCAGGAGTCCGCAAAGCATGGCAATCCAGCGCCAGCTCACCAATGAGCGCATGAGTCAGATCGTCAGCCACAACGGTACGGTGTATCTGTCCGGGCAGGTCGGCGATGACTTCAACGCCGGTGTCGAACAGCAGACCCGCGACGTACTCGCCAACATCGAGCGTCTGCTCGATCTGGCTGGCACCGACAAACAGCATCTGCTGTCGGCGACGATCTACCTGAACGACATCGAGGCGCACTTTGCCGGCATGAATTCGGTGTGGGATCAGTGGCTGCCCAAGGGCGCCGCCCCGGCCCGTGCCACGGTCGAAGCGAAGATGGCCAAGCCGAGCATCCTGGTCGAGATCTCCATCGTCGCCGCGTTGCCGTAACCCGTTGCAAGATCCCTCTCCCGGTGCTGTTGGCGGTTCACGCCGTCAGCCAGCGCCGGTTTTTATTCCCATGACCGCCAAGAAGTCTGCTGCCATGCGTCCTGCCCGTGCCCTGATCGACCTTCAAGCCCTGCGTCACAACTACCGTATCGCCCGTGAAGTCACCGGTGCCAAGGCACTCGCGGTGATCAAGGCCGATGCCTACGGCCATGGCGCGGTGCGTTGCGCCCAGGCGCTGGAGGCTGAAGCGGACGGCTTCGCGGTGGCGTGTATCGAAGAAGCGCTGGAGCTGCGTGCTGCCGGGATTCGCGCGCCGGTGCTGTTGCTCGAGGGCTTTTTCGAGGCCGACGAGCTGGCGCTGATCGTCGAGCACGATTTCTGGTGCGTGGTGCATTCGCTGTGGCAGCTCGAAGCGATCGAGCAGGCGGCGTTGAGCAAACCGATCACCGTGTGGCTGAAGCTCGATTCGGGCATGCACCGTGTGGGCCTGCATCCGAAGGATTACCCGGCGGCTTACCAGCGTCTGCTGGCCAGCGGCAAAGTAGCGAAAGTCGTGCTGATGAGCCACTTCGCCCGGGCCGATGAACTGCACGAGCAGAGCAGCGCCGAGCAAGTCGCGGTGTTCGAAGCCGCGCGTCAGGGCCTGGCAGCCGAAGTCAGCCTGCGCAACTCGCCGGCGGTGCTGGGCTGGCCGCAGATTCACAGCGACTGGGTGCGCCCGGGCATCATGCTCTACGGCGCTACCCCGTTCGAAGAAGCCAACGTCGTGGCCGAGCGCCTGCAACCGGTGATGACCCTGGAGTCGAAAGTCATCAGCGTGCGTGAACTGCCGGCCGGCGAGCCGGTGGGCTACGGCGCGAAATTCATCACCGACAAATCGATGCGCATCGGCGTAGTCGCCATGGGTTACGCCGACGGTTATCCGCGTCAGGCACCGACCGGCACCCCTGTGCTGGTGGCCGGTCAGCGCAGCCGCATTCTTGGGCGGGTGTCGATGGACATGCTGTGCATCGACCTGACCGACGTGCCGCAAGCCGGCCTCGGTTCGACCGTCGAGTTGTGGGGCAAGAACATCCTCGCCAGCGATGTGGCGAAGTGGGCGGACACCATTCCGTACCAGATCTTCTGCAACCTGCGCCGGGTGCCAAGGCTCTATTCCGAGGGTTGAAGCGCAAGCGGGGCCCAAGTGTTGTAAATACTGAACGCTGTCGCCATGATAACGCTCAATATTTCTACAGCATCAGGAGGCTCCAGCCTTGGACGTCGGTGAACGACTGCAATCGATCCGCAAGCTCAAAGGGCTTTCCCAGCGTGAACTCGCCAAGCGCGCGGGCGTCACCAACAGCACCATTTCGATGATCGAAAAGAACAGCGTCAGCCCTTCGATCAGTTCGCTGAGGAAAGTTCTGGGCGGGATTCCCATGTCCATGGTCGAGTTCTTTTCCGAAGAGATCCTGCAGGAAAAACCGACCCAGATCGTCTACAAAGCCAACGAGCTGATCGACATTTCCGACGGCGCCGTGACCATGAAACTGGTCGGCCGCGCGCACCCGAGCCGAGCCATCGCGTTCCTCAATGAAATCTACCCGCCGGGCGCCGACACCGGCGAAGAAATGCTCACCCACGAAGGCGAGGAAACCGGGATTCTGGTGGAAGGGCGGCTGGAGCTGGTGGTGGGTCTTGAAACTTTTATCCTCGAAGCCGGCGACAGCTACTACTTTGAAAGTACCAAGCCGCATCGTTTCCGTAATCCGTTCGATGCACCGGCGCGACTAATCAGCGCAGCCACGCCGGCAAATTTTTAAACAAAGAGGCGCCAGGCCATACGGCGAAGGCACCCGAAACGTTTTTCCACAGCGCGATATAACCCCTTCGACTTTGGGGTTGTTTCAGTGAAGCGGGCTAACCGCTATACTTGCGCCCGCCTGCGAACCGTGGCCGCAGGCGTGAATAGCCACCATTGAGGGTGAACGCGTGAACCTAATTATGAAAATGCTGGCTGCACCAGCAACCGTACTGGCCCTCTGGGCTGTCAGCGCTCAAGCTGCGACGAATGACGACATTGCCAAACGCCTCGAGCCGGTCGGCCAGGTGTGTGTTCAAGGGCAAGAGTGCAAGGGGATGGAAGTCGCTGCTTCGGCGGGCGGCGGTGGCGGCGCCAAGACGCCGGACGAAGTGATTGCCAAACATTGCAACGCTTGCCACGGCTCCGGCCTGTTGGGCGCACCGAAAATCGGTGACGCCGCAGCCTGGAAAGAGCGCGCCGATCACCAGGGCGGCCTCGACGGCATCCTGGCCAAGGCCATCACCGGCATCAACGCCATGCCGCCGAAAGGCACCTGCGCCGACTGCTCCGATGAAGAGCTGAAAGGCGCGATCCAGAAAATGTCCGGCCTGAAATAAGCCGCGCTTGTGACGAAAAAAACCGTCTTCGGACGGTTTTTTTGTGCCCGCGATTCAG
The DNA here is from genome assembly GCF_021018765.1 of Pseudomonas fitomaticsae. GTDB lineage: Bacteria > Pseudomonadota > Gammaproteobacteria > Pseudomonadales > Pseudomonadaceae > Aquipseudomonas > Aquipseudomonas fitomaticsae. The sequence continues at coordinate 4,780 of NZ_CP075567.1, read as the reverse complement.
GCCTGAGGCTGTTCTTTGCAGCAAACAACCGGCAATCTCGGTCGTACCTCTATTCACGGAACGGGCAGGAGGCTTCAGATGGTGCAGTTGTGTTCGATCGAACAGGCAGTGGACGACGTGCTGGCGCGGTTGCCGGCGCACATCCACATGGGCCTGCCGCTGGGGCTGGGCAAACCCAATCCCTTCGTCAACGCGCTGTACCGGCGGGTTGCCGGGTTGCCCGAACGTCAGCTGACGATCTACACCGCCCTGTGCCTCGGCCGTCCGGCCCTGGGCGATGGTTTGCAGAAGCGCTTCATCGAACCCTTCGTCGAGCGGGTGTTCGGCGATTACCCGGAACTGGAATTTCTTGCCGACCTGCACCGCGACAGCCTGCCGTCCAACATCCGCATTCAGCAATTCTTCATGCAGCCCGGCAGTCTGCTCAATAGCGCGCCGGCCCAACAGGATTACGTCAGCAGCAACTACAGCCACGCCGCCCGCGACATCAACGCCGCCGGGCTGAACCTGGTGGCGCAGTTGCTCGCCAGCAGCAGCGAACACCCGGATCGCCTGAGCCTGAGCTGCAACCCGGACATCACCCTCGACCTGTTCCCGATGATCGCCAAACGCCGGGCGGCGGGGGAGACCATTCTGCTGGTCGGCCAGGTGCACACCGAGTTGCCGTACATGCCGGGCGATGCCGAAGTCGATATCGACACCTTCGACCTGCTGATCGACGAAAAGGACAGCAGCACGCTGTTTTCCACGCCGAACATGCCCGTCGGGTTTCAGGATCACTTCATCGGTTTGCACGCCAGTACGCTGGTGCGCGATGGCGGCACTTTGCAGATCGGCATCGGCTCGATGGGCGATGCGCTGACCGCCGCGTTGCTGGCACGTCAGGCCGACAACGCCGGATACCAGGACCTGCTGGCCGATGTGAACCTCAGCCAGTGGGCGCAATTGATCGAACGCGAGGGCGGCATCGAGCCCTTCGCCAAAGGCCTGTACGGTTGCAGCGAAATGTTCGTCAACGGCCTGCTGGTGCTGGCCGAAGCGGGGATCATCCGGCGCAAGGTCTACCCGGATCTGCAGACCCAGGAGCAGGCCAACGCCGGGATCCTCGACGAGGCGGCGCAAACCGATGGCCTGTCGATCCACGGAGGTTTCTTCCTCGGGCCGCGCAGTTTCTATGAGCGCTTGCGTGAGTTACCGCTGAGCAAACGCCTCGAATTCAACATGACCCGCATCAGCTACATCAACGAGCTGTACGGTCAGGAAGAGCTCAAGCGCCTGCAGCGTCTGGATGCGCGGTTCATCAACACCGTGTTCACCATGACACTGCTGGGGGCCGGGGTGGCGGATCAACTGGAAGACGGGCGGGTGCTCAGCGGCGTCGGCGGGCAATACAACTTCGTTGCACAGGGCCATGCGCTGCACGATGCGCGCTCGATCCTGCTGTTGCGCAGCTGGCGCGAGTCCGGCGGGGATGTCAGTTCGAACATTGTCTGGGAATACGGCCACTGCACGATTCCACGGCACCTGCGCGATATCGTGGTGACCGAGTACGGCATCGCCGACCTGCGCGGCAAGTCGGATGCGGTGGTGATTGAGGCGCTGCTCAATATCAGCGACTCGCGCTTCCAGCAGGGCCTGATCGAACAGGCGCAGAAGGTCGGCAAACTGCCGAAGGATTTCCGTCTCGATCCGCGCTTTACCGACAACACGCCGCAACGCTTGCAGGCGATTGCCGCGCGGCACCCGAACCTGTTTCCGGAGTATCCGCTGGGCTGCGATTTCACTGAGGTCGAGAAGGATCTGTTGCGGGCGCTGAACTGGCTCAAGAGCAAATTCAAGCTGACCGAGATTCTGGAACTGGGCAAGGCAGCGCTGGATGCGCCTGAGGCTTCGCTGTATCCGGAGCATCTGGCGCGCATGCAGCTCACCGATCCGGAAGGTCTGAAGGAAGACCTGTTTCAGCGGTTGTTGCTAACGGGCCTGAAGGCCACTGCTTAGTAAAAAAACGACAAAAAACCTGTGGGAGCGGGCTTGCCCGCGATGGCGGTGTATCAGTCAACTTGGATGTTGAAGGATATGGCCCCATCGCTGGCAAGCCAGCTCCCACAGGTATTGCAGTGTGTTTGCGCCTGTCAGCGATTACTCGATGAAGGTAACCACGCCATCCTTCAGCGACTTCACGCGAGCCAGCGACTCGACGCGGTAACCCTGCGAATCCAGCTCCGCACGGCCGCCCTGGAACGACTTCTCGATCACGATACCCAGGCCCGCGACGGTGGCGCCGGCCTGCTTGATGATCGAGATCAGCGCCTGGGACGCCTTACCGTTGGCCAGGAAGTCGTCGATGATCAGCACGCGATCGCTGCTGGTCAGGTGACGCGGGGAGATGGCCACGGTGCTTTCGGTCTTTTTGGTGAACGAGTAAACGGTCGCCGACAGCAGGTTTTCAGTCAGGGTCAGGGACTGTTGCTTGCGGGCGAAGATCACCGGTACGCCGAGGTTCAGACCGGTCATGATCGCCGGAGCGATGCCCGAGGCTTCGATGGTGACGATCTTGGTGATGCCCGAATCCTTGAACAGCGTGGCGAATTCGTCGCCGATCAGCTTCATCAGGGCCGGGTCGATCTGGTGGTTCAGGAAGGCGTCGACCTTCAGGACCTGGTCGGAAAGCACGATGCCTTGTTCGCGGATTTTCTGGTGCAGGGCTTCCATGAAGCTGTCCTCTGTTGGCGCCTTGTGCGCCCTAAGGTTTTAAAAAAAGTGGTCAATTCTAGCGCTTTAACATCGCGCGTATATCAGCCAATGCGCTGTTGCCCCGCACGGCTTTGACTTCGGTCGGTGTGTCGTCGTTGCCTTCCCAGGCCAGGTCGTCCGGCGGCAGTTCATCGAGGAAGCGACTTGGCGCGCAGTCGATGATCTCGCCGTACTGTTTGCGCTTGGCGGCGAAGGTGAATGCGAGGGTCTGGCGCGCGCGGGTGATGCCCACGTACGCCAGGCGGCGTTCTTCTTCGATGGTGTCGGCTTCGATGCTGGAGCGGTGCGGGAGGATTTCCTCTTCCATGCCCATGATGAACACGTAAGGGAATTCCAGGCCCTTGGACGCATGCAGAGTCATCATCTGCACGCCTTCGGCGCCGTCCTCTTCTTCCTGCTGACGTTCCAGCATGTCACGCAGGACGAGTTTGCCGATGGCGTCCTCGACGGTCATTTCGCCGTCTTCGTCTTTTTCCAGGGTGTTCTTCAAGGCTTCGATCAGGAACCAGACGTTGCTCATCCGGTAGTCCGCGGCCTTGTCGCTGGAACTGTTGGTGCGCAGCCAGTTCTCGTAGTCGATGTCCATGACCATGCTGCGCAGGGCGGAGATCGGGTCTTCGCCGGCGCACTGCTCGCGCACCTTGTCCATGAAGCGCTTGAAGCGCGACAGACGATCGGTGAAGCGGCTGTCCAGATGCTCGCCCAGGCCGAGTTCGTCGGTGGCGGCGTACATCGAGATCTTGCGTTCGGTGGCGTAGTTGCCGAGCTTTTCCAGGGTCGTCGAGCCGATCTCGCGGCGCGGCACGTTGATCACCCGCAGGAAGGCGTTGTCGTCGTCCGGGTTCACGATCAGGCGGAAGTAGGCCATCAGGTCTTTCACTTCCTGACGCCCGAAGAAGCTGTTGCCGCCGCTCAGACGGTACGGCACCTGATGGTGCTGCAGTTTCAGCTCGATCAGCTTGGCCTGGTAGTTACCGCGATAGAGGATCGCGAAATCGCTGTACGGACGGTCGGTGCGCAAGTGCAGGCTGAGGATTTCCATGGCCACGCGCTCGGCTTCGGCGTCCTCGTTGCGGCAGCGGATCACGCGGATCTCGTCGCCGTGGCCCATCTCGCTCCACAGCTGCTTTTCGAATTCGTGGGGGTTGTTCGAGATCAGCACGTTGGCGCAGCGCAGGATGCGGCTGGTGGAGCGGTAGTTCTGCTCCAGCATCACCACTTTCAGGGACGGGTAGTCGTCCTTGAGCAGCATCAGGTTTTCCGGCCGCGCGCCGCGCCAGGCGTAGATCGACTGGTCGTCGTCGCCCACCACGGTGAACTGGTTGCGCTTGCCGATGAGCATTTTCACCAGCAGGTACTGGCTGGCGTTGGTGTCCTGGTATTCGTCGACCAGCAGGTAACGCACCTTGTTCTGCCACTTTTCGAGGATGTCGGCGTGCTCTTCGAAGAGCTTCACCGGCAGCAGGATCAGGTCGTCGAAGTCCACCGCGTTGAACGCCTTGAGCGTGCGCTGGTAGTGGGTGTAGACGATGGCGGCGGTCTGTTCCTTGGGGTTGCGGGCGTTTTCCAGGGCCTGGGCCGGCAGGATCAGGTCGTTTTTCCAGGCGCCGATCATGTTCTTGATCTCGTCGACGCCGTCGTCGCCTGCGTATTCCTTCTGCATGATGTCGGTCATCAGCGACTTGACGTCGGTTTCGTCGAAGATCGAGAAACCGGGTTTGTAGCCCAGCCGTTCATGTTCCTTGCGGATGATGTTCAGGCCCAGGTTGTGGAAGGTGCAGACCGTCAGGCCGCGACCTTCGCCGGCACGCAGCAGGGTGCCGACCCGTTCCTTCATCTCGCGCGCGGCCTTGTTGGTGAAGGTCATGGCGACGATGTACTGGGCACGGATGCCGCAGTTCTGGATCAGGTGCGCAATCTTGCGCGTGATCACGCTGGTCTTGCCGGAGCCAGCACCGGCGAGCACCAATAGAGGGCCGCCGACGTAGTTCACGGCTTCTTGCTGCCGGGGATTGAGTCGGGACAT